>CAWFLU010000023.1:0-226099 GCA_963816805.1 uncultured Alphaproteobacteria bacterium
TCGGCAATTCCGGAGGCGAGATGGGCGTGCGCGGCTGGATCGCGGCCCTGGATGCCAAAGACGGTAAGGTCGTGTGGAAGGCCTACAACACCGGCCCCGATGCCGATGTGCTAATCGGGGCCGACTTCAAGCCGTTCTACGACAAGGATCGCGGCAAGAATCTCGGCGAGACGAGCTGGCCCCCGGACGCGTGGAAGATCGGCGGCGGCAACGTTTGGGGCTGGATCTCTTACGATCCCGATCTCAATTTGATCTATTACGGAAGCGGCAATCCCGGTCCCCGGAATTCGGACTTGCGCCCGGGCGACAACAAGTGGACGACCACGCTCTTCGCACGCGACGCCGACACGGGTCAGGCGCGCTGGGCGTATCAGATGAATCCGCACGATCTGTTCGACCACGATGGCGTCAACGAGAACATCCTGGTCGACGTCCCGTGGCAAGGCGCGGTTCGGAAGGTGCTGCTTCACCCCGACCGCAACGGCCGCCTTTATATGCTCGATCGGGCGACCGGCGAGGTGCTGTCCGCAGAAGCTTATGCCTATATCAATTCCAACCGGGGCGTGGACCTCAAAACAGGGGAGTTGCTTCGCAACGACGAATACAAGACCGGCACCGACAAGACCGTTCGCGACATCTGTCCAACGGCTTCTGGCGCCAAGGAACTGGAATCCGTCGGCCTTCTCGCCTCGCACCGGCTACCTCTAGTTCCCCACAATAACCTCTGCATGGATCACCGGGCCGGACAGGTGAGTTACATCGCCGGCACGCCCTATGTGGGTGCGGAGGTCAAGCAGAAGGCGGGGCCGGGCGGTTATCGCGGCGAATTCGACGCCTGGGATATCGCCGGCGAGAAGAAAGTCTGGTCACTACAGGAGAGGTTTCCTGTTTGGAGCGGCGCGCTGGCGACCGCCGGCGATTTGGTGTTCTACGGCAACATGGAGGGCTGGTTCAAAGCGGTCGATGCTCATGACGGGAACCTGCTTTGGCAATTCAAGACCGGCTCGGGCATCATCGGGCAGCCGACGACTTATAAAGGTCCTGACGGCCATCAATACGTCGCGATTCTTTCGGGCGTAGGCGGCTGGTCCGGCGCCATCGTCTCCGGCGATCTCGATCCTCGCGACGGCACCGCCGCCCTCGGTTTCGTGAATGCCATGACGGACCTGCCCGATGTCACTACCAAGGGAGGCATGCTTTATGTCTTTCGCCTGCCATAGGCTTGCCTTGCCGGTAATTGTCTCGCTCTGCCTCGGAGGGACGGTGGCGGCGCGCGACCTCAAAGTATGCGCCGATCCAAATAACTTGCCGTTCAGCAATGCCAAAGGCGAGGGCTTCGAGAATAGGATCGCCGAGCTGATCGCTCGAGAGCTTGGCGCCCAACTGCAATATTTCTGGTGGGCCCAGCGCCGCGGCTTCCTTCGCAACACGCTGAACGCAGGTGAGTGCGATCTCGTAACGGGAAGCGTGCTCGGCATGGAAATGCTGCGGAGCACGATTCCCTATTACCGCTCATCCTATATGTTCGTTACGCGAGCGGATGCGATTCCGATCGCATCCCTTGAGGACACTGCGCTACGTCACGCGCGAATTGGCATTCAACTGATCGGTAGCGACAATCCCCCGCCGGCGCTAGCGCTCGCGAGCCGCGGCCTGGTTGGCAATTTGCGCGGTTTTCCCGTCTATGGCGACGATCGCGATCCCGACCCAGGCGCAGGAATTATGGCGGCGGTGGCGTCGGGAGATATCGATGTCGCCATCGCCTGGGGTCCGCTCGCAGGCTATTACGCGAAGCGTGAAAAAGTGCCTCTCAGTTTGACCCCCGTCGAGCCGCAGGTCGTCGGGCCGCGTTTACCGATGGTCTTCGACGTGACCATGGGCGTCCGCAAGGGCGACGATGTGCTGCGCGATGACGTGAACCGAGCCATCAGTCGACTACGGCCCGATATTGATCGCATCCTCGCTTCCTACGGTGTGCCGAGGCTCGATCGCATGGGACAAGACGCGGAGCCGGTGCGATGAGACTTCTTGGCACATTGGCGCTTTTTGCCTGCATGCTGCTCGCGCTGTCGGCTTGCAAGAGGGAACGGCGCGACTTCCAACCGGACAAGGACGCGGCAAAGCTTGGCCCCGTCCCCTTAGTGAGCCTGGAGCCCGGCGGCCATACGCCGCCGAAGAATTCGCAGGCCGGCAAGGATTACGAGCAGAACGCATACCATTTGAGTCAGGGGAAAGCGCTGTTCAGCGCCATGAATTGCAACGGTTGCCATTCGAACGGCGGCGGCGGAATGGGACCCGCTCTGATTGATAACGTTTGGATTTATGGCAGCGACTTCGTCAACATCGCCGCTACTATTAGGGACGGTAGGCCGAACGGAATGCCCTCCTTCGGGCGCGTGTTGCCGCCGGAACAGATCTTTGAGATCGCCGCCTATATTCGATCACTCGGCGGGTTCGTGCCGACCAACGCCGCACCCGGCCGCAACGATTCGTTGCAAGCCGCCCCTGGCGAGAACCGTAGCCAGGACAAGCCCGAATTCGCGCCGAAACCTCCGGCCGGAAATCCACCCGCGCCATGACCGCGCGCTCGATAAATTGGGCAGTTCTTGCCACCATGGCCTTCATGCCTTTGCTTGCCGGCTGTAGCGGATCGCAATCGACGCTCAATCCACAAGGCTTAGAGGCCGAACGGCTGGCTAATCTGTTCTGGCTCTTCACCGGCGTCTGCGGTGCGATCTGGGTCATTGTGGTGATCGCCATGTGCGCCGCAATCATGCGCCGGCGCGAGGTCGCCCCCGCTCGACGATCCGCTTTTCCTCGACGATGGGCAAGAGCGACGAACGACCTTTGTCGTCGGCGTGCTGGCGACCCTGACCGCTCTGATTCTGGTCGCGTTCACGTTTCTCAGCTACCTCGCGACCCGCGGCCTCGCCGCCTCCAATAAGTCTCTCGCCATCGAGGTCACCGGCTATCAATGGTGGTGGAACGTCAAATACGAAAGCTCCGACTCTTCGCAGGTCTTCGACACGGCAGACGAGATTCACGTGCCTGTCGGACGCCCGGTCAAGATCGACCTCAAGGCCGCAGATGTCATCCATAGCTTCTGGGTTCCCAACCTGACCGGCAAGCAGGACCTGATCCCGGGCAGGACAATGTGCTGTCGTTTACCGCCAGACGCGCGGGCCGGTACCGTGGCCAGTGCGCGGAGTTCTGCGGCTGGCAGCACGCGCATATGGCCTTCTTGGTGATAGCCGAGAGTGAAGACGATTTCGAGGCCTGGCGGGTCGAGCAACTCAAGGCGGCGAATTCGCCGGCCGCCCAAGAAGCCGCGCTGGCAGCCCAGGGCGAGCATGTCTTCATGACCCGCGGCTGCGCGCTCTGCCACACGATCCGGGGCACCGATGCGGGTGGACGGGCTGGACCCGACCTCACGCATTTGGCCAGCCGTCGCACGCTGGCTGCGGGCACCTTGCCAAACACCAAGCAAGACCTGCTCGCCTGGATCGCCAATCCGCAATCGATCAAGCCCGGTAACAAGATGCCCAAGGTGCCATTGAATCGATCCGAACTGGACGGTCTGGGGGATTATCTCGGGACGCTCCAGTGATGAGTACGGCAGCGGTCTTCTGGCGATTGCTGCTGACGAATCGGCGCGGCATCCGCGACGATGAACTCAGCGAGATCGGACTAAAGGGCAAGCTCGAGAAAACTTGGGCGCAGCCGACCGGCTGGCTCGGCTGGCTCATGGTCGACGATCACAAGATCGTCGGAAAGCGCTACATCATAACAGCCTTCGTGTTTCTGACGTTGGGCGGCTTAGCTGCCGTAGCTATGCGGCTCCAGCTTGCCCGGCCCGATAGCCTCCTTATCGGGCCCGACCTATATGATCAGCTCTTCACTATGCATGGCTCGACGATGATGTTTCTATTCGCCGTACCGGTGATGGAAGCCTTCGCCGTTTATCTCGTCCCCCTGATGGTCGGCACGCGTAACATTGCCTTCCCACGCCTCAACGCCTTCAGCTATTGGATCTATCTCGCTGGCGGCGTTCTGCTGTGGACCGCATTTGCCTTCAATACGGGCGCCGACAACGGCTGGTTCAGTTATGTTCCGCTGGCCGGACCGGAGTTCGCTCCCGGCAAGCGTGCCGATATCTGGGCGCAGATGATCACATTTACTGAGCTCTCCGCGCTCGCGGTGTCGATCGAAATCATCTGCACTGTGTTCAAGCAGCGGGCGCCTGGGATGACGCTCGACCGCATCCCGCTATTCGTCTGGGCGATGGTCGTCACCTCTTTCATCGTCCTCTTGGCGATGCCGGCGGTAATGCTCTCGAGCACGATGCTGATCCTCGATCGGCTCGTCGGCACGCATTTTTTTAATCCGGCGGAGGGCGGTGACACGCTGTTGTGGCAGCACCTTTTCTGGTTCTTTGGTCATCCCGAAGTCTACACGATCTTCATTCCCGCTACCGGGATGGTCTCCGCGATCATCGCCACCTTCGCGCGGCGACCGATCTTCGGCTACCTCGCGTTGGTGCTTGCTCTCATGTCGATCGGGCATCCTCTCCTTCGGCCTGTGGGTGCATCACATGTTCACCACCGGCCTACCGCGCCTCGGCGAGAGTTTCTTCACCGCCTCCAGCATGATGATCGCCATACCTTCCGGCGTGCAGATCTTCTGCTGGATTGCGACCCTCTGGGGACGTCCTTTGCGGCTTGCCACGCCGCTACTCTTCGTCTTGGGATTTATCGTCAATTTCGTGCTTGGCGGGCTGACTGGCGTCATGGTGGCTTCCGTGCCGCTCGACACGCAAGTACACGATACCTATTTCGTCGTGGCTCACTTCCATTACGTCCTGGTCGGAGGCGCGGTCTTTCCCGTTGCTCGGCGCGGTCTATTATTGGTTCCCCAAGATTACCGGGCGGATGTTGAGCGAAACGATGGGCCGCTGGAATTTTTGGCTCGCCTTCATCGGCTTCAACGTCGCCTTCTTTCCCATGCATATTCTTGGTCTCTGGGGCATGCCGCGTCGCGTCTACACCTATCCCGCCGAGCTCGGATGGGGACCGCTCAATCTCATTTCGACTGTGGGCGCGCTAATCTTCGCAGCGAGCTTCGCCGTGCTGCTGTGCAATGTGTTTCAGAGCGCCCGGCGCGGCGCCGTCGCTGGCGACAATCCTTGGGATGCCGGCACGTTGGAGTGGGCAACGTCCTCGCCGCCGCCGCCCTATAATTTTGCTCTTCAGCCCATCGTCACCAATCGAGAGCCCGTCTGGGCCGAGCGCGACGCGATGCCGGTGGTGACAGGTTTGCGCGTGGACCGCCGCGAGCTGGTGGGGACCAGTATCACCGATGCACAACCTGAAACGCGCGAGGTCACGCCCGATCCCTCGATCTGGCCGTTCCTTGCAGCCGTCGCGACCACTGTCATGCTGATCGGTTCGATCTTTACGCCTTGGGCTGTGGTGTGGGGAACTCCGCCGATCGCGGTCACTTTGATTGGGTGGTTCTGGCCCAAGGGCGAAAAGGAGGACGTTGATTGAAAACACGCGCGGTCATCGACGTCTCGGAGCTGCCCACCTGGGCGTTCGGGCCGAAAAGCCTGATGTGGTGGGGGACGCTCGGCTACATCTTGATCGAGACTTCGGGCTTCGGCCTCGGTATCGCAAGCTACCTCTATCTTGCTCAGAAAGCGCAGGAATGGCCACTGGCAGCGCCCCCGCCGGAGCTTTGGCCAGGCATCCTAATGACTCTACTGCTGCTCCTCAGCCTCCTGCCAAACTACGTTCTCAAGAGGTCTGCCCGGGCGTCGCAACTGGCGTACACCCGCCTCGGACTCGTCATCATGTCGATCTTCGGGGTCCTGCCGCTCATCGTTCGCGTTTTCGAATTCAGGGCGCTCAACGTCTCTTGGGACACGAATGCGTACGGGTCGATTGTCTGGTTGCTGCTCGGTCTCCACACGCTTCATATCGGAACGGATGCGGTCGACACACTGGTGCTGACTGCATTGATGTTCACCAAGAATGGCCATATGCAACGCCGCTTCAGCGACGTGAACGACAACGCGGTGTACTGGGACTTCGTCGTAGTGTCCTGGCTCCCGATTTACTTCCTGCTTTATTGGTTTCCGAGGCTGATCGGATGAGCACAATGCGCAACGGCATCTCTTGGGCGGGCTTGGCATTCGGTGCCGCGGCGGTCGCGTTAAACACGCAGGTCGGCTACAGTCTCGTATCGGCGAACTGCGGCGAGGCGACAAGGATTGTCGTCTTCACTGCGATGATTTCGTCTGCACTGGCAGTGGTTGGCGGCTCGCTTTCGGCTCCGGCGTGGTTTGCGCGAAGCGCCCCCGGCATCGACGAAACACCCGAGCGCGCCGCTTCGCGTGGAATGATTGCCGGCGTCGGCATGCTCGCGGCACTCCTATTCTCGCTTGTCATCGTGTTGCAAGGCGCGGCCGGTCTGATCGTCCAGGGCTGCCAAAGATGAGCGTCATCGCGGCCTGCCTTCTGCTTCTGTGGGCGTCCCCGGCGGCGGCCCATAGCGGGGCCGACACGTCGTACGTCGCCTGGACCGCCGACCCCCTCATTCTCGTGCCGCTGTATGTGCTCGCAATCCTCTATCTCATCGGCGCCAGCCGGCTCTGGCGTCATGCCGGGTTTGGCCGGGGTACGCAGCCGCACCAAATCGTTTGCTTTTGGGCCGGATGGACGGTTCTCGCGCTGGCGCTTTTGTCGCCGCTTCATTTCCTTTCCGAGGAATTGCTGTCCGCTCACATGATCGAGCATGAGCTTATTATGGCCGTTGCGGCGCCTCTGCTGGTCCTGTCGCGGCCACTGGGAATCTTGCTCTGGACTTTTCCCGCCGATTGGCGCCGACCAGTGGCCTTCGGCGTTACGGAGCCGCTCAGGCCGATTTTGAGCATTCTAACTGTGCCGGCCATTGCCACCGTGCTGCACAGCCTCGTCATCTGGACTTGGCATATTCCGGCAATGTTTGACGCAGCGTTGGCCAGTCCTTGGTTGCACGCGCTTCAGCACGCGAGCTTCCTACTGAGTGCCACTATTTTCTGGTGGGCAGTCCTAAACGTTCCCCGCGGGAAGCTGATCTTCTCGGCAGGTCATTTGTTTGCGACGATGATCGCCATGACTGCGCTCGGCGCGCTGATCACCCTCAGCTCCCACCTACTTTATGGCATCTATCAAAGCAAGGCCGAGGCATACGGTTTGACTGCTCTGGAAGACCAGCAGCTTGCGGGCCTCATCATGTGGGTGCCCGGGTGCGCGATCTATGCCGCAGCCGCCATCGGCTTGTTGGGATTTTGGATTACTGCTCGGCCTCAAGCTAGCAGAAGCCCTTTCCCGGCTTAGCGCGTTAAAAATTCCGGTTGCCGATAAGCGGCTGGTTAAGGCTAAACTGCTGAGCAATATCGGCTGAAGCAGAACGATAGATAAGCCACGAAGGACAATCTGTTGCAGTGAAACAACAGGACCGACTGACGACGCGGGGATGGCTTGAATTAAGCAACCGTAGCTAAGATCGCGAGTCCGCGCGTCTTATCTCAATAACAGAACATCCGGGTGCGCTCGCTTAGCGACTTCGTGGCCTACACACCGGACGAAGAAGATGGGGCAGATTGTTTCGGTGCCGGTGCTGGCAGAGCTGCAGGGCAGAGATCGGGCGTCATCCCAAAACCAACAAGACGTTCCTAGTCACCGCGATAACAAGCCGTTCATCGCTGCGGGCTTCAGCATGCGGCTCCCGTCCCACGAGCTGATGCGGGGCGACCCGTTCCCCTGAGCTTTTGACTCCGCGTCCGACGAGTTAACCCGCCCAGCGTCCGGCGCGTTAACCCGCCCGCTAGCAGCTGTCGTCGCAAGCTCGTCGACCGGTCATGGCGGGGAAATCCAGCTGACCCTGCGGGCCCGGGATCGGACAAGGCGGGGCTATGACGCCGACTCCCGTCCCGACCGAAAAAAATTGACGCCGCGACGAATGCAGAAGCGGCCTCAGGGGATTGCTGAGACCGCTTCTTGGGGCATTCACGTGCGACTAGAAGCCGACCCAAACGCCGCCGTGATAATATCCGTTACCTTCGCGCGCATCCCGCCAGCGGTATTTCGGCCCGAGCGCATAATCATCGCCGTAGACCTGGACATGGGCTGCGGGAGGATACGTCAACTTGTTTTTGGTGCGCCAGCAGTCACCTTCGTCATTGCAAACCACGGCCGCTGATGCGGTGGTCGCCGAGAAAGCGAGCAAGGCAAGGACTCCTACAAACGCACTTCCAAGGTTTTTCATGGTCGTCTCCTTCGTTCATCGTTGTGATGGCCTCAACCGTTCGTCGTTGAGGTGGACTTCAACGCTTTGCGAAGGCGTTTGTTCTATTGAACTCTGCGCTAAGCAACTACTCGGACGATTGACGCGTGAGAAGGAACGCTTTCTGAGCAAAAGCGTTATCGCTGGAATCTGACCAACTCGCTGGAGAGCTCAAATGCCTCTTGGAACAATCCTTCTGATCATTCTGGTGCTGCTGCTTCTCGGTGCGCTTCCGAGTTGGCCTTATAGCGCAAGTTGGGGACCTTATCCCGCCGGCATCCTCGGTGTAGTTCTCATTGTCGTCTTGATATTGGTGCTCATGGGTCGATTTTAAAAAAGAGCTGAACCGACTTGGTCGGAACGAATCCGCTCCAATCGCATTGACGCCGAGGCTCTCTCTGCACCTCAGTGCGGGCAGGCTCATGGGGTGATCGAGACTGGGAAACACGAACGCATCAACACTGCGGCGCGCCTATCTATTGGGGTGCTTAGGTTGTCAAGGGTGCGGGCTCTGGGCGGCGCGCGTGGATTAGCGATTGGTCCTTGGTTGGGACCTTCTCTAGCAGCTTTTCACGACCAACCCTGAGATGAGTCACCCTTTGCCGCTCTGGGCTTTCCCGACCAATGTGGACGACATCACACCGATGATGTTTATGATTGCAATTCAGAATTTGGCGAAGTCGACCTGGCGCTCGAGGAGGCGAGGGCCAAAGGCTGGACCGTGGTCGGCATGAACTGGAGGACGATCTTCTGAACCTCAGCGCGTTCGCTACTATGATTGGGCTGGCCGCAGCGGGCTGCACCATGTTGGCGAACTTGCCACAGTTGATCAAGGCGTGGACGACAAGCGAAACGGACGATCTTTCGCTCAAAACCCTCTTGTTGCTGGGGTCCGGACTCGTCCTGTGGGTGGGTTATGGTCTGCTACATGGGGATCTCGTCATAATCTTGGCTAATGGCATTAGCCTCATGCTCCTGGTTGGCCTCCTTTACACAAGTTGTTTCGATCGTAAGGGGATTAGGGCGGCGTCTCGAATGACCTACGCCCCGGCCTGGTGTCTCCCTTCCAAGTCGCTCGGGGTAAGAGATAGTAAGCCTGTCGAGTCTCTAGAAAAAATAAGGTGCGTGAACCCGCACTTCCAGAAGTTTAATCAGTTTTCTTGCGCAACCGGAGTTCGAACCGTCAACCAAAGCCAAACGGCCGCTGCCATCGCTCCGATCCGTCCGAAACGGTAGCCTCCTGAGCGAGCGCGTTCTTCATGGCGTCTTTGGAGGATTTCCGCCGCTATAAGGGCTTCCCGGCCTTCGTACTCGCCGTTCGCTATTCCCTGGCGGAGTTGATCGTCACTTAGATCATTCGTTGGCTTCGCCATCGCCATTCAGCCCTTGCTCCAGCGCCGGCTCGTTGATTCCATCATCGGGGCGGCTTGAGTGACAGGGCTAGGTCGCAGTCGCCTTTATGCCCTTCCGGCTTCGCGTGACGGGACGAGCGTAGGAGAAATCGATTTTGAGCGCTTATCGTTATGGGCTCTGCGACCAGATCCAGAGTTCGGGCTATCGAATCCTTATCAATTCGCCAAACCCCGATGGTTGAGAGGCAGCGTCCGCGGGACCATGACAATCAGCGATTTAGGTTTCACCTCAAACTCAGCCGGGGTTTGCGTGACCAATTCCCCGTCTACGTTGATCGGCCGAGGCCTATTCGTGCGCAGAGTCACAGACGTAGCGGTCAGTCGCTTCAACACCTCGGGCTTGGATAAGCCGAACTTCAGATGAGCAGCGGAAGCGACCATTTGCCAGAAACTCCCTGGACGGATGAAGTAGATGTCTAGTTTCCCATCATCGATTGCCGCGTCGTCGGCGACAGTGAGTCCTCCTCCATGAAAACGTCCGTTAGCGACGCTCACTTGGTAAACTGATCCCGACCACACAAGCTCACCGTCGATATCGAGATGAACGATGAAGGGCTTCAGTCTTTGCAGCGTCTGCAGAAGTCCGATCACATAGGCGAAGACCGGCCACCTTCTTTTGAGCTTTTTGGATTGCGCTTTAGCCACCTTAGATGCTGCTCCTGCGCTGGCCACATTCAGGTACGGCTTATCGTTCACCAATCCAATATCGATCCAATGCTCTCGGCCCGTAAGAGCGATTTCAGCGGCTTGCAAAGGGTCAGTCGGGAGACCAATGGTCCGCGCGAAATCATTTGCTGTCCCCAGTGGGAGCACAGCAAATGGCTTTTTCAGCTTTAGCAACGTGGGCAACGTCTTGCTGATCGTCCCATCGCCCCCACCGATGACGATCAGGTCCACATCATTGCCAAGCTCCTCCAGCTCCCGCTTCCTTTGTTTCCCATTCCCCGTCACGATAAACGTGCCGCAACGATCTGCGAACCACGAGGAAAGAGCAGGCAAAGCGGCCTCAGCTTGAGAAGCCCTGGGGTTGATGAGGACCAGCACGCGTAGCTTCGATTTGCTCATGAGATCCGTGGCACGACGACGATCTAAGTGGACAGTCACCGTAAAATATAATGAAGCCGAGGCGGACTGATAACGTTGCCGCGCCTATGGCGGGGAACCGAGAGAACGACCGCCAATGAGTGGCAAAAGAGTGCCAGAAACGTAAGACTGCGGACGTAGCATGACGGGTGCGCCGTTCTGAATTCCGCAATCCAAATGATCGGCATGACTGACCTCCGATGTTGGCCGCAGCCTACTGTTTCTGAGCCGAGAGTTCTGCCTTTGCTGCAGGTGCAAAATCCATGATCACTCGCCGTTTCTTGGCGCGTGGGCCTTGGGTTCCTTACAGAGCAGTTTAGCGTCGGCTTCCGCCTGCTCTTGTGTCTGGTAGACTTCCTTGCCCATCTTCGTAATGCCGCTGCCCGTTGGCTCTAAATCGACAATAAGACAGTGGCCATCGGACGAACGAACGATCCACCAATTCGCGAAAGCTGTATTGGCCAAGGCAAGGGAAAAGACGGCTACCAACAACAGCCTGTATGTCATGACCGCTCTCATTGGATTTCAGCTCGGAACATAATCCCAGCAGCTTTCCGCCCGCCGACCCGATGGGTTTCTACGATCTCTCCGGCTGATAGTAGGTGCCGTTGGCCGCCGCCCTCAGGCCATCCCGATCCGTGATCCTGATCTGCTTTCGCGCTAGACTGATGAGCCCTCGCTGTTCGAGATAGTGCAGGCCAACAGTGACGCCGGCCCGTCGCACTCCCAGCATCAGCGAGAGGAACTCATGCGTGAGGGGAACTTCTTCTCCGCCAAGACGGTCGGCCGCCATGAGCAGCCATCGCCCCAGCCGCTCTTCCAGTGTGGCGGTTCCGTTGGCGAGCGCAGTGTTCGCCGTCTGGTTCATGAAGCTATAGGCATACCCAAGAAGTGCACGTTCAAGGGAGCGACTCTGCGGGATCGCCTTACGAAGCTTGTTAGCTGAGATGCGCGTTGCGTCTCCGGCAACTTGAATGAAGGTTTCGTTCGGAGACCTATCGTTGTCCAACACGATTGGAATGCCGGTAAAACCCTCACAGCCGATCAGCCCCACTTCGAGCCGTTTGTGGCTGTTGAAGGCGATGATCGACCCCAGCCCATAGTTTATGAAATAGCAGTGTGTGATGGGCTTGTTGGGGACTTCTAACACCTGCCGAAGCGTCAAAGTGACGGGCTCAAGATCGGGTTCCAGCAAGGCTTTGTCGCCGGCTGACAAGCGCGAAAGAATGCGGTTTTTGCTGAAAAGTGTGGATTTGGCCATCGGCTCTCTCCCGGTTGGGGCAAGAGCGTGATGACCTCTCTCAGCCGTCTGCGCCCGAAAGATCGTTGCAGACGATGGCCGGACGCTACGCCCTTTTAGGCCAGGTGTTATTTATTTATTTTGTACGGGAACGTACCAGAGGCCGGTTAGTTGGCCCTTCATCAGTGGACCCGCGTCTTTAACGCCCACCCCGACCAATCGACGAAAAATGACTACTAGCTTTTTCATGGAGGCGCCTATGCGCATCCCCGTCCGAAACGTGTTCTTCACAGGACAGCACCGATGCCCAGAGTTTGACTCTCCTAAGGAGATGCCGAAGGAATTTGATGTTCTGCTTTGTCTCCTCGATGGCGCTGAGCGACGCCTGCGGCGTCAAGCCAAAATAAATGCTGTTGGCCGTGAAGTAACATCCGAAGAGATCGATTCGCGTACGCGCAACAGCTGAAGCGGCCGCCGAACTTGGATTTTCAGGGTGCTGCGGATAAATTGACGCGCCGCCACGATGTCCAGCTCCTGATCCTAAGCAGACATTTTCGACGCCCTAGACGCGTAGTTCGTCTCGGGTATTTAGGTTGCCGCGCAACTGCGCGCATAATTCACGGAAAGCGTTGCGGCGTGACGGAGAACATTGGTGCAGCGGCGCGAAAGCGGTGGAAGCAGCGAAAAAGAGTCTTTCGGACGGCCAGACCTATGCGCTGACCTGTGGGGGTGAGCCTCGAGGCTTCTTACCGGATGGGCTAACCCAAGCTCTGGGGATGCTCGTCTCCAGCTTGTACCACAGTGCATCGAAATCAACTGGGTGGCCATCAACCACGGCGAATATCCATTGCCGCAAGGCCCGCTTGCGCTCATCGTCCTTGCTGGTGTCGCGATTGAGATTGTTAGCCTCAACGAGCGCCCACGCGGCCTCGCAGACGCGGTCGATGACCTCAAGATCGAGAGGGTGGTACACCTGAGGGCGTCTTAAAGAGCCCATCTTACAGCTACCTCTGCTCCTCGGTGCTCCGCAAACGACTACTCAGACTGCTTCAACCTTTGAGTAGGGGCAACGCCTAACGCGGTACGGAATCGCACTGTCAGCACTTGAGGGATTTTGTAGTACGACCGTCGCGACCATGGCGGCAGCTTGGCGATGTTGGCTGCGATCCGTCGCGCGTTGTCCATCGTCAGCACCTTTGCAATGTCAGCATCGGCCTGCGTCTCCCGGCCATAGCAGTAGGCGAGTGACTGGCCGTTAGCGTCCTTCACTTTATACCCGCCTGGAATTGCTCGAAGCGGCGAGTCACGGTTGAAGAAGATGCCTCACTCAATCCAGCCCAACTCGCGCGCCTTGTCGTTAGCTGCCTCCCACGCTCTAATCATGAGTTCAACGTCGGTGGTCGGCGCGCGAAGCTTCAGGACTAACAGAGGCGAATTTACCGGCTTGGCGTACACCGCGCAGAAATCGTGCTTGGGCTCTGTAACGACGATTTCGCCCCCCTGCGCAAGGACGTTAAGCTCCCTACTCCGATCGGGCATGAAGGCACACACAGATCATTTCCCCTCGTAGTTTGGCGGCTGAGGCAATCTCTCAGTGTGGAACCGCGAGCCGGTACGGGGCTGATTCCGCGCGTTGTTATACGCTTGCCTGCTCGTGATAAACGGCCCAACGGCTTTGCCCTCGGTGAGCGAACTATCTGAAGAGCGCATTCGCCAAAACCAACCGGCTATCTCATAATCCCAAAACACTTCAAACTCGTTGTCTGCGAAACGGTGATAGCCTTGGTAAGTTCCTGCCATGTGCGCCCTAGCGGAAGAAAGCGCAGCGGACATAACAACCTGCGAAAAAAGCGTCGTCCTCTACGTGGAGCCGGTTACAGAACCGACAATCCCATCCAGACAAATATTCCAACCAGCGCGAAGAAGAGGTAAGTCCACACGCCGCGTTCATAACGATCGAATAGTTCGTCTCGGGACTGTTGGTGCCGATGCCTCGTCATGGTGCCTCCATCGGAAAGCAGCTCAAATTCCAAGCACTGCTGCGTCAAGATAGTCGGTGTGCGACTGCGTGCGCGAATGCGTACCAAACCTCGAGCGGCGCATCATGATGGCGTAGCGCGTCGCCGACACATGGAGCGCGCCCTAAGCGATGAAGACCAGTCTAGGGCTGAAGCGCCTCAAGGTCGATGAGTGGGATCAGATGATCGACGTGAACCTAAAGGGCGTGCTCTATGGCATTGCTGCGGCGTTGCCGTTGGCGCGGGTGCTGTTAGTTGAGGATGAGATTTCTGTCCTCATCCTAGCCGAGTCTGTACTTCAGGGGCTGGGACATTCCACGCTTTCCGCAGCTAGTAGCGCAGAAGCGCTCGTCCTGCTTGAAAACGGGGACGTCGATCTAATTTTCACGGACATCAGATTGCCGGAGGGTGATCTAGGCGGCTTTGATCTTGCCAAAACCGCTCGGGAGAATAATCCAAACCTGAAAGTGCTCTACACCACCGGGGCTGCATTGACTGATGGCATGAAGGCCATGATTGTCGATGGCGGCGCAATGCTCCTCAAGCCCTACACGGCCCCCGAATTAGCTCAAATGGTCAAGCGAGTGCTTGCCTAAAGGCAAAGAAGAAGCCCCCACGGGCATTTATTGCAAGGGCCACCGACCGAACCACGGTCGTGCAGAAAATTAAGCTACTTGGCTGGGTGGCGGTTTAGGCTGCTTTGCGGGAAACTCTCGCCCAAGGCCTCGAGGAACCTCTTGCTAGCTTCTAGCTCTCGCGCTAGACGGCTCCAGCTTTCCGCCAAGCTCAGGAAGTTGTCCCGGACCATCGGTGACGCCGCCGTGGCTACGTGCGGAAGGCAGCACCTAGCTTGCTCACGGCACTGTTTCGGATCTCCAGGCATGTGACATCTCCTCGCTTAGTCACACCCCCGCATCTGCCTAATCAATTCCAAGGCCATGCTCTATCGTCAAGCGTAGAGTCAGTACGTTTCCGAACCAAAGTTTCGCGGAACCCATCAGAGCCAGTTTTGATGGCTCACAGCGCGGGCTCCCGCCGTAGGTCACGGTGTCGCGGGGAAAGACTTGAAATCTACGCGGTGTTGCGGCTAACCACCGAGAGCGCTCCTACGAAATCGAGGTCGTTTATTGACCCGACAGTAGCGAGAGCGATTTCACTCTATTTAGGTATTCGTGCTTTTGCCAGACCTGCCAGGAGAGAGAGAGAGAGAGAGAGAGAGAGAGAGAGAGAGAGAGAGAAGATTAAGATGCTGGCTACAATCAGGGTGGAGATCAATGCCGACGACGGGACCGACAAGGACACCTTAGAAGCTGCTCTCCAACGCGGAGTTGCCAAGCTGCGAGTTGCCGTTCAGGAGGGGATCCCGTCAGCCGGCATTAAGTCGGTGACGGCTGAGATTTCAGAGCGCTTCTTGGACGAGTAAGCTATCTATTCAGCCTCTCGCCTGCGTGGAAACTGTTACTCCCTTGGGAACGCTCAACTCCGTTTTTTCGCTTTCGATCTTCCTGCTCATCGACGCCAGTCCCTACCCCCGAAATAGTTTTGCGTAAATGAGCGCAGCTAAAAGCAGGAGGCTAGCGCCGTTAGCCAAGATTATCACGAGGTCCTCATGCAACAGGCCATAAGCCACCCACAGCACAAAGTCCGGACCCCAGCAACAAGAAGTCTTCAGTGAAAGGTCGTCGGTCTCACGAGACGTCCACGCCTTAATCAACTGTGGCAAGTTCGCCAACGTGGTGCAGCCGGCTGCAGCCAGCCCAATTATCGTAGCGAGCGCGCTCAGCACTTATCGTTCTCGATTTGGATGTTCAGACGATCGTCCTCCAGTCGTAGGTTTTACTTATGATAAGTGAACTTCTCGGAGAAATAACCCAGGACGGCTCACGACATTGCGGCGCTATCAGGCGACCGGCCCCGGACGAAAGAGCGGGAATTGCTAAACTGTCTTTCGAGAGCTGTTTTGTCCGATCGCTGCCGAACGCGACGGGAAGCGTGACGTTATCTCCTCCGCAAGACGCGTTAGAATCTGATGCGTGGAGCGCGGCGCTCGTTGCCAGCGGCGTTTCGAAATAGATGCGGACCGATCGGCACACCGACGGTCATGCGAGTTGTCTCAGTGATGGCCAGTGCTACTGAGCCATAATCCAGCGGACCGCCTCGTTTGCATCTCAGCTGTTCCGTTGCCCCGATTGAGACGGTCCTCTTGTCCGCTGCTTGGTTGAAGGAGAACTGGCCGATAAACCTCGAGGTAGCGCTCAATGAAGCCGGTGAGGAATGTCGGAACAGGGCGGTGATCGCGGTGCTCCACCACCCAGGGCCCCCGCCGGCGAGCCGGTCGGGGCTAGAAGCAAAGGACTTCTCTACGCCTTGTCCGCATGCATGCTTGCTATCCGGCAAAAGTCCAGTCGCTTTTTTATCAAACGCGGACTGTGACAGGCCGGGTGCGGGCACCCTGTGTGGTCTGCAAAGCCTAATACAAGCCTGGGACACCATATATTTGCATGGTGGGACGGCGAAGAAAGGCTCGATCCAAGGCTTGGCTGAATGCGTCGACTTGATCGTCGTATCTGCACGCGGGAAACGCCATGAGTTCTTTTCGAAAGTTATCGAGCCAAGACGCCAGCCGCGGAAGATGCACGCAGCCCGCCTCGATCCTAGCGGTGTGAGCGTTCATACGCATGACCTTTTCCTGGGTAGGCTTCACCGCGATGGCGCGAATGCCCTCTCCCTTGAGGTCTTGGATCAGGCTCATGCCCGAACCCTTATCCTCGATCAACAGGGCGTAGCTGTTGGTATAATTACGCCAGCGACGATGCTGATCGATGATCTTCCGCCGCAGATCCGGGTAATCAAGCCGCTCACACACGACATCCAAAACAAAGGCATTTTCGCCTTTGAGATGGAGGACGACACACGCCGAATAGTCGGACAGCTCCCCAGCGGTCATCGCGGTATCCCAGCTGACGATGGTGTGATCGCCCACATCCCGAAATCGGCGGCTTGTCATAGAAAGAGAACCAGGCCCACTTGATGAGGTTGCCGCCTGGCGGCACCGGCTGCTGCTGGAACTGAGCGGCAAACTCGGCCGAGCCCATTGAGCGCTTGAACTCTTCCAATACTGACCGTGGTTCTCGTTCTGGATGCAGCAGCTCACCGACTTTGCGGTAATGGAGCCTTTCCGGTCCGAGAGGCACGACCTGCTCAATCTCGGCAATTGCTGGCAGACTCAGCTCGGGCCAACCGCCTTGCTCAAGAAGATGTCCGACGAGATCATCGACGTGTAGGCGTTGGGTAACCAGGACAATGGCATCCTCAGCCTTGTTGTCGAGGCGGGATAGCAAGGTATTGGCATACCATTGCTTCAGCGTATCTCGGGCCCTCTCGGAGCCGGCCTCCAGCGCGTTCAGAGGGTCGTCGAGTATGAGCAGATTTCCGCCGCGCCCGGTCAGCGTTCCTCCAACGGAAGTCGCGTAGCGAAACCCCCGCGCGGTCGTCATTACCTCAAGCTCGGTATCCTTGGCAGCGCTAATCCGCGTGCCCGGGAACAAGCGCTTATAGAGGGGCGATCGCATCACCGCCCGGAAATCATTGGCGTGCTTGCGGGCTAGATTTTCGGAGTAGCTAACGCAGATGATGCGACGTGTTGGGTCGTGGCCGAGTAAGAACGCTGGAAAGGCCACAGAGGTGCAAATGCTTTTCAGGCTGCGTGGTGGGACCGTGATGATTAGACGCTTGATCTCGCCGCGCATCACACGGGCAAGCGCATGGGCGATAGCCTCGACATGCCAGTTGGGGAGGAATGGACTACCCGGCGATACGATCGGGAAGATCCGCTGTGCGAACGAATAGAGGTCGACGCGGGAGATCGCGTCGATCAGATTTTGCCGCGAATGCGATCCTTTGTTTTTGCCGGTCATCTCTTACCCTCCGGGTTTTTCTTTTGCGGTTGTGTCGGAAACTCTCCTGCTCCCCCCGGTAGGTTCTCCCTCGGGTTCACCCCGTGGCGCTCCAGGAATCCCGCCAGAATGGCCTCATCCTCGGCACCTATGGATTGCCGTGAGGAAAGTTCCGGTTCCTCCTCCATCAAGCCCGCCCATCGGACCAACTGGAGAAACGCAACGAGACCTCTCGGATCCCCCTTGAGAGCTTTGTTGAAGGTCACTTGTATGATCCCATCCAATTTGGAGACGGTGCGTATCCGATCGCCCTCTCGGATGGTGATTTTCTCCTTGAGCGCCTCTCTGACTGCAGTCCTAAAGTTGCGCTGCGCACGAGGCCGTCCACTTGGGTGCCCAGACTGGCCAGGCTTGAAGCGCGTGTGTTGCGGTGGCTTGCCATAGCCAATCTCGTAGAGTGCCTCCTTGGCGACCGGACGCGAGGGCTTGCGTTCCGTCATTGGGCCCTCCCCTGTGCACGCGCCGCTTTCGTCGCCGAGAGTGCCTGATGCGCATCTTTACGCACTCCGCCGACGTCTTCGAAGGTCTGACCCGTATCGGCATGAATCGCATCGCGCCGCGTGAACGCCTGCCAACGACGGATCGCGACATCCACATATTTCGGTTCGAGCTCGAGTGAATAAGAGCGGCGCCCGACGCGTTCGGCGGCGAGGATCATCGTGCCGGCGCCCGCGAAAGTGTCGAGCACAATGTCGCCGCGCCGTGTGCAGTCTTTCAAGGCGTCCGCGACCATCGCGACCGGCTTCACCGTCGGATGGGCCGCAAGCTCGTCCATCCGACCGCCGCGGAAGGTGTTGACGCCAGCGTAATGCCAGACATTCGAGCGGGAGCGGCCGTGCCGGCCGAGTTCGACGTTGTTCAGGTACTTGGCATCACCCACACGAAAGACGCCGACCAGCTCATGCGCGCTGCGGTAGAAGCTGCCTTGGCCCGCGTTGGTCTTTTCCCAAACCGCCAGATTCAGCATCTCGCCGTAGATTTCACGGCCAGCCTCAATCAGCTCTCGGATATGCCGCCAGTCCATGCAGACGAAGTGAACCGCGCCTTCTCGGGAGACGCGGGCGGCGTTCCCGAGTGTTTCCTCCAGAAACGCCGTGAACTCGCTGGGTGACATCTCACCGGAGGCCATGGCGAACTCGGCATGCTTGATGCGTCCTCGCCCGACGACGCTCTTGATCCGCACATTGTAGGGGGGATCGAGGAACGCCATTGCCGCCCTCTTCCCCGACATGAGGCGATCGATGTCGCTAGTATTGCAGGCGTCTCCGCACGCGAGGCGATGTTCGCCGAGCTCCCAAATATCTCCGGGCTTACTCACCCCCGAGGCTGCAAGCCACTCGCTTTCGACGGTATCTGCGGGGTCCGAGGTGTTTTCTTCGAAGTCGATTGCGATTTGGTCGATCTCCACCGGCTCGAAGCCAGTAATGGAAATGTCCAAGCCCTCTTCGATGAGGAACTCGGTGAGCTCAGGGAGCTCGAGGGCAAGGCGCTTCCGATCCCAGCCCGCATTCTCGGTGACCTTGTTATCGGCCAAGAGCAGCGCGCGCTTCTTGGCTTCGCTCAGCCCTTCGAGAACGATCACCGGCACCTCGTCGAGGTCGAGATCACTCGCGGCCGAATGGCGACCATGCCCCAACAGGATTGTGTTGTTCTCATCGACAACGACGGGGACCACGAAGCCAAAGGTCGCAATGCTATTGGCGATCTGGCGGATCTGCTTCCTGGAATGAGTCCGAGCGTTCCGTGGATTGGGCTTGAGCGCACTAGGCGAAACCCACTTTATCTGTCTCATACTGAGTTCCTTTCAGGCTCAGGCCGCGGACGCGCGGACGCATCCCGACCTAAGCGGTTGTTGGTTCAAATTTTGAGGAACTCAGGCCGGATCTGGTCAGCTAGGACGGCATCATGTCTCTAGCTGGGTGCTTGCTCGCCATTGGCGATAGACGCCGCTCGTTGTCGGCATCGTCAAACACTCTCTCCGACAGGCATTGCCTGCACGCCTGCGTGAGCCAAACGCTTGGAACATTGTTCCCGCAGGTGCGGGCGCACCTGCACATCCGGCTCCCAATCATCAAGATAAGGCACTCGCAGCTGCAGTCAAGCCGTGAGACGGGTCGGCTCAACTCGCGCGATATAATCAAGACTGGCTCTCAAATTCCTTCACGCTCGGGTCCTCTTCGTAGAAAGGACTGGACTTCAGCCGCGACCAGAGCGTCACTGCCGATGACGCTCGGGTTTCTGATCGCCCGGGATCCTGCCCCGCCGGCTATACGCCTACTGCGGGGCTTTGGGGGTGAGACGGCAGAGGATGCCGTCTACCAAAGAAGAAAGGATCCCAAAAATGCCTAGCAACAAGACCACCAATAAAGTCAAAGCTCGCTTGGCTGGCAAGCGCCCCGCGAGCAAGACCCATCAGGCGATAACTGTTCACGTCACGACCCCGCGCTCGAATTCCAAGCAGGCAACCGTGATTGCGCTGTTGAGCCAGCCCAAAGGAGCGACAATTGCCGCGATCACGAAGGTAACCGGCTGGCAGCAGCAGTCGGTGCGCGGCTTCTTCGCGGGCGTCGTGCGCAAGAAGTTCGGTCTCACGCTCCAATCCGAGAAGATCCAGGGCGATCGCATCTACCGGATCGTTTCGGGCAAACCCAAAGCAAAGCCCGAGTCGGAGGATGCCGACCGCCAGGCTGCTTAGCCGTAGCGCGGCGCACGGCATGACTGGCAGGACGCTCCGTTCGTCTGATCGCGACGAGATTGATACCGAGATCGATCGAATCCGGCCGCTCGACAAGCCCAGCGCCGCCCCGAAACGCCTGTCAGCTCGCCCGATAAAGCTGCCTTCTTCTGAAGGCCTCAGCCTTGATGAACTCCGCCGCGAATGGCGGCGGCTTTACAGCGGCGAGCCGCCAAGGATTAGTCGCGACCTGCTGATGCGCGGAATTGGCTACCGGCGTCAAGAAATCCAACATGGCGGACTCGGCAAAGGCGACGCGTCGCAAGCTGAAGACGCTGGCGAAGATGTTCCGGACCGACAGGCCGAGTCGCCCCTGATCCAGGGCTCAGCCTGAAGCCAGGCGCCCGGCTGGTGCGCGAATGGCATGGCCGCACCCACACAGTCACCGTGAACGAAGATGGATTCGATTATGGCGGTATGAGTTATCCGTCGCTAACGAAAATCGCTCGAAAGATCACTGGTGCCCATTGGTCTGGCCCGCGCTTCTTTGGCCTCGTGCGTGCGGGCGCGCCTACAATTGGCGGAGACGACAATGGCTAAATCAGAAAAGGCGTCGAGACGCTCTGCCAGAAAGAATGCGCTGCGCGATCTACACCCGAAAATCGTCCGAGGAGGGCCTGGAGCAGGCGTTCAACTCGCTCGACGCCCAGCGCGAAGCTTGCGCAGCCTTTATCCTCTCCCAGAAGCACGAAGGCTGGATGGTCTTGCCGGCCTTGTACGACGACGGCGGCTTCTCCGGCGGGACGATGGAGCGCCCTGCCCTGCAGCGGCTCTTGGACGATATTCGCGCAGGCAAGGTCGACGTCGTGGTGGTCTATAAGATCGATCGACTGACGCGTTCGCTGTTCGACTTCGCCAAGATCGTGGAAGCCTTCGACGCTCGGGGCGTCTCCTTCGTGTCGATAACCCAGCAGTTCAACACCACGACCTCTATGGGGCGGCTTACCCTGAACGTGCTGCTCTCCTTCGCCCAATTCGAGCGGGAAGTCGCCGGCGAACGCATCCGCGACAAGATCGCAGCCTCCAAGAAGAAGGGCATGTGGATGGGCGGCTTGCCGTCGCTTGGCTACGACGTGCAGGACCGAAAGTTGGTCGTCAACGAGGAGGAAGCTGGCACCGTCCTCCATATCTTCCGGCGATATGTAGAGCTCCGATCCGTGCGCGTGCTGCAGGCAGAACTTGATGCTGCGGGAATTCAGGAGCAAGCGGCGGATATTGGCAGACGGCAGTCCCTTTGGTGGTCAGAAGCTTTCCCGCGGGGCCCTCTATCTGATGCTGCAGAACCGCATCTATCGCGGCGAGATCACTCACAAGGGGAATGCCTATCCCGGAGAGCATCAGCCAATTGTCGACAAGGCACTGTGGGATCAGGTTCAGGCGATCCTTGCCGAGAATCGGGTCGATCGGGCCACCGGAATCGGATGCGAAACAGCCAAGCCTCCTCGCCGGCCTGATCTTTGACGAGTCCGGCGAACGACTGACGCCGAGCCACGCCGTCAAGAAGGGGACGCGCTATCGATACTATGTGTCGAGGTCTCTTATCGTCGGGACGGCCAAGGACAAGTCAACCGGACGGCGCATCCCGGCAGCCAATCTTGAGACCCTCGTCATCACAAAACTTCGAAGCTTTCTCGCCGATGAGGGAGCGATTCTCAATGCGATCCGCGAAGAACACGTTGATGGCGCTGCACAGAGCCGGCTAATCGCTCGTGGCGTTAAAATCGCGAAAGAGATCGAATCCCTTACGCCAGACCGAGCTCCGCGTCATACTGATGACGCTGATTAGCCGGGTCGACATCAGACCCGATTGCGTCGAGATCAGTGTCCGTCGATCGCGCCTGATCGAGCTGCTCGGGTCAGCCTCGATCGAGCTTTTGACGCAACAAGGGACGCCCGACAACGAGGCTAAGGACATTCTGACGCTGACGGTAAGGGCACGGCTACAGCGCGTCGGTCGTGAAATGAAGATGCTCGTCGAGAACACCGATGATCAGACAGAGGCCGATCCCGCACTGTTGCGAATTGTCGCTCGGGCTCACGACATCCAGGAACGCCTTCTACAGAACAGCGAGCTGACCCTGCATGCTATTGCCAGCGAGGAACATGTTACCCCGGGCTACGTCTCTCGCCTCCTGCGCCTTCCTTCTCTCGCTCCGGACATCACCACAGCGATCATCAACGGAAAGAATCCGCCTCAGCTCACCGCCAAGAAGCTGATGCGACTGGCGCTTGAAATACCGGTCGACTGGAGCGAACAGCGCAAGCTGCTTGGCTTTCACGCACGATAAGGCGCCCCTTCACGGCCCGACGCACGTTCGACAGGCGTGGCTTTGCGGCTTCCTGAACGGTTCCCCCATCCTCACCAAACTGGAAAGTTGACCCCCAAATGCCGCCCGAGAGACTTTCTCAGCGGGGCGCGACGGAATTTGGCGCGGAATTGTCTCTGCCGCTAAGAACCGAATCCGCGGACTCGAAAACAGCGCGGAATTTGGCCAGCGAATTAAACCCGTCCCTGAAAGACATAAAATTGTTCTATGACAAGTACTTAGTGTGGCTGGGGCGCCAGGATTCGAACCTGGGATCACGGGACCAAAGCCCGTTGCCTTACCGCTTGGCCACGCCCCAATCCGCTCGAGTGATTAATCGCGCCTCTCGAGCCCCCTCGCCCGCCGTCTTGAGGCTAATCGACAGGGATCCCGTCTGGGCCGCGCACGCGTCTCCCACACGGAATGAGCGGTGCCGTCCTACCAGTATCGGTCGCCCTGAGCAACGGCACGTCGAAGGGAGTATGCCTTGCAGCCCTTGTTGCGGGGCCGTGCCGAGCCGTCTATATACACGGCTCTTCAGCCAGCCGGAGTGTAGCGCAGCCTGGTAGCGCACCTGCTTCGGGAGCAGGGGGTCGGGAGTTCGAATCTCCCCACTCCGACCAACAACATCAATTGGTTATTCCAAGTCACGATTAGGCCGCTGATGCATGGGCTAACCAAGGGCTAACAGCACGAAGACATCGTCGAGGAGGCTAGAGTCACTGTTCACGTGCATCCGCGTCGGCGCCATCGCGCCACTGGCGCTGCTGGTGGCACAGGGGACGTCGCGTGTGCGGCTGGCGCTGGTAGCCACCTAACCCAAACCCTCAGTCTGCTGCGTTGTTCAGAGTGACATGATCACCGTTACTTCATCGCGATCTGCGCGGGCTCCGTTGCTTGTTGATCTCGCTTTGCAAGGCGGCGGTTCGCACGGAGCCTTCACCTGGGGCGTGCTCGATCGCTTGCTTGAGGAACCGTGGCTTCGAATCGAGGGCATCTCGGGTACGTCCGCGGGCGCAATGAACGCCGCGGTTCTTGTCGACGGCCACGCAGAAGGAGGAGCAGACGGTGCCAGAGCGCGGCTCGAGCTTTTTTGGAAGCGGGTCTCCGACGGCGCTCGGTTCAGCCCCTTCCAGCGCAGCCCGCTCGACGTTCTCCTCGGCCGATGGACGCTAGATACGTCACCTCTGTACCTTGCCTTCGACCTCATGGCTCGCGTGTTCTCGCCCTACGATCTCAATCCGCGTGGGGTCAACCCGTTGACCGGGATCTTGGCAGACTGCATCGATTTCAAGCGCTTATCACAAGCCCCTATAAAGCTGTTCATTACCGCCACTAACGTACACACAGGCCGCGGACGCGTGTTCCGCAATGCCGAGCTTACGCCAGACGTCCTACTTGCGTCGGCGTGTCTACCAACGATGTTTCAGGCCATCGAGGTTGATGGTGAGCCCTATTGGGATGGCGGGTTCGCCGGCAATCCCACGATCACGCCGCTCATTCGGGAATGTACGTCGATCGATACGATCCTGATTCAAGTCAATCCTGTGGAACGGCCCGGCACCCCACGCACGGCCCAGGAGATACTAAATCGGGTCAACGAAGTCTCCTTCAATGCGACATTGCTGAAAGAGCTGCGGATGATCGCTGTGCTCCGCCAGGTGTCCGATCCAGGCACCAGTGAGGGCGCTCGCTGGGCCGAGATGCGCATTCACCGCGTTGCAAGTGATATGCTTACGGGCCTTGGCGCTTCCTCGAAGCTCAACGCCGAGTGGGAATTCCTGACCATGCTGCGCAATGAGGGACGCCGATCGGCAGAAGAGTTCCTGACAGCGCACGCCTCTGATCTGGGCGCACGCTCGACTCTCGACATCGACGCTTTGCTCGACCAAGTCTGAAGCACGATGGGACTGGCCGGTATACTCCTCGCTTTAGGCCTGCTCGTCTGGCTGTCCTATCGTGGCTGGAGCATTCTTCTGTTGGCGCCGGCCGCCGCGCTGATAGCGGCCGCTGCCGCAGGCGAGCCGCTCCTCGCCCACTGGACCCAGACTTTCATGCGAGGCGGCGCGCAATTCCTGGCGCAGTTCTTCCCACTATTTCTTCTTGGCGCCTTATTCGGCAAGCTCATGGAGGACAGCGGCTCGGTCGAAGTCATCGCTCGCTTCATGACGGAGAAACTCGGCACAGGTCGCGCCGTGTTGGCGGTGGTTTTGGCCGGAGCGATCGTCACCTATGGCGGCGTCAGTCTTTTCGTCGCGATTTTTGTCATCGTGCCAATGGCACAGGGCCTATTCAGGACCGCCGACATACCACTGCGCCTGATGCCCGCGGCAATCGCCCTCGGCACCATGACCTTCACGATGTCCGCGTTGCCTGGCACCCCTGCCCTGCAAAATGCCATCCCGATGCCATTCTTCGGCACAACGCCCTTCGCTGCCCCGGGGCTCGGCATCATCGCAGCTGCCATCATGCTTGCTTTCGGTTTGTGGTGGCTTGGACGGGCGGAGAACGCAGCCCGACGCGCGGGTGAGGGTTATGGGGCGCACGCTCGCGCCGAAATTGCGGTCGACGACCCTGCTCTGCGCGAGCGAGCAACGATTGCCAGCGAATTCGATCCTGCCGAGATTTCGCACGGCCATATTGCGGCAGCGCCGCCCAGTGCCTTGGTCGCGCTGTTGCCGCTGGCAGTGGTCATTCTGGTCAACCTCGCCATGAGCGTCTTCGTGCTGCCGCGACTCGACACGAGCTTTCTCGCGGAGGAGCGTTGGGGCACGACGTCGCTTTCCGCGGTTGGTGGCGTGTGGGCCGTGGTGGTGGCGCTGTTGGCGGCGATCGTGACTTTGATCGCGCTCAATTACCGCCGCCTGCCCTCGCTCAGGGAAAGCATGGACGCCGGCGCGAACGCCTCGGTGCTACCTGCCCTCAGCGTCTCCAGCCTGGTGGGCTTTGGGGCAGTGATCGCGGCTCTTCCCGCCTTTGCATTGGTTCGGGATTGGGTGCTCTCGATCGAAGGGGGACCGCTAGTGTCTCTCGCCATCGCCACCAACCTCCTCGCCGCACTGACCGGCTCTGCCTCAGGCGGCCTCACCATCGCGCTCGATGCGCTGGGTGAAACCTATCTACGCCTCGCCGCCGAGCACGGCATTGAACCGGCGCTGCTGCACCGCGTCGCGGTGATGAGTGCCGGGACCCTCGACAGTCTGCCGCACAACGGCGCGGTGGTGACGCTGCTCGCTGTCTGCGGGGTAACCCACCGCGAAAGCTATTTCGACATCTTCATGGTTGCTATTGTGGGAGCACTGATCGCGCTCGCCGCTGTGATCGTGCTCGGTTCGGCGATAGAATCGTTCTGAGGAATAAGACTGCCCAAAGCTTCATCGAGTTTCCGCCAAATGCAGAAGGGTGCGAGCTTCAATATGGATGGGGTTAAAGCACAAATCGAGGCAGCGATGACCGTACAAACCGGCAAATAAGACTGACAAGTCGCGCCGTTCGTTCCTCTGACGACGGTGCGGCTTATTGCCGGCGCATGATTTATTTTATCCACTGCAAGTCTGTCCGAGCGGCGTAGGGAGCTTTGATATGTTCAGCTTTGTTCCTGATGCAGAACGCTTATCCCAAATCTTTAGTCAAGCGATCGCGCCCACATTCTTCCTTGGCGCAGTTGCCGCGTTTGTCTCCCTAATGGCTTCTCGGTTGTCAGCTATCGTAGCGCGGTTGCAGACCTTGAATGCAATAACCGACGACGAGCACGGGCGCATCCACCTTAAAGCCGACATTGAGCGCTTGCGGCGTCGCGCTAGTTTGTTGAACAGCGGCATCCTTGCATCTTTGCGCGGTGGGCTTTGTGCAACGCTGCTTCTGGCGATTTTATTCGTAAGCGAATTCTTCGGGCTGAAATATGCCTACGGTGCTGGGTTGCTCTTTGTAATTTCCACATTCCTTCTAGGGTTTGCGCTATTTCGTTTCGCACAAGAAGCAAGCATCAGCCTCAGTGAGGCAGACGAGTACCGATAGACCGCAGGTTTCAATGAAATATGGCTACTGGCGCCGATAAGCGCACGTGATGGATGGCTAAATCCACGTGAGGTCCGCTATGGGTCATTAGCGGACATACTGACAAGTCCGCGCCATGTCTGCTTTACCCCCAATAACGGACGTTGGACGGTGCATCCAAGTCAGCATTTCGCTGTCGGTCTATGAGCATACGCCCTAAGCGCCTGAAGCAGTACTGCCTGATGAGCGACTGCGTCAGCATCCAGCAGGCGATCTCTGCGACGATCAAATAGTGAGAGCACCCTTCTGCATGGCGAAGACGACAGCCTGAATCCTATTCTTAGCGTCGAGCCTTTTCATAGCTTGCTCGATGTGCCAATCGACGGTTCGGTCTGAGAGATGGAGCATGTCTCCGATCGCTTCAGACGACATGCCTTTGGCAACTCCAACCAAAATCTCCCGCTCTCTTTTGCTCAATCGCGATTGAGTAGGCTCTTCAGGAGGAGAAACGAGGTCTTTCAGGCGATAGAAGCCTGCAATGCAGATGACCTGAATGGTGAAGCGATGCTTGTGCAGCTCGGAGCGGCTGTTCGTGGCGCTGCCAAACCAACCCACTCCAATCGCGCCCTTCGGGCCTGGAATGGGAACCACGAGTGCCTCTGGAACACCATCCTCCCTAGCCCGCTTAAACCTCTCGGCATCGTAGGGCTCGTGAGGCGTGTCGTACCAGAAGAAGGGTTCTAGGGCCTCCTTACAATGCCGGAACACCGGGCTAGCCTGAAGCTCGCCTTTATGTATATGCCGTGCAAACTTCCCTTTCTCAACTCTTGCCCCCAATAACCACTTTTCGAGTGGCAGGCCCTCGTAGGTAAAGCGGAATACGCCGAAGTCTTCGACGCCGATCTCTCGCAAGTCCCGCTGCATGTGGTCGAGAACGTCATCGACTGTGGGCTCACACAGGAGCTCGTTGATGACCTTTGGGAGATGAGTTTTTAGAACCTTCACGGCTTCATTTCCCGCATTTCTACGAGTTGACGAAGCGGGTGAGCTGAGCCCCATTATAGCCGAATGCTCATTTTCTGCAGTGTAGCTAATACCACAGATCCGAGCGCTAGGGCATGATCCTATGGCTCGCGAGCTTAGGCTTCCGGCTGGGCTGACACTCTGCCGCTTAGTGCAGGTGACGTGATGAGGTATCCGAACAAATCGTTGGAAATTCCGCTTGAGACCTTGTCCAAGGTGGCCCCGGAGAAGCTGCTTTGGGCGATGCTGCATCAGCTTGGGGGCGAGCCGCCATGACGGTAGGTCAACTAGCGCTCCCCACAGGCGTGCGACGCAAGGCGCGCGAGCCTCCGCGAAACCACCGAAGAGGCGCTCCCGCAGTTGCGCTGATTGTTGTTGGGATTGCGTATTTCACGTTTGCCGGTCTCGGCCTGCACCTCGCGTCGATTAATCCGAGTGCCACACCCATCTGGCCTCCGACGGGTTTGGCCATTGCAGCCATTTTGTTGTGGGGCCCACGGATTGCGCCTGCCATCTTTATTGCCGCCTTTCTGATCAATCAGGTTACCGCGGGCTCGAGTTTCACCTCGTTAGCCATTGCCTGCGGCAATACTCTTGAGGCGGTGAGTGCGGGCTATTTCGTCGGGCGCTGGGCGGAAGATGAGCAGGTTTTCGACACGCCTACTGGCGTAGCCAAATTCGCGCTGATTAGCCTTGCCGCGACGTCGGTCAGTGCCACGATAGGAGTGACTAGTTTGACGCTCGCTGGTTATGCTGATGCGAGTAGTTTCATTCCAGTCTGGCTCACCTGGTGGCTCGGCGATTTGGCAGGAGCTCTAGTTGTGGCACCAGTTGTGGTGCTCTGGGCCAAAAGCGAACCAGCATCCTTAGTGTCACCTCAACTTACGGGAACGGGATTGACTTATCTCGCCGCCGTAGCGGCCGGAGCTATTGCTTTCAGTCCCCTGTTAAAGCAGACAGCGCTCCATGACGCGTTGGCTTTTCTCGTCGTTCTGCCGTTGCTGTGGGCGTCACTCCGTCAAGGCCCGCGCGATACCGCTACCGTGGCGCTTATAATTTCCGCATTCGCAGTTTGGAGCACCGCAATGCAAAGCGGGCCCTTCGCAAAGCCAAGTCTGAACGACTCTTTCATACTGTCGCTGGCCTTCATGATCAGCACCGCAGTGCTCTCCCTAGCTCTGAGCACCGATGTAGGGGTGAGAAACCGCACTGAGAATCAGTTAAGACAGCGCGCCTTGGAAACAGAGGTCTTATGGCAAGCCACTGTTCAGGTCGCCTTTGGCGGCTCTTTTGACGATCTCCTTCGCGGTTGCCTTGAGCGGATCTGCCGGGTGACCGGCTGGCCTGCTGGCCATGTTTACGTTCCCGACAACATTAATGACCCCCATCGCTTGCTTCCTAGCCCGATTTGGCATTTTGAGCGCGAAGAGCTAGCCCAACTCGCTCATGAAACAGCGGGAGGTATATTGGTGTTTGACGAGGGACTTCACGGCAAGAAATGGGCGACTAGATGGTTGGAAGGGCTGCCAAACATTTCGCTCAGCGCTAACCAACCTAGGTCGCCAATCCTGCTGAAACCTAGGTCGCCAATCCTGCTGAAACATGGACTCCAAGCTGCCTTCGATTTTCCGCTGTACGCAGAGGGAAGGCTTCAGGCCGTACTGGAGTTCTTCTCGACGACGCGTCAACTGCCTGACAAGGATCTTCTGTATACCGTGCAAAGCATCGGAGAGCAGCTTGGGCGGGTTCTCGAGCGCCAACGAAGCCACGAGCAACAACGCCAGACGGTGGCGATTTCAGATGCTCTCAATCTCACGACCATTCGCGCGGACGCTTTAGAGGCCACACTGAATGCGCTCACCACTGGTGTCTATCTCACTGACCGCCAAGGCCAAATCGTTTGCATGAACCGTGCCGCTGAGCGCCAAGTCCGCACCAGCAATGCAATCCGCCTTGCGAATAACCATCCTGCTCCCATCGACCGCAAGGCACGCCTTGCGCTCACTAGAGCCATAAACGAGGCAACTGGCGACGAGGCCGATCTGCCAACCGGCGGCTTTACGATCGCTCTCCCCGCGGAAGACAATGCGGGTCTAATCGCCACCGTCCTCCCGCTTGTGCGCGGCGAACCCCAAGGCGAGACCTTCGCGGGAATGGTGGCAATCTTCGTGCAAGACCCGATCGTGATGCCGCCCTTCCCAGGCGAGGCCTTCGCCGAACTCTATGGCCTCACGGGGAGCGAGCTACGGGTACTCCTCGCCATGGTGCCAGGGCTTAGCGTCAAGGAAGCGGCTGAGATGCTGGGGATCGGCGAGACGACGGCCAAAACCCACCTGCAACACATTCACTCGAAGACCGGCACTTCGAAGCAGACCGAGCTCGTGCATTTGTTCATGAGTTCCACACCGCCGGTCAGCGGAACCGGTTGCTAGGGAAAACGCCGCTTTGTGGGGGGTGAAAAAAACTGGTGCACAGAGATTGCGCCTAAAAGCTTGAGGTTGTCTCTTGGTTCTTCCAGGGATGGGTCGATTTCAAGCGCCATTCGATAGTGAGCGATGGCCCGTTTTTCGTCGCCAATCGCCTCGTAGGTCCAGCCCAGGTTGCTATGAGCAAGGGCTGACCTCGAGTTGATCTTAAGGGCGTTAGTTAAGTCTGAGATGGCACGGTCGTACTCACCCTTTTCGTAATGGGCGCCACCTCTTTTGGTGTACGCGGAGTCATTGTTCGGCTTGAGCTCAATGGCCTTTGTGAAGTCGGCTATGGCGCGGTCGAATGCAAACGCCTCGAGATGAGCCGTTCCCCGAGCGAGGTAGGCAGTGACATCACTCGGGTTGGATTCGATTTCCTTTGTGTAATCCGTGATGAGGCAGTCAACTTCTTCGTCTCCGAAGCCAGGACGGGTTGGAGGCCCCCAAGTATCGGTAATAGACCGCCAAAGTGCCACCACAAACGTAAGAGGTCGTATCAATTCGGGTCTTTCACTCCCATCGACTGATCACGTTCGCTACTTTCTTCGTTCAGAATTTGGCGTTGGCGTCACCGAACCCTCGATACTTCTTGGAATCACGGCAAGCTCCGCCCCCTCATCCGATCCGAGGGTCATCATGCGCCCGCAGACGTTTCGTTAAACAAGCTCGCCGTGTCGAAAAACGCCCGGAGCCAGGGAGAGTTCCTGGTATCTCAGTGTCAGCGTTCTTGCCGCTGACTACTGGATTAAGCACAATTCAACATCCTTCCACACGCCGCCCGCAATACACGGACCTCATCCAGGCGATGATCTTCCAGAGGTCCTCATCGGTCTTGATAACCTCGCCGAAGTGCGGCATCGGCCCGACGACAGCCTCTGAGCCCTTTCGCCGGTAGCCTAGCTTTCCAAACGCATCGCCAGGACTCAACTTACCCGTGCCAAGTGCGATCAGCCGGAACAGTGTGTCATCGTCATCACCATAGATCCAAATAGGATTGGTTAAGGGTGGGGCCATGCCGCCCCCGCCGCCGCCGCCGTGGCAGCCGTTGCAGCCTGCAGCCATATATTTGCGATGGCCTTCCTCGGCGACGCTAGCGAAGTCCGGATAGGGACTTTTCAGCTGACCTTTCGGCGTGCTTGCCACCCGCTCCAAAGGCGTCATGATTTCCGCCGCTATGACCTCACCGCCTCCGGCCAGAGTGGCGAGCGTCATAGCTACTAAAGTCTTACAGACTGTCCTATGCATCGCACTTCAGCCAATGAAAAACGTACCAAACGTTCTGATAACCCTAGGGGTCTACCAAAAACCGCCCCACTGTCCTCGAGGCTTAGTTGCTACACGCTATGTAGATTTCGTGAATTGCCATCCTCCATTCGTAGGAGAAATTGCTCATTAAATGGGTGAGCACCTGGGGCAAACGAGCGGCTCAACCCGCCGCGAAGGGCGGCGACGGACCAAAGGACAAGGGTCCCGGACACAAAGGCATGCCTGTTCAAGGCTAGCTCGCCCCGGTTTCTGACTGTCAGCGCTGATCCATAATTTCTCATCCAAATGGATGACGCGAAAATACGGGGATGTGAGAAGATTCAAAAAGATGAAGCTTTATGGAATCCGTCCGAGAGACACACGGTCCGATGAGATACGGCTTCAACCTCAAGAAAGTCCTGAGTATCAACTTTCGAGGAGACGTCACAATGTTCCCGCTCAATCGCAATCAGTGCCTGAAATTCGCGGCCGCTGGTGCGTTCTTCGCCCTCACCGCTGCGACCCCCTTACGTGCTGATGAACTGGCCCAGAATTTGGGACCGGTTGGGCCTCAGCTGCCTATCCTCACCGACGTTGGCACTAAGCGTGTCCTTGCCTGGTATCAGCCAGAAAGTGGTGGCTGTGCTGTATTCGCAGTGGCATGGAACCGCTCAGATACCGACGGCACTTCCACGATAGGCATACGGATCAGGCTAGATCCAGGCGAGATCGTCCACTTTGATAGTTCATATGACGTCAAGTCCCTTGACCTCCAGTGCGCCGCTGATGCTGCGAGTCTCAGTATAGTAGACAACGGCGAGCTTGTTGCCTTTGACATGCAGGACACGAACCAGCCTATGAAGGCCAGTGTGTCGGGCTTCTGAGCATTAACTCGGGCTCGTCTGCAAATCGCCAAGCCTAGGAGGATGCAATGAGAAGATTGTTCCTGATCCTGAGCCTGTTGTTGCCCGTTACAGTCCTTGGTAGCAGCGTTTCATTGGCGCAAAGCAAACTCGACGCCAGTATCCTTTCTTATGACGGTAAGGATTTTGTCCGAACCGAAACAACCTTGATGAACAATGGACAATCCGCCGTAAATACAAAACTTGAACGTGACAGCGCGGCCTACAAAGCCTTGGTCGAAAAAAAGTCCTACACCGGGTCAGTAACCGTTTTTGGTAAAAACTACCAAGCCAACTACGCACCGCTCTTCAGTGAAGACGGCAAATTGACCGGCGCCCTGTTTGTGGGCGTGCCGAAATAGTCGTCTGGATAGCACGGCTGGAATTAGTGGGCTTGAGTGGGCTCGGCCTGCTTCGGGAGCGGGGGGTCGGGAGTTCGAATCTCCCCACTCCGACCAGCATCTTTGATGGGCAGGTAACGGGCCGGCGCTGCTGCTTCATGTTTAAGGTGTGACAGCCCGGAAGCCAGGAAACGCCACAAATGCTGGGCGCCAACCGGCCGCGGCAGTCATATTTTGCGCAAAAAGCGATGGGAAACTTAACGCTGCCAAGAGGGCGGCGGTGCCGTCGTCTGTTTGCTCCGCTATAATAGCAGCGGGTTCGACGAGAAAACCAACACGGCTTTAAGACCATGTCGGCGGAGCTTGCCTTCAATCGAAGCGTGGATGTCGACTATGGAGTGGCCGAAGAGGTCGCGTCCGGCGTCCGCCGCATCGTCGCCAACAATCCGGGCTCATATACCTTCCTCGGCACCAATACCTATCTCGTCGGCACCGGCCAGGTCGCGGTCATCGACCCCGGTCCCGCCGACACGGCGCATCTCCAGGCGATCGCCGCGGCGACGAAGGGCGAGCGTCTTACCCATATTCTCATCACCCACAGCCATCGAGATCATTGCGACGGCGCGCGCGCGCTTCAGGCCATGCTCGGCGGCGAAATTGCATCTTTCGGGCCGGTCGAGAGCGAGCGCGGCGCGGTCACGCCGGGGCTGAGCTATGCTTTCGTCGATCCGTCCTTCGTGCCCGATCGCACGCTTGGCGACGGCGACACCGTACGGGGCTCGAGCTTCGCGCTCGACGTGCTGCACCTGCCGGGCCATGCGCCCGACCACCTCTGTTTCGCGCTGGTCGGCAAGCGCACCGTGTTCACCGGCGATCACGTGATGGGCTGGAACACGACAGTGATCGCCCCGCCCGAGGGCAACATGGCTGACTTTCTGGCGTCGCTCGAAAGGCTGATGCCGCGTCACGACAAGATGTTCCTGCCGGGTCATGGCGGGCGGATCCAAACGCCGCAGCGCGTGGTTAGGGCCTATATCATGCACCGCAAATGGCGCGAGCAGACCATCCTCGCCTGCCTCGATGAGGGCGTCGGCACCATCCCGCGCATCGTCGCGCGCCTCTACGGCACGCTCGATGCCGGGTTGAAAGAGGCGGCGGCGCTATCAGTGCTCGCCCATCTCCAGCAGCTCATCCGCCGGAACCTGGTATTTGCCGACGGAGCTACTGAGCTCCAGAGCGTTTTTTATTCGCGGCCTTCTTAGAGCGCTTCTTGGCAACCGGCGTCTTGGCGGTAGCGTCGTCTTTCTTCGGCTCGGCCTGTTCGAGCACAGTCTTCTCGCCCTTCTCCAAAGCCGCGGTCACTTCGCCGAACAGCTTGGCAATGTGTTTAGCGTTGGCCCCGAAATCGGTCATGCCGTAGCGCGACACCGACCTGACATCGATCTGGGTGCGCGCGTCGTCGCCCTTGATTTGGATCACCACGTCGTCGGTAAAGCCCATGATCAGGCTCCGGCTGGTCGCCTCTATCCGGCCGACGCCGCTCTCGCCGGGCGGCTCGCTCACCACCATCTCCCAACCGAGCCGGTCGACCGCCTCATGCACGATGCTGAACACCTCCGGCGCCGAGCGCTCGAGCACCATCGGCTCGATATCGGGATAGGCGTCATCCTGCGCGTCGATTTGCGCCGGGTCGGGATCCTTTAGCGGATTGGCGTCGGCCGGGCGCATGGTGTTCAGCGTCTTGAACTCGAGCGGTTCGTCGGGGTTGGTCTGCACGTCGGTGAGCCGCGGCAGGATGGCGGCATGGGCCAGATAGAACATCGGCAGCGCGAGCCCGACGCAGGCAATGAAGATGGCGGCGACCGCGTGGCTCGCCCCGCTTTGCCCGCCGAACCAGATGCGGATGATCGAGATCATGGCGATGGCGATGGCGATGAACAGCCCAGCAACCGAGACGACGAGCAGGTTAATCGCCGCCGGCGTGCCGAGCGAGGCGAAGCGGTGCAGCAGGACGGTGAGGATCAGGAGCTGGACGAAGAACAGCGCGATGCGCCGCGCCCAGACCGCCTCGTGCGCCTCCTTAACCGCATAGCGCGCGGTCGAATACCGCGCCATCGAGTAGCTCACTTCGAGATCCTCGTCAGTCCGCCTCGTCCGTCTTTATACAAGCTAAAACCATGGCGTGGCAGGTTTGTGGTAGCCTCCCGGCTTAAACGTGCTGGCCGCCGTTGATGTGCAGTTCGGCGCCGTTGATATAGCTCGACTGGTCGGTGCAGAGAAAATAGATCGCCTTGGCCACCTCTTCGGGCAGGCCGAGCCGGCGCATCGGAATGTTGGCAATCAGCCGCTCGGTGCCGGGCGATAGGATCGTGGTGTCGATCTCGCCGGGCGAGATGGCGTTCACCCTGATTCCGTGCGCTGCGAAGTCGGCAGCCATCTCGCGCGTGAGCGCCGCGAGCGCAGCCTTAGAAGTCGCGCAAGCCGAGCCGGCAAAGGGGTGCACGCGCGAACCGGCGATCGAGCTCACATTGACCACGCTGCCAGAGGCCGCCTCGAGCTCGGCGATCAGCCCGCGCGCAAGCATTATCGGCGCGAAGAAATTCACCTGAAACACCGCCTTCCAGGCGCTGAGCCCCGTCTCGATGGGGCCGAGTTCGTGCCACCCTCGCCCTTCGGCGAGATTGCCGCATTGTTGACGAGCGCGTTCAGCCTGGAGCCCTGCGCCTTGAGCCGGTTCTTCATCTCGGCAATGGCGCCAAGCGTGCTATCGGGATCGCCGAGGTCGACCTGGATGTGATCCCCCGGTCCCGCCTCCCACGGACAATTCTCCGGGAAAGCGTGGCGTGAGCAGGAGATCACCCGCCAGCCCGCGGAGGAGAAGCGTTTGACGGTGGCGTGGCCGATACCGCGAGGCGCCGGTCAGGATCAGAGTCCTTGGCTCCTCGTGTGGGATCACCACCATGATCGTCGCCTCACGGATAGAGGCGGGTCTTGGTCCACGGATCGCGCGACGAGGCGCGCCGGAACACGATGCGGTCATGCAGCCGATAGGCGCCGGCCCGCCAGAACTCGATCTCGGTCGGAACGAGCCGGTAACCGCGCCAATAGTCCGGACGCGGAATGTCACCCGAGCCGAACGCCTTGGTCAGACGCTCGACCTCGGCTTCGAGCACGGCGCGGCTTTCCAACGGCCGCGATTGCTTGGAGGCGCAAGCGCCGATGCGGCTGACGGGATGCCGCGTGGCGAAATAGGCATCCGCCTCGGCGTCGGTCGTGGGCTCGGCGGGCCCTCTTATTCGGATCTGGCGCCCGAGGCTCTTCCAATAAAACAGTAGCGCGGCCTTGGGCGTCGCCGCGAGCTCCTGGCCCTTGGCGCTCCCGCGATTCGTATAGAACACGAAGCCGCGCTCGTCGGCGCCCTTCAAGAGAATCATCCGCACATTGGGCAATCCATCCGGATCGACCGTGGCCACCGCCATGGCCTCCGGATCGATTGGCTCGGCGAAAGCGGCCTCCGCCATCCAGCTGCGGAACAGGACGAACGGGTCGTCGGCCGCGGCAAAGTCGGCAGTTTCCGGCGCTTGCGCCGTCTGATCGAATTGGTCGGCCATACCTCACATACTCTCGTCGGACCCGAGCGCCAAAAATTTTATCGCCATTCCCGTCACGGCACGGGCATTTACGTTTTCCTCATACGGATAGCAGCCTACATTTATCGTTTTTATTCAACAATTTACCTACTCTGTATTTGTCTAGTATTCGCCCAATATTGGCTTAGTGCGCGCACTGCTTGTCCCGCGTCGGTCTCGGCGATCCTCGAGCGGCGCGGTCGGCTCGAATCCTCTTGGCTTCATTGGCCCCTTAGTGACCTTTGCTAGCTCGATTGGCGCGGTTGAGCTAGGCTCGGTACCTCAGAATCAGAATATGGGGGGATTTCATGGATATCGTCGGCGTGCTCGTGGCCTTAGGCATTGGCGCCATAGCTGGTTGGCTCGCAGGGCTTTTGGTTCATGGAGCGGGATTCGGGCTGCTCTGGAACATTCTGACCGGTATCGCAGGTGCCTTTATGGCAGCTCTGTTGTTCCCGAGACTTGGGCTCGGTTTGACCCTCGGCGGAGGCATTGTTGGCGCCATTGTTACGTCCACACTTGGCGCGGTAGTCCTGCTTCTGATCGTCAATCTGATCCAACGGCTCGTCAGTTAAGCAGCTTTCGGACGACCAAGCCCACCCCAGCAGGGGCCAGCCTGACGCACTCCAGCGGGCGGAATTAATGTTCGATTTTAAGAACGCGGCGGGACATGCCAAGGAAGAAGCCCGAGCCCGAAGGGTGGTTGACGCGCGGGAACCGAAGACGCCTCCGATCATTCAATACCTCGGGCTTCGCTAAGCCGAAGTTCAGATGAGCGGTGGAAGCGATCATCTGCCAGCCTGGACGGATGAAGTAGATGTCTACTTTCCCATTATCGATTGCCGCTCGCCACTGGACTTCGGATGCTCCTGAATTTTGACAAGAGATGTTGCAAGGAAGGTCAGCCTGTCCAACCAGCGTCGGATACAAATCCGTATAGGTTTGGAAAACTTGTCCCTCATTGAATTGGACTACTTCTCCCATCTTTGCCGCCGCGATGCTTCGGTTCCGCGCGGCGGAACACCTATGCGCCGGAATGCCTTTGGGAGGTGAGATGCCGAACAGGTCTGAGCAGGTCGCCAGTAAAGTCCCCGCGGTCACACTCGGCTTCTGGATCATCAAGATTTCTTGCGACAACTCTAGGCGAAACCGGAGGCGATACGCTGACCATGACCTGGCTCAAGGCAGATGTCATGGTCAACAATGGATATCTGGTCGGAAGTGCGATCTTTCTTTCAATTTTGATCGTGCTGATCGGCGTCCAGATTGCCGCAAAGCGATTTCACCCGTTCCTCTATTGGTTGGTGATTGTCGCATCGACAACGGCGGGTACCGCAATGGCGGATTTTGCAACCCGCTCGCTTGGCATTGGCTACACCGGCGGCTCCGTTTTGCTATTTGCCTGCCTCATGGCCGTCCTCTCTATTTGGTATTGGACTCAAGGCTCGATTTCGGTGGAATCGATCAATACACCGAAGGTGGAAATGTTTTATTGGGCCGCGATTACCTTCTCACAGACCTTAGGCACGGCGCTCGGCGACTGGATAGCCGACACGTCAGGGCTCGGATACGCCGGCGGCGCGCTTGTTTTCGCCTCGGGGTTGGCCTTGCTCACCGCCGCTTATTACTGGACCGACGTTTCTCGGGTCCTTCTGTTTTGGGTCGCTTTCATTCTGACTCGACCTCTCGGCGCGACCGTCGGCGACTTCCTTGACAAGCCGTTGGACCATGGCGGCTTAGCACTCAGTCGCCCCGTCGCATCCCTGGTCATCGCAATCATTATGGTCGGGTGCATCCTCGTTTTCCCGCAAAAGGCGGGAAGTCATCCGCGCAGAACCGAACAACCATCGGAAATTTGAGCGAGCCCTTGTCGTATCAATTCGGTCTTAGGACATGAGCGCTTTTCAGGCGTTGGTCCTTGGCATCGTCGAGGGCCTCACCGAGTTTCTGCCCATCTCCTCAACTGGACACTTGATCCTTGCCGCTAAACTTTTAGGTCTGGCGCAGACGGAGTTCCAAAAAAGTTTCGAGATCGTGATCCAGCTGGGGGCCATCGGCGCGGTGGTGCTCCTTTATTGGCGACAATTTCTTGTGCCCGGAGTTCTCGCTCGAGTGCTGGTGGCATTCTTGCCCACAGGGGCGATCGGGCTGGCGTTCTATCGCTTGGCAAAGACCTATCTTCTAGGCAACGAGTCGGTCGTGCTCTTGGCGCTCTTCCTTGGCGGCGTGATCCTGATCGCATTCGAGGTTTTGCATAGAGAGCCGGAACGCGCGGTCGCAGACGTCAAATCCATCACCTACCTCCAGGCGATCGTCATCGGCTTCTTTCAAGCTGTGGCGATCATACCTGGCGTTTCGCGCTCCGGTGCCACCATTGTGGGTGGGCTTGCCATGGGCCTCAACCGCGAGACGATCGTGGAATTTTCTTTCCTTCTCGCTGTGCCAACGATGATCGCGGCCACCGGTCTCGACCTCGTCAAGAATGCGTCGTCGTTTTCAGCAGGACAGAGTGGCGCGCTGGCCGTCGGCTTCGCCGCCGCCTTCATCGTGGCTATGCTTAGCATCAAGTTCCTGCTCGCCTATGTGCGAACCAGGACGTTTATCGCTTTCGGGGTCTATCGCATCATCGCGGCGGCGCTATTTTTTATGTTGGTCGGCTGATCGAGTGCGATTGCGACACTCATCAAGACGCCCACAGGGAGAAGAAAGTGCGGTACGGAGCGACTAGAACATCCGCGGCACGCGAGGAATTCCTATAGCGGTCTCCAAGGCGGGACGGTCCCAGTCGCCGTTCGAGGCCGCCGCTTCGTAAGTGCTTTTCAGAAAATCCATGAGCAGGCGACCAGGATCGTCGGCGACACGGACCTCGTCGTACGGCAGGATAAATTCACTCAGAGCTTTGTTGTAGTAGGCCTGAGCAGGGCGAACCGCAGCTGACGAAAAACCAGGCGGTTCGGGATAGGCGTAAGAATAGAAGGCGGGATAATCGACTCCAGAGCCGCCGGGCCAAAAGCCTACGCTACTGACTTCGTGCGAATAGGCTTCGCGCGTCACGGCGTCAGGAAGATAAGGCACTCCCCCGGGGTGCAACGGCGCGCGGCGGCCGGAAAACCGTGTGACAGCCAAGTCAAAACTTCCCCAAAAAAAATGGACTGGACTGCATTTGCCTATAAAGGCGGTGCGGAATTCATGGAGCACGCGGTTAACATGCGACAGGATTCGCCAAAATGTGTGGGCGTAATCTGGATCGTACGATGCGTGGTTGTGATCCGCGCTGAAACGGATCGGCTCCGGAATCTCGTTAGGGAACTCATGAATGTGCACATCGATTCCAAGTTTGGAAAGCGTACGCATGACGTCGGCATAAAAGTCGGCCACCGAACGCGGAAACAGCCCCACCTTCTCGAGCGACCCATCGTCGGTCGATACCAAAAGTACGTGCCTCACAAAATCAAACTCGAGCTCAAATGTTCGATCGCCGTAAGGAATTGGGGATGTGGCCAGGCCCATAGGAGATACATAGAGCGTGACGTGCCACGAATGGTTTAGCCAGGGCGTTTGTGCGAGTCTGATTTTGCCTACAATCTGGCTCCACAAGTGCAAAGTCGCGTAGGTATCCTTCCAGGCCCTGTATGGCAGCTCGGGCCACACGGAAATGTCGATAGCGGACATCGCTGGATCCAATCAGCCTTGGGTCGGGACTTCTCTCTTCTGGCCACGAGCTTGACGCGAAGTTGAAGTGGAGGTCCAGTTTAGCGGGGAAAATGTCCACTTTGGGTCATATGCGGATGTTGCGTCGAGGAGGACAAACGTCCGCTTCGTGCCCGAAGCAAACATGACAATTCGCCGGAGAGCCACGACTTGCGACCCTGAGCGGACCTTTCGGGGGTGGGCCCGGGTCACCCCGCAGTCCTATGGCGCTAGCAGCGGGACGTGCGCCGCTGCGTCCATCGGAGCCAATCCAGACAGTCTCGGATCTTCGGCGACCTCCACCTGGCGTCGGAAGGGCCGGAAGCCGGAGCGCTTGTAGAAGCCGAGAGCGGAAGGGTGATCGAGGGTGCAGGTGTGCGCCCAAAAACGCCGGATAGGACGCGACCAGGCACGTTCAATGGCGCGATTCATCAACCATCTTCCTGCTGGCCCACCGATTAGTGTTCGGGACAGGCCGAAGAAGGCCAGTTCGCACTCATCCTTCATCCGGAAATCGAGTTCGAGTAACCCCACGCCGTCGCCATTGTCAGTCAGCCTGTAGACCTCCACGTCGGCGGTGCCGATCGTGGTTGCGAGCTCGGCATCGGTAAGCAGCAACCGGCTGAACCAGAGCCAGTCCTCGCCGACGGCGCGATAGAGTCGACGGTACTCGGTCGGATCGGGGGCGAGCCGGTCAAGATGCCAATTCGGATCCGGCGCCTCCGGTCGTAAGCTGGGAAGCTCGAGCATCTCGAGAGATGTCACAACTGTCGCGATCATCCCTGGTGGAACGGTGTGATAGCCGGCGTTCAGCATCGGGGGTCCTTGGAGGTTCGTCGCCTGGAATTCGCATACAGGAGGGGCTCTCGTCGGCCCCCGATGTCGTCGCTAAAGCCGCCTCGGACCTCTCGAACACGCTCGTGGTCACCGACCTCGAACGCCTCACACGAGATGGTCCACGCGGGTTCTGGCGAATAGCGATCGGCAATCACCGCGTGACACGGTAGATGCATTCGTAACGGCCCTGCTCGCCGAGCTCCTTGAGCTCGCCGTTGACCTTACACTTGATGCTGAGTTCGTCGGCTGCGCCTTCGAAAAACGGCAGGAGCTCCGGCCAGGTCAAATGGCGCTCGATGTTAAGCGCCTTGGCAATGCGATCGTAGCGGGAGATGCCGAAAACTCTGATCGTCGCCTCGTCGGGCAGATATTCAAGCACCTCAAAATTGTACTCGGGAGAAGCGGAATGCACCGCAGTGATGAACACGAGAATGGGAGCGCGCGAATCTCGCGGCAGGTTGACTCCAAGCTCGAGCGCTTCCTTCGTCTTTAACTGGCCGAGCCTACGAAACACCGACTTCGAGACGGCGTCTGCCTCCTTCCAGCCGAACCGCTCACCGACATTGGCGAGCGTCAACCCGTAGAAAGCGGCGGTGACGTTCGACAGCTTGAGCGTCATGTCCTCGGCACTTTTGGGGAAGGTCTTCTCGACAAGATGCGCCTTCACCTCCTCGTCGGGATAGATGTCCTTGGCGCGGATGTTCTGCATCTCGGCGTAGAGCTTTCGCCCGGCGACAGCCATGATCGCAGCGCTAAATTCATAGACGCGCGTCGATAGCCTCCTGATCGTGCCAACGAGCTGACGCAGAACCGCTTCCAGCACCGACGGCTCTGCCTGCAACAGATCGAGGAAAGGAGCCGACTTCATCGAAGCGACGAGACAGCTGGTGCGCGGCTCGACGCTTGCCGAGCGCGGTCGACCGTCTATCGCCGGAAGCTCGCCGAACATGTCGCCCGGGCCGAGATCGTTAAAGCTCACCACCTTGCCCGCCATCGAATATACGATGACCCGCGCCTCGCCGGAGACCAGGAAGAACACGTCATCGGAACGATCGAGATATTCGACGATCGGTTCGCCCGGCTCGTAGCGAAGCCAGCTGCAACTCTGCTCAACACGCTTTAGCCGTTCCGCCGGAAGGCTTTTGAGAATAGCCACTCCCGCGAGACTGTGTTTGGGCTCAGCGACAGAGGACTGCGTCATGCCGGTGCCAGGCTTGGATTGCCGAGCCGATAATAGCTCACACGAAGTAATCGTATACGCGAAACTCATGGCTGCATGTGCGAATTGTCATATTGCGAGGGCGTCTGAAAGAGCTAATGCCCTTGGTCAAAGAAAGCGCTGCTCGATCGAGGTCGACGAGTCCTGGCCGATCGCACCGAAATGATCACGCAGGAAGATGTCGGCCCGCGCCCTCCCGAGCTCGAACAGCCATCGGAGAAACTCGCGCCCGACATTCAGCTTGCTCGACACGCCGAGCCTGCTCATCTCGTCCTCGGCATCAATGCAGTGGATCAGCATCTTCCTGAGACGGCCACCGTCGTCGAAGCCACCATCTACCAGACGATTAACGAAGCTGATAGCGCGCATCTCGCGCATCAGAACTCGAGTTGAAACTCAGCGTATTGATCCGGTCGAAGATGGCCTGCGCAGTTTGTGGCACCTGCTCGATATGGATAGGGTTCACCATAATGAGCAGCACATCGGCCGAGGCGCAGTTATAGATCAGCGGAAAGATCGGCGGGTTGCCCATATAACCGCCGTCCCAGAAATATTCGCCGTTTATCTCGACCGCCTGGAACACGGAGGGAATACAGCCCGAGGCGACCACGGCGTCGACGGAAATGTCGTTGAGATCGAACACACGCAGCCGATTGGTGAACACGTTGCTCGCGCAGACGAATAGCTTCACCTTTTCCGAGCGGCGGAGGCGGCCGAAGTCGATCTGCTCCTTCAGGATCTCGCGGAGCGGATGGTAGTTGGTTGGATTCATTTGATAAGGCGACCAGACCCGCGACAGGGTGTCCATTAGCACCCATCCAGGGGAAAAATCGAGGCTGCCCGGATTGATCATTAGGTCAAGCAGGGAAGGCTGCACTATGGACCAGGTGCCCACGCACGCAACCGCTTCCCAGAAGCTTTTGAGGGCTTGCCGCGCCCCTTCGTTTCCGCCGACGGTGAGCCCGTAAGCGGTAACCACAGCGTTCATGGCGCCCGCGCTCGTCCCCACGATCCCCTCTATGACGATGCGCTCGTCCTCGAGAATCCGGTCAAGCGCACCCCAGGCGAAGGCGCCGTGAGATCCGCCTCCCTGCAAAGCAAGATTAATCGTCTTGCGACCGGCGCTGGCATTGCTATTGCCACAATCGCCCACGCCTCTGCTCCCGGACGCATCCATGCGCAGTACTCGCGCAATTTGGGGATACATGCTAAGGATAAACTAAGTACGCGCACAATTGCTGCAATCGTAAAAGGTGAAGCCAAGCTATCAGGCTGGGGCGCAAACCGCACCAGCGAAGGCTTGAGTGATGTACGAAGCTGAGAGTCGCAAGGCACTCAAGCAGGACGTCCGAGGTATCCCGGACGCTTCGCAACCTTCTGCCGGCGACGACGACAAGAAGACGAAGAAGCAGCTCATCGACGAGCTTGCCGCCTTGCGCCATCGGGTGAAGGACCTCGAAGCATTCGAAGCAGAGCGCAAAGCCATCGCCACCGAGCTCAAGGGCACGCGGCAGCGTCTGCAATACCTTCTCGCGGTCAGTCCGGCCATCATCTACACGACCAAGGCGACCGGCGACTTTGCCTGCACCTTCGTAAGCGAAAATCTCCGCGCTATCATGGGCTATACGACGCAGGAGATGACCACCGACCCGAAGGGCTGGCCGGAGCGCCTGCATCCCGACGACGCACGGCGCGCCTTCGGCGAGATGCTTCCTTTGATCGGGCGGGGCGGCGGATCGATCGAGTATCGCTTCCGCCATCGTGACGGCCATTACATCTGGATCCAGGACACCTTCAAGGTCGTCTCTGACGATCAAGGACACCCGCTAGAACTCGTTGGCGCATGGGCCGACATTACGGAGCGCAAACAGGCCGAGCAAACGGCTCTCAAGGCAAATGCCGAGATCGAGGAAACGAAGCGCTACCTTACGCGACTCATCGAAAGCTCACCGGACGCCATCATTGCCACTGACAAGAACGGAATCGTCGTCCTCTTCAACGAAGGCGCCGAGACTCTGCTCGGCTATCGCGTCGAGGAGGTTATTGGCCGTCCGACCATCGAGCTCTACGACAGCGAGGAACGGGCGAAGGACGTTCTCATCGAAATGCGCAAGCGCGGGGGCACGGCTTCGGGCTATGAGAGTGTACTCAAGGCCAAAGACGGGCGAAGCATTCCGGTGCTGATATCGGCCTCGGTCCTGCTAGACAAGGACGGCCGAGAAGCCGGCATGGTTGGCTTCGCCACCGATCTCCGAGCGCGCAAACTTGAGGAGGAAGAACTGCGCAAGGCGCATGACGAGTTGGAAAAGCGAGTCGAGGATCGAACCACCGAATTGAAAGGGGCACGAGAGCGGCTGCGCTATCTGATGACGGTCACGCCAGCCATCGTCTACACCAATCAGGCGAGTGACTATACTTGCACCTTCGTCAGCGAGAATGTCGCCCGCATCATGGGCTTCTCGGCCTGGGAGATGCTCGAGGACAAGGATTTCTGGACCGTGCGGTTGCATCCGGAGGACGCTAAGCTCGTCTTCGAGGAAATGGCTCCGCTAATCGAGAAAGGCGGAGGGACGATCGAATACCGCTTCCGCCATCGCGACGGCCATTACATCTGGATCCAGGATACTTTCAGGGTGATGCGCGATGCACAAGGGCGCCCATCAGAGATCGTCGGGTCCTGGGCCGACATCTCCGATCGCAAAGGGGCGGAGGATGCACTCGGCAAGCGTATGGCGGTGATGAACGACCTCGAGACGCTGGTCGGCGCAAGCCCGGCCATCATCTACACCACGCAAGTGTCGGGTGATTACGCCTGTACTTTCGTCAGCGAGAATCTCAACGCGATCATGGCCTACTCACCGTGGGAGATGCGCGACGATAAGAAGTTCTGGGTCAAGCGACTCCATCCCGACGACGCCGATAGGGTGTTCACCGAACTCCAGAGCCTGATCGCCGAGGGTCATGGTGCACTCGAATACCGCTTCCGCCATCGCGACGGCCACTACATCTGGATCCAGGACACCTTCACCGTCACCCACGGCAATGACGGCAAGCCGAAAGAGATCGTAGGCTCGTGGGCCGACGTGTCGGATCGGAAGCGCGTCGAGGCCGAGCTGAAGCGGCTCGCCGAGCAGGTCGAGGTGCGCAACCGCTTTATTCGCGAGACGTTCGGCCGCTATCTCACCGACGAGGTAGTCGACACGGTGCTCGAATCCCCGAGCGGCCTTCAGATGGGTGGCGAGAAGCGCAAGCTTACAATGATGATGACGGATCTCCGCGGCTTCACCTCGTTATCTGAGCGCCTGCCCGCCGATCGTGTCGTGAAGCTGCTCAACCGCTACCTCGCCACTATGGTGCCGATCATCAAGCATTATCAGGGCACTATCGACGAGTTCATCGGCGATGCGATCTTCGTCCTGTTTGGCGCACCGGTGTGGCACGAAGATGATGCCGAGCGCGCTGTCGCCTGCGCATTGGCGATGCAGATCGCCATGGACGAGGTCAACAAGGAGAACCGCAAGGAGGACCTACCGGAGGTCGAGATGGGCATCGGCATCCACACCGGCCAGGTGGTGCTGGGCAATATCGGCTCGGCCGAACGCATGAAATACGGCGTAGTAGGAAGCAACGTGAACCTCACCTCGCGTATCCAAGCCTGCACCACCGGCGGCCAGATCCTCGTCTCGGAGACGACGCGGCAGGAAGTCGGCAACAAGCTCAGGATCGGCAAGCAGATGGAGGTGAGAGCCAAGGGCGTCGAGCACGCCGTCATCCTGTTCGAAGCTTTGGGCGTCGGTGGGCAGCACAAGCTCTCGCTTGGCGAGGCGGTCGACACGCTTGTCGAACTTGAGGAGGAAATTCCACTCCTCTACGAGGTAGTGGAATCGAGTCAGGTCGGTGGAGCGCTGTCGAAGGGTGTCATAACCAAGCTTTCGCTGAAGGCAGCCGAGGCACGCCTTGACAGTCTGGTCGCGCCCTTGAGCAATCTCAAGATGCATTTTATCCGTAGCGACGGCGAGCAGATTGCAGGCTCGCTCTACGGCAAGGTGCTCGGTCCACCGTCAGGAACGAGCTCCGGGGCCTTGATCCGCTTCACCTCGATCTCACCCGAGATCAACGCCTTCTTGCGGCCTTTGATTGATAAAGAGACCACCGCACGGAATTCACAAGTCGGCGGTACGCACATTTAGGCCAAATTTGCGTTGAACCGATGGATGATAGGAATTGGTCCACTTTGGGCCAAAAGCTGGCGTCACCCACCGCCAATAAGGCTTGCCGCTTACGGTGAGGTACACCCAAGAACGCAAGGGTACTAACTGCCTTGTTTTTCACACCGTGGCGCACGATGGCGCACAGCTTAACCTTTTCCTCACTCTGATAGGGCACCATTGTCCTCGTTGATAGTTGGCGCGGGGGGTTAAATGATTCCCGCGTCGAGTTTTGGGGACGAGTGGTTATGCGTACGTTCCGTTGGAACGCTCCTATCATCATGGGGGCGGGCGCCCTCCTCGTATCTGTGTTGGCGCCCGCGTCTCATCCTCCCAAGGCCGAGGAGAGCGGAGCGCAAGTGGCGGTGGGGGTGCGACAGCCCGCAACACCGCGCCTCAAAGAGCTTCGCGCCAGGCTCGATCAAAGCGACCGGCAGGCCGCGGTGCAGGCGCTGCAGCTCGCGCTCGATGAGGTTGGGGACGGGGTGACGCTGGTGTGGCGACGCCCGGCGCGCGGGCTCATCGGCAAGATCAAGCCTGTGTCGGCATTCCGCGACGACAAGGGCCGGGTCTGCCGGCATGTCGTCTATTCCATCTCGCTTGGCGGTTACGAGAAGGAGATCGAGGGCAACGCTTGCCGCGGGAGGGATGGTTCTTGGTCGCTCGCTGGCTGAAAGGCGACCGAGATGGTCCGCTCTGCTAAGAAGGTCGCAGCGTCACTCCCCGCTCGGGCCGAAACGGCCGCCGCCAAGCAATTTTCGAACAAGCGGTTCACGCCGCTTCGCCCGCGCGCGACGCTCCAGCTGCTCGCAAGACGACAACTCGCGGACAGGGTGCCTTTTCGCCCATCCAGCTGCCGCCCCGGACTCGCGCTTAAGACCCGGGACGCACCGCGCCGTTTGGCCTCAACCAGCCCCGGCATTAAGCCTTCCTGCCCCAGGCGCGCGGCATTATAAACCCGCGAGCACGACAAAAAAGCGCGGGGAAAGGCCGATGGCCGAGGGCGGCAAGTTGATGGCGGGCAAGCGCGGCGTCGTTTTCGGCGTCGCCAACAACCGCTCGATCGCCTGGGGCATCACCAAGGCCGTGACCGACCAGGGCGCCGAGGTCGCGCTCACCTATCAGGGCGATGCCATCAAGAAGCGGGTCGAGCCGCTCGCCAAAGAGATCGGCTCGAAGCTCGTGCTCCCCTGCGACGTGACCGACGAGGCCTCGGTCGACAGCGTGTTCATGACGCTGGCGAGGGAATGGGGCACGCTCGATTTCCTGGTCCATGCCGTAGCCTTCTCTGATAAGGAGCAGCTCGACGGACGGTACGTCGACACCACGCTGGACAACTTCACCCAGACGCTGCTGATCTCCTGCTACTCGTTCACTGCGCTAGCCAAGCGCGCCGAGAAGCTGATGCCGAATGGCGGGTCGCTGCTGACGCTCACCTATTACGGCGCCGAGAAGGTGATGCCGCATTATAATGTAATGGGCGTGGCCAAGGCGGCGCTGGAGGCCAGCGTGCGCTATCTCGCCGCCGATCTCGGCAAGGGCGCGATCCGCGTCAACGCCATCTCGGCCGGGCCGATCAAGACGCTGGCTGCGAGCGGCATCGCCGACTTCCGCTATATCCTGAAGTGGAACGAGTACAATTCGCCGCTCAGGCGCACCGTGTCGATCGAAGATGTGGGGGGCGGTGCGCTCTATCTGCTGTCGGACTTGGGCCGCAGCGTCACCGGCGAGATCCTGCATATCGATGCCGGCTACCACGTGGTAGGCATGAAAAACGAAAAGGCCCCCGACATCTCGGTGGTGAAGGAATAGCTTGGCGCAGCGCGACGCGACGTCGCCGGCTGCTCCGGGTCGACGCCTAAACCTAGCCCTTCTTCGGCTTGTAGAAGCAGCAGCACTGGGCGATGGACTCAAAGCATTTGGCGTCGCTGAGCTTGGCGCATTTGCTGCACAGCGTTTGCTTCTGTTTGTTGCTGGGATCGTTGATGTCAGAGACGCCGGCCGGTCACCACTTCGTGTTCGAAAAAGCCGCTATCCTCTTTTCTTCTTGATCTGATGAAGCAGCGAGGATCCCTGATGCAGCGCTGCTCCACTCGGCGCAGTCAACCATGCTGCCGTGGCGATGGGAGTCCACTGGAACGCGACGACCAAGCCAAACTCCGCTAAGAGGCAGATCGGGATGACCTGCGCATGGGAGCTCCTTTTGGTTGATCAAACGAATTCCCTCAGCGATCCTATCGCGTGGAAAGCGCCGAGCGCCAAGCAAATAACGTGTTTCGCCCTGGCATTAGGTGCTATTTGACATCCTGAGCGCTGATATCCGACACGAGATCATGTCCTACAACACGTTCGGCCAGATGTTCCGCATCACCACCTGGGGCGAAAGCCACGGGTCTGCGATCGGCTGCGTGGTCGACGGCTGCCCGCCCAACATCCCCCTCACCGAGGCCGACATCCAGGTCTATCTCGACAAGCGCAAGCCGGGCCAGTCGCGCTTCACCACGCAACGCAAAGAGCCCGACGAGGTACGCATCCTGTCGGGTGTGTTCGCAAGCGAGGGTGGCACGCAGGTGACCACCGGCACGCCGATCTCGCTCGAGATCGCCAACATCGACGCACGTACCAAGGACTACGGAGAGATCAAGGACAAGTTCCGGCCCGGTCACGCGGACTACACCTATTTCGCCAAATATGGCGTGCGGGACTGGCGCGGTTCTGGCCGGGCCAGCGCGCGTGAGACCGCGATGCGCGTTGCCGCAGGAGCGATTGCGCGCAAGGTCGCGCCGGAGATTCGGGTGCGCGGCGCGCTGATCCAGATCGGGCCGCACAGAATAGACCGTGCCAATTGGCGCTGGGACGAAGTGGACAACAATCCGTTCTTCTCGCCCGACGCTAAGGCGGCGGAAACCTGGACCAAATTTCTCGACGAGGTCCGAATGGCCGGATCGTCGGCCGGCGCCGTCATCGAGGTGGTCGCGGACGGCGTGCCGGCAGGACTCGGTGCGCCGATCTACAGCAAGCTCGACCAGGACATCGCCAGCGGGTTGATGAGCATCAACGCGGTCAAGGGCGTGGAGATCGGCGCAGGCTTCGCCGCGGCCGCCATGTCGGGCGAGGAAAACGCCGACGAGATGCGGAACCGCCCAGCGGGCTGGCCGATGTTCAAGTCTAACAATGCCGGCGGCATCCTGGGCGGCATCTCGACCGGGCAGCCGATTGTGGCACGCTTCGCCGTCAAGCCGACCTCGTCGATCCTGACGCCGCGCGAGACCGTGGACACCAAAGGCAACGAGACCGAGGTCTCGACCAAAGGCCGCCACGACCCTTGCGTCGGCATCCGCGCCGTGCCGATCGGCGAGGCGATGGTCGCTATCGTGCTCGCCGACCATTATCTCCGCCATCGCGGCCAGTGCGGGTGAGACCCGCGGGGCGCGCCGCTCGTCAGTTACGAGGGATGCTTGATGGCCGGGACGGGCCCTAGCGCACTAGATGCGCGACGACCTCGATATGCGGTGAGAACAGGAACTGGTCGACCGGTACGATACGGGCGATGCGGTAGCCGCCATCGACCAGGATGCGGAGGTCACGGGCGAGCGTGCCGGGATTGCAAGAGACCGCGACCAGGGTTCGCACGCGAGACTTGGACAGCGCCTCGGCCTGCGCCGCGGCGCCTGCCCGCGGTGGGTCGAACACCACCGCGTCGAAGCCTTGCAGCTCCTTGAGCCCGAGCGGAGAGCGAAATAGGTCGCGCGCTACGGTCTTGATCGGCTTCAACTTCGGCGTCCGCCGGACGGCCTCAGCCAGCGCGACGAGCACCGCCTCGTCGGCCTCATAGGCAGCAACCGCCGAGCTCCGCGCCAGAGCGAGCGTGAAGGTGCCGAGCCCTGCGAACAGATCGGCCACACTCTTGGCGGTCCCAACTCCTTCCAGCACGAGCTCCACCAGTTCGGCCTCGGCGTCGTGCGAGGCCTGGAGGAAGGCGCCGGGCGGCAGCTTCGCGCGTGCGCCTGAGAGATCGACCTCGGGCGTGCCGGCGAGGACGAGGCTGTCGCCATCGGTTGTGAGCCGCGCCGCGCCGATCGCGCCAGCCTTCCCGGCAAACGCCCCGAGCGACGCCGGCGATGGCCGCGCCCCCTCGAGCACAATGTCGAGCCCATTCAAAGTCCCTGTTACGCTGACGCGCGCCTCGCGCTTGCCGCCCAGCAGCGGCGCTAGCGCCGCCTTGAGCTTCGGCAGGCTGTCGGAGATGCGTGGCGTCAGGACCGGACAGGCGGCGACGTCGATCAGATCGTGGGAGCGGGCTCGGCGATAGCCAAGCGCTACGCCCTGCTTGGTGCGGCCAAGGGCGAGAGCCGCCCGCCGTCTGCTGGCCAAGGGCACCGGCCTGACCACCTCGACCTCCGCGAAAAGGCCCCGCGCCTGCAGAGCGGCGACGACCTGCTCGCGCTTCCAACCGAGATAGGCCTCGCGCTCCATGTGCTGGAGGGCGCAGCCGCCGCAGGTGCCAAAATAGCGGCACACAGGCGCGACCCGGTCAGGGCTTGGCTTGATCACCTCAAGCAGCGCCGCACGGTCCTCGCCCTCTTCCAGCGCGATCGTCACCTTCTCGCCCGGAAGCGTGAACGGCACATAGATCGGGCCGTCTGGCCCATCCGCCACGCCGTCGCCCCTGGCGCCGAGCGTGGCGATCCCGACCTCGAGCTCCATGGCATCAGGCTTCATGGCACGCACCGATCAGGAATTCAGCATTGCCGCCACGGCCAAGAATCGGCGAATCGATCTCGCCGACGACCCTCCACCCCGCCCCCGCGATGAAATGACGGACCTTGCTCACCGCCTTTTCGCATTCGGCGGCGTCGCGCACGATGCCGCCCTTGCCGATCGCCTTCCGGCCCGCCTCGAACTGAGGCTTGACCAAGACCACGAGCCAGGCGCTAGCCGCGGCCAGCGCAAGCGGCGCGGGAAGCGCCAAAGTCAGGCTGATGAAGCTGACATCGGCGACGATGGCCCCGATCGGCTCTTCGACAAGGGCGGCATCGAGGCTTCGCGCGTCGGTCGCCTCTAGAACCACCACGCGCGGATCGCCGCGGAGCTTGGCGTGGAGCTGGTCGCGGCCAACATCAACCGAATAGACCTTGGCGACGCCACGACTTAGCAGCACCTCGGTGAAGCCTCCGGTCGAGGCGCCGATATCGAGCGCCACCCTTCCCTCCGCCGCGAAGCCGAACGCGTCGAGCGCCGCTTCGAGCTTCTGCCCGCCGCGCGAGACGTGGAGCGAAGCGTGGGTGCTGACCGCGAGCCTCGCATCGGCCCGCACCTGCGCGCCGGGCTTCAGCGCCGTCACGCCCGCGACGCTCACCAGGCCCTGCCGGACGAGGTCGGCGGCACGCGACCGGGTCGCCGCCAATCCACTGTCCACCAATAATTGGTCAAGACGCGTTTTTTTGTAGATGGGCACGTGAGCTTCTCATATGCTTCTCGCGCGACGGGGATTCCTCGCGCGCGGATGTCGAGCCGGGAGCGGCCGCGCACCGCCCATCTATATACTGCGGAGCGCACCGCTCGGCGCGACACGCGGAGGTCTCGTGAGCCCGGAATCTACGGCTTACCTCACCGATAAATGTGAAGTCCAAAATCGTGACGTGACCGGCGGCAAAGCCGTATTCGCCCGGGAGGTAATCGAGCCCGGCGAGCTGATCGGCGTGTGGAGCGGTCGGATCGTGGTCGCCGAGGAGCTGGACGAGCTCCCCGAGGACATCAGGCGTCACACCGTGCAGGTCCAGGAGGGACTCTATCTCGCCTCGCTCTCGGCCGACGAGGCACCGGACTTCATCAATCATTCGTGCGAGCCGAATGCGGGGTTGGACGGACAGGTCGCCATTGTCGCCCTGCATCGTATCCTGCCCGGCGAAGAAGTGACCATCGACTACGCCATGTGCGACGGTTCACCCTATGACGAGTTCGATTGCGAGTGCGGGTCTTCGTTGTGCCGGGGCCGGGTGACCGGCGAGGACTGGCGGAGTCCTGCCTTATGGGAGCGCTATGCCGGGCATTTCTCGCCCTATCTCGCCCGGCGCATCGAGGCGCTCAGGCGGGTGTGTGCCCCGCGCCGCCATAAGCGCAAGCTCATGCTCGCCGCAAGCCAAGCGCAAGGCGGCGCGTGATGGGTTCCGCCGGCGGCGACAGTACCGGAGCGCCTGAGGCGCTCCTTCCTTTCCCCATTCCTCACCCTTCCAGTTCAAGGAGCTGAACGATGCTGCTTATCAGCACCTATGTGGCGCATAGCGCGATCGAGGGGCTCGGCGTATTCGCCGCCGAGCCAGTCGCTCGCGGCCGCCTCATGTGGAGCCTCAACCCGAAATTCGACGTGTTCGTGCTTCCCGGCGAGCTCGACAGTCTGCCGCCGCATATGCTCGACTACATCGCACGCTACTCCTATCCGCATCTGGAGATGCCGGGCGTGGTGGTGGTCGACAGCGATAACGGGCGCTTCATGAACCACAGCATGGAGCCGAACACCGATTTCCGCGTGTTCGACAAGGGCTATGCGCTATTCGACATCGCCGCAGGCGAGGAGATCACCTGCAACTATCACGAGTTCGACCCGGGCTTCAGGGGCTTGTTCGTCGCCGGAAAGCCCTCGCGCAAGAACGGCCGCGAACAGTCCAGCCATTGCATCAACGGCCGTTAACCGTGCTGCTGCCCGCTCGCTCGCGGGTTGGGATGGTTGGCGCGCTCTTCCTGCTTGCGGCGAGGTTGACCGCGCCGGCAGCTTTTGCCGCCACCGGGCGCGATCGAAGGCTATGAGTGGATGGGCGGTGTCAACGAGGGGACCGCCTCGTTCACCTATGGCTCGCCGGAGTCGGTCGAAGGTCTCGAGTTCCGGCTCACCTGCGAGCCCAAGACGAAAGGCCAAGGGCTGAAGTCAAGCCGGTGGTCGAGCGTTCAAGGGGCAAGGCTTCGCGACCGTCAAGACCGGCAAGCTCACAAGGCCGCGCCAAGGCCCTTGCCTAGTTTGCCAAGGGCTGCACGCTCGACTAGATAGGGCGCTGGGCGAAGGAAAATCTCCGCGTGTTGCCGCCTCGGCCTATGCAACTGAATTTGCACGAAAGCATTCATGCAATGATGATTCGCCCCTCGGCTCGCATCCCGCTCGTGTTGGCTTTTCTCACCGTGACGCTGCTCGGCGCGAGCATCGCGCGGGCCGAGGACACCCTGGTCTGGATCAGCAAGGCGAACGGTTCCCTGGTCACGCTCGCCTATGGGCCGGTCGATACGACCAAGGCCCCCCTGTTCCTGCTCTCCTGCTTCAACGGCATGGATATCGCCGTGCTCGACGTGCATCAGGAGATTGCCGGCGGCACGAGCGGCGACAAGCTCGCCATCGAGCTCAGCACCGGCGCGGTGACGGCACCGCTTAATGGCGAGACGGCGCATGACGATGCGAGCGGCGTCACCTTCGCCGAGGCGAGCGACATCAAGGTCAAGCCCGTGCTCGCGGTGTTGCGCGAGAAGGGGCCGGTCACCGTCAGGATGGGCGACGCGACCGCCACGCTCGCCGAGCACGGCCGTGCCGAGGCGGTCGAGAGCTTCAGCCAGGACTGCACGCTGCAATAAGGGGCTAAGCGAGGCGGGCAGCCGCATCGGCATCCTTGCCGAGCGCTGAGAACACGCTGGCGACAATGCCTGCCGCATCGAGACCGGCTTCCGCATACATAACGTGCGGCTTGTTCTGCTCGATGAAGCTGTCGGGCAGGGTGAGCGTGCGGACTTTGAGCATACGGTCGAGCAGTCCCTCGCGGGCAAGCGCCTGGAGCACCTGGGCGCCGAAGCCGCCGGACGACCCTTCCTCCACGGTGATGAGCACCTCGTGATTGCGAGCGAGCTGGCGGATAAGGTCCATGTCAAGCGGCTTGGCAAAGCGCGCGTCGGCCACGGTCGCCGGCAGGCCGAAGCCGGCGAGCTGCTCGGCGGCGATGAGACAGTCCGGCAGCCGCGCGCCAAGTGACAGCAGCGCCACGGCCGAGCCCTCGCGCAACACCCGCCCCTTGCCTATCGGGAGCGGCGTGCCGCGCTTCGGCAGGGCGATCCCCGTTCCTTCCCCACGCGGATAGCGGAACGCCGAGGGCCTATCGTCGAGCGCAGCGGCGGTCGCCACCATATGGATCAGCTCCAACTCATCGGCCGCGGCCATCACCACGATGCCCGGCAAGCAGGAGAGATAGGCAACGTCGAACGCGCCCGCGTGGGTGGGGCCGTCGGCGCCGACCAACCCGGCGCGGTCGACGGCGAATCTGACCGGCAGGCCCTGCACCGCCACATCGTGCACCACCTGGTCGTAGGCGCGCTGCAGAAAGGTCGAGTAGATGGCGGCGAACGGCTTATAGCCTTCCGCGGCAAGCCCGGCGGCGAAGGTCACGGCGTGCTGCTCGGCGATGCCGACATCGAAGCAGCGCTTGGGGAACATCTCGGCGAAACGGTCGAGCCCCGTGCCTGACGGCATCGCCGCGGTGACGGCGACGATCTTGTCGTCCGCGCGCGCCTCCTCGATCAATGCGTTGGCAAATACCTTGGTGAAGCTCGGCGGCGTGCCGGCGGCCGATGGCTCCTGCGCGCCGGTGACGACGTTGAACTTGCCGACGCCATGGAACTTGTCGGCGGAGATCTCGGCTGGACCGTAGCCCTTGCCTTTCTGCGTGACGACGTGGACCAGGATCGGCCCGTTCCGCATGGCTCGGACATTGCGCAGCACAGGCAGCAGGTGATCGAAATTATGCCCGTCGATCGGGCCGACATAATAGAAGCCGAGCTCCTCGAACAGAGTGCCGCCGGTCCAGAAGCCGCGGGTGAACTCTTCGGCACGCGCCGCGCGGCGCTGCCAGCTCTTGGGCAGGATCTTTTGCGCGAGCTGCTTCAAAGCGCGGCGCAAGCGCCGATAGGCGCCGCCCGAGATGAGCTTGGCGAGGTAAGCGCTCATCGCCCCGGTCGGCGGCGCGATCGACATGTCGTTGTCGTTGAGGATCACGATCAGGCGCGAGTCCATGGCGCCGGCATTGTTCATCGCCTCGTAGGCCATGCCGGCGCTCATGGCGCCGTCGCCGATCACGGCGATGACGTTATGCTCGCCGCCGGCAAGGTCGCGCGCCACTGCCATGCCGAGCCCGGCAGAGATCGAGGTCGAGGAATGGCCGGCGCCAAAGGCGTCGTATTCGCTCTCGGCGCGCTTGCAGAAACCTGACAGGCCATCGGCCTGCCGTAGCGTGCGGATGCGGCTCCGCCGGCCGGTCAAAATCTTGTGCGGGTAGGATTGATGGCCGACGTCCCAGATCAGCCGGTCGTTTGGCGTGTCGAACACACGATGCAGCGCAATGGTGAGCTCGACCACGCCAAGCCCTGCGCCGAGATGGCCGCCGGTGACCGAGACCGCGTCGATCAGCTCTTGCCGGAGCTCGCTCGCCAGCTGCTTCAGCTCGCCGTCTTGAAGCGCGCGCAAATCTGCCGGAGTGTCGATGCGATCAAGCAGAGGCGTGGTCTTTTCGGCGCTCATTTCACCCTAGCGGCGTTGTGAGGGAAGGGATCGAAGGATCAATGCGTTAGAGCACCTTTAGCGGCCGGTGTCCGGTGTTGCAACTATCGTGAGACCCAGGCCAAATCGGTCGGAAAACATGGCAAGACAGGCGACCATAGCGGAGAGACCCGCCCCGCCCAAGGGGCGTCTTTCCTTTCCGATGATGATGCTCCAGATGCTCGGCAATCCGCTAGCGAGCTGGGGCGAGGATTTCTACGAGGAGAAGGTCATCGTTTACCGGTCGTTGGGGCTAGAGTCCGCCTTCGTCATGAATCCAGCCCTGATCCAGTCGGTGCTGCTCGACGACGCCGATAGCTTTTCCAAGCAGCCACTCAACGACGACGTGTTCGGCCAGGCGATCGGCAGCGGTCTGCTTAATGCTGAAGGCGATGACTGGCGCTGGCAGCGGCGGCACGCTGCGCCGCTGTTCCGAGCCGAGGACGTGCTGGCGCACGTCCCCGCTTTCTCCGCCGCCTGCACGCCTGTGCTCGAAAGCTGGAGCAACGCCGCGCCAGGCGCAATGCAGAGAATCGACCTGGACATGACGCGGGCTACGTTTCAGGCGCTCCAGGACACCGTGCTCGGCGCTAGCCTCGGCGAGCAGGATCGAAACTTCATCGAGCAGGCGGGAGCGAAGTTCCTGCGCAATTCGATCTGGAAGGTGGTGCTCACCTCGCTTCGGCTGCCGCCGGCGATTCCCCATCCGGGATCGCGCGCGATGGCGCGAGACGGCAAAATCATGCGCGGCGTCGCTGAACGCGTGCTTGCCAAAGCGCGGGCGAGCGAGGTGAAGGGCGACGAACTGCTGCAGCGGCTCGTCGGCGCGCGCGATCCCGCCAGCGGCGAGGCGATGCCCGATCGGTTGATCGTGGACAATGTCGTCACCTTCCTGATTGCCGGACATGAGACCACCTCGCAGGCTCTGACTTGGTCGCTCTATCTGCTGGCGCTGTTCCCTGAGTGGCAGGAAAAGCTGCGCGAGGAGGTAGCGGGCGTCGCCGGCAATCGCGGAATCGGGCGCGAGGACATCGGCAAGCTTCCCTTGCTCGACGCGGTGTTCCAGGAGGCGATGCGCCTCTATCCGCCGGCGCCGGTGATCATGCGGCGAACGGTCAAGCCCACCACGCTCGGCGGCGTCAGCCTCGATGCCGGCGCGACAGTCAGCGTCCCGGTCTATGTCGTCCACCGCCACCGCAAGCTCTGGCAAGACCCGCTCAGCTTCGATCCCTCGCGGTTCAGCGCCGAAGCCAAGGCCGGCCGCCACCGCTGCGCCTATATGCCGTTCGGCGCTGGGCCAAGAACCTGCATCGGCGCAACCTTCGCCATGGTCGAAGGTAAGGCGATCCTCGCCACGTTGCTGGCGCGCGCGCGATTCGAGCTGCCGGAGGGCGAAGAGCCCGTGCCGCTCGCCCGCATAACGCTCCGCCCGAAGGACGGGCTCAGGCTCAAAGTGACGATGCTCTAACCTTCGACGTCGAGCGGCTCGGTGCCGGTCGGCTGGCCGTTCTGGTTCAGCGAGATCTTCTCGACGCGAGCCTCGGCCTTGCGCAGCAGGCCGTCGCAATGGGTTTTCAGCGCCTCGCCCCGCTCATAGATCAGGATCGAGGCCTCGAGCTCGACGTCGCCCTTCTCGAGGCGGTCGACGATGGTCTCGAGCTCCTTCAAGGCCTGCTCGAAGCTCATCGCCTTGATGTCGGAATGGTCGGTCTGATTGGCCATGGCCTGCCTTAGCCCTTTCCGGCGCCTTCGATCAAGAGGCTCGCCTCAAGAGGCTATCCCTGGATACTCAACCTCACGCGCCCATCAGTGTCGCGACATGGACGGCGGTCGAGCGCGCCAGGGCATCGAGGTCGTAGCCGCCCTCGAGCGTCGAGACGAGCTTGCCCCGCGTGTGCTTGGCTGCCGCCTCAAGCAGCTGCTCGGTCACCCAGGCAAAATCGGCCTCGACCAGCCTGATTTGCGCCAGGGGGTCGTTGACGTGGGCGTCGAAGCCGGCCGAGACCAGCAGGAAATCCGCCGCGAAATCATTGAGCGCGGGGAGGATGCGCGTCGCGAAAGCGTCGCGAAACTCTTCGAAGCCGTCGCCGGGCTTGAGCGGGGCATTGCAGATATTGCCGACACCCGTCTCGTCGAGCGCGCCGGTGCCGGGGAACAGCGGCATCTGGTGGGTCGAGCCGTAGAACAGATCCTTGTCGGACCAGAACGCGTCCTGCGTACCGTTGCCGTGATGCACGTCGAAATCGATCACCGCGACGCGCTCGGCGCCGTGCGCGGCCCGGGCATGCAGCGCTGCGACCGCCACGGTGTTGAACAGGCAGAAGCCCATGGCGCGCGCGGGCTCGGCGTGGTGCCCCGGCGGCCGCACCGCGCAGAACGCGTTCTTGGCCGCGCCGGCCATGACCTGGTCGACGGCATGAACCGCGGCGCCGGTCGCGCGCAAGGCTGCCTCGAGGCTTCGGGGCGAAACGATGGTGTCGGGGTCGAGCCAATTATGGTCGCGCTTGGGGATCGCCGCGAGTACGGCCTCGATATATGCCTTGGGATGGACCCGCTCGATGACGGCAAGATCGGCGCGCGGGGCCTGCTCGCGCGCGAGGTAATGGAAGCGCTGGTCTTCAAGCGCGTGCTCGATGGCGCGCAGGCGGTCGGCCCGCTCGGGGTGGCCGAAGCCGGTGTCGTGCTCGAGGCAGGCAGGATGGGTGAGGAGCAGGGTCGTCATTGGGCCACTCTGTTCATCAAGCATAAGCACGGCTGACCGCAGCTTGGCCAGTCTGTGCTACATGGCGCGGGGAACGTCGCTCGGAGATGTCGCCACACCATGCCGATCGTGACCGCCACGCCGGAAGCCATCGAGGAAGCGGCCCGCGCGATCGCGCGGGCCGAGATCGTCGCGTTTCCGACCGAGACAGTCTACGGCCTGGGGGCCAGCGCGCTCGACGGAAACGCGGTCGCCAGGATCTTCGCCGCCAAGGAGCGGCCGCGCTTCAATCCGCTGATCGTGCATGTGCCGGGGCTCGCCCAGGCGGACGACTATGCCGTAGTTGATGAAACGGCTCGAACGCTTGCCGAGACGTTCTGGCCGGGTCCGTTGTCGCTCGTGCTGAACAAGCGCGCCGGAAGCGGCATCGCCGACCTCGTCACCGCGGGCCTCGAAACGATCGCGCTCCGCGCACCGGTCCATCCTGTCGCGCGCGCTCTGCTGGCCGAGACCAGGCTTCCCATCGCCGCGCCGAGCGCCAACCGCTCGGGCCGCGTGAGCCCAACGACTGCGGCGCATGTCGCATCGGAGCTTGGCGAGGTGCCGGCGATGATCCTGGACGGCGGGCCTTGCAAGCTCGGAATTGAGTCGACCGTGGTCAGCCTCGCCGGGCCCGTGCCGGTCCTGCTTAGGCTCGGCGCAACGCCGCGCGAGGAAATCGAGCGGGTGCTGGGGCTGCCTCTCGTTTTGGCAAAGCCCGACGACGCAATCGCCTCGCCCGGACAGCTCGCGACGCATTATGCCCCGAGCACTCCCCTTCGCCTCAATGTGCATCGCCCGGAAATTGGCGATGCGTTGCTCGCCTTCGGTAAGGATGTGCCGGAGGGAGCGCTGAGCACCATCAATCTCAGCCCAGCGAGCGACCTGCACGAGGCGGCGGCGAATCTGTTCGCGGCACTGCGCGAGCTCGACACTTCGGGCGCCAGGACGATCGCCGTCATGCCGATCCCCGATCGCGGCCTCGGCGAGGCAATCAACGACCGGCTCCAGCGTGCGGCTTGCAGTGCACCGCCAAGCCGCGCTAGCGGTCGGTCATGACGCCGAAGCCGAGCCATCAGCCGCCGAGCCAGGAGACGATCGACTCGTTCGTGCGCATCGTCGGCGAGGAGAATGCTATTCGCGACGAGGATGCCATGGCGCCTTATCTCGTCGAATGGCGCCACCGCTATCGCGGCAAGGCCGCACTCGTACTTCGGCCCGGCGAGACGGAGCAGGTCTCGGCCATTCTGAAGCGCGCCAACGAGACCCGCACGGCCATCGTGCCGCAAGGCGGCAACACAGGGCTGGTCGGCGGGCAGATCCCGTTCGAAAGCGGGCACGAGGTTCTGGTGGCACTTGAATGCCTCAATCGCGTGCGCGACATCGACCTCGCGTCGAACACCATGACGGTCGAAGCCGGTCTCGTGCTCGCGCTCGCCCAACAGGTAGCGGCAAGCGCCGGGCGCCTGTTCCCCTTGAGCCTCGCCTCGGAAGGAAGCTGCCAGATCGGCGGCGTGCTCGCGACCAATGCCGGCGGGACCGCAGTGCTTGCCTATGGCTGCGCGCGCGATCTCGCGCTCGGGCTCGAAGTCGTGCTTGCCGACGGCACCGTGTGGAACGGGCTCAAGTCGCTGCGCAAGGACAATTCGGGCTACGACCTCAGGGACTTGTTCATCGGCTCCGAGGGCACGCTCGGCATCATCACGGCTGCCGTGCTGCGACTTTATCCCAAGCCTGCCGAGCAGGTGACCTGCATGACCGGCCTCTCGCTGCTCGAGGCTGCGCCCGACTTCTTCGCCCGCGTGCTGGCGCAGGCAGGGCCGGCACTCACCGCCTTCGAGATCATGCCGCGCATCGGGCTCGACTTCGTGCTGAAACACGCGAATGACGTGCGCGATCCCTTCCCCACGCCGCACCCCTGGTATGTGCTGTTAGAGCTCTCGAGCCCGCGCGAGGGCGAGGATCTGGCGCGCCTCGCCGAGACCGTGCTCGGCGAGGGGCTCGCCTCGCGCGAGATCGACGGCACGGTGATCGCCGCTTCGCTGGCGCAGGCCGCCGGACTTTGGCGCTTGCGCGAGCTGATGAGCGAGGTGCAGAAGCACGAAGGTGGCAGCATCAAGCACGACGTGGCGGTGCCGGTCGCGCGCGTGCCGGAATTCGTCGCCCGCGCCAATCGGCTGGTCGAGCTGATGATCCCGGGCGCCCGCCCGGTGCCGTTCGGCCATCTCGGCGACGGCAACATCCACTACAATGTGAGCCAGCCGCCGGGCATGAACCGCGTCATTTTCCTGAGCTCGTGGGAGGCGATGAACGCCGCTGTGCATGAGATCGCACTCGACCTCGGCGGCTCGATCAGCGCCGAGCACGGCATCGGCAGGCTAAAGCGCGACCTGTTGCCTCACGCCAAGCCGCCGATCGAGCTCGAGCTAATGCGCAAGGTCAAGGCGGCGTTCGATCCGAACGGGATCCTCAATCCAGGAAAGCTCTTGTGATGAAGCGTCTTCAAACCGACGAATTGTGGACCGCGGTCGACGACTATATCGACGAGCATCTCGTCGGCGAGGACGAGGCGCTTAAAGCGGCGCTCGAGGCGAACGCGGCGGCCGGGCTGCCGGCGATCAACGTGTCGGCCAATCAGGGCAAGCTGTTGATGCTCCTTGCGCAGTCGATTGGCGCGCGCCGCATCCTCGAGATCGGCACGCTTGGCGGCTACAGCACGATCTGGCTCGCGCGCGGGCTTCAGCCTGGCGGGCGGCTTATATCGCTCGAGCTCGATCCTCGATCCGCCAAGGTCGCGCGCGCCAATCTCGACCGCGCAGGCCTCGCCGACAACGTCGCGATCAAGGTCGGCCGCGCGCTCGACACGTTGCCCGGCCTTGCCGCAGGCGCGCCGTTCGACCTCGTCTTCATCGACGCTGACAAGCCGAGCACTCCACAATATTACGAATGGGCGATCAAGCTCTCGCGCCCGGGGTCACTCATCGTGGTGGACAATGTGGTGCGCGAAGGGGCGATCCTCGACGACGACAGCGACGACCCACACGTGCAGGGCATCCGCCGCTTCTACGAGCTCGCCTCTGCCGACAAGCGGGTGAGCGGTACCGTGCTACAGACCGTCGGCGGCAAAGGCCATGATGGGATCGCCATCCTCACCGTCACCGGTGCCGCCTGACGCTCCTTTAAACTACCTCAGCTCTTGCGTGGCGGTGTATCGGTGAGCACGGTGCGCAAAGTTTGCAGGTCGCGCAAGGTGGCTTCGTCAAGGGTCGGAAATTTAGGATCGATCTGCTCGAGCAGCTCGATGATCGCGCCGGCGACGACGAGGCGGGTGAACCATTTGTGGTCGGCTGGCACGACGTACCACGGTGCCGCTTTGGTCGCGGTGCCGCGGATCAGGTCCTCATAGGCCGCCGAATATTGATCCCATAGCTTGCTCTCGCCGACATCCGCAGCGTTGAATTTCCATTGCTTGGCCGGATCGTCGATCCGCTCGAGCAAGCGCTTATGCTGCTCTTCCCTTGAGACATGCAGGAAGAATTTGATCGGCACGATGCCGTTGCGCGCAAGATGCAGCTCGAAGGCGTTGATGTCCTCGAACCGTTCCTGCCAGATCGTCTTGGTGATGAGCGGGGGCGGCAGGCTTTGGCGCTGCAGTAGTCCAGGGTGCACGCGCACCACCAGCACCTCCTCATAATAAGAGCGGTTGAAGATACCGATATGCCCGCGCCGGGGCAGCGCGAGCGCCGCGCGCCAGAGGAAATCGTGATCGAGCTCGCTCTGGCTCGGCGCCTTGAAGGAATGCACGTCGCAGCCCTGTGGATTGACGCCGGACATCACATGCTCGATGACGCCGTCTTTGCCGGCCGCATCCAGACCCTGGAGGATGATGAGGATCGCGTAAGTGTGCTCGGCATATAGCCGCTCCTGCAAAGACCCCAGCCGCTCGGCGCTTTTGGCGAGCATTATCTTTGCCTCGGCCTTGTCGAATCCGCCCTTGTCGTCCGGGTCGATATTGGCGAGCTTGAACCCGCTGCCATCGCGGACGCGGTAATGCTTGATGATCTCGGGTGGCAGCATTGTTCCCCTCTTTTCGCGTGATGCGGTCGATGATCGCGAAGGCTAAAGCAACAACTCTTTCTGCAACGTCTCCTGGACGCCGGGCTCGTCGCGCTTGGAGTCGTTGATCTTGGGGTCGAGCTCGACCTTGTCGAGCAGATCGGCGGCGGCAGGAAGCAACAGCTTTACTGCCGCTTCGGGCGCGGTGCCCTGGACGTCGAGCCAAGACGCGAAATCTTGAGGCGAAAGCACCACCGGCATGCGGTCATGCAGGGGCGAGACTGTCGCATTGGCGGGGCAGCTCAGGATGGTCACGGTGTCAAGCGCGCCGCCCTGCCCGTACCGCCAGTGCTCGTAGAGACCGGCAAAAGCGATCAACTTCGGCGCCTTAGGGCTGAGCAGGAACGGCCGCCGCTTTCCCTTGGGTCCGGTCCATTCGTAGAAGTCGTCGGCTGGAATCAGGCAGCGGCGCCGGCGCATGGCATTGCGGAACGACGGCTTCTCCAGCACATCCTCGGATCGGGCATTGATCAGGGTCGGAAATTTCTTAGGGTCGTTGACGAAGGACGGCAGCAGCCCCCAGCGCATGAGCTTAAAGCGGCGCGCTCCCTCCCGGTCGACACAAACAACGGGAATCGGTTGCGTCGGGGCGATATTGTAGCGGGCCGGAAAATTCGGCGTGTCGGCATAACCGAAATAGGCGCGCACCGCCTCCGGTGGCGAGGTCAGGCTATAGCGCGAGCACATGCGTTGGCACCGCCAGTAACACTTTGGCAATCATACTCGGGCAACACTCCCTGTGTATTCATTTCATACCCCGCTAGAGCCTACCGATCAGGCTGGAAACCCCGCCCCGAACCCACGACCCCAGGCTAGATTTGACCACGAATTGGGGTTACTCAGACCCCATGCGACATCTCGGCAGAAGCCTATTGCTGCTTGGATTTGCGGCCGTTTGGCTTGCGTCGGCCTCGTTTGCCTATTCTCCTCCGGCCAAGGCCCAGTTCTTCAACTGGTTCAACTCGGAACCCGCGCCGAAGCCGCGAGCGAGGGTAAGGCCCCCTGGAGACGACCTTCCGCCGATCGTGCCGAAGGAGAGCACGGCGCCGCCCCCGCCGGACGACCGACCCTACGATAATAAACTGATGCGGCTCGCCGAGATCCTCGGCGCCGTGCATTACCTCCGTGAGCTGTGCGGTGCGCAGGAGGGTCAGCTCTGGCGCGACCAGATGAAGGAAATCCTCAAGAACGAAGGAACCACTGCCGTCCGCCGCGCCAAGCTGGTCAACAGCTTCAATGACGGCTACCGCGGCTATCGGCGCACCTACCGCACCTGCACCCAATCGGCGACGCTCGCCACCGTCAGGTTCAGCACCGAGGGTGCGACCATCGCCGCCTCGCTCGCGCAGGGCGCGGTGTTCGCGAGCAAAGGACCGAGCGAGCCAAAGCCAGACGCCGCCAAGCCTGACGAGAAAAAAGAGGGTGCGCCGACGCCAGCGCCTCAGCCCGGAGCGACCCCCGAGGCCGCCCCGACCGGCTCGGTCGCGCCCGAGGCCAATGCCGGCGGGGCCGCTCCAGCCGAAGCCGTCGCTCCTACCGCCGAGGCGAAGCCGCCCGAAACCGGCCGCCGCCGCGGCAAGCACCATAAGAACGACGCCGCAACACCCGAGACGGCTGCCGCGCCCGATGCCGCTGCGCCCGCAGAAAATGGCGCCGACGGCGGCTTCTAGCCGTTTACCAATCGTAAAGATTAACCGTTAGTTCACTCTGTCGTCCAAGCGGCGGAAGGGCGGTGTAATTGTGACGTTCCCGGACTCTCGGGCAGCCTAAAAGGGGGCGCCACAATTGCGAACGGCACGGCGAGCGGCGCGGTCCTCCGAGAGCGAGGCGCAGAAGCAGGCAGGCGCTCAGATATATACTCGACGCCTGGGAAGAGGCGCTGCATGACGGCATCGAGCCGGAGATGCTCGCCAATGCCGCCATGTTCGCGGCTCTCGCCGATCTCATCGGCGTCTATGGCGAGGATGCGGTGGCTAAGATGACCACGGGCCTGTCGCGGCGCATCCATCACGGCGAGTTCACGCTGAAGCGCACCTCGCAATAGACCGTGCTCAAGCGAAGTAGCGCAGGATCCCGTCGCCGAGCAGGATCGCTCCAAAGGCGAGCAGGACCACTCCGGCAATCCGGTTGATAAGCTTCAATCGGCCTTCGGTAAGGCGGTGCCTGATCGTAGCGATGAGCTCAGAGAGGCCGAGCCACCAGAGCAGGCTTCCGCCCATGACCGACACGACCAGCACCAGAGCTTCCAAATAAGTATTGAGGCCGCCGATTAGCGAGCCTAAGCCGCCGATCATCGCCGCCATGCCGACAATGGCGCCTGGATTTGTGACGGTGAGGAAGAAGGTCTGCGGGATGATCCCGGTGTGCGCCCAAAGCTCGGACTTCCGTCCAGTAGGGACTGCAAGCTTTGGTTTGGCGAACAGCAGGCCAAGCCCAAAGGCGAGCAGGAGGATGCCGCCGACGAACTGGATCATGCCGGAATAGGCGGTCATCACATCGGAAATCGCGGTGACGCTCAAAGCCGCGATTGCCGCAAGCATGCCGTCGCCGAGCACGGCGCCGATGCCCGCGGCAAGTCCGCCCCAGAAGCCGCTCGCCGCGGCGCGCTGAATGACGAGCACGTTGACCGGTCCGATCGGCGCCGCCATGAGCAGCCCGATGCCGATGCCGGCAAGCATCAGCTGAATGCCCGAAAGCACGATATGAGCGCCCGCCTGAAAGGGCACGGCTTAGGCGCCGAACCGAGCGGCTGGAGCGGCAGCATGCGAACTGCGTTTCCGCCCTAGCCAGGCTTGCGCATCTTCGCCGATCTGCGAGATTGATCGAGCACTCATGGAGTTATGCATGATCCGCCGCAATATCATGATTGCCCTCGGCGCATTGGTAGCTGGGGCTTCGGCCCTTGTCTATGCCGAGCGCGACACCGGCCCGACTCGCAACATTTCGGCCGAAGCAGCGGCGGATGTGACGATCACCGGGGCTGCACCAACCGCCTCTCAGGCGGGCAATCCCAAGGTGCTTTACGACTTCGATGCACTACCCGATCCCGTGAAGCGCATGTTGCGGCAAATCGCCAGCGCGGCCGAAAGCGGCGACATCGAAGCGATGCGTCCGGTTTTCGAATCAAACGAGCTAAAGCCGATGGTCACCATCAGCTTCGTCGACGATCCGATCGCGTTCTGGAAAAAAGCATCGGCCGACGGAAAGGGGCGCGACGTGCTGGCCGCGATGCTCAACGTGCTATCGACCGGTTATGTGCGCGTCGGCCAAGGCAAGGACGCGATCTATGTCTGGCCCTATTTCGCCGAGACCGATCTTGCGAAATTGACCCCGGCGCAGGAGGTCGAACTGTACCGGATCGTGCCGCCCCAACTTGCGCTGCCGATGAAGACAAGCGGCAAATACACCTACTACCGGCTCGGCGTCTCGCCGACCGGAGTGTGGCAATATTTCCTTCAATAGGATTTGGGGAGGGCCTCGCCGAAGCGCACGGGCTCTCCCGCGGCTTGCCCGACTTCGCCCTCCCACATGGCGAGCCGCCCGCGCACGACGGTGCCGACCGGCCAGCCCTTGACCTTCAGCCCGGCAAAGGGCGTCCATCCCGACTTGCTGCCGATCCAGTCATTGTCGATGACGCATTCGCGCCCCAGATCGACGACGGTCAGGTCGGCGTCGTAGCCGAGCGCGATGCGCCCCTTGCCGGCGATGCCGAAGATACGCTGCGGGCCAGCGCTCGTCAGATCGACGAAGCGCGCCAGCCTCAAGCGTCCCTTGTTGACGTGGTCGAGCATCACCGGCACCAGCGTCTGCACGCCCGGCATGCCGGAGGGCGTGGCGGGGTAGGACTTGGCCTTCTCCTCGAGCGTGTGCGGCGCGTGATCCGACCCGAGCACATCGACGACGCCCTGATCAAGGCCCCACCAGAGCCGAGCCTGATGGCTGCGGTCACGGAGCGGCGGGTTCATCTGTGCGCGCGTGCCAAGCTCATCATAGGCGTCGGGCGTGGCGAGCGTCAGATGCTGGGGCGTGACCTCGACGGTGGCGATGTCCTTGTGCGCGGCGAGCAGCACCATCTCCTCTGCGGTCGAGACATGCAGCACGTGCACGCGTTTGCCTGCGAGCGCGGCGAGCCGCAGCAGACGCCTGGTCGAGATCACCGCCGCCTCGGCGTCGCGCCATTCGCTGTGGCTCGACGGATCGCCCTGCCGCTGCAAGGGCATGCGCTCCTTGAGCCTCGCTTCGTCCTCGGAATGAAAGGCCGCGCGCCGCCTGATCTTGGCGAGGACGCGCGAGAGAGTTTCCTCATCGTCGACGAGTAGGTCGCCGGTCGATGAGCCCATGAATACTTTGATGCCGGCGGCGCCCGACAGAAGCTCGAGCTCAGGCAGAGCATCGACATTGTCGCGAGTCGCGCCGACGAAGAAAGCAAAGTCGCAATGCATGCGTCCGCGCGCTCGGTCGACCTTGTCGGCGAGCGCCGCCTCGCTCGTGGTGAGCGGCTTGGTATTCGGCATCTCGAACACGGCGGTGACCCCGCCCAGCACCGCCGAGCGACTGCCGGACGCGAGATCTTCCTTGTGCTCGAGGCCGGGCTCGCGGAAATGGACCTGGCTGTCGATGACCCCCGGCAGGATATGCAGTCCGGCCGCATCAATGATCTCGCCGGCGAGCCCTTCGGCTATGTCGCCGATGGCGGCGATGCGGCCATGCCTGATCCCAATATCGGCAAGCCCCTCGCCGGCATGATTGACGAGGGTTCCCCCTTTGAAAACGAGGTCGAAGGTCTCGGCCAAGGCTCTGGCTCAACTCTCTTGCGGGCTCAGTCCCGCTTCATTAGCTTCATCTTCCAGGGACGTCTTGGTAGCAGAAGGATAGATGATGAGCCATTGCCAAGCGGCGCTCCTCGCGGATCGCGCGGTGCTCAGAGTGACGGGCGCCGACGCGCGCAAATTCCTGCAAGGGATGCTTACCAACGAGGTCGGCAAGCTCGAGGATGGTCGCGCCATCCATTCGGGCCTGCTCGCCCCGCAGGGGAAGATTTTGTTCGAAATGTTCGTGATCGCCACGAACGGCGATTTCCTTGTCGAGGTGGCGCAAGACCGCACGGCCGAGCTGATGAAGCGGCTCGGTTTATATCGCCTTCGCGCGCAAGTGACGATTGCCGAAAAAAAGGGACTGAAGGTTGCCGCCATGTGGGGTGGGTCCCCTCGCCTGCCGGAAGGCGCGATCGCCTATGCCGATCCGCGGCTCGCCGCACTGGGGTCGCGCGCGCTCCTTCCCGCCGAGGCGAGCGTTGGCGCGCTCGGCTGCACCGAAGCGAGCGAAGCCGACTATCACACCATGCGCATCAAGCAGGGCGTCCCGGAAGGTGGGCGCGACTATGCCTTCGGCGAGACGTTTCCGCACGAGGCGCTGTTCGACCAGCTGAATGGCGTCGACTTCAAGAAGGGCTGCTATGTCGGCCAGGAGGTCGTGTCGCGCATGGAGCATCGGGGCCTTGCGCGGAAGCGCATCGTTCCGGTCGAGGGCGATGCGCCGCTGCCGGCGCCCGGCACTCCCGTCGAGGCGGGTGGCGTGCCGATCGGCGAGCTCGGCTCGGTGGCCGGCGCCTCGGGGCTGGCCTCGCTCAGGCTCGACCGTGCCGAGGAGGCAGTGGTTAAGGGCAACACGCTGACGGCGGGAGGTGTCAGGATCACGCTCCGGCAACCCGCGTTCGCCCGCTTCGCCGTGCCGGTGACGGCGCCGGCGGCATGAGCGGAGCCAAGCTCCAGCGCTGCTCGTGGCCGGGCACCGATCCGCTCTATATCGCCTATCACGATGAGGAATGGGGCGTGCCAGAGCGCGACGACCGGGCGCTCTACGAGAAGCTCGTGCTCGACGGCTTCCAGGCTGGCCTCTCCTGGATCACCATCCTCAGGAAGCGCGAAGCCTTCCGTCGCGCTTTTGTCGGCTTCGCGCCGGATAAGATCGCGCGCTTCCCGAGCAAGAAGGTCGAAGCCTTGATGCGGGACGAAGGCATCGTACGCAACCGCATGAAGATCGAAGGCGCGGTCGCGTCGGCGCGGGCGTGGCTCCAAATGATGGAGCAAGGCGCCGGCTTCGCGTCTTATCTTTGGGGCTTCGTCGACGGCAAGCCGATCGTCAACCGCTACCGCGAGATGACCGAGATCCCGGCGGAGACAGAGCTGTCGCGCGCCATCTCCAAGGATCTCAAGTCACGCGGCTTCAAGTTCTGCGGTCCTACGATCGTCTATGCCTTCATGCAGGCAACCGGCATGGTCAACGATCACCTAATGAGCTGTCACCGTCACGCGGACTGCGTGAAGCTCGGCCGCGAGCGGCTTAGCCCTTAGAACCGCGTGGATCGGCGCTGCGCGGATAGGTGCGCTCTTCCTGGATCTTGCCGTTGCGCTTCCTGATGCGGACCGCACCTTTGCCGCCCACGGCCTTCTCGAGCACGCCGCCTTTGGTGGCAGCGGCCTTGGTGGCGAAGCTCTTCACCGACTGACCAGTGCTTTCATGCTTCAACACCCAGCGCTTCTTCTTGTCGTCATGAGCCAACGAATATCTCGGCAACTTGGCCATCTGCGTCTCCCACGTGACGTTTTTAATAGCTGTACTCTGACAATAGCAGCAGATGCATGGCATTATGAACGAGATTCGTCCATTTTTTACTGATCGCGGGCGCGCAGTCTTGATCGCGCCCTGACTCATGCTATTCGGCTTTGCGACACATGAAGATCGACCGAAAGATCGATAGCGCCCCCAGACAAGAGGGTGGAGCGCGGGCCTGGCAGCGGATGCTGAGCGGACGGCGGCTCGACCTGCTCGACCCCTCGCCGCTCGACATCGAGATCGAGGACATCGCGCACGGGCTCGCCCGCGTCGCCCGTTGGAACGGCCAAACCGACGGCGAGCATGCCTTCTCGGTGGCGCAGCATAGCCTCCTCGTCGAGACCATCGCCGGCGAGATCGAGCCCGGACTCGACGCCCGCTTCCGGCTGGCGAGCCTGATCCACGACGCGCCGGAATATGTCATCGGCGACCTAATCAGCCCGTTCAAGGCGGCGCTGTCGCTCGATTATCGGGCTTTCGAGGCCAGGCTGCTCACCGCCATCCACGTGCGCTTCGGCATTCCAGGGGTGCTGCCGCCCGACATCACCAAGCTGATCAAGCGCGCCGACAAGATCGCCGCCTATTACGAGGCCACGTCGTTGGCGGGCTTCTCGCGCGAGGAGGCCCGGCGATTCTTCGGCCAGCCGCGCGGCCTGAGCCCTCGTCTCGTCAACACTCTGTCGCACTTAAGCCCGCTTCAAGCGTCAGAGGGAGAGGCACTTTTCCTCAAGCGATTCAACCAGCTAAATTCGCAAGGAGAGGCACGCCGAGGGACTTCGGCATGACCTCCCTGTTTTTGCCAAGAGAAGGCGCTAAAGTGCCGGCCATATGACCCGAGAAACCATCTTCGTCGCTCCCTTGAGCCTGGTGCAGAGCACGGTCGCCGACGCGAGCGTCAGCCATCTCGTGACGCTGATCAACGGCGAGACGCTCATCGACACGCCGCCTTCGATCGGACCTGACCGGCATCTGAGGCTCGCCATGAACGACATTTGCGAGCCGCAAGAGGGCCTCGTGCTTCCCTGCGAGACCCACGTCTCGCACCTTGTCAAATTCGCCCTCGATTGGGACCGCAAGGCGCCGCTCCTGATTCACTGCTGGGCCGGCATCAGCCGCTCGACGGCGGCGGCCTTCATCACGCTCTGCGCGCTGAACCCCGATATCGAGGAATTAGAACTTGCCCGCGCGCTTCGCCGCGCCTCTCCGACCGCTTATCCGAACCGCCTTCTCGTCGCGCTCGCCGATGAGGCGCTCGCGCGCAACGGCCGCATGCTGGCAGCGGTCGAGGATATCGGGCGAGGCAGAGTCGCCGCCGAAGCGGAGGTATTTGCGCTGCCGGCGCGACTTGCCGCCTAAACTCCCATGGTCGAAGTCAGGCGAAAAACGCCGCACCTCGCCGCCGAGACCGAGAGCTCCGATCCCAAGATCGAGCTTGGGCTCAACGCGGCAATTGTCACGGTGCGCGAGCAGCAGCCGCGCATCCTCGTGGTCGGGCCGGGCACGGCGGGGACGGGCGCATGGGACGCGCTCCCCTTCGGCACATTTGCGCCGCGGGCCCATCGCACGCTCGAGATTGGGCTTCGCGAATGGGTCAAGCGGCAGACCGGGCTCGAGCTCGGCTATGTCGAGCAGCTCTATACGTTCGGCGACCGCGGGCGCCACGCCGAGCCTGGCGGGTCGCACACGCTTTCGGTCGGCTATCTCGCGCTGACGCGCGGTGCCGGCGACGAGCTGATGGGATCGCACTGGTCACCCTGGTACGCCTATTTCCCGTGGGAAGATTGGCGGCGGGGCAAGCCCGACATTCTCACCGAGGAGATCGAGCCCCGCCTCAAGCAATGGGCCGAACGGCCGCACTCCCCCGACGAGCCGGTCCGCGCGCTCAGGCGCACCGAGCGGCTGAAGATCGGCTTCGGCATCGAAGGGGGCTGGGACGAGGAGAAGGTGCTGGAGCGCTACGAGCTGCTCTACGAGGCAGGGCTCATGGCAGAGGCGATGCGCGACGGGCGGCTTGCCGCCCAGCAATGGCCGGAGCTGCCCGAGCTTGGGCGGGCGATGGAGTTCGACCATCGCCGCATCCTCGCCACCGCGCTCGGCCGCTTACGCGGCAAGCTGAAATACCGGCCCGTCGTGTTCGAGCTGTTGCCACCGGAATTCACCCTTTACGACCTGCAACAGACCGTCGAGGCGATCTCCGGCACTCTGCTGCACAAGCAGAATTTCCGGAGACTCGTCGAGAAGGGCAGACTGGTCGAAGGGACCGGCAACGTTTCGACCGAGACCGGCGGGCGCCCGGCGCAGCTCTACCGCTTCCGACGCGAGGTGGTGCTGGAGCGCCCCGCACCAGGTCTGCGGGTCAAGGCCGGCAGGGGGTGAGGCAGCCGTCTGGAGCGAAGGCGAGCCGGCCGCCGAAATGGTTGGGGCCGTCAACCTTGGGCTCCTGGCGGAAGATGACCTTGACATTATCGAGGCCCCCTTCTGCGAGCTTGCCGCGCGCCACTGCGGTTCCGGCGCCGCCGTCACCCCGCTCGGCGTAGGAGAGATAGACAAGGCCATTGCTGGCGAAGCCGGGATCTGCGCATCAATCCCGATGGCTCAGTGCCGCCAGACAATCCTTTCGTGGGCAAGTCGGGCGCGCGGCCGGAGATTTGGTCCTATGGGCACCGGAACCCGCAAGGCGCCGCGATCCATCCCGTGACCGGGAAGCTGTGGGAAAGTGAGTTCGGGCCAAAAGGCGGTGATGAGATCAACATCCCCGAAGCCGGCAAGGACTATGGCTGGCCGGTCGTGAGCTGGGGCAGCAACTATGACGATACGCCCATCCCCGACCCGCCCTCACATCCCGAATTCGCCGACGCGGTTGCGCATTGGAACCCGGTGATCTCACCGTCGGGAGTCGTCTTCTACACCGCGGACGCGATACTCGGCTGGAAGGGAAATCTCTTGCTGTCGGGGCTTTCGTCCCAGGCGATTATCCGCCTCACTCTCGAGGACGAGACCGTGACGGGGGAGGAGCGCATCCCGATGGGCACGCGCATCCGTGATGTGGTGCAAGGCCCCGATGGCGCGGTCTATGCCCTGACCGACGAGGCCGATGGCAAGATCCTCCGGCTCAGCGCCACGTCGACGAATTGAAAATTTGCTCAAAAGAAACCGGGACCGCCCAGGCGGTCCCGGTTGGATTCATCAAGACGATATCGAACTACTCGGTCTGAGAGCTCGGCTGCGATGAATTCTGCTGACCGATCGTCGGATTGGGCTTGTTGGCAGAAGCAGCCGAGTTCGGTGGGGCCGAGCTCTGCTCCTTGGCGCCACCCGACTGATCGCTGGACTGGCCAGAGTTCATCGACTGCGCATTATTGCCAGCGGCGCCCGAGTTCGGCGACGCCGAGCTCTGCTCAGCGGCGCCACCGGACGCATCGGCGCTCCCGGACTGCGGCTGGTGTGCTGCGTTGGCCGCACCGGACGAAACGCCCGGCTGAGTGGGAAGCTGGCCTTGCTGGTCGGCTGCGAGAGCCGGGGAAAGCCCCAAGGCGAGAGCGACGCCGGTACATGCCAAAAGACGATTCATAGTGTCCTCCTTGCATTCCTCGTTGAGTCGCAACGCAGCCGACGTCATGGCCGGTCTCACGGAGCGACGTCTCTCGTCCCTGTTGTAAGAACGTGTCACTCGCGGCGATGGTTCCGCTGAAACTTGGTACGAATTGTCACGGAAGCCTAGGTGGCGTGCGCGCTTGCTAAATGATAGGAAGCCGCCTCACTCGCATTCCGTCAGCCCCGAATCACCAGCGTGCGCCGCATGCAGCCGATCATCTCCATTTCGCATCTGTCAAAGACCTATGCCTCGGGCTTCGAGGCGTTGAAGGACATCAATCTCGACATCAGGAAGGGCGAGATCTTCGCTCTGCTCGGGCCGAATGGCGCCGGCAAGTCCACGCTGATCAACATCATCTGCGGGATCGTGACGCCGAGCGCCGGCAAGGTCGTGGTCGACGGCCACGACATCGTCACCGACTTTCGCGCGGCGCGGGCAATGATCGGGCTCGTGCCGCAAGAGCTCACCCTCGACATGTTCGAATCGGTCGCGACCACGGTGAAATTGAGCCGCGGTCTGTTCGGCAAATGGGACGATCCGGCCTATATCGACAAGATCCTGAAGGATCTTTCGCTTCTCGATCGCAAGAACTCGAAGCTAATGACGCTGTCGGGCGGCATGAAACGGCGAGTGCTGATCGCCAAGGCGCTTTCGCACGAGCCGACTGTGCTGTTTCTCGATGAGCCAACCGCGGGCGTCGATGTGGCGCTGCGCAAGGACATGTGGCAGGTGGTGCGGTCGCTGCGCGACGCGGGCGTGACGATCATCCTCACCACGCATTACATCCACGAAGCGGAGGACATGGCCGACCGGATCGGCGTCATCAACAAGGGCGAGCTGATCCTGGTCGAGGACAAGAACGAGCTGATGCACAAGCTCGGCAAGAAGCAGTTGATCCTTCAGCTGCATGACAGCCTGAGCGCCATTCCGGACGAGCTCGACGGTCATCATCTGACGCTCGTCAACGGCGGGAGCGAGCTGATTTACACGTACGACACGCAGGGGCCGCGCACGGGCATCACCAACCTGCTCACCGATCTTGCCGCCGCGGGCATCAGGTTCAAGGACCTCGACACGTCGCAAAGCTCGCTCGAGGACATCTTCGTAGATCTCGTGAGGCAGAAATGAATTTCCCCGCAATCAGGGCGATCTACAAATTCGAGATGGCCCGCTGGGGCCGCACGCTGTTGCAAAGCATGGTCTCGCCAGTAGTCTCGACCTCGCTCTATTTCGTCGTGTTCGGCGCGGCGATCGGCTCGCGCATCACCGAGATCCAAGGCGTGCCGTACGGCGCGTTCATCGTGCCGGGACTGATTATGCTGATGCTACTCACGCAAAGCGTGGCGAACGCCTCGTTCGGCATCTATTTCCCGCGCTTCACCGGCACGATCTACGAGCTTCTGTCGGCGCCGATCTCCTATTTCGAGATCGTCACCGGCTATGTCGGCGCCGCCGCCACCAAGTCGATCATTCTCGGATTGATCATCCTCGCCACGGCGTGGCTGTTCGTGCCGCTCAAGATCGCCCATCCATTCTGGATGATCACGTTTCTCGTGCTCACGGCCGCGACCTTCAGCCTGCTCGGCTTCATCATCGGCATCTGGGCCGACGGCTTCGAGAAGCTTCAGCTCGTGCCGCTTCTGATCATCACCCCGCTCACCTTCCTCGGCGGCACGTTCTATTCGATCGACATCCTGCCGCCGTTTTGGCGTGGCGTGACTCTGCTCAATCCCGTCGTCTATCTCGTCAGCGGCTTCCGCTGGAGCTTCTTTGAGATCGCCGATGTGAGCCCTATGGTGAGCCTCGCCATGATCGGGCTGTTCCTCGCCATCTTCCTCGCGGTGGTGGCGTGGATGTTCAAGTCCGGTTACCGTCTGAAAAGCTAGGCGCTTTTATCAGTTGGCCTCCGGCTTGATTTGAACGCCCGCCGGCGGAGCGGCGCCTATCTGATCGAGCTTGGCGAGCACGCCGTCGCGATCGCGGAAGACGGGCGGAGCGAGCAGGGAATAGGAGTCGGCGTGGCTATAGGAAATGAAGGCGCGATATTTGAAAGCGGCGACGTCGATCATTCGCGGTCCCCGCAAACTGCAGGCCATAGTATGGCCGAAGCGTGCGGCGGCGTTCAACGGGCTATTCGTTCGCCGAACATAGCGCTACAGCTGCCCGCCCAGCGTCGAAAAATCGGGCGCGCCTCGCTTTGCCGCCGATTCGGCCAGCGAAACCCATGAATGGCCGCAGTTAATCGAGGATAGTCCCTAGTTTTCCGCGCCCCGGATGATTAAATAAAGTTTCAGGTAAGCGTGACCTCTACCCAAAGCTATTTTCATATTTTCTTGCACGGCTTCTGGTCACAGAAAGATTTAGATCATGCCCTCATTCGATTTCACGGCAACGGCCGAGCTCTTTCCCGCCAGGAGCTGGAAGGCCAGCGCACGCCGCATCACGTACAAGCGCTTCGACAAGGCGGCCGAGGCCGTCCGCTACGCAATTGAGGAGCTGCCGCCTCAGCACCTTCTTGGCACCTATCTCGAGGTCGAGGAGGAGAGATTCGATAGCGGCGGCATCAGGCGGCTGTATGACAGCTCCGACTATCCGTTGAGGCGCGCGCTTCCGCGCGACACCGAGCCGAAGCGGGGTCGCCGCGGGTAACTATTTCGCATCGCCGCGAGCTTAGGCGTGCTAGATAAAGGCCCGGCGTCCCGCTCGGTGGAGCAGAAGTTCCCCATGCAGACCTATGTCGCAGAGATCGATGGGCGCGCGATATTCGCGTTCCGCGCGGCGGATGCTTCTTGTGCGCAGGCTTGGCTCGATATCCATGCCGTCATGCGCCATACGCTCGAAACGCTGCACAGCGACGGCCGCCGCATTTGGAACGGCCATGCGCAGATCCTCGCGCGCGAGGCGAACTCTGCCGAAGCAACGATCTGGCGAAAATTGAGCGACGAGGTCGCGGCGTCGGCCCCTGACGAAGAGCAGGAGATCATCACCGTGTGGTTGATCCCAACCTCGACGACGCAGAAGCGTCCCGGCAAGCTTCCCAAAACTAACGAGCCGTCCCCGAAGGGACGGCTCTAATAACAACAAGACTGCTTCGTCCTGTTAGGGACTAGGCGGCTGTGATGTTGTTCACGGCAGTCTTGCCGCTGCGGCTGTCTTGGGCGGTATCGAACGATACCTTTTGCCCCTCGACCAGGCTGCGCATGCCTGCGCGCTCGAGAGCGGTCGCATGGACGAACACGTCCTTGCCGCCGTCCTCAGGCTGGATGAATCCAAAACCCTTCTGGTCGTTGTAGAATTTCACTGTGCCCAAAATCATTGGGTTCGTCCTTTCGCTGTTTGTCAGTGCAGGTGAACTCGGGTCCCAACTGCAGGACCTAAAGCTCGGCTCGTCGATGTTTGGAGGTCTGAACGTGCGCCTGGCAATCAGCTTAGGCGATACGGCCATGTGGTCCGGCCAAATCTCGATGCTTGTCATATAGACGCACAGCATGGCTTTTACAAGGCGAAAGGCGAGCGGCGGCGCGAAGTGCATGCGGAGAGCCATGATAGCCTGCCTAGGATGAGGGTGGCATCGAAGACGGTCGGCGCGGCGAGTTCGAGCGACGAGCCAGCGGTCCGCCGGACGATCGGCCCGGTCCAGATGGCGCCTTACGGGCTCGGCAGATGCTGGGCTCAGGGGATTTACGGGCTGATCGGCAAGGACGGGCGAGCCGGCAATGCCGTGTGGTCACTTCCGTCGTCGCGCTCGTGGCGGCGCTGCTCACCGCACTCTCTTATGCCTCGCTAGGCTCGCGGCACCCGCGCGCTGCCGGCGACGTGTTCGTCACCGAGCGCGCCTGCGGCTTCAAGCTGCTGAGCTTCATGGTCGGGCTCGCACTGGTCGCCTCAGGGCTCACCTAGACCGCCACTGCAAGCGCGCGTGTTCGCCACCAATCTCGCCGAGCTGCTCGGCCTTGCCAACCGGCCGGTGGCTGGCTTGCGCTCAGCTTCCTGCTTGTCTTCACCGGGTGTCTCGCGGCATCCGCGAGTTGATGTGGGTGAGCCTGCTGTGCGCTCTGATCGAGGCGGTGGCCTCGTCCTGGTGATCCTAGTCGGCATGTCTTATTGGAGTTCGATCGATTATCTCGATACGCCGGCAGTGGCAGGCGGCGAGCCCGCCGCCCTCCTCGTCATGCAGAGCGCCGTGTTCGCCTTCTTCGCGTTTATCGGCTTCGAGGACATGATGTATGTCACCGAGGAGACGCGCGAGCCTGAGCGCACGTTCCCGCTCGGTCTGATCTGCCGTGTCGGTGGTGCCGCGGCGCGAGCGCGCCGATGCGCCGGGACCGATCACCGAGGTGATGGGGCGCGCGGCGCCGATGATTTCGCCGTCAGTGTTCGCCCCGATCACGCTGTTCGCCGTCGCCAACACTCGTCAACTATATGACCGCCTCGCGGCTCATCTACGGCTTGGCGCGTCAGGGGTACTCCGGCACCGCTCGGCACGGTGCATGCGGGACGGCGGACGCCGCATTTCGCCATCGTCGCGCTTTTCCTGATGCTCGCGCTGCTCGGCAGCATCACCGGGCCTGCGGCGACCGTGTTTCTCCTGCTTGGTCTGTTCGTGGTGGTGAACGGAGCGCTGTTCGTCTTGCAGCGGAGGTAGGGCAGAAAGACTTGGGCGGTTCGAGGTGCCGCGCATCGTGCCGGCCCTTGGCGCCGCGGTCTGCCTCCTCCTCATCGCGGTCAGGGTTGGCACCGGCGCTCGCGGGCGCGCTCCTGCTGTTCGCGCTTGGTATATATGCAGCGATGGGTCGGCGAGATCAGTAGCGGTTGTCGGCGAGCCGGTGCGGCGGATGGCGCGAGTCGCCACGCCGGTTCAACCGGCGCACATAGGTAATGGAGGCTTCCGGATGCTCGGCCTTGACCTTGAGGGCTGCAATCAAGGCGTCCTCGGCCCTGACCACCAGCCGGTCGCCCTTGCCTTCCAAGCTGATTCCGACGGTGAATTGCGACTGCACGGGCGCGTCCCTCCTTGGAGGCTTGACGGCGCCGAGCCTAGCAAAAGAACACCCGGCAGCCCACGATTATTGAGCGGAGTGCACGGATAGGCTTGTGGGAGTCGCGAGGCTCAGCGGGTCGAGTTGGCCAAACCGTCAGGCTTCGGCGGCTTAGCCTTGGCCGGCGCATTGTCGGCGACGGCATCGGCTTTCGCCTCCTTGCCGAGGATCGCCGCGGCGACCACGCTGTCGAGCTTGTAGATGTCGGCGTAGGTCTTGACCTTGCCCTCGTCGTCCACCGTGGCGGTGAAGTAGGTGGTGTGCACCGGGAAATGGTGCTGGATGGCAACCGCGCTGTTGTAGCCGTCGGCGAGCAGCTTATCGACCTGGGTCTGCGGCATGTTCTGGTCGGCGGCAAGCACGACGGCAGCGATCTTGCCGGGCTTAAACACGCGCGGGCAGTTGTGCCCTTCGGCGCGACTGTCCTTGTCGAACAGACCGGGTTTGATGGTGTCGTGCATGTAGACAGTGTACGGGTTCGGATAGACGAACTTCACCTTGCCGAGCACATTGTTGGGCCCCGGCGCCTGCACGAAACTGATCGCGCCCATATTGACGCTTTTCCAATCGATGCTGCCTGGGTCGACTAGCTTGCCGTTGTACTTTACCTTCAACTCATGCTGATCGAGGATCGCGGTGTTGCCGCCGAACCAGCTGCCGCCGCCACGAAGATTTGGCAGCAGGTTCTCGCGAACGATGGTCGGCGGCACCGTCCACTCCGGATTGAAGACGATCGACTTGAGGTCTGCCGAGAACATCGGCGTCGCGTATTTCAGCTCGCCGACCACGATCTTGTCCGAGTAGATCGACTTGCCGTCCTTGAAAACGTAGACGGCGAACTCCGGAACGTTGAGCCAGAGATGGAGCGAGCCCATATCCTCCGGCATCCAACGCCAGCGTTCCATGTTGACGATGATCCTTTGGGTGTTGGTCTTGGCGCCGGCCTCGTTCTCGACGCGCGCCTTGAGCAGCGCCTGATGCAGCCGCTGGAACTGCTCGTGCTTCGGATGCAGTGAGCGAAGATAGGCGTCGGGCGCTTCGGCGCCGGCGAGTTCGATCAGCACCTTCGCCGGATCTGGCAAAGTCGGGGCGACGCCGAACAGCTTGTTGAGCTTGGCAGGATCTGTCCGGCCACCCTTCGCGTAGCGCGCGTATTTCAATACGGCGAGGTCGAGCTTGACCTCGTTGGCGGCGGCTTCGTCGGGCGATTTCGGGAGCGCGCCCGCTGGCGGGAGCTCGAAGGCCGCGCTCGACAGGCCCCAATCTTCGGCTCTGAGCATCTCGTCGATGGCAGCAAGCGCCTCGCTGGAAAAGCCCATGTCCGTCATCCACAACGCGGCGTCGCGGCCGTTGTAGAACTCTTCGAGCGCTACCAGTTCGTCCGACGATGAGGTCTTGCGGAGTTCGGCAAGCCTGGCGCGGATGCTGGCGACGACGGGGCTCGCGTTGGGGGTCGGCGCGACCTCTTTGGGTGCGGCGGCTGGCTGTGCGGAAGCCTTGGGTACGTAATCAGGGGTCTCGCCCGAGAGCAGGTCAGGCGGGCTTTCGGCGGCGGCTTCCGTCTTGGCCTGCGGGTTGACCGATCGGGTTTGGGCGACGACAACCGAAGCTCCTAGAGCCGCAAAGCAAGCGACTGAAGCAACCAGGGCCGCGACCAAGCGCCGTCCACGCATCCCACAAACCCCCTCGTGCTATCGGGCTAAGTTAATCCGAGATGAGCCTAAGGGCTATCACCATCTGCCCGATTCTTGGGCCGCAACGTCGAGCGAATGGCATTCCAAGAAGGAGCGTCATCACAATCGTACCAATGGTGGACACAACCCCTTTGAAGCTATCCCCGCATGCCCTATACTCAAAATGAGAATAGCAGAGTTTAGCGGGGGCCGGCCTTGCGCCGGATCTTTAACGATCCATATATGCTCACCATGAGCACTATAGATCAAGAGGCCAAACGAGATGACGACCTTCCCGAGCACTGGGCTCCCCGGCAAAAGCGCACCTCAGGCGTTTGCCCCAGAGCTTCTGCCGGACCTCGCCTATACGCCGGAGGTGGCGCGCGCGACCGCGCATCTTTACGAGCGCGTGGCGTGGGTGATCCCGCCGTTCGAGTGGCCGCGCTTCGCCCCTTATGTCAAGGCCATCAACGACCTCAAGCGCACGCGGAACGCCGTTGTGCTGGCGCATAACTACATGACGCCGGAGATCTTCCATTGCGTCGCCGACGTGGTCGGCGACTCGCTCCAGCTCGCGCGCGAGGCGGCGAAGACCGACGCCAAGATCATCGTGCAGGGCGGCGTGCATTTCATGGCCGAGACCTCAAAGCTGCTCAATCCCGACAAGACCGTGCTGATCCCCGATTCACGGGCCGGCTGCTCGCTCGCGGCGTCGATCACCGGCGCCGATGTACGCGCGCTGCGCGAAGCCTATCCCGGCGTACCGGTGGTGACCTATGTCAACACGTCGGCCGAAGTGAAGGCCGAGTCCGACATCTGCTGCACCTCGTCGAACGCCGTGCGGGTGGTCGAGTCGCTCGGGCAGCCGCGCGTGATCATGATCCCCGACGAGTATCTCGCCAAATGGGTGCAGACCAAAACCGACGTCGAGATCATCACCTGGAAGGGCCATTGCGAGGTGCATGAGCGGTTTAGCGGCGAGGAGCTTCGTGCCTATCGCGAGAGCGATCCCGGCGTGAAGATCATCGCGCATCCCGAATGCGCACCCGACGTGCTCGCCGAGGCGGATTTCACCGGCTCGACCAGCGGCATGATCAAATGGGTGCACGACAACCAGCCGTCGAAGGTGCTGCTCGTGACCGAGTGCTCGATGAGCGACAACGTCGCGGTCGACGCCCCCAACATCCAGTTCGTGCGGCCGTGCAATCTCTGCCCGCATATGAAGCGCATCACGCTGCCGAAAATTCTCGAGTCGCTGCTGTTCCTCAAAGAGGAGGTGACAGTCGATCCCACGGTCGCGGTACGCGCACGCGCGGCCGTCGAGCGCATGATCAACCTCAACCACTAGTCCCGCGTAGAGGCGTTGAGCGATGACCAACCCGGATATCAACGGAACCAAGCTGCCGGCGGCGGCGGCGGCCGGCGTCGTTGTGGTCGGCGCTGGACTTGCCGGCCTGTTCACCGCGCTCAAGCTCGCGCCGCACCCGGTCACCATCATCTCAGCCGCGCATTTCGGCGAAGGCGCGTCGAGCCTGTGGGCGCAGGGCGGCATCGCCGCCGCGCTTGCCGAGGGCGACAGCGCCGAAGACCATGCGGCCGACACGGTCGTCGCCGGGGCCGGAATCGTCGATGAGAAAGTTGCGCTGCTGCTCGCACGCGAGGCACGCGAGCGCATCGAGGATCTGCTCCGCTACGGCGTGCCGTTCGACAAGGACCTCGAAGGTCATTTCAGCTTCGGCCGCGAGGCGGCGCATGGCCGAAACCGGATCCTCCACGTCAAGGGCGATACGGCTGGCCGGGCCATCATGCACGCGCTGATGGCCGCGGTGCGGGCGACGCCGTCGATCACCGTGCTCGAGGGCTTCGCCGCGCGCGACCTCATTATGCGCGACGGCCGAGTGGCCGGGCTCGAGATCGCGCCTATCAATGGCGGCGCGACGGCGCGGGGGCTCATTTTGCCGACGAGTGTGGTCGTGCTCGCGACCGGCGGCGCCGGGCAGATCTACGCCATCACCACCAACCCGCACGAGGCGCGAGGCGAAGGCATCGCCATCGCCGCCCGGGCCAGCGCGGTGATCGCCGATGCCGAGTTCGTGCAGTTCCACCCGACCGCGATCAATATCGGCCGCGACCCGGCGCCCCTCGCGACTGAGGCCTTGCGCGGCGAAGGCGCGACGCTGATCAACTCACGCGGCGAGCGCTTCATGCGTGCGGTGCACGAGGATGCCGAACTCGGGCCGCGCGACGTGGTGGCCCGCGCCGTGTATCGCGAGGTCGCGAGCGGGCGCGGCGCGTTTCTCGATTGCCGTGCGCTGGGCCGCGAGCTCGCCGAGCACTTCCCGACCGTTTACGCAGCTTGCATCGCCGCCGGCATCGATCCGGTCAAGCACCCGATCCCGGTCGCGCCGGCAGCGCACTACCACATGGGCGGAATCCTCACCGACGCGCAGGGACGAAGCACGGTCGATGGGCTGTGGGCCTGTGGTGAGGTCGCCTCGACAGGCGCGCACGGCGCGAATCGGCTCGCTTCCAACTCACTGCTCGAGGCGGTGGTATTCGGTGCCCGCGTCGCCAACGACATTGCCGGCTCCCGACACCTGTCGCGGCCGCTCATGAGCGGCCCCGCTGAGAGCGCGACCATGAGTGGCAGCCATGACGAGCGGCTCGAGCAGGTGCTTCGCCGCACCATGGCGGCGGAAGTCGGCGTGGTCCGCGACGGGACCTCGCTCGCCAGGGCGCTCGCAGCGATCACATCGCTCGTGCCGGAAGCCGGCGGCGACCGTCGCCTCGCCAATATGCTTGCGACCGCCAAGCTGATCACCGCGGCAGCGTTCGCGCGCAAGGAAAGCCGCGGCGCGCATTTCCGCAGCGACTACCCTGTGCCTGACGATCGGCTGGCGCGGCGGAGCTTCCTCACCCTCGCCAAGGCCGACGAGATCGCACGCGAAGCGGTCGAGACGTCTGCGCCGGCTCGCGAGCGGGTGCTTCGTCCGCGCTTCGGCGGGTCGCGCAGCACCGCGCTCCATGCATGAGCAAGTCACCCTCCCCGCAGCTTGAGCTGCCGCCCCTGCTCGTCGAGCGCGCCGTCGCGGGGGCACTGAAAGAGGATCTCGGCGATGCGGGCGACATCACCACCGATGCGATCATCGTGCCCGACGCACAAGGCGAGGCTAAGATCGTGGCGCGCAAGGCGGGCGTGGTCGCGGGTCTCGATCTCGCCGAGACCGCGTTCAGGATGCTCGATCCAAAGGTCAAGTTCACGCGCGTGGTTGAGGACGGCGGCAAGGTTGCTGCCGGCGCGGCCATCGCCGTAGTGCAAGGGGCCACGCGCGCTCTGCTCACCGGCGAGCGCACGGCGCTCAATTTTCTCGGCCGCTTGAGCGGCATTGCCACGCTGACGGCGGCCTTCGTCGCCGCAGTCGAGGGCACGCCGGCGAAGATTGCCGAGACGCGCAAGACGACGCCGGGGCTGCGCGCCTTCGAGAAATACGCGGTAAGGGCCGGCGGCGGGGTCAATCATCGCTTCGGGCTCTATGACGCCGTGCTCGTCAAGGACAACCATATCGCTGGGGCCGGCGGCATCGCCGAAGCGCTCGAGAGGCTCAGGGCCCGAGTCGGACATCTCGTGAAGATCGAGGTCGAGGTCGACACGCTCGCTCAACTCGAGCAGGCGCTCAAGTTTCCGATCGACGCCGTTCTGCTCGACAATATGGACGCCTATACGCTGGGAAGGGCGGTTGCGCTGGTGAAGGGCCGTGTGGTGACCGAGGCATCAGGCGGAGTGAGCCTTGAGACCGTCGGCGAGATCGCGAAGACCGGAGTGGATGTGATCTCAGTCGGGGCGCTTACTAATGCGGCGCGTAGCCTAGACTCATCGCTGGAGTGGGTGCGGTCGTAGTGCCGGTTACCGCCGCCGACACGAGTGAGAGGGTCGGGGTGAGAGACATGCCCGAATCGCTGCCGCCGGGGGTCGAAGCCTCGACAACATAGGGCTCTTCGTTCCGCTTCTTGTAGAAAATGTGCCGCCCGATCTTGTCGATCTTGTTCATGTCGCCGATCCAGCGAGGGCTCACGTAATTCGCGTGGTAGTAGGTCGAATAACCGACTTCGGGAAGCCAAAGTTCGCCGGCAGTGGCTTTCTTGGCGATACTCTTGGCGAGAGCCCATTGATCGTCGTTGCGCGGCGTATCGGTCTGGCCATCACAAGTGAAGGAGAACTGACAGCCGGGGTGCATCTGGCCCTGATAGACTACGCCGCAGATGGTCTGCGGAAACATCGGGCTGCGCACGCGATTGAGAATCACCTGGGCGACTGCGACCTGGCCGCGCACCGGCTCGCCGCGTGCTTCGAAATAGATGGCAGTAGCGAGGCAGCGGCGCTCGCGCTCCTCGAATTCGGCCTGGCTCTCGCCCTGGCCCTTGAAGCTCAGACTCTCTGAACTCGGATGGTAGGCGAGCTCGCCGGCTGACGGCTTGAAGCCGTCGACGCCAAAATTCTGCGAGAAAGGCGATGCGTAGCTCGCGTTCATGAGCATCGAGCTCGCCACATTGCCGCCGCCGACCGGGCCGCGCAGAGCGACATCGGAGACGGTCGGCTTGAGACGGTCACCCTTGAGCCCGCGGCTGACCTCGCCGCGCATCCCGAGCGCGGCGGTCATGGTGGGATCGCCGCCAACGCTCGCGGCGATGAGCTGCTTACCGGCTGAGGTGACGGTGTTGACGGCGAGAACCTGATCGGCACGCGGGCCTTTGTGGCCGGTCCTGAACAGATAGGAGGCCTCGCGCGGCAGCGGTGAATGGGAAACATCGGCGGTGCGCTTCAGCGTATAGGCGGAGCCATTGCCGGAGAGAAATAGCTCGACCTGAAAGGCGACGGGATTGCCCGGCACCGCGGCTACATAGCCCAAGCCGATAAGGGGAAGCGGCACCAGAGCAGCGACGGTGTGCCACACCCGACGAGGTAAGCGTCGGCCCATTGTCCCTCCAGGTTCCCCTAACCCGCGGGATCGTCCGCCCGTCGCGCCGGCCGGCATTCCCCCGCTGCCCTATTTGCGAAGCCCTGGGATGGACTCACGCAAGCTAGAGCGCCCCCGTAGCAATCCAGGCAAAATGGTGGGAAATCAGATTGTTAAGCTTAAGTCCCCCACCGGTTTGTCCCGGCATTCCCGTCTAATTTCATTAACCCTGCCCTCTAAATTAGGGCAAAATGTGGTGAACGGCAACAGGCAGCCATTTCTTGTGAAAATCGCTAATTATCGGTGAAGGCAGCCCGGCTTTCTGACCCCTTGGGAACCAAAGACTTAATGCTTTCGGGTCCGCCATTTTCCCCTCCGTCGGTAACCCTAGAGGTAATATCAGACGGGGGATGCAATGTCCGAATCAATCAACCGTCGCCGAGCTCTTATCGTAGTTGCCGCTGTTCCTGCTGTTGCTGCTGCTGCCGGGCTAATGGGTATCAAGGTATCAACCTTGATCGCAACGCCCGAGGGAGAGCCGCGCGTATTCCCGGTCCCAATTGAACACGATTAAGGTGGGCCCGAATTGTCTCTCGGCTCAATCAAGATTGTCGAGCGGGACCTAAAGCACAAAGACGACGACCTGGCGTACGCGCGATTTCGCTTTCCCGATCATCCAGAGATGAATTTCGAGAGGCTTCTGCCCTTCGAGACCCGCGGCGGAAAGGACGAACACGGGAAGTTTGTCAGAGCTGGCGACTCTCGCGAGATCGTCGACTGTATTGCGCCTACCTATGGCTATCGCCCGCAAAGACTTCGACAATGGCGTGGTCGAGATTCTGGGCACTGCCCGCTATTCGGTGAGCCTTGCGAAGTTTCGGAGCGCTATCGAAAGTGTTACGCGGTCATAGCCCTGTTCTTAGATAACTAGGCAAACTCAGCCCCGGTCACTCAGGCCGGGTTCTTTATAGGGACCGGCCCTTCCGAACGCTGTAATCGTCGTGAAATCTTCTGAGCATATTGGGCGTCATGGTCCTACGCTGGCATCGGGTTCGCACTTGGTCGGCCAACTTGCTGCGGGTTCTCAAGCCGTCCGCGCAATGGGACGGCCAAGGAATGGGCTAACCACGGTCGGCTTCGGGCGGCGCTCTTTTTGGTAATCGACAAAAAAGAGGCCCCAGACACGGGGGGATCCGAGGCCTCTTCGGGTTCCTGTTTGGGGGGAACCTGTGGTGGGAGGGAGCCCACCAGCGATTATGTTAGCCCTCATGTGTCTTTTAAGCAACGCAGCCAATGAAATCGTTTTGGCTACCGTTATTGCCGCACTCTTGCCACCCTTCCAGCCTTCTCTGACCGTGACTTCGCGCGAAGACTTGGGGGAACGTGACGTAAGAAGGCTCGGCACTGCGGCCGGGCTTTCTTTTTTATGGACCCACTTCACGCCACCATCGAAGAGCTCGCCGCAGACGGCTTTACGCACATCGAGGCCAACCGCCCGCGCGGCCGGGTGATCCGCCTTCGGACAATCGACCGAAATCTCGATGGGGCTTACGCTCGATGCGTTGGCGCGCCGGTTGCGATGTGCCAAGTGCGGTGGTCCGCTGCTGTCGGTGAAGCCGTGGCGGCAGTCAGAAACGAGCGGGACCCGCGTGCTCACATCGGATCAAGTTCGAAATAGGAGCGCTTGGCCGGTCAGAAGATGAAACAGCTTGAAATCAGGACTATCGGCTATGAAGTTGTCTACTGCGAGCTCATGCCGCCCGTTAAACCCAACTCACCAAGTCGTCTGAAAGAAGCTCCGGGCAAATCCCACAATCGGGCTGCACCGCGAACACCGCTGGCAGATCCCCACTTGGGAGGTTTCACCACAGCCGAACCCCGATCGGCGAAGATGTGCGGTCCTATAAGCAGAGGCAGTTTTTCGTAAAGATGAGAGAGTTGCGACAGACCTCCGCCGAGCACTATCACGTCGGGATCAAGGATATTGACGACGTGCGCCAGCCCACGCGCCAGTCGATGGACATGCCGAGTGAGTGTTGCTCTCGCTGGTTTATTCCCTTGCTTGGCACGAGCGGAAATTTCCAACGGCGTAAGGGTCTCGCCCGTTGTTCTAGTGTGGTCGGCAGCCATGCCTGGCCCTGAAAGCCAGGTCTCAAGACAGCCTTTTCGTCCACACCAGCATTGTGGCCCAGGATATTCGTCCGCGGTAGCCCAGGGCAGAGGGTTGTGACCCCATTCTCCAGCAATGCTGCGTGGTCCATTGAGCAGCCGTCCATCAACAACGATACCACCGCCGCATCCTGTTCCGAGGATCGCCCCGAACACGGTGTGCGCCTTCTCTGCCGCACCATCTATCGCCTCCGATAGGGCGAAGCAGTTAGCATCATTGGCGAGCCGTACCGGCAGCCCAAGCGCTACTTCAAGATCAACGTCTAAAGGATGGCCATTCAGCCACCTCGAATTGGCGTTTTGTATGAGACGACTAACGGGTGAGATTGACCCAGGCACGCCGATACCGATCTTGGTTTCAGACGTAATGCCTTGGATCAACTTAGCTGTGAGATTGCGAATTGCAGCAATTGTGGCCGCGTAATCATCCGATGGGGTCGATATACGATAGTGCGCCAATTCGGTGGCGCCGGAATCCATAAGGATGCCCTCGATCTTGAAACCTCCAAGATCGATGCCAACTCGGAATCCGTTTTGACTCGATGAAATCATCTGCGGCAGTCGCTTGACCCGTAAAAATCAAGGGCCGAGCACAACGGCCCAACGTTGTGATGTGTCCAACCGCTCGATCCGCGCGCGCGGTTAGCTTAGTCTACGGTCGGAGTTTACATCCAATTGAGCCGCCGCTTGAGTTCCGCGACCGTGTTGTTACGGCGCCGCCGCAAGAATCAACATGGGGTTTGCATATGGCCAGAACGACAAATCGTGCTGTTCGTGCGTGAACTGCACAAGACGAGAGGGACTTGAAGAAGCACTCGAAGAGCAAAACCCCCGTTAAGGCAATCTCGAAGGCTAGGACACCAGGCTCTCTCAGACAGCAAGCACGACATCTGGGCATCAGCCAAGAAAGAGAACTAGGAAATAGGTGTGCGGCGGTAGATTGGCCTTCGACTTGCCGCCAAAACCTACCTCCAAAATGTCCATTGATGCGGTGTGCATGATTGAAGTTGTCTACTTTCTAATTATCGGTTACCGGCCGTGCAAGAGCCGCTTGGGCCGCCGCAAGCCGCGCCACGGGCACCCTATAGGGCGAACAAGACACGTAATTCAGGCCGATTCCTTCGCAGAAGCGAATCGTGTCCGGGTCGCCGCCGTGCTCGCCGCAGATGCCGATCTTGAGCTCCGGCCGCGCCGTTCTGCCGCGCTCGACGGCGATCTGCATTAGCTCTTCCACGGCCGGATCGAGCGTGACGAAGGGGTCATTCTGAATGATTCCCTTGTCGGCATACTCGCCCAGGAAGCGGCCGGCGTCGTCGCGGCTCAGGCCGAACGTGGTCTGAGTCAAATCATTGGTACCAAAAGAGAAAAACTGCGCGCTCCGGCCGATCTCCCCGGCCATGAGGCAGGCTCGCGGCAGCTCGACCATGGTGCCGACGCTGTAGGCGACGCTCGTGCCGCGCTCCTTCTCGACCGCGCGCGCGCTCGAGGCGATGCGCTCCTTGACGAGGTCGAGCTCGCGCTTGACGGCGACGAGCGGCACCATGATCTCCGGCATGACGCGCGAGTGAAGCGACTTCCCGGCTTCGATCGCAGCTTCGAAGATGGCGCGCGCCTGCATCTCGACGATCTCGGGATAGCTCACGAGGAGCCGAGCACCGCGCTGACCGAGCATCGGATTGAACTCGCTCAAGGCGGCGACGCGGCGCCTGAGCCTCGGTACGCTCACTCCCATGCTGGCGGCGACCTCGCCGATCGCCTCGTCGGTATGCGGCAGGAACTCGTGCAGCGGCGGGTCGAGCAGGCGGATGGTGACCGGCAGCCCAGCCATGATGGCGAACAGGGCGATGAAGTCCTGACGCTGCGCGGGCAGCAGCTTGGCGAGCGCCTTGCGCCGCCCCTCCGGGTCCTCGGCGAGGATCATCTCGCGCATAGCGAGGATGCGGTTTTCCTCGAAGAACATATGCTCGGTGCGGCAGAGCCCGATGCCCTCGGCGCCGAAGGCGCGCGCCTGGCGGGCGTCGGCGGGAGTGTCGGCGTTGGCGCGCACGCGCATGCGGCGGAAGCCGTCGGCCCACTTCATCAGAGTGTTGAAGTCCTCCGACATCTTCGGCTCGCGCATCGGCACGCGGCCCTTGATGATCTGCCCGGTCGAGCCGTCGATAGTCAGGACTTCGCCCTTGTGCAGGATCATGAGGCCGGCTTGCAGCGTCTCGCGCTCGAGGTCGATATGCACGGCAGAGGCGCCGACCACGCAGGGCCGCCCCATGCCGCGCGCCACCACCGCAGCGTGGCTCGTCATGCCGCCGCGCGTGGTGAGGATTCCGACCGCGGCATGCATGCCCTGCACATCCTCGGGCGAGGTCTCGACCCGGGCGAGGATCACGGTATGGCCTTGCGCCTTGAGATGCACCGCCTCGTCGGCGTCGAACACGAGCTCGCCGGTGGCGGCGCCTGGCGAGGCCGGCAGCCCCTTGGCCAGCACGATGCGGTCGGCGTCGGGGTCGAGGGTCGGATGCAGCAGCTGGTCGAGCTGGCCGGAATCGATGCCGGCGACCGCCTCCTCGCGGCTGATCACCCCCTGCTCGGCCATGTCGACGGCGATCTTGAGTGCGGCCTGGGTCGAGCGCTTGCCGGCCCGGGTCTGCAGCATGAACAGCTTGCCTTCCTGCACGGTGAACTCGATGTCCTGGAGGTCGCGGAAATGCGCTTCGAGTTTGGCGCAGGCACGTTTCAGCTCGGCGAATGCCTCGGGCATCAAGCCTTCGAGCGAGGGCCGGCTCGAGCCTGAGACACGGCGCGCCGCTTCGGTCAAAGGTTGCGGCGTGCGCAAGCCAGAGACCACGTCCTCGCCTTGCGCGTTGACCAGATACTCGCCGTAAAGCTCGTTGGCGCCCGTCGAGGGGTTGCGCGTGAACACGACGCCGGTCGCGCTCTGATCGCCGCGATTGCCGAACACCATAGCCTGGATTGTGACGGCGGTCCCCCAATTGTCGGGGATGTCGTGCAGGCGGCGATAGGCGATGGCGCGCGCGTTCTGCCAGGAGCTGAACACGGCGGCGATCGTGCCCCAGAGTTGGGCGTGAAGGTCTTGCGGGAAGGGCTCGCCGAGCTCGCTCTTTACCACGACCTTATAGCGGGTGATCAGCTCGGCCCAATCTTCGGCGCTGAGCTCGGTGTCGTATTCGAGGCCTTTGAGATTTTTGAAGTTCTCGAGGATCTCCTCGAACAACTCATGGTCGAGGCCAAGCACCACGTCGGCGTACATCTGGATGAAGCGGCGATAGGTGTCGTAGGCAAATCTGCGGTCGCCCGAGCGGCGCGCGAGCCCTTCGACAGTCTGGTCGTTGAGGCCGAGATTGAGCACGGTGTCCATCATGCCGGGCATCGAGGCGCGGCTGCCAGACCTGACCGACACGAGAAGAGGATTTTCCACGTCGCCGAATTTCGCCTCTGCTATCTTGCCGACCCTATCGAGCGCGTCGTTGACCATCGGCCGAAGCTCGTCGGGGAGGTTCTCGCCACGCTCGTAATAGACGGCGCAGACCTCGGTCGAGATGGTGAAGCCGGGCGGCACCGGCAGGCCGAGCCGCGACATCTCGGCAAGATAGGCACCCTTGCCGCCGAGCAGGTTGCGGTCGCCGGCCGAGCCGTCGGCATGGCCTGCGCCGAAAGTGAAGACCCATTTTGGCTTGGTTTTCGGTGGCTGTTCGATCTTGGTCATTCAGGGGCTCACTGGTCAGGCGGCCAATCTAGCCCGTGTCATGCACGCCGTACAAACCGGCAGTGTCGCGCTAGCGGCGCACGGGTCGCGCGGCGCGAGCGCGGGTGTGGGCGATCCAGTCGCCGCTCGCAACCGGCTTTGCCCAATAGGGCGGCCGCTTCAGCGCGTAGCTCAATGTGGCTCGCGTCCCGCCGGTGTCGAGCTCAACCTCGACCTCGACGAGTCCATACATTTCGCCCTCACCGTCTTGCGGTGCGCCTTCGTAATAGTCGAGCTCGGCGATGAGCCGGCTGCCGTGGCGAACAGCATAGACCTCGCCAACGACGCGGCTGCGCGCATCGCCAGCAAAGGTGGCGCCGGGATAGACGCCGAGGTCGTAGAGGACGCCGCTCGTGCGTCCCCGGCCGAGCAGCTTGCCGCCCGCGCGCAGGCGATGGGCCATGGGGTGGCGGCTGCCCATTCTGAGCGTGCCGTAGACGAAGAGAATGCGGAGCGGTATTTCGTGAATCATTCCGGCAGCTTGATGCGGCCTTGCTCGTCCAATTGCCAAAAAGGATTAAACGCGATTTCCCAGACATGGCCATCGGCGTCGGCGTAATAGCCGTCATAGCCGCCCCAGAAAGTCTTGGCCGCGCGTTTCAGAATGCGCGCGCCTGCTGCTTCGGCCCGCGCCATGGCGGCATCGACTTCGGCGTCGCTGGTGAGGTTCTGCGCGACCACTATCCCGCCATTGCCGGTCCAGATCTCACAGGCCAAAGCGTCGTCGCGCTGGGCGTCCCTGCCCCACAGAGCGAGCACGACACCGCCTGCCTGCATGAAGCTCACCGACGTCTGGCTCACGCCCTTGGAGCGCACGAAGCCGAGCTGCTCGTAGAAGGAAGTCGCCTTGGCAATGTCGGCGACACCCAATGTGATAAGGCTGATATAGGCTGACACGGGGGCTAGTCCTTTGCCATGCGAGCGAGGTGCTGAGCTTCGTCATAGCGGCGAAAGCCGGTATCCGGCAAACCGGAAATGCTTCGGAGCCCTGGATTGCGGCTCGCGCCTGACCGACGAAGGGGGAAACTATGACCATCGAACTCACCATGCTTGCGCTTGCCGCCGTGTTCGGGCTCGTGCAGATCGTGCTCAGCGCGCAGAGCAAAAATCTCTCAACCGGCTATCGTTGGGCGGGAGCTCCCGCCACGAGCCGAGACCGCCGCTGACGCCCATTGCCGGAAGATTGGAGCGGGCGCTCGCCAATTTCCTCGAGACCTTCTCGCTATTCGCCGCCGCCGTGCTCGTCGCGCACGGGCCGGGCGGCACGAACGGATGACGCAATGGGGCTCGGTTCTCTATCCCGCGGCGCGCGTCGCCTTTGCCGCTCTATGCGTTCGGCGTATTCCTAGTGCGCTCGCTGGTATAACGTCGGGACAATCGGCATCATTCTGATCCTGCTGTCGCTGGTATTCTGACAAGCGCTCAGCCCTCGATCTTGGAGAAGTCGGCGACGGTCAGCGTCGTGGCGCGGATGCGGTTCAGCAGACGAAGCCGGTTGGCCCTGAGATCGGGCTCGGTCGCGTTCACCGTGACATGGTCGAAGAACTCATCGACCGGCACCCGAAGCTTGGCCATCTCGCTCATGGCAGCCTCGAAATCCTCGCGCGCCACCGCGGCAGCCGCAGCCTTCTCGACCTCGTCGACCGCCTTGGCGAGCGCCTTTTCCTCGGGCCGCTTGAACAGCTTAGGATCGGGCGACTGATCGTAGGTCGTATTGTCCCTCTTCTCCTCGATGCGGAGGATGTTGATGGCGCGCTTGGTGCCGGTGAGGAGATTGGCGCCGTCCTCGGTGTCGAGGAAGCGCCCAAGCGCCTCGACGCGACGCACGATCATGAGCAGATCGTCGCCGCCAAGCGCGAACACTGCATCGACCAGATCGTGCCTCGCGCCCTGATCGCGCAGATACCCCTTGAGCCTGTCGGCGAAGAAGGCCAGTTGATCGTTAAGAATGATCCTTTCATCTTTTTCAGGGCGGATACCTCCGATTACGTGCGCTCCAAGCGCGGGCCAGAGCACCTGGGCAAGCGGCATTCGAACACCGTTCTCCAGAACGATGCGTATGACGCCGAGCGCCGCGCGGCGGAGCGCGTAGGGGTCTTTGCTCCCGGTTGGCTTCTCGTCGATGGCCCAGAAGCCGGCGAGCATGTCGAGTTTGTCCGCGAGAGCGAGGGCGATCGCCACCGGCTCGTGCGGCACCTCATCGGACGGGCCGACCGGCTTGTAATGAGCGGCGATGGCGTCGGCGACGGTCGCGTTCTCCTGCTGGTCGAGCGCGTAATAGCGGCCCATCACCCCTTGCAGCTCGGGGAACTCGCCGACCATACCGCTCACGAGATCGGCCTTGGCAAGGATGGCGGCGCGCTCGGCGAGATCGGGATCAGCGCCGACCAGCGCCGCGATCTCGCGCGCCAGCATGCGCACGCGCTGGATGCGGTCATATTGCGTGCCGAGCTTCTCGTGGAAGACGATCTCCTTGAGCTTCGGCACGCGGTCCGGCAGCATGATCTTGCGGTCCTGATCGAAGAAGAACTTGGCGTCCGACAGCCGCGCCGCGATCACCCGATCGTTGCCGGCGATGATCGCCTCGCCGCGATCCTCCGCCTTGATATTGGCGATCAGTATGAACCGGTTGGCGAGATCGCCTCCGGTCTTGCGCACCGAGAAGCATTTCTGGTGCGCCTTCATCGACGTGGTCAGCACCTCTTGTGGCACCGACAGGAACGCCTCGTCGAAGGCGCCCATGAGCGCCACCGGCCATTCGGTGAGCCCGGCGTTCTCAGCGAGCAGAGCCTCGTCATCGACGAGGGTGAGAGCATGCTTCTTGGCGAGCCCGCGGGCCTGATCGGCTATGAGCTGCGCGCGCTCGCCGCCATCAAGAATCACTTTGGCCTCGCGGAGCTTCTGCACATAGTCGGCGAAGCTCTTCACACTAAACGGCTCGGGCGCCATGAAACGGTGGCCGCGCGTCGCGTTGCCGCTTTTTATGCCGTCGATGTCGAAATCGACGACCTTGCCATCGAACAGGCAGAGGACTGAATGCAGCGGACGCACCCAGCGAAGCCGTCCGGACCCCCAGCGCATCGACTTCGGCCAGGAGAAGCTGAGCACGATCTCCGGCACGATCTCGGCGATCACCTCTGGCGTGGCGCGACCTGGCTTCTCGATCAGCGCGACGTAATAGGCGCCCTTCTTGTCGTCGCGCTTCTCGGCACTGGCCGCCGAGGCGAGCCCGACGGATTTGAGGAAACCCTTGATCGCTGCGTCAGGCGCATCGACGCGCGGACCTTTGCGCTCCTCCCTGATGTCGGGCGAGCGCGCCGGCAGGCCGTCGACCACGGCGGTGAGGCGCCGCGGCGTGGCGTAACTCCTGATTTCCTTGAACTCCAGCCCGGCCGCGGCGAGTTTGTCGCCGAGCAGCCGCGCGAAGTCGGCCGCCGCGCGGGCCTGCATCCGCGCGGGGATCTCCTCTGAGAACAGCTCAAGCAACAGCTCTGACATGGCTAGCCGATGCGGTTATGGAAGCCGAGATCCTAGTCGGTAACGGCGAAAATCAATTGATTCGTTTCAATGCGATACGGAGCGACGCTAAGGGTCAGGTCTGACTGGGCGCCGGCAGCCGGGAGCAGAGGAATAAGCGCATGCGCCGCCACCGTGTCCAGGAAATCGTAGAAGCGCACGAAGGTGTGATTACCCTGCTCGACATTCAACAAGCCGACGGCCCAGTTTCGGTCTTGAGCCAGGCGGCGCAACAGGCTTTAGTCAGCTCGCGCACGCGCAGGATATAGGCCTGCCGCTCGATCACCGAGATCACGCCGCGCGCATCGAGCAGATTGAAGATGTGTGAGGCCTTGATCGCCTGATCGTAGGCGGGCAGCACCATCAGATGGCGCCCGCCCTGGTCGCCTTTGGCAAGCAGAGCCTTGCACTCCGCCTCGGCGTCGCGGAAATGATCGAGCAGGCGCCCGGTGTCGGCATGCTCGAAGTTGAACCGCGAATATTCCTGCTCGGCCTGCAGGAAGACATCGCCGTAGGTGACCTTGTCCTTGCCCTCGCCGCCATTGAAGTTGAGATCGTAGACGCGGTCGACGCCCTGCACATACATGGCCAGGCGCTCGAGCCCGTAGGTCAGCTCGCCGGAGACGGGATCGCAGTCGAAGCCGCCGACCTGCTGGAAATAAGTGAACTGCGCCACCTCCATGCCGTCGCACCACACCTCCCAGCCAAGCCCCCAGGCGCCGAGCGTCGGGCTCTCCCAGTCGTCCTCGACGAAGCGGATGTCGTGGTTCTTAGGGTCGATGCCGATGGCGTAGAGGCTCTGTAGATAGAGGTCCTGGATGTCGGCCGGGGACGGCTTCAGGATCACCTGGAACTGGTAATAATGCTGGAGCCGGTTGGGGTTCGCGCCGTAGCGGCCGTCCTTGGGGCGGCGCGAGGGCTGCACGTAGGCCGCGCGCCAGGGCTTCGGGCCAAGCGAACGCAACGTCGTCGCGGGGTGAAACGTGCCTGCTCCCATCTCCATGTCGTACGGCTGCAGGATCACGCAGCCCTGGTCGGCCCAGAAGCGCTCGAGCCGGAGGATCAGGTCCTGGAACGAGGTCTGTGGACTATCGGATTTGGGTGTCTTGGCCATGGCGTCCGTCGCGCGTCAGTAGCCACAGCTTTGCACGGATAACAATGGCCGGCGCGTTAAGGGTCGGTACCTTGCGACGCGTGCCGCGGCCGGTAAACGCCGGTCGCCGGGTCGCGCTCGAGCGGGATCAACTCTTGCTCGCGCTGTTGAAGCGCGTCCTCCGCGTCGCGAAGCGCGGCGGCGACGCGCTGCCGCTCGTTAGTATACCAGCGCCTGGCGAAGAACAGTCCGGCTCCGGCGGCAACGAGGAGAAGGATCGGTGGCATGGCTAAAGCCCGAAGCGCGACCAGAGCGCGCGCGCCTCGATCGCCGAGATGAGATCGGCGGCGAACCCGCCAGGTGACAGGCCGAAGTCGAAACCGCCGGCTTCGGCGAAGATGCTCCGTTTGCGGCGGAACCACGAGGTCGACGGCAGCACCAGCTTCAGGCGCACGTCCTCGCCGAAAACATCGCGCATCTTTGAGCGGAGATCGCCGAGCCCGTCGATCAGGCCGAGCTCGAGCGCGCGCTTGCCAGACCAGAACTCGCCGGTGAACAGGTCCTCGCTGGCGCTTGCGATCTTTGCGCCGCGGCGCTCCTTGACGAGGTCGATGAAGGTCGCGTGCACGTCGCGCTGCAGCGACTTGATGCGCAACACGTCCTCCGGCTTCTCGGGCAGGAAGGGATCGAGTTTGTCCTTGCTGTCGCCGGCGGTGTAAACCCGCCGCTCGACACCGATCTTTTCGATCAGCTTGTCCAAGCCGAAGCCCGCGGTGATGACGCCGATCGAGCCAATGATCGAGCTCGGGTCGGCGTAGATCTCGTCACCGGCAAGCGCCAGCAGATAGCCGCCCGAAGCCGCCACATCCTCGGCGAAGACGTACACCTTGAGCCCCTTCTCCTCGGCAAGCGCCCTGATGCGCTTATAGATCAGCATCGATTGTACGGCCGAGCCGCCCGGCGAGTTGATCTGGATGGCGACGGCCTTGGCGCCCCGCATGGAGAAGGCCTTCTCAAGGGCCGATGCGCTGGTCGAAAGCGACAGACCGGGACGCAGCGGAGTAACCATGCCGATCGCGCCGCTGAATCTGAGCACCGGCACGACCGGTCCGCGCTTCGTCCAGGCGTCCGGGAGGTAGCTCAACCAAGCCGCGCGCTCGGGCGGGCGCGGTGCAATGGAGGGATTGTCCATGACGATTTAAAGTATAGGGCTGAAGGGTTAAATCAAGGCGGCCGCAGCAATTCTGTTCCAACGAAGGCCAGAAAGGGGCAGGCTTAAGCGTTTGGTTAACGCAAGTCTTGAAGGCGTCACCAGGGAGCCCGATATCGTTGCTATGTTGGGTTTGAGGGTGGGGAACACCCACCCCGGGCGGCGCGTTTCCGGGCGAAGAAGTGTCGCTCCATTTCTCTCAGGAGGACCTAAATGAGCAAGCTTGCGACCTTTGTCGTGGCACTTGGCGCCCTCGTGCTCGCCTTTGTCACATTGTCCCCGAACTCAGCGGAAGCCGGTTGGCGGCGCGGCTGGGGCTGGGGCGGTCCCGGCGTGAACGTCTATGTCGGACCCCGCTACGGTTATTACGGCCCCCGTTATTACCGGCCGTACGCCTATGCCTCCAACTATCCTTACGCTTATTACCCCTATTGGCGCGGCCGTTATTATCGCGGCTGGTACTAGGCTCGAGCGCCGCCTAGACGCCGACTGGGCTTGAAGGGCCATTCCCCAAAAGGGAGTGGCCTTTCGCTTTTTCGGCCTCCGGTCTCCGGCATACTGGTCGCTAAACGGCAGATGAACGGCACCCTCAGGCGCGGTTCAGCGCGAGCGCTCTAAAACAGCGCCATGTCGAGGGACTTAGCGTGAACCGGCGCATCGTCGCCGGAAAAGCCGGAGTAGCAAACGATGCTGAAAAAGACCCTGATGGCAGCGGCCACGCTTGCCCTCATCGCGCTTGGGGCGACCTCCCCGGTTAGCGCCCATGACCGTAACGACAACTGGGACAACGGCCGCAACTGGGACAATGGCCGGAACTGGAAGAACGACAACAAGCACTACAATTACGGTTACCTCCAGAAGCCTCACTACAAGCAGTACGGATATTGGCGGTACCGTCCGTATCCCCGGTGGCTCGAGTACTCCTGGCAGCCGCGCTGGTACTAGCTAGCGAACGCCGAGGTCCGCGCATGCGGGCCTCGCGGGCCCGAGGTTCTCTCCTCACGCTCGGGCGAATGAGGGCTGCCGACTTTCTCCCCGGGCGGCGGCCCTCCCTTTTTTTTCTCGCCGACTAGTCTAGCGGCAGCGCCGCGCCGCCGCGCAATACGCTCTCGGCCGCTTCCGTATAGCGTCCGTCAGCCTCATGCAGCACGAGACCCTGAAGCAGCCCCACTCCGCCGCGGCTCCCTTTCCGCGCTTGCAGGATGATGCGGGTGGCCGGATCACCGAGCTTGGGAAACAGCGGGAAGACCGTGATGTCGCCGAACCTCCGCTCGAACAGCGCCAGCAGCTCGCCAAGACATTCGGCACGATGGATCAGCGTCAGCTGCCCCTTGGGCGAGGCGTAAGAAGTACAGAATTTGAGCCAGGCGGATAGGCCGCCCTGACCCATTACGTGCGCCGTGGCCCGCGCTTGGTCGGGCGCGGCCCTAACGCTTCCTTGCGTGTGGAACGGCGGGTTGGCGATGATCTGGCGGTAGCCTTCGCGCACCAGACCCGTCTCGCGGAGCGAGTTGGCAGCTGCCGTCACGTCGGCATTGACGATGGTGAAACTCGTGGCGAAGCCGTTCAGCTCGGCATTATTGGCAGCGAGGGCGCAGAGCTTGGCGTCGATCTCGACCGCGGTCATCTCGAGCCCGGGTACGCGCGCGAGGAGGCAAAGTCCGGCCACGCCGACGCCTGAACCGACATCGAGCACTCTCTCGCCGCCCCGCGCCTTGACGGCGGCGGCGAGCAATACCGCGTCACTCCCTGTCCTGTGACCGCCACGCGGCTGAACGATGCTCAAGCGACCGCCGAGGAAATCGTCAAGCGTGGTTGCGCCCTTCGGCGCTCCCCGCGCGTCAGGTCTTGTCTTCGGAGATGGCAATTTTTCTTTCTATATCATATATTTATGAACATTTGGTAACACTGTGGTAACAAACATGCGCCGGACGCCATTCCGCTTCGCCATAATGTTTAGCGCCACTTGAACGTGCCGACAAATCTGTTTGAGCGTCTCGGTTTTCCCTTGCGCCCCAGTCGATAACTCCAGAGTCGGACTGACGTGAGTCTCTTCGAGAGTGGTGTCCCATGCCCGCGTCCCTATGGTCAGGCAACCTTCGCCTGAGTCTCGTCCTGATCCCTGTAAAGCTTCACTCTCTGTCTCGACAGAGGATGCGATTTCGTTTCGCATGACCACGAGCCATCGGGTCAGCCCATCCGGTACGTGAAGGGCATTCCAACCGAGGCGGGCTTCGAGGAAGTCCCAAAGGACGAAATCATCCGGGGCTACGAGCATAGCAAGGGGCAGCACGTTTTACTTCGGTTCCGAAGAGATTGACGATCTTAAGCTGGAGGCGAAGCACACTATCGACATGGTGCGCTTCGTGGACGCCGCCGAGATCGACAGTAGGTACTGGGAGAAGCCGTACTATCTCACGGCGGATGGTGACGATGCTTATGAAGGATACACCGTCATCCGTGAGGCCTGAAGCAGACCATGAAGGTGGCCATCGGTCAGATTCATGGGAGGTCGAGGCTATCTGGTCGGCATCAAAGCGCATGGCAAAAAGGGACTTATGCTTTCCATCCTTCGCTATGCACAGGAGCTCCGCGATGAAACTCCCTACTTCGACCTAGTTACAGGCATGGCAGAGCCAGAAGCCGTCGCGCTCATCACCAAGCAGTCCGGCAAGTTCGAGCCCAAGACGATGCCGAACCAGTTCACCGCTGCGGTCAAGGGATATCCCCGCGCCAAGGTGGAGCAGCGCGCGCCGGAGGTGACAATCGAGAAAAAAGGAAAGCACGCCCCCCAGGTCATCAACATTATGGACGGGCTCAAGAAGAGCATTCAAGCGGAGGGCCGCACGAAAGTTGCATCCTCGGTACGTGATAAACTAGGGGAGGGTCGCGAGCGCCTCGGCAAGGTCGCGACGTTCGAGCCTCCCAAATAGGTCCGGTAAAGCCGCTCACTAAAATCTCTTGCGGCACTCACGCGAGAGCAGAGCGTGTAACTTATTGCGCACCAACTGATTTCTTAGGCGAAAAGGGCGGCAACGGTATGTGTGGGTCAATGAACGGAGCGACGCTGGTGAGAAGCAGCGCCATGCATCGGCCGGCAGCGAGTTAAGCAGCGCCCCAAAAAACTAGGGCTCCCTTCGCGATCTTTGAAGCTGCTATGACGATGATGCCCGAGCGCCGGCTTTAGCGATTAGATAAAACATCTGCACGTCGTTCGATGATGCCCTTGGGTTCTACTACCGGTTCGGTGGAGGTAGAATTGAGCAGGGCGAGACCTTTGACGACGGCGTAAATTGCGGGGATTACTACTAGTGTGAGGAGGGTCGATGATACCATGCCGCCTATCATTGGCACGGCGATGCGCTGCATCACCTCGGCGCCTGTGCCGTGGCTCCACGTGATGGGTAGAAGCCCTGCCATGATGGCGGCGACGGTCATCATCTTCGGCCGTACGCGCTCCACCGCGCCGGACATGATGGCGGCGTAAAGATCTTCGCTCGTGAATGCCCGCCCGTCGGCCGCACACCGCGCCTTCCGCTCTGTGAGCGCATGGTCGAGATAGATCAGCATAACCACGCCAGTTTCGGCAGCGACGCCGGCAAGTGCGATGAAGCCGACAGCTACAGCCACCGAGAGATTGAAGCCGAGCCACCACATGAGCCAGAAGCCGCCGACCAGCGCGAAGGGCACCGAAAGCATGACGATTAGTGTCTCGGTGATGCGCCGGAAGTTGAGATAGAGCAGCAGGAAAATGATGAGGAGCGTAATAGGGACCACGATCTTGAGCCGGGCCTCAGCTCGTTCCAGATACTCAAACTGACCGCTCCAGGTGGCGTAATAGCCAGGTGGGAACTGCACCTCACTTGCGACGGCCTTCTGAGCGTCAGCGACGTAACTGCCAAGATCGCGGTCGCGTAGATCGACATAGATGTAGGTAGCGAGTTGCGCGTTCTCGGTACGGATACTCGATGGCCCTTGCGCTAGGCTGACCTTGGCGACCTCGCCGAGTGGCACAGTCCCACCCCCACTCGTCGGGATCAGAACCTGGGTGGCTATCGCCTCGGGGTCGCTGCGGTAGTCGCGGGGATAGCGGATGCTGACCGTGTAGCGCTCGCGACCTTCGACCGTGGTGGTGATCGGCTCAGCGCCGAGCGCCATGGCAATCACGTTCTGCACGTCGCCGATCATCAGACCATAGCGGGCAAGCTGCGCGCGGTCGGGGTCGACGTTTAGGTAATATCCAGCGATTGCCCGCTCGGCATAGGCGCTCGACGTTCCCGGCACCTTGCGGATCACGGCCTCGATCTGCCGCGCTACTTTGTCGATCTCAGTTAGGTCTTTGCCGAAGACCTTGACTCCAACCGGGGTGCGAATGCCGGTCGAAAGCATGTCGATGCGCGCCTTGATAGGCATAGTCCAGGCATTGGAGACGCCTGGAAACTGTAATGACTTGTCCATTTCGGACACGAGCTTGTCGACGGTCATACCGTGGCGCCACTGATCTTCGGACTTCAGGTTGATGACCGTCTCGACCATCTCTGTGGGCGCCGGGTCGGTCGCGGTTGAGGCGCGGCCTGCCTTACCCCACACCGATGCGACCTCGGGGAAGGATTTGATGATCTTGTCCTGGGTTTGCAGCAACTCTGCTGCCTTGGTGACCGAGATGCCGGGCAACGTCACGGGCATGTAAAAGAGCGTGCCCTCATTGAGACTGGGCATGAACTCGCTGCCAAGCTTTGACGCGGGCCAAAGGCTTGCACCCAGTACAACGAGCGCGATGAGTATGGTGAGCCCCTTGAAGCGAAGTGCGAGCTCGATCACCGGCCGATAGACCCAGATCAAGAACCGGTTCACGGGGTTCTTCTGCTCGGGAATGATGCGGCCGCGCACAAAGACCATCATGAGCGCCGGCACAAGCAACACTGAGAGCATGGCTCCCGCAGCCATGGCAAAGGTCTTGGTGTAGGCAAGCGGTTTGAACAGTCTGCCCTCCTGCGCCTCAAGGGCGAAGATCGGCAGGAAGGAGACGGTGATGATGAGGAGACTGAAGAAGAGAGCCGGCCCAACCTCGACGGCGGCCTCGATCAGCACCTCGCTTCGTGGCTTATCTGGTGGCGCGCGTTCCAGCCGCTTATGCGCGTTTTCGATCATGACGATCGCCGCGTCCACCATAGCGCCAATGGCGATGGCGATCCCGCCGAGGCTCATGATATTCGAGCTCAACCCCAACACCCACATGCAGATGTAGGCGATCAGTACGCCGAGCGGCAGGGTAATGATGGCGACAAGTGCGCTTCGCGCGTGCAATAGGAAGACTATACAAACGAGCGCGACAATCCCGCTTTCTTCGAAGAGCGTCCGCTTCAATGTGTCGATGGCGCGGTTAATCAGGTCGGAGCGATCGTAGACAGATTCGACCCTGACGCCCGGCGGCAGGCTGGGTATGATTTCGGCGAGGCGGTCTTTCACATGCTGAATCACCGAGAGCGCGTTCTCACCGAACCGCTGGAGCGCGATGCCTGAGACGACCTCGCCCTCCCCGTTGAGCTCAGTAATGCCGCGGCGCTCGTCCGGCGTAAGCTCAACTCGTGCCACATCCTTCAGCAGCACCGGCACGCCGCGGTCGTTCTTCACTACGATCTGCTCGAGGTCCGAAAGGCTCTTGATGTAGCCTCGCCCGCGGATAGCAAACTCGGTTTCCGAGACCTCAACCGTGCGTCCGCCGACATCCATGTTACTCTCGCGGATCACGTCCCTGATCTTGGAAAGCGGGATGCTAAGTGCCTGCAAACGGCGCGGGTCCACCACAACGCTGTATTGCTTGACGAAGCCGCCGACGCTCGCGATCTCGGACACGCCCTCGGCCTTAGCGAGTCCGAAGCGGATTGACCAGTCCTGAATGGTACGCAGCTCCGCAAGAACTCTTTTGAGATCCGCGAACGACATACTGGTAGACCCAGCCCACTCCGGTGGCGTCAGGACCAATGCTTGGCGTCACCCCCGTCGGCAACCGCTGCGCGGCCGAGTTCAGGTATTCGAGGACGCGCGAGCGTGCCCAATAAAGGTCAGTGCCATCCTCGAAGATCACATAGACGAAGGAGACACCGAAGAAGGAGAAGCCGCGCACTACGCGCGACTTTGGTACGGTGAGCATAGCGGTCGTGAGCGGATATGTGACCTGGTCCTCCACGACCTGCGGCGCTTGACCCGGAAACTCCGTATAGACGATTACCTGTACGTCGGAGAGGTCGGGGATGGCGTCGAGCGGCACCCGATACACGGCATAGATGCCGGCCAGCGTCACGAAGATGGTTGCCAACCCGACGAGGAACACGTTGCGCGCCGACCAGCGTATCAGCGAGGCGATCATGGCTGCCCTCCCTGCTGGCCGAAGGCTTGCAGTGCGGCGCGCAGATTACTTTCGGCGTCGAGGAGGAAGGTGGCAGAGGTGACCACTTCCTCGCCCTGCGTCAGGCCATCAGTCACCTCGACATAACCTCCACCGCGGCGGCCGATTTTTACGGCTCGCGGCTCGAAGCGACCTTCGCCTTTCGCTATCAATACGACCTGTCTCGTACCGCTATCGATCAGGGCGCTATCCGGTACGCCCGTGACATTTGCCTCCCGGTTGCCCGTCTGGAACATCACGTCGGCGTACATCGCTGGCTTCATTCGCTCACCGGGGTTCGGAAGCTCGATACGAACGGGGACGGTGCGCGTTTCGGCGTTGAGCTCGGGATAGATGAACGTCACCTTGCCCTCCACAGGCTCTGTTGCCATCGCGCGAAGGGTCACGGTTAGCGACATGCCGACTTCGATCTCGGCTATATCGGACTCGGCCACGTCGGCGATCACCCAGACGCTGGTGTGGTCTGCAATGCGGTAAAGCTCGTCGCCTGCCATGACGCGCTGGCCGTTGATCACGTTCTTTTCGATCACATCGCCATCTGCCGGCGCCGGCCAATCGATGGTCCTGGGATTGGCCCCTGTCTTGATGACCTCGTCGATGCGATTTTGTGGAACGCCCAGGTTCCGTAAGCGCTGCATGGCACCTTCGAGTTCCTTGTCTGCATCAAGCCCCATCTTTCCCCGCGCGCGCATTGCGACAATGAGGTCGGTTTGGGCTGATTGAATTTGCGGGCTATAGAGGCGGAAGAGCGGCTCGCCCTTGTTGACATGCTGGCCCGTCTTGTTGACGAACAGCTCTTCGATGAAGCCGTCCGTGCGGAGTGCCACAACGGTGAGAAGCGACTCGTCGTGCTCGACCTTGCCTACCGCACGCACCGCGCGGACGATTTGACGGGCCCCAACTTTCTCGGTCTTCACGCCGATGCGCTGGATCTTGTCGAGGCTGACCTTGACGGTGCCCGGCTCGCCTTGCTCATCGTCGTACACGGGGATGTAGTCCATCCCCATGGGATCCTTCTTGGGCACCGGCGAGGTATCCGGCAGTCCCATCGGATTGCGGTAGTAGAGGACCTTCCGCTCGGGGCTAGATGGCACCGATTGCTCGGCTTGAGCCGCCGTCGAAATCGCTGCCGGTGGACGGACATACCAATAGGCGCTCGCCGCGCCGGTGGCAGCACCCACGCCCAAGATGATAAGGCTCTTCAGACGGCTCATGGCGCGTCTCCAAATCCTCGTTGACGGTTGCCTTTACGCCGGCAAGCGGGAGACGCGCACGACCGTGAGAGCCCAAAGGCTCACGCGCGGCGGCACATCTTCATGTGAGGATTCAGGCGCGCGGAGGCGGGAGAGGCGGATTGTCCGAACGAGAAACGGCGCTCGAGATCAGCAGAAGCGACTTCTCGGATGGCAATTTGGCCGGCGCAAAGGATGACAGCTTTACCAATGAACCCAGGACATTGAAGCATTTAAGCACACATCCGGCGGACGGCGCGCAATCGCCGGGCGCGCGCTTGTCGCAGGGTGTCCCGTGCGGGCAGCAATCCGCTTGCATCCCAGTGATGAACGCCTGCGGCGACGTCGTGCCCGCCTTGCCGACCGAAACCGGCAAGATGGCGACCGAGAGCGCGACGACAGAGACAAGAATGGCGCGAATTGTGCTCATGTCACACCCAGCTTATCCACCGCCGCTACCTACCAGTCAAGTCACAGGACCAAAGCGGACATGTGGATCAGGCCGAAATTGGATCCTATGTCAATTTGGAAGTTCTGCTTTTGGGGATGACATATTCGTCTCGTAGCGAGAGAAGTATGATCCGGAAACACCGCGCGCCTGCCTATGTCGAGAGAGCAGTCGAAGCGTCAGATGCTACCACCTTTCGTTTCTGTCCGCTTGCGGTCGCGAATCCTGTCGAGATTCTGGAATACCTCTTGCCAAACGCGCGCCGCGTTCCTGCGGCCGCCCTAACCTCCTCGTCTAAATCTAACTTCGCCAAATCAACCTCGTTCAAGAGGTAAGGGCGCTGACCACCAACTCCTCGGCCCTGCGGATTAATCCCCTTCGCCAACAATCCTGCTCGATCTGGACTAATTCCGCCTCAGTCTGTGGGAAGTAATCGCTATTCAGCACCATTTTAATGGAGCGGACGTCCGCTCCATTGCTTCTGGCAATCCGCTCCGAGCTCGATCCTTGGCTCTCTCGGCCTGAAGCGCCGTTTCCGGATCATTCGCCCCGGCCATACGCATCAGCTTCTCGGCATCCATGCGGGAACGATAGGGAGCTAGATGCTCGTCCGTTTGTATATTTTCCCTAGGTGCGTTGAAGAGTGTTGCCGTTTGTTTTTCTAATCCTTGTCTTCCGAGATGACATGGCCGATGCCGGCCTCGGTGAGAATCCGGCGCGCCTGCGCGATCTTCTCGCTCTCGACCAGGATGCGCCGCGGCAGGATGCCGATCGAGCCTTCGAGCACGCTCATATTGGCATCGGCGACCATGAAACCGATGGCGTCCTCCTCTAGCAAGGCGGTGACATAAGACAGCAACACCGCGTCGTTTGAGCGCAATAATTCCTTCATTGTCCCGACTCAGCCCTTGCGCCCAAGCCTCGACGCGGGTGGCGCCTTGACCTCGGCGGCTGTCCCCGCCGACAATATCGGTCCCCGTAGGCGTAAGGAGAAATACCCTTGGGAGTTGTCGTCAAGCTTTCCGGCAGCCGTGACCCGAAGGCGAGCCTTCAGCCGCTGGTTGCGCTTGTCGAGGGGGACATGGCCCATGTCAACCGCATCATCCTCGACCGCGCGCGCTCGAATGTCGAGCTGATCCCGGAGCTGGCGCGCCATCTGATCGATTCCGGCGGCAAGCGTCTGCGGCCCATGCTGACCCTCGCCGCGGCCAAGCTCTGCTCCTACCAGGGCGACGGCCATGTGCGGCTCGCCGCAAGCGTCGAGTTCATGCACACCGCGACGCTGCTGCACGACGACGTGGTCGACGAGAGCAATCTTCGCCGGGGCAAGACCGCGGCGCGACTGGTGTGGGGCAACGAGGCGAGCGTGCTGGTAGGCGACTTCCTGCTCGGCCAAGCGTTCAAGATGATGGTCGATGTCGGCTCGCTCGGCGCGCTGCGCATCCTAGCCGACGCTGCGGCAGTCATCGCCGAGGGCGAGGTGATGCAGCTAACCACCGCCAAGAACACCGAGACCACCGAAGACGACTACCTTGCGGTGATCGACGCCAAGACGGCGGCCTTGTTCGCCGCCGCGGCCGAGGTCGGCGGGGTGATCGCGCTTCGCCCGAAATCGGAGACCGCGGCGTTGCGCTCATACGGACGCAATCTCGGCCTCGCCTTCCAGCTGGTGGACGACGCGCTCGACTATTCGGGCGAGCCGTCGATGCTTGGCAAGAGCGTCGGCGACGATCTCCGCGAGGGCAAGATCACGCTCCCCGTGGTGCTGTGCTATCGCCGCGGCACCGCCGTCGAGCGCGCGTTCTGGCAGCGCACGCTGCAAGAGGGCGAGATCGGAGAGCACGATCTTGCCGAGGCCATGGCACTGATGAAGCGCCACAACGCGTTGCTCGACACCATGGAGCGCGCGAGACATTACGGCTCGATCGCCCGCGACGCGCTTGCCATCTTCGCCGACAGCGAGGTGAAGTCGGCCCTGCTCGAGGCGATCGAGTTCTGTGTCGACCGCCCGTTCTAGCGCGATGCTCTAGGCAAGCCCGCTTGCGGCGATCCACCAGTCGGGATGGGTCCTGGCGAGCGACGCAGCCGCCCGCTCCGCTTCATCATAGTGGGCGAACAGAGCGAAGCAGGTCGGGCCGCTGCCCGACAGCCTGGCGACCCGGGCGCCGGGGAGCATAAGCAGTGTCGCTAGCACCTCCCTGATTTTGGTCACGAGCCCTGCAGCGGGGCCTTCGAGATCGTTGCCGCGCGGGAGCAGATATTTGACGAGAATTTCGAAATCGCGCCCGAAATCAGGGACCTCATCCGGCCTTGGCGGGCCCGAAAGCTGTGCAGCCTGTAGCGCCGCATAGACCGGTGCGGTGGCAAGCGGGATCCGTGGATTGGCAAGTAGCACCGCGCAAGGGGGGAATCCGTGGACGTGCGTGACCTTCTCGCCGCGTCCGGCAATCAGCCCCTGCTGGCTCGTGAGACATACGCTAACGTCGGAGCCGAGCTCCCGGGCCAGCGATGCGAGCTCGGTTTCGGTGAGCTTTCCAGGATTGGCGCGCGCGATCAGGCGCAACGCGGCAGCCGCATCGGCGGAGCCGCCGCCTAGGCCCGCGGCGACGGGCAGCTCCTTGATCAGCCGGAAACGGCCGAGCCTGATTCCGGGCTTGAGCGTCCTCGCGGCCACAGCTGCGGCGAGGATCAGATTGTCGCCGCCGATCGCCTCGGCGAACGGCCCACAGGCAGAGAGGCCAAGATCGTCCGCAGGCTCAAGCTCGATCGTATCGCCTGCCCTGGCGAAGGCGACCAGGCTTACGAGCTCGTGATAACCGTCATCGCGTCGGCCGAGCACTTGCAAGGTGAGATTGATCTTGGCCCGCGCGATGTCGCTCAGCATCGGTGAAACGCGCTCGCTCATGAGCGGACGCGGCAGTCTATTCGGACGCCTTTTGGCCGGTCTGCGTCCGCTCGGCGGCTGCCTTGGTCTCGGCCGGCACCGCAGGGAGGCCTGCCTCGATCTTTTGCTTCAAGGTGACCAACTGATCGTCCTCGGGCTTCAACGTGAGCGCCTGCTGCCACTGATATTTGGCCTCCAGCGTCCGCCCGACACGCCAATAGGCGTCGCCGAGGTGATCGTTGATGATCGGGTCGTCAGGCTTGAGCTCGACGGCCCGCTCGAGATTCTCGACCGCTGCCGGGAGATTGCCGAGCCGGTAATACGCCCAGCCAAGGCTGTCGACGTAATAACCATCATCGGGCTTGAGCTTCACTGCCTTGCGGATGTAGTCCATGGCCGTCTTCAGATTGCGGCCCTGATCGACCCAGGTGTAGCCGAGATAATTGAGCACCAGTGATTCCTCGGGTGACAGCTCGAGCGCCTGCTTGAAGTCGGACTCGGCAGCGGGCCAATCCTTCAGCCGCTCGTTCGACACGCCGCGCGAATAGAACAGCGTCCAGTTCTCCCGGCTCGGTTTGGGAATGAGCGCGATCGCCTTTGAGTAGAGACTCGCGCGCCTCGCCGTAGCGCTCATGCGCGCGCAAGATGTTGCCGAGCGCATCGAACGGGCGGACGTCCTTGGGGTCGGTGGCGATCAACTGATCGAGCAATTGCTTGGCGTCGTCGACCCGGTCGAGCGAGTTGAGCGCGAAGGCCTTCTGAATCTGGACGTTCAGCCAGAGCGGGGAGTTCTTGTCGACCTTGTCGAAGGCCTGCATCTCGAGGTCGTAGCGCTTGGCGCCCTCATAGGCCTCGGCAAGCGCGACGTAAGCCAGCGGAAAGTCGGGCTTAACATACAGCGCGAATTGCAGAAAGATGATGCCCATGTCTAGGCCGCCCTCGCCGGCGAGAGCGTCGCCGATGCCGTAGAACACCTCGGCGAGACCATCGGCCGGCGTGACGACGAGCAGCGGCGGAACTTTGCCGGAGTCGATGTCGGCGAGCAAAGCCTCAGATAAAGGATGCGTCGAGGACTTGGCGATGTGGGCCTTGAGGGTTTGGTGGGCGAGCTTGCGATTGTTGTCGTTCACCGCGTGGCGCGCATAGGCGTCGGCCACCCGGAGCGTGGACGGGTTCTTCTTGAAGGCTTGGGCGAAAGCTTGGCGTGCGATGTCATGCCGGCCGGCGACGTCGGCGATCAGAGCGCGATGATAGCGCTGATAGAACTGCGCCCAGTCGGCATCGCTCAGGCTGTCGAGCGTCGCGAAAGCGTCGTCGGTTTTGCCGGCGGCCTGCTCCACCCAGGCGCGGGCGAGCGTCGAGGTCAGATCGGCGATCGGACCCTGGCGCGCAGCGGCGAAATGATCGTCGGCTTCCTTGTAGTCGCCGCGCTTGAAGGCATCGCACCCAAGCAGGAACTGGGCGATGCGGTGCGACGGTTCGATTTTGACGAGGTCCTTGGCGAGCAGGATGGCGCGGTCCCAATGCGCCGCGGCAGCCTCGAGCAGGAAGGCCTGCTCGAGAATGATCTCGTTGCTGGGATCCTCGGCCAAAGCCTTGGAATAGAAATCGGCGGCGGCAATGGTGTCGTGGTCGCCGCGGGCCATCCGGCCCGACAGATAATTGCCGAGCAAAGTGCCGGGTGGGGCGTTGTCGGCATCGGAGGGCGCAACTTCCGAATAGGCCGCGGGTGCCGCGAGAATCGCCACGATCAAAAGCGACCTCCGCGCCCATCTGCGCAGCGTCGCACCATCCTTAATCGTCATGTCGGCTCGGCTGTTATGCCGCCCCAGGAACGCGGTTATGAGAAAATTCCCCGGCCAAGGTTACGCGTTTTTATTCCCCGTCTGCAAACCAAAAGCTGCTCGACGAAAGGTTGTCCGAGCCTCCTTGAGGCCCAATCGCGGCGCGTTTGTGGCCGCCACCCCGCGGCGATTTCGCCGCAACCGCAAATTCACATGTTAACGTAGTTCGGCCCGTCACCGCCTTCGGGTGGCACCCAATTGATGTTCTGGGCGGGGTCCTTCACGTCGCAGGTCTTGCAGTGGACGCAGTTCTGCGCGTTGATCTGGAACCTGAGCTTGTCCCCCTCTCCAACCACCTCATAGACCTGCGCCGGGCAATAGCGTTGCGCCGGTTCGGCGTATTCCGGGAGATTCCGCTCGATCGGGATATTGGCGTCGGTCAGCCGAAGATGCACGGGCTGATCCTCCTCGTGATTGGTTCCCGAGATGAAGACCGAAGAGAGGATGTCGAAAGTGAGCCTGCCGTTCGGCTTCTCATATTCGATCGGCTGCGCGTCCGACGCCTTGGTCAAGCCAGCATAGTCGGGTTTCAGGTGCCTCAAGGTGTGCGGCAGGAACGGGAGGACGGTGTTGAGCCACATGTCGACGCCACCAAGCATGACGCCGGCGATGGTGCCGAGCCGCGACCAGAGCGGCTTCACGTTGCGGACTTTTCTGAGTTCCTTGGCCATGTCCGACGCCTTGACGGCAGCCGGATAGGCGTCGAGCGCATCGCCCGAGCGGCCGGCCCCGATCGCGGCGAAGGCGGCCTCTGCCGCCATCATTCCTGACAGCATGGCGTTATGCGAGCCCTTGATGCGGGGTACGTTCATGAAGCCAGCGCAGCAGCCGATCAGTGCGCCCCCGGGGAAGACGAGCTTCGGGATCGCCTGCCAGCCGCCTTCGGTCAAAGCGCGCGCGCCATAGGCGATGCGCTTGCCGCCTTCCAGATGCTCGCGGATACGCGGATGGGTCTTAGCGAGCTGAAACTCCTTGAACGGGTTGAGATAGGGATTGGCGTAGTCGAGATGCACGACGAAGCCGACCGACACCAGCCGCTCACCGAAATGATAGAGGAACGAGCCGCCCCCGGTCTTGTCGTCGAGCGGCCAGCCCATGGTGTGCTGGACGAGACCGGGCCGGTGCTTGTCGGCCGGCACCTCCCACAGCTCCTTGAGCCCGATGCCGAATTTTTGCGTCGCAGATTCTGCATCGAGACCGAGCTTCTTGATCAGCTGCTTGCTGAGCGAGCCGCGCGCGCCCTCGGCGATCAGGGTGTATTTGCCGCGGAGCGCGATGCCCGGCGTGTAGCTGTCCTTGTGCGTGCCGTCGCGGGCGATGCCCTTGTCGCCGGTGATCACGCCCTCGACCGCGCCGTTCGCGCCGAAGATGGCTTCCGTCACGGCGATGCCGGGATAGATCTCGACGCCGGCCTTCTCCGCTTGCTCACCGAGCCAGCGACAGAGGCTCCCAAGACTGCCTATATAGCAGCCGTGATTGCTCATCAGCGGCGGCATGAAAATGTTGGGGACACGAATGCCGCCCGTCTTCCACAGATAATAGAAGCGGTCCTCGTCGACCTTGGTCTTGAGCGGCGACCCCTGCTCGCGCCAGTCTGGGATGAGCTTGTCGAGACCCACGGGATCGATAACTGCGCCCGACAGGATGTGCGCGCCGACCTCAGAGCCCTTCTCAAGCACGACCACCGAGATCTCCTTGCCGCTCTTGGCGGCGAGCTGCTTAAGCCTGATCGCTGCGGCGAGCCCGGCAGGGCCGGCGCCGACGATCACGACGTCGAACTCCATGGTCTCGCGCTCGATCGGCTCGGTTTCAGTCGGGTCGCTCAAAGTCCAGACCCCATCCCAAATTGCTTCATGGTTTACGACGTCTTCGTCATTCCGGCGTGGCCCGGAATCCAGTAAAACAAATCAACAACAAACTGCTGGGATACCGGCTTTCGCCGGTATGTCGAGTGAGGGTCGGCTATGTCCACCGCTTCCTAAGCAGCAGGTGCTAGCCCGCTGTCATTCGTTAAGCCCAGCGTAAGGTCCGGTCGAGCCCGACCATCACAAATATGGGGTACGAAGAGGTAACGCAAATGGCGACATGGGAAATCGCGGACGCAAGAGCGCTGCTCAACTGGTATGCGGCCATGGGCGTCGACGAGTCGATCGGGGACGAGCCGATCAACAGCTTTGCCCCGCCTACCCCCGAGTTTGGCAAGGCTAAACCCGCCCCGCGCCAGGCCGCGCCCAAGTGCACTGTTGCCGAAGCGATTTCCTTCGACCGGGGGAGCATCGCCGAGGCGGTCACTCTTGCCGCACTCGAGACCCTGGTCAGCCAGTTCGACGGCTGCGGACTGAAGCGCACGGCTAAGAGCCTCTGCTTCTCGCGCGGCAGCGAGCAGGCCCACCTCATGCTGATCGGCGAGGCTCCGGGCCGCGACGAGGATCTGCAAGGCAAGCCCTTCGTCGGCCGCGCCGGGCAGATGCTCGACCGTATGTTGGCGGCGATCGGGCTCGACGAGACGCATTTCTACATCACCAACACGGTCTATTGGCGTCCGCCCGGCAACCGCACGCCGACGCCAGAAGAGATCGAGGCTTGCGCGCCGTTCCTCGCCCGGCAGATCGAGTTGCTCAAGCCGCAAGTGCTGGTGCTGCTCGGCGGCGCCGCGGCCAAGAGCATCCTCGGCGTCAGCGAGGGCATCATGCGGCTCCGCGGCAAATGGCTGAGCTATCCGAGCGCCGCTGGCGACATCCCGACGCTCGCCACGCTCCATCCAGCCTATCTGTTGCGCAACACCGCCGACAAACGGCTCGCCTGGCGCGACTTACTATTGGTAAAGAAGGCGCTGGAGACGCCATGAACCGCTTCGACGACAGCCGCTCCTTCATCCCGGTGCGCATCGCCGTGCTCACCGTCTCGGACACGCGCACGCATAAGACCGACAAATCCGGCCCTCTCCTGATCGGTCTGCTCCAGGAGGCGGGCCACGAGCTCGCCGAGCACGCAATCGCCGAAGACAACGTGAAATCGATCCGGAAGCACGTGAAGCGCTGGATCAAGGATCCCGAAGTCGATGTGGTCATCACTGCCGGCGGCACCGGATTCACCGGGCGCGACGTGACGCCCGAGGCGGTCAAGCCGCTATTCGAGAAGGAGATCGAGGGCTTCTCGGTCCTGTTCCACATGGTGAGCTATCAGTCGGTCGGCACCTCGACGGTGCAGTCGCGCGCCTGCGGAGGTCTCGCCGAGGGCACCTATATCTTCTCGGTGCCCGGATCGCCCGGAGCATGCCAGGACGCCTGGAACGGCATTCTCAAAGCTCAGCTCGACAATCGCCACCGCCCCTGCTCGTTCGTCGAGATCATGCCGCGGCTGTTGGAGAAGCGGAAGAAAAAGGCGAAAGCTGAGAAGGCCGGCTAAGCGCCAAGGCTTCCAGTTCTATATCGCGCAGGCGGCGGGCTTGCGCATTAAGCCTCAGCTTTATCCCTATAGTTTCAGTGAGCTATCCGAAGCTCCTTAAGTTTGACTTAAGCTCAGGGCGAGCCTACTTTGGGTATCGCGCCCGTCCAGAAACAAGTCTCGCGGCAGACGCGCAGAGCGACAGATAGTCCTCGCGCGTATCGACATCGCAAAGCGTCGCGGTGAAGGCGACGCGGGCTCCAGTCAGATTTGCCAGAGTGTCGTCGAGCGCGTGCGGACCCGACCAGCGGACATGGGCGAATGACGCAAGCACGCGCGGTGATCGTTTCAACCCGATCAGCCAAAAGCCGCCGTCTAGCGCACGGCCGAGCACAGCATCGTGGCGCCCGAGCAGCGCGAAGGCTTCGGCAATGCGTTCAGGCGCAATCGCCGGAATGTCGCTGCCGATGATGATCACCGGGCCCGGCGGCAGGCGGTCGAACAGGCGCTGCATGCGGCGTCCGAGATCGCCGCGTCCTTGCGGCAAGCGCGATACGCCCCGCAGCACCGGGAGTGAGCTTACCGCGTCGACGTCGGGAGCGAGGGCGAGGAGTGTCGTCCAGCGTGGATCGCGCGCGAGCCGCTGAACCGAACGAGCGAGGCAGGAGCGATAGAAGCTAACCGCCGCGCCCTCGCCGATCTCGCGCGCGAGCCTCCGCTTGACGTAGCCGCGGCGCGGGCTCTTGGCCATGATGATGAGGCGATGGGCGAACCGGGCGCGTCGTGTGCGCGGCGCCGTTCCTCTAGCCATAAAGGCGCGCAAGCACACGCGGCGGCACGCGGAGATAATAGAGCAACATGCAGCCGAGATTGCGCAGACTGCGTGCGAGATAGCCTTCGCTCCGATAGCGCACGCCGCTCGTCACCGCGCGCGAATTGAGCATCACGATCTCGCGCCGCTTGAGGCGGCGCACGAGATCCACATCCTCCATCAGCGGTAGCGGCCGAAACCCGCCGAGCCGGTGGTAGAGATTGCGCGAGATCAGGAGACCCTGATCGCCATAGGGGAGCGCGAACAGGAAGCAGCGGAGCGAGACCATCTTTTCCATCAGCCGCGGCATTGATCCGTCGTCGTCGAGCGCAAAGCGGAAGAAAGCCGCCGCCTGCCGACGCCGACCGCTCTCGACCCGCTCGATGAAGTTCTTGGCCTCCTCGCCCCATGACGGCTCGAGCACGGTATCGGCATGGAGGAACAGCAGCCAGTCGCCGCGCGCAGCGGCCGCGCCGGCATCGAGTTGGCTGCCGCGCCCGCGCTCTGCAATGATCAACCGCGTGCCGGCAGCATCGGCAATCAGGCAGGTCTCGTCGCTTGACCCGCCGTCGACCAGGATCGCTTCCTGAACCAGGCCGCCGACCACGGCGGGCACAAGCGCCGCGAGCGTAGGCCCGAGCGTGCACTCGGCATTGAGGGTGGGAATGATCACCGAGATCATGGAAGGCGATTTATACCGCTGGACTCCGAGCGGCAATCGTTCCCTTCCGTTAGGTGTGGCAATGTTCTTGATTTGTTCTTTGACCGCGACTATATAAGCCGCATGTCGGTTTCGCTTCGCAAATCCCAGGATTTAGACAGCTTCCCGCTCGAAGCGGGGGGCATTGCCGCTGGCCGCCGTCACGGCAGGGGCGCGCAGACCAACCGCTCGGGCCGCTACGAGCCGATTGCCTACGAGCCGACTGACGACGGCTGGGAATCGCTTGCCGAACTCGAGGCGCTGTCGACCGAGGTCCAGGAGGTGCCGGCACGGCGTATCATTACGCGTAACGAATCCCCTGACATCGGGTTCGACCGGTCGATCAACCCGTATCGGGGCTGCGAGCATGGCTGCATCTATTGCTTCGCGCGCCCGACCCACGCCTTTCTCGGGCTATCGCCGGGGCTCGACTTCGAGACAAAGCTATTTGCCAAGACCAATGCCGCTCAGGCATTGGAACGCGAGCTTGCCGAGCCGGGCTACAAGGTCCGCACGATCGCCATCGGTACCAACACCGACCCCTATCAACCGGTCGAGCGGCGCTACCGCATCATGCGGCGCATCCTCGAAGTCTTGAGCGCGGCGAACCACCCGGTCGGCATCGTTACCAAGTCGGCGTTGGTGCTACGCGATCTCGACCTGTTGAAGCCGATGGCCGAGCGCGGGCTGGTAAAAGTCGCGCTCTCGGTGACCACGCTCGACCGCAAGCTCGCCCGCGTCATGGAGCCGCGCGCGAGCACGCCAGACAAGCGGCTGGAGACATTGCAGCGGCTGGTCGATGCCGGCGTGCCGGCCTCAGTCATGGTGGCGCCGGTCATCCCCGGACTGACCGACACGGAGATGGAGCGCATCCTGGAGCGCGCCGCGTCGATCGGCGTCAAGAACGCGGGCTACGTGCTGCTTAGGCTGCCACTCGAAATCGGCGATCTGTTCACCGAATGGCTCAAGGCGAACTGCCCCGACCGCGCCAACCGCGTGCTGTCGCTTATGCGCTCGACGCGCGGCGGCAAGCTCTACGATGCCAAATGGGGCGAGCGCATGGTGGGCGAAGGCGCTTACGCCTGGATAATCGGGCGCAGATTCGAGGTTGCCGCCCAGCGGCTCGGGCTGAACCAGAGCTCGGTCGAGCTCAGGACCGATAGGTTCACGCCCCCCGCCCTGCCCGGCCAGCAGCTCAGCCTGCTCTAGCGAGGCTGCGCCTGGCACACTGGCTTGCGGGCCAGACCGAAGGCTGGCAGAACCTTTTCGCGGTCCAGATCGCCGCCAAGAAATTTCATCCCTTGCTGTACTGGGCACTGATCGTCGCCTCGACCACCGCCGGCACGATGATGGCCGACTTGCCACCCGTTCGCTGGGCATCGCCTAACCCGGCGGCTCGCTGCTGCTGCTTGGGTGCCTCATGGCCGTGCTCGGACTTTGGTACTGGTCGCTCGGCTCGATCTCGATGGACTCCGTCAGCGCGCGGGAAGTCGAGGCGTTCTACTGGGCGGCGAACCTTCTCGCAAACATTGGGAACGGTCCTCGGCGACTGGGTTGCCGACGCCGGGGCTCGGCTATGAAGGCGGGGCGTTTTGTTCGCCGCCGGATTGGCGGCGCTATCAGCGGCCTATTTCTGGACCGACATTTCGCGGCCAAGGCGGCCCTGCCTTCAGCCGCCCGATTGCCTCGCTGGTCGTCGCGGTTCTGATGATCGCCAGTATCCTCGTGTTACCGCAGAGAGCCGGCGGCCAACCGCAGCGCGCTTAGTCGCAAGGCGTTCGTGACGGCGCCTTCGATCGCGATTTCCACAGGGTCTTGGCCTAGAGCTCCGCGCGAGTTGCAATGGGCGGCCGGTTTGCGCGAAAATTCCAGCCATGGGATTCGCCGTGCGCGCAATAGAACCAAAGCCCACGCCGAGCTTCGATCTCGAAACGGCGCTGATGGACCAATATCGCGGACCTATCGCCGGCATCGACGAGGCCGGGCGCGGGCCATGGGCCGGGCCGGTCGTGGTCGCTGCCGTGATCCTCAATCCCGACCGTATCCCCGAGGGCCTGAACGATTCGAAAGTCCTGACGCCTGAGACGCGCGAGGACCGTTACGCCGAGATCATCGCCACCGCGCTCGTGTCGGTCGTGATCGGACCGGTCAAACGCATCGACCGCATCAACATCCTGCAAGCGAGCCTGTGGGGCATGCGCGCGGCCTATCGCGGGCTCGGCGTGCCGATCGGAGCCGCGCTGATCGACGGCAACATCGTTCCCAGGCGCTTTCCATGCAAGGCGCGCGCCGTGGTCGGCGGCGACGGCCTGTCGCTATCGGTGGCCGCCGCGTCGATCGTCGCCAAGGTCACGCGCGACCGGTTGATGGTGAAGCTTGCGCGGCGCTATCGGCGCTATGCCTGGGACAGCAATAAGGGCTACGGCACGCCGGAGCACGCGGCAGCCATCAAGAAGCACGGCGTGTGCATCCATCACCGCCGCTCATTCTCGCCGATCGAGCGCGCGCTCAGGCTCATTGAAGGCGGCGGGGAGCTGCCGCTGCCCCAGGCGGAGTGAACTAGGCAGGGATCCAGCTAGCAATGCGCTGGGCGATTTCGTCCGCGCCGGGCTCGACCAGCAGCATGTGACCGTGACCCTGAAGCTCCCAGAATGGCGCGCTTGGATACGCCGCAGCCGTGGCCCGCGCGGTCATCAGCGAAACCACCTTGTCGTCGGCGCCCGAAAGGCAAAGCACAGGGCAGTTGACCTTTTCGGTGGCAACAACGGTCGCGCCGGTCGCATCGAGCATCCAGAAGAACAGCTGGAAGAAGGCGAGACCCAACTCGGGGCCGAATTTGTCGAACACGGCGCGCTGCTCCGAGGTCGGCACCTTGTTAAGCGAGTAGATGCAGGAGAGCGCGAAATCGGGCGGGATGACCATCTTCCAAAAGGCGCCAAGCCCCATCAGATCCTGGTCGAGCTGCTTCTCGCCGCCGGTCGTCGGCAGGATGCCGGCGCGCGGCGCCGGGCTTATCAGAATCAGCGCCCGGGCCATGCCTTGTGCGGCGAGCTGCTGGGCGATCACCGCCCCCATCGAGTGGCCGAGCATGACGGGCGGCGTGTCGAACGTCTTGAGGAAGGCTTCCATCTCGGCGCGGTAATCAGGGATGCCGACGCTGGCAAGTGCCGTCAGGGCGCTTGCCTTGTTCTTGCCGTGGCCGATCAGATCGGGCGCATGGCAGGTGAAGCCCTTGGCCGCAAACACCTTGGCGAAATTGTCGAAGCACCAGCCGCCGGCATTGGCGCCGTGCAGCATTACGACGTCCTTGGTCATGGCTCGATCGGCACCTTTTCTGCTGAGATTGATTTCCCGCGGGCGACGCGCCGGCGAAGCGGCTGCCGGATACCGGCAACGCCGCAACCCATGGATTACTAGCGCCCGCGCCGTCTTTGCCACGGCTCACGGGCCAAGCCAATCGCGGGGTTAAGGCCGCCTTTACCGTCGTCGCGCAGCATGGCCACGCTTCTGGTGTTGCGTAAGCGTGAGCGGTGGCATGGGTGTGGGGAAAACGGTGGGGGCGAAGCTCCCGCTGAACAAAGTCATCGTCGGCGATTGCATCGAGGCGCTGAAGCGCCTGCCGCCGGCAAGCGTCGATCTCGTCTTCGCCGACCCGCCTTACAATCTCCAGCTCAACAACGAGCTGTTCCGCCCCGACAATAGCCGCGTCAACGGCGTCGACGACGATTGGGACAAGTTCGCGAGCTTCTCGACCTACGACGCCTTCACCCGCGACTGGCTTTCGGCCTGCCGCCGCGTGCTGAAGCCGCATGGCAGCCTCTGGGTGATCGGCAGCTACCACAACATCTTCCGCGTCGGCGCGATGTTGCAGGATCTCGGCTTCTGGGTGCTGAACGACGTGATCTGGCGAAAGACGAACCCGATGCCGAATTTCCGGGGCCGCCGCTTCACCAACGCGCATGAGACGCTGATCTGGGCCTGTATGGGGCAGAAGGCGCGCTACACGTTCAACTACGATGCGATGAAGGCGTTGAACGAGGACCTGCAGATGCGCTCCGACTGGCTGTTTCCGATCTGCTCGGGTGCAGAGCGGCTGAAGCAGGATAGCGGGCGGAAGACCCACCCGACGCAGAAGCCCGAAGCGCTGCTGCACCGCCTGATCCTCGCGTCGAGCCACGCGGGCGATGTGGTGCTCGACCCGTTTCTCGGCTCGGGCACGACCGCGGTCGTCGCCAAGCGGCTCGGCCGGGGTTTCATCGGCATCGAGCGCGAGGAAGCTTACGCCGAAGCCGCCAGAGCCCGGCTCGACGCGGAGGCGCCGCTTGCCAAGGACGCGCTGCAAGTCGCCAAGGGCAAGCGTGCGGAACCACGCATCGCCTTCGGCGTCCTCGTCGAGCTCGGTCTGATCGCGCCGGGCACGGCGCTGTACGATCCCGCGGCGCGGCACGAGGCCAAGGTCCGCGCCGACGGCTCGATCGCCTGCGCCGGTGCCGAAGGATCGATCCATAAGATCGGCGCCCATGTGCAAGGCGCGCTCGCCTGCAACGGCTGGACCTTCTGGCATTACGAGGCTGATGGTCGGCTCGAGCCGATCGACGCGCTCCGCGCGGCAGCCCGCCGCCAGCTCGAATTACAGGCTTAGGCGCGCTTTCCTGGACGAAGCTCGCTCTCGTCGAGCGCGTGCCCGAGAACTTTCCGCATTACTGACGGCAGCGCGGCTCCGGCAAGCTCTCGCGGCATGAGCCAGCGGCAGCGCGAAGGGTGAGCTCCGCGCTCCAGGGCGGCATCGAGCCCAACCTCGGCGCGATAAACCGAAAGCTTCAAGTGGAAATGCGTGAAAGTGTGCTCGACGAGGCCGGGGAGCTTCTTCCATTCGGCTTTGAGCGGGGCGTAGCCGGTTCCCGCGCCGCTGTTCCCTTTCTCTTCGGCCCAAGGCGAGGACGGCGTCTCGAGCATACCGCCGAGCAGGCCGTTCAGCGCCCGCTCGCGAAGCAGCACCGCGCCATCGGAGCGCAGCGTGACGAAGGTTACGCCGCGCCGCAGCGGGCGCTCACTCTTCTCCTCGCGATAAGGAAGAACCTCGGCGAGACCTTGCGCATAGCCGCGACACTCGGCACTCACCGGACAGAGATCGCAAGCCGGGCGGCGCGGCGTGCAAAGCGTGGCCCCGAGATCCATCATCGCCTGGGCGAAGTCGCCGGGGCGCGTCTCTGGCATCAGACGACGTGCCAGAGCGCGAATCTCAACCTTGGCGTAGGGCAAAGGCGTGGCGACCGCGAACAGCCGCGCAATCACCCGCTCGATATTGCCGTCGACCGGCGCCGCGCGCTCGCCGAAGGCGATGGCAGCGATCGCCGCAGCGGTGTAATTGCCGATGCCGGGAAGCGCGCGCAACCCTGCCTCGGTCGCCGGGAACTGCCCGCCATGACGCGCCACCACCTCGCGCGCACAAGCATGCAGGTTGCGGGCGCGGGCGTAATAGCCGAGCCCGGCCCATGCGGCAAGAACCTCGCCGAGCTCGGCGAGGGCAAGTGCCTCGACGTCGGGCCATCGCCGCAGGAACAGCTCATAGCGCGGCAGCACCGCCTTGACCGTGGTCTGCTGGAGCATGATCTCGCTCAGCCAGACGCGGTACGGCTCGGTGTCCTCGCCGGGCTCAGCGCGCCAGGGGAGATGGCGCCGCTCGCGGTCGTACCAGGCGAGCATTGTGCCGGCGATCGACACCGGCCGATTGTTGTCTCCTCCGGCCGCGCGCCTCTGCATAAAGTCAACTCCTCAATCCCAACTCCGCCCAGCATGGTGTAAGCTCGGCTTACGCGAAGCAAGGGGGCGACGCGAGCCCTCCACCGGAAAGCACATGGACGACAAGGAGCGGAGAGCGCTGGCAAAGGCGGCGGGCGGCGCGCGGCCCGTGGGCGCCTATGTCGCCCGCATGCTCGATCCTTTGGCGCGAGCGAGGGGCTTCGCCACCACGGCGCTGTTCAGCGAGTGGCAAACTATCGTCGGCGCCGAGCTTGCCACGTTCACGATGCCCGACCGACTGGTCTGGCCGAGGCGCCAACAAGAGGGCGAGGAGCCCGGGCCCACCAAGGGTTGGCGCGCGGAAGGCGCGATCCTCATGCTTCGCGTGGATGGACCCCGCGCCATCGAGGTCCAGCACCGCTCGGACAAGATCCTCGAGCGGGTGAACACCTATTTCGGCTACCGGGCCATCACGGAGATGCGCATCCTGCAAGCCCCCGTCGCCCGAACCAAGCCGCCCTCGCCAACGGTGACCGAACCCTCACATGACGACATTCTGCCGGCTTCAACGGTCATCGAGGACGAGGGCTTGCGGCGCGCATTGTCGCGGCTCGGCGCCTTGGCCCGCGCCAAGCTCACGAGGGGTTGACGGAGCGCCGCATTTCTCGCTCTTGCCAGGGAGTGGTCCTTTCAACGAATGTAGGCCGCCCATGCCAGGGGGCGGGCTAGCACAGCACCAGGTGGAGTAGAGAAGCGTGGCCAAAACCGAGAAACAAGCGGCCGGCAAGCCTGCCGCCCGGGAACCGTCCGAGGGCAAGGATTCGGGACTGTTCAGCAAGACCAACATCATACTCGTGCTCGCGGTGGTCGCGGCCTCGCTTGCCGCCGGCTATGTGTTCTTCATCAAGAACGCGGCTGATCAGTACGATCCCGACGCGGCGAAGAAGGACCCCGATGTCGCCGAGCTGATGAAGCCTGGCGCGCTGCCCGACATGTCGATCGGATCCGCGGATGCGCCGAATGTAATCGTCGAATACGCCTCGATGACCTGCCCTCACTGCGCTCAATACGACAAGGTCGTTTTTCCCGAATTCAAGACGAAATATATCGACACCGGCAAGGCGCGACTGATCTTCCGCGAGTTCCCGCTCGATGGGATAGCCGCGCGGGCCTCGATGCTCGCTCGCTGCGCCGGCCCCGACCGCTACTTCGCCATGATCGATGCCATGTTCCAAAGCCAGGCGACATGGGTGGTCGAGGGGCCCGAGGCGCTCGACCGTCTGCTCCAGCTCGCGCGCCAGGCCGGCTTCTCTAAGGAGAAGTTCGACGAATGCCTCGCCGACAAGGAGCTGTTCAAGAAGATCGTCGATGAGCGCCAGCGCGCGCACGACAAGTTCGGGGTCGAACTCGACGCCGAGCTTCTTCGTGAACGGCAAGCGGCTGGCAGGCGAACATCAGGTCAAGGATTTCGAGGCGCTGATGACCGGAGTGCCGAAGGTCGACACGAGCGCAGCCCCGACCGATGGCGCCCCGCCCCCGGCTGAGGGCGCCACGCCGCAAGGCGAGACGCCGGCTCTCGGAGGCGGCCAGCCCGCCGGAACGCCGGCGCAATAAGCGAGCGGAACGCATGCTACTAAGGGCGGCCAGAGTCTCGATCGCGCTTGCCCTCGCGGGTCTGCTCGCCGGCTGCGGCGGCGTCGCCGGCGGCGACAGCGCTACGGCCGACAAGGCGCTCGAGGCATCAGCTCAGACAGAGGTCATGGCCGTCGGCCCGCTCGGCGAGCGGGCGATGGGCAATGCGAGCGCACCGATCACCGTGATCGAATATGTCTCGCTCACCTGCCCGCATTGCGCGAACTTCCAGAAGACCATCTTCCCACGGTTCAAAAAGGATTTCGTCGATACCGGCAAGGTGCGTTTCATCGTCAGAGAGTTCCCGATCGGCCACACCTCTGGCCACGCTGCACTCATCAATCGCTGTGCGCCGGAGGACAAATATTTCTTCCTGCTGAACCAGTTCCTCACGAGGCAGAGCGAATGGGTAAGCCAAGAGGTGCGCCCCGACGCCATCTACGCGGTCGCCAAGTCGAGCGGCATGACGCGCGAGACGTTTGACAAATGCCTCTCGAATCAAACCATTATCGACGGCTTGACCGAGGTTAAGCAGCGGGGGCGCAAATACGGCGTCATCGGCACCCCGACCTTCTTCATCAACGGCCGCAAGGCTGCGCAGGGAGAGGTCGCCTACGACGAGATCAAGGCCTTGCTTGAGCAGGCCCGGCCGCCGCAATCCTCGTCATAAGCGTGCCGGTTTGTGATTGCCCGGCTTGACCGGGCGACCCAGTAACCCTTGTCTTTGTTTTTGTAGCTAGCGGCGTGACTAATGGATTCCCGCTTTCGCGAGAATGACGGCACGCGCTCCGCAGTCATCGTCCGAGACTTCGCAACCCTAAGGGACACCGACACGTGCAGATCACCCAACTCCGCCTTCTCGGCTTCAAGTCCTTCGTCGAGCCCACCGAACTCCTGGTCGAGCGCGGGCTAACCGGCGTCGTCGGCCCCAACGGCTGCGGCAAGTCGAACCTTCTTGAAGCGCTGCGCTGGGCGATGGGCGAGACCTCATACAAGAGCATGCGCGGTTCGGCGATGGAGGACGTGATCTTCGCCGGCTCGCAGGACCGGCCCTCGCGCAACATGGCCGAGGTGACGCTGTTCATCGACAACAGCAAGCGCACGGCGCCCGCCGAGTTTAACGACGCCGACATCCTCGAAGTGACGCGGCGGATCGAGCGTGAGGCAGGTTCCGCCTATAAGGTCAACGGCAAGGATGCCCGTGCGCGCGATGTGCGTCTGCTGTTCGAGGACGCCGCGACCGGCGCACGCTCTCCGGCTCTGGTGCGCCAGGGGCGGATCGGGGAGATCGTAAACGCGCCGCCGCAAGAGCGCCGTCGCGTGCTCGAGGATGCTGCCGGCATTGCCGGATTGCATAGCCGCCGCCACGAAGCCGAGCTCAGATTGAAGGCGACCGAGGCCAATCTGGCGCGTCTCGCCGATCTAATCGACCTGATGTCATCGCAATTGCAGGCGCTGAGGCGCCAGGCGCGTCAGGCGCAGCGCTATCGCGAGATCTCGGGCAAGATCCGCGAGGCCGAGGCGCTCCAGCATCACCTCCATTGGGAGGCTGCATGCGCGCTGGTCGAGCACGAGGAAGCCGCGTTCCAACACGCGCTCGGCACAATGGCGCAAGAGACCAAGGCCGAGGGCGAGGCGCTCCGCCAGCAGGCCGAGGCCGCCGAGAAGCTTCAACCGTTGCGCGACGAGGAGGCTGCGCGCGCCGCCGTGCTGCATCGCTTGAGCGTCGAGCGTGACGCGCTCGAGCGCGAGGAGGCCCGCGCCAAGACGCGCCAGGCTGAGCTCGAGACGCGGTTGGCGCAAGCTTCGCGCGACCTCGCCCGCGAGGAGGAGCATATCGCCGAAGCCGAAGGCATCTTGCGCGGGCTCGGCGAAGAGGCCCGCAGGCTCGAAGCTGCGAGCTCGCGCGACCATGAGGAGCCGCGGCTGCGCGAAGCCGTCATGCGCGCCGCCGAAACGCTCGCCGCCGCGGAGCTCGCGCTTAGCGAAGCGACCACGGCTCTGGTCGAGTCGCGCGGCGAAGGAAACCGGCTCGAAGGAGAGAAGACCAGGATCGCCGAGCGTCTGGCGCGTTCCGAAGTGGAGGTCCGCGAGATCGAGGATGAGCTTGCCCGGCTCGAGGCCGAGAGCGGCACCGCGTCAATGCTCGCCGGGCTGAATGCCGAGCTTGCCCAGCTGCTCGCTCAGGTCGATGAGACCGAGGCCGAGCTTCTGGCCGCAGAGGCCGAGCAGGACGCTGCGCGTGCGCTGGAATCCGAGTTGCGCGCCGAAGCCTCGGCCGCCAGGCTCGCAAACCAGGAGGCCGAGACCGAGCTTGCCACGATCCTGAAGCTGCTCGCGCCCGAGACTGCCGGCGCATGGACGCCGATCATCGATGAGATCAAGGTCGCTTCAGGCTACGAGCAGGCGCTCGGTGCCGCCCTGGGCGATGACCTTGACGCTGCGAGCGATGAGGCGGCACCTGCCCATTGGCGGCTCGCGGCCGAAGGCGCTTTCGACCCGGCTTTGCCCGACGGCGCAACCCCGCTCGGTCAGTTCGCCAACGCTCCGAAGGTGCTTGCACGAAGGCTCGCTCAAATCGGATTGGTCGAGGCCAACCTTGGGCGCGAGCTCCAGGCACGGCTTTCGCCTGGGCAGCGGCTCGTGTCGAAGGATGGCGATCTCTGGCGCTGGGACGGCTATAGCGTCCAGGCCGGAACGGCGAGCGCGGCCGGTGCGCGGCTGATCGAGCGTAGCCGGATGGAGACGCTGAAAGAGAAACGCGCCGGAGCTCAGGCGCGGTCGATCGCTGCCGCCTCGGAGCTCTCTGCTGCGTCGAGCAGGGCCGAGGAGACCAGCCAGACCACCAAGGCTCTTCGTGTCGAGGCCAGGGAGGCCAAGGCGGCGCTCGACCGGACGCGCGAGGCGATTGCCGCTGTCGAAAACGAGACGCAGGCGAACAGCAAGAAGCTCGGCGCGTTGGCCGAGGCGCTGGCGCGGACGCGGGCGGCCGGGGACGAGGCGCGCGAGCACGATGCGCGCGTCGCCGCCGCCCTGCTTGAACTCAGCCCGCTCGGGACGCTCGAAGCGGCATTGGAGGTCGCCCAAGGCGCTGCCTCGACCGCCCGCTCGACCGCTGCCCGCGCCGAGGCGGCCCTCGAAGGTTTCGAGCGCGAGATGAGACTCCGGCAGCAGCGCATCCAGGAGATTCATTCCCAGGAACAGCTCTGGCAGAAGCGCATCGCCAATGCGCGCGAGCAGATCGCGACCTTGCGCGCGCGCGAGGAGGAGACGAGTGCCGATCTCGCCGCTCTCGCCAATCTTCCCGCCGAGATCGAGGCGCGGCGCGGCAAGCTGCTCGACGCGATCGGATCGGCCGAGCGCGAGCGCGGCAAGGCGGCCGATGACCTTGCGGTCGCCGAGACAGATCTGAAACGATTGGAGAAGGCTTTGCGCGAGGTGCAGGAGCGGTTGGCCGAAGCACGTGAAGCACGCGCCAGGAGCGAGGCGCGGCTTGAGTCGGCGCGCGAGCGCCGCGGCGAGGTCGCGTACACGATCCGCGAGCAGCTCGACTGCGTGCCCGAGGCCTGCCTGTCGCTCGCCGCGCTGAAGCAAGGCGCCGCCGTTCCGCCGCAGGTCGAGGTCGAGGCGCGCCTGCAGAAACTCAAGGGCGACCGCGAGCGGCTGGGCGGCGTCAATCTCAGGGCCGAGGAGGAAGAGGCCGAGCTCTCCGCCAAGCTTGAGGAGATGGAGCGCGAGAAAGCCGACGTCGAAGAAGCGATCACGCGGCTCCGGCAGGGCATCTCCAATCTGAACCGCGAGGGCCGCAAGCGCCTGCTCGAGGCCTTCGACACCGTCAACGGGCATTTCCAACGCCTGTTCAAGACCTTGTTCGGCGGCGGCTCGGCCGAGCTCAAGCTGGTCGAGTCCGATGATCCGCTCGAATCGGGGCTCGAGATCCTCGCCTGCCCACCTGGAAAAAGGCCGCAGGTCCTGACGCTGCTCTCCGGCGGCGAGAAGGCGCTGACCGCGCTCGCCTTGATCTTCGCCGTGTTCCTGACCAATCCGTCGCCGATCTGCGTGCTCGACGAGGTCGACGCGCCGCTCGACGACGCCAATGTCGATCGCTTCTGCCTGCTGATGGAGGAGATGGCGCGCTCGACGGATACGCGCTTCCTGATCATCACCCACCACCCGCTGACCATGGCACGCATGAGCCGGCTGTTCGGCGTGACCATGTCGGAGCGTGGCGTCAGCCAGCTCGTGTCGGTGGATCTTGGGACCGCGGAGCGCCTGCGCGACGCAAGCTAGTCGGAAAAACAACTCGGCCAGGATCCCTAATCTGACACAGGTCAATAAGCTCCCCTCCCCCGCTACGATCGGCATTTTCCTTCTTTCGACGCCCTGTCCGAGTTCCTTGACAGGCCGGATTCCCAAACTAAAGTGCGCGCCAAGCTTGAGGACCAAGCGGTCGCTTAGGCCTCTCTCCCGGATATTGAGCAGTGCCAATGGCCGGAGCCGACAAAACGTCAGGCCGCAAGCAAACCGGCCATGACCAAGACGGCATTCGCCGGCGGCTCGACACTCTCGGAGAGCGGCTGGCGGAGATTCAGTCGCGGCATGCGCCGACCCCTCCACCCGATGCAGGAGCGCGCGGCGCGGCCTTCGGCCAGGCGATGCGGCTCGGAGTCGAGCTGGTCGCGGGCGTATGCGTCGGGGGGTTCATCGGCTGGGCGTTGGACCGCTTCTTCGGCACCGCGCCGTTCCTGATGGTGGCGTTCCTGATCCTGGGCGCCGTCGCCGGGATCATGAACGTAATTCGCACCGCCAAGGCCATGCAGGCCAAGGCGCCGCCCGCAGGCAAGGATCTGCCGGCACACATGGACGACGACGATGATTAGGGGCGTTTCGTGATCGAGTCATACGCCGCCGAAGGGGCAGAGGCTGGGGGGTACGGCGCCGCGGCAGCGGGGGGCATGCCGAACCCGATGCACCAGTTCGAGATCAAGCGCCTCATCCCCTTCGAGCTGTTCGGCGTCGACGCCTCGTTCACCAATTCCGCCCTGTTCATGGTGATCGCGGGCTGCTTGATCACGCTCTTCACCGTATATGCCATGCACAGCCGTGCGCTGGTGCCGACGCGGATCCAGTCGGTCGCCGAACTGTCCTACTCGTTCGTGGCCAACATGGTGCGCGACAATGTCGGCACCGACGGCATGAAATATTTCCCCTTCATCTTCACCCTGTTCATGTTCGTGCTCACGCTGAACATGCTCGGCATGCTGCCCTATTCCTTCACCGTGACGAGTCACATCATTGTCACCTTTGCGCTCGCCGCGCTCATCTTCCTCGGCGTCACCGTGATCGGCTTCTGGAAGCACGGCGCCGGTTTTCTGAAATTCTTCGTGCCTGAGGGCGTTCCCGTCGTTCTGCTGCCGCTGCTCGTCGTCATCGAGGTGATCTCCTATCTGACGCGCCCGATCTCGCTATCGGTCAGGCTGTTCGCCAACATGATGGCCGGCCACACCATGCTGAAAGTGTTCGGCGCCTTCGTCGTGGCGCTCGGCTTTCTCGGCGGCTGGGCGCCGCTCGCCTTTATGGTCGCGTTCACGGGTCTGGAGATCCTGGTTGCGTTCCTGCAAGCCTACGTATTCGCCATCCTCACCTGCATCTATCTGAACGATGCATTGCACATGCACCACTAACCGCCGCACCTGAACGACTTCGTCACAAGGGAGAGTGAAATGGATCCATCAGCAGCAAAATTGATCGGCGCGGGCCTCGCCTCGATCGCGCTTGTCGGCGCCGGCGTCGGCATCGGCACGATCTTCGGCAACTATTTGCAAGGTGCGTTGCGCAACCCGTCGGCAGCGCCGAGCCAGTTCGCCAACCTCCTGCTCGGCTTTGCCCTCGCCGAGGCCACCGGCCTGTTTGGCCTGGTGGTGGCGCTGATCATTCTGTTCGTGTTCTAGGCTTCCTGGGACAGCGACCTTTAAGGACGCGCCAAGCGACCATGCCGCAGCTCAATCCGCTCGACTGGGGACCACAGCTCATCTGGCTGCTGATCTCCTTTGGCATCCTCTACCTGCTAATGGTGAAGGTGGCGCTGCCGCGCATCGGAGGCGTCATCGAAGCCCGCGCCGCGCATATTGCCAATGACCTAACGGCGGCCGACAAGCTCCGGCGCGAGACTGAGGAGGCGATCGCCGCCTATGAGCAGGCGCTCGCTGAGGCGAAGCAAAAGGCGCATGCGATCATCGATGCGGGCCGCTCCAAGCTGAAGGAAGAGGTTGCGGCCGAGCGCGCCAAGCTCGATCAAGAGCTCGGCAAGAAGAGCGCCGAAGCCGAGGCGCGGATCAACCAGGCCAAGGCCTCGGCCATGAAAGACGTGAGCGTGGTGGCGGCTGACGTTGCCGCCGACATCGTGCGCCAGCTGATCGGGGCCAACCCGCCCAAGGCCGAGATCGAGAAGGCCATCCAGGCAGCGCGGAAAGACTGAGTCATGGATTTCATCTTGGAGCCGGAATTCTGGGTCGCGGTATCGTTCTTCCTGTTCCTGGGCGTCATTGCCTATTTCGGCGTGCATAAGAAGCTCGCGAGCGCGCTCGATGGCCGTGCCGCCTCGATCGCCAGGGATCTCGAGGAGGCCAAGCACCTCCGCGAGGAGGCCGCGAAGGTGCTGGCCGACTACGAGCGCAAACAGGGCGACGCCGCCAAAGAGGCACAAGCCATCATCAAGCTCGCCTCGAAGGAGGCCGAGGAGCTGGCGGCGGAAACCCGCCGCTCGATGGCGGAGCATTTCGAGCGGCGCATGAAGCTCGCCGAGGACAAGATCGCCCGCGCCGAGACCGAGGCCTTGCGTGAGGTGCGCGCCGCAGCCGCCGATGCGGCAATTGCCGCGGCACAGACGGTGATTGCCGCCCAACTCACGCCGGAGGGCGCCGACGCTCTGGTCAAGCAGGGCATCGCTGCGCTCAAGACCAAGCTAAACTAAGCGGCGAGCCTTACTGGCTCAGCCAGTTCCAGAACGCCGAAGTATCAGCCTTCTGCTCGGTGTCGTTGCTCGCCGGCCGCTTGACGCGCGGGCGCGCCTTGTGGCCGCCCTCGACATAGCCGCTATAGATCCAGCCCTTCTCCGACGTGGCAGGGTTGGTGACCTGGAGCCAGCCGCGCTTGCGCTCGAGCACCGGGACCTTGGCGCCCTTGGCGATCACGCCGATGACGCGCGAGGCCGAGGATGGCCCGTCTCTGAGATTCACATAGGCCGACGGCCGCACAAAGCTCGAAGGGTCGTCAGCGCCGCCGCGTTCGGCTGGCTGGATGGGTGGCGTTTTGGCGTCGCCGGCAGGCAACTCAGCGGCCGCAGTCCCTGCAGCCGCAGCATCGCTTCCGGCCTGCTCTGCCGCCGGCAAAGACCCCTTGATCTGAACGTCTGCAGCGGCAGGTACCGCGCCGGAAGCTTGCGGCACGAGCATGAGGGCGGGGGGCATGGCGACAGCCGCAGCGGTCGTCACGTTGAGCAGAGTTCCGGCATCGGCGATGACCTTGTCGTCGGGCGTGATGAGCTTGATCGCCAATTTGGAGACGCCGTTTGCCGTGCTCGGCACCGCGAGATGCAAATCGCCGATCTGGTCCGGCTTCAAGTTCCATTCCGTGTCGCCATAGGGACGGCCGTCCGAGAACGTGCTGCCGGCGGGCAGACCACTTATGGCGATGATACTGCGGGCGGGAACTCCGTCAGTGCCGTCGAGCGCAATCGGAAAGGCAACCACTTCGCCGCCGAACGCTTCCACCGTGGCGGGAGCGGTCAGCACCGCGGGAGCAGGAGCCGACGTCAGCACCGCAGGCTGCAGTGGGGCCAGCGGCTTGGACCACGGCATGTCGATCAGGCCGAGCCAGACGATCGCCACGAGCGTGAGGTTCGGGACCAGCGCGACGAGCATGAGCACGACGAGAAGCGGGCGGAGCCAATTTCGTGGAATATCGGCAGTTGCCGGCGCATCGGCGGCGGCGACATTGAACCGCGTCAGGCGAGGCGCCGCCGGCTGATCGTGTCGGCGCGCGGGATCCTTCCTCGCTTCTGCGCTGCGGGAAGCGCGCGGCGTTGTTAGCGGCAGTTCGCCCGAGCGCGGCGGGCTGCCATTGGCTTTGCTGCTGTTCGATTTCTCGCCGATATGGCGATGGGCACCGGCCGTATCGGCCGGCGTAACGAGATTGAGTTGCGCCATAAGACTCGCCGGTACTGTACCGACCCTCCCGTTGCCGAATCGCTCCGCTGCTAACGCGCGTGGAGGATTCGCATCCCTTCCACTTTCAAGGCCACTGACGCACTGGAACGCGCGGGAAGGCAGCGACTCACAGGCGAACGACCGGGCTGCCCGAAGATAGCGGCCGACTAGCGCTGCAAATTCCCTCTAGTGGTTTAACCCCGGCCATTCGCCGAGGTTCCTCCCTCGCGCCGATTTAATGATCGCGCCCAGCCGCAACTCGCCACCTGGGAAGCGAACTCCTAAAGGCTAGCAACGCGGAGGATCAACATTTTGTCCTGAAAGTGAAAACAGCGGGGCGAGGGTCCGATACTACGGTCGGCCAGAATCGCGGCGGTCCAGCATTGTCGCGAACGCGATTTGCGATACGTGCGCCCTTTGCGCTCGGTTATGTCGCGTGTGATCTTGGCAAAGCCGATCACCGCCCGTATCAGCACGGATGGCGTCGATAACGGCCAACGCAGAAGCGACTAACGTCCTTGCGAGTACACCAACCGTCGGACTCGAAGCGTTCCTCTGTTCTGGCATTCGCGAGCGCCCGTTGCGGCAGGCCCTGGGTCTGATCCTCGGCGGTGAAAAAGCGCGCGAAACTCTGGCCGATGATTTCGTTCGACTGGTAGCCCTTGAGCCGCTGGGCGCCAGAGTTCCAGCTGACGATGTTGCCGCGTTCAGGTCGAGGATATAAGTGGCATCGTCAATAACGCCGTCGATGAGGGGCTGTAGTCGGGCGCTATCTCCGAGTTTCTTGATCCAAATAAGCTGCCTTCTGGAAGTGACGGGCTACGGCTCAACTGCCGAGCGAGGCGACTGTTCCAACTTCGCCAGAGATACTGAAATTGCGCAGGTTAGGCTTTGCTGAATAAGCTTAATCGAGGATCCGGAATTGGCAGATAAGGCCTACCCGGCGCCGGGCTGGGTGCGGTCGAAGGCGACGAACACCTTGTAGTCCTCGGGCCTCGTGCCGACCAGGATTGGGAAGGCGATCTCCCGCACCATCGAGAAATAGCCCACCGGATTTCCTGCTGGCACGGTCGCGGCGATGCTCATCTTGTCGGTGGCGAGCGTCTTCTGCTCGGCGCCGGCCACCCGCACGCTGACCGGCATGCTGATCGTTCCAGGCGTGCCCTTGGGCCCGAGCAGCACGCGCCCGGCAAAGCCGTATTTCACCACGACGCGATCCGAATAAAGCTGGCACTCGCGCGCCATCTTGGTGATCTCGCCGCGATGCACCACGGCGAGATTGTCGCCCACATGACCGGGCTGGTAGATCGTCAGCAGCCGGTCGCGCGGCCAGGCCACCACTTGCGGGCAATGCGCGCTCATGCCGCCGGGGAGATCCTCGCCCGAATCCGCCTTGGCGGTCTGCATCAGCCGGTCCTCGGTTACAGCGGAGGCTGAGGTATCGGGGCTGCCGGCGCCGAACGGATTGGAGAATTTGGATACGGCGCAGCCGGACATCAAAAACGGCGCCGCGACCAGCCCCACGAACCAGCATGGACGCAGCCACCAAAGTGCGTCGGAACGCCTCAACTCACCCCGTCCTTGGCTTGACACGCCAGGCATCCCCGCCTGATATGCCCGGGCTCGACTTGATTTTGAAGGATGTCGCGAGCTGCCGGTCTCCAGCAATGAGCGCCAACCTATCCGCACTCAATAAGCGCGACAAGGTCCGACTTGACGCGCTTAAGCCTTCCCGCGGGACGAGGATGAACGGCACGCCGCAATCGAACGGGCGGGGACATAGTCGCCCTCCCCTCACCATCTATTTGGCGGCTCCGCGGGGTTTCTGCGCGGGCGTCGAGCGGGCGATCCAGATCGTCGAGCTCGCGCTCGCCAAATACGGCGCGCCGGTCTATGTGCGGCATGCCATCGTGCATAACCGCACCGTGGTCGAAGACCTCAAAGCCAAGGGCGCAATTTTCGTCGAAGACCTCGACGAGATCCCTGACACCGACGCGCCGATCGTGTTCTCGGCGCATGGCGTCGCGAAGAGAATCCCTGAGGCGGCCGCGCGCCGGCGCATGTTCGTGCTCGACGCCACGTGCCCGCTTGTCTCCAAGGTTCACGTCGAGGCGGAGCGCCAGTTCGGCCAAGGGCGCGAGATCCTGCTGATCGGGCATGGCGGCCACCCCGAAGTCGTCGGCACCATGGGTCAGCTGCCTGATGGCAGCGTGCATCTCATCGAGACGGTCGCCGACGCGGGCAAGTTCACACCACGCGATGCAAGCCGGCTCGCCGTGCTCACCCAGACGACGTTGTCGGTCGACGACACGCGCGAGATCGTCGCCGTGCTGAAGGAACGGTTCCCGCTGATGGCCATGCCCCGCAAGGACGACATCTGCTATGCGACCACCAACCGCCAGGACGCGGTCAAGCGCATCGCACCTTCTTGCGACCGCATGATCGTGGTGGGCTCGCCCAACAGCTCGAACTCGCTCCGCCTGGTCGAGGTCGCCGAGCGCGCCGGCTGCCCGCACGCCACGCTGATCGAGCGCGCCGCCGAGATCGAGTGGGGCCTGTTCAGCGGCATCGAGCGGCTCGGCGTGACGGCAGGCGCCTCGGCGCCGCAAATTCTGGTGGATGAGATCGTCGATGCGTTCAAGGCGCGCTTCGCGACGAGCATCGAGACGGTCACCACCGCGCATGAAGACATTACCTTCAGGCTCCCGCGCGAGCTCCGAGAAGTGCCGGCACTCTAGATGGCGGTCTATACCGACGTTTCCGACGAGGAGCTCGAGGCCTTCATCGGAAGCTACGCAATCGGCACGCTGACCTCGTTCAAGGGCATTGCCGAGGGCGTCGAGAACTCGAATTACCTCGTCCACACAGAGAGCGGGCGCTACATCCTGACGCTCTACGAGAAGCGGGTGAAGCGCGAGGACCTTCCTTATTTTCTTGGACTGATGCAGCATCTTTCCGCACGCCGCATCTCCTGCCCGCTGCCGGTCAAGGACCGCTCGGGCAGCACGCTCAAGGAACTTGCCGGCCGCCCTGCCGCGCTCATCACGTTCCTGGAAGGCTTATGGGTGCGGCGGCCCAATATCGAGCATTGCCACGGACTTGGCGAGGCGCTCGCGCATTTCCATCTTGCCGGGACCGATTTCCCGATGTTCAGGGCGAACAGCCTGTCGCTGCCGGGTTGGCGCGCGCTGTTCGACACGATCGGCGCCGCCGCCGACGAGGTGGTGCCGGGGCTTGCCGCCATGATCGAAATGGAGCTCTGCCATCTCGACAAGAACTGGCCGACGGAGCTACCTGAGGGCGTGATCCACGCCGATCTCTTCCCCGACAATGTGTTCTTCCTGAACGACAAGGTCTCGGGACTGATCGATTTCTATTTCGCCTGCAACGACATGCTCGCTTACGACGTCGCCATCTGCCTCAATGCTTGGTGCTTCGAGTCAGACGCGAGCTTCAACATCACCAAGGCGCGCGCCATGTTGCAGGCCTATGAGAGCGTGCGACCTCTGAGCGAGGCCGAGCTGAAATGGCTGCCGACGCTCGCGCGCGGCGCCGCACTCCGCTTCCTGCTCACCCGCACCTATGATTGGCTTAACACCGACGAGAGCGCGCTGGTGCGCACCAAGGACCCCAACGAATATCTGCGCAAGCTGAGATTCCATCAGGCCGTCAAGTCCTACCGCGATTACGGGCTCGGGAAGGATTGAGCATGGCGGCGCGGCCCAAGGTGCTGATCCATACCGACGGCGCCTGCTCCGGCAATCCGGGGCCGGGCGGCTGGGGCGCTATCCTTGAATCGGGCTCGCACCGCAAGGAGCTCAAGGGGGGCGAAAAAATGAGCACCAACAACCGCATGGAACTGACGGCCGCGATCAGGGCGCTCGAGGCGCTGAAGTCGCCGTCAGACGTCGAGCTCCACACCGACTCCAATTACCTGCGCGGCGGCATCACCGGTTGGATCAAGGGCTGGAAGAAGAACGGCTGGCGCACCTCGGACAAGAAGCCGGTGAAGAACGTCGAGCTTTGGCAAGAGCTGGAGAAAGCCGCGAGCCGGCATGACGTGCGCTGGCACTGGGTCAAGGGCCATCACGGCCATGACGACAACGAGCGGGCCGACCAGCTCGCGCGCGAGGGCATGGCGCCATTCATGCCCGACCGGGGCGAAAAGAGCTTCGGCGAGGACGAGTGACTAGATCTGCTTGATCATGCACGCGGCAGTGCTGAGATCGGCGACGCCTGGCGAATCCTCGACGTCCAAAACCTTGACCACGCCGTCATCGACGAACATGGAATAGCGCTTGGAGCGCGTGCCGAGCCCAACCTCGCTCCCGTCGAAATCCATGCCGATCTTCTTGGTGAACTCGGCATTGCCATCCGACAGAAACAGGACCTTGCCCTTGCCGCCGGAGGCGTCGGCCCAGGCAGTCATCACGAACGGATCGTTGACCGCGACGCAGGCGATTGTGTCGATCCCTTCCTTCTTGAAATAGTCGGCGTTCTCGATGTAGCCCGGCAGATGCTTCAAGTGGCACGTCGGGGTGAATGCGCCGGGCACCGCGAACATGACAACCTTCTTGCCAGCGAAAATATCTTTTGTTATCAATGTCTTGATCCCATCTGGCTCCATGATCCGGAAGGTAGCCTCGGGCAGGCGATCTCCTTTGGCGATGCTCATGGTTGCTCACTCCTTGCCGTGCTTGGGCCCTCGTGGCGCGCACCATACCGGCTCGGCCACTCTCGGCCAAGCCGGAGCTAGTTCGCGGTCCAGACGGTCTCGGTCGAGCCGCGGTCCGAGACGAGGGTCAGCGTCAAGGACTTGGCTTTGACGACAGCGGCCTCTGCCGGCGTGGTGAAGCTCACGATGAAACGCTGCTTGCCGTCGGCGGCCGGTCCTTGCGGCCTAGGCACCGCCATGAAAATCTCGCCGCCATCGATGAAGAGATCGGTGCCGCGCGCATCCGGCGCGAACACGGCATCGATGACGATCTCTGGTTTGGCGGCATCGAGGCTTGCCGTGACGGCGCCGACCGTAGGTAGTACGCCCGGTGCGGCCGGCTTGGGCACTAGCGCGAGCGCGCTCTCGAGCAGCATGGCATCGCCCTTGCCGGTGCTCGGGGCAAGCATCAGATCGAGGCTCACCTCGTTGGGGATGCAGATGTCCTTGCACAGGCCATATTCGAAGGCGAGCTTGAGCTCGATCGCATCTCCTTCCTTCTCGGGCGTGATCTTGACGGGGAAAATCACCTCGTCGTCATAGCCGATCGCCGTGCCGTCGGCCTCGGCGAAACGATGCGGCGCGGGGAAAAGCACTTCGGCCTGTTTGAGATTCGTCGAGCCTTTGAAGTCGAAGCTCGGCGGCACGCCGGAGTCGCCCGGATTCCGCCAATAGGTCTTCCAGCCCGGCTCCATGCGAAGTTGCACACCGGCGATCATGCTGGGCTTGCCGTCGATGGTGACTGTACCGGAGACGAGGCGCACCTTGGAGTTGTTCGACGCGGTCCAGGCCGACTCTCCCGACGTCGCGCCAAGACTGCTGTCCGGCAACGCAATGCACAGCAATGCGCCAAGCGCGAGGCAGAGCGAGAGCGCGGCACGGTCGAGTTGGCGGGACGATGCAAACATGGCTTCCGATGAGATTCACGCGGGAGACGAAATCTAGCTTCAGGCTTCATGCCGCGCGACAAGCGTGACTGCGGCAAAGTCTCACTCTTTCGTGAGGCGTATTGCTGCGAAATTGCCTCGCCAAGCCTTAATTCGGCGTTGGCTCTTCCCAAGCCGCGGAACTGTTGTAGTCTCTGGTCATGCCAGCTCGTAGCGCTCAAAAGGCTTCGCAACGCGAGTTCTATCTCGACGGCCAGCTGCTCATCGCCATGCCGGCAATGGGCGACCCGCGCTTTGCCCGCTCGGTGATCTATCTCTGCGCGCACTCGGCCGACGGCGCCATGGGCATCATCATCAACCAGCGCGCGCCGAACATCAGTTTCACCGAGCTGCTCGATCAGCTGAACATCGTGCCACCGCAGGAGCGCATCAAGGTGCCGGAGGGGCTCACCGGCATGGCGGTGCATCTCGGCGGACCGGTCGAGACCGGCCGCGGCTTCGTGCTGCACAGCGCCGATTATTTCAAGGCCGAGAGCACGCTGCCGATCGACGAGAGCGTCTGCCTTACCGCGACCATCGATATTTTGCGGGACATCGCCAAGGGCACCGGCCCCGACAAGGCCCTGCTTGCGCTCGGCTACGCGGGATGGGCGCCGGGGCAGCTCGAAAGCGAGATCACCGCCAATGGCTGGCTCAACTGTCCGGCCGATCCCGAGCTGATCTTCGATCCCGAGGTCGACCGCAAATATTACCGCGCGCTGGGCAAGATCGGCATCGATCCGATCCGCCTCGTCAACGATTCAGGTCACGCTTAGGACGTCGGGCGCGGCACCGGCAGCGCCTGGAGCGGCGTCGCGGCAGGAGCTTTCACTTCCATTCCCTTGGGCGGCTGCGGCGCGCGGGCGCGCTCACGTTCCTTTCGCTTGCGGTGGCTGGCGAGAGCGGCGAGCAAGCTCGCAACGTCCTTGGCCGCCATCGGCTCGCCGTAATAGAAGCCCTGGCCGTACTCGCAGCCGATCGAGCGGAGATAGCTCGCATCCGCCGCAGTCTCTACGCCCTCCGCCACCACCTCCTTGCCGAGCTCGTGCGCGAGAGCGATTACCGAGCGGAGGATGAGCGGAGTCGAGCCGTTGAGCCCGCTGTCGCGCACCAACGAGCGATCGACCTTAATGGTGTCGCAGGGGAAGCGGTGCAGATAGCTGAGCGACGAGTAACCGGTGCCGAAATCGTCGAGCGCAAGGCTTGCGCCGAAGGTCTTGAGCCAAGTGAGGATCTCGACCGCGCGCTCGGGATTCTCCATCACCAGCGACTCGGTGATCTCGAGCTTGAGCGTGCCCTTGGGCACCGCCTCGCGGGCGAGCATCAGCCTGATTTCCTGCACCATGTCCTGGCGGAATAGCTGGCGGCTCGACACGTTGACGCTGACGAACAGCGGGTCGCGGTCGCGCGGCAGCACCTTGTGCCAGCGCACCGCCTCGTCGAGCGCCTGGCCGAGCACGTAGCTGCCCAGCTCGACGATCAGTCCGGATTCCTCGGCGAGCGGGATGAAGTCGTCGGCGCCGAGCCTGCCGCGGGTCGGATGGTCCCAGCGGAGGAGCGCCTCGAAACCGGCGAGCTGGTTGGAGGCGAGCCGCGTGATCGGCTGGTACAGCACGGCGATCTGCTGGCGCTCCAGAGCCTCCCTGAGATCGCTTTCGAGCGGAAGCTTGCTCTCGTCCTCGCCACGCATGGAGGGATTGAAGATCTCGATACGGTCGGCGCCGCCGCGCTTGGCGCGGAGCATGGCGATCTCGCCCTCGCGCAGCAGTTCCTGGGCCGTGGCCTGCGTCCCGTCGTGCACGACGATGCCGATCGAGGCGGTGAGGATGATCTCCTTGGAGCTGATCTTCATCGGGGTTCTCAGCGCGCGGCGCACACGCTCGGCAAGCGTCGCGACGTGATGCGGGTCGCTCTCGGAGATGAGCAGGATGGCGAATTGGTCGCCGCCTAACCTCGCGAGCGTGTCTTGCGGGTTCAGGTGGCGCGAGAGTCTCCGGCCGAGCGTCAGCAGCATGCTGTCGCCGATGACGAGGCCGAAGCTCTTGTTCACGTTCTTGAAGCGGTCGATGTCGATGAACAACACCGTCGGCCGGTTGCCTTGACCCTCGCGGGCGCGGGTGATGGCGCCGGACACGCGGTCCATGAACAGCTCGCGGTTGGGAAGCCCGGTCAGGCTATCGTGCACCGCGTCATGCATCAGCCGCTCATGCGAGCGCTTGAGGCTGGTCACGTCGCGCATCAGCCCGACGCAGCGGAGCAGCCTTGTGTTCTCGCTCGGGTCTGCGTGGGCGCGGAGGTCGTACCAGAGATAGGTGCCGTCATGGCGGCGAAGGCGAAAATCGAGCACGAGGTCGCCGCCCTGCTTCTCCTGCAACGACCACAGCATCAAACGGAATCGCTCGCGGTCGGAGCCGTGCATATGCTGAAGAAACTCATCGACCGAAACGTTGAGCGCGCCAGGATCGAGCCCGAGCTCGCGCTCGATGTCCTCACCGACGGTGATCTGATCCTTGCCGGCGCTCCACTGGAAGATATGCGTGCCTGAACCGTCGACCGCGAGCGACTTGATCTGCACGAGATTCGGCGGACCGAGCTGGAGCGGACCGCCGGCGGAGCGGAAGGCGAATTGCGTCACGGTGAAGCCAATCAGCACGAGGATGAGCACGAGGCCCGCCACCAGCCCCGAGATGACGATATCGCCGGAGAGCTTGCCGAGCACGACCATGGTGGCGCCAAACAGCCAGACGATCAGCAGCAGCCAGCTTGGAATGAGCGACAGCGCGCGGTCCTGGCCGCGCAGCGCGAGAAAGGCGATGAGGCCGGTGCCGACACCGGCGATGGCGACGGTGGAGGCGCGCGCGAGCCCCGAGGCGAGCTCAGGATCGACCACGGCGACCACGATCAGGCCGAACTGGGCGGCGATCCAGCCCCAGAACAGGGTCTTGATCCAGCCGTGCCAGAGCCCGATGCGCAAGAAGGTGTATAGGAACAGGACAAGGCTCGCGGCGAGCCCGGCTTCGGCTGCCGCTCGGTATAAAGCTGTGCGGTCGGGCCCGACCGGGAACAGCTTGTTCCAGAAGCCGAAATCGACGCAGAAATAGACCAGAACCGCCCAGGCGATGAGCGCGGTCGCCGGGAAGATCGCCCGGTGATTGGCGGCGAAGATCGCCGTCAGGAAGATGGCGAGCAGGCCGGTGATGCCGAGCAGGACGCCGTTGAACAGCATGCGATCCTGCTGCTTCGACTGGTAGGCGTTGGGGTCCCAGAGATTGAGACGCGGCACCTGCGGTGAGCTCATCTCGGCGGCGAAGGTGACGGTCTGCCCGGGCTCGAGATTCAGCCGGTACATGTCGGCACGGTCGCTCTTGAGCGGCTCGGGGCGGAAACCGAGCGAGGGCGTGACCGCCGAAATGCGCGGTGCGTCGAGCTCGGGCCAGAACACGCGCGAATTGGCCAGCGTGTAGCGCGGCGCGACCAGCCAGCGCACGATCGGCTCGGAGGTCGGGTTGGACAGCGCGAACACCAGCCAGCCGGGGTTGGTACCGGGGTTCAGGGCCTGGACCGCCATACGGCCGATATAGCCGTCGGGGCCTGGGGCGGTCTCGATCTGGAGCTTGTCGCCGCGGCCCTCATAGAGCTCGCCCTTGGCGGTGATGTCGATCTTCTCCTGGTCGGGCGCGACCGCGATCGCCTCGACGGCGCGGGCAAGCCCCGACGGCAGGAGGACGAGCGCGACAAGCGCGACGCGGGCGAGCGCAGCCACGCACACGCCTCGGCCGCGATGCCAGGACGCCACTTGCCCTCGTTCACGGGCGCTCAATCCCACCGTCCCTCCGTCTTGCCCTGCGCTCTCTCCGCTACGCGCTCTAGCGGCGCATATCGGTGTCGAGCAGCGCGTAAAGCAAATGGTCTTGCCAGACGCCGTTAATTCGCAAATAGCGGCGCGCGAGGCCTTCGCGCTTGAATCCCGTCTTCTCGAGAAGCTTGATCGAGGCCGCATTGGTCGGAAGGCAGGCCGCCTCGAGCCGGTGCAACTCGAGAGAGTCGAAGACGAAAGGAACGACGGCGCGGACGGCGGCGGTCATATAGCCCTGCTTGGCGTAGTCCGCGCCGACCCAATAGCCGAGCGTGCAGGATTGCGTGACACCGCGCCTGACATTGCAGAGCGTGAGGCCACCAATCAGCGATCCGCTCGATGCGGCGAAGATGAACAGCGCATAGCCCACGTCCTCGCGGAGATCGCGCAGGTAGTGGCGCACGCGGCGGCGGAACGAGGCACGCGAGAGCTCGTCGGTCGACCAGAGCGGCTCCCAGGGGGTGAGGAACTGGCGGCTTGCCGCCCTGAGCTCGGCCCAGGCCGGATAGTCGGACATTTGCGGCGTGCGCAGCACAACCTTGTCGGACTCAAGTACCGGCCCGAGGTCGCTGGCAGGGGCAGCTCGCAACAACGCCATGGCTCAAAGACCCCCTTCAAGCGGCCTTGCTCGACGGAACCGTGAATTTTTCCGCCACCCGGTCGAATCTTGCAACATGAAGAATGGGCCCAACCGTGGCAAGGCTCACCGGGGAGGCAAGCAGCCCCGCAACCAAAGCTTGCAGGTCTCCGGCCTGGACCTGCTCGACCTTCTCGATCAGCTCTGGCGTGGTGAGTGGCCGGCCGTGGATTAGCACTTGGCGGGCGAGCTGCTCGGCGCGGGCGCTTGAGCTTTCGAGTCCCGCCAGAAGCCCCATCTTGAGCTGCGCCTTGACGCGGGCGATCTCATCCTCGCGGAAGCCGGTCTCGGCGGCCTGGACAAGCTCCTCGCGGATCACCGCGAACAGCTCATGCGCGCGGTCGGGTCCGCCGGCCGCGTGGATCGCGAACATGCCGCTGTCGGACAGTCCGCTCGCGAAGGCGTAGATCGCGTAGCAAAGCCCGCGCCGCTCGCGCACCTCTTGGAACAAGCGCGAGGACATGCCGCCGCCGAGCGCGCCGGCGCAGATCTGGGCGGTGAAATAATCGGCGTGGCGATAGGCCGGCGCCTCGAAGGCGAGCACGAAATGGGTCTGCTCGAAGGCTTTCGCCGAGCGCCTGACGCCACCCGAATAGGCGGCGCGCTCGGGCAGCGGCGAAGCTTTGGCGTCGAACGCGGTGAGACGCCGCTCGGCCTCGGAGACGAGCGAAGCGTGATCGACGGCGCCTGCCGCCGCCAGCACCATGTTCGGCCCATGATAGTGCGTCTGTAGATAGGCGCCGAGATGGGCGCGCTTGAACACGCTCACGCTGTTCCCCGTGCCGAGAATCGGGCGTCCCACCGGCTGGTCGGGGAAAGCCGCCTCCTGCACCAGGTCGAACACGATGTCCTCCGGCGAATCCATCGCCGCGGCGATCTCCTGGAGGATCACGTCGCGCTCGCGCGACAGCTCGGCGCGGTCAAAGCGCGGGCTGACGATGATGTCGCTCAAAATATCGAGCGCGAGCGCGAGGTCCTTGCGCAGCACGCGCGCGTAATAGGCGGTCGAGTCGACCCCGGTCGCGGCGTTGAGCTCGCCGCCGACCGCCTCGATCTCCTCGGCGATGTCGCGAGCGCTCCGCCGCGCGGTGCCCTTGAAGGCCATATGCTCCAGGAAATGCGCGACGCCATGCTCGCCTTGCGCTTCGCTTCGGCTGCCGGCCCCGATCCAGATGCCGAGTGAGACGGTCTCGACCTCGGCCATCGCGTGGCTGATCACGGTCAGGCCGTTCGCAAGGTTTGAGCGCTCGACGCTCACGCGCTTACTCCGGCGCGGCGTCCACGCGCGCCGGCCGTTTTGCCGAGGGTGCGGGCGCGGCTCGCGATGAAATCCGCGACGGTGGCATAGTCGTTGGCGAGGATGGTGCAGCGCTCGTGCTGGCCGAGGCGGAGCCGCAAGCGTTCGGGCCGCTCGGGCACGCCGCCGGTGGCGCGCTCGACTAGCTCGGGGAACTTGGCAGGATGGGCGGTGGCGAGCACGACCATCGGCGTTGCCCTTTGGCCGCTCTCGTGCCGCGCGGCGGCAACAGCGACTGCGGTATGCGGATCGGCGATTACGCCGGTCTCCTCTGCCAGCCAGCGAATGGTCATCTCGGTCTCGTGCTCTCCCACCGAATGCGCGGCGAACAGGCTGCGCAGGCCGGCAAGTTCGGTCTCGTTGAGGCGGAACGCCCCAGTGTTGCGGAGCTCCTCCATCAGTGCCCTCACGCGGGTCGCATCGCGGCTGGCGAGCTCGAACAGAAGGCGCTCGAAATTGCTCGCAAGCTGGATGTCCATGCTCGGACTGGAGGTGGCGATCACGCTGTGCGGCTCGTAAACCCCCGAGCCGACCGCGCGAATGAGACTGTCGTTGAGGTTCGTGGCAATAACGAGGCGCGCGACCGGCAAGCCCATCGCCCGCGCCGCGTAACCAGCGAAAATATCACCGAAATTTCCGGTCGGCACGGAGAAGGCGAGCGACCGGTAGGGCGCGCCGAGGGTGACGCCCGCGGTGAAGTAATAAGGGATCTGGGCAAGGATGCGGGCGAAGTTGATCGAGTTCACGCCCGTAAGCGCGAGAGGGTCGCGAAGCTTGGCGTCGGCGAACAACGCTTTCACGATCGCCTGGCAATCGTCGAACGTCCCTTCCAGCGCGATATTGTGCACGTTGGGCTCGGTCGCCGTGGTCATCTGCCGGCGCTGCACGTCGCTGACGCGGCCCTTGGGATGCAGGATGAAGATGTCGATCGCCTCGAGGCCGCGAAACGCCTCGATGGCGGCGGCGCCGGTGTCGCCCGAGGTCGCGCCGATCACAGTGGCATGAGCGCCCTTGCGCATGAGCGCGCGGTTCATCAGCCGCGCCACCACCTGCATGGCGACGTCCTTGAAGGCGAGCGTCGGCCCGTGAAACAGCTCGAGCAGGAACTCGTTAGGACCGATTTGGCGGAGCGGCGCGACGGCCGGGTGATGGAAACTGCCATAGGCCTCTTCGAGCACGGTCTCGAGGTCGGGCAGGCAAGCGTCGCCTTCGAGAAAGGGGCGCATGATGCGGTAGGCGACATCGGCATAGTCGAGGCCGGCGAGAGCGGCGATCTCATCCGGCGTTAGCCGCGGCCAAACCTCGGGCATCAACAGGCCGGCGTCGCGCGCCATGGCGGCAAGCAGCGCGCCCTCGAAGGAGAGCGCGGGCGCTTCGCCGCGGGTTGACACGAACCTCACTTCTGACCTCTGGGCTCAAAAAATGGGCGCTTTCCGGCTGACCCTAGAGCGAAATCGCTTGGGTTTGAATGACGATTTCGCTTCGGCCAGGGCCCCTTCAGCGGCGTTCACGGCGATAGGCGCCCCTGACATAGATCAGGTAGATGACGACAAGGGCGCCGGCGAGCAGGAACCAGGTGATGGCGTACTGCAAATGGTTGTTGGGGAGCTCGAGATGGGTCTGGCCGCCTTCGGGCCAGCCGCCCGGCACGTCGGATTTCTCGGCCTCGAGGAAGAACGGGGCGACCGCCGGCGCGCCGCCGGGGAAACAGCGCGTGCGTCATGCCGGCGAGGTCGCGCCAGAACCAGCGATTGGCGGCGACCTCGTTGTCGGGGACGAACGCGCCTTGGATTTCCGGCGTGCGCGCAAGGCCGGTGACAGTGACCGGGCCCGTCGATCTCGCCTTGAGCACGCTTGGCAGGGTCGCGGAGAACGTCCGGGACAAAGCCGCGATCGACCATGAGCCACGGCCCCGTCGGACGAGGTCAGCGGGGTGATGACGTGCCAGCCGACCCGCTCATCGGCCACCGAATAGAGATAGAGCTCCTTGGCATTGTCGAAGCGGCCGTCGACCCGCACCCGGTAGTACGATGGGTCGCGGCCTTCGCTGGCCACGGCGATCGCGTCTTTGAGGGCGATGGGCTCCCCTTTGGCGCGCGTCTCGATCTCGGCGATCAGGCCTTCCTTCCAGGCGAGCCGCTTCAGCTGCCAGACGCCGAGCCCGATCAGAAGGGCGAGACCCGCGAGCGTGCAGGCGGTGAGAAAGACGATGCTGCGGTTGGTCATAGCCTAATCCGAGGCCAGCTTGCCCTCTTCGGCCTTGTGCCTGAACTGGAGCGCGATGAGCACGCCCTTGAAGGCGCGAAGCAGGATGAGCGGGAGCAGGATCGAGAGCGAACCCCACAGCAGAGCGTGCAGCCAGTAAGGCGGCGCGTATCGCATCTCTACGATCAGCGCCGCGCCGACGACGATGAATCCCGTCACCAGGATGACGAACATGGCAGGCCCGTCGCCGGAATCGGCGAAGTCATAGTCGAGACCGCACGAATTGCAGCGTGGTGCGAGCTTGAGATAGCCGTCGAACAACTTGCCGCGACCGCATGACGGGCAGCGTCCGGTGATGCCCTCCCATATCGTCGCGCCGAGCGACTTGATCTCCGGCGCTGCCTTAGCTTCGCCCATCTTCGTAGCCTCACTTGAAACGCAAAGGGGGCGGCCGCTAAGACCGCCCCCCGGCGAAATGCGCGAACCTGCGCCGCTTTATTCCATCGGGTAATTGGTGCCGGCTCCCCACACATAGATGCAGGTGAAGAGAAAGAGCCATACCACGTCGACGAAGTGCCAGTACCAGGCGGCCGCCTCGAAGCCGAAATGCTGCTTCGGGGTAAAATCGCCGCCGATGGCGCGGAACAGGCAAACCGTCAGGAAGATGGTGCCGACGATGACATGGAAGCCGTGGAAGCCGGTCGCCATGAAGAAGGTCGAGCCATAGATGTGATGCTGGAAGCCGAATCCGGCATGGGCGTATTCATAGGCCTGGCAGGTGGTGAACAGGATGCCGAGCACGACGGTGCAGGCGAGGCCCATGATTAGACCTCGCCGGTTGCCCTCGAGCAAGGAATGATGCGCCCAGGTGACCGTCGTGCCGGAGGTCAGCAGGATCAGCGTATTGACGAGCGGCAAACTCCAGGGATTGAAGGTATGGGCGAACCAGCCGAGACCGGCGACGTCGGTGTCGGCGCTCGGGATCGGCGGCCACTGCCCGCCCAGCACTTGGGTGCGCGCATAGGTGACGGCATCGGCGGGATAAAGCGCCGCGTCGAAATAGGCCCAGAACCAGGCGACGAAGAACATCACCTCGGAGGCGATGAACAGGATCATGCCATAGCGCAAATGGAGCTGCACGACGGGCGTCTCGAAGCCCTCATGCGCCTCCTTGATGACCTCGCGCCACCAGCCGAACATGGTGGCGATGACGATGACGAAACCAGGGATCACATACCAGAGATGCGGCGTGCCGGCCTTCTTCGAGATGAAGTACATGACCGCGCCGATGGCCAGCGTCAGCGCGCCGACGCCACCGATGACGGGCCATGGGCTCGGGTCGACGAGATGATAGTCGTGTTGTGGTTTGGCGTGCGCTTCGGCCATGGTTCGCTCCCGTTTCTCCCCAAACTTATCGAGGCGATGCACTGCCTCAAATGCTCGCTATCGTCACGATCCCGAATTCGCCGGCGGCGGGGCCGCGGCGACGCCGCCGGTCCCGTTGTCGGCCCGGTAGAAGGTGTAAGACAAAGTGATCTCGCCGATCGTCTTGGTATCCTGGTCGTCGACGATCTTGGGGTCGACGAAGAAGGTCACCGGCATCTCGACGCTCGCATGCGCGGCCAACGTCTGCTGCTTGAAGCAGAAGCACTCGATCTTGGTGAAGTAGCGCCCGGCGAGCTCGGGTGCGACATTGAAGATGGCCTGACCGGTCACCGGCTGCGATGAGTTGTTGGTGGCTTTAAAGAAAGCAAGCGCGGTCTCGCCGATCTTAACGTCGATGAAGCGTTGGTCCGGCACGAAGCTCCAAGGCAGAGCGCCATCGACATTGGCGTCAAAACGAATACGGATGGTGCGGTCGAGCACTTTGTCGGCGCCGCGGTCGGCGCGCTGCGGCACGCCACCATAGCCGGTCGCCTGACAGAACAGGCGGTAGAGCGGGACGGAGGCGAAGGCGAGGCCCACCATGGCGGCGACGAGGCCGACCAGCGCGACCGCGAGCAACCGTTGCCGCCCTTCCCGCTTCTTCAGCTGCTGCTGTTCACTCATGGTCTTGGCCGGGCATCAGATAGGGCGATCGGCCACATGGCCGCCGAGCCTGACGATAGTGACGATGAAGAACAGCACGACGAGGCCGAACAGTATCCACGCGATGGCGATGGATCGTTTGCGTTGGCGGCGTTTACGTTCCTGTTCGGCATCTTGCATCACGACGTCCAGATATGCGGAAAGGCGCCGACGCGGACATCGAAGCCTTGCTCGACGAGCAGAACGGCGAACAGCAAAAAGAGATAGAGCACCGAATAGGCGAACAGGTCCTTGGCGGCGCGCGCCGCCTTCTCGCCTTCCCGCTCGCGATAGCAGGCGAGCGCGAGCACGACGAACAGCGAGCCGAGCACCGACGCGGCGATCGCGTACAGCGTGCCGCCGAGCCCGATGATGGCCGGCACCATGCCGAGCGGCGCAAGGATGAGGCTGTAGATCAGGATCTGAAGCCTGGTCGCGTCCTCGCCATGCACCACCGGCATCATCGGCACGCCGGCGCGCTCGTAATCGCGCGTGCGGAGAATGGCGAGCGCCCAGAAATGCGGCGGGGTCCAGATGAAGATGATGAGGAACAGAACGAAGGGTTCTAGGCCGATGGTGCCGGTCGCGGCCGCCCAGCCGATCATCGGCGGCACGGCACCGGCGGCCCCACCGATGACGATGTTCTGCGGCGTGCTCCGCTTGAGCCACATCGTGTAGACGAACACATAGAAGCCGATGGTGAGCGCGAGCAATGCCGCGGCGAGCCAATTGGCCATAAGGGCGAGGCAGACCACCGAGCCGAAGGCGAGCACGGCGCCAAATGACCGCGCCTCGCTCGGCGTCACCTGCCCGCGCGGGATCGGACGCGCCGCCGTGCGGGCCATCGCCGCGTCAATATCGGCGTCGTACCACATATTGAGCGCGCCGGACGCGCCGGCGCCCGCGGCAATGCAGATCAGCGCCGCGATCGCCAGAACGGGATGTATCGAGCCCGGCGCCGCCACCATCCCGACCAGCGCGGTGAACACCACGAGGAACATCACCCGCGGCTTCATCAGCGCGACATAGTCGGCGACCTCGCCGCCGGAATCGGCCAGTACCGTGGTCGTGACGGGATATGCGACGTCGGTCATGCCCAGTCTACTCACTCATTTCAGGTGTCATCTGGACGCGCCGAACGTCGCTTGCAACCGTCCTCATTTGATGCGCGGCAGCGTCTCGTAGGTGTGGAACGGAGGCGGCGAAGTCAGCGTCCATTCGAGCGTGGTCGCGCCTGGACCCCAGGGATTTGCCGCGACCGGAACCTTGCGCGCAAACTGCGCGGCGATGCCGTACAGGAACACCAGGAAGCCCGCGAAGGCGATATAGGAGCCGATCGAGGACACCATGTTCCAACCGGCGAACGCATCTGGGTAGTCGGCATAGCGACGCGGCATGCCGGCAAGGCCCAGGAAGTGTTGCGGGAAGAAGGCGAGGTTGGCGCCGATGAACATCAGCCAGAAGTGCAGCTTGCCGATGAACTCCGAGTACATGTAGCCGGTCATCTTCGGCGACCAGTAGTACCAAGCGCCGAAGATCGAGAACACGGCACCGAGCGACAGCACGTAGTGGAAGTGAGCGACCACGTAATAGGTGTCGTGGAACGACCGGTCGACGCCGGCATTCGCCAGCACCACACCGGTGACGCCGCCGATGGTGAACAGGAAGATGAAGCCAAGCGCCCATAGCATCGGCGTTCGGAACGATAGCGAGCCGCCCCACATGGTGGCGATCCACGAGAAGATCTTCACGCCCGTGGGCACGGCGATGACCATGGTGGCGAACACGAAATAGGCCTGCGTGTTCACGCTGATGCCTGCCGCGTACATGTGATGCGCCCACACGACGAAGCCGATCACGCCGATGGCAACCATGGCATAGGCCATGCCGAGATAGCCGAAGATCGGCTTGCGCGAGAAGGTCGAGACAATCTGGCTGACGATGCCGAAGCCCGGCAAGATCAAGATGTAAACCTCGGGATGACCGAAGAACCAGAACAGGTGCTGCCACAGCAGCGGATCGCCGCCATGGGCCGCGTCGAAGAACGCTGTGCCGAAGTTGCGGTCGGTGAGCAGCATGGTGATGGCGCCGGCCAGCACCGGCAGGGCCAACAGCAGCAGAAAGGCGGTGATCAGAACCGACCACACGAACAGGGGCATCTTGTGCAGCGTCATGCCGGGGGCGCGCATGTTGAAGATGGTGGTGATGAAGTTGATGGCGCCGAGGATCGAGGACGCACCAGCAAGGTGCAGCGCGAGGATCGCGAAATCGACGGCCGGCCCAGGCGTGCCCTTGGTGGAGAGCGGCGCATACATCGTCCAGCCGCCGGCGACGCCGTTGGTGCCAGGAGGTCCTGGCATGAATAGTGAAATGACCAGCAGAACAAAGGCTGAGGCGACGAGCCAGAAGGAAATGTTGTTCAGACGCGGAAAGGCCATGTCGGGCGCGCCGATCATCAGCGGCACCATCCAGTTGCCGAAGCCGCCCATGGTTGCCGGCATGACCATGAAGAACACCATGATCAAGCCGTGTGCGGTGACGAACACGTTGAACATCTCGGGATTGCCGAAGATCTGCATGCCGGGCTGCATCAGCTCGAGCCGCATACCCATCGACAGCAGGCCGCCGACGATGCCACCGATCATGGCCAGCACGAGATAGAGCGTGCCGATGTCCTTGTGATTGGTGGAGAAGAGCCAGCGACGCAATCCGGTGGGATGATCGTCGTGATGGTGGGCCTCGTCTACGTGGGCGGCATTGGCCATGGCGTTCTTCCTTGTCTTCCTTGTCGTTCCTTGAGGATCGATGCGAGTGCCTCGCTGGAGGGCTAGTCGCTCCTAGTTCTGGGCCGCAGCCATTTTGCCCGCGTTATCGAGCGAGGCGGAGGGGGTCTTGGTCTTGGTCACCCAATCGTTGAACTCGGCTTCCGAGACGACACGGACCGCGATCGGCATGAAGGCGTGGTTGCGGCCACAGAGCTCCGAGCACTGGCCGTAGAACATGCCCTCGCGCTCGGCCCTGAACCAGGTAAGCTGGAGACGGCCAGGCACTGCGTCGAGCTTGATGCCGAAAGACGGGACCGCCCAATCGTGAATCACGTCGTTGGCCTTGACCTGCACGACGACGTTCTTGTTCACCGGCACGACCAGTTCGTGGTCCACCGTCAAGAGACGCGGCTGACCGGGCTTCAGGTCGGCGTCCTGCACGATGATAGAATCGAAATGAATGCCCTGATCTGGGTAGTCGTAAGTCCAGTACCACTGATTGCCGGTGGCGGTGACGGTAAGGTCGGCTTTGGGAAAATCGTACTGGGCGAACAGGAGCCGGAACGAGGGGATGGCGATGGCGACCAGGATCAGGATCGGTACGACCGTCCAGGCGATCTCGAGCGGCGTGTGGTGCGTGGTCCGGCTTGGCTCGGGATTCGCCTTCTCGTTGAAGCGTCGCATGACCAGCAACAGCAAGACCATGACGAACAGCGCGATCAGGGTGATGATGATGGTCACATAGGTGTGGAATGAGGTGATCTGCTCCATGATCGGCGTAGCCGCCTTCTGGAAGCCCATCTCCCACGGCGAGGGCTGCCCGTCTCCGGCATAGGCGGTGCCGCTCACGGCGAGGCCAAGGGCCCCGGCAAGCACGATCAGCAGTCGATTGAGAATCGCCATTCCTTCACTCCTAAAGCCTGCTCCCCTGGTGCGCCAGCCTCCTCGAAAGGAAACAACGTGCCGTGACCATGATGGACATGGGCGGACCCGCGTCGCACACGCCGCTCGGCCGAAGGCAAGGGCGGCGCGAACGTTGATCGCGTAATCGCGTATTATGGCGTCGCCCCCACCGTATTCTTGCTGCCAAGCCCCCGCACTCGCGGGTCTCGGAGGCTCTTTTTTGGCTGTTCAAATCATAAAGGCCACAAATTGGCAACACTCATGTATCCCTGGCACCGATGCGGCATATGCACGCTTGCATGCACGCTTTGCGGCCAGAGTATGAGTTCCCGAGAGCGCAAGCGCCGAAATTTGGCCCCAATACTCGGCGATGGGCGTTTTGCATGGGGTGCATTCCTGCTCCAAGCCGCTTCTTATCGTCGGCTTTTCTGCATAAACCTTTTTCGCGCTTGAATACGCGAGCTTGCCGGTCTCTCTAGCAACATGGCTCGAATGCCCTCGCTCCAGCGATCATCCCACGGACGCCCGCTCGCCAAATTCTCGGCGGTGCTCGCTATCGTGCTAGCGTTGGCGAGCCAGGTCGACGCGCAAGGGGCCTCCGATGCCTCGCCCGTCGCCACCGGACCCGGCAGCGTGGTGCGCGAGACGCACGGCGCATGGCAGGTGAGCTGCCGCACGCCGCCCGGTGCCAAGGAAGAGAAATGCGCTCTGGTACAGAGCGTCACCGCCGAAGACAGGCCGAATGTCGGACTGACCGTGGTATTCTACAAAGCGATCGGCGAGGACAAGAAGCTGTTGCGCGTGGTGGTGCCGCTCGGCGTGCTGCTGCCGACCGGGTTGGGCCTCAAGATCGATGGCCAGGACGTGGGCAACGCACCGTTCCTGAAATGCGGCAAGCGCGGCTGCGTCGCCGAGGTGGTGCTCCAGGACGAGGTGATCAACAAGATGAAGGGCGGCGGCACCGCCATGTTCATCATCTTCGACACGCCAGAGGCCGGCATCGGCATACCGGTGAGCCTGCAAGGCTTCGGCGACGCGCTCGCCGGCCTGAAATAGCCCTTTCGCCAAACACAAAAAATCGGCGGCAGAAAAGGAGAATCTGCCGCCGATTTACATCCGTCTTGGGGGACGGACTAACGTCCCATCAGTGCAGGGTGGCAGATGGGACGATGACTTGGTCGGCTATATGGTTAGCGCAGCTCAGGGCTTCAAGATGGACTGCCGGCACGGAAGGCCGCAGGATTCGCAAGGGATCAGCGGCGTCGCGAGCAAACGCCCTGCGGCGGATGAAGCGTGGATCACCGGGACATACCGCGCTCCCCTGCACCAAACTTAAATCCTCTTTGAATGTCGGGCCCGCTTGCACCGTGGGCTTGACGAAGGTGAAGCTGCGCACACCGTTGAACTCGACAGTGCCGGACTTGAACACGACGTCAGAAGGTTCGGCCACCTCGCCGTCGACCAGCGCCCTCAAGCCGCCGGGCTAAATACGCTGGCCGCCGATTTCGCGCTTGGTCTTGGTTGGCTCGTCATGTCGGTTTCGATCGGCTGGCTGGCATCGATCGCGCCTTTGGCTTCGTCCGTGCTTTGGATTTGCTGACTGCCATGGCTGAAGATTAGGCCGCCATGCGAAGGCTTGGGCGCTGGACCCTAAATGAAGGGTAAAAGCCGAGGTTCCAGCTTTTCGAAAATAACCCTTGGTGTGACTTTCCGACGCGAAGTCAGAACGCGCATTGCTCGAACACCTTGTCGATGTCGCCCCGCCACGGCCCGGCGAAATCCGCGAGCAGGCGATCGGCCGGCGAACGTCCCGCCTTCAACGTCTCGAGCAAAGGCTCAAGCGCCTTTCGCTCGTCCTCGCCGCCGAGGTCCGGCCGGGCGCGGCGGCGCAATCCGCCAAGCGAGATGGTCACCACCTCGCGCGCGACGTCGAGCAGCTTGCGGCCGCGGAACGGCGTGGCGAGGCCAAGCCGCGGCACGGCATCGCGCAGGGCTTGGCGCTCTTGCTGGCTCCAATCGGCGATTAGAGCATAGGCCTCATCTAGCGCACCACTGTCATAGAGTAGTCCGGTCCACAGCGCCGGCAGAGCGCCGAGTTCGCGAAACGACCCGGCATCGGCGCCGCGCATCTCGAGAAAGCGCTTCAGCCTGACATCGGGAAACAGCGTGGTGAGATGATCGGCCCAATCGTCGATCGTCGGCTTGACTCCAGGCAGCGCGGCGAGGTTGCCGTCGAGGAAATCGCGGAACGAGGCGCCGGCCACGTCGATATAGCGCTCGTCGCGATAGACGAAATACATCGGCACATCGAGCGCGTAATCAACGTAGCGCTCGAAGCCCATGCCTGGCTCGAAGGCGAACGGCAGAAGCCCGCTGCGGTCAGGGTCGGTGTCACGCCAGATCTCGGCGCGGTAAGACTGATAGCCGTTGGGCCTGCCTTTGGTGAACGGCGAGTTGGCGAACAGGGCGGTCGCCGTCGACTGCAATGCGAGACCGACGCGGAGCTTCTTGACCATGTCCGCTTCGCTCCCGAAATCCAGGTTCACCTGCACCGTGGCGGTGCGGAACATCATGTCGAGGCCGAGCCGCCCGCGCTTCGGCATATAGCGCTTCATGATGCGGTAGCGCTCTTTCGGCATGACCGGCGTCTCCGCCAAGGTCCATTTCGGCGAGACGCCGAGCCCGAGAAAGCCGATGCCGAGCTCGCGCCCTACCTCGCCGACCTCGACGAGATGCTGGCGGAGCTCCTCTTGCGTCTGGTGCACGGTCTCGAGCGGCGCGCCCGACAACTCCAACTGGCCGCCGGGCTCGAGGCTGACGGCGCCGCCTTTCGGGCAATCCTTGCGGCGAAGGGCGATGATGCTGCCCTTCTCGAGCACCTCGTCCCAGCCGAAACGATCTCTCATCGATTGCAGCAGGACGCGGATGCCGCGATCGCCTTCATAGGGCACCGGCGTGAAGTCGGCGGTATAGAAGCCGAACTTCTCGTGCTCGGTGCCGATGCGCCATTCGCTCTTCGGCTTCGAACCCGCCTCGAGATAGGCGACAAGCTCGTCCCGCGACGCGATGATCGGGCTCTCAGGCCCACTCACCCGTGTCGACATGAAGAAGCTCCGGCTTGAGTTTGGGGGTTTGAGGAGGCTTGCGCAAGGGAGCCCAGGCTCCGGCACGCAAGGGGCGGCTTTTATGGCGCGCGCCGCACAACTCTTACAAGCGATTCCTCTTTAACGCCAATCGCCGAGTTCGGCATTCACAAGAGCAAGAGCGGCGACCGCCGCGGTATCGGCCCGCAACACTCGCGGCCCAAGCGAGATGGGGTGAACGAACGGTTTTGCAAGGAGGCTCGCGCGCTCTTCCGGGTCGAAGCCGCCTTCCGGCCCGACCAGGACGGCAAGGGGTGTCGCCTTCAGTGCGGCAAGCGCTTCGAGCGGAGAGGCCGACGGCGCCGCCTCATCGGCGAAGATGAGCGCACGGCCGCCGTCCCAATTCCGCAACACCTTGTCGAGTGACTCCGGCGCCTCAACCTCCGGCACGCGCAAAATGCCGCACTGCTCCGCCGCCTCGATCGCATTGGCGACCAGGCGATCGACCTTGACGCGCTCGGCGACCGTGCGGCGGGTGAGCACCGGGCGAAGCACGCTCGCTCCCATCTCGGTCGCCTTCTGCGCCATGTAGTCGAGCCTGGCGCGCTTCAGTGGCGCGAACAGATAATGCAGATCGGGGCCGCGCTCCTGGAGGCGGGTCTGATGCCGTACGGCGGCGTGCACCCGCTTCTTGCCGATCGGCCCGAGCGAGGCGCGCCACTCGCCGTCGCTGCCGTTGAACAGGAGCAACTCGTCGCTTTCCCGCAAGCGGAGCACGTTGCCGAGATAGTTGGCCTGCGCCTGGTTGAGCTCGATCTCGACGCTCGCCGCGAGCTTTGACTTGACGAATAAGCGCTGAAGCTTAGAGGGCATGAGCGGAACAGCGATCCGAGGGCCTCGAGCGAGACATGGCACGTCCAAACCTTGAAGGCAAAGGCGCAAGCGTGGCCGATGCCGAGGTCAAGAACCTGGTCGACCGCTTCGCGCCCAAGGCGGTGCTCCCCTATTTGCGGCTAGCCCGCGCCGACCGGCCGATCGGATTCTTCCTGCTCGCGCTGCCTTGCCTCTGGTCGGTATCGCTCGCCTCGCGGAGCCTGGGCGAAGCTTATCCAGACCCGTGGCTGCTGCTCCTGTTCCTGACCGGCGCCATCGTCATGCGCGGGGCCGGCTGCACCTATAACGACATCGTCGATCGCGGCATCGATGCGCGCGTGGCGCGGACGAGGACGCGGCCACTGCCGAGCGGCCAGGTGACCACGGTCGCGGCGGTAATCTTCATGCTGCTGCTGTGTCTCGCCGGGCTTGCCGTGCTGCTCAATCTGAACCGCTTCTCAATTCTGCTCGGGATCGGCGCGCTGCCGATCGTCGCGCTCTATCCCTTCGTCAAGCGCATCAGCCATTGGCCGCAGGCCGTGCTCGGGCTCGCCTTCAATTGGGGGGCACTTATGGGCTGGGCCGCGGTGCTTGGACGCCTCGACTTGGCCCCACTCGTCCTCTATGCCGGCGCGGTCTGTTGGACGATCGGCTACGACACGATCTACGCCCATCAGGATCGCGAGGACGATGGCCTGCTCGGGGTCAAATCGACGGCGCTCCGCTTCGGCAGCGCCACCAAACCATGGCTAACGGTTCTTTACTCGCTCGCCTGGCTCGCCATCACCGCTTCCGGGCTCATGGCGGGGGCCGGATTTGCCTTTCTGCTCGGCATGGCCGGCGCGGCGGTAGAGCTCGGCTGGCAGGTGGTGACCCTCGACATGGACGATGCGGAGAATTGTCTGACGCGCTTCCGCTCGAACCGCGACTTTGGACTGATCGTGCTCGGCGCAATTCTTATCGACATGGGGCTTGCGGCGATGCTGTGAGGGTAGCAGATAGACAGCGGGCCCCAGAGCTTGCTGCTCCGAGGCCCGGTTGACGCCTTGCTGTTATCTTCCTCCTAAGAGGATGACGCCTTGCTGTTAGCTTCCCCGTTTTTCCCGCCTTCAGGCGGCCTTGATTGCCACGATCCTGCCATAGAAGTTTTCCGAGACGCTTAATGGACGTTGTTAACAGCTGGTATGCGGTAGATACCTGGCCGCATGGTTTAGAGAGTCTTCCCGAGTGCCAATGACCGCGATTGAACCGAGAGACCGACCGCCCAAAGCTCCGTCGCTGGAGGAGGATTACGCGCTCCTCAAGCAGGCGGCGCGCGATGCCGCTACGCTCGCGCTGACCTATTTCCGCCAACAGATCGCAGTCAATCGTAAGCCGGACGGCTCCGAGGTCAGCGAGGCCGATCTCGCCGTCGACACTGCTCTCAAGCTCGACCTCGCCAACAAGCGTCCCGACTATGGCTGGCTGTCCGAGGAGAGCGCCGACGACGGCGAGCGGCTCAAGCATCGCCGCGTGTGGATGGTCGATCCCATCGACGGCACCAACGCCTTCCTGCGCCACGTGCCGGAATGGACCGTGTCTGCGGCGCTGGTCGAGGACGGCGAGCCGGTGATCGGCGTCGTCTACAATCCCGCCACCAAGCAATTCTTCTCGGCGATGCGCGGTAAGGGCGCCTTCCTCAACGACCAGCCGATCAAGGCGAGCGAAAAGAGCACGCTCGACGGCGCGCTCCTGATCGCGAGCGGCGGGTTGTTCAAGAAGAAGATATGGAAGGAGCCATGGCCCGAGGTGAGCTCGCGCTGGGTGAACTCGGTCGCCTATCGGCTCGCGCTGGTTGCGTGCGGCGAGGCCGACGCCACCATCTCGCTGTCCGCCAAATGCGAGTGGGACCTCGCCGCCGCGGCGATCATCGTCGCCGAGGCCGGCGGCATCATCACCGACCATCACGGCAAGACGCATCCTTACAATTCGCCCTCCCCGCGCCTGCCGAGTCTGGTAGCGAGCGGCGCAAAGCTGCACCCTCTACTGATCGAGCGCACAAACCGCGTAGACCTCTAGCCCGGGTTCCGGCAAAGTCGCTGGTGCATTGGGACAATAAGAAGAGGAGCGGGTTATGGCGGGGGCTAAAGCGAGCGGGCAGCAATTGCTCCATCTCGTGTTCGGGGGCGAGCTGACCACGCTCTGCAGAATTGAGTTCAGCGACCTCAAGAAGCTCCACATCGTCGGCATCTATCCGAATTACGCCCAGGCTTATGACGCCTGGAAGGACGCCGCTCACCGCACCGTGGACGATGCGCATATGCGCTATTTCATCGTGCATCTGCACAGGTTGCTCGACCCCGGCGAAGGGGGCGTCGCTTAGCGGCAAACGGCCCCGCCTCAAGGCGGGTTTTTCGCCTTAGAGGCGAGAGCGGCCGCGTGCTAGAAGAGCCACGGGCCGGCAGGACGCTCTGCGAGAGGCCAGGAGGATCGGGGAAGCGCTTGAAAGATCAGCTGTTCAGGGACGTAACCACCATCAGCAGGAACGCCGACGAGCTCGAGGTCGAGTACTCGACCAGAGAGATCGTAGTGCGCATCTGGCGCGAGCATCTGCGCCCGCGCATCGGCCTGCTCGCGATCGCCACCTTCGCGATGATTCTCACCGCCGCGACCACCGGCGCGATCCCCTTCCTCATCCAGAAGACCGCCGACGACGTATTCGTCGCCAAGAACCAGCAGATGGTTTATTTCGTGACCGCGGCCATCGTCGTGGTGACCATCATCAAGGCGATCGCCGAATATGTCGGCGACGTCACGGTCGCCTATCTCGGCAACCGGTTCATCGCTGATCTCCGCATCCAGATGTTCGCGAAGCTGGCGCGCGCCGATCTCAGCTGGATTCAGACGGTGCATTCGGGGCGCCTGCTGTCGAGCTTCCTCAACGACGCGACGTTGATCCGGGCCACGGCGAGCCGTTCGTTGGTCACGCTCGGGGAGAACTACCTCAAGGTCGTCATCCTGATCGCCACCATGTTCTACATGGACGCGCGTTTCTCGGTGATGATCCTGATCTTCATGCCGCTCGCCTGGTTCATGCTGTCGCGCCAGCGCCGCACCATGCGGAAATCGACGTCCAAGTCGTTGCAGGAGACTGGTGACCTCTCGGCGCTGATCACCCAGACCCTGCGCGGCATGCGCGTGGTTCGCGCCTATCGCCAGGAGGACCGCGAGGAGGCGCGCGCGGCATCGGCCGTCAATCGGGCGCTCGAATTTACCATGCGCGGCACGCGCGCACGCGCGCTGTCCAGTCCGTCGATTGAGCTCTTGACCGGACTCGGTTTTGCGCTCGCGATCTATTTCGCCGGAACCAAGGGCGTGCGCGGCGACCTCACGCTCGGCCATTTCATGGGCTTCATGACCGCGGCGCTGCTCATCTACACGCCGCTCAAGAGCGCCGCCACGCTCCAGACCCAGCTTCAGGAAGGCATGGCAGCGGCGAGCCGCGTGTTCGGGGTGATCGACATCGAGGTCAACCTGGTCGAGGTTCCCGATGCCAAGCCGCTCGCCCTCAATCAGGGCGAGATCGAGTTCAGCAATGTGTCGTTCGCCTACGAGCCGCAGAACCCGGTGCTCAAAGGCGTCAGCCTGACGGTGCCGTCGGGAAAGACCGTGGCGTTGGTTGGGCCCTCGGGCTCCGGCAAGAGCACGCTCGTAAATCTCGCGCTCCGCTTCTTCGATCCGGAGCGCGGCAGGGTAACCATCGACGGGCAGGACATCAAGCACACGACCATTGAGTCGCTGCGCGATTCGATCGCTCTGGTGACCCAGGATCCGGTGCTGTTCGACGACACGATCCGCGCCAATATCGCCTACGGATCGAAACCGGTGGTCGAGGAGCAGGTGATCGCCGCCGCCAAGGCCGCGGCTGCGCACGATTTCATTACCGGCCTGCCCAAGGGCTACGACACGCGCGTCGGTGAGGCCGGCGGATTGCTGTCGGGCGGCGAGCGCCAGCGCATCGCTTTTGCCCGCGCCATCTACAAGGACGCCCCCATCCTCCTGCTCGACGAGCCGACCAGCTCGCTCGATTCGGAGGCCGAGGCGAAGGTGCAGATTGCGCTCGAGGGGCTGATGCGCGGCCGTACGGTGCTGATGATCGCGCACCGCCTGTCGACTGTGAAGAAGGCCGACGTGATCTGCGTGCTCGATCAGGGCCGCATCGTCGAGGCTGGACGCCATGACGATCTGGTCGCCAAAGGGGGACTCTACACCAGGCTGCATCGCACCCAGTTCGGCATCGCCGGAGGATTTGCGGCGGCCGCGCCAGAGTCCGAGGGCGTAGGCGCGATCGCCCTGGCCGGCGAATAGCTCCCGCGCGAAGTCTGATGTTGAAACGGCTGCTAGAATCGAAGCCCGCCGCGGCCTTAGGCAGCGCGCTCCTGGCGTCCTATGTGCGCCTGGTCTACGCCACGAGCACGATCAAGCGCGAGCCCGCCGACACCGACGCCAAGCTATTCGATCAGCATCCTCAGATCCTCGCGATGTGGCACGGGCAGTTCCTGCTGCTGCCGAAGCTGAAGCCCGAACGCCCGGCCGATGTGCGCGCCATGGTCTCGCGCCACGGCGACGCCGAGATCATCGGCTCCGTGCTGAAGCGCTTCGGCATGGGGCTGATCAGAGGCGCCGGCGCTGGCAAGCGGCGGCGGAACCGCGGCGGCGCCACGGCGGTGCGCGAATCTTTGCGTGCGCTCGCCTCGGGGGCGACCGTCGCCATGACCGCAGACGTGCCGCCCGGTCCGGCGCGCAAAGCCGGCAATGGCATCGCCACGCTGGCGGCGATGTCGGGACGGCCGATTGTGCCGTTCGCCATCGCCACGCGGAGGTTCCTCACCCTCCCGACCTGGAGCGCATTCACCCTCAACCTGCCGTTCTCGACGCTCGCGATCGTGATCGGCGATCCGGTGCGCCTCGCTGGAGAGGACGCAGTGTCGATCGAGACCCGGCGCCTCGCGGTCGAGCGGGCGCTGGCCGAGGTGACGGCGCGTGCCTATGCCCTCGCCGGAGCAAGCGATCCCTTGAACAAGAAAGACGCCATCAAGCCGGGGCCGTCGCTCAAGATCTACCGGGCTTTTACGCAGCTCGCCGCACCGATCGCGCCGCTGATCCTCGCCTGGCGCACGCGCCGCGGCAAGGAAGAGCTGGACCGGCGGCCCGAGCGCTATGGCCTGTCGAGCGCTGCGCGTCCGGCCGGGTTCCTTGCGTGGTTCCATGCGGCGAGCGTCGGCGAGGCCAATGCCGCGTTGCCGGTGATCGACAGCATCGCCGCCGATCATCCCGAGGTGCGGCTCCTGCTCACCACCGCCACCGTCACGTCGGCCAAGCTCGCCCGCACGCGGCTGCCCAAAGGCGCGGTGCACCAATATGTGCCGCTCGACAACCAGGGCTATGTGCAGCGCTTCTTGCACCATTGGCGCCCCGACCTGGCGGTACTGGTCGAATCCGAGATCTGGCCGAACCTCGTGCTCGAGACCAAGGCGCAAGGCATCCCGCTTGTCCTCATCAACGGCCGCATGTCGACCCCCTCGTTCCAGCGCTGGCGGCGGCGTCCCGGCATGAGCCGGCCGCTGTTCTCGTCCTTCGACCTCGTGCTTGCGCAGAACGATCGTCTCGCCGAGCGCTTCACTCAGCTCGGGGTGACGCGCGCGCTCGATATCGGAAATCTCAAGGCCGACGCCCCGCCGCCACCAGCCGACCTTCCCGGCAAGCGGCGGCTCGCCGCGGCGCTGTCGGGCCGCACGGTGCTGCTCGCTGCCAGCACGCATCAGGGCGAGGAGGACATGGTCGCAGCAGCCCATCTCAAGATGAAGCCCGAGCAGGCCGACCTTCTCACCATCATTGTGCCGCGCCATCCCGAACGCGGTCCGCTCATCGCCGAGAAACTGCGCGCCGCCGGTCTTAGCGCCTGTCTCCGCTCAGAGGGCCGGCTGCCCGAGCCCGGCACCGACATTTACATCGCCGACACGATCGGCGAGCTCGGCCTGTTCTATGCGCTGGCGCCGGTCGCCTTCATTGGCGGCTCGCTGGTGCCGCGCGGCGGCCAGAACCCGGTCGAGGCGATCAAGCTCGGCGCCGCCGTGCTCACCGGGCCCAACTGGCAGAACTTCCGCGACTCTTACACCGAGCTGCTCAAGGCCGGCGGCTGCAACGAGGCGACCGACGCAGCGAGCCTCGCCGTGGCTGCCCTCGGCCTGCTCAAGAACGACGCGGCGCGGGTGCAGATGACAGCGCGCGCCGAAGCGGCAATAGCCGCCATGAGCGGCGCCCTGCCCCGCACGCTCGCGGCGCTCGAGCCCTATCTTCCACCCAAGACCACGCTGCAACATGCTTCGTGAGGCGCCGTCATTCTGGTATCGGCCGAGAGGCGGCGTGGCCTCGGCGCTCGCGCCACTCGGCACGCTCTATGGCAGGCTGGCAGAGGCAAAGTATGCGCGCGGGACGCCGTACCGCTCGCGCCTTCCGGTGATCTGCGTCGGGAATTTCACGGCGGGCGGCGGCGGCAAGACGCCGACGGCGATCGCGGTCGCTTCCCTGCTCGGGCGGCTTGGGGCACGAGTCTGTTTCCTCACGCGGGGCTATGGCGGCAACGCCAGGGGACCGATGCCGGTGAGCGCCGGCCAGAGCGCGGCAGTGGTCGGGGATGAACCCCTGCTCCTGGCTGAGACTGCGCCGACCATGATCTCCGCCGACCGCGCGGCAGGCGCCAAGGCCATCGAAGCCACCGACGCAACCGTCATCATCATGGATGACGGCTTCCAGAATCCCGGCCTCACCAAAGATCTGTCGCTGATCGTGGTCGATGCCAGCTCGGGACTGGGCAACGGCCTGGTGATGCCGTCGGGGCCGTTGCGGGCGCCACTGGCCCCGCAGATCGCCCGCGCCGATACGCTGGTCGTCATCGGCTCTGGCGGCCACGCTGCGCCGCTCGAGCATAGTTTCACCGCGCATGGCAAGCCGGTGGTCAAAGCCCGCATCGTGCCGCGCCAGGACCGGCGCTGGCTCAGCGTGCTGCCGGTGATCGCCTTTGCCGGGATCGCCAGCCCCAAGAAATTCTTTGCGACGCTCGGGACCAACGGCGCGCGCGTGCTGGCCAAGCATTCCTTCGGCGATCATCACCGCTACACTAATCGCCAGGCCGCGGCGCTGCTGAAAGAGGCCGAGGAGCGCAAGGCCATGCTGGTCACCACCGAAAAGGATTGGGTGCGGCTCCCCGACGACGACGGCACGCCGCTTGGCGAGCTGAAGCATTGCTCCCGGCCCTTCGCCATCGCCATCGAGTTCGAGGACGAAGACGCGGTGAAGGCGCTGCTCACGAAGATTATCGCCACAGCTTGATTTGTCGTTGCCGGGCTTGAGCCAGCCACCCATTAGTGCCTGGGTTACCGGATGCCGCCTTCGCGGGTTTGACACTCAGTCGGAAACGGAACGCGTGTCGCGGAAGCGCTTGAGCGAGGTCGCGGCGTCGATATAGGGCTCTTGCAGCTCGACGCTCCAATAGCGGAGCTCATCGAGCGGGATGGTGCGGCCGGTGACGGCGCAGCGCACGAAATCGCCGGGGGTGAGCACCTGCACCTCGCCGTCGAGATATTTGACCTTGGCCTCGCCCTTGAAGCCGAGATTGCGTTCGAAGCGGTTCATCAAAGCGAAGATGCCCGATTCTTTGTGTTGCCTGTTGCCACAATAATCTCAAGCCGGCGCGCGGCGCCATTGTCCCGTGACGCTAGAGCAGCGTGCCCTGCTTGTCACGCCACGGCTTAACCTCCGCCTCTTTCCGTTCGCGCGAATCGGCATGCGCGCTGACATGGCCGTCGGCGAACTCGATGTCGAGCGCGGCGCCTCCGGTCACCTCGGACGCGTGCCGCACCATCGCGCCGTCGACATCGCGCACCAGAGAAAAGCCGCGCGCGAGCACGTTGTGGTAGCCGAGGCTTTGCAGCAACTTCGCCTGGCCGTCGATGCGGGAGCGCGATCGCGCCAGCATGGCAGCAACGGCATGCTCGCCTGAACGGTCGAGGCGGATGAGCCTGTCGCGCCCTGCGGCGGCGGCGCGCGCCACGATGTGTGGACGAAGGCGCGAGGCGCAGCGCTCGAATCTTGAATGATGCGCCCGCGCATTGGCAAGCAGTGCGCGCGGCAGGCGTGCGCTCGCGCTGTCGAAGCGCTGGCGCGGGAGATCGAGGATGTTGGCCTTGCGCGGCAGGCCGCGCGTGGCGGCAAGGAAACGGTCGCGCTGCGACTTCAGGGCGCGGCGGAGCGTGCTCGCGGCGCGAAGGCCGAAGGTGGTCACCGAGATGAGCAGGTCGGCGCGCACCGGCACGGCGCGCTCGGCGGCGGCGGTCGGCGTCGGCGCCCTCCAGTCGGCAACGAGATCGATGATCGTCCAGTCGGTCTCGTGGCCGACCGCCGAAATAAGCGGGATGGCGCTGGCGGCGACGGCCCGCGCCACGATCTCCTCGTTGAAGCCCCAGAGGTCCTCGAGGCTGCCGCCGCCGCGCGCGACGATAATTAGGTCAGGACGCGGGATCGTGGCGCCGATCATCGAGCGCGTTGAAGCCGGCGATGGCCGCGGCAACTTCGGGCGCGCAGGTCTCGCCCTGAACCCTCACCGGCCACACCAGAACGTGGCAGGGGAAGCGGTCGCCTAGCCGCTGCAGGATGTCGCGGATCACCGCGCCGGTCGGCGAGGTGACCACGCCGACGATACGCGGCAGATAAGGCAGCGCCTTCTTGCGCGCGTCGGCGAACAGGCCCTGGGCGGCGAGCATCTTCTTGCGCTGCTCGAGCAGCGCCATCAGCGCGCCGACGCCGGCAGGCTCGAGCGCGTCGATGACGATCTGGTATTTCGACTTGTCGGGATAGGTGGTGACGCGGCCGCGCGCCACGACCTCGAGCCCGGCCTCGGGCTTGAACTTGAGGCGGGCGAAAGTGCTCCGCCAGATCACCGCCTCGATGCAGGCGTTCTCGTCCTTGAGCGTGAAATAGCAGTGACCCGAGCCATGCGGGCCTTTATAGCCCGAGATCTCGCCGCGCAGCTTGACCAGGCCGTAAGCGTCCTCGACCGTCCGCTTGAGCGCGAAGGCGAGCTCGGAGACGGTATATTCGACGAGATTGGTGGTTGGCGCTGCGGTCCTGTCGGCCATTCTTCTGATCAGCCCGCTCGAATGATACGTCATGCCCGGGCGAAGTCCGGGCATCCACGATTTGCGCCCGAAGCCCAAAGACGTGGATGGCCGGGTCGAGCCCGGCCATGACAGGGATTATAGGACCATGCAATACAGACTCGACATGCAGGTCACAAGCGGGAGCCTGGGCTAAATGAACGTGCTGTTGATCGGGGGCGGCGGCAGGGAGCACGCGCTCGCCTGGAAGCTGAAGCAAAGCCCCCTGCTCGACCGTCTCGATTGCGCGCCGGGCAATGCCGGGATCGAAGCTCTGGCAGCGTGCGTCGCCCTCGATGTGGCCGACCATGAGGCCGTGATTCGCTTCTGCAAGGAGCACGATATCGGTCTCGCGGTGATCGGACCAGAGGCGCCTCTCGTCGCCGGTCTCGCCGACGATCTCGCGGCTGCAGGCATCAAAGCGTTCGGCCCGTCGCAGGCGGCAGCTAAGCTCGAAGGCTCTAAAGGCTTCACCAAGGATCTCTGCCGGGAGCATCGGATTCCGACCGCTCGCTACTGGCGCTTTACGGATCCCGAGGAGGCCCTGCTCTATGTCATGGCGAATCCCAAGCCGGCGGTGATCAAGGCCGATGGGCTTGCATCAGGCAAGGGTGTGATCATCGCCGAGACGAACGAGCAGGCGTCGCAGGCGATCGATGCCTTCTTCCTGGGTGCCTACGGCGAGGCGGGGAAGGAAATCGTGATCGAAGAATTTCTTGAGGGTGAGGAGGCGAGCTTTTTCGTCCTGGTCGACGGAGAGACCGCTTTGCCGCTTGCGACCGCGCAGGACCACAAGCGTGCCTATGACGGCGATCAAGGACCCAACACCGGCGGGATGGGAGCCTACTCGCCGGCACCGATCATGACGCCTGAGCTGATCGCCCGCACGATGAACGAGATCGTGCTGCCAACCGTCGCCGCCATGCGTGCGCGCGGCACGCCGTTCAAGGGCGTGCTCTATGCCGGGCTGATGATCAAGGACGGTGCACCCAAGCTCATCGAATATAATGTGCGGTTGGGCGACCCAGAGGCTCAGGTGCTGATGATGCGCCTCAAGTCCGATCTGCTCCCTGCTTTGCTAGCGGTGGCTGAAGGCGAGCTGGGCGACCTTGAGCTCGACTGGCATGACGATGCCGCGCTCTGCGTGGTGATGGCGGCGCGCGGCTATCCCGGCCCGCCGTTGAAGAACACCGAAATCAAGGGGCTCGACGAGGCCGGCGCCGATCACGATGTGCAGATCTTTCATGCCGGCACGAAGCGGGACGGCACGCGCATCTTGGCAGATGGCGGCCGCGTGCTCGGAGTGACCGCCCGCGGTGAGGACATTGGTGAAGCACAACGACGCGCCTACGCGGCCGTCGACAGGATCCACTGGCCCGAAGGCTTCTGCCGCCGCGACATCGGCTGGCGCGCGATTGCGCGCGAGGCGGACGAGATCGAACGCAGCTCGTGACGGCTTAGTTTGGATTCGACGGGACCTTGTCCACGCCTTCCGAAGCTCCGTTATCCTGCACCCACCTCATTCACTGAGGGGCGCTTTCATGAGGCGTCGTGGAGCGGGAATTGCGGTGCCCGCTGCCTGGCTTCCAGGCACTCGGGCGGCATCGGGGCTCCGCCCGGGTCCACTACGAGACCCTGCCAGAAGCTGGCTTGAATCGGGCAGGCAGCTTGCCTGTCCAAAGAAGCGCGGCCCATCGCCGCTAGACACCGCAAGCGCTCATGCGTGAGGCCCTACAAACGCACTGCTTGAGCGCGCATGGCGCGGCGAGAGGCGCCCGCCGCGTTCGGCCAACGGACGCGGACACCATAGGTTTGCGTTTTTCGGCGCGCCATCCCCTCATCGAGGCGTGATAAAGCCAACTCCCGGACGCGGCGCGTCGCGGCAACGATATCGCTTGCTTGAATCAATCCCTTGCGCGCGCCTGATAATATGCGAACGGTTGAAACTGGAGAGAGCCATGTCGGCCAAGCATCCGGTCATTGCCATCACGGGCTCGTCAGGCGCCGGCACCACCACGGTCACCATCACCTTTCAACAGATCTTCTGGCGCGAGGGCGTGAACGCGGCGATCGTCTACGGCGATGCCTTCCACCGCTACGATCGCGACGACATGCGGACGCGGATGGACGAGGCGCACGCCAAGGGCGAGGCAAATTTCAGCCATTTCGGCCCAGAGGCCAATCTGTTCGAGGAGCTTGAGGCACTGTTCCGTGTCTATGGCAAGACGGGAGCGGGCAAGGCGCGCAAATATCTGCACGAGGAGGAGGATGCTGCCGCATATCGGCAGAAGGCCGGAACGTTCACGCCGTGGGAGGACCTGCCGCCGGAAACCGACATGCTGTTTTACGAGGGGCTGCATGGCGCCGTGGTCACCGAGACAGTCAATATCGCGAGGCACGCCGACCTCCTGATCGGCGTCGTTCCGGTCATCAACCTCGAATGGGTGCAGAAGCTGCATCGCGACAGGCTGGTGCGCGGCTACAGCCAAGAGGCGATCGTCGACGCTATCCTTCGCCGCATGCCCGATTACATCAATTACATCTGCCCGCAATTCTCGCAGACCCATGTCAATTTCCAGCGGGTGCCCACCGTGGACACGTCGAACCCGTTCGTCGCGCGCGACGTTCCCAGCGCCGACGAAAGCATGCTCATCATCCGTTTCGCCAATCCGCGCGGCGTCGACTTTCCCTATCTGCTGTCGATGCTGCCCGACTCGTTCATGTCGCGGCCAAACACCATCGTCTGCCCGGGCGCGAAGATGCCGCTGGCCATGCAGCTCATCTTCACCCCGATGATCTGGCGGCTGATGGAGCGCAAGCGGCAGGCAGAGGCGGGCGCATGACATTGCTGCGGTGGGCCGGCGTCTCGATCTTTTTCGAGCACGATGGCCGCCCAGCGGCCGATCCTCTTGGTGCATGGCTGGTGCTGTGACCACACATTCTTCGGCCCACAATTCGAGCATTTCATGCGAGAGGGCCATAGGGTCGTTGCCGTCGATCTACGCGGACACGGGCAGAGCGACAAGCCGCATGAGACCTACACCATGCAGCTTTTCGCCGACGATCTCGCCTTTCTCCGCGAGGAGCTCGGCCTCGAGCGGCCGGTCGTGATCGGCCACAGCATGGGTGGCGTCGTTGCGTTCGCCTTCGCCGCAAGCCATCCCAAGCTCCCCTCGGCGATCGTGACGATCGATGCCGGGCTCGCACCGCCGGCGACCGTTGGCACCGCGCTATCGAGCTTCATCGACGGGCTCCGCGGGCCCAACTTCCGCAAGACGCTCGGCGATTATGCCGACGCCGTGCTGTTTCTGCCGACCGATGACGCGGCACGGCGGGCGCATATTCTTTCGGTGATGATTTCTGCGCCGCAGCACGTCATGGTCTCGGCGCTCGAGGGCGGGCACGCCTACGATGCTGTCGCGGCCAAGGGCCGGGTTATCGTGCCGGTGCTTCATATCGCCGCCGACGAGAACCCGCCTCGGGCCGACATTGCCCGCTTGCGCGCGGTGGTTCCGGAGTTCCACTTCGGGCACGTCGTCGGCTCAGGCCATTTCTGCCAGCTCGAAGTACCGGCCCAGGTCAATGCCATGATCGACCGCTTCCTCGCGCTGGTCAGTCCGTGAGACCGGTCAATCAGCTCGGGCGAACGAAAGCGACGCCGAATTTGAAGCGCCGGATATTTCTTGCGCGATCGACCAGAGACAGCTCGAGAGTCAGATCGGCGACGTTCCGTCCGTCGCGGAGGAACAACCAGGCGGTGGTATGCGCCTCGGCGCCCGGCGCGGCAAAGCCGAGCCGTCCCTCATGAGGCCCGACCTCGACATGTATCGGGATGCTGGTCGCAGGATCATCGACGTTCGGGTCGGACCAGACCTGGAAGCGGCCTTTGCGCGTGCTGACCGAGGTGATCGGAGCCATTAGCCGTGCTGAGCGCGGCCGCACGCGGCGGAGCGACACGCCACTCAAGCCGTAAGGGGCGCGGTTGGAAATGCCCATGTCGACCTGATACCAGCCGTCCTGCAGCTCCTTGGCGCGCGCCCTGATGATTGGCTCGGCGGCGTCGCCCTCCCCGGCCCGCAAGGCAAAGCGCAGGGTCCAGGCGGCGACCCCGAGAACGACCACGATCACGATCGCGAGCTGGATGACAAACGGCGACACATTCATGACGGGTTTGCATGATCAATAAACACGGACGCCGCGCCACCGTTTTTTGCCCGCTCCTTGTCAAGCAGCGGCTTGCATGGGAAGTTTCACGTCGGCCCACTGGGAATTCGAAACGCCTATGATGCAGGCATCGTTTGTGGAGAGACTGGCCCGCATCCTCGCGGCGACGATCGTGCTATCACTTGTCGTGCCCGGCTCGCTGGCTCCGGCGAGCGCCGAGCCGATCTTCAGGCGCGGCCGGCCGCCGATCTACCCCTATTATTATTCGCCGGGACGACCCGGCGGCACCGACTTTTATTTCGGTTTCGTGCCCTATCATAAGGGCAATTACGAGACCCAGGCTCTCCAGCGCCAATTCCCTGAAGCGAATTATCCGCCAAGCATGCGCTATTGGACGCCGAAATCGGGGTCGCCAATCCGCTAAAGCGGCCGGCACGACGGCGGCGGTGGCTGAATTTCTCCAAACCTTCGTCAATAACCAGGCGGCCGGATAGTTGTCTTGAAGCATCAAGTCGAACTCTTCTCGCTGATACTATTGCGATGCATGCTTTGTTAGTCGCGAGACGCTAAGCAACTCCAAACAGGGAGACTGCCACCCGTCCAATACTTCTCGCCATCTGAGTTCTAGCCCTTCCACCGAGGCAACGCTCGCTCGCCAAAACGCTGGCGCCCAATGGGAGCAGGCGCTGCCGTCAGCGAAGCGCCACGGCGCGCTCGCCGGGCCGCGGCCGGGCCAGGTTGCCTGTACTCGAAACCGCTCGGCGCCTGCCTCTGGTACACGCCGTCCAATTGGAACCTGATGCTGAGCGACCGTTAGGCGTTCAGCGGCGGGCGGCGAAGAAGGCTTTGAGCAGGGCAGACGCCTCGCTCTCGCCGATGCCACCGATGATCTCCGGCGCATGGTGGCAGGTCGGCTGCTGAAAAAAGCGCGGACCATGCTCGACCGAACCGCCTTTGGGATCGGCAGCGCCGAAATAGAGGCGGCGGATGCGGGCGAAGGAGATCGCCGCGGCGCACATGGCGCAGGGCTCGAGCGTGACATAGAGGTCGCAATCGACCAGGCGCTCGCTGCCGAGCCTGGCGCAAGCCTCGCGAATGGCGAGTAGCTCGGCGTGCGCCGTCGGATCGCGCATGGCGAGCGTGCGGTTGCCGGCGCGGGCCAGCACCTCGCCTAGGGCGCTCACCACGACCGCGCCGATCGGCACCTCTCCGAGCAGCTCGGCGTCACGGGCCTCCTGCAATGCAAGATCCATGGGCCGTGCGGCCTTGCTTGTTGGCACTCCATCTGCAAGCTTCGCAACCATGCGCGGCAAAGTGGGCGGTAAGCGAGACGAGCGTCAAGGGCCGCGTAAGCCCAAACCGCCAACGATCAGGACGCAAGCCGCCAAGGCTAATCGACCTCATGCGAAATCGCCTGGAGCAAATACGCCTATCCCGAAGACCGCTGAACCGATGCGCATCGCCAAGGCGATCGCCCATGCAGGACTTTGCTCGCGCCGCGACGCCGAGCGGATGATCGAGGCCGGCCGGGTCGCCGTGAACGGCAAGGTGCTGACGACTCCGGCGCACGTCGTTGCCGCCACCGACAAGATCGTGGTCGATGGCAAGCCGCTGCCGCAAGCCGAAGCGCCGCGGCTCTGGCGCTACAACAAGCCGCGCGGGCTGGTGACCAGTCACAAAGACCCGCAAGGCCGAAAAACCGTCTTCGAAGCGTTGCCGGAGAGCTTACCGCGCGTCGTCTCGGTCGGACGGCTGGACATCAACACCGAGGGGCTTTTGCTGCTGACGACCGACGGCGCGCTCGCCCGCCATCTCGAGCTGCCGAGTACCGGCTGGCTCAGACGTTACCGCGTGCGCGCCCATGGCCGGGTGACCCAGGAAGCGCTCAACGCGCTCCGCGACGGCATAACCATCGACGGGATCCATTACGGAGGCGTCGAGGCGCGGATCGACCGCGAGCAAGGCAGCAATCTGTGGCTCACGCTCGCGCTTCGCGAGGGCAAGAACCGCGAGGTGAAGCGGCTTGCCGAGCATCTCGGCCTCGTCGTGAACCGGCTGATCCGGGTCTCGTTCGGGCCGTTCGCGCTCGGCGATATCGCCGAGGGCGCGGCCGAGGAGGTGAAGCCGAAGGTGCTGGTCGATCAGCTGGGCACCAAACTCGCCGCCGAGCTCGGCCTACACCGCGGCAAGCTCGACCGGCAGGCGACACGGCGAAAATGAGCGCACGATGCGCATCGTAGCCGGCAAGTTCCGCGGCGCCTCGCTCGATGCACCGAAGGGGCTCGCCACGCGCCCAACCTCCGATCGCGTGCGGCAGGCTCTGTTCAACGTGCTGGAGCACGGTCCGGCGCGCTTCGACTTCGAGGGGGCGCGCGTGCTCGACCTGTTCGCCGGCACCGGCGCGTTCGCGCTTGAGGCGCTGTCGCGCGGCGCGCGCTACGCCGTGTTGATCGAGGAGGATGCCGCGGCGCGCGGCGCCATTCGCCGCAATGTCGAGGCGCTGTCCTTGACAGGCGTCACCAAGATCTGGCGACGCGACGCGACGAAACTCGGCGACGCCGGCGCGCTGCAACCCTTCGATCTCATCTTTTGCGACCCTCCCTACGGCACGGGACTCGGGGAACAAGCGCTTGCGTCCGCGGTCGATGGGGGGTGGGCTGACGAAAGTGCCATCGCCGTGATCGAGGAGCGGGCCGGTGCCGAAATCGCCTGGCCGCCGCCGTTCCGGGAAATCGACCGGCGCCGCTACGGCGATACCCTCATTGCGCTGGCAAAAGCTGGCGGTTGAGCCGCAACCTTCACCCGCTTGCGCCCGGCTTGTGCTTAAATGTTACTGGGCGATCTTGCGGGATATGCCATGACGATCAGAGCCTTGCTCTTGGCGCCGTTTTTTATGATGACATTCGCGCCCTTACCGGAGGCGGCCTCGTTCGTATCGGGCGTGTGGAAGGGCGAGGCCAATTACGACAGCGAGGGCAATTTCCGCGATTGCACGATGACCGCGCAATCGGAAGCGGGCGTTCTGCTCGGCTTCGTCATCAGCAAGGATTTCGACTGGGGCCTAGTCCTCGCCGACGAAGAGCGTGAGTTCGTGGTCGGCTCGAGCCATGCCGTGCTGCTGTTGGTCGATGCGCGCGACCCGATCCCGGCGCTCGCCAAGGTGGTCGATCCACACGGCATCCTCATTCCGTTGGATACGTCGGACCCCGTGCTGGAAGCGATGCGCGAGGGCAAGGTGCTGACCATCCAGACGGAAGGGATGAAGGTCAGCTTCAAGCTGACCGGCACGCGCGACGCGATCGCCGAACTCGCGGCTTGCGTCACCGAGAATAAGACCACGGAGAAGGTCGAGCTGCCGAGAACGCCGCGCCTCTGACTTATCAGCGGCGCGAAAACAGTTTCTCGATGTCGGTGAGCTTGAGCTCGATATAGGTCGGGCGACCGTGATTGCATTGGCCGGTGAACGGCGTCTTCTCCATATCGCGAAGGAGAGCGTTCATCTCCTCAGGGCTCAACCGCCGGCCGGCGCGCACGCTGCCATAGCAGGCCATGGTCGAGAGCACATGATCGAGCCGCTCGGCCAGCAGCCTGCTGCCCTCCTCGCTCTCGCGCTCGGCAAGCTCATCAGCCAAGTCGTTGAGCAGGTCCTTGACGGGAAAGGTACCAAGCAGAGAGGGCACCTCGCGCACCACGACGGCGCTCGCGCCGAAGGGCTCCACTACAAGACCGAGACGCTCCAGCTCGGCGGCAGACGCTGCCAGGCTCGCGGCCGCCTCGCCGTCGAGTTCGACCACTTCGGGGATCAGCAACATCTGTCGGGCGATGCCGCCATTGGCGAAAGAGCGCTTCAGCCGCTCATAGACGAGGCGCTCATGCGCCGCGTGCTGATCGACGATGATGAGCGCATCCTCGGTCTCGGCGATGATGAACGTTTCGGTAAGCTGCGCCCGCGCGGCGCCGAGTGGATAAGCCGTAGCCGTCCTGTCGTTGGCGCCCTGGGTTCCGCGCGTGTCGCCGCTCGGCTCGGCAAAAGGTACGAGTGGCGCTTGCCCAGGTTCGGCGAAGCCCAATGGGCGCCGCGCCGCGCCGTAATGGCCCTGGCGTTGCGCGGAGGCTTCCGACGGCGAGGCGCCCTCGGGCCGCGTCATGCGCTCGAGCGCGGCCTCCGAGAGAGACGCGGTGGCGCGATGGCCCGCGGCGCCGAGCGCGTCCCTCAGCGCGCCGATCAAGAGCGAGCGCACGGCGTTGGGGTCGCGAAATCTGAGCTCGGTCTTGGCCGGATGGACGTTAACGTCGACCTCCTCGGCCGGAATCCTTAGGAATAAAGCCAACATGGGATAGCGCCCCTGCGGCAGGAGATCGCCATAGGCCGCGCGCACGGTGCCGGCGAGCAGCTTGTCGCGCACCGGACGCCCGTTCACCGCAAGATAAAGCTGCGAGCCGTTCGGCCGGTGCAGTGTAGGTAGTCCGGCGAACCCTTCGACCGCAATGTCGCCGCGCGTGGCGCGCACCGCCAGCGCGTCCTTTACGAAATCCTCGCCGAGGATGCGGCCGAGCCGCGCCAGACCATGGTCGATCAGCCCGGGCGGGCAGGCCTCCAGCCGCAGCGTGGTGCGCTCGCCATTGGCGAGACTGAAGCCGATCTCGGGCTTGGCGAGCGCGAGCCGCTTAACCATGTCGGCGATCGCCGCGCTCTCGGCGCGCTCGGACTTCATGAATTTTAGCCGCGCCGGGGTCGCGTAGAACAGATCGCGCACCTCGACCCGCGTGCCGCCGCTAAGCGCCGCCGGCCTGAGCGCCGTCTTCTTTCCGCCGTCGACGACGACCTCGTAGGCATCAGCGTGACCGCGCGCTCGGCTCTGGATGGCGAGCCGCGCTACCGCGCCGATCGAGGGTAGGGCCTCGCCGCGGAAGCCGAGCGTCAAGATATGCGAGAGGTTGTCGTCGTCGGCAAGCTTGGAGGTGGCGTGACGCTCGACCGCAAGCGCAAGATCCGATGCGTCCATGCCCGCGCCGTCGTCGATGATGCGGATGATGCCAAGTCCGCCGGCCGAGGCGAGGATGTCGATGCGGGAGGCGCCGGCGTCGATCGCGTTCTCGACCAGCTCTTTGACGACGCTCGCCGGCCGCTCGACGACCTCACCCGCGGCGATGCGGTTGACGAGATTGGGCGGGAGCTTGCGGATGGCCATCTTGGGACTTCGCCTCGGCGCCGGCGAGATACCGGCGGGTCAGCACTTTACCCGATTCTACCGCCGGCTGGTCGAACGGGTCGACGCCCAACAGATGCGCGGCGAGGATGGTCTCCAGCATGAAATGCATCATCAGGGCGCCGAGCGCGCGCTCGTCCAGCGCTTCGAGGTCAATGGTGCGTACCGGTCGCCCCGCCTCGATCAGGGCCTCGGGAATGGCGCGCTGCTGCGCCGCGACGAGGTCACCGGCCGAGCGACCAGCGAGATAGTCGGCGCCCGCGAGCTTGGCGAGGTCGGTCGGGATGCGAGGACCTTGCCCTTCCGGGCTTTGGCGGATCACGGTAATGAAATGCTGCGGCGCGCCGTCGAGATAGAGCTGGAGCTGGCTGTGCTGATCGACCGGGCCGAGCGCGGCGACCGGCGTGGTCCCCTCGCCGCCTTTGCCGAGGCTCTCGCCCCAAAGCTGGACATACCAGGCGGCGAAGCGCGACAGCCGGTCGTTATAGGGGAGCATCACATTGGCACGGACGCCGCATTCCTTGGCGAGGCCGACGGCGACAGCAGCGCCAACCGCCGGGGCAAAGCTGTTCGCGGGACGCGAATCGAGCAGGGAATCGATCACGCCCTGCGCGCCTTCTCTCAACGCAACGACGTCGAGGCCGCGAGCTAGCGCCGGCAGCAACCCGACATTGGTCAGGCCCGAGAAGCGGCCGCCGATATTTGGGTCATGATCGAGGATGGGGATCGAGAATGCTTCGCACAAAGCGCGGAGACCGTTCGACTTGCCCTTTGCCGCTGGCTCGGTGACGGCGAGGAACATGTCGGGGATGCTCGCTTCCAGGCCGGCCCGGCGCAGCTCGTCGATGGCCGAAGTGATCTGCACCAAAGTCTCGGGGGTGCCCCCTGACTTCGAGATGACGACGAAGCGCGCCGTTTTGAGGTCGAAACCGGCAAGGCCGACCTCGAGCGTGCGGGCGTCGAGATTATCGTAGAAGCGCGTGCGCGGCCTCGTCTCCCTACCATGCTTGTCGTCGTCGGGAATGTTCCAGCCGCCGAGCTGGGCGAGAATCTGACCGCCGAGGCTCGAGCCGCCGGTGCCGAAGAAGATCAGCGTGCGGGCGCCCTGGCTGAGCTTTCTGAGCGCCGCGCTGGCAGCCGCGATGTCGTCGCGCCATTCGGGCACGCGCAGCATAGGAAGCGTTCCTTCGGCGTGAGCCTCGCGCAAGGCGGACAGCGCGGTTTCGAGCGCGTTCAGATTGTCGTCGAGGGAGGCCTGCTTCAGCCCGAGCGAGCCGATGGTTGTCTCAAGACAGCCTTGCACGGATTGGGTCAGCGGCATTTACCGTTCCCTAAAGCGTCACGGAAGCGTCATGCCCGGCCTTGGTGCCGGGCATCCACGATTTCAAAGACACGGATTGCCGTGACAAGCCCAGCAATGACAGCGCATTTTCTTAGCCTGGGGCTGGCTGGGGCGCCACCGCTACCGGCTTGCCGACGATCGTGGTGATCAGCCGGTCAGCCTCGATCAGTCGCTTGGCGACGCGTTTGATGTCCTCGAGGGTCACAGCCTCGACCAGCTTGTTGCGCCGGTTGACGTAGTCGATGCCAAGATCCTCGATCTGGATGGCGAGAAGCTGGCTCGCTATCGACGACGACGATTCGAATCTGAGCGCATAGGCGCCGGTCAGATAGCTCTTGGCGTTGGTGAGCTCCTCGGCGGTCGGTCCCTGCTCGGCAACGCGCCGGAGCTCGCTTTCGATCACCTCGAGCGACTGGCCGACCTCCTCGTTCTTGGTCGCCACGTTGCCGACGAAGATCGCGCCGTGCTCGTATGGATAGAGATTGGAATGGACGGAGTAGGCGAGCCCGCGCTTTTCGCGAACCTCCTCCATCAGCCGGGAGGAGAAGCCGCCGCCGCCGATGACGTAATTCAACACGTAGGCGGCGATGAAGTCGCTGTCCTTCCGGGCGATGCCGCGATGGCCGAATTGCGCCACCGATTGCGGCACGTCCATCTCGATGATCTCTTGCGTCGGGCCGAGCGGCGGATTGGCGTCGGCCACCGCGGCGAGCTCCGACCGCGCGGGCAGCGGGCCGAAGATATGGTCCAGCGCCTGGCCGAGCGTGGCCGCATCGATGTCGCCGACCACCGAGATCACCAGCTTGTCGCGGGCGAACATGCGGTCGACATAGGACTTGAGATCGTCGCGCGAGATAGCGGCAATCGATTGCAGCGTGCCCTTGATCGGGCGGCCATAAGGGTGGCCCTGGAAGGCGAGCCGGTCCCAGGCGAGCGAGGCGACCGTTTCGGGATCGTGCTCGTCGAATTTGAGGCCGGCGAGGATCTGGGCGCGGACGCGCTCGGTCGCGTCGGCATCGAAGCGCGGCTTGGTGAGGGCGAGCCGCGCCAGGTCGAACACCGCGTCCTTGTTGACGGTCAGCGTCTGAAGATTGCCAAGCATCACATCGCGAGAGGCGTCGAAATCCATGCGCATGGCGAGGCTTTGCGCCCTCTCCTGGAAGGCCAATGCGTCGAGGTCGCCAGCGCCCTCATCCATCATCGCCGAGACGAAATAAGCGAGCCCCTCCTTGCCCTTGTCGTCCTGGGTGGCGCCGCCGCGAAAGGCGAAGCGCATGGCGATCAGGGGATTGGCGTGACTTTCGACGAGCCAGGCTTCGATGCCGCCCGGACTCGTGACGCGCTCAAGTTTCATGTCGCTAGCCTGAGCCGCGGGCGTGGCGATGCTGAGCAGCAAAGCGGCGGCGAGCCGCGTAGTTGCGGTCGGAAGCCACGCTCCGGGCGCGATCACGATTTGCCTTTGACTGGCGCATTCGCCGGCTTCTCACCAATGCTGCCCGTGTAATCGGGCGCCGGCAGCAGATAGCCGGTGACGGAATTCTTGTCGATCAGATATTTGCGCGCGACGTTGCGCACGTCATCGACCGTGACACGCTTCAGTCGCTCGGGCCAATCCTCGACGTCCTCGATGGTCATGCCGGTCGAAAGTCGCCAACCATATTGCCGCGCCATACGCGATTGACTGTCGGAGGTGTAGACGAACTCGGCGAGATAGGAGGCGCGGGCACGGTCGAGTTCGTCCTCAGTGGTGCCGGTCTCCCGCAGTTCCTCGATCACCGATTCGATCGCCGCATCGAGATCCTCGGCCGAGACGCCCTCGGCGGCGATGGCGTAGAAGCCGAGCCTGCCTGAATCTAGCCCCGAGTCCGAATACCAGCCGCCTGCATTGGCGGCCCTCTTCCCCTCGATGACGAGCTTCTTGTAGATGCGGCTGACCGAACCTGAGGCGGCGGCGCGCATCAGAAGGTCGAGTGCCTCGGCCTCGCCGGGCGCCGCCGAGGCATAGCTCGGCGATAGATAGTATTTCTGCACCGTAGTGCGCCCGGCGCGCGGGTCCTCCAGCGTCACCTTGACCGGCGCGTAATGCTCGGGCTCCTTGGGGCGCGCGCGTCCGTTCAGCTCGGAGTTGGCCTTCAGCTTGCCGTATGTGTTCTCGGCGAGCAGCTTGACCTCGTCCGGCTCGACGTCGCCAGCGACGATCAGGATGGCGTTGTTTGGCGCATAGAAGCGCTTGTAGTAGGTGAGCGCGTCGGTGCGGTCGAGCGCTTCGATCTCATGCTCCCAGCCGATGATCGGGATGCCGTAAGGATGGTTGGCGTAAAGCGCCGCCATCATCTGCTCCTGGAGGATCGAGCCCGGGTCGTTGTCGACGCGCGAGCGCCGCTCTTCGAGAATGACATTGCGCTCGGTGACCACGTCCTCCTCTGAGAGGCGCAGGTTCGCCATGCGATCTGCTTCCATGGCCATCACGGTCGGCAGGCGGTCCTTGGCGACGCGCTGGAAATACGCGGTGACGTCGTGATTGGTGAAGGCGTTGTCCTCGCCGCCGTTCCTGGCAACGATCTTGGAAAACTGGCCGGTCGGGATCGTATCGGTTCCCTTGAACATCAGGTGCTCGAGAAAATGAGCAATGCCGGAGGAGCCCGGCGGCTCGTCGGCGGCACCGACCTTGTACCAGACCATCTGGGTGACGACCGGCGCGCGATGATCCGGGATCACCACGACATCGAGCCCGTTGGCGAGCTTGAACTCGTGCGCTCGCTCCGCCGCCGCGGACTTTCCGGGCGCAGCGACCACCACCGCCATCGAGGCGAGGCTGGCGCAGGCAAGCACGAGCGGCATGCGGGCATCGAGCAGCGCCGCCAGTTGATCAAACATCCACATCACCATCGAACCGGGGCCTTAAGTGAGACATGCGCCATGCCCAGCAAGGATTATGCCGGGCGTCAGGCCTCGAATTTCAGGCCCCAGGCCCGCCTTTTCAAGCCAATTCGGGAAAGTGGCCGTCGCATTCCTGACGCGGCACGCGTCAATAGTTCTTCGGGCTGTCGCCGCCTGAAACACCCTTGTAGCTCCCGGGCGAGGTCGGGTGGAACGGATCGTCCTCAGGCGCAGGCATGACCGCGTTAGGTACTTGCGGCGCTTTCGGACCGGCTGCCGTAGCGATACTCGTGCTGCCCTTGTCCTCGGGCCTCTTGTCCGACGGGTCCGGCTCAGGGACGTCGTCGACCGGAGCAGCTTCCGCCGTCCCCCTGAGCCTCCCGAAGGCTTTGTCGAGCAGCGTCGGCTTGCCGGCATAGGGGTTAACTGGATCGTCGACCGATTCGGCCTTTGCGGCTACCGCTGCCTTCTCCTTGGCGACCTGCTTCTGGACAACTTCGGGATTGGTCGGCCAATCCTGGCGGGCGGTGGCGACGGCCGCGCCCGAACCGGGTTGAGGCAGTTGGTGCAGATTAGGGGGCAGAAGCAGCGGCGGGCGCTCGCTCATGCGCACGTCGGCCTGCTCGCGGTCGCCGGACAGGCCCATATAGTCGAACACCTTGCCCTGGAACTCGATGCCGCCGCAGCCGCCAAGGGCAAGGGTTACGGCAACAGCCGCAGCAAGGCCGAACGGCCGGCCGACAAGTGTTATGGCTGGCAAGTGCCCCAAAGTTCCCCCTAGAACATCCGGCGAGGCCGAATTTATTCACATCTTAGAATGGTTTCCGACCTTTTTGTGGCCCCCGAATAATGAGTCATACAGGAGCCCAACCACCCCGGCAACAATGGCGGTATCGGCGATATTGAACACATACCATTCAAGGCCGAAGGCGTGGAACGAGAAGAAGTCGGCAACCGCACCGTAAACAACGCGGTCGATGGCGTTGCCGATGGCACCGCCGATGATCAGCCCGATAGCGACTGCCGCGAGCCTCGAAGTGTGGCTCGCGAGCCAGATGGCGAGTGCGAGGCTCGCGGCCAGAGCGAAGGCGATCAGCCCGAGCCGGCCAAGCGCGCCTTCCTGCGGTAGCAGCCCGTATGAGATGCCCTGGTTCCACACCAGGACAAGATCGAAGAACGGGGTGAGCGTGACGCTGCCGCGCGCGCCGAGATCGTAGACGTGCAGCGCCCACACCTTGCTCGCCTGGTCGAGCAGGGCGACGATCGCCGCGACCCCGAGCCCAAGCGCCGATACCGGGCCCCATAGCCACCGTCTTGCCATCCCCCTACTCCGCGGCTTCGGCGCGGCGCGCATCGAATTGGCGCACGGCCGCGGCGTCGCGTCGCGAAAGCTCGGGGAACTCAGGGTCCGACCCGACCTCGGTGAGGATCTTCCAGGAGCGCGCGCATTTCGTGCCCTTGGCACGGGCGAATACCACGGCGACGCCCGGCACGTCATCGAGACGGAAGGCGTTCTCGGGCGGCTGCCCGGTCAGGAGCTCAGCTCCGCTGGTGATGGCGATCTCGGCGAGATCGACGCCGTGCAGCGCCGCGCGCATGGCGTCGTCGGCGACATAGATTTTGGGTGCGGCTTCGAGGCTCGAACCGATCCGTCCTTCCTTCCGTTCGAGCTCGAGCGCGCCGGTAACCACGCGGCGTAGCGCGCGCACCTTGCGCCATTTCCCGGCGACCGCTTCGTCGCGCCATTCGCGTGGAACCTCCGGGAATTGCCTGAGGTGCACCGAGCCCTTGTCGTTGGGAAAGCGGTTCAGCCAGGCCTCCTCCATGGTGAAGCACAGCATGGGAGCAAGCCATGCGGTCAGCGCGAGAAAAAGTCTGTCGAGCACCGTCAGCGCTGCGCGGCGCGTCGGCGAATCATATGGATCGCAATAAAGCGCGTCCTTGCGGATGTCGAAATAGAAGGCCGACAGGTCGTTGACACAGAAATTCAACAGAGCATGGAAGCCCCGCTTGAAGTCGAACTCCGCATAGCCGGAACGCACGGCATCTTCGAGCTTGGCGAGCCGAGTGAGCATGTAGCGCTCGAGCTCGGGCATCTCGGCATACGGCACGGCAAGAGCGGGTTGATAATGGGCGAGATTGCCGAGCAGATAGCGGAGCGTATTCCGGAGCTTACGGTAGGATTCGACATTGGCCTTGACGATGTCGGGACCGATGCGCAGGTCCTCGGCATAGTCGGAGCTCATGGCCCACAGCCGCAAGATCTCCGCACCCGATTGGCGGATCACGTCCTCGGGCGCCACGACATTGCCGAGCGATTTCGACATCTTGCGCCCGCCCTCGTCGAGCACGAAGCCGTGCGTCACGATTGCGTCGTAAGGGGCGCAGCCGCGCGTGCCGCACAACTCGAGCAGCGAAGACTGAAACCAGCCGCGATGCTGGTCCGAGCCTTCCAGATAGAGCGAGGCCGGCCAAGCGAGGTCTTTCCGCTTCTCCAGCACGAAGGCGTGCGTCGAGCCGGAGTCGAACCACACGTCGAGAATGTCGTCGACCTTCTCGAAGTCGCTGGGGTTGCCGACAAGCCCGGTCAGGAAGCGCTCGCGCGCGCCCGCCTTGAACCAGGCGTCGGCGCCCTCTTGGCGGAACGCTTCGACGATCCTCTCGATCAGAGCGGTCGAGCCGCTGAAGCCCGCGCGCGGCACCACCTCGCCGGTTTCCTTGTGTCGGAACACGGTGATGGGGACGCCCCAGGCGCGCTGGCGCGACACGACCCAGTCGGGGCGCGTCTCGACCATGCCCTTGATGCGGTTAGCGCCCTGCGGCGGCACAAACCGCGTATCGCCGATCGCCTGGAGGGCGTACTCGCGCAGCGTGTCGCCGGTGTCGCCCTCGATCGGCCGGTCCATAGCGATGAACCATTGCGGCGTGGCGCGGAAGATCACCGGCTTCTTAGACCGCCAGGAATGCGGATAATCGTGCTTGTAACGCGCGCGCGCGACCAGCGCGTTGGCCTCGGCGAGCGCCTTGATCACGGCGTCGTTGGCGTCACCGAACTTGCCCTTGTCGTCCACCACGCGCTTGCCGGTGAAGCCTGGCGCATCCTTGGTGAAGAAGCCGGCCTCATCGACGGTGAACGGGATCTTGGTACCGATGCCGCGCTTGTCGAGATCGGCTCGCGAGTGCTCCCATATCTCGAAGTCCTCGCTGCCGTGGCCGGGAGCGGTATGCACGAAGCCGGTGCCGGCGTCCTCGGTCACGTGCTCGCCGGCAAGCAGCGGCACGTCGAAGGCATAGCCGGAAGCGTGCAGCGGGTGGGCGGCACGGACGCTCGCGATCTCGGCGGTCGAGACCGGAGCGAGCTTGCGGAAGTCGGTCACCTTGGCGGCGGCCATCACCGCGCCGGCAAGATTGTCGGCGAGCACGAATTTGTCGCCCGGCTTAGCCCAATTCCCCTCAGGCGCCTCCCGCACCTGGTACAGGCCGTAGCCGATGGCGGGCGAGAAGGAGATCGCGCGGTTGCCCGGGATGGTCCAGGGCGTCGTGGTCCAGATGACGATGAAGGCGTCTTTGAGCTTGAGGAAGCTCTCCTTGGCGGCGGCCGCTAGACTGGCGCTGAACTCGGGCGACCCGTCGCTCCAGCCGACGGCGCCTCCGGCCGAGTAGCTCACCGGAAACTTCACGTAGATCGCCGGGCTCTCGATCTCCTCATATTCGACCTCGGCTTCGGCCAGCGCCGTGCGCTCGACCACCGACCACATCACCGGCTTTGACCCGCGATAGAGCAACCCGTTCATGCCGAACTTCATCAGCTCTGCAGCGATGGTCGCCTCGGCGTCGAAGCTCATGGTCGTGTAAGGATGGTCGAAGTCGCCCTGGACACCGAGCCGCTTGAATTCCTCGCGTTGCACCGACAGCCAATGCTCGGCGTAGGCGCGGCACTCGGCCCGGAACGCAATCATGGCGGCTTCATCGGCGAGGTTCGGCTTGGTCTTGCCCTTGGCGCGATAATTCTCCTCCTCGACCTTCCATTCGACGGGAAGGCCGTGGCAGTCCCAGCCCGGAACGTAATTGGCGTCCTTGCCCATCATCGTCTGAGAGCGGACGACGACATCCTTGAGAATCTTGTTCAGCCCGGTGCCGATATGGACGTGGCCGTTGGCGTAAGGCGGTCCGTCATGGAGCACGAATTTCGGCCGGCCGATCGCGTCTTCGCGCAGCCTGTCGTAGAGGCGCATTCCGCGCCAGCGCTTGAGCAGCTCGGGTTCGCGCTCGGGCAAGCCGGCCTTCATGGGGAAGTCGGTCTTGGGCAGGAACAGAGTCTCGCTCCAATCGCGCGTGGTGTGCACCGTGAGCGGTTTGGCAGTTTGCTTCGGCTTGCGTGTTTGCGGGGGTGAAGCCGGCTTTTTGGGTGGTGATGGCTGCGTCGCGCCTGGCTGGAGCGTCCGTGGCTTGGCGGTGCCCCGTTTGGCGGCTTGCAGTTTGGCGGCTTCGCGGTTCGCCTGTGGCTTGGAGGTCTTCGAGAGTTTCTTGGCTTTGGCGCGCGGTTTGGCCGCCCGCGTCTCGGCTGCCCGCGACTTGGCCGCCGGCGACTTGGCCGTCCGCTTCTTTGCCTTGGCGGCAGGTTTGGTCTTTGGCTTAACGCGTGCGGGCTTTGACTTGGCAGCAGCGGGCTTGGACTTCGGAGGTGCGCGCTTCGCCTTGAGGGGTGCGGCTTTCGCTCTCGCCGCGGCCTTTCCCGCCTTCGCCTTGGCGGGAGCCTTTGCCTTCGCTGCTTTGCGCGACGGCGCCGTCTTTGCGGCGGCCCTGCCGCGCTTGGTGGTTTTGGTCATGATCCTTGCTTGCTTCTTGTGCCGGAAGCTTGCGCCCATCGCGGATGCCGCTCGCATTCGAATCTCGCGGGCGGTTCTAGCAACCGGGCTCGCGACAATCCAGCGCTGCAGCTTCGAGCGCGCGGCCGAGCGGAAATCGGCGGATGGGGTCGTCGCGCTCGATTTTGCCGAGGACGGTGCGCGCGGCGTCGCAATCCTCGTGCATCTGCTTCGCCAAGGAATCCTTGTCGGCAAAGGCGCGATCGCCGCGAAGCAGCGCGATGAACTCGAGCTCGACATCCTCGCCATACAGGTTGCCGTCGAAGTCGAGCAGATAGGCCTCGAGCGCCGGCGTGCCGTCGCCAAAGGTCGGGCTCGCCCCGACGTAGCCAGCGGCGGCGTAGCGGCGGCCCTTATGATAGACGCGCATGGCATAGATGCCTTGCGCCACGTCCTGGCCTTCGGCGAGCGGAAGGTTCAGCGTCGGAAAGCCGAGTCCCTTGCCGCGGCCGTGGCCGGGCTCGACCGTGCCCCTGATGCGCCACCAATAGCCGAGCTGCTCGGCGGCCTCGCGCGCCTCGCCTTTGCGAAGATGCTCGCGGATGCTGCTCGATGAGAAGGTCACACCGTTCTGACCGACCGGAGACACCACATCGACGCCGAAGCCGTGCGCGCGGCCGATCGCGGCGAGCCCTTCGGTCGTGCCGGTGCGCCCCTTGCCGTAGGTGAAGTCGTAGCCGACCACGACATGCCAGGCGCCGAGGCCGCGCGCCACGACGTCGGTGGCGAACGCCTCGGCGCTGAGGGACGAAAGCGCCTGGTCGAAGGGAATGACGAAGGTCTGGTCAAGACCGAGCTCCGCGAGGAGCTCCAGCTTGAGCGGCAGGGACGTCAGGTAGAAGAACGGCCGGTCGTGCGCAAAGAACGCGCGCGGGTGCGGCTCGAACACCACCGCGCCCGAACGGCGTCCCTCAGCATCGGCGATGCGCTTCGCCTCGAGCAGCACCGCCTGGTGGCCGCGATGGACACCGTCGAAATTGCCGATGGCGAGAGCGGCGCCCTTGAGACGGCCCGGTACGTCCCGCCACGAGCGGACAATGTCCATCATCCATCCTTCGATTTCGTCCTATTGGCGCGGGGACCTGCGGTCGACCATCATCACCGCCTCGCCTTCGAGCACGGGCTTGCCGTTGACGGCGCAGATGCAGGCGAGAGTGGCGCGACCCTTTTCGGCGTCGAGCGCGGTGATCTTCAGCGTCGCCACCACCTCATCGCCAATATAGACGGGGGCGCGGAATTTCATGCTTTGCGAGAGATAGATACATCCGGGACCGGGCAGCTTGGTGCCGAGCACGGTGGAGAACAGGCTGCCGGTCAGGAAGCCGTGGGCAATCCGCTTCTTGAACATGGTCGAGGCAGCGAAGTCGTCGTTCAGGTGAACCGGATTGACGTCGCCCGACAGCTCGGCAAAGACGAGGACGTCGTCGTTACTGATCTTCTTGGAGACACTCGCCTCCATTCCGACCGACAAATCCTCGAGATAGTAACCATGCCCGAGGACATCGCTGCCGTTGCCATTACGCGTCATGTGCTCTTCCCTGCTCCTTGAATCACCGCACGCAAAATAGCGAAGGCTTTGCTGCACCGCAATAACGGTTGAGGCGAGGCAATGCGTGAGAAAATCTTTGCACGAGCATGCCGCCATCTGCTCGACCGCCGAAGACGCGGCGGGGCGCATTCTCCAATCGGCTTGCTCGCCTACGCCGACAAGGAGCAGGCCAAAAAGGCGGAGGAGGCGATCAGGTCGATCCATGACGGCCTGGGGCTTCCACGATCTCGTCGGCCAGAAGGTGGCCAAGATCACCATCGCGCTCGATCGGGTCATCGCCATTTACATGAAGAGCGGGCGTGGACAGCGTGTCGAGACTGCCTCGACCAAGCGCCAGTCGAAGATCGCATTCGAAGGCCTGGGCCATCCGGGCGCAAGCCAAGCCAGCATCGACGCCCTGTTCGGCGATAGACCCTACCAGTCAAGCGCACGCATGGCTGCGAGCGGACGACGCTTGCTCGCGGCAAACAGCTCGGCAAGGTGCGAGCGATCAAGCGCGTCGACGCCGGCCTCCCGGCCGCTATTGCCAGGCACGTGCAGCCCGCTCGCCACAAACACGGCATCGATGCCGAGCTTGGCCGCCCCGGCGATATCGGTATTGACCCCGTCGCCGACGGCAAGCACCTCGCCTTTCGCCACATTGCTTCCCGTCAGATTGGCGATGGTTTCGAGCGCAAGCTCGTAGATCGGCGGATGCGGCTTGCCGGCATAGACGACGACGCCGAGCTTCTCGTAGATCGCGGCAAGGGCGCCGGCGCAATAGACGAGCTTGTCGCCACGCTCGACCAGATGATCGGGATTGGCGCAGATCATCGGCAGCTTCTTGACCGCAAGCTCCTGCAACAGCTTTACGTAATCGTCGGGCGTCTCGGTCTCATCGTCGAACAGCCCGGAGCAGACCACCAGCTCGGCCTGCTCGCGCGGGACGAGGCTCAGGTCGAGGCCGGCGAAGATCGGCAGATCACGCGCAGGGCCGAGATGGAAGACGCGCGGGTGCTTGTGCTTAGCGAGTTCGTGGCGGGTCAAATCGCCGGAGGTCACAGTCGCATCGTAGCAGGCGGGCGGCACGCCGAGGCGCGACAGCTGTTCCTGCACGCCGGGGCTTGGCCGCGGCGAGTTTGACAGGAACACGACGATGCCGCCCTGCTCGCGGAAGCTCTGCGTCGCGGCCACGGCACAGGCAAAGGCACGATGGCCGTTATGCATGACGCCCCAGATATCGACCAGCCAGGCGCGATAGCGCGAGCCGATATCCTTGATCGATGCGACGACGGGAATTTCCGGGGCGGTGAGGGTCATGACGTTCCGTTAGAGGCTCCCCCGATAAGGGTCAAGCGGCGCTCCCTCTTAGAGAGGGGGTTGCGGGAATTGTCGCTCGCCACCACATGGCGGGACGAGGGGCTGAAGGAGATCAAACTATGTCTGACATACGTAAGTCATCGAGTTCATTGCCCCACAAGCTCGGACACCTGGCCGCTCTCGCGGGCTTCGTCATCGGTTTTGGCGCGGTGGCCGGCTCTACCGCGGCCTCGGCAGCGCCGCTCTCGGGCGTGGCCCTGGCAGCCCCTGGCCTTCAGTCCGAGGCTGTCGGCTACAAGCGCGCGCTGAAGCAGCATCGGTTCTATGGCAACTATTACGTGACCGATTCCTATGCAGCCGGCCCTTCGACGCGGGTCTACCGAGATATTCCTGGCGGCAATAACGAGATCCGCGAATTGCAGAGGCTGTTCCCCGAGACCAACTGGCCGCGCAGCTTGCGTTACTAAAGGCTGTGCGACGTCACGTTTCGCAAAGAATTCTCAGCATTTTGCCGAGTGCCTCCTTAAACTTCTTAGAGAGGTTTTATGGCAACGTGTTCCACGCCATCCGGGGCGCCTTGCCGATCAGCGGCGAGATTGTTCGCGGGCGGTGAGGGAGAGCTTCAATGCGCGAGTTGCAGAGGATGTTTCCGTCTTCCCCCTCGCCACAGAACATCCGCGACTAGTCCATTCTGCCGAGCAAGGAGATCCCACAATGGTTCATCATTTCGTCAAGGCGGGCGCATTCGCGCTGACGCTTGGCGGCTTCGCCGTTGCCGGTGAGGCCCACGCGCTGTCGCCGTATCCCGTCGATCGCACGGCGCCGATCACCATCCCGGTCCTCGACGAGCAACGACAGGTCGACGAGCATCTCAACGCGGCCGACATGCCCACTGATCCCCCACAGCCTGCCATGGGCGAGCGCAAGCCGGAGGGCCAAGGCAATAGCGGCGGCGATGTCGAGGAGCAGGAGCTCCAAAACATGTTCCCCTCGACCCCGTGGCCCAAAGATAGATAGTCCGACATTGCCGTCACATATGCCGAGCCCCGGAGCCAAGCTCCCGGGCTCGCATCGTTTCAAAGAACTGCGATTAGGCCGCGTCGGCGTCGTCGAGCTCGCGCACAAGCTGCGGGCTCATCGCCTTGGGCTCGCCGAACAGATAGCCCTGGGCAAGCTCGACGCCGTAATCGAGCAGCTTCGCCACGTCGGCCTCGTCCTCGACCTTCTCGATGATCAATTTGAGGTCGAAGGCTTCGAGGTAGCCCTTCATGTCGGAGGCGGGCAGCGCTGCCCCCTTCTCCTTCATGCCGCGCAGGAAGGTCGTGGCGTCGATCTTGACGAAACGGAATGCGCGGTCGCGCAGCCCGGCGAAATCGACATCGAGATCGCCGACATGATCGAGCGAGAAGCCGTAGCCGAGCGCGCCCAGAGTATCGAGGGCAGCGAGCTCGCCGCGGGTGAGCCCGAGGATCGCCGGCTGGCTCACCTCGAACACCAGGCTCTCCGACAGTCCGCTATTCTCCTCCATGAACTCGACAAGTTCAGGGAAGAAGTCGCGATCGAGCAGCGACTGCACCGAGATGTTGCAGAATACGCCCTTGACGCGGGAGTCCGAGCGGAGCTTGCGCAACAGCTGCACGCTCTTGACCAGGAGCACATTGTCGACGATCGGCATTAGGCCGGCGGTTTCGGCGACGGGGAGATAGTCTCGCGGCATGACTATCTCGTCGTCGCTGGTCCTGAGCCGGGTATAGCCTTCGTAATAGCGGAGCTTGCGCTCGGGCAGCGCCACGATCGGCTGGAGATAGAGATCGACGCGGCCGCCTTCGATCGCGTCGTTGAGCACGGTCAGCATCGCCTGCTCGAGCAGGCTGCCGGTCGGAAGTGCCACGGCTTCCTCCGGCACCACCTCCTCTTGCACCGGCACCGGTTCCTCGGCGCCTCGGCCGTAGATTGCGACAACCTCCTCGACCACCTCGACCGGCGCCACCTCGGGCGCAGTTGCGATGAAGGGCGTCGGCCCCACCTCGGGGGGCCCCGATAGCGGCGCCGCGGCAGAAGTCGCGCTCAACTCGTTCGAGATCTGCTTGATCACGGCCTCGAGCGCGCGAAGGTCGCCGGCGATCTTGTCCCGCTGATTTCTCACTTCGCCCTCGAGATCGGTGCGCAAATTTTCGATCCGCGCATGGACCTGCTCGAACTTGGCGGTGAAATCGTCATTGCGCGCAAGCGAGCCGGTGAACTCGCCGGGAGCAATCGTGCTGACCGCTTGGTCGAGGCGCTCGACGCGGTCGTTGAGGAGGTCGAGACGCGCGACGTCGTCCTCGACGCGATCGATGCGCTGCAGGTCGCCGTCGATGATCTCCATCGCCGCCTCGAGCTCCTGGAGGCGCGAGGTCACGGGCGTCGCCTTGGTCTGGCGCGAGAGCATGAGATAGGAGGCCGCCATGACGAGATAGAGGGCGGCGGCGGCGATCACGCTTGGGATCATCGCCACGCCGGAATGCACGGTCAGCCCGGCCGCAAATGCGGTCGCCGTCACTGCCATTGCGATCAGGACGATCACGTCGAGCATGACCAGCCCTCCCGAGGACGCAATCTGCCCGGAGCCTATGGTGTCAGCGTTGCGCAACTTGGCCCCGAGCTCGCATGAAAATCATGGGCGACAGGCCACTGTAAAGCAACAGCAATCTGGTCCCCCGCGCCTCCAGTGATAGCAGCGAAGCGACTTTCGGCCAAGTGGGCTGGTTTAGCGCAAGCGCCGCAGAATGAGGGCAAGCTTGTCCACGATTGCGGCGATGTCGTCCTCCGAGGCGATCAGGGCAGGCGCCAAAACGATGGTGTCGCCGACCGCGCGGATCACCAAATCCTCGTCGAAAAAGGCGCAGTCGAGCATATGCGCGCCGCGCAAGCCCGGCGAGCCGTGCGCAATTAGCGATGAACGGAAGCCAATACGCGGCAAGCTCGGATTGGTCGAGCCTGAGCGGCGATGGTGCGTCGAGGGGCGGCATGGCGTTGAAGAATCAGAGCAGAGGACGTTTGCGCGGAAGGTTCAAGTCGAATTTGGCAAGCTCGGCTAACGCCGGGATGTCGGGGAGGAAGCACCAGCCATGCTCCCATTGGATCAGCCCGCGCGCGGCGAGCCGCTTCAAGGTCTTGTTGGTGTGGACGAGCGAGAGGCCCAGTGCGTCGGCGAGATGCTCCTGGGTGAAGGGGAAGCGAACTCGGTGGTCGGTGACCAAGCCGACGTCGCTCGCGCGCATATAGAGATGCAGGATGTAGTAAGCCGCGCACTCCTCGGCGTTCCTGCGGCCTATGCTCAAGAGGTGCTCGTCAAGCATCGTCTCCTGGCGCGCGGCGAGCCACGTGAGATCGAAGGCAAGACTCGGGCAGCGCTTGAATATCTCCCACACGCGGTTCCGCGGAAAGGTGCAGAGCGCGGCCGCGGTTAAGGTATCGACCGAATGGTCCATCTCGCCCTGCATGGTCGCTTGAATGCCGAGGAAGTCGCCTGGCAGGACGAAGCTCGTGATCTGCCGCCTGCCGTCGCTCAAGGTCTTGTAACGGAACGCCCAGCCTTCGAGCAGGGTGAACAAGTGTTCCGATTGGGAGCCCTCACGGAGCACCGTCGTGCCGGGCCCGGTCCTGAGTTCACCGGTCTTGAGGGTGCCGATGAATTCCAGCTCCTCCTTGCCGATGGGATGGAATACCTCACACGTCCTCAGGGGACATTGCGGGCACGGCACGTCATAGCTGAAAGGCGAGAGAGACATAAACCCGCCGTGTGCCCCTCAACCGGCGTCATGTCAAAGCTAAACTCGAATCTTCATCACTCAGGCAGCTGGCGGGGATGGCGTGAGCGGAAGGCTGATCTCGCATTCGAGCCCATCGGCCTTGAGATCGTGAGTCACGGTGGCGCCGGGAAGGCTGCTCTTTATGAGCGTGCGGCCCAATCCATCGCGCATCGGCGGGGCGATGACCGGGCCATCGTGCTCGCGCCAGCGGAAGTCGAGAGTTCCGCCCTGGTTGGTCCATTCCAACTTAACGAGCCCAGACTCGGTCGACCACGCGCCGTATTTCAGAGCGTTGGTGGCGAGCTCGTGCAGGATCAGGGCGAACGGTGTCGTGGCATCGCCGGGCAACTGCGTTTCGGGCCCGTCGACCTTAAGCCGGGACGGATCGGGCGCAAGTGGTGTGACCAGGAACGCGACGAGTTCCCGCAGGTCAGCGCCATCAGATCCTGTCCCGGTAAGCAAGTCTTGAGCCGAGGCGATGGCCATGATGCGCCCGGTCACTGCCCTGGACATCTCATCGGTCGAACGGCCGGGCCTGATGGTTTGCAGGCAGATCGAGTTTGCGATCGCGAACAGGTTCTTGATGCGGTGCTTGAGCTCGCGATTGATCATGGCGAGCTGCTGATCGCGCGCCCGGAGCTCCGTGAGCGTGGTAATCAGGTAATGCACCAGCGCGACGTTCACCCCGGCCAGAGCGACAAATAGCAGGAAGCTCGCAATGTAGAAGCCGATCGGGCTCGCGCCCGTAGGGTCGCTCCAGATGGTTCCGGTGATCGCCGAGAGCAACAGCAGCAGAATCGAAGGCCTAAGGCCGCAATAATAGGCGGCCGCCAGCACGGCCGGGAAGAACGTGATGAACGGCAGCCGATCGGGGACGACGTAGTCGATCAGTAATCTCAGCGCGAACGCCGCGGCGAAGAAAAGCAGCGCGAGCGCATAGCTTCGGAGTGCCGTGTTGGCCTGAAATTGCATTTTTCCATCGCGCCCAAGCCTGAACTTCGGACGCAAGCCGCCTGGCGCCAGATATATAGCGGCACGGGTCTCCAACTCTTTGTCAAATGACACTTTGGTGGGTGTCCCGCCACGAACGGGGTAATTTCCTGCTGGGCCGTGCATCAATCTGTCATCTGATCTTGGGCTGAATGGCGGTACCATAGAGTGCGCGGCATAGAACGGAGGAGCCGAAATGAGAAGCAGTAGGAAACGCTTGGGCGCCCGAGGCGCGATCGCAGCATTGATCCTGGCCGGTAGCGCGGTGACGGCATTCGCGGCGGACCCGACGCCCGCCGACCTGGTCGACGCCTTGAACGGCCTATTCGGGAAGCACCCCGGCGAACGCGCCGCGCATACCAAAGGATTCTGCATGACGGGACAGTTCACACCCTCCGCCGATGCGCCGAAGCTGTCAAAGGCCCCGCACTTCGCCAAATCCGTGCCCGTCCTCGCCCGCTTCTCCTTGGGCGGCGGCGATCCCAAGGCGCCCGACAACGCTCAGGACAATGTCAGGGGCTTCGCCGTCAAATTCGATCTCGGCAACGGCGCGACCACCGACATCGTGACCATATCGGCGCCGGTGTTCTTCGTGCAGACCCCTGCCCTGTTCGTCGAGTTCCTGCAGACGGTCGCGTCCGGAGACAAGGACAAGCTGAATGCGTTCTTCGCCGCTCACCCGGAATCAACGCGGCAGAATGCTTGGCTGATGTCGCATCCCGTGCCGGCGAGCTATGCCGGGGTGGACTATTTCGGCGTGCATGCCTTCACCTTCACCAATGCGGCCGGCGAGCAGGCTGTGGTCAAGTACAAGCTGATCCCCGAGGCCGGCGAGATCGGGCTCACTCCGGACGAGGCCAAGGCCAAGGGACCGGATTTCTATGAGGCCGAGTTCAAGGACCGGGTGGCCAAAGGGCCGGTCGTGTTCGATCTCACCGCCATCCAGGGCAAGACCGGCGATCCGACCAATGACCCGACGCTCCGTTGGGACGATGAGGACAACCGCCCGACTACGCCGCTCGGCAAGATCAGCATCGACAAGGTAGTGCCCGAGGAGACGTGTGACGCCGGGGTGTTTCTCCCGGGCAACGTGGTCGACGGCATCGCCGGGCCGACCAACGATCCGGTGTTCGCGGCACGTTCGCCCGCCTATATCGTGTCGCTGACGCGCCGCAAGCAGTGAGGGACTAAGTCGCTCATGGGTGACACCGTCAGCACTTCGAGCATCGAGCGTGTGACGGTCGCGACGGGACTCGGCTATGAGCAGCTGGTGAGCGCATTCGAAGGCGAGCTCGGCCGCTTCGATCCCGCCGCTGGCAAGTCGCTGGTCGACCGCCGCGCTCCGTGGAACGAGGTCAAAGCGGCGATCGAACGCATGGCGGGCCCACACGGTCTCATGATCATCTTCGCCGCGGACCAAGGCGCCTTGACCTCGCTGTCGGGTAAGGCCAAGCGTTGCTCGCTCTATATCGTCGGCAATCCGGTGATCGCCAACGACATCCTGGACATCGATCTTGGCGCGAGCTTCTACGTGCCGTTCCGCGTCGCGCTCTACGAGTCGGGCGACGGGGGCCGCGCTGTCTTCGCCTACGACCGCCCGTCATCGTTTCTCTCAAGCCTCGGGCGGCCTGAGCTGAAGGCATTCGGGACTGCGCTTGACGGAAAGATCGAGAGCGTGCTCGCAGCCATACGAAAGAGGTGAGCGCCGCTTCAGACTAGCGATGATAGGCGGGAGGCCTCGATCCTCAAGGCTAGGACCGAGCGCGAGGGTCTGCAATTCGGCGGCGCAGCGCCGTTTTTCTTGACAATCGGGGCGCCTTAACGCTACTCCTACGACCGTTAGCACTCGTATTTGTTGAGTGCCAATATGGTGCAATCACACATGTCCCGTTAAGCGGCGGCGACAGTCCGCCCGACGGCTTTGGAGCTGAAAACGCAATGAAATTCCGTCCCCTACACGACCGCGTGGTGGTCAAGCGCCTCGAGGAAGAGCAGAAGACCAAAGGTGGCATCATCATCCCCGATACGGCAGCAGAGAAGCCGCAGACCGGCAAGGTCGTCGCGGCAGGTCCCGGCGCCCGCGGCGAAGATGGGAAGCTCCAGCCCATGGGCGTCAAAGCCGGCGACAAGGTGCTGTTCGGCAAATGGTCCGGCACCGAGGTCAAGATCGACGGCGACGAACTCCTCATCATGAAGGAGTCCGACATCATGGGTATCCTCGCCTAGCATCGTCCAGCACACGATTGATCTCCTCATCCATCGAGCAGCGCGCAATACGGCGCTGCTCGAGATGAGGTCCTAAAGCTCAACAAGGAGCAAACTGAACATGGCAGCCAAAGACGTGAAATTCGCAGCCGATGCCCGCGAGCGCATGTTGCGCGGTGTCGACATTCTCGCCAATGCCGTCAAGGTCACGCTCGGTCCCAAGGGCCGCAACGTGATCCTCGACAAGTCGTTCGGCGCACCGCGCTCGACCAAGGACGGCGTCACCGTCGCCAAGGAGATAGAGCTCGAGGATAAGTTCGAGAACATGGGCGCGCAGATGCTGCGCGAGGTCGCCTCCAAGACGAACGACACCGCCGGCGACGGCACCACCACGGCGACCGTGCTCGCCCAGGCCATCGTGCGAGAGGGCCTGAAGGCGGTTGCCGCCGGCATGAACCCGATGGACCTGAAGCGCGGCATCGACAAGGCGGTGCTCGAGGTGGTCCAGGACATCAAGAAGCGCTCGAAGATGGTAAGCGGCTCGGCGGAGATAGCCCAAGTCGGCACCATCTCGGCCAATGGCGAGAAGGCCATCGGCGACATGATCGCCAAGGCCATGCAGAAGGTCGGCAACGAGGGCGTCATCACCGTCGAGGAGGCCAAGAGCCTCGATTCCGAGCTTGAAGTGGTCGAGGGCATGCAGTTCGACCGCGGCTATATCTCTCCTTACTTCATCACTAATGCGGAGAAGATGATCGCCGATCTCGAGAACCCGTACATCCTGATCTACGAAAAGAAGCTGTCGGGCCTCCAATCGCTATTGCCGCTGCTCGAGGCGGTGGTGCAGTCGGGCCGTCCGCTGCTGGTCATCGCCGAGGATGTGGAGGGCGAGGCGCTTGCCACGCTCGTGGTCAACAAGCTGCGTGGCGGCTTGAAGGTCGCTGCCGTCAAGGCGCCTGGCTTCGGCGATCGCCGCAAGGCCATGCTCCAGGACATCGCCGTGCTGACCGGCGGCGAGCTGATTTCTGAGGATCTCGGCATCAAGCTCGAGAACGTCACCGTGCAGATGCTCGGCAAGGCGAAGAAGGTTGCCATCACCAAGGACGACACCACCATCGTCAGCGGCGCCGGCAAGAAGCCCGACATCGAGGCGCGCATCGGCCAGATCAAGCAGCAGATCGAGGACACCACGTCCGACTACGACAAGGAGAAGCTCCAGGAGCGCCTTGCCAAGCTTGCCGGCGGCGTTGCAGTCATCAAGGTGGGCGGCGCGACCGAGGTCGAAGTTAAGGAGAAGAAGGATCGCGTCGATGATGCGTTGAACGCGACCCGCGCGGCTGTCGAGGAAGGCATCGTGCCGGGCGGCGGCGTGGCTCTGCTGTGGGCCTCGAAGGGGCTCAAGACCAAGGGCGACAATGACGACCAGGAGGCCGGCATCAATATCGTGCGCAAGGCCCTGCAGGCGCCGATCCGGCAGATCGCCGAGAATGCCGGCGTGGAAGGTTCGATCGTGGTCGGCCGCGTGCTCGAACAGAAGTCGGCCTCGTTCGGCTACGACGCGCAGAACGACGAATATGTCGACCTAATCCAGAAGGGCATCATCGATCCCGCCAAAGTGGTGCGCACCGCGCTCCAGGATGCGGCGTCGGTGGCCGGCTTGCTGGTCACGACCGAGGCGGGCGTCGCCGAGGCGCCGAAGAAGGCGTCAGAGGGCCACGCTCATATGCCGGGCGGCGGCGGCATGGGCGGCATGGACATGATGTAGTCCTTGCATTCAGCCAAAAACGGCAAGTATTGACTGAGCGGGGGCGGCTATTGGCCGCCCCCTTTTGCCGTATTGCTGGGCTGTTGCTCAATTAAGGCTTACCGAATTGTAATTTCCCCCTGGCTCGTCTTTGGTCCTATCGTCGCCCGCGGGACAGCACCCCTTACCGACCGACCGACCGGAGCCGCCCGAGATGGCGAATTTTCGCACCACGGCGAAGAACTTCACGCGTATCGCTGCCCCCTATTTCCGCGGCGACGACGCCTGGCCGGGCCGCATCCTCCTGATCTCGGTGATCGCGCTCCAGCTGTTCCAGGTCTGGCTGAACGTCAAATTCAATGCCTGGTACAACACGTTCTACAACGCGCTGCAGAACAAGGACTGGGACACGTTCCTCTACCAGTTCGGCGTGTTCACCCTGCTTGCAGCAGCGTTCATCGTCACCGCCGTCTATCAACTCTACCTCCAGCAGTGGCTCCAGATCAGGTGGCGGCGCTGGCTGACCGACCGATATATCGGGCGCTGGCTCGGCGACGGCACGCATTACCGCATGCGCCTCAAAGGCGATCAGGCCGACAACCCCGACCAGCGTATCGCCGACGATATCCGCATGTTCATCAACTCGACGCTGGACATCGGCATCTCGCTGCTCGGCTCGATCGTGACGCTCGCGTCCTTCGTCGTAATCCTGTGGAATTTGTCGGCGTCCAGCCCGCTTATGATCGGCTCGCAGTCCTACAACATCCCGGGCTATCTGGTGTGGGCGGCGCTGATCTACGCAATCCTCGGCACGTGGGTGACCCACCTCGTCGGCCGCCCGCTGATCAAGCTCAATTTCGACCAGCAGCGCTATGAGGCCGATTTTCGCTTCTCGCTGGTGCGGCTCCGCGAGAATGCGGAGGAGGTCACGCTGCTCTCCGGCGAGGCAGCCGAGGAGGAGCGCTTACAGGATCGCTTCTCGCGCGTGGTCGCCAATTGGTACGGCATCATGCAGCGGACCAAGCGGCTCACCTTCCTCACGGCCGGCTATTCGCAGGTTGCCATCATCTTCCCGTTCCTGGTGGTGAGCCCGGTCTATTTCTTCGGGGCCATGACTCTTGGCGGGCTGATGCAGGTCTCCTCCGCCTTCGGCCAAGTGCAGAGCGCGCTCTCGTTCTTCGTCACGGCCTATTCGAGCATCGCCGATTGGAAGGCGGTGCTGGACCGGCTTGCCGGCTTCGAGTCCTCGATCGACTGGGCGCAAGGTCTCGATAAGACCGCGCCACGGGTCGAGCACATCACCGACGGCGGCACGGCACTTCACGTCGAGGAGCTTGCCGTCGGGCTGCCGAGCGGCGACGAGATCGTTCGCCTGTCGGATTTCAGCATTGAGCCCGGCGAGCGCGTGCTGGTGACCGGGCCGTCAGGCTCCGGCAAGACCAGCCTGTTCCGCGCGCTTGGCGGCGTGTGGCCGTTCGGCACCGGCGCAGTCCGCTTTCCCAAGGGCGCGAATGTGCTGGTGCTGCCGCAGCGCCCCTATCTTCCGCTCGGCACTCTTCGCGGAGCGCTGGCTTATCCCGGGCCTGAGACCTCGTTCTCCCCGCAAGAGATCGAGGATGTGTTGGAGGCGACCGGGCTCGGCGCTTTCCGTGACCAGCTCGACGTCACCGCCTATTGGGCCGACAAGCTGTCAGGCGGCGAGCAGCAGAGGCTCTCGATCGCGCGCGCGCTGCTGCAAAAGCCGCAATGGCTGCTGCTCGACGAGGCGACCTCGGCGATGGACGAGGCGGCTGAGGCTCAGCTCTACCGGCTGCTGCTCGACAGGCTGCCCAGAACGGCGATCATCTCGATCGGTCACCGTTCGAGCCTGGTCCAGTTCCATGGCCGCTTCTTCGAGCTCAGGCCCGACGCACCCGGGCGGCATCGCCTGACTGAGGCCCTGCGCCGCAAAGGCGCCGCCAATGACGAACTCGGCGTAAGCGTCGCCTAGCTGCGCCAATCAGTTGTCGTCCTTGACCTTGCAGCCGCTCGAAGCATCGAGTCCGTTCGGCGTGTCCCAGTCATTGGACGGCACACTGGCGAAGGGCGCGCCGAACTCCTGCTTCACCATAGTGAATTTCGACGGCACGTTCGAGTTGGCAGCAAAATCCACGATCCAGAAATAATCGTAGTTGTCGCCAGGCCAAGTCTTGGGCACGCCCGGCAGGATGTCGAGCTTTAGCAGCTTGCGGAGCGTCACCGCCTGGCCCTCGAACTTTGCCTCGAGCTTCTCGTTGGCGATGTGCTTGTGCTCCCAGACCATCACCACGGTTTTGCCGTTCAGCGCCGGGTTCAGCATGATGTTGCTCGCCGCTTCCTGAGTGCGGAGGTTCAGTTCCTTCACATGCAGATCGTCGTCGTCGGCCTCGTCCGGCACTACGGAATAGAGGATGATCGGCTTCGACCAGGTCGCGACCGACGGCGCGGCAAGCTCGAGCGTGTGCAGCGTGATGGCGAAGAAGAAGGCCGGCTCCTCGCCATTGGCGAACAGCGACTTCGCGGCCTTGTCGCCGAGATAGGTGGTGGCGAGCGCAGCGGCGCGCTGCTCGCCGACCTCGCAGAGCTTCCAGGGATTGGCTTTTTCGCCGTGGCGCAAGATAATGATGCGCGCAGGCGCTGCGAGCGCTGTCGCGAGGGAGGCCCCGAGCAGTGCCGCCGCGATGCCGAAGCGAATGAGCATGAACGAATACCTTATCACGGTTTCAGCCGAACCAGGATTTCGTCGCGAAGCTTAGTGACGGCAGGGCTCCAAGGCGCCGCGCGTGCCGCCAGCAGATGCGCCTGCGATTTCAGGATCAGACCGTCATCAAGCAGCTTCAAATGATTAGCGCGGAGCGTCATGCCAGTTGTGGTGATGTCGACGATTAGCTCGGCGGTGCCGGTGGCAGGCGTTGCCTCGGTCGAGCCCACGCTCTCAACGATGCGATAGCCCGTGATGCCGTGCGCGGCGAAGAAGCGCCGGGTCAGGGTCATGTATTTGGTCGCGACGCGCAAGCGCCGGCCATGCGCGCGCGCAAATTGCGCGGCGACATCTTCTAGGTCGGCCATGCCACCGACGTCGATCCAGCAATCGGGCACTGCGACCACCACGTCGGCGCGGCCAAAGCCAAGCGGAGCCAAGAACTCGACTGTCCCGTCAACGTCGGCCAGCGTCTCGCGGATCAAATCCTCGCCCGTAACCCCGAGATGGACGCGTCCCGTGCGGAGCTGGTGCACGATCTCGGCGGCAGAGACGAACACGACCTCGACGCCGTCGAGCCCGGCGAGCGCTCCGTTATAACCGCGCTCGTGACCCTTCTTGCGCAACGCCATGCCGGCGTGCTCGAACAGATCGGCAGCCTGGTCCTTGAGCCGGCCCTTGGAGGGTACGGCGATGGTGAGCTTGGTCGCCATCACGCGCCCCTCTGCACGGCGGCAAGCAGGCGCTCGGTGTGGATCGCCGAGCCGATGGCCGGCACGTCGCGCGCCGCGCCGAGCTTGGCGAGCAGACCGTCGTAGCGCCCGCCGCCGGCGATCTGGCTCGCGTCGCGCTCAAGCCCGACCTCGATCTGGAACACCAGCCCCGAATAATATTCGAGACTCCGGCCGAACTCGGTGGCGAAGGTCGCGCGTTTGAGATCGATGGCATTCTTGCCCAACCGATCAAAGCGGCGGACGCAGGCATCGACCGCGGCGTCGATGTCGATGCCCGCCCCCTCGGCGATCATGGCGACACGCTTGACCGCCTCAAGCGGCGCCCCTGTCACGGCGAGGTAGCAGTCGATGACCGTCGCCACTTCTTTCGGCAATGGCGCGGCGCTCTGATCTGCAGCGTGATCGATGAGCCGCGCGGTGATCTCCCCGAGGGTACGGTTGCCGGCGAGCGGAAAGCCCTCGCGCTCGAGATAAGCGGCGACCAGCTCTTCGGCCTTTTCGAGCGACTTTCCCGCGAGCTTGCTGGTGAAGGCCGCCACGGGGCCGTTGCAGTCAGTCCGATCGCCCTTGGCGAGCCGCGCCAGCAGCTTGTGGAACACAGGCGGCCGCCAGAAATAATGCCGAAGCTTGAGCCGCCAGCGCTCGGGCAGTTCGAGCGCATCGAGCAGGGCGTAGAACAGCGCGATGTCGCCGAAGCGCAGCCGAAAGTCCTTGAGCCCGGCGGCGCGCACCGCATCGGCCGCGAGCAGAACGGTCTCGACATCGGCGCTGTCGCGGTCGGCTGCACCGAAGCATTCGATGCCGGCTTGGCGGAACTCGCGCGGGTGGGCCTGATTGCCGGCCTGCGGCTGGAAGCGAAAGGCGGGACCATTATAGCAATAGCGGGCCTCGGCCTTGGCGTCGGGGTGGCGTTCGAGATAAAGCCGCGACACCGGCACGGTCAGGTCGGGGCGGAGGCAGAGCTCATCGCCGGCGAGGTCGGTGAACACATAGGTGCGACTTCTGATCTCTTCGCCGATCTGGTCGAGAAAGATATCGGCCGGCTGAAGAATGGAAGGCGCAACCTGTTCGTAACCCGCCCGCCGGAAACTATCGAGCAGGGTCGTGGCCTGGGCTTCCAGTGCCTCGAATTCTTTCGCCGATTCTGCGGCCATGGCTCAAGCTTTGTGACGGGCGATAACGCGGCGAACGGCGTCGATCAAGCTGGACTCGGGCACCGAGAACTGCGCTTCGGCCTGCTTCTTCAGATATTCGTCGCGGTCCTTGGTCTCGGTCAGTGTGGCGCCGAGGATCAGATCCTTGATGGTGACCTCGCCGCGGGCGCGCTCGTCGCCGCCCTGGATGACGACGCAAGGCGAACCGCGCCGATCGGCATATTTCATCTGCGCCTTCATGCCCGACTCGCCAAGATAGAGCTCGGCGCGGATGCCGGCGGCGCGAACGCTCTGCGCGATTTTCTGATAGTCGGCGATGCGGTCGCGGTCGAGCACCAGCACGACCACAGGCCCTTGCGCGACGCTACCCTTATATTTGCCGAGCAGCTGGAGGCCAAACAGGAGGCGCGAGACGCCGATCGAGACGCCGGTGGCAGGGACCTTCTCGCCGGTGAAACGCTCGACCAGGCCGTCATAGCGACCGCCGCTCACCACAGAACCGAGCCTGATCGGCTGTCCGCGCTCGTCCTTGATAGGAGTAGTCAACTCCGCCTCGAACACCGGGCCCGTGTAATACTCAAGTCCGCGCACGACAGATGGATCGATCAAAACCCTATCGTAGCCGGCTGTTTCGCATAGCGAGGCAATCGTCTCGAGCTCGCCAAGTCCTTCTTCTATTTTCTGCGTGCGCGGTAGAATTTTTCTGAGGTGAGCTAGTGTGGTCGAATTCTTGATGCCCGCACACCAAGGACGATCCGAGCGACTTGCAAACTCCACGTATAAATCGGGAGCGCGGACCACCTCTTCGGCGCTCAACTCAGCCATGGGCATCAAGCCCAACACAAACACTGACATAAGCAAGTCTATGGCGTCTGGTGGTAGTTCCGCTCCCTTCGTGACGTCACCACTTTCATCCTTCCGTTCTTTTCCGAGCAACGCTTTCACACCATCGGCACCAAGCCGGTCAAATTTGTCGATTGCACGTAGCACCATCAGGCGTCGTTGCAAGTTGCTGTCTCCATCGAGACCGATCGTCTCAAGAAGACCGTCAAGCAGCTTCCGATTGTTGACCTTAACAACATGGCGGTCCTTCACACTCAGCGCTTCGAGCGTGTCGGCAGCGAGCATGCAGAGTTCGGCATCGGAGGCGACAGTCGATGCGCCGACCGTGTCGGCGTCGAACTGGGTGAACTGGCGGAAGCGGCCCGGCCCCGGCTTCTCGTTCCGCCATACTGGCCCGACCTGGTAGCGGCGGAAGGGCTTCGGCAGGCTCTGGAAGTTCTCGGCGACGTAGCGGGCGAGCGGCGCGGTCAGATCGTAGCGCAGCGACAGCCACTGCTCGTCATCGTCCTGGAACGAAAACACGCCCTCGTTCGGCCGGTCCTGGTCCGGCAGGAACTTGCCGAGCGCGTCGGAATATTCGATCGCCGGGCTATCGAGCGGCTCGAAACCGTAGGACTCGAACACGGTCCTGATCGTGGCGAGCATATCCTCCGTCGCCCGGATCTCGGGCGCCGAAATGTCGGATAGCCCCTTTGGCAGGCGGGCCTCGGGGCGAGGACGCTGTTCGGTCTTGCTCATGGGAGGATGCGGCTGATTCTCGAAAGGGCTCCAGCCGCCCGCTTCTAGCCCATCGTCCGGGAGCCAGCAACGTTCAAAGGCTGCCTCAGTCGACCAGGAGGCCCTCTTTCGCCATCTCGACCAGAGTCTCGATCTCGTGGCCGCGATCCTTGAGCGCGCCGAGCGCCTCAGGTGCAGGGCCGCCGGTCGCCCAGTCGAGCAGCTCGACCGTGTGTACGAAGGGCACGCCCGCGTCGGCAAGCTGCATCATGCAGCCGATATTGCCGGTCGCCACCACGTCCGGCGCGACGCTCTGGATATTGCGGATCTTGCGCTCGCGGAGTTCGTTGGAGAGCTCCGGCTGGAGCATGTTGTAGGTCCCGGCGGAGCCGCAGCAGAGATGGCCCTCGGGAATCTCGGCGACCGAAAAGCCGGCCTGGTTGAGCAGCTCGACCGGCAAGGTGTCGATGCGCTGACCATGCTGCAGCGAGCACGGCGCGTGATAGGCGACCTTAAGCCCGGTCCACATCACCGGCGGCATCAGCCCGATCTCGTCGATATACTCGGTGATGTCGCGGGCGAGCCCGGCGACATAGGCGGCGCGCTCGGCATAGCCGCGGTCGCGGGAGAGTAGGTTGCCGTAATCCTTGACCATGGTGCCGCAGCCCGAGGTGGTGACCAGGATGGCGTCGAGCAGGCCCTCGCGCATCGATGCGGTCCAGGCGTCGATATTGCGCCGGGCGGCATCGCGAGCGGCTTCGTCGCGGCCAAGCGAATGCACCAGCGCGCCGCAGCACGCCTCGTCCTTGACGATGACCACGTCGACGCCGTGACGCCTGAGCAGCCTTATGGCAGACGGCGTGATCGAGGAGGCCAGCACCTGCTGCACGCAACCGAGCATCAGCGCGACCCGCTTCGCCTTGGGCACGTTGCCGAAGGCCGATTTCGGCTTGGTCACCTTCGCATTCAGCCGCTTGGTCGGCACAAGATCAAGCGCGGCGGCGATATGCGGATGGCCCATGCGCGCGATCAACGAGCGGAACGGGCGCATCATCCAGCCAAGCATGAGAGCGAGCCGGAAGGTGTGCGGGTTCGGCATCAGCTTGCTGAGCACGAAGCGCAAGCCGCGCTCGGACGTGCTGCGATGCGCCTTCATTTCGATGCGGGTACGGGCGAGCTCGACGAGATGCATGTAGTCCACCCCGCTCGGGCAGGTGGTCATGCAGGAGAAGCAGGAGAGGCAGCGATCGATATGGTACACCGTCGACGGCGTCACCTCGCGACTCTCGAACATTTGCTTCATCAGATAGATACGGCCGCGCGGGCTGTCGCGCTCGTCGCCGGTCAGTACGTAGGTCGGGCAGGTGGCGGTGCACAGCCCGCAATGCACGCAACGCTTGAGAATGGCGTCGGCGCGCGAGATGGTCGGGTCGGCGAGTTGGAGCGCGTTGAAGCTCGTCTGCATGGTTTCCGCTCAGATCCCTGAATACATGCGGCCCGGATTGAGAATGCCTTCCGGATCGAAGGCCTGCTTGACCCGCGCCGTGAGTGCCGCGAGCGGCCCGTCGAGCGGCTGGAACACATCGATCACTGACCGCGCCTCGTCGCTGGCGCGGATCAGAGTGCCATGCCCGCCAAATTCGGCAAGGGTGCGGCGGATCTCGACCGCGCCCGCGTCGGTCAGCGCCGGCGTCTCCAGCCAGATCAGCCCGCCAGACCAGTCATAGACCGGCTTCACGTCGATCTTGCGGGCGATGCTGGCGACGAGCTTCGGAGCGCTGGAAGGGGCGGTCGAAAGCCGCCAGAGCGGCAGCCCCGTCTTCTGAAACATGCGCAAGGTGCGCATCTCGTTCCAGAACAGCTTGCTCCTGCCAGTCTCGAGCTCGAGCGCTGGGCCGTAGGCCTGGAGCATCTGGCGCAAGCGATTGGCGCGATAGCGGGCGGAGGCCGGCAGATTCTCGACCCTGATGGCGGTGACCGATGTGCCCGGCCCGCTGACACCCTCGTCGGTGAAGCGCTTGGCGAGATCGGCATGGATATGCACGGAGCCCGAAACCTCGAAGGGTGTACCGTGGGCGAGGCACATTGCCTCGACCGCGGTCGCGTCGGGCAGCCCGAAGCAGAGGATGGATCGCGTCTCCGCCGGTGCCGGAAGCACCTTGATGGCAATCTCGGTCATGATGGCGAGCGTGCCCCACGAGCCCGCCAGGCCGCGAGCGAGGTCGTAGCCGGTGACGTTCTTCATCACCCGCCCTCCCGCCTTGATCATCTCGCCCCGCCCGTTGACCGCTTTCACGCCGAGCACATGGTCGCGTGCCGAACCGGCAAGGATGCGCCGGCTGCCGGAGATGTTGGTTGCGACCATGCCGCCGATCGTACCCTGGCCGGGGCCGTAGCCAAGCACGGGGCCGAGATCGACCGGCTCGAAAGGCAGCATCTGATCGCTCTCGGCGAGCCTCTCCTCGATCTTGCCGACCGGGGTGCCGGCGAGAACCACGAGCACAAGTTCGGCCGGCTCGTACAACGTGACGCCGACCAGGCTCTCGGTGCTGACCACGGCGCCGGAATGCACCGGACGCCCAACCTCGCGCTTAGTGCCGCGGCCCATCACCTCGAGCGGCGTGCGCGTGTCGACCGCCTCGGCCACGAGGTAGGCCAGCTCCTCGACATTGTCGGGAGCGTGGAAGCCGAGGCGCATGGGGCCGGTCACTGGGCCTTACGTCCTTCCAGCGGGAATACTTTGCCTGGATTGAGCAGCCAGTCGGGATCGAAGGCAGCCTTCACCCGCATCTGTTGAGCCAAATCCTCGTCGGTATATTGCACATGCATTAGCTCACGCTTCTCGATGCCGACCCCGTGCTCGCCGGTCAGACAGCCACCCAAGGAGACGCACAGCTTCAGGATCTCCGCGCCGCACAGCTCGACCCGCTCGAGCTGGATCGGGTCGTTGGCGTTATAAAGGATAAGCGGATGCAGATTGCCGTCGCCGGCATGAAAGATATTTGCCACGTCGAAGCGATATTTGCGGCAGATCCAGCCGATCTCGTCGAGCGCCTTGGGCAGCTTTGAGAGGGGGATCACCCCGTCCATGCAGATATAGTCAGAGAGCTGGCCGATGGCGCCGAACGCGGCCTTGCGGCCTTTCCAGATGCGCGCGGTCTCTTCGGCGCTCTGGCTCCGATGCGTGGTCACCGGGTTATAGTCGCGGGCGATGTCGCCGATCTTCTCGAGTAGCGTATCGATCTCGTCCTCCGAGCCCTCCACCTCGACGATGAGCAGCGCCTCGACGTCGAGCGGGTAGCCGGCAGCGACGAAATGCTCGCAGACGTGGATCGCCGGGCGGTCCATGAACTCGATGGCGACGGGCACGATTCCGGCGGCTATGATACCGCCGACGCAGGACGCCGCTCCCTCGGTCGTATCGAAGCCTAGCAGCATGGGGCGGGCGCCTTCGGGCGATTTGATCAGCCTGACGGTCACCTCGGTGACGATGCCGAACTGGCCCTCAGAACCCACGATCAGCGCAAGCAGATCATAGCCCGGCGCATCGAGATAGTCGCCACCGATATCGAGGATCTCGCCGTTCATCAGCACAATGCGGACGCCGAGCACGTTATTGACCGTGACGCCATATTTGAGGCAATGGGCGCCCCCCGAATTGGTGGCGACATTGCCGCCGACTGTGCAGGCGATCTGGCTCGACGGGTCCGGTGCATAGAAGAAGCCTTGGCCGGCGACTGCCTGGCTGATGCCGATATTGGTGATGCCGGCCTCGACTTGGGCAACGCGATCGATCGCGCTTACCGACAGCACCTTGTTCATGCGCGATAGGCAGACCACGACCGCGTCCTCGAGCGGCAGGGCGCCACCTGAGAGCGAAGTACCAGCACCGCGCGGCACCACCTTGACCTTGTTCTCGTGGCAGAAGCGCAGGATCTTACTGACGTCCTCGGTGGTGGTCGGAAGAATCACCGCGAGCGGCAGGCAGCGATAGGCGGTCAGCGCGTCGGATTCAAAGGTGCGCCGGCCCTCTTGGTCAGAGATCATGCTCGCCTCGGGCGCGAGCTTCCGCAGCTGCTTGACGATGTCGCTCCGGCGCGCGAGCACCGAAGGATCAGGGGCCGGTAGGCTGATCTGCGACATCAAAGGGCTCCAAGCGTGTCAGGGGGCTTTGCCCTAGTCTTTCGCACGTGCGCTGATGACGGGCAATACGCCCCTCCTCTGACCGATACGGCCGACGAAAGCCCGCAACCCATTCGGCCGCCAACGAGTTACCATGTCGTTCAAGAGCGCTTTTGCGGGCAAATTGGCCCAATGGTACAGTCAAGCGAAACTGACAGAGCATTGAACGCCGGGCAATCGTCCAACCGGGGCTGGGAGAGACCTCGCGCGGACCCTACCAAGGAGGACTGAGATGAGGACTGTGTTGTTGCTGGGGCTCGGCGCTGCCACCGTTGCCGTCACTCTTTATAGCCCCGCGTTTGCCGAAGGCGACGCGGCCAAAGGCAAGGCTGCCTTTGCGAAATGCGGGATTTGCCATCAGGTCGGTCCCGGCGCCAAGACCCTGGTCGGCCCTGAGCTTAACGGCGTGGTCGGCCGTAAAGCCGCTAGCGTCGCCGATTACTCCGCGATGTATTCGCCCGGCATGAAGAAGCTCGGTGCCGACGGCTGGGTTTGGACCGACGAAAATATCGACAAGTGGATCGCCAATCCGAAGGCGTTGATACCCGATTCGCCGATGGCGCTCGCGTTTCCGGGCGTTCCCGACGCGGGTGAGCGGGCCGACATCATCGCCTACCTGAAGACGCAAACCGCACAATAGAAAGTGCTCAGGGCAAGGATTGCGATCCCGGCTGCGCTTGCGGCCGGGACGCACCTTGCGGTGCTGGCGGTACCGGCGCAGAGGGTGACGGCCCGGCTGGCTGCTGCGGCGGCGCAGGCGTGCCGGCGCTCTTCGTCCGGAATTTGTCGATGTCGTCGAGCACTGCCCGGAAGAAATAATCCTGGTCGCCTTCGTCCTTTGCGACCTTACTCCACGCTTCTTTGAGCGCCGCCAGAACGCCGTCGGGAAAGGTGGCGATGCGTACGCTATCCTTGGCGCTCATCTCGGAAAGAGCCTGCGCCTCAAGCTGCGCGCTCTCGCCGAGCGTCTGCTGGAGCATGGCCTTGCATGCCGCGTCGAGCACGCCGCGTTGCTCCGAGGTCAGTAAATTCCAGCGGTCCTTGTTGACAAGGAGTTCAAGCACGGTCTCCGGCTGGTGCCAGCCCGGTATATAGATAAGCTTGACCTTCTCCTTGAGCCCTTGGTCGCGGTCGGCTGCCGGCGTATAAAGCTCGGCGGCATCGATCTCCTTCTTGTCGAAGGCGCTCGCGAGCTTGCCGCCCGGAAGAAGCACGGTGGCCGCGCCCGCTTCAGCCATGACCCTGGCGCCGAGCCCGAAGATGCGGATGCGCAGGCCCTTGAGGTCGTCCTTGCTTTTGATCTCCCTGGCGAACCAGCCGCCGGCTTCGGCGCCGCCGAAAGCGCACGGCATGACATGCACCCTCACCCCGGCATGGTCATACATTTCCTGGTAGAGCGTTCTACCGTTGCCGCTGTCGAACCAATCGAGATAGGTCCGGCCATCGGGCCCGAACGGAAATCCCGAGAACAGGGAGGCGGCCGGAATCTTTGCCGCCCAGAAGCTCGCGGTGGCGAAGCCTGCATCGACTTTGCCGTCGGACACCTTGTCGAGGATCTCGTCGGGCCTGGTGCCGTCACCGGGCTGCTTGAGGTCGAGCTGAAGCGCCCCACCCGAGCGTTCCTTGATAAGCCTTGCGAGCTTCGTCGCTGAGTCGCCGAGCCCAGGCATGTGCATGCCATAGGCGAGCGGAGTGACGAGGACGACGGGCGCAGTTTCGGCGCCGGCGGCCGAAGCGCCGGACAAAAGCATGAGTGCAACAAGCGCCAGCGCCCGTCCCGTCATGTTCCTCCCTAAAAACTGCGGCCCTGTCGCACCGATTCCGATTCCTTGAGTCGCGGCGCCGATGCTACATCCAGAGTTCCATATCCCGCCACACGATGCAGGCCATCCGAAAGCTCATATGACCTTGTCGCAAGATGCCGCAAAGCAGGGTCCGCTGGTCGGCCTCTTCGTGACCTGCCTCGTCGACCTGTTCAGGCCGAGCGTCGGGTTCGCCGCAATCAAACTGCTCGAGGCGGGCGGTGCGCGCGTCGAGGTCCCCTTCACCCAGACCTGCTGCGGCCAGCCAGCCTTCAATTCAGGCGACCGGGCCGATGCTGTCGCGCTTGCCCGCAACGTGATCGAGAGCTTCGAGCGGTTCGACTACGTCGTCGCACCGTCAGGCTCATGCGCCGGGATGATCCGGCGGCATTATCCCGAGCTGCTCGGGAGCGACCCCGATCTTGCTCACCGCGCCGAGGCGCTTGCCGCCAAGACCTTCGAGCTGACCAGCTTCCTCGTCAATGTGCTCCGGCAGACGCGCGTTCAAGCGAACTTCGCCGGCACCGTGACTTATCATGATTCCTGCTCGTCGCTGCGCGAGCTCGGCATCGCTGCATCGCCGCGGAAGCTGCTCGCGAGCGTCGACGGGCTCACCCTGACGGAGCTTGCAGAGCGCGAGGTCTGCTGCGGGTTTGGCGGCGCCTTCTCGGTGAAATATCCTGCGATCTCCACCGCCATCCTAGAAGCTAAGCTTCGCTCGATCCTCGCGACCGGCGCCAAGACCGTGCTCGCCGCCGATCTCGGTTGCCTCATGCAGATCGCCGGCGGGCTTGCGCGCGAGAAATCAGGCGTCGAGGCGCGCCATGTGGCCGAGGTGCTTGCCGATATGACCGACGTGCCGGCCATCGCCGCGCCGCGCCGCTGAGGGGGCTTGGGCTAATGGCTTCATCGACCAAGAGTTTCGCAGAGAACGCCGAGAAGGCTTTAGCCGATGCCGAGCTCCAGCGCGCGCTGCTGAACGTCAAGCGTGGCTTCATCGTCAAGCGCGAGAGCGCGATCGACAAGTTGCCGGAGTTCGACCAGCTTCGCGCCGAGGCTCGCGCCATCAAGGACCATACGCTCAGCTATCTCGACCTTTATCTCCAGGCCTACGAAGCCAAAGTGATCGAGAGCGGCGGAAAGGTACATTTCGCCTCAACCGCGGAGCAAGCGTGCGACGTCGTGCTCGGCATCTGCCGCGCGGCAGACGCTAAGCGCGTGACCAAGGGCAAGTCGATGGTCTCGGAGGAGATCGGGCTCAACGCGCATCTGCAGGCGGCAGGCATCGAAGCGGTCGAGACCGATCTCGGCGAATATATCCTGCAGATCAGGGGCGAGAGCCCGAGCCACATCATCGCGCCCGTCGTCCACCTCAACAAGGAGGCGATCGAAGCCGATTTCCGCCGCACTCACCGCAAACTCCCGCCGATGCGGAAGCTCAAGGCCGTTGCCGACCTCGTGGCAGAGGCGCGTGCGGTGCTGAGGGAGAAGTTCCTCGTCGCCGATGTCGGCATCACCGGTGCCAACCTCCTGATCGCCGAAACGGGGACGTCAGTGATCGTCACCAACGAAGGCAACGGCGATCTCACCTCGACGCTGCCGCGCATCCATGTCGTCATCGCCTCGATCGAGAAGCTCGTGCCGACGCTCGAAGACGCTTCCACCATCCTCCGCCTGCTCTCCCGCTCGGCCACAGGGCAGGACATCGCCACTTATACGACCTTCGCCACCGGCGCCCGCCGCGACGGCGATCCCGACGGACCGGAGGCATATCACGTCGTCCTGCTCGACAACGGACGGAGCGAGATGCTGGGCAGCGTTTTCCAGGACATGCTCCGCTGCATCCGTTGCGGAGCCTGCCTCAATCATTGCCCGGTGTATGGCGCGATCGGCGGCCACGCCTACAACTCGGTCTACCCGGGACCGATGGGCGCGGTGCTGACGCCGGCGCTGCAAGGCATCGATCGCGCCCGCGACCTCCCCAACGCATCGAGCTTCTGCGGGCGCTGCGAGGAGGTCTGCCCGATGGGCATCCCGCTGCCGAAGATGATGCGCGCCTGGCGCGAGCGCGACTTCGTGCGAGGCAACCCGCCGCTCCGCGAGCGGCTGTCGCTCAAGTTCTGGGCGTTCGCTGCACTGCGACCGCGCCTCTATCATGCGCTGTCAGGAGCGCTGATGCCGCTTCTCGCCCGGCGCGCAGGAAAACGGGGACGCCTCGCCAGCCTTCCACTCGGATCGTCGTGGACGGCGACGCGCGACTTCCCGGCGCCACAGGGCAAGACCTTCCATCAACTCTACGCCAAGACGAAGTCGAGCGAGCCGCAATGAGCGAAGACATCGCCTCGGCGGCCGCTCGCACCAAGATATTTGCCCGCATCCACGCCGCGCTCGACGTCGACCCCGAGGACCCATCGGGCCATGCCGTGGTTGCCGACCGGCTCAGACGTCATCCGAGCGGCACCGTCCCAGCGAGCGCCCGCTTGTACGGCGAGCAAGCCATCGGCCAATTCTCCACGTCCATCGCCAAGCAGGGCGCAGACGTGAGCCGCGCCGCCACGCCAAAGCAGGTGATGGGCGCGATCGGCTCGTATCTTGGCGCCAACAATTTGCCGCCGCGCTTGCGCATGGGGACCGACAAGGTACTCGCAGCGCTGCCTTGGCGTGAGGCGTGGGACATCGAGCGTGCCTTCGGACCTGCAGAGCCCGCGGACAAGACTTCGCTGTCGCGTGCCATCGTGGGCGCCGCCGAGACCGGCACGCTGTTCCTGGTATCGGGCAAGGACAATCCCACCACGCTCGCCTTCCTGCCCGAGACGCACATGGTGCTGATCGCTGCTAGCGACATCTTCGGCTCCTATGAGGAGGCTTGGCGGCGGTTGCGCGAGGACTATGGCGACGGTGCGCTGCCGCGTAGCGTCAACCTGATCAGCGGCCCGTCGAGAACCGCGGATATCGAGCAGACCATCGTCAGGGGCGCGCATGGACCGCGCCGTCTGCATGTGCTGATTCTCGGCTAGATGCCCTTCAGGGCACGGAACACCCGATTTTTCGGCGCTCCGGGTCGATCGGTCTCACTTTCGCTTTGAACGGGCTTCGATTATGGTGCGCCGCACTCGCCCAGGTAGTATGGTTTTTTCCGGGTCCGACGCAAAGACCGGTACGGGGTAGCCCTTGATGCGACTCGCCGTATGGCTGATCGAGCGTCCACGCTGGTTCAAGCGGACCCTCCTGATCATCAACGACCTCGCGATGCTCACCATCGCGTTGTGGCTCGCGTATTCGCTGCGCTTGAGCCAGCTTTACGTGCCCGACGATTTGCCCAAGGTTCTGCTAATGGCGGCTGCTCCGGTGATCGGCGTCGCCGTCTTTTATATGCGCGGGCTGTACAAGCTGGTCACTCGTTTCATCGGGCCCGAGGGCACGACCCGCATCTATATTGCGGTGATCATCGCCACAGTGCTGTGGGCCCTCGTGGTGTTGATGAGCGGCGTCAAGGTTCATCCGCGGTCAGTGATCGTGATCTACGGCCTGATCGCCGCGGGCCTCATTCGCTTGAGCCGGCAATGGGCGGGCTCAGCCCTGCTCCGCGCCGCACCGGAGCACAAGGGCGTCAGCTTCGATGAGCGGAAGCGCGTCATCATTTACGGCGCTGGCACGATCGGCATCCAGCTGCTCCGCGCGTTGAACGAGACCGGCACTTATAAGACCGTCGCCTTCATCGACAGCAATCCATCGCTTGCCGGCCAGATGGTGCATGGCGTCAAGGTGCTCCGGCCCGAGAAGATCGGCAAGACGATCGCCGAGGAGAACGTCAAGGAGGTGCTGCTGGCCACGCCTTCGGCGCTCCGGGGCGAGCGCCGCGTCGCCATCCGCGCGCTCGAGGCCTATCCGGTGGTGGTGAAGACCCTCCCCGCGCTCGAGGAGATCGCCTCCGGCCATGTCGAGGTGAGCGACCTCCGGCCGATCGACGTCGAGGATCTCCTGGGCCGCGATCCTGTCACCCCCAATCTCGAGCTGCTGGCCGCCAATGTGCATGGCAAGGTGGTGATGATTACCGGCGCGGGCGGCTCGATCGGGTCCGAGCTGACGCGTCAGCTGCTCAGGCTCGGGCCGAAGACGTTGGTCCTGTTCGATCTGTCTGAGGCCGCGCTCTACGAGATCTCGATGGAGATCGAGGAGCTGAATGAGCGGCTGCACAAGGAGGAAGCGGCTTTAGCCGCCGCCTCGCCGACGTCGGTGATGCAGGTGCTAGGCTCGGTGCTCGATCGCAAGCTCATTGCCCGCACCATCGAGCAGCTCGGCGTCGAGGTCATCTATCACGCTGCCGCTTACAAGCACGTCCCGATCGTCGAGGCGAACCCGTTCATCGGCTTACAGAACAACACGTTCGGCACGCTTGTCGTCGCCGAGGCAGCCAAGGAGCTTGGCGTCGAGCGTTTCGTGCTGGTGTCAAGCGACAAGGCGGTGCGCCCGACCAACATCATGGGGGCGAGCAAGCGCCTCGCCGAGCTGATCCTTCAGGCGCTGGCGCAAGAACGGGATTCGCGCACGATCTTCACCATGGTGCGATTCGGAAACGTACTCGATTCGTCTGGCTCGGTTGTGCGCCGCTTCCGCAACCAGATCAAGGCGGGCGGCCCCGTGACGGTCACTCATCCCGAGGTAATCCGCTATTTCATGTCGATTCCCGAAGCCGCCCAGCTCGTGATTCAGGCGGGCACCATGGCGGCGGGCGGCGAGGTGTTCGTGCTCGAGATGGGGACGCCGGTCAAGATCGACGACCTCGCCCGCACCATGATTCGCCTATCGGGTCTCGAGGTGCGCGACGAGAACCATCCCGAAGGCGACATCGCCATCGAATATGTCGGTCTCCGGCGTGGCGAAAAGCTCTACGAGGAGCTTCTGATCGGCGAGAACACGACCGGCACCAACCACCCGCGCATTTTCAAGAACTCCGAGCCGATCGTGCCCTATGACGAGCTCGTCGCGGCGCTCGAGCGGCTCGAGGAGGCTATTCAGAAGCTCGACATGACCGAGCTTCAGGACATGCTGCGCGCGACCGTCGAAGGCTATGTGCCGGCCAGCACCGCGCACCCGGTCCCTGCCAAGGACGAATGGCAGCCCGCATCGCGCACGCTGCATTGAGGCGATGGGGCACGTCTCGCTTTTAGCTTGGGCCGTCATCGTCGTGGCAAGCGCGGGCATCAGTGCGGGTGCGATCCTGATCTTGCGGCCAATTCTGGTCCGCCATCTGCTTGCTCATCCCAACGCGCGCTCCTCCCATAAAGTACCGACGCCGCAAGGGGCCGGACTTGCGGTCATGCTGGCCGTCCTCGTGGTCTCGGCGCTCGCCGCATATCTGGTGCCGCTGCTGACAGTCCCAAGCCTCGTTCCCGTCCTTGCCGCAGCGAGCTTCCTTACTTTGCTCGGCGCGATCGACGACCGGCACGCCCTTTGCGTGTCATGGCGCTTCATCGGCCAAGGATCGGCGGCGCTCGCGATCGTGCTTAGTCTGCCTGAAGAGGTACGCATTCTGCCCGGGCTCCTGCCGCTCGGCGTCGAGCGCGCGCTGCTCGTGATCGGCACGATCGGCCTCGTGAACGCAGTTAACTTCCTCGACGGGCTCGACTGGATGACGGTGGCGGAGGTCGTGCCAATCACGCTTGCCGTCGCCGCAATGCAGGCGTTAGGCGTATTGCCGGCGGGCATAGGACTGCTCTCGCTTGCTCTGCTCGGGGCCATGCTCGGGTTCGCAATCTTCAACAGGCATCCGGCGAGCATCTTTCTTGGCGATGCCGGCAGCCTGCCGATTGGGCTCTGTCTCGCGCTGATGCTGATCTATGTAGCGGACGCCAATCTCGCGGCAGCGCTGCTGCTGCCGATGTACATGGTTGCCGACACGGCTATCACCCTCATCCGGCGCATGATCAACCGGGAGCCGTTCCTGTCGGCGCACCGGTCGCATTTCTACCAGCGGGCGGTGAGCGGAGGGCGAAGCGTGCCGGAAGTGACGACGAGCATCTTCGTACTCAGCACGGCTCTCGCGCTGCTCGCCGTGGGCGTGGGCCTAGCGAATTCGGTCGCGCTCGACCTCATCGCGCTCACCCTCGGCGCTGCCGCTACTGCGGCGACGCTCTATTGGCTCGGGCGAGGCCGGGTGTGAAAGGGACCGTGCTCGTCACCGGCGCCTCCGGCTTCATCGGCAAAGCCCTGATCGGCACGCTGGCGGGCGACGGTTTCGCCGTCAGGGCCGCCGCCCGCGATCCGGGATCTATCGCTGCCAATGCCGGCACCGAGCGCGTCGCGCTTCCCGATCTCGCGCGCCCGGTCGATTGGTCGCCGCTGCTCGACGGCGTGACCCATGTCGTGCATCTGGCCGGCCTCGCGCACTCGCCCGGCGTGCTTGCGGACGATATCTATACGCGCATCAACGCGCTGTCTGTAGGCGAGCTTGCGCAGCAGGCGGCGCGCGCGAAAGTTGAACGGCTGGTGCTGATTTCCTCCGTCAGGGCACAGGCCGGGCTCTCAGCCGACTATGCGATCACCGAGACGGACAGGCCCGAGCCGACCGACGCCTATGGCCGCTCCAAGCTCGAAGCCGAGAAGCTGGTCGCGGCAAGCGGGGTGAATTTCACGGTGCTCCGCCCCGCCGTCGTGTATGGCCCCGGCGTCAAGGGCAATATCGCCTCGCTCGCGACGCTGGCGAGGACGCCGATGCCGCTCCCCTTCGCCGGACTGGACAATCGCCGCTCGCTGGTCGCGCTCCAAAATCTCGTCGCCGCGATCACGCTCGTGCATCGCTCGGAGCGGGCGGCCGGCGAGACCTTCCTTGTCGCCGACGCCGAACCGATCAGCGTTGCCGGGTTGGTCAGCGCGATGCGCGAGGGACTCGGACGCGCCCCTCACCTCGTCGGCGTGCCGCAAGGCGGTGTGAAGCGGCTGATGAAGTCGTTCGGCAAGGAAGCAGACTGGGAGCGTATCTCGGGGAATTTCGTGATCAACCCCAGCAAGCTGATGGAAATCGGCTGGCGCCCCTCGATCGCGACCCATGACGGCATCGTCGCCATGATGCGCGGAGAGGCCGGCGCTAGCTTGACCTGAGCGCGTCGTAAAGCGCCACTGTCTCCTTGCCGATGGCCTCGGCCGAGAACTTGGTTTCGACCAGCGCGCGCGCGGCAGTGGCGAATCTCTCGCGCAAGGCTTTATCGCCGGCGAGTTTCTGCATTGCATCGGCCAAGGCGGCAGCATCGTCGACCGGAACGGTAAGCGCGGTCACCCCGTCGATGGCGATCTCCCGGCAGCCCGGCGCGTCGGTCGCGACCATCGCGCGCCCGCAGGCTGCCGCTTCGAGCAGGCTCTTTGGCAGTCCCTCGCGCCGTGAGGCGAGCACCGCGAAATGACTCCGTGCCCACGCTGTCCTGATGTCGGTAACATGGCCGAGCCACTCGATGCCGTAGAGGCTAGCGAACTCGCGAAGCTGCTCGGGAGCGAGCGAGCCCGGGTTCTCCTTGTCGCAATCGCCGGCGAGCAGTAGCTTGAGCGGAATGCCGCGTTTGCCGAGCAAAGCGAACGCCTCGACCAGAGTCAGTACGCCCTTGTCGGCCAGCATGCGCCCGACATAGGCCGCGGTCACAGGCGGTGGCGGCTCAGGCACCGGCGTGAGCAGCTTGGTGTCGACACCCGAGCCGGGGATGAGCACCACGGCGTCCTCAGGCACGCCGAGCTCGATCACGAAGGCGCGGTCGTCGGGGTTCTGGACTACGGTCTTGCTGCGCTTCCGCCGCAGCAGATGGCTGAGCGCGTAACGCACCAGCCGGCGCGTGGTCTTGCCGACCTTGGCTTCGCCGATGAACAGCGTGCCGAGCCCGGTCAGGCTGTTGACCACCGCCGTCTTGCCGCGGCCGAGGCTCGCCGTGGTGGCGAGCAGGACCGGCTTCAGTGAAATATTGTGCAAAATGTCGGGCTCGAGCGCGCGAAGCAACCGTCTAAGTTCGCCGATGGCCGCGAGACTGCCGAGCGGGGAAAGCGAGCCGCGACTCCACGATAGCGCGTGCGGCGCGAAGCCTTCCTTTTCGATCGCCGCCTTGCCGTCCTGGATGCGGGTCGCGACATGCACCTCGTAGCCGGCAGCGCTCGCGGCCCGGGCCATCGGCAGCCGGTGCGACAAGAAATACCAATCCTCGGTGACGACGTAGAGCAGCCGCGGGGCCATCGCCCCGCGCTTGTAGCAGCGCGGCGGCGCCGACGAAATAGCCGCAGGCCTAAGCCCATCGTGAGGGCCAATTTCCAACTCCCCGGGGTGGCGCTCGGTTACGAAACGCGCTATGGTTACGGCAAATCAAGAGAGCTGCTTCGGGGGATTTCCGGATGAAACATCTTCCTCTCGTGCTGATGCTCGGCGCTCTGGCAGGCTTGTCCGCCGCTCCCGCCTATGCCTTCGACATCGAAGGTCAGAACGCGAGCCTTGAGGGCGGTACGACCCACTTCTCCTCGCCGGTCGAGGATTTCATTACGTCGAGCGGCGGCGCTCGTTCGCTTGCCATGCCGCTCACGAGCAGCGCCGACTCGACCGATACGCATATCTCGGAGTACGGGAACTCGATCTCGATCCCGGGACCTGCGCTCGAAGCGCCCGCCTGGAGCTATTCCTCGGGCTATTATCAGAAGCGCGGTGACTGAGCCTCCCGGGCTCACCTCGCCTGACAGCGTAAGCCATATCTCGTCCAGTACGTCCGCCGAATCTCCATTTTTCATAGCATGTTAGGTACTTGCTTGAACGCGCCTATTTTCATGCCGCTATCAGGGGAAAAACCCATACAGCGTTTGATGACGCCTTGCCGTTGGAACAGGCCTTTGTTCACCGTGGTCTCGGCGCCGCCCGTTTTCCCCCATAAGCGTCACATGCACTGGCATCGCCAATCATAAGGGCTGCTGGTGGCTCAGTGGCCACCGTTATTGCCGTTGGTATTTGGAACCGGTGGAATCCAACGGAAACGCGAGGAAATTCAAGGATGGCGCGCCTGGGTCGATGTCGTTTTTTGATCTAGGCGTGTCCCAAGTGTCACAGCCAGGCCCATGATTACCCGCTATAGTCAGGGCTTCAGGGGGACCTTTTGGGGGATTAATCCATGCGCCTCTTTCTAGCTTGCGCCATCATCATCACCGCAACGATCGGGCTCGGTGGCTGTTGGGGCCACCACGAGAAAGCCGTGGCGACCCAGCCGTTGAAGCTTGGTTAGTCTCGGTAGATAGCGCCCTTTAGTTTTTTCTCCGGCAAATGCCAAACACCCCGGCCCTTATGGGTCGGGGTCTTTTTGCTTGCAAAGCCACGACGCAAGGACCGCTAATAGCGATCAGTTCCCCGTACGCTCGAAGGGGCGCGCTGTGGGAGACCTTTCGCAAACACTGCGGCCCTGAAGGCGATCCTTCAACATTGGTTGCTCGGGGCACCACCCGCGATTTCAATCCTGATCTGCCTCAGTCGATTATTGATAAGGCGTTGGATCGTGACCACGCGGCAGCAAGCGCAGAGTATCTCGCCGAGTTCCGTACCGACGTTGAAGGCTTCCTCACGCGCGAGGCGGTCGAGGCTTGTGTCACCCTTGGCGTGCGTGAGCGGCCTTCGGAGAGGAAGCATGGTTATGTCTGTTTCGTTGACCCAAGCGGCGGATCATCAGATGCGTTCACTCTTGCCATTGCTCACACCGAGAACAAAACACAGATCTTGGATCTGATCCGCGAGCGCAAACCACCATTCAGCCCGGAACAAGTCGTGGAGGAGTTCGCCAAGATCGTCAGGTCTTATCGCTGTACGAAAGTTTACGGTGACAGGTATGGCGGCGAGTGGCCTCGCGAGCAATTCCGCAAGCATGGCGTGAATTACGAACCGAGTGAAAAACCGAAGTCGGAGCTTTATCGAGACCTGCTGCCGCTCATCAATTCCGGCGCTGTTGATCTTCTGGAACATGATCGGCTGGTGACGCAGCTCACCTCGCTTGAGCGGAGAACGGCGCGCGGCGGGAGAGATTCAATCGATCATGCACCAGGCGCTCACGACGATATTGCAAACTCGGTCGCTGGTGCGCTGGCTCTGGCCTACAAACAACCGGGCGTGCCCAATTTCAGGAACGTGATTGTGTTTCCAAAAGTGGGAGTGGCTTGATGGAGACGAGTGGGCTGTGCTTTTTGGTGAACGCTATTGCGTGTCAGGCGTTAGAAGTCAGGATGGGGCAAATGAGGAGAGACCCATGAACAATAATCGATTGCTCGGTCTCCTTCTGGCGGTTGTGCTCGTGACTGTGGGCGTCCTGGCTTATGTGTATTACGAAAGGACCAGGACGGTCGCTAAGATTGATATTCCAGGGGTCTCCGGCGAGATCACCAAGGAAGGCGTGGACATCGAGATCGGCAAGCTAAAGAAGTGATTGCTTGTTGATGTAGCACGCATGGAAGACGCCGACAGCCGATCAGCCACACCCTTCGGGATCCGATGCCGCGCCTAGCAGCTCTGGCAGCTTGGCGATGTTGGATGCGATCCGTCGCGCGTTGTCCAACGTCAGCACCTTGGCAATGTCGGCATCGGCCTGCGTCTCCCGGCCATAGCAATACGCAAGCGACTGTCCATTGGCATCACGCACCTTGAAGCCGCCGGGGATTTCCTCAACGGTCCATGGTGGCGGAAAGCGTCGTCTGGTCATGCCCGAAGGATACAATGGAAAAGGGACGCCGACCGTCACTCGTCCTCGTCCAGCCGCTTTTCGATGAACGAGAGTGATTTTCGGTCGTTGTAGCGTTCGACCGCCAACCAGATGAAGGCGACGGCAGCGACATAGAGAGTAAAGGACGGGGACTCGGGCCAAAATCTAGCGGCCTGGTCAGCCGCGAACAAAGCTATGAAAGCGCAGCCGACCTCGTAGATCGCCACGCGGATCGCTTTGGCGTGCTTGGCGCGGTCGAACTCATTCCGTTCCTCCGGTGTGAGCATTGCTTGTCCCCCTACTAAGAAAAAGGGCGCCGACCGAAGCCGACGCCCCCAATTATCTAGCAATCCAGCAACGCTACATGCTGCTCTTCGAGCACTTCTTCGCGCTGTCATCCCACGCCATTTTGGCCTTCTCGCAAGCGGCCTTGGTCGTTGGCGTTTTAGCGGCCGCGAGCACAGGCGATGCAAACGTGACAGCAAGGCCGACAGCGACAACAACGGAAACGAGTTTCTTCATGTGAGTTCTCCTCAAAGTTCGCCACTAGCTGGCGTGGAGAGCAAGCGCTTAAAAGCGACTTTGTTGCTGCGGCATAATCGCAAAAGCCTGTGACAAAGTGGCAGGCGTATCGATGTCGAATTGTTTCGGGCTTCCGAGGCGGCGCTCAAAAAGAAAGCCCGGCCAAAATGCCGGGCTTTCCCCACGCTTTCCGTTCCCCCGAAAAGTCTTCGCGCGATCTCGCAGCCAAGAGAACAGTGAAGCGCGGCAGGAGTGGGGCGACAACAGGCCGCGAGGGAATAATCCCCGAATGTTGCATAAGAAGCGCAGGGGCGTACAATGCGTTCGTGATGGGTTCCCTCCCCATCACAGGTTCCCCCCCAAACGGAACCCGGAGAAGCCCCGACCTTTTTCCCCCGTGGCCTGGGCTTCTTCACTTTCTCCTTCTGCGTAACGCCATAAGAAAAGCCTCGGCCTGAGTGACCGGGGGGGAAGGGACCTGCGGCCTTTCCACTCATCGTCGCGTTGACGATCAGAGAGTTAGCCTCCCGGTCACCTTCTGCTTTTCAAGCCCGCTAAATGATGGCTCGACGGAACTTGGCTTTTGCCTTGCTTGTCCCACTTTCGATAGGAGGGATGGTCATCGGGTGCAGTCGAACCCCGCGGTCTGCTCCTCCTTTTCAAATCGGGCTCGCAAATTCTGACCTGCAGAAAACATCAGACTGCATTCTAGCGGGCATAAGAAAAAGCGTGTCTGACCCCACGATTACTACATCTGTGAAGGACGTGGCGGCTGGCAAGGTCGAGGAGATAATAGGGACATCGTCCGACGCCGGCGAACTCTATGTTATTCGGCTCACCTCTGAAAGCGATGGCACGAAAGCTGAGGCTTTCAGTGTGATCAGCTGGAACAAATTCAAGGAAAGCTAACTTGCAAAACGCTTTGGCCCCCTGCGTAACCCACTTTGAGAGCCAATCACATGGGTTAGGCGACTACGGCATCAAACGAAAAAGCCCCGGCAAGTGATCGGTTGAGGCCGCCTCATCGCAGCCCAAGGAGGAACCCACTAGCCGCGATCTAGGGCACGTTTTGTTCACCTTGTGCGTGCGCTTTTCGGGACCAGATTCGGATTCCCTTTATCTGAGTCCGAGTATGCGTCATGGCACCCCCTTCGCTCTGGTCGGGCAATCTCCGACTATCTCTCGTCCTGATCCCCGTGAGACTTATTCCGGCTGTGTCGACCGAGGAGGCAATCAGCTTCCGCCAAATTCATGAGCCTTCGGGCACGCCCATTAAGTACGTGAAGGGCGTTCGTGATGGTGACACGTTCACCGAGGTGCCAGAGGAGGAGATCGTTAAAGGCTACGAGCACGCCAAGGGGCATCATGTTCTGATCCACCCCAAAGAGATTGAGGAGCTCAAACTGGAGGCCAAGCACACCATCGACATGGTGCGGTTCGTAGATGAGGATGAAATCGACACCCGCTATTTCGAGAAGCCCTATTACCTCATCCCTGATGGCGATGAGGCTGATGAGGGCTACGCCGTTATCCGCGATGCTTTGAAGGCGACTAGCAAGATCGCCATCGGCCAACTCATCATGCAGGGACGTGAGCACCTTGTTGGCATAAAGCCGCTCGGACGAGGGCTCATGCTGTCGATTTTACGCTATGCAAACGATAAGGGCGAAGCGCGGATCGGCACCTGGCTTGCGCGAATTGTGATCAACGAGGCGCTAGGCTGGCTTAGGCGGCGGCGGCCAACGACTGTAACCAGCCTTTCCTCAACCGACATTGGTCTCGACGCCCAGATCATACCTTTCCCCGGCGCAAATCGCATAGCCGATCCTGAGACGACAATGGCCCAATCCGAAACCCACATCCTGCTTGAGCGCGCCATCGATGGACTACCGGAGGGGTTTAGAGAAGTCTTTGTCGCTCGGTTGGTCGAAGGCATGAGCGTGGAGGAGACGGCGGAACTGTTTGGAATTCCACCTCAGACCGTGAAAACCAGGCTATTCCGCGCCCGAGCGTTGCTGAGGACGGAAATTGAAAGACAGATTGGACCCGTCCTCCGCGACGCCTTCCCCTTCGCGGGACGTCGTTGTGAGCAAGCTCACAGAGGCCGTGCTGAGCCGGCTGCGCCTTCCCTGATTTTTTCGGGAACCTTTTGACTGAAACCTCATCCAATGGGTTGTCGGTCGATCCGCGCCGGCGAACCTGTGGAGGAGGAGATGCGTTTCATCGCAACTGCGGCCGGCTTTGCGTTGGCCTTGACGGCCTATCCGGCGCTCGCTGAGGACGCCAAACCCAACGACGCTCAGATCGCCCATATCGCCTACACGGCGGGGGCGATCGACATCAAGGCGGCCCAACTGGCGCTCCAGAAGTCCAAAAACAAAGAGGTGCGAGACTTCGCCGAGAACATGGTTCACGACCACACGGCGGTCAACGATCAGGCGCTGGCGTTGGTGAAGAAGCTCAACGTGACGCCTGCAGGACAATGACACCAGCAAGGCGCTCACCAAGCAGGCCGAAGCCAAGCGCGCCGAACTCGAGAAACTGAGCGGCGCGAAGTTTGATAAGGCCTACGCCGACAACGAAGTCGCTTATCACAAGACGGTCGACAACGCGCTCGAGACGGTCCTCATTCCGGACGCAACAAACGCGGAATTGAAGGATCTGCTCACGACCGGCCTCAAGATATTTCAGGGCCACGAGCAGCACGCCGAGCATGTCGCCCAATCCCTGAAATAGGAGCAGGCTGGTGCACGTCAGAGTTGGCACGCTAGCCCTTCTTGCCGTTCTCGCGGCTGAGTTCGCCCGCGATCGCGGGCGAGACAATCCGCGTTATGGTCGACAAGCTCAAGTTCGATCCGCCCAAGATTTCGGCGCATGTCGGCGACACAATCGAATGGGCGAGCAGCGATTTTGTCGTCCACACGGCGACGGCTAGAAACAAGGATTGGGATGTGACCGTACCGGCGAAGGGGATGGGGCGCGTCACTCTGGAGCATCCAGGCGAGGTCGACTATTTCTGCCGCTTTCATCCGAACATGACGGGCCGGATTTCGGTGACCCCGTAGCCGGGACTAGGGCGAAGCAGTCCTCGACGCGCCCGCCGGAGGAAGCGGACCGGCCGCGCGCGTTTCGACTGGCCGTGGCGAGGTCATTGAAGAGGCCGAACCAACAGTTTTCCTTTCGGCTGCCGGACGCGCTTCAGTGTCTGGAAACATGGCCTCGGCTGCGACCGCCGAGGTCAAATTCGATCTCGGCCTGTCCTGGGTCGCCCGCACACACCGTCGCTCATTTCATCAACCTTTTCAGCTTGGCCCTCGTTGATTGAGCTCGCCGTGAAAAAAACAAAGGTGGGGCACAAATTGGGCTATGGAGCACCCATCCCCCGGTAATGAAGACGGTGGTCGCGACGGGCATCAACCGTTCGTTAATCTTATTGTTCTGGTCGTCGTACTTGTCTTCGTTATGGTCGCCTATTGGGTCTTCAACGCCCTGGAACACAGTCGGCAATTCCAGCGCTGCCTCGATACCGGCCGCCGCAATTGCGTCGACTTCGTTGATCGGTGATTGCATGCGGCCAACGAGTGACCGACTGCCGTTTCAACCTAGCCGGTTCGGACGCACTAGCGAAGCCGGCTTGACGTCCAGGAAGCCATAGGGTGTCAGGTCCGAGACGATTTGTTCGAACGGTACGCGCGGCGCTTCTCGACCGCCGAGCCACAGATGAAAGCCAGGGACGATATAACCCTTCGAGTTGCGTCATCGCCAGCGAGCACAGGAATGATGGGGTGGACGGGTGCGCCGGGAGACCGGCAGGAGGTATGAGGTGAAAGTCCTCTGCGGTGAAGGCGTAGCGAACCACACCGCCCCCGAGTCATGCGCGGCGACCCGTGAGGGGCGAAGCGAAGCGTTGACAGGGGATAGCGTAGGCCAGCCATTGAGCGGCGAAAACCAACTTCGGAGCGCCGATGCTTTCCGTCCTGCAGAAGGCAATACGGCCCATGTCGCGATCGCGAGACATAGGTCGGCTCCGCGTCGTCGTAGACCCTGGCATGCGCTGACGCCCCCTGCTCGGGAACCGGGATATCTCTGGACTGTCCTTGCGGAGTTTTGCAGGGACCGCGCCGGGAAGGCCGGAGGCCGAAGCCGACGATGAACGGACCAGAGAAGTCGGACTCGCCCATAGTAGCTGTGAAGCCTGCGAACGAAGCGGCGCGCGCCGCCGAGGAGCAAGTGGAGCCAAGGGGCGGGACCAAGGAGAATGCGGACCAGCAAACCACGGTCCGGACGCAGAGCCGGGAAGCCGTGTCACATGCGCAGGCTCGCATACGAGAAGCCGTAACCAGGAACAGAGCACAGCCGCTGACCACACTCCTGCATCATGTCAGCGTCGATGTTTTGCGGGCGGGATTCTTCGGACTGAAGAAGAACGCCGCGCCTGGGGTCGATGGGCTGACGTGGACACAATACGAGGAGGGCTTGGAGGCAAACCTCCAAAGCCTTCACGCACGTGTGCATGGGGGAGGGTATCGAGCGCTGGCCTCCCGTCGACGGTATATTCCGAAGGCGGATGGGCGGCGTCGACCGCTGGGCATTGCCGCGCTGGAGGACAAGATTGTCCAAGCGGCGGTGGCGGCGATCCTGACGCCTATCTACGAGGCGGAATTCCTGGGGTTCAGTTACGGGTTCCGGCCTGAGCGTGGACAGCACGATGCGCTGGACGCGCTCGCGTACGGGCTGGGGAAGCGGCGGATCAATTGGGTCCTCGACGCGGATATTCGGTCGTTCTTCGACACGATCAGCCATGCATGGCTGATACGGTTTATTGAGCATCGGATCGGCGATCGGCGGATCGTCAGGCTGATCCGCAAATGGTTGGCGGCAGGGGTGCTTGAAGAGGGCCGAAAGATCGAGACGGTGGAGGGGACGCCGCAAGGCGCGGTCATTTCGCCGCTGCTCGCGAATGTCTACCTGCACTACGTCTACGATCTCTGGGTTCGTCAATGGCGGCAACGTCAATCGACGGGCGATATGATTGTCGGGCGCTATGCGGACGACACGATTGTCGGCTTCGAGCACCAGGACGACGCGGAAAGGTTTCTCGAAGACCTCTCAGCGCGCATGGCCGATTTCGGGCTTGGCCTCCATCCCGAAAAGACGAGGCTCATCGAGTTCGGCAGGAAGGCAATTGCGACCCGCCGCGCCCGAGGTCTCGGCAAGCCGGAGACGTTCGACTTCCTTGGGTTCACGCACTATTGCGCGACCCGACGAAGCGGCGGCGGCTTCGTGCTGGGAAGGACGCCAGCTCGCAAGCGGATGCGGGCGAAGCTGAGACAAATCAAGGAACAGCTCAAGGCGACCCGCCACGACGGCGTCGAGGCGCAAGGCAAATGGCTTGCCCAGGTGCTTCGTGGCTGGTTGGCCTACTACGCCGTGCCGATGAGCGCGCCGGCGATCACAGCGTTCCGGCACCATCTGGTCGATCGTTGGCTCCACGCCATCAGGCGACGGGGACAGAAGCATCGGCTTGCATGGCCGCGAATGAAGGTAATCGCCAATCGTTACCTGCCGTATCCGCGCATCCAGCATCCGTGGCCCGAACAACGGTTTCTCGTCAATCACCCGAGGTAGGAGCCCGGTGCGGTAGCACCGCACGCCGGGATCTGTGCGGGGGGCGGCCAGCAATGGCCGTCCCTACCGCGACCGCCCCGAACGGCATCAGCGTGCCAAGATGGTCGTTGTCAAAACCCCATCTGAAGGGAAGCCGTCCATGGGCAAGTCTATCCGGAATTTGTCGACTGTCACGCGGGTTGGTCTCGATCTGGCGAAGAGGGTGTTTCAGGTTCACGCAGTCGACGCGAAGGGCGAGATCGTTGTGGCGCGCAAACTCACGCGCAGCCAGCTGATCCCGTTCTTCGCCGAGCTGCCGCCGTGCGTGGTGGCGATGGAGGCGTGCTCTTCGGCGCATCATTGGGGGCGGGCGCTGATCGAACTTGGACATGAAGTGAGGCTCATTCCGCCCGCGCATGTGAAGCCCTACGTGCGCCGCAACAAAAGCGACCAGGTTGACGCAGCGGCGATCTACGAGGCGATGAGTCGGCCTGGCCAGCGGTTCGTGCCGGTGCGTTCGATCGACAACCAGGCCGAGCTGATGCGCCATCGGGCGCGCGAGTTGCTCGCCGGCCAGCGCACGGCGGCGCTCAATGCTTTGCGCGGCCATCTGGCCGAGATCGGCCTCATCGCGCCGCAGGGCGCGCAGCATGCCTATGACCTGAAGCGCATGGCTGCCGACGGTTTCAACGAGAATGGCGAGATCGTGGTCCCCGATTGCGTGCGCGGCGCACTTCGTTCGCTTGTCGGCCAAATCGACGCGCTCGATGAGGCCATCGGAGCGATCGACAGGGAGCTCGCGGCGTCGGTCAAGGCGGACGAGACGGCCAAGCGGTTGATGACCATTCCCGGCGTCGGCCCGGTCACCGCCTCGGCGATCATGGCCACGATCCAGGACGCCGGCGCCTTCGCCAGCGGGCGCGAGTTCGCCGCCTTCCTCGGCCTGACGCCGCGCCAGAACTCGACCGGCGGCAAGACGCGGCTCGGGCGCATCACCAAGATGGGCGACCGCTACTTGCGCAAGCTTCTGGTGGTGGGCGCCTGCGCGACGCTGCGCCATCGCCAAGGCCATAGCGACGCTTGCGTCTATGGGCGAGCGGGATGCTCGAGCGCAAGACGGTCAAATACAAGTTCAATCTGACCGCGGTGGCGCTCGCCAACAAGGTCGCGCGCATCGTCTTCGTGCTGATGACGAGGGGCGGCCAATACGACGATCGGCCGGTTGCGGCCTGAACGAACGAGGCTCGAAGAGGAGTTTTCGCCGCCAAGGCGATCAGCATCGAGGGCGCCGACGAAGTGATGTGAACCAACGGAAAAGGCTTGGAAGCCCGAATAGACGGTCAGCGCCAATACGAGCGCGAGCGAATGATGGAGGCGAAGAGCCATGCGGACGAATCATCAGGGCCAGCGGAGCCATCTCTTCCGCATCAAAAGATCCCATGATTGAGGCGCGGCCGAATAGACTGCGTCATCCTAAATCGGAGGACACTCGATCATGTCACGGCCGTCTAACATACTGCTGCCCGCCATCAATTACGATCACACGCTCGTTCTCGCGATTGAGCTGAGCAACAAGAGCTGGGTATTGGCAGCGCAGGTGCCTGGTTTGCCGCGAACCAAGGCGCAGCGCACCATCGAGCCGAACAAGAATGCTCTGTTGGCAGCAATTGATGGCTACCGAGCTCGCGCTGCTGCCGTCGGTTACACGGTCGATCGCGTGATCACTACCTACGAGGCTGGATGGTCAGGGTTCTGGCTGGCGAGGTGGCTCGTGGCGCAAGGCGTCGAGGTCCATGTCGTCCAGCCTTCGAGCGTACCGGTGGATCCCCCTATCTTTCGCCGCCGGAGACCGAAATGCGTTCCCCCGGTCACTAGGCAGATTGGTCGAAAGCAAGGAGGAGCGCCACGATGTGGTCACCGCAGTCCGCCACGATCCTGAAGTCGTCGACAGAAATATAGGTGAACCCGCGCGAACTGCGGGCGAGTTCGCTCCAAGAGACGTAGCTCGCTCCGTCACGACCGACCGTTCCGGGATCCCGGCCCGGAACTATTTTGTCGAGCGAGGCGGCACGTTCGAGAACAGGAAGCCCAGTCCCTCCGCCATGGTCGGGTGCGCGAGAACGGCTTCGCGGAGCCGCGTGTAGGGCAAGCCCGCCATTATCGCCATCTCCACTACGGCCATGACTTCACCAGCCTCGGCGCCGATCATGGTGAAGCCGAGAATGCGGTCGTCTCTCCGCGACAAGAGCCTTCATGAAGCCTTCGGTCTCGCCGGTCGCCTGCGCCCTGAGCACCGCGCTGATCGGCAGTTGGCGACGCGCGCCTTGACGCCCTGACGCTCCGCTTCGCGTTCGCTCAATCCAACATGCGCCAGCGGCGGATCGGTGAACATGCAGTAGGGAATTAGCCGGTCGCGCGTGTCCGCCGACCTCCGGCCAGATTGTCGCGAACGATGCGAAAGTCGTCTTCGGATATGTGGGTGAACAGCGGGCTGCCGGCGCATTCGCCGAGCGCCCAGACGTCCGGCGCGCTCGTCTCCAGCCGCTCGTTGACGCGGATATAGCCGCGGTCGTCCAGGTCGATGCCGGCCTCGCCGAGCCCGATTCCGGCGGTGTTCGGGACGCGTCCGGTGGCGACCAGGATGTGGCTGCCTTCGATGGTTCGTTCGCCGGAACTCGTGCGCACGGCTACGCTTACCCCGTTTCCGGATTGGCCGCTCACCTTAAGGAGCTCGGCGGGAACGTGGATTTGAACGCCTTCGTCGGTGAGAATCCGCCGGATTTCATGCGAGGCGTCGGGATCCTCCCGGCCCATCAGCTGGGCGCCGACTTCAACGATCGTCACCTCGCTTCCGAAGCGACGATTGGCCTGCGCCAGTTCGAGGCCGGAATAGCCGCCCCCGATCACGATCAGATGCTGCGGCAGGGTGTCGAGCTCCAGCGCCTCGATATGGGTCAACGGTCTGGCGGCCTCGAGGCCGGGAACGCTCGGGATTGCTGCATGCGTCCCCAGATTGAGGAAGACCTGTGCGGCGGCCAGGGCGCGCGTCCCGCCGTCATTCAGGTTCACTTCGAGCGTTTTCGGCGCAACAAAGCGCCCGGTCCCCATGATCAATTCCGCGCCGCTTGTTTTGCAGTTGTGCAAATGCGCGGCGACTTGTGCTTCGACCATGTCGGGTTTGCGCCGAACAACCTTCGCCATGTCGACCTTGACGGGGCCGGTCACCGCGCCGTGTTCCGCGCCGTTGCGCGCCGAATGCGCGACCTCGGCGCTGCGAATTCCATTCTTGCTTGGCATGCATGCGACATCGGGCAGGCGCCGCGACCCACCTGCGCTCCACGACGGCCGTCCGTCGTCCCGATCCCGCCATATGCCAGGCTATCAGCTTCCCTGCCGTTCCACTGCCGAGGATCAGAACGTCGAATTGTTCGGGCTGTAACATGAGGCTCCTCCGGCTCTGTCATTCGGACGCAGGTCTCAGTCGGGTCGGCCTCACGCCTGCCGCATCAGGACGAGCGCCCGTTCATTTCCATCGCGGTGGCGACGAATTAAGATGAGCATTTCTGCTTCGCTGCCCGCTGGCCGGACGCTAGCATGTCAATGTAAGCGCCGCACTGGGACTTCTTGGCGTTGCGCTTATTGGCGGTCGCCGCGCAGCTAGTGAAGAGCTCAAACGCGCCGCTGTGGGCCAACCCTGGCCGTTCGGGTCGACAAACGGTGCCGAGAAGGCAAGCCGGGCGGCGGCACTCTGCGTCAGAATGAGGTCAGCCGCATGGTCAATGGTCGCGTCCGCACCTGGCGGCCAAAGGTCACGCCAACGGATAAGATCAATGATGTCACTTATTGCCAATGCAACGGCCGGTTGGCATCCGCCATAATCAGCGCGCTGTCTTTGCAATGGCTAACGAAGCAAAGGGAGCAACGCGTGTCTGAGACGAATGAGGTGAGTGATCGTGTGCCATTCACGGGCGTTCCGCCAAACTCATATCTAGTGGTGGTGGAACAGGAATGAGAAGGAACGACATCATGAGTTTAAGTAAACCAGCTCATTCTTTATGTTTCGAGGACCATCCTGTTCCGGAGCGGTCTTGACAATTATTTAATTCGTGGTGCGATGGTTTTTACGTTCTTCGCCTTCGCATCCAGAAAGTGGAGCCAGTACACCGCCGCAGACAAATGCTAGTCCCCTTAATCAGCCATAGTCCCGTCGTCTTCTGGTTGCTCCCAGCCTTCGGTGTCCGGGGCACGGGCTATTTCCTCGGGACTACCGAAACGATCTTTGGCTCTCTCATTTTCCTTGGCTATTGGAGCCCGACGCTTGGCATCTTGGGCGCGCTTGGGTCGATCGTTACCTTCATCGGCACCACGAGCATTATTCCCTTCCTACCCGATGGCTGGGCCCATGAAGCCGGTGGATTTCCGATCATGACCTTACCACTCGGTTTTCTGATGAAGGACGATCCGTTCTCCTTGTCGCGTCATCTACCTGCTCAAGCAGGATCTGACGCGCGGTGCTGGCCATAACACGGAGCTCAGCGACTAAATGCTCTTTTGACTTTGAAGCCGGGATGACCCCGTGTTGC
>CAWFLU010000024.1:0-57513 GCA_963816805.1 uncultured Alphaproteobacteria bacterium
GCTAACCGAGCTGCGCTACGCTCCGAAGCCGTTTGCCAGGCTGATTGCTATACACACGCTCAGGCCAATGAAACAAGCCGGCTCGTGCAATGGCCCTATTCCTTGACGGCGATCAGGATCCGGCGGCAGGCCTCGATCTCCTCGAGCACCGCCCCTAGCGAGCCGATGTCGACCGGCCTCGACAGCCGATCGGTGTCCCGCAGCATCGGCGCCAATCCGCTTTGCGCGGCTTCGGCGGCGACGTCGGGAATCTCGTGGGCCTTTGACATGACGTCGTCTTGATCCTGCTCCTCGGCGATCCGCCGGAAGTCCATCACATAGCGAGGGCCATGCTCGCGCAGGATCTTCTGTACGCCTCTAATGGTGTACCCATCGTTATAGAGCAGAAAACGGATGCCGCGCAGCAGGGCCACGTCCTCGGGCCGGTAATAACGCCGGCCGCCGCCCCGCTTCATCGGCTTCAACTGGGCGAACCTTGCCTCCCAGAAACGCAATACGTGCTTTGGAACCTCAAGCTCGTCAGCAACCTCGCTGATCGTGCGAAACGCCTCGGGCGCCTTGTCCAACGCTCCTCCTCCCCGGCGTCAAATGTGCCGCTCGACTACTCAGCCGCCTTTCTGCGCGAAAGCGCATCGTTGATGCGCTGCTTCATGATGTTGCTTGCTCGGAATACGAGCACGCGCCGCGGCGTGATCGGAACTTCCTGACCCGTCTTTGGGTTGCGTCCGACCCGCTCACCTTTGTCGCGAATGCCGAACGAGCCGAAGGAGGAGAGCTTCACGGTGTCGCCGCGTTCGAGGCTCGCTACGATCTCACGGAGCACAAGCTCCACGATCTCGGCGGACTCGTTCCGAGGCAGCCCAACCTTCTGAAACACCGCCTCCGCCAAATCGGCGCGCGTCAGGGTCTTCCCGCTCATCGTCCGTACGCTCCCCCAGTCGCGGGACTAATCAGATGCTAAACGAGCGAATGCGACACGGTCAATCTGTCCCGCGATCAAATTCCTGATATTGCATCATTTTCTACTAAGGTGTGGCTTTCGCGCGGCACCCCCTTGCAAATAAGCCTCACCAGCGGATCAACAGCGCTCCCCAGGTAAATCCGCCGCCCATCGCCTCGATCAGAACGAGATCGCCAAGCTTGATGCGGCCGTCGGCGCAGCCAGTTGTCAACGCCAAGGGAATCGAGGCAGCCGACGTATTGGCGTGCTTATCGACGGTGATGATGACCTTGTCTTTGTCGAGGCCAAGCTTTCTTGCTGCTCCGTCCAAGATACGCTTATTGGCTTGATGGGGAACGAACCAGTCGATTTCGGAGGCTTGATAGCCAGCTTTGTCAAGCGTTGCGCCGATCACCTCACTGATCTTTGTCACTGCGTGGCGAAATACTTCTGGACCGTCCATACGGACATGGCCGACGGTCCCAGTCGAGGACGGGCCGCCATCGACATAAAGCTTGTCCCTATAGCGTCCGTCCGAGCGGAGACAGGTCGCCAAAATGCCCTGGTCCGTCGGAGCGCCGTTCAGCTTTTGGGCCTCGACCACGACCGCGCCGGCGCCGTCACCGAACAGGACGCAGGTCGAGCGATCCTCCCAATCGAGGATACGCGAGAAGGCTTCGGAGCCGATCACCAATGCGCGGTTGAACTGCCCGCTTTTCAAATAGGTGTCGGCGGTGGCTAAAGCGAATACGAAGCCGGAGCAGACCGCCTGCATGTCGAAGGCCGCGCCATGGGTCATGCCGAGCTCGGCCTGGATGGTGACGGCGGTCGCAGGGAAGGTCTGGTCGGGGGTCGAGGTGGCGAGGATGATGAGGTCGATGTCCTCTGGCGCCATTCCGGCGTCATCCAGCGCACGCCGCGCGGCAATTGCTCCCATGGTCGAGGTGAGCTCGCCGTCGGCGGCGATGTGGCGTTCCTTGATCCCGGTCCGCTCGCTGATCCACTGATCCGATGTATCGACCAACTTGGCGAGGTCTGCATTGGTCACCACCCGCGCCGGCAGATAGCCGCCGACCCCTTTGATAACCGTCCGCACAATGCTCAACTCGGCTCACTCCCACCGTCGCTATACTTTTGTTTTCTCATGATTTCATCGGAAAGCCGCTCCCGCTTTTCCGGATCATGCTTAGGCCGCACCCTGAAGCTCGAGCTTGGCGTGGAAGCCAGCGACGTCTCTCGCCAGGCGCTTAACCACCCCGCTCGATGCCATGTCGTAGGCAACGTCGATGGCGCAGGCAAAGCCCGTGGCGTCAGTGCCGCCGTGGCTTTTGACGACGATGCCGTTCAGGCCAAGAAAGATGCCGCCATTCAACTGGCGCGGGTCCAACTTCTCTTTCAGCGCGCGGAACGCGCCCTGAGCCAGGACAGCTCCAGCGCGAGCAAGCAGCGAGCGCCCCATGGCAGCCCGCAAATACTGGCCGATCTGCTTAGCCGTTCCCTCGGCGGTCTTCAAGGCGATGTTGCCGGTATAGCCGTCGGTCACAACCACATCGACCACGCCCTGGCCGACATCGTCGCCCTCGACGAAGCCGTGATAGCGGATCGGCAGCGGCGCCTCCTTAAGGACCGCGGCGGCCTCCCTGATCTGCTCGAGGCCCTTGATTTCCTCGACGCCGATATTGAGGAGCCCGATAGAAGGGCGATCGAGGCCGAACAGGGCGCGCGCCATCGCCGCCCCCATCAGCGCAAATTCTACGAGCTGCCGGGAATCCGCGCCGACATTGGCGCCCACATCCAACACGATGCATTCGGCTTGGACGGTCGGCCACAGCGCGGCGATCGCAGGGCGGTCGACGCCAGCGATCGTCTTCAGGCAGAACTTGGCCATGACCATGAGAGCGCCCGTATTGCCGGCAGAGACGGCAGCGTCGGCGCGCCCGTCCTTCACTGCCTCGAGCGCAAGCCACATGCTCGACCGGTAGCGGCCTTTGCGGAGCGCTTGGCTCGGTTTCGCGTCCATCGCGACCGCGACGTCGGTATGAATGATCCTCGACTTGCCGGCGAGCGCCGGATAGGCCTTGAGTTCGGGCTCGATAAGGGCGGTGTCGCCAACCAGCAGGAACTGCGTGTCGGGATGGCGCACCAGCGAAATGGCGGCGGCCGGAATGGCCACGCCCGGACCGTGGTCCCCGCCCATCGCGTCGAGCGCTATGGTGACTGGAGCACCCATTCTCTAATACCGATCAGGAAGACGATACCCATGCGGCACAATCGCCGCGGCAACCCCCGGAAATGAAAACCGAATAGACTGAAAAGGGGGCCGGTTGACAACCGGATTTTACCCCTTGCCAAGGGCCTCAGCGCGGTTTCAGGCGGTCGAGGGCCGCAAACGGGCTCCTTTTGCGTTCCTGCCCCGGCTCATCAGCCCCTTGCGACCATTCGAAGCTCACGCCCTCGCGTTTCGGGTAGGGATCGAGCGAGGTGGCAAGCGTCTCGTAGATGAGCGGCCCAAGGTCGATCCTGCCGTCCTTGATCGGCTCAGGCCAGTTGGCGAGCGTAGTGCTGCCGCTTGCCTCCTCGCGCTTCAGCTCTGCCTCGATCATGGCGGCGGGCCAGAATTCGACCTCGACCGGCACATCGATCAGCGCCGGCACCGGGTCGAGCGATACTACGCAGGTCTGCGTTGCGTCAGCCTTGAGCTGTCCCTTGAGACGCAAGCGGCCGGCGCCGGTATGGAGCAGACGATAGGTCAAGGTCAGTCCGTCGAGGCGCTTCAGCTCCAGGAGCCGGCAGATCGCCGCCCTCTCGGCTGCCGTGGCATCGATCGTGCCGCTCGCGCGCTCCCTGATCTCATCGAGGCGAAATTGGCGGGAGAGCGGCGGACGCTCAATCTCGTTATTCATGGGATGCTTCTCTCGGCCCTTTGCCGGGCAGTTGCGGAAAACTGATCGTGCCGGCATCGAGCACGGCGTAAGGCTCCCGTGCCAACACTTGCACGCAGTCCCTTAGATAGTGTGCGAGAGGCGCCGCAACAGCCTCTGCCGTCTCGCCGCCGGGCGGCAAGGCCTTGGCGATCGCCTCGACAAGCGCTTGGTCTGGAGCGCCGTACGCCTCCTCATAGGCTCGGAGCAGAGCCGCGCTCGACCTGGCTAGCCCCCTCATCTTCTTCGGAATGCGGAGATCGCTAATCCCGAGCTCCCTGAGCACGGTCTCCATGTCGTCCTTGAATCGGTCGGCGAGATCCTGCGACAAGGCTTTGCCTTGCGCGTCCTCGCCTTTCAGCCGATGCAGCACGGCAAACAGGTTGAGCGAGAGCACCACGAACCGGCCCTCGAGCGTATCGGGGACGCCAAACTCCTGGTAGAAAACGGGAAGCCGCGCCTGCGCCACAATCGCGCCATAGAGTTTTTCGGCATTTTTCTCTTTGGGGCGCCAGGGCATTGCGACGGGGGGAAGCCAAGGCATCGTCAGTTTCCGTTCAGTTTGGATCTTCGAGGAATATCCGATTTTGCCTAAGGTCAAGCCGGTCTTGGTCAGCGCGCTCGCGCCGGCGCGCATCTCGCTCGCGCTCAGCGCCGCATTGACGCTTGCCGGCTGTGGTGCCCAGATCGACCGGCACGGCCACGTGTTCGTCGACGTCGACATCAACTCGGTTCAGCCCGGCATGTCCAAGGACCAGGTCAAGTCGGTGCTCGGCTCGCCCGACACCACGAGCACCATCGGCGGCGATGCCTATTACTACATCTCGAGCACGCAGAAATCGGTCGCTTTCCTAAAGCCCTGGGAGATCGACCGACAGGTGGTGGCGGTCTATTTCACCCCGACCGAGACCGTGCAGCAGGTCGCCAATTACGGCCTCAAGGACGGCATTGTCGTCAATTACTACAAGGGCGAGACACCTGCCCGCGGCAAGGACCTGACGTTGCTCGACCAGTTGTTCGGCAACATCTCCAACCGCAAGATGTTCAAGGACCAGAGACCGGGCGCCGGGGGCATTCCCGGACCCGGCGGCGGCCTCTGATCCGAACCGTCTACTGGTGCGCGAGCACCGCCAGCAGCAGCAGCGCCACGATATTGGTAATCTTGATCATCGGGTTCACCGCCGGACCGGCCGTATCCTTATAGGGGTCGCCGACCGTATCGCCGGTCACGGCCGCCTTGTGCGCGTCCGAGCCTTTGCCGCCGTAATGCCCGTCCTCGATGTATTTCTTGGCGTTGTCCCAAGCGCCACCACCCGCCGTCATCGAGATGGCGACGAACAGGCCGGTGACGATGACGCCGAGCAGCATGGCGCCGAGCGCCGAGAAGGCCGCGCTCTTGCCGGCGATCCAGTTGACGATGAAGAAGAACAGGATCGGCGACAGCACCGGCAATAGCGAGGGGACGATCATCTCCTTGATCGCCGCGCGGGTGAGGATGTCGACAGCTCGGCCATAGTCGGGCCGGTCGGTGCCCTTCATGATGCCCGGCTTCTCCTTGAACTGACGGCGTACCTCCTCGACGATGGCTGAGGCAGCGCGCCCGACCGCGGTCATCGCGATGCCGCCGAACAGATAGGGCAACAGGCCGCCGAGGAAGAGGCCGACCACGACGTAAGGATTGGTCAGGCTGAAGGTCACGTCGATATCCTTGAAGTAGGGGAACTTGTCGGCATTGGCGGCGAAATATTTCAGATCCTCGGTGTAGGCCGCGAACAGAACGAGCGCGCCCAAGCCGGCTGAGCCGATGGCATAGCCCTTGGTCACCGCCTTGGTGGTGTTGCCGACGGCATCGAGCGCGTCGGTCGTCTTGCGGATGTCCTTGGGCAGGCCGGCCATCTCGGCAATGCCGCCGGCGTTGTCGGTCACCGGACCGAACGCGTCGAGCGCGACGATCATGCCGGCGAGAGCGAGCATGGTGGTGACGGCGATGGCGATGCCGAACAGGCCGGCGAGCTGATAGGCAATGATGATGCCGGCCATGATCACGAGGGCGGGCAGCGCCGTCGATTCCAGGCTGACGGCGAGCCCCTGGATGACGTTGGTGCCGTGGCCGGTGACCGAGGCCTTGGCGATCGATTGTACCGGACGGTAGTTGGTGCCGGTGTAATACTCGGTGATGACTATGATGAGCGCGGTGACGATTAGACCAACCGCGCCGCAATAGAACAGATCCTTGCCGGTGAAGCTCACCTCGCCGACCTTCATCGCGGTGTCCATGCCGACCAGCCATGCGGTCAGCGGAAACAGCGCGATGAGCGAGAGCACGCCGGTCACGATCACACCCTTGTATAGCGCGCCCATGATTGACTGGCTCTTGCCGAGCCGCACGAAATACGTGCCGATGATCGAGGTGATGACGCACACGGCGCCGATCGCGAGCGGATAGATCATCATCTCCATGACGCGGTCGCCGCCGGCGAAATAGATCGAGGCGAGCACCATGGTGGCGACGATGGTCACCGCGTAGGTCTCGAACAGATCGGCGGCCATGCCGGCGCAGTCGCCGACATTGTCGCCGACGTTATCGGCGATGGTCGCCGGGTTGCGCGGATCGTCCTCGGGGATGCCGGCCTCGACCTTGCCGACCAAATCGCCGCCGACATCGGCGCCCTTGGTGAAGATGCCGCCGCCAAGACGGGCGAAGATCGAGATGAGCGAGGCGCCGAAGCCGAGCGCAACCAGCGCGTCGATCACCTCGCGTGAGGCCGGACTCAACCCGAGCACCTTCGTGAGGATGAGGAAATAGACCGAGACGCCAAGCAGCGCGAGGCCGGCGACGAGGAGCCCGGTGATGGCGCCGGCGCGGAAGGCGAGGCTCAAGCCTGCGGCGAGGCTCTTAGTGGCGGCCTGCGCGGTCCTGACATTGGCGCGAACCGAGACGTTCATGCCGATATAACCGGCGGCGCCGGAAAGGAAAGCGCCGAGGGCGAAGCCGATCGCCTGCGGGATGCCAAGCAGATAAGCAATGGCGACAAAGATGACCACGCCGACGATGCCTATCGTGGTGTATTGGCGGGCGAGATAGGCCTTGGCGCCTTCCTGGATGGCGGCAGCGATCTCCTGCATGCGCGGCGTCCCGGCGTCCGAGGCGAGAACAGCCTTGGTCGTCACGACGCCGTAGGCGATGGAGAGCGCGCCGCAAGCAATGATCAAATAAAGAACCCAGGTCATATGTCTGCCTCTATGCGTTCGTTAGGGATGTGAGGAGAAACAAGGCCTCGAAAGGCGAGACACTGGCGTGCTCGCTAGACCCTACTGCCCCCAAGAGTGATGGTGCCAAGCGCGGGCGGAAAATGCCAAAGATGCAGGCAGGAAGCAATGGGGGACACGACCGCCCGGAAATTCGCCTCGAACGGGCCGCCAACAGCCTAGAAGTGTGTGAATCCCTTGGGCCCGAGCTTCATGTCGCGGCCTCCCTCCCCGAGCAAGCGGGTGCCGGGTGTCCCCTCGATGCGGCCGATCCGGGTGACGGTCACGCCTTTGGACTTGGCCTCGGCCTCGAAGCCCGACGTGTTGCCCTCGGGGACCGCAGCGACGATCTCGTAGTCGTCGCCGCCGGTCAACAGGGCTTCGAGGAGTTCGGGATCGCGCGTGACGGCCTTCGCCGCGGCCGGCGACAGCGGCACACTCGCCGCCTCGATAACCGCCCCGCCATGGGAAACGCTGGAGAGCTTGTCGACGTCGCCGACCAGCCCGTCCGACACGTCGATCGCAGCGGCGGCGAAATTGCGGAGCGCGAGCGCAAGCGTGGTGCGCGGCTGGGGCTCCCGATAGCGGCCGGCAAGGAAAGCTACATCCTCCTTCGTCAGGCCCCATCTGCTCGCAAGTTTAGGATCTTTGAGCAGCCGTAGGCCGAGATGGGCATCGCCGATCGTGCCCGTGACGTAGAGACGGTTGCCGCGTTTGGCGCCGAGCCGGAGCACTGCGTGGCCGTGCGGCACCAGCCCGAGCGCGGTGATGGTGATGCTCAAGAGTCCGGGTGTCCTAGTGGTGTCGCCGCCGACCAGAGAAGCGCCGACGCGGCTTTGCAGCGCGCCGAGTCCTGAGGCGAACGCCTCGAGCCACGCCGGGTCGGGCTTCGCCGGAAGTGCCAAGGCGAGCAGATAGACGTAAGGCCGGGCGCCTTTGGCGGCGAGGTCCGAAAGGTTCACCGCGAGCGCCTTGTGGCCGATGCTGCCGGCCGGATCGTCCTTCAGGAAATGCACGCCTTCGACGATCGTGTCGCAGGTGAGCACGATCTCTTGGCCTTCCGGCGGGCGGAGCACGGCGGCGTCGTCGCGGAGCGACAGCGCGGACACGTCGGTCGCGAGCGGCGCAAAGTGGCGGGCGATGATGTCGAACTCGCCAATGCCGTTCTCACCGGCGTGGCCGCCATCCTCAACCATCGCGCGGCCCGTCGGCGGCGAACTCGCGCGGCCGCGCCTTATGGCCGAGCTTGTCCAGGATGCCATTCACCACCTTAGGCTCGTCGTCGCCGAAAAACGCATGGGCGATGTCGACATATTCGGAGATGACCACGCGGACGGGCACATCGTCGCGCGACAGGATCTCATAAGCGCCGGCGCGCAGGATGGCGCGGAGGATCGAATCGACGCGCGTGAGCCGCCAGCCTTCGGCGAGCTGCTTATCGATCAGCGGATCGATCTCGAGTTGCTCGCGCACCACGCCCTTGACGAGGTCGCCGAAGAAGGCGGCCTCGGCGTCGCGATATAGCGACCCCTCGATCTCCTTGCCGAGACGATGCGCCCCGAACTCGGCGATCACCTCGTTCAGGTCGATGCCGGTCATGTCCATCTGGTAGAGCGCCTGCACGGCAGCGAGCCGCGCTGCGCTTCGCAAACTCGCGCGGTTGGTGGAGGGTGCGCGGGGCGCCATGGCACTAGCGCCGGCTCGCGGAGGAGAAATGCTGCTCGAGCTGCATCAAAGTGAGGCAGGCGCGCGCCGCGTCGCTCCCCTTGTTGCGTCCGTCGACGCTCGCCCGCTCCCAGGCCTGCTCTCGGCTCTCGCAGGTCAGGATGCCGAAGCCGATCGGGACGGCGTGCTGCACGGCGAGCTGATGCAAGCTGGCGGCGGATTCACGAGCGACGATGTCGTAATGCGTGGTCTCGCCGCGAATGACGCAGCCGAGCGCGATGCAGCCCCGATGGCGCCCTGCCCTGCCGACAAAGCCATTGGCGAGCGCCAGGCTGAGCGCAAGCGCGATCTCGAGCGAGCCCGGAACGGCGAGCCGCTCATAGGCAACGTGCTGCGCGTCGAGCTCATCGATTGCGCCGCGGGCGAGCTCATCGGCGATGTCCTCGTAGAAGCGCGCCTCGATGATGAGAACCGAGCGGGGACCTTTCCGGGTCATGGTGTTCGCTCCAGGCCGCGATGGCCGGCGACCTTCAGGCCATAACCTTCAAGGCCGACGATCTTGCGCGTGGGCGAGTTGGTGAGGAGGGTCATCTCGCGCACGCCGAGGTCGAGCAGGATCTGGGCACCGATGCCGTATTCGATCAGCCGCTGCTGGCCCTGGCCACCGGCTCCGGCCTTCAGCCGCGCAGAGATTGCATCGGGGCGCGACTCTCTGATCAGCACGACCACGCCCCTGCCCTCGCGGCCGATGATGCCGATTGCCTTGTGTATGGGGGTCTCGCGGCTCGTGCCGGTCGAGAGCACGTCGTCGATGGTATTCAGGGCGTGCACGCGGACCAGCACGGGGCCACCCGATGCGACGTCGCCCTTGACGAGCGCCACATGCTCGGCAGGGTCGACGGTGGTGGCATAGACCTTGACGTCGAACGCGCCGCCATAGGCGCTGTCGATCTTGGTTTCGGCGACGACCCTCACGAGGTGGTCGTAGCGCAACCGATAGGCAATCAGATCGGTGATGGTCCCGATCTTTAGCCCGTGACGTTGCGCAAACGCGATCAGGTCTGGCAGCCGCGCCATGTTGCCGTCGTCGTTCATGATCTCGCAGATGACGCCTGCCGGATAGAGTCCGGCGAGGCGGGCGATATCGACGGCAGCCTCGGTGTGGCCGGCGCGGATCAGCACACCGCCGTCCTTGGCGACCAGAGGGAAGACGTGGCCCGGCGTTATCACGTCGCGATAATCCTTGGTCGGATCGATGGCGACGGAGATGGTATGCGCGCGGTCGTGCGCCGAGATGCCGGTCGAAACCCCTTCGCGCGCCTCGATCGATACGGTAAAGGCGGTCGAATGGCGCGAGCGGTTCGAGCGCGACATCAACTCGAGATGCAGCTGCTTGGTGCGCTCGGGCGTCAGCGCGACGCAGATCAGGCCCCTGCCGTGCTTGGCCATGAAGTTGATCGAGTTGGGCGTCGCCATCTGCGCCGGGATGACGAGGTCGCCCTCGTTCTCGCGCTCCTCGGCGTCGACCAAAATGAACATGCGGCCGTTGCGCGCATCCTCGACCACCTCCTCGATCGAGGAGAGGAACTGATGATGGCGCGCCTTGCTTTGCAGGTTCACTTAGACGGGACCTTCATGTTCGCAAGCGCGCCACGTAGCGCGCCAGGAGATCGACTTCAAGGTTTACCAGATCGCCGGGCATGCGGTCTTGCCACGTCGTAAGTGCAAGAGTGTAAGGAATGATGTTCACACCGAAGCTCGTGCCTTCGACCTCGTTAACGGTGAGCGAGATGCCATCGAGTGCGATCGAACCTTTCGGGGCGATGAAGCGGGCAAGGCCGGGCGGACTCTCGAACACGAATCGCACGCTGTCGCCGTCTGGGGTGCGCTCGAGGATCATGGCGGCGGCATCGACATGGCCGGTGACGATATGGCCGCCGAGCTCATCGCCAAGAGTAAGCGGGCGCTCGAGATTGATGTGGCGTCCTTCTTTCCAAGCGAACAGCGTGGTGTGCGCCAGCGTCTCATTGGAAGCTTCGACCGCGACGATCGCGCCCTTCTTGGCCTTCTGAACGTCGATCAGCGTGAGGCAGCAGCCATCGCAGGCGAGCGAGGCGCCCTCTTCCAGGCTCTTATGCTTGTAGCCGCAGGCAATGGCGAAGCGTCCACCATTGCGCTTGACCACCGTCCCTACGTCGCTGACAATGCCGGTGAACATCTCGCCTTCCGCCGCCACCAAGTCATCCGGTCAGGGCCGAACGAGCGCGATTGCACTTGCGTGAAATGGCCGCTTCCGGTCAGCCGATCAAGTCCTTCGTTGCCGAACGGTTGCAGCGCGTCGGCGGCGGGCGACTCACGCCCCTGATAGATCACCGCCTCGTCGATCAGACCGGCGTCCAGGAAGGCGCGGGCGACCGACGGTCCGCCCTCCACCAGCACGCGGGTGATGCCGCGGCCGGAAAGCGTCTCGAGTGCGTCGTGAATGGCGAGCATGCCATCCTCGTCGACTGCTACGGCAACGATCTCGGCGCCGCGGTCCTGCAGTGCGTCGGTGTTGGGATGCTCCTCGTCGGCGGCGCAGACGAGCCAGACCGGCACCATCAAATCGTCGAAGATCTGCGCCTCCGGCGGCGTCCTTAAGCGCCGGTCGAGCACGACGCGTACCGGGGAGCGGCATGACATGCCCGGAAGCCGGCAGGTCAGGCTCGGATTGTCGGCGAGGACGGTGCCGCGTCCGACCAGGATCGCGTCGTGGCGTGCGCGCAGGAGATGAGCATGGGCGCGCGCGTCTGGGCCGGTGATCCAAACCGGCGCGCCGTCGCCTCTCGGCATCTTCCCGTCGGCGCCGACAGCGAGCTTGAGCGTCACGGCCGGGCGCCCTTCTGTGACGCGCAGCAGATGGCCGAGCATGACCGCGGCGGCTTCCTCGGCCAGGACGCCCTCCTCGACCCCGATCCCGGCCGCTTCGAGACGCTCGATCCCGTCTCCGTCGGTGCGCGGGTCGGGATCGCGGAGGGCAATCACGGCGCGCGCTGGCCGTGCTGCGGCGATCACATCGGCGCAAGCGAGCCCCCGGCCGCTCTGGTGCGCGCAGGGCTCGAGCGTCACGTAGAGGGTTGCGCCTTCGCACCGCCTTCCGGCCCGCTCGAGCGCGATCGCTTCAGCATGGGGACGGCCGCCTGGGGCCGTGCATCCGCGACCGAGGATCTCCCCCGACGGCGCCACGACGACGGCGCCGACCGATGGGTTCGGCCAGGTGGTGCCGAGCCCGCGCCTCGCAAGCTGAAGCGCTTGCGCCATATGGTCCTCGTCGCTCGCGCTCATCGGAGATGATTGGCTTTCGCGCTAGTCTTCGGCCGAGGCCGAGGCCTTGCCGGATTTGGACCGGCTCGGCGGATCGTCGTCGCCCTCGAGATCGATGTTGCCGTCACCGTCGGTTCCGGCCAGCTCGCCGAGCAACGCCTCGAAGTCCTTGGCCTCGCGGAAGTTCTTGTAGACCGAGGCGAAGCGCACATAGGCCACGTCGTCGAGACCTTTCAGCCCCTCCATCACCAGGCGGCCGATGGTTTCCGACTGGATGTCGTTCTCGCCCATGTTCTCGAGCCGGCGCACGATGCCGCTCACCATGCGCTCGACCCGTTCCGGGTCGACCGGGCGCTTGCGCAGGGCGATCTGCACCGAGCGCATCAGCTTGTCGCGGTCGAACGGCATGCGGCGGCTGTTGCGCTTGACCACGCTCAGCTCGCGGAGCTGCACGCGCTCGAAGGTGGTGAAGCGGCCGCCGCAATCGGCACAGACGCGGCGGCGCCTGATCGTGGAGTGATCCTCGCTAGGCCGCGAATCCTTCACCTGCGTGTTCGTGCTGCCGCAATAGGGGCATCGCATGAGCGACCGCCCTCCTCTTTCTCACCGTCACGCGCGAGCGGGAACCGGTTCCCGCTCGTCCAGATCATTTCTAGCGATAGATCTGATAGCGCTCGCAAAGCTCGATGGCGCGCTTCTTGACGCTCGCCTCGACCGCCCCATTGCCCTGATCGCCGTTCGCCGCAAGACCGTCGAGCACCTCGATGATCATGCCGCCGATCGATTGGAACTCGGCGATGCCGAAGCCGCGCGTCGTTCCTGCCGGCGAGCCGAGCCTGATGCCGGAGGTGACCATCGGCTTCTCCGGATCGAATGGCACGCCGTTCTTATTGCAGGTGATGTTGGCTCGGCCAAGCGCGATCTCCGCCGCCTTGCCGGTGAGCTTCTTCGGTCTGAGATCGACGAGCATGACGTGGGTGTCGGTGCCGCCCGAGACGAGCGCAACGCCGCCTTTGACCAGCGTCTCGCCGAGCGCCTTGGCGTTGTCGATCACGCCCTTAATGTAGAGCTTGTAGTCGGGCTTCAGCGCCTCGCCGAAGGCCACTGCCTTCGCGGCGATGATGTGCATCAGCGGGCCGCCCTGGAGACCGGGGAACACTGCCGAGTTGATTTTCTTGCCGATCTCCTCGTCGTTGGAGAGCACCATGCCGGCGCGCGGACCGCGCAGCGTCTTGTGCGTCGTCGTGGTGACGATGTGAGCATGGGGCAGTGGGCTCGGATGTAGGCCTGCTGCGACCAGCCCGGCAAAATGCGCCATGTCGACCAACAGATAGGCGCCGACGGAATCGGCGATCTGGCGGAAGCGCGCGAAGTCGATGATACGCGGATAGGCCGAGCCGCCGGTGATGATCATCGCGGGCTTGTGCTCCTGCGCGAGCTTCTCGACCTCGTCATAGTCGATGCGGTGATCGTCGGGACGAACGCCATATTGAACGGCGTTGAACCACTTGCCGGACATGTTGGGCGGCGCGCCGTGCGTGAGATGGCCGCCTGAGGCAAGGCCAAGGCCCATGATCGTGTCGCCGGGCTTCAGCAGCGCCAGCATGACGGATTGGTTCGCCTGGCTGCCCGAATGCGGCTGCACATTGGCGAAGGCGCAGTTGAATAGCCGCTTGGCGCGATCGATGGCGAGCTGCTCGACGACGTCGACATATTGGCAGCCGCCGTAGTAGCGCTTGCCGGGGTAGCCTTCGGCATATTTGTTGGTGAGCAGCGTGCCGGCCGCATCGAGCACGGCCTGCGAGACGATGTTCTCGGAGGCGATCAGCTCGATCTCGTTCTGCTGGCGCTCGGCCTCATGCTCGATCGCTTTGAAAACCTCGGGATCAGCGTCCTCGAGATGCCGGGTGAAAAAGCCGCTTCCGCGCGTCTCGGCGCGCCTTGCATCACTTGCCGTCATGGCTACTGCTCCTTGCGCTCAAAACGTCCCGCCCTGGCCAAGAACGCGTTTCCCACCATAACGGGCGCGGCTCTAACCGTTGGCTCGCTCTACCATATGTCGTCGGACCACGCCAGCCAACGGGGTGGGCTGACCCCGAGCAGCACGTCGATGAGACCGTCCGGTCTCGTCAGATATGGGATTGGATTGTCGCGATCAGTAGGCGGAGGCGGTTTCGGGTGCGCCGTCGTGATTGTAGATGTCGGGACGGAATTGGATCACGCCGTCAGCGGTACCCCAGGCGCTGATATAGGTGAAATAGACCGGAAGCGGCTTTACCAGCTTGACGTCGATCTGCTCGCCGGACTGCTTCACCGCCATCATGCGCGGGACATTCCAGCCGCCGGTATCCTGCAGGATCCAGTCGACCAGCGTCTCGATCTCGTTGACGCGCACGCAGCCGGAGCTTTCGAAGCGCACCGAGCGCCCGAACAGGCTCTTGAGCGGCGTGTCGTGCATGTAGACGGCGTCCTTGTTCGGGAAGTTGATCTTCACGAAACCGAGCGAGTTCTGGTCCCAGGGAAGTTGGCGGAACTGATAGTTGTAAACTTCCTGGCCGAACCAATTGATCTGGCGGGCGTCGACCGGATTGCCGGCGGGGTCGAAGGCCTGCATGTGATAGGCCGCGAGCACGTCCTGGTTACGGCGGGCAAATTCCTGCGCTTTCGGCACCAGGTCTTTGTAGATAATGCTCTTCGGCACATACCAATAAGGATTGAAGTTGACCTCGATGATCTTGCTCGAGAGCTCGGGCGTCGCGCGCTCAGGCTTACCGACGACGGCGGCGTGGCGCTGCACGACTTGGCCGGAGTCGACCGCCTCGACCTGCGCTGACGGAATGTTGACTGCCACGTAACGATTCGCGGCCGCGGGGGCGAGCGTTTGCAAACGCTTCAGGTTGGCCTGGAGCTGCGCCAGCCTGACGGACGCGGGAATGTTCATCGCCTCGATGGTGACGCGCGCGTCGATGATGCCCGTCGGCGGAAGACCGTGACGGCTCTGGAACTTCTTCACCGCGGCGACGACCGCGGCATCGTATTCGTCCGGAACGCTCATGCCGACCAGGTCGCCGCTGATCTCGAGTCGGCGATGCAGCGCGATGATCTCGGGCCCGCTGTCGCCTGGCTTCATCGCCTTGACCGGCACCATCGGCCAGCCGCCATTGGCAACGATCGCGCGATATTTCACGATCGCCGCCTGTGTGGCAGCGATATTCGCCTTCGCCAGCGTCGGCGTACCGAGAGCCGGATTCATAATCCAGGCGCGGGTCGAGGCGTCGCCTTCATCGGGTGGCAGTTCGTCGCCGTGGAAGGCTTGCGATCCAGGCTTCTGCGGGCCGCGCTGGCCGCCGCCGAACAGACCGCCGCCAAACAGGCCCGGGCCGCCATAGCCGTCGGAGTCGCCCCCGCCGCCACCGCCATTTCCTGGGTTGGGGCCCTTCATCCACGAGAACAGGCCCGCGCTCGAGGGCTCGATGCTGCTCGCGAGTAAGATCGCAGCGAGGGCCGCGGTGGCGAGCAAAGTCCCGCCCCTGATCCAAGATCGGCATGTCAACATGCGCTGGTCCCCGTGGCCTGTCGGCCTTCTATCCCGCTTTAACTATAGGCGGTTTGCCCTCGCCACTCTAGAGACAATGAATTGGGTTTCCTTCACAATTCATCAACCTTGGCGCAAGATCTAGACAGGACAATCGTTGTGTGGCGGCCACGTTACGCGGCGACTGATAGAGGACGACGGCCTCACAGCCGCCATTTGCGCCTTCGGTTGCTTAACAGTTAGGCCCGGAATGGGGCGATTTTTGGCTGTGGCGGAGCAAAGAGCCGCAAATGAAAGCGCCCCGGCGGCTTTTTGAGCCACCGGGGCGCAAAGCCAGTGTAGGTTTGCGACTAGAGCTGGTACCGGATCTGGTCCGTCCAGAAACGCTCGAGCCGGATCAAGGCTTTATTCAGCGTCTCCAGATCGTTAGCGCCGATGCCGCCGACCTGCTGGAGCGACTTGAGCTGACGGTGATAGAGGCCGCTCACCACCCTGCACACCTCCTGCCCCTTGTCGGTCAGCCTGACCCGCACGGAGCGGCGGTCGGTGGTCGAACGCTGGTGGTGGATATAGCCGGCATCGACCAGCTTCTTCAGATTATACGACACGTTTGAGCCGAGATAATAGCCGCGGCTGGTGAGCTCGCCCGCCGTCAACTCGGCATCGCCGATGTTGTAGAGCAGCAGAGCCTGGATGCTGTTCACATCGACACGGCCCAAACGCTCGAACTCATCTTTGATCACGTCGAGCAGCAATCGATGAAGGCGCTCAACGAGCTTCAGGGAAACAAGATAGCGGCCTTTGAGGTCTACTGCCTCATCCGCGTCGCTCGCATGCGTCCCTGTATTCAGGGCTACACTCATCGCCTACCCTCGTTAGTTGTTGTCAATCCCCAACTTGACGCGACTATAGCCAAAGCAACCTAAGATGGGCTTAAGCGGGACGCTTAAGATTGCATGAAATTCTAGTGTTAAGTTTTGATGATGTTGCAGGACGTTTGAGCCGAGACTCAAGCACTTAGGTTACGTTCCTTGAGCTCAAGCTCGTCTTCGAGCTCGGTCGAAAACAGCCGCTCGATCGCCTCCTCGTCGACGTCGGCGAGGCGCGCGGGGCTCCACTGGGGCGCGCGGCCCTTGCCGGCGATGCGCGCCGCTACCCCTTCGCGGTAATCGTGACTGCCGACGACGTGCGAAGCCAAGCGGAATTCGAGCTTTAGCGCATCGCGAAGTTCCATCGAGCCGCCGCGTTGCATCTGGGCGAGCGCGATTTTGAGAGAGGTCGGCGATTTCTTGCGCATCTCCGCTGCCGTCTCGCGCGCGAACGCTGCGTCGGCGCCCTCCTCCGCATCGAGACGGTCGAGGATCTCTTCGATGGTCGTTGCCGAGAAGGCGCGGTTGATGACCGGGGTATGGCGCACGAGTTCGCCCTCGCCCGGATCGCGATGCAGCCCGTCCAGCAACCGGTCGACCGGATGATTGTCGCTAATCGCGTCCTTGATCAGGTCGAAATAGGCCGACGGAATGTAGTGGCTTGCCAGCCGGAGCCTGACCGCGTCGGCCGGACCGATGATGCGCCCGGTCAGCGCGAGATAGGTGCCGAACGAGCCGAGCAGGCGCGGAAGAAAATACGTGCCGCCGATATCGGGGAGGAAGCCGATGCCGACTTGCGGCATGGCGAAGCGATAGCCTTCGGCTGCGACGCAATGGGTGCCAAGCAGCGAGATGCCGACGCCACCGCCAAACGCGAGTCCGTTGATGAGCGGCACGTTAGGCCTGATGAAATTCTCGAGCGTCCATACATGAGTGTAGGCCGCGCGATAGAACTCGCGGATTGTCTGCAGGGCGCCCTGCTCGCCGAGCTCGTGCAGCGCCTTGAGGTCGCCGCCGCTCGAGAACACGGTCGGGTGCGCCGATTGCATCACCACGCCGTAGATATGCGCCGCGGGCTCCCAGCGCCGGTAATAGACGGTCAACGCATCGAACATTTCGCGGCTGAGCGCGTTTAGTCGGGATGGGCGGTCGAGCGTGACCACGCCGGCGCGATCGATCTCCTCGAAATTGATGCCAAGCGCTTCAGACACTTAGACGGCGCCCCTGACCGAATGCTTGTAATTGGTGCATTTTTGCACGAGGTTGCCTTGAAAAGGCCCGGCTTCCCTTGAAAAGGCTCGCCCACAGAGGCTGCCCCTGACGAGGCTGGCCTGGGAAAGACCGGGGGCAGCTAGCATCCAATCGCCGAAACCACAAGCTTTGCCCGGAAACAATTGGCCGATGACATGACGATCGACCGTCGCCTCGCCGCTCTGCTGTTCGCGCTTCTCCTGGCGATGCCGGCGACTGCGCGCGCGGAGATCGATGAGGTTCCGCCGCTGCCCGACCGCAAGCCAGCCCATGTCGAGGCGGAGGCGCCGGTGCTTCCGGGCGACCAGCCGACCGTGCCGTGGACCGACGCCGAGATTGCCGCCGCCAAGACGGCATGCGATGCGACGCTCAAAGACGTGGCGATCGACTACCAGCCTCTGCCGCCCATCCAAGAAGGCATCTGCGGAACGCCGGCGCCGATCCTGGTCAAGTCGATCGGCAGCGATCCGGCGGTCGCCATCGATCCGCCGGCGACGATGAACTGCGCGCTTGCCGCCGGGCTCGCCAAGTGGCTGGAGGCGAAAGTGCAGCCTGAGGCTAACGCCGTGCTACATACGAAGGTGGTTAAGCTTCGCAATGCCACCTCTTATTCGTGCCGCAACCGCTATGGCGGCGCGACCACGCCACTCAGCGAGCATGCGCTCGCCAACGCAATCGACGTCTCGGACTTCGTGTTCGCCTCCGGCGACCACATCACCGTGCTCGACGGCTGGCCGCGCCTCGCCGCGTCGACGCCGTCGGCGTCAACGCCCTCTCCCGCGCCGAAGGAGAGTCGCGTCGCATCGGTGACGCGATCCATTCTGAAGGTATCGCAAGCAACCGCGCCGACCTCGCTCCCGACCGCCACACGCGACAGCGCGGTTATCTTGAGGATCAAGGCCAACCCGTTCGCGGCTCCGAAGCCGCCGGAAGAGTCGACTCCGCCCAGAGCGGCAGGCGTGGTCGCAAGCGTTCCGCCGGCGGACACGCATGGCGGAGTCGGAACCACGGTCGCCAAGAACAACCCGTTTGTCGCCCCGGTTCCGGTTGAAGCCTCGACGCTCAAGCCCGCCCCAGCGCCCGTGGCCGCCCCCCTGCCCAAAGACGCGACACCTCCAGAGGCCGCGCCCCAGGATGGGCCGCACGAGCCGACGCTTGCCGAGCGGCAGAGCGTCTTCATCAAAACCGTGCACGACGAGGCCTGCGAGGTGTTCGGCACGACGCTCGGCCCCGCCGCCAACGAGGCGCACAAGAACCACTTCCATCTCGACATGAAGGCGCGGAAGCGGAACGGGTTCTGCGAATAGAGCTGAGCGCGAACTCGTTATTTCTTCGGCTTTGGCGAAGCAACGCCAGGAGAGCGGATCGCCCCAGGCAAGGGCCTTCGCCTTGACCGCTCTTCCCGTATTGCATCTTGCAGGCCTTCTCGACCGAAATGGGCCTGCGGTTATTCTTGCTTTGTTGACACGTCCAATCTCCGGCCGTCTTGCCGACGAGGACAGACTGAATCCCGCGCCAAACCTCCTCGCGCAGTAGAAATTCAAATTCACGCCGCCGAGGTCGATGTAACTCGAGACATCGCCCGCCGCTCCGGCGGCGGTCGACAGGACTTAGCGTCGCAATAAGGACGATTGGCAATCCGGTCGGCTTGGTCCTTTGTTGCTCCCTGATGCGACCCGCGAGGGCCAGAGCGAAGGATTGAGCGATATTACGGAGTCCATCGAATGAACGCACCATGAACGAGGCCACGGCGTTTCCGAGCCGTCATTGGCGGCGCGACGGGACCGGTGTTACATTCCACACTCGACAGTTTTAGGAACTGAAGCGTGGCGTCATCTCCCAAAGACAAAACCGTTTCGCTCCGCACCGAGCGGGCGAAGCGTTCCGGCAGCAAGACGCCGCGCGCCGCGCGGGGCAGCTATCCGACAACGCGGCTTCGGCGTAACCGTCGCGCCGACTGGTCGCGCCGGCTGATCTGCGAGAACGCTCTCAACACCGACGATCTGATCTGGCCGATCTTCGTGATCGAGGGCGAGCGCAAGCGCACGCCGGTTGCCGCCATGCCGGGGGTCGAGCGTCTCTCGGTCGACCTTGCCGTCAAGGCGGCCGAGGAGGCCGCAGCGCTCGGCATCCCCGCGATCGCGCTGTTTCCCAACACCGAGCCTTCCCTGCGCGACGAGCTGGCGAGCGAGGCGCTCAATCCCGCCAATCTCGTCTGCCGCGCGGTGCGCGCCATCAAGGGCGCGGTACCGGACATCGGCATTATCTGCGACGTCGCGCTCGACCCCTATACCAGCCACGGCCATGATGGGCTCATCGTCATGGGCGAGATCGACAACGACCGGACCGTCGAGGCGCTGATCATGCAGGCGCTGGTCCAGGCTGAGGCTGGCGCCGACATCCTCGCGCCTTCGGACATGATGGACGGGCGGATCGGCGCGATCAGGGGAGCCCTCGAGGATAACAACTTCACCTCGACGCAGATCCTGGCCTATGCCGCGAAATATGCCTCGTCGTTCTATGGGCCGTTTCGCGATGCGGTTGGCTCGGGCGCGAAGCTCAAGGGCGACAAGCTCGGTTATCAGATGGACCCGGCCAACGGCGTCGAGGCTCTGCGCGAGGTCGCGCTCGACATCGAAGAAGGGGCCGACATGGTGATGGTCAAGCCCGGGCTCGCCTATCTCGACATCGTGTGGCGGGTGAAAGAGGCCTTCGGCGTGCCGACCTTCGCCTATCACACCTCGGGCGAGTATGCGATGATCGCTGCGGCGGCCGAGCGCGGCTGGCTCGACCGCGACCGCATCCTGATGGAAACGCTGATGGCGTTTAAGCGGGCCGGAGCCGACGCGGTATTCACCTATTTCGCGCTCGCCGCCGCGCGGCTGCTGAAAACGTAGATCCCGTCATACCGGCGACAGCCGGTATCCAGTGAAGAACAATCAGAACTCCTCTAAAAAAAATGCCGGCGATTTTCGTGCTGGATTCCGGCTTTCGCCGGAATGACGCAAAGCGTCAGTTGGTGACCTTCACGCTCTTGAAGACCACCTTTGCCTCTTTCTGCTTGTCGAAATTGTCGCCGGACATGCCGAAGCGCCAGCCGGTCTTGGGCGCTTGCCCGCGCACCTCGCGGACCTTGGTGCCGTTGATGAAGAAGGTCGCGGTATTGCCGTCGGTCTTGACGCGCAGCGTATTGGTGGCGCCGGGCAGTGTCTTGATCGCGGTCGAATCGACGTTGGCGGCGATGGTGCCGAGCCACCTGCCATCCTGCTTCCGCGCGATCCAGAACTTGCCGTTGTTGAGAATGCCGAACTGGAAATAGGTGCGGTTGTCCTCACCCCAGAACAGTACACCCGCGCCGAGCACGGGCTGCTCGCCCTCCGGCCACACCGTCTCCAGGCAGATGTCGGCGTCCTTCACCGTGAAGGTGACGTTCAGATTGGACTGCATGTCGTCGGGCGGCAGCTTGAAGGTGAAGGCGCCATCCTTCACCTCGACGGTGTCCTTGATCGACCAGCCGCCGGCGTCGTCGTGGAATTTATCCTCGAAGACGATTTCCGATCCCTCGCAGGCGCTCGCCCGCCACGCCGGAACCGCCACGCTCAACAGTAGAACCACAAGCAGCAACAAGCGTCTCGACATGGACGGTCCCCGTTAGCTTGGCCTCACGCGTCCTCGAAAGGAAATCCTTAACGTGTTGGCTCACTCTCGGCAACCAGCGCGCTGCGCGCGCGTTGTTTCCGTGACGGACCGAAGCCCCGACATTCTTTCCGGCGCTTGGCCCACGAGCTTGTTTGTCGGTGCGGCAATCACCATGTACCGCCCCGAGATTGAACCCTTGTCTTGAGAGCTGAGGCTCTCTTGGAGCAAGAGAGAGATGAGCGAGCAGCAGACCCTTCCGCCCCGCGTCGGCCGCGAGTTCGCCGACCAGCCGCACGCTTACGATCCAGTCGTGCAGACCCAACTGTTCAATGGCGTGATCTTCAAGCGCACGATCGCCTTTCTGATCGACGCCATCATCATTTCCGTGCTCACGGTTGTCGCCTATGTGGTGGTGGCGTTGCTCGGCGTTCTCACGCTAGGCCTCGCCTGGCTGCTGTTCGGCCTGGTCTTCCCGGTGGTCGGTCTCGGCTATAACGCGGTCACCATCGGCGGCAAGAACTCGGCCACCATCGGCCAGCGCCTGATGGGGCTCGAGGTGCGCATGTGGTTCGGCGGAAAGGTGTCACCGCTGGTCGCAGCCTTCCACTCGCTCCTGTTCTGGTTTTCGCTGGTGGTGTTCTGCCCGATTCTGCTTTGGGCCCTGTTCGACCCGCGGAAGCGTTGCCTGCACGATATTCTCGCAGGCGTGCTGTTCATCAACCGGCCCTAGTCGCGAATTATTCTAAGGTTTGCAGCCGGTTGCCGGATGCGCATTTCGCAACTCGTGCCGATTGCGCGGATCGGCTCCGATCCACTAAGCTTGGCACAACGGGTTCGGATTCGCTTCCGGTCGGACTGACGTGACAGAGCATAAGAGCAACTTTCCGGAATTCTACATTACGGCGCCGCAGCCCTGCCCTTATTTGCCCGGCCGGCTCGAACGGAAGCTGTTCACCCACCTCACCCGCGACAAGCCGCGCTTCCTAATCGACAATCTGCTCAAGGGCGGGTTCCGGCGAAGCCAGAACATCGCCTACATGCCCTATTGCGACGCCTGCTCGGCCTGCGTGCCGGTGCGCATCCTGGTGGATCAGTTCGTCCAGCGCCGCTCGCTGAAGCGTATCGCGCGCGCCAATCGCGATCTCGTCGCCAAGCGCATGACGCCGGCGCCGAGCTCCGAGCAATACTCGCTGTTCCGCGCCTATATCGATGCGCGCCACGCCGATGGCGGCATGGCCGAGATGTCGGTGCTCGACTATTCGCTGATGGTCGAGGACAGCGTGGTCGAGACCTTCGTCACCGAATACCGGGTGAAGCCCGATCCTGAAGGCGACGGCTCATCGCCGCTGGTCGGCGTGTCGCTGTGCGATCGGCTGAGCGACGGCGTCTCGATGGTGTACAGCTTCTACGATCCGGACATGCCGCAGCGGAGCCTCGGCACGTACATGATCCTCGACCATGTCGAGTTCGCCCGCAGCCAGGGGCACCCGTTCGTCTATCTCGGCTATTGGATCGAGGGCTCGCGCAAGATGCGCTACAAGAACCGCTTCGAGCCCCAGGAGCGCCTCACTTCCAAGGGCTGGGTCCGCACCGAAGTCTGAAGCCGGCATCCCCAATTCGTCATGGCCGGGCTTGTCTCGGCCATCCACGTTTTAGGTCTTGAATGAAATCGTGGATACCCGGCACAAGGCCTGGCATGGTGCAGCACCTTAGTTGGCGCACTCGGCCTAACCGAACCGAGGGCCGAATGAGTTCGACTTCGGGAAGCCCTTGGGCGGGAGGCGTCCGGCTTGCGCCCGCTGGCCCCACCACTCCCTGAGCTCGGCCGCGGTTAGGTTGAAGCTCCGCTTCGCCGAGTCGATGTAAGTGAGGCCGTCCTTCTTGGTGAACGCCTTGACGTCGGCGAGACCGCCGTCCTTGTAACGCTGCAGCCTCACGCCCTTGCCGCGCGGCATCTCGGGCAGCTCGCTCAGCGGGAACAGCAGAAGCTTACGGTTGTCGCCGATCACCGCGATGCTGTCGCGGTCGGCCGGCGCGCAAACCACGGCTTCCGAGCCCGCCGGTACGTTCAGCACCTGCTTGCCTTTGCGCGTCATGGCCAGCACTTCGTCCTCGGCGACGACGAAGCCATGGCCGCTGGTGGCGGCGACGATCAGCTTCCGGCCGGGTTCGTACACGAACAGCTCGACCGCGTCCGATGCCTCCTCGATGTCGATCATTAGGCGGAAGGGCTCGCCATGCCCCCTGCCTCCCGGCAGCTTGTCGGCGCCGAGCGAGTAGAACCGGCCGTTGGTGCAAAACAGCAGCAGGGTGTCGGTGGTCTGCGCCTTGACGGCGCGCTTCAGCCGATCGCCCTCCTTGAAAGTGAGGGTGTCGAGCTCGACCTGATGGCCGCGGATGGCGCGGATCCAGCCCTTCTCCGACAGGAGCACCGTCACCGGCTCCTTCTCGATCATCGCCTCGGCTAGCTCGATCTCGACCCCCTCGGGTGCGTGGGCGAAGCTCGTGCGCCGCTTGCCGATCTCGGTCTTCTGGCCGAACTGATCCTTGAGCGCCTTGATCTCGTCGGAGATCGTCTTCCACTGCTTGGCCTCTGAGCCGAGCAAGGCTTTCAGCTCTTTCCGCTCCTTGGTTAGGCTCTCATGCTCGTGCTTGATCTCGATCTCCTCGAGCTTGCGCAGTGAGCGGAGCCGCATATTGAGGATCGCTTCGGCCTGCACTTCCGAAAGCTTGAACGCCTTCATCAAGGCCGGCTTCGGCTCGTCCTTATCGCGGATGATTTTGATGACCTTGTCGATGTTGAGGTAGACGATCAGATAGCCATCGAGTACTTCGAGCCGGTGGTCGATCTTGGCGAGCCGGAATTTCGAGCGGCGAACCAGCACGACCTGGCGGTGGTCGAGCCATTCGCGCAACACTTGGCGCAGGCCAAGGACGTTCGGGACTTGGCAGCGGCTCAACACATTCATGTTGAGCTGGACGCGCGTCTCGAGCTCGGTGAGCTTGAACATCGATTCCATGAGCAGGGTAGGATCGACGGTGCGGCTCTTCGGCTCGAGCACGAGCCTCACCGCTTCGGTCGACTCGTCGCGAATGTCGGCGAGGAGTGGCAGCTTCTTGGTTTGCAACAGCTCGGCGATGCGGGCGACTAGCCGGGCCTTCGGGATCTGATAGGGGATCTCGGTGACGACGATCTGGTAGGTGCCGCGCCCAGTATCCTCCTGAGTCCAGCGCGCGCGCAAACGGAAGCTGCCGCGTCCGGTTTTGTAGGCCTCCACGATCTGCTCGCGCGGCTCGACGATGATGCCGCCGGTCGGCAAGTCGGGCCCGGGGACGAGCTCGACCAGCTTGTCCGCGGTGGCGTTCGGGAACTTGATGAGATGGAGCGCCGCGTCACAGAGCTCGCCGGCATTGTGCGGCGGGATATTGGTCGCCATGCCGACGGCGATGCCGGAGGCGCCGTTAGCGAGCAGGTTGGGGAAATTGGCGGGGAGCACCGACGGCTCCAGCTCGCGGCCGTCGTAATTGGCGCGGAAGTCGACGGTGTCCTCGTCGATGCCGTCGAGCAGCCGCGCGGAGACTTCGGTCAGCCGCGCCTCGGTGTAGCGTTCGGCGGCGGGGTTGTCGCCGTCGATATTACCGAAATTGCCCTGCCCGTCGACCAGCGGGTAGCGCACGGTGAAGTCCTGGGCGAGGCGCGCGAGCGCATCGTAGATCGCCTGGTTGCCGTGCGGGTGGAAGTTACCCATCGTGTCGCCGACGATCTTGGCGCATTTTCGGAACTCGCCCTGCGGCGAAAGGCGGAGCTGCTGCATGGCGTAGAGCAGCCGGCGATGCACCGGCTTGAGCCCGTCGCGCACGTCGGGGAGCGCGCGATGCATGATGGTCGACAGCGCATATGCGAGGTAGCGCTGTTCCAGCGCCTCGCGGAGATCAACGGGCTCGATCGGGCCTTCCGAATCAGATGGCGGCGTCGCGCGCTTTCCCATGTTCCGCGCTTAGCGCATCGCACGTCCGGGCTCAAGGGCGCGCCGGATTTCGATCGGGGAGAGGCGGAGGCTGGACCTGGGCTTCCGCGCCTTTCAGGCATGAGGTGTCGATGAACACCTGGATCTCCTGGTAGTACCATTGATCGCCGTGGCGCCAGCCGGCGATGCCGACGCCGATCTCGGTCGAGGCTGAGCGGAGCGCGCGTTCGTGCCCCGGCGAGTGTTTCCAGAACCGCATGGCCGCATCCACCGCGGTCTCCGGCAATACGCGCGCCGGACGCGTCCAGGACTCGTGCCAATTCTCGCCGCGGAACTTGCAGAACTTGGCGCCGCTCGCCCGCAGCCGCTGGAACGGGCTTCGTCCGTCGGCGCTATGGCCCTGTCTCATCGTCACCGCGAGGTAGGCGGCGTAGGCTTGCGCCTCGCGGCTCGCCTCTTGGTTCTCACGCAGCGGCGGTAAGCCCTTGATCGCGCGGTAGGCGTTGGTCTGATCGATGATCGCTGCTCGCGCGCTCTCGGGGACGGCAAATTCCTGGGCGTCAGCTTGCGTGGCACCGAGCAGCTGGCCGATCGCACCCAGTCCGAGCAGGGCAAGCAAGCATCGCATCGTGATCAGGAACCGCCATGGCGATCGCATCCGACCAAGATTAGCTCAACGTGGCTAGGCGGCGCGAGCGAGCAGCGTGACGAGGCGCTCTCTTGCCTGCGGCAAGGCGAGCCCTTGTGGCTTCAGCACGTCGCGCTCGAGGAAATGCCCGGTCAGAGACAGTCCGGCGATGATATCGGTTCCGCTGGCGGCGGCGGCATCATCCAACAAGAACGCCGGCAGCTTGAGCAGCTTGCTGCCATAAGGCGCGCCCGCGTCGCGCGACACGGCGCGGCCGGAGCGCGGCGACACATAAGCGAGATCGGCTTCGAGGCCGGTCGCCGCGCATTCGCTTAGATCGAGGCCGAAGCCGAGCTCGCCCAAAAGCTGCAATTCCCAGCGCACCAGAAGCATGGGCCAGAGCTCGGAACGGTCGAAGGAGCGCAAAACACTCAGTGCCGCGGCGTAGAGGCCGGGATGCGGATCGCGCTCGGGCAGCAGCCGGGCCAGCGACGCGAGCGACGAGATCGCGGCGAGCGCCAACGCATCGTCGAGCACGCGCCCGGCATGGGCCTCGACCAACTCGACGTTGAAGCCGCCGAGATGCTCCGAGAGCCTGGCGCGCCAATTGACGCGGATGAGATTGCCGGGCTGGAGTAGAGGTCGGATACGGCGCGAACGCCCCCCCCGGACCAGCCCGAGGTGCCTCCCGTGCCGCAGCGTCAGCAGCTCGGCGATTGCGTTAGCCTCACCGAGCGGCTTGGCCGAGAGGAAGATGGCTTCATCGCTCCAATCCATCAACGAGCCTAGAGGCGAACGGCGTCCAGGCTCAAGCTCCTCGAAGCACCCTAAGGCGTCGTCAACGTCGCGTTAGTGCTCGGGCGCGTTGAAACCCGCCGCCGAGCTGCCGACCGTCGGCGCAAGCGGCGTGCCCTCATTGCCCAACGAAGGAAGCGCCGCGTTCGGATCGAACGTGGCCGAACCGGGGTCGCCAGGCAGCGCACCGAAGGTCTGCTGGCCCGCAACTCCAGGATTGATGACGCCGAGTGCACCCGGATTGCCGATCGGGGCTCCGATGCTCTGGGAGGGAAGGCTCAGCGCGCCGAGATTTGGCGTGGCGAGCGGCACTGGCGGGGGCGCCGCAAATGTTAGGTTGCGGCCCATCGGTTTCGCGGCGAGCGGGGCATCGACGCCGACGAGGAGCGCGACCGCGGCCAAAATTGGAAGTGCGACTCTCATGGAACTGGTCTCCTGAAACAGCCCTCCTAATCTTTGAAGCTCTCGCGAGGAAGCTGGGCGACCTTAGGCCTCGTTTGAAGAACCGTGCGGCGCTTTGACCATCGCCCCATAAGACGAAGGGCCAGGATTCGCTCCGGGCCCTTGCGTCGACGATTTGGCAATTTGCGCGTCAGCTGCCGCTGCTCGAGCCTGAAGTCCCGCTTGAGCCCAGCGCGCCGCTGCTCGTGCCCGTTCCGCTGCTCGAATTCGGCGTGTTGATGCCGGAAGCCGAGCTACCCGGCTCAGGCGCAACTGCAGATCCCTGATTGCCGAGCGAGGGCAGCGCCGCGTTTGGATCGTAGCTCGGCGAGCCCGGAGCACCCGGTTGAGCGCCGAAGCTTTGTGTTGCCGAGCCTGCACCGGGCGAGCCTGGGTTCGCTCCGAAGCTCTGGATTGGCGCCCCGGGCGCAGCAGTGCCGCCGCCCGGCTCGGCCGCCTGCACGCCGCTCGCGGCAAAGATCGCCGCAGCCACAGTCATTGCATAGAGAGTGGTCCGCATAGTGACCTCCTTGGTGATTGGCTCGAGAGGTCAACGTTTGCGCTATGGGTGGGTTCCGCGGCGGACTATGGCCGTTCCGCAGCGTTGCTATTTTTTGGGGTAGTCGAGGCCCATCTCGCGGTAACGCTCAGGGTCGTCGCCCCAATGCTCACGCACTTTGACGAATAGGATGAGATGCACCTTCACGCCGGTGATCTCGGCGATGTCGGCGCGCGCCGCCGAGCCGATCTCCTTGATGGTCTGACCCTTGGCGCCGAGCACGATCTTGCGCTGGCTCTCGCGCGTCACATAGATGGTCTGTTCGATCCTGACGCTTCCGTCATGCAATTCCTTCCACGCCGCGGTCTCGACGGTAAGCTGATAGGGGAGCTCTTCATGCAGCCTCAGGAACAGCTTCTCCCGGGTGATCTCGGCGGCGGTCTGTCTGAGCGAGGCGTCGGTCAGCTGATTTTCCGGGAACAGCCATGGGCTCGGCGGCACGGCTGTGGCGAGATACTCCTTCAGGTCGGTAAGGCCGTCGCCGTTCAGCGCCGAAATCATAAACAAGCGGTCGAACGGCCTGATCGTCGCCACGTCGGTCGCGAGCCGCAACAGCTCCGGCTTCGACACCTGGTCGATCTTGTTGAGGACGGCGACGATGGGACGCCTCACCTCAGGCAGGTGTTTAAGCAGCGTGTCGAGGTTGGCACCGAGGCCGCGCTGCGCGTCGATCATCAACACCACAATGTCGGCATCGCCCGCGTGGTCCCAGGCAGAGGCGAACATGGCGCGGTCGAGCCGGCGCTTCGGCTGGAAGATGCCGGGCGTATCGACTAGGATCACTTGCGACGTGCCGATCAGCGCGATACCACGCACCGGACCGCGCGTCGTCTGCGCCTTATGGGTGACGATCGAGACCTTGGCGCCGACCAGGGCGTTGGCGAGGGTCGACTTGCCGCTGTTCGGCGCCCCGATCAGAGCGACGAAGCCGCAGCGCGTGTCCTCGCCGTCCGTCGCGTCCCGCTCAGCCATCGTGCGGCGCCTGCCAGACCCCCTCGCGCAGCAGCATGGCGAGCGCAGCGGCCTGCTCGGCGGCGCGCTTGTTGGCGCCCTGCCCGCGCTCGGGTGCTACGCCGTCGATCTGCACCTCGGCAGTGAAGCGCGGCGCATGGTCGGGGCCTTCGCGGTCAATCTCGAGATAGCGCGGCAGCGACAAGCGGCGGCCTTGCGCCCATTCCTGCAAAACCGATTTCGCGTCGGACGCGGCGGCCTCCAGCTCCCCGAGATAGGGTTCCCAGAAGCGGCGCACGACGGCGCGCGCGGTCTCGAAGCCGGCATCGGCGAAGATCGCGCCGAGTACCGCTTCGCAGCTATTGGCGAGGATGGTCTTCTTGCCGCGTCCCCCGCTCCCCGCCTCGCCGCCGCTCATCAGAATGTAGTCGCCGAGCTGCCACTCTTGCGCCACCTCGGCGCAGGTCTCGGCGCGAACCATATGATTGAACCAGCGGGCAAGCTCGCCCTCGTAAGCATCGGGGAAATGGTCGGCGAGCAGTTCGGCGATGGCGAGGCCGAGCACGCGATCGCCGAGGAACTCGAGCCGCTCATTGTCCTCGTTAGGCTTGCCGCTCGATCGCGCGCTCGCATGCGTCAAAGCGAGCTTGAGCAGCGCGGTATCGGCGAATTCGAGCCCAAGCCGGGCGGAGAGTTCGGTGATCGGTCTATGCCGCCGCTTAGGCAAGCTCAGTGCACCACGTGGAAGATGCGCGACCAGCGCACGCTCTTCGGCCAATCCCAAACCTGCCAGAAGCTCGACTCCTCGTCGATCGAGAAGAAGATTATCTGCGCCTTGCCCACCAGATTCTCGAACGGCACGAAACCGACCTCGGACAGAAATCGACTGTCCGTCGAGTTGTCGCGATTGTCGCCCATCATGAAGAAATGCCCCTCGGGCACCTTGTAGACCTCGGTGTTGTCGCCGAAGCCGTCGTCGACGAGATCGAGCACGGGATAGCTCACGCCGTTCGGCAAGGTCTCCTGGTAGCGCGCCATATGCCGCTCGCGGCCCGATGCGTCAGTAGTGACGAAATCGTCGATCTTCACTTTGGGCACCGGCTTGCCGTTGATGTTGAGCACGCCGTGTATCATCTGGATCTCGTCGCCCGGCAGGCCGATCACGCGCTTGATGTAGTCAGTCTCGTTGTCGCGCGGCAGCTTGAACACGATCACGTCGCCGCGGTCGGGCCCCTTGGCCCAGATGCGGCCATTGAACAGGTTCAGCCCGAACGGGAAGGAATATTTGCTGTAGCCGTAGCTGTATTTCGACACGAACAGATAATCGCCGATCAGCAGCGTCGGGATCATCGACCCCGATGGAATGTTGAACGGTTGGAAAAGGAAAACCCGCACGAGGAGCGCGAGGATCAGCGCGTGGATGATGACACGGACGGTGTCCTTGAGGCTGCTGCGCGCTTCCGCTTTTTCGGCCTCGACGCTCATATCGGGGAGCTCTCCTGACCTTGCCTGCTCGCGGGATTGGACCGCTGATGACGTGCCGCCCCTATAGCCTCTCCCCGCGAATGAGGCAAACCGCTCAATCGCGCATGGAGATTTTGTAAGCTGAGATGATGACGATGGCCTGGGCGGTGGGGAAGTCGTCGGTGATGGAGAGGTCGATGCGCACCTCATGGCCGTCGGGCGTGATGCGCGCCAGCGCCAGAGCCGCGCCGCCGGTAAGATGCAAGGTCGGGCGCCCCGAGACGAGATTGACCACTCCCATGTCGCGCCAAAACACGCCCTGCCGGAAGCCGGTGCCGAGCGCTTTGGCGCAGGCTTCCTTGGCGGCGAAGCGCTTGGCGTAGGAGGCGGCGCGCGCCGCCCGCCGGTCGGATTTGCTGCGCTCGATATCGGTGAACACGCGATTGAGGAAGCGCTCGCCGTAGCGCTCGATGGTGCGCTCTACCCGCCTAACATCGATCATATCGTTGCCGAGACCGATGATCATCACCCGCCGCCGACGCTCGCTTCCGTGTCGCTATGCCGCAGGGCCTCGCGCGCACCGTCGATGACGCGCCGCATGCGCGCGACGCTGGCGGCAAGGCCGACAAACACCGCCTCGCCCACGAGGTGGTGGCCGATATTGAGCTCGACAATCTCGCGGATCGAGGCGATAGCGATAACATTATCGTAGTCGAGCCCGTGGCCGGCATGGACCTCGAGGCCGAGACTCGCGGCCAGCCGCGCGCCGGCGATGATGCGCTCCAGCTCGCGCGCGACGGTAGCCAGAGTCGCCCTCGGTCGCCGCCCGGCAATAGGAACCGGTATGGATCTCGATTGCGTCGGTGCCGACCTCGCGCGAGGCTTCGATCTGATCCGGGTCGGCGTCGATGAACAAGGCGACCTGGATTCGGGCGCCTCGCAGCTTGGAAACGAACGGCTTAAGCGCCGCTACCTGGCCCGCGACGTCGAGCCCGCCCTCGGTGGTGATCTCCTGCCTGCGCTCGGGTACGAGGCAGCTTGCATGCGGCTTGGTCTTTAGCGCGATCTCGAGCATCTCGTCGGTCACCGCCATTTCGAGATTGAGCGGCGCGAACGAGGCTGCGGTCAGCCGCGCGATGTCGTCATCCCTGATATGACGGCGATCTTCGCGGAGATGCGCGGTGATGTTGTCTGCGCCCGCCTCGACCGCGAGCTTCGCGGCGCGCAACGAGTCGGGATAGCGCCCGCCCCGGGCATTCCGCAGGGTCGCCACGTGATCGATGTTGATGCCAAGCCTGATCGGCGGGGCGCCGGGCACGCGGCGCGTCTTCGTCCTCGTCATGGCGCGCCGAGCGCCTCCCGGCCCGACCTCAACTCGAGCTCGCTGCGGCGGCGATGCTGGTAGGCGTCAACCATCGGCTTGACGATGACGTAGCTCACGCCGGCGAGCAGCAGCCCGACTGGAATGCAGCCGACCGTCATCGGCTTCAGAATCGGCCAGAGGTGAGCGAGCGAGGATTGGAAAATGCCGTTGGAGAGGTCGATGTTATGCTTCGCCCCGCGCGTGCCCAGCATCCAATTGCCGGCCTCGTAGGTCGAATACCAGAACAGCGGATAGGTCAGCGGATTGCCGATGAAGGTGCCGAGAATGGCGGCGACGATGCTGCCGCCAACGATCCAGGCGATCAGCGCCGCCATCATCATATGCGTGCCGAGAAACGGGGTCAGCGCGGAGAACACGCCGACCGCGAAGCCGAGCGCAACGGCATGCGGCGTGGCACTCAGGCGGCGCAGGCGATAGAGCACGTACCGGCCTGAGCGGCTGAAGCTCCGCCGCGGCCAAAGATGCACGCGGGCCTTCTCCCACCAACTCTCCGCCTCGCGGCGCCTGAACAACATCACGACCTCGCAATGAGCGCCAGCCAACAGCGGAACGATGGCGGCCCCGTGGCGCGAGAGCCCTACCATATTTAGTTCGACTTCCTCTAGAGTTCAGCGTGCTACAACGCTTTCGCTGCAGCCCCACTTGAAGCTTTTTCTCAGCTGCTCGCCCGCGCGGCACTCGACACCATGTCCTTAGCCCGCAAGCCGGCGATGATTTCGTTCAGGTGCTTGAGGTCCCACACTTCGAGATCAATCACCATCTCGGTGTAGTCCGGCACGCGATTGGTCATCTTGATGTTATCGATATTGCCGTCGGCCTCGCCGATCACGCTCGCCACCTGGGCGAGGCTGCCGGGCTCGTTCATCACGGTGACTGCGAGCTTGGCGGGAAAACGCTGCGGGTTGTCCTCATTAATGTCCCAGGTCACGTCGATCCAGCGCTCGGGCTCCTCGTCGAACGCCTTAAGCGCCTGGGCGTGGATCGGATAAATGGTGATGCCCTGCCCCGGGTTGAGGATGCCAACGATTCGGTCGCCCGGCACGGCGCCGCCATCGGCATAGTTGACTGGGAGATCGCCGCGCAAACCCCTGATGGGAATGCCGGCGGGGCCGTCCTTGGCCGCGCGGCCGCTCGACCCCGGCCAGCGGAACTTGAGTCCCATGACCTTGCCGAGGCCGAACCAGCCCTCGTCGCTCCGCTTCACCTTGCGCCGTCGCTTGGACGGCTCCGTCTTCTCCTCCGGGAACACTGCGCGCACGACGTCGGCGGAGGCGAGCTCGCCCCTGCCGACCGCCGCCATCACCTCGTCGGCGGTCTTCTGCGACAGCCGCCCGAGGGCCTGAACGATCGTTTCCTCGCTGAAGATCTTGCCGCGGCGCTGGAAGGCGCGCACCAGGATCTCGCGGCCGAGCTTGCCGTATTGAGCGCGCACCGCATCCCGGGTCGCGCGCCTGATGGCCGAGCGCGCCTTGCCGGTGACGGCGAGGCTTTGCCAGGCTGACGGAGGAATCTGCGCCTTCGAGCAGATGATCTCGACCTCGTCCCCATTCCTGAGTTCGGTGACGAGCGGCATGGGACGGCCGTTGATCTTGGTGCCGACGCAGGTGTTGCCGATTCCGGTATGCACCGCGTAGGCAAAGTCGATCGGGTTCGCGCCGCGCGGCAGCGCTATCAGCCGCCCCTTTGGGGTGAAGCAGAACACCTGGTCCTGGAACAGCTCGAGCTTGGTGTGCTCGAGAAACTCCTCGGGATTATCGCCGTCAAGCAGCATGCCGACCAGATGGCGGAGCCAGCGATAGGCGTTGGTGTCTTGGCTCGGCACGATGCCGTTGCCATTGACCTGATCCTTGTAGAGCGCGTGCGCGGCGACGCCATATTCGGCGATCGAATGCATGCGCTCGGTCCTGATCTGCAGCTCGACCCGCTGATGGCGCGGGCCGACGATGGTGGTGTGGATCGACTGATAATCGTTCTGCTTGGGGTTCGAGATGTAGTCCTTGAAACGGCCGGGCACGGCGTGCCAGGTGGAGTGCACCACGCCGAGCGCGCGGTAGCAGTCGCGCTCCTCGGGAACGACGATGCGGAAGGCATAGATGTCCGAAAGCTGCTCGAGCGAGATTTGCTTGCGCTCCATCTTGCTCCAAATGGCGTAAGGCTTCTTCTCGCGGCCGGCGACGATTGCGGCAACCTTGGCCTCCTCGAGTTTGGTGGTCAGCGCGGTCTCGATTTCATCGATCAGGCCCTGGTTCCGCTCGCGCAGCACTTTGAGCCTCTCGACCACCGCGGCGTGGGCCTGAGGGTTCAGCCAGCGAAACGCATGGTCCTCGAGCTCCTCGCGCAACCACTGCATACCCATGCGGCCGGCGAGCGGCGCATAGATATCCATGGTCTCCTCGGCGATGATCTTGCGCTTGCCGGGCTTCACATGCTCGAGCGTGCGCATATTGTGGAGGCGGTCGGCGAGCTTGACGAGCAGCACGCGGATGTCGCTCGAGATGGCAAGCAGGAGCTTGCGGAAATTCTCCGCCTGCTCGACCTTGCGGGTGACAAGGTCGAGCTTCTTGATCTTGGTAAGCCCGTCGACGAGCGTGCCGATCTCGCGGCCGAACAGCGCGTCGATCTCGCTTCTGGTGGTGGCGGTGTCCTCAATCGTGTCGTGTAGGAGTGCGGTGGCGATGGTCGCGTCATCGAGACGCATCTCGGCGAGGATGGTCGCCACTTCCAGCGGATGAGAGAAATAGAGAGCACCGGAGGCGCGCTTCTGATTGCCGTGCGCCTTCATGGCGTAGACATAGGCGCGGTTCAGCAGCGCCTCGTCGGCATTCGGCTGATAGCTCAGCACGCGCTCGACCAGCTCATATTGGCGGGTCATTGCGCGCTAGTCTTTCCGCGAGTCCTCATACCGCGAGTTATCATACCGGCGCAAGCCGGTATCCAGTCGATAATGCTTTGGAGTCTTTTCTGGATTCCGGCTTTCGCCGGAATGACGAAGACGAGGGGACTACGCCGGGCAGACCGGTAGCGCGCCGCGCTGCGGGGGCAGACGAAATCAGCGCGAACGTGGTCCCGCATTGGAGCCATCCGACGGTGCCTGGCTCGCCATCCTGCGCAACAGCTCCTCCTCGGTCATCTTGTCGATCGAGGTATCGTTCGCCTGATTGTCTTGGCCGAGAACCGGCATCCTGGTGTCGGTCGAGAGCATCGGCACGGCCTCGGCCTCCGGCTCGTCGACCTCAACATATTTCTGCATCGAATGGATGAAGTCTTCCTTGAGGTCGTCGGGAGCGATCTTGTTGTCGCCGATCTCGCGCAGCGCCACCACCGGGTTCTTGTCGTTGTCCCGCTGAACGGCAATCTGGGCGCCGGCCGAGATGGTGCGCGCGCGATGGCTCGCCAACAGGACGAGCTCGAAGCGGTTCTGAATCTTGTCGACGCAATCTTCGACGGTAACGCGAGCCATCAGATAATCCTTGTGTTTAAGGGGGCAGATTCCTTTGTCTATTTAGGCAGTTCGCTCCGCCATGGCAAGCCGAACACGCATTAAAGCCGTTTGATAACTTGGCCTTGGCGCCGGCTTGCGGCCTTGCGCCACAGGCTTTTCGCGCTCACGCCGAGCACCGGGTGGCGCCAGTCGGGCACAATGTCGAGCAGCGGTTTCAGCACGAACGGCCTCTCCTGCATCAGCGGATGGGGGAGCACGAGCGGCCTAGGACCCGCCCGGACGAAGTCGGGCCGCCCGTCGCGCCAATGCCTGATGAGGCCCTTATAATCGATGATGTCGATATCGAGCGTGCGCGGACCCCATGGCCTGCCGCCGCGCCGCCCCGAGCGGCGCTCGATTCGCTTCAGCACGCGGAGCAGCGCCTCGGATGGAAGCCGCGTGTCGAGCAGCGCCATGGCATTGACGTAAGAAGGCTGACGCGCGCTGCCGGCCGCGGCGGTCTCGTAGAGGGGCGATACGGCAAGCACTGCGATATGAGCGCGCTCGATTTCGCCTAAACCTTGTGCAATCGCGTTGGCTGCCGTTCCCCACACGCCGGGACAATTTGCACCGAGACCTACCAGGACCTTGCCACGCGCCAGCAATTGCGCAGTCACGCTGTCACACCTATGTTGTTAATGCAGCTCTCTAGTCCGGCATTACCGAGACGCTGCTCTCTCTATTAAGGCATATTAAAGTGAGCAGGGCTCCCATGAATTTCTATCCGACCGAGCGCATCGCGCTCTTCATCGATGGCGCCAATCTCTACGCAACAGCAAAGTCGCTTGCCTTTGACATCGACTACAAGCGCCTGCTCGCACTGTTCCGCAGCAAGGGTCAACTCGTGCGAGCGCTCTACTATACGGCGCTGGCCGAGGAACAGGAGTACTCTTCGATCAGGCCGCTGATCGATTGGCTCGACTATAACGGGTACACCATGGTGACCAAGCCGACCAAGGAGTTCGTCGACGCGGCGGGCCGGCGCAAGATCAAGGGCAACATGGACATCGAGCTTGCGGTCGATGCTATGGAGTTGTCGGAATATCTCGACCATATCGTGCTGTTCTCCGGCGACGGCGATTTCCGCTCTCTGGTCGAGGCGCTGCAGCATAAGGGCAAACGCGTGAGCGTCGTCTCGACGCTTGCCACCAATCCGCCGATGGTCGCGGACGAGCTTCGTCGTCAGGCCGACCAATTCATCGATCTCGCCAATATGCTCGAGGAGATCGGCCGCGACCCCGCCGAGCGCGGCCAGCGCTCCGAGCGCCGCCGCCCTGAGCCTGAGCCGCTCGATGAGTTCGAGCAAGAGGACCTGACCGAGACCTGAACCTGACGCCTTCCCGAGCTGTTACAGTGAGGTGAGGAGATATCGGGCGATGCAGGTCGGCTTCATCGGACTCGGGCGCATGGGAAGCGGCATGGCCGCGAACCTGATCGCCGCGGGCAACGCGCTCACCGTCTATAACCGTACGCCCGAGAAGGCCGCGGCGCTGATCGCCAAGGGCGCGCATCTCGCCAAGACGCCAGGCGAAGCGGCGCGCGGTCAGGTGGTGGTCACCATGCTCGCCGACGATCGCGCGCTCGAAGCCGTGGTGTTCGGCGATGACGGCATCCTCGCCGCGCTGGCGCCCGACGCCATCCATCTCTCCATGAGCACGATCAGCGTAGCGCTCGCCGAGCGGCTCGATGCCGCGCACCGCGAGCAAGGCCAGGCGTTCGTCTCCGCGCCGGTGTTCGGGCGGCCGGACCTCGCTTCGTCCGGCGATCTGTTCGTGCTCGCGGCCGGCGATCCTACGCCGGTCGCCAAGTGCCGGCCTCTGCTCAATGCGATCGGCCAGCGCACCTTCCCCATCGGGGCAGAACCGGCCAAGGCCAATCTCGTCAAGCTCAGCGGCAATTTCCTGATCGCCTCGGTGATCGAAGCGTTGAGCGAAGCGATGGCGCTCGTCGGCAAGGCCGGCATCGACCGCACACAGTTTCTCGACATCCTCACCAACACGCTGTTCGGCGCGCCGATCTACAAGACCTACGGCGCGCTGATCGCCGAGGAGCGCTTTCAGCCGGCAGGCTTCAAGGCCGAACTCGGGCACAAGGATGCGCGGCTCGCCTTGAGCGCGGCGCAAACTCTGCAGGTGCCGATGCCGCTTGCGAGCCTGATCGCCGATCGCTTCCTCGCACTGATCGCCGGCGGCGGCGGCGATCTCGACTGGTCGGCGTTGGCCCTGGTGGCCAAGCGCGACGCCGGCGAGGACGCGGCACCCCTCCAGCCGAACTGACGGCAAGCGGCATGGCGCTCATCGCACCCATCCCGTCGCAGCCACCGGAGCCGGCCAAGGACTGCCCGCTCTGCCCGCGCCTCGTCGCCTTCCGCGAAGCGAACCGGGCCGCCCATCCCGACTGGTTCAACGGCGCGGTGCCGTCGTTCGGACCGGACAGCGCGCGGCTCCTGATCGTCGGGCTCGCGCCTGGGCTCAAAGGTGCCAACCGCACGGGACGCCCTTTCCTCGGCGACTATGCGGGCGAGCTGCTCTATCGCACGCTGCTCAAATTCGGATTGGCGACGGGCGAGCACGACCCCGCGACCCCGCAATCGCTCGAGCTGGTCGACTGCATGATCTCGAACGCGGTGCGCTGCGTGCCGCCGCAGAACAAACCGATCCCGGCTGAGATCACCACCTGCCGCCAGTTCCTGATCGGGCGCATCGGCGCGCTGGCCCGTGTCCGCACCCTGCTCGCCATCGGCCGCATCGCCCATGACGGCATCCTCGATGCGTTCAAGCTCAAGCGCAGCGTCTACCCGTTCGCGCATGGCGCCCGCCACGCGCTGCCCTCTGGCCTCACCCTGTTCGACACCTATCATTGCTCGCGACAGAACACGAATACCGGACGGCTGACGACGCCCATGTTCGAGCAGGTGATCGGTGAGGTCGCGGCGAGTTTGCGCGATCATCAACAGGGGCACTGAGCCTTCTTGCTGCCGTCAAGCAACTCGGGCATGCTTTGCGGCGTTACCTTCTGCTTACGAGGGATGTCCCCATGCCGGGACTCGAAATTTCGACCGACAAGATCGGTTTCGTCATCGTCAAGGCGCGCGAAATGGCGGCCAAGGTGGCGGCTTGGGACGACGGCGCCACCTCCGATCACGACGCCGAGTCGATCTTGGAAGATTTCTCCGACGACGCGACCCAGGCCGAGTTCAAGGAATTCATACGCGATTTGAACGAAGACGAGCAGGTAAGCCTTGTCGCGCTCGCGTGGATCGGCCGCGGCTCGTTCGCGCCGGAGGAGCTCGAGGAGGCGCTGACGACGGCGCGCAGCGAGCACACCAACCGCACCGCGGACTATCTGCTCGGCATGCCGCTTCTGCCCGACTATCTCGAAGAAGGGCTCGACCGGCTCGGCTATTCGGTCGAGGACACCGAGGACGACGTGATCTGAGCGAGACTCGCCAGCATGTCGCTGGCGTGAGCAGCCGTATCCGCGACCGGATAGATCACGCTCTCGATGAGGCCGCCACTCACGACAAGCGTGAGTCTTTTCAGATAGGTCTCATCGCCGGTTGCGAAACTGGGTAAGCGAAGAGACGCAGCAAAAAGGCCGTCCGCATCGCTCAGGATGAGGAACGGCAGCCGGAGCCTTATCGCCATCTCGCGCTGATAGTCGCTGGTTTGGCTGCTCAAGCCGAAGATCGTCACGCCACGCTCGGTGAACGCCGCATGGAGATCGCGGAAGCCTTCGAGCTCCGGCGTCGAGCCATGCGCGCCGGGAATGTCGTCCCAATCGGGTGGATTGGGCTTACCAGGTCGCCCGGTCCACGGATAGACGGCGAGGATGCTCCGGCCAGGAATTGCCGCGAGCAGCACGTCGCTTCCGTCTGTCGCCGGAAGCAGCACAGCCGGCAGCCTGGTTCCGGCCGCGAGGTGATCTGCGCCCTCTCCCACGCCCTACCCCTTGTCGCGCATGAGGCGCCCCTTCTGCCGCTCCCAGTCGCGCTTCTTCTCGGTCTCGCGCTTGTCGTGCAGCTTCTTGCCCTTCGCCATGCCGAGCTCGACCTTAGCGATGCCACGCGCATTGAAATAGAGCCTGAGTGGCACGACCGTCATGCCCTCCCGCTGAATCGCTCCCGCCAATCGACCCATCTCTTTCCGATGCAGCAGGAGCTTGCGCGGGCGCGTCGGGGTGTGACCGTTGCGGCCGGCCTGGACATATTCAGCGATGTGAGCGTTGACCAGGTAGAGCTCGCCGCCCTCGCTCGAGGCATAGGAGTTGGCGATGTTGGCCTTGCCGGTGCGGAGCGACTTCACCTCTGAGCCGGTCAGAACGATGCCGGCCTCAAGTTTCTCCTCGATGTGGTAGTTGAAGCGCGCCTTCCGGTTCTCGGCGACGACTTTGCCGCCCTCGCGCTTCGGCGCCATGACTTTTTGCCTTTAAGCTCTAGACCAGAGCGAGGCCGACCGTGGCGAGCGCATCGTCGACGCGCTTGCGCGATGCGGCTGCGATCGGCGCCAGCGGAAGACGCGTCTCCCCATTGGAGAGGCCAAGCTTGGCCGCGGCATATTTCACCGGGCCGGGATTGGATTCCACGAACAGCGAGTCGTGCAGCGGCATCAGCCGGTCCTGGAGCTGGAGCGCGAGATGGAAATTGCCGGCCAGGCACGCGAGCTGGAACTCGGAACAGAGCGCGGGCGCGATATTGGCGGTGACCGAGATGCACCCCGTCCCGCCATGCGCCATGAAGCCGAGGGCGGTCGCGTCCTCGCCGGAAAGCTGGATGAAGTCGCAGCCCATCGCCGCACGCTGCTGGCTGACCCGCGCCATGTTGGCGGTCGCGTCCTTCACGCCGACGATATTGGACAGCTTGAAGAGGCGCGCCATGGTGTCGACCGACATGTCGACGACGCTCCGTCCAGGGATGTTATAGATGATGATCGGAATGTCGGCGCAGTCGTTGATCGCCTTGTAATGGAGGTAGAGCCCTTCCTGCGTCGGCTTGTTGTAATAGGGCGTGACCACGAGCACGCCGTCGGCGCCCGCTTCCTTAGCATGGCGGGTCAACTCGATGGCTTCGGCGGTCGAATTCGATCCAGTGCCGGCGATCACCGGCACGCGGCCGGCAGCCGCTTCGATGCAGACCTCGATGACCTGCTTGTGCTCGTCATAGGTGAGCGTCGGCGATTCGCCCGTCGTCCCGCAGGGCACGAGTCCGTGCGTGCCCTGGTCGATCTGCCATTCGACCAGCTTGTGGAACGCTTGCACGTCGACCTTGCCATCCCTGAACGGGGTGATCAGCGCGGCGATCGAGCCTTTAAACATCGGCATGGGCAAGGGGTGAGCTCCTAAAACTGGCGCGCCGGCTTAAGTTGAACGCGCCGGAAACGGGCGGACAATAGGGGCTGTGACATGAGGCGGCAAGACGATGCGCATCGGCAACACTCCGGCGCCAACGCCCGCGAAACGGCCCCGGCGGCCCCGAGAACGGCCAAGGTAAAGCCATGGTTTAACAGAAACTTGCACGATCATTAGCAGAATTGAGCTCATTCGTAGCAGACTGCCTTAGTCATTTTTTGGCCGGATTCTTTCAGACATTGTTGAATTCAGGCACCTTACAGTGCCGTCATCGTCGCGGCTCCCCGGCTCGGGGGACGTCCTGACCTACCTCAACAGGATCGTATCCGGTCCCGATCGACGAGATGAAACGCTTTAGCGCGCACGCCCTATCATTGCTCGTGCTGTTTGCGTGTTTCGCGCCGAGCGTCGGCGTGGCGAAGAAGTCGACGGGCAAGGCCGCACGCACAGCCGCGGCGAAGGTCCAGGCCGTCGTCCCATCGCTGCCGGATCGTAACCCTAACCGCGTAACGCCGGCCACCTCGCCCGACATGACGTCAACGCCAGGCGATGCCACGACGACCGGAAGCGTGGATACGCCTCGAAAGCCGACCGTCGATGAAACCTTGGCGGCGGCCCAGGTGCTCACCCCGCCGGTCCGTAATCCGAATGCCACCGATGCGCCGATCAGATCGCTGACGTCGCCGGACCGTAATCCAGATGCTGTGGCCGCGGCCGATGCGACCGCCGCGGTTCCTATCGTCACGGCAACCTCTGATCCAGCGGCCAAGGTCTCGATCGTGCCGCTCCCCGATCGCAACCCCAACACGGGTGCGCCTCCCCCGCTCGTGGCGGCGCAGGAAATCTCGCTGCTTTCGCCACAGACTTCGCTCGCGCCAGCGCCTCCGACGCCGCTTGCGGCACCCCAACCCGCACTTTTGGCGCCGCATGTCGTGCTCGACGATACGCCGCTGCCAGACCCCAATCCCAATCGCAAGGCGACGCTTCCCATCGTCATGAAAGGCACGCTGACGCCCGCCATCCAGGCGCCGGTGCCCGGCATGGACTACGTCGCCGTGCTGAAGCCGTTGACCGACTATCAGCTTAGCGCTGGCGACGAAGCCAATCTCAGGGATGTGCTGCGCGGCGGCGGTGCCATCTCGGCCGCCAAGATTTAGGACGAAGCGGCGCGCGCTTTCGCGCTCTGGTATCGCTATCGCAACAGCCCGATCGGCGGCACCGCCGATGCGATCGAGCAGTTCCGCCTCTCGCATCCCGACTGGCCCGGTCAGGACGACCTCCGCGAGAAAGCCGAGACGGTCCTGTTCCTGACCGATGCCGGCCCAGAGGCGGTCAAGGCATTCTTCAGCGCATCCAGCCCACTGACCGGCGCCGGCAAGGCCGCGCTTGCCGCGGTCTATCTCAAGGACGGCAACGAGCAAGGCGCGCGCGACCTCGTCGTGTCGGCGTGGCGTGACCACGAGCTGAATGCCGCAGTCGAGGCGAAGATCCTCAGTCGCTTCGGGTACATGCTCACGCCGGAAATCCATCGCGCGCGCATCGATCGGCTGCTCTATCCCGACGACAAGTCGGCGACGGCGGCTGCGCTGCGCGTCGCCAAGCTGCTGCCGGCCGACGAGCAGAAGAAGGTCGCGGCGCGCATCGCCGTGGTGCAGCGCGGCGGCGACGCCGGCAAGCTGCTCGACGCGCTTCCTGCGAACGCGGTCGAGGCCGACGCCGGCCTCAGGTTCAACCGCATCCAATGGCTTCGCCGCAAGGACCGCGACAAGGAAGCCTGGAAGATGCTGCTCGACGCGCCGAGCGAGCCCAACGTGTTGCTCGACCTCAACAATTGGTGGGTGGAGCGGCGGGTCAACTGCCGCGAGGCGCTGAACGCCGGACAGGCCCGCATCGCCTACGAGATCGCCGAGAAACACGGGCTCGTGTCGGGCGACGCCTACATCGAGGCGGAGTTCCTCGCCGGCTGGATCGCGCTCAAATTCCTCGCCGACCCGAACGATGCCTTGCGCCACTTCGTTGCGCTGAGAAGCGCTGCGACCAGCTCCAAGAGCATCGCGCTCGGCGAATATTGGCTCGGGCGGACATCGCTCGCGCTCGGCGACCGCGCATCGGCCATCATCCACTTCCACAACGCTGCCAAATATCCGCAGTATTTCTACGGCCAGCTCGGCCGCCAGGCGCTCGATGCCAAGCCCGCGCATCTCGAGGTCACTTCGACTCCGCTGCCGACCGAGGCCGACATCCAGCGTTTCCTGTCGCGCGACACCGTGCGCGCCATCGGCATCTCGCGCGAGGTCGGGCTCGACGGCGTCGCGCCGCAATTCTTCCTTGCGCTCTCCCGCAAGCTCGAAAGCCCGCAGGAAGTTGTGCTGCTCGCCGAGCTCGCCAAGCAAATGGGCCAGCCGCAGCTCGCCCTCCGGCTCGCCAAGATCGCCTTCAACCGCGATCTGCCGGTCGGCGACTATGCGCTGCCCATCGGTGTCATCCCGGAGTTCCGGAGCCTGCTCAGCGATCGCGTCGATCCGGCCCTGGTCCATGCGCTCTCGCGTCAGGAGAGCGAGTTCAACGCCGCGGCCAAGAGCCCGGTCGGCGCCAGCGGCCTGATGCAGCTAATGCCCAGCACGGCGCGAGCGGTGGCTAACGCCTATAAGGTCAAGTTCGACGTGAACCAGCTGACCAATGCCGCCTACAACACCCAACTCGGCGAGGCGCATCTCAAGCAGCTGATCGACAGCTATAACGGCTCCTATTTCCTGGCGCTTGCCGCCTATAACGCCGGCGGCGGCCGAGTGGCCGACTGGATGAAGGAATTTGGCGACCCGCGCGACCCCAAGGTCGACCCCATCGACTGGATCGAGCGCATTCCCTTCACCGAGACTCGGCAATATGTGGTGAAGATCATGGAGACGCTCCAGCTCTACCGCTCGCGGCTCGCGGGGCCGAAACAGGCGCTCCAGCTCGTTCAAGATCTCAATCGCGGCAAACGGATTCCGCGCGCCGGGGCAGCCTCGGCTGACGCCAGCGTGCTGCAGGCGAAGTCGGAGTGAGACTTGCCGCCGCGCGTGGCAACCCCGCTTCGGGGCTTGCCCCGTCTCGAACTTTGCTGAACATTAGCGAACAAGCGCGAATGAACGCGCGGTCAACCGTTCTGCACGAAGCTCCCTAGGTCGATATCGAGATGATGCCCGAGCTTGGGATTGCCCCCGCGCTGCCGCGCGATATCACTTACGCGTCGTTTGATGACCTGAAGCTGCATGTTCGTCACTATCCCGCGCCGGACGAGAAGGCGCGGAGCGTCATCTGTTTGCCGGGGCTTACCCGCAACGCGCGCGACTTCAACCAGCTCGCGACCTATCTTTCGACCCATCCGCAGAAGCCGCGCAACGTCTATTGCGTCGATTATCGCGGGCGGGGGCTTTCGCAATACGACCGCAACTGGCGGAACTACATCCCGTTCATCGAGCTGATCGACGTGCTCGACTTTCTCACCGTGCAGGGCCTGCATCGCGTCGGCATCGTCGGCACCTCGCGCGGCGGCATCATTGCGATGCTGATGGCGGCGCTCAGACCGACCGCCATGGGCCCGGTCGTGCTTAACGACATCGGCCCGGTGATCGAGACGCGCGGGCTAGCGCGCATCATGGGCTATGTCGGCCGCATGCCGGTGCCGAAGAGCTGGCCCGACGCCGTCAGCATCTTGCGCGAGATGAACGAGCGCGCCTTCCCGGAATTCAGCGACGCGCAATGGGACGAGATGGCGCACGACGTGTTCGACGAGCGCAAGGGCCGCCCGGCGCTTGCCTATGACCGAAGGCTCGCCCGCGCGCTCGGCACCATCGATCTCAGCCGCTCAGTGCCCGATCTCTGGCCGCAATTCATCGCGCTCGGCCAGGTCCCGGTGTTCGTGATCAGGGGCGCCAACTCCGACGTGCTCAGCGCCGATACGCTGGAAGCCATGATCGAGCGCCATCCCAATTTGCGCAGCATGACCGTCCCGGATCAGGGCCACGCGCCGGTGCTCAAGGAGCACGACGTGATCGAGGCTATCAGCTCCTTCTTCGCCGCCAATGACTGATGGCTGATCTAAAGCTCTCAGGCTTTGTCGCCCGGCTTGCCGGTGCCCGGCTCTTGCGGGGCCTTGGCGATACGCTTCTGCTGCTCGTAGCGACGCGCGAGGCTGCCGAGCGCGAGGCCCGAGGCGAACACGAACACCATGAGGATGAAAGTGGCCAGAGCGAAATTGCTCATCGTCCCCTGCCCGCCTCCGCTCTAGCTAGGACCGCACCGGCCACCGTCTGATCCAGCCCAGAACAAATCCGACGGCAAATACGACAAGGAAATAGAGCCAGAGATTGGCAAGCGACATCACTCGCTCTCGAGCACAGGCTTGGGAACGGCCAGGTCGCCGTGGGGCAGATGAGCTTTGGTGGCGATGGCGGCCTTGATGCGCGGGATCATTCTGGCGGCATCGTCGGGCGAAACCGATGCTTCTTTCCAGCGGATGCTCTCTGAGGTCGAGAATAGGCGCGGCAGGTCGCGCCTAAGCTGATCGGACACCGCGGTGGCGGTGCCCTTGTCGGGAGCCACGCCCTCGATCGTGACGGCAAGGCCCGAGAGCGAAATCTTCCCCGAATCGAGCTGACTCAGCGCCTTGAGCGCCGCTGCGACAGCTTGGTCCCAGTTCTTAGGCGCGCCCGAGGCAACCTGGAGCCGGTCGTCGAGACCCGGCCGTTCGAACAATTGGCGCGACAGCTCGCGCACCTGCTTGCGCGCATCCTCACTCGGCACGCTACCCGACAGCGTGAGCGCGTTGGCGGAGAGACCGGCGACGAACACGAAGGGATCGACCATCGGCGGCCTAATACTCTCATCGAGAATGGCAAGGCCAGTCGGCAACGGACCGGATAGCGACTTCTTGACCTCGGCATAGTCGGCGGCGTTGCGCGCCTCGCCGTCCAACTTCAGGCCGACATTGAGCAGGCGCGCCGAGCCGCGCTTCAGATGCGCCAGTTGCTTCAATCCGAAGCTGACGGCGCCAAGCCATTGCTCCTTGGGCGGGGCGCCGGCGACGATCTTGAGCCGGTCCTCGACCTCGAGATCAGGGAAATGCGCCTTCACCATGCCGAGCACGGTGCGACGGTCGTCCTCGGACGGCACCGAGCCGCGCAAGCGGATGACCGACTCGATGCGGGTTGCCGACCAGACATATGCAAGCGGATGGGCGTCGCTTTCGTCGGCGGGAGCTTCGGCGAGCTTGACCGAGCCCGTCACTGGGGGCGAAGCGAGCCACGCCTGCATGGCATGAAAGCCCGGGTCGGTGCCGAGGCTTTCGCGCGTGCTGAGCACGGCGATCAGGGCAAGCGATGCGACAATGCCGTAAGCGACCAGCTTAGGCCAGAATTCGAGCAGCGAATTCTGTCCCTCCCTGACGCGGCACCACCTGGCTTGGCCGTTATCTCTTTCCAAACCGCTCGATACCCCTCTCTTGCCACAGCGTCTCGTCAAAGAGCGAAGCGCGACGATCGCATCGCAACGGGTCGAACCGTTAGACCATGGCCCCTTTCGCCCAGATACCTATACCTAAAAGAATCGGAGCCGCCTTTGCATCGACGGTCTTCCCTCGACTATTCGGCGTGAGAAGCGAACTATAGGCTATCGCGCCCTCACGTTCCAGTTGGCTCTTGATCCCCTGAGGTCAGGCGAATCGCGCTTGTTACGAAGTTGTCGACGCTTACGGCTAGACCGTGCAAGAGCAACGCGCCATGTGGCATCGCCTATTGGAAATGATGCGCAAGGCCGATGATGCCGATCGCGATCAGATAGATCGCCACCACGTAGTTGAGCAGACGCGGCATCAACAGGATCAGTATGCCGGCGATCAGAGCGATCAGCGGGTTGAGCAGGACCGGATCAAGATGCATGGTTTCGCCCCCCAGAGCTGGGCCGGTTAGCCCAATTCGTCGCATGGACGAATGCGAGCATAAGCGAAGGGCACGCGCTTGTCGTGGCCCGAAAACGACACTGAAAATGTGAGTAAAAGCAAGCGAAACTAATCGCTCCCCGCGTCTTCAATCTTATTCCAAAAAGCATATATCCGGTCTTGCCCTTGCCGTTTTTGACGGCAATGGGTAGTCCGCCGGGCCGGCCGGGAAAGAGTTGGTCTCGCGCATCGCGCGTGGGAGGGGGCGAACAGCCGCATGAACGTCGACGATCCCGTATTCTGGTTCGCCGTCCTACAGATCATCTGGATCGATGTCCTGTTGTCGGGCGACAACGCGGTCGTCATCGCGCTCGCTTGCCGCAAACTTCCGCCTAATCAGCGACTATGGGGCATCGTCTGCGGCACGATCGTCGCTATTTCGCTGCGGGTAGTGTTCGCCGGACTGATTACCACGCTGATGAAGATGGCCTACCTGAAGCTCGTCGGCGGCGCGCTTCTGTTGTGGATCGCGGTCAAGCTGCTCGGCCCCGAAGAAAACGGCAAGAGCGATCACATCCAACCGGTGGACAATCTGCTGCGCGCCATCAAGATCGTCGCCATTGCCGACGTGGTGATGAGCATCGACAACGTTATCGCCATTGCTGCGGTCGCCGAGAAGTTCGAAGCGCCTGAGAGCTATGCGCTGCTGATATTCGGTCTCGCCGTCAGCATCCCCCTGATCATGGCCGGCGCCGCTATCGTCATGAACGTGCTCGACCGTTTCCCAATCGTGGTGTGGGCCGGCGCCGCGCTGCTCGGCTGGATCGCCGGCGAGATCATCGCCAAGGACCCGCTGTTCACCGCCAATCTCGATCCGGCGGCGGCGCATACGGTGTGGATGGTCGGTGCTACGCTCGGAGCGCTGTTCGTGGTCTGCGCCGGACTGGTTCGCCGACGCCTGCTCAGGCGAAGCGCTCCCGATCAGATCTGAGCTTCATCGCTCCCGCGGCCTTGGACGGGTCCATTGCGATCGGGCTCACCGGGCGCCGGTTGCCGCGCGGTCCTTCCGCCACGTGATCGGCGACGAAGGCGCCACGTTTGCCGCGCGGTCGCGTCTTACCGCGCGTCGTGTACTCCGCCGTCTGCAGCTCGAGCTCGGCGTTGATCTCGGCGCCGAGCAGGATGACGTAGAAGCTGAGGTAGAGCCAGAACAGCAGAACGATCACTGCGCCGAGCGAGCCGTAAATCTTGTCATACTGGGCGAAGTGCGCCACGTAGTACGAGAAGCCGGCCGAGGCGATGAGCCAGAGCGTGGTAGAGAACGCCGAGCCGACGCTAACCCACACCCATTTCGGACTTCGCCGGCACGGCCCGAAGCGATAGAGCGCGGCTAGCAGGCCAAGCACCAGCAGCGCGAGCAGCGGCCAACGGGCAATGGCGATGATCTGCTCGAAGCGAATATGAATAGCCGGCATAGGCGAACAGGATCGGCACATAGACGATGATGAGCACCATGACCACGCCGCCAATGATGCCGGCCAGCGCGAAGGTGAAGGCACTCAAATAGAAGCGAACGGAGCGCCGCTTCTCCTCCTCCTCATAGGCGATATTGAGCGTGGCGAAGATCGCCTAGGTCAGCGACATCGCGCTCCACAGCTCAAGCCCGATGCTGACCACGAAGCTCCAGCCGAGCGTCCGGTTCGGGCTCTCCGCCAGGGTCCTGTCGTAGGCTTCGGTCGGCAGCACCGCAGGTAGCATCGAGAACTGGTTCTCGACCGTCGCCGGGGCGGTGGTCAGCGCCGACAGCGCCGGGAAGATGGCGAACAATGCATAGAAGGCGCATCCGGCGGAAACCACGGTGAGATTGTCCCGCCCGGCCTCGATCCACACCCTCTGCGCCACTTGCCACCACCCCTTGAGTGGAACCCTTCCGATCAAGCTCGGCGACTTCGCGTAAGCGGAGAGCTTGCGGCGGCGCAGTTACCATCAAGCCAGCATCTTGAACAGCAGCAGAAGAGCCACTCCGATAATGAGCCATGCCACTACGACTTGGGGACGCGCTCTGATCGTCATGCCAACCTCCGAAAAAGGCCCAGTCGTCTCCTAGAGGCAGAGGCGGATACCTCGCTTTGAAGACAGAGCACCCAATCTCATTCACAGCAAAGTCAAGTATTCGAACCCACTTTGTTTCAGCCTTGCCGCAACTGATGCAGCGCGCGTGAGCAGCCCGGTTTACAGAAACAACAATCCTATCCAAACAACCATTCCAAACAGCGCTAAGCCGACCACAATCAAGAAAGTCCACACGCCGCCTTCATACCGAGCGAGTAGTTCGTCTCGCGACTGTTTGTGTTGATGCCTCGTGTCCGTGACCATGATCTCCATCCTCGCGAGGATCGGAACGAGAGCAGCCGTTAGGTCTGCTCTCGTCCATTCCCAACAGTGGCCGCGCTACTTCTCTACACACGCGGTTACGTTGGTTTCGCGCACCTATGACCTAGCGCGACCCTCGACAAGCGTTAAACCTGCCAAAGTCTTTCGCGGTGCCAACCCATTTTCTAAGACCGGTGCCTTCAACCGCTCGGCCACCCAAGGCGACGGCGTGAAATGCCCGCACGGACTGCTCCGTCGCCGGACGAATGAGGTTGGTGATTGTGTGATGGAGTGCCGATTTTTCGGACACTTCGCGGACACACAAAAGGGGCGGACAAGTTCTATCAGCGACAACCAAATCATGTAGTCCCCGTTCAGCAGCTAGGGGAGCAGTAAACTTAACGAGCGAATAAAGCCGACGAGTTCGAGCAACGATCTGGTACGGTTTGCTAAGTCGTGAGAGACTATGCCCGTGATCTGGAATGAGGAGAGGTGCTATGAGTAAATTGCTGGTCGCCGCTATCGCGGTTGGCGCGATTGCTGCCTTCAACTTAGCTCCACAATCTGCACAAGCGGGGAGTTGCTCAAGCGTGACAGCCACAGCACGCGGGCTAACCCAAGGCACCGCCACCGCCAAGGCCCAATGGAGACTCCAGCGGTACGTGAGACGCAACGTTAATGGCGCACGTGTTGGACACGCCTCCACCACGTGCCAGGGTTGGGGGACGGAAGGCCGCCCGTCCTGTCACCGCTCGGCGATAGTCTGCAGCTAGGCCGTCTGGCGTTTAAGGACGTGCTCAAGAAGCACGAGCAGCCGATAGGGGCTCAAGTCATCACTGCGAGAGATTACAGCATTTTTGATCGAGGCGCGTTTTTGTCCTCGACTTATCAGATACCGCGCTTCAATCAATTCGATGGCCTCGCGTTGCGACTCAAAGCCTAATTGAAGGCAACGGACCAGAAATCAATGCCACCGCTGATTGATAGTAGGAGGCCCACCCAGAGCATCATGCTTGGCTTGCAAAAAGCCCTCGCCGGCTCCCGCCCCTTCCTTAAATTCCCAACGGTCTTAGGATAGAGTGAGCGGAGCGAGCCGGTGGGAAACGCACATGCCAGGACCTGCAGTCGTTAGAGTGATGTGGTTCCTCGGAATTCTTGGCGCGGTGTACTTGGCGTTTGCGGTAGGTAATTACCTTGTGGGCGGCGTCTCACCCGAAACGGTGCGCCACCAATTTCTAGTCGTCCTGGGCATCGCCTGGGGCTTGGCCGCGTGGCGCCCCCATAGTTGGTTGCCCTAACCCGCAGTCAACTTTTGAGCCACTTACGAATGTTCACTGCTGCGACGACGCTCGCGTCATCGCCACGTCAGCATGCACCACAGGCTCTTGCCAAGCCTCGGAGCTGTGGGCTTGGGCAAGAAACCGGCAATCCGCTAGGCCGCTGGTTCGAGCCTGGTCCGGGGAGCCAATTTATCAGGGACTTTAGCCAAAACCCTGAACGCAATTTTGCTTGAGGCTACAACGAGGCTACGTTCTGGCCGGAGAAGGCCGCTGGAAAGCGCCGCACCCCGTGCGCCCGTCCTCACGCATGCGTTACGTTTGTGAAGAACCGGTCATGCGCTTGACAACCATGGCCGCGATGCCCGCGAGCACGGCCTTGGCCTGCGGGGACCTCAGTATGTCGCTGATCGGGTTCGACCCTGGCGCCTGCCCCTGAGGCTGGCCGTCGCCAGGGCCGAGGATATCCCGCAGCCGCCCTGGCTTCTCATGTAGATCGGTGAGCACCTTTCCCAAGTCCTTTGGATCTGATGCCACCTTTCCCGGCAACGTCACGCCGCGCGCGGCGGCTCGCTCCTGGAGCATCTTCAGAAACTCCGCTCGGTCTTCCGGCGACAGCTTGCTCAATGCCTCTTGCGCCGCCTGAGCGTACTGGTCGGCCGGCACTGCGTGTGACACCTCACCATACCGCTTCAGAACCTCTTGATCGGAGTAGCCTTCGGACGGATCGCCTTGTTCGTATCGCTTAACAAAATCCTTGTACTGTTTCTGGATTTGTTCATTACCGAGCAAGTCGTCAAGGATACCCATGTGTAACTCCTTCCTTCGCAGACCGCTCCAACAGCCCATCCCCAACACGCATCGTAACAGTTTCGGATAGGCAGAAGAAAAAAGAATCAACGGGAGATTCGAGACAGCCCTCGAATCACTCATTTATCATCTGGTCGTAAATTTAGCGCGGCCGTTGCCACGGTCCTGAAGCGGCTCGTCCCCAGCCACATCCATGTTCCGCGCGTTGCTCGACGCCGCGCGAAAGCACCCGGCGATCAAGAAGGCGCTCGTTGAGGTGACCAGCGAAACCGAGCACGATGTGATCGACCTAAACGCCTTTTGTCTGCATGCCGGTTTCGGCGAATGTCTACTTGTGGCACTAAGCGGACTTCGCGAAGGCGAACCGCCACCGTCCGCTTCTGACCCGCAGCGGACATTTCACACCAGGCAATAGTCGGCAGTTCACGGCATAATGTGGATGCACGTTTCCTGTAGGCGGAGATCATGACCGCCGATAAACCGACTACCATGGAGCGGCGGAAGCGCTGATGCTGGACTTGATGGACAGGCATCCCGGCGCGTCTGAGTCCTCACTGCTGGCGCTATTTCAAAACGTCGCAAGGGAGTAACCGGAAGCTCGCCGCCGGGAGTACGTAGTCGGCATAGTTGGCGGTGTCTGGTCTGCCCCGCACGCCCTTCCCCTCAGCCGAGGCGCGACCCGCTGGCCGCGAGCTGCGCCTGCGGGATGAATGCGGTAAAATTACTCTTCTGAGGCTGGCTCTCTGGTTGAGCCGGTGTCTTACCTTCTCCCCCCATGGAGCCCTGGTGCCCAATTGGCATCAGGGCTTCCATTTAGGGCACCTGCTTACTCGGTGATCGCGGTGTGACAATTGCCACATCGCGATTTCTAACTGTGCGCCATTCTCTGCTTGGGTCTCGAGCTCAAGGGGAGAAGGACCTATGTTCAACCTTAGTCATCTCCGGTTGGACGCGAAGGGACGCCCTCTGACGGGCGAGCGGCGATACACAATCACGTTTAAACCTCCCATGCCCTTTGCCGAGCCGACGATCCTGACGGGCTTCTGGTCGGTGACAATGCATGACGGCGTTACCAATCTCGCCGTCCAAAACCCGATCCGCCGGTATTCGCTCGGCAGCGACAACGTTCTTAAGGAAAACCCGGACGGGTCGTTCACGATGTACCTGCAGGCGGACACGCCGGGTCCGGATAAAGAGGCCAATTGGCTCCCAGCACCCAAAGGTCCGTTCTATTTACAGTTGCGCGTTTACACGCCCATTCCGGGTGCCGTCGAGGCAATTGAGGAATCCTAATGCTTTCCTCGATGCCGCTATCGTGCCCAGCGAAGCGCCGTTTGGATGATCCCGCCGTAGCCAAGCAGTAACCGAGTCCGCCATGGGTCACTAGTGGACATACGGACAAGTCTGCGCCCTGTCCGCCTTATGCCCAATAACGGACGTTAGGCCGTGCATCCAAGTCAGTATTTGGCTGTCGGTTTATGAGTTACGCGCCCTAGCCAGCCTCAGGCTTCTCCTCCCTAGGCTGGTTAGGCCCGGTGCCTCATGGCTAACGTGAGCGTGAAGCCATCACCATATTGAGTGCCAAAACGGCCGACAGCAGTCCTTCCGATAATGGGGGCGGGCGGCATAACGATACCGAGGGTGCCGATACCCAACTGCCTCCACCTTGCCAGCCGTTTGCCCCTGCGCCAAAGGCAGAACCCTCGGCTCAGCAACAGCGAGTTTAGGCGCGGCGACCATCAGCGGGGTCACACAGGAGAGAGCCAACAGGCTCAAAAGCACCTGATGGTGGTGCAACATAACTGCCTCTGCACTCCCCTTCGATGAAAGGCCATTTGGAGGTCTAGCACGGACCATGGCCTCAAGAAGCACATGATCGGGAGCTAGACTCCAAGTTAGCCAGCTTCCAGGTCCTCCCTGGCTGGTTAGGCCCGGTGCCCCCTCCCTGCGAAGTGAGAACCCGAGGTGCCGGGCCGCTATAACGCGCTGCGTGGCTCCTCGCCAGGTGTGCCCTTTTCTCCACAGCGAAGTTAAGGCTCGAGCCGCCTCTCTGCCGAGACCCTTATCGTATGGATGGGACCCCTTGCGCCGATACCTCCCACGTCCCAACGGGTGGGAAAGCACACTCGCACAGTAATCCTGGGAACAGCCCCGCTGGATGCGCTTTGCTTCTGCTGAACCCGAAGTCTTTGCGTGCCGCAATTGCCCCAATGGTCAGTCAGCGAGGGGGAAGCCAGCGATGAACCGCGGCTCAATCCCTCAGCTCGTGGGACGATTCCGTCGTCCTCTCCGAAAAAAAAATTTCTCGAGCCTGTCGATCTCTTCCCGCCTCATTCGTCGTCACGGTAGAGCCAGGGCCTAAACTCGATCAAAAGTCGGCCGATAGCCCGGCTCGCGTCAGAAGGAGAACGACCAATGAGATTCATGATCATCGTCAAAGCTACAAAGGATTCTGAAGCGGGTGTGATGCCGGAGGAGAGGCTCATTGCGGATATGGCCACCTATCACGAGCAGTTGCAAAAAGCCGGCGTTCTGCTCGACGCCAGCGGGCTTCGACCGAGTTCCGCGGGTTGGCGCATCAAATATTCCGGAGATAAGCGCGCCGTGATCGACGGACCCTTCACCGAGGCGAAGGAACTCGTCGCCGGCTACACGATCATCCAGGTGAACTCGAGGGAGGAGGCGCTCGAATGGAGCAGGCGTTTCCCAAATCCTCATCTCGAGAATGGCGAGATTGAAGTTCGGCAATTGTTTGAGCTGGAAGATTTCGGCGAAAGCGAAGCGATCGGCCGCTTCCGCGAGATGGGTCTCACGACCCAGAGATAAGTCCAGGCTGATCCGAACCTAAGAGAGGAGAAACAGAGATGCGATTTATGTCGATGGTCAAGTCAACCGAGCGAGCAATGTCCGCTCCGCCTAAGGCCCTTATGGACGCTATAGATAATCTCGCGCAGGAAGCCGCCAAGGAAGGCTGCGTGATGGTCCAGGCGGGAGGCTTGCTGCCAACGTCGAGCGGCATGCGCGTCCGGCTTTCTGGCGGCAAGTTGACCGTAACCGATGGCCCTTTCACCGAGGCCAAGGAGGTGGTCGGCGGCTACGCCATTTTCGACGCGAAGTCGAAGGCCGACATGCTCAAATGGACTAAGCGTTTCATGGACCTCCACAAGACGTACATGCCGGGTTGGGAGGGCGAATGTGAGGTCCGTCAACTCCCAGAGATGGGCGCGGAACCCTGCGGCCATACGCACGAGCCGCAGGCAGCCGTGATCTGACGCGGCTTGCGGCACCGATGGAACTGGCGTTAGTCGGTAGCCATGACGGCTACCGACACTCATCTCGCAATTGAAGCAGTTTTCCGCATCGAGCAGGCCAAGCTCATAGCCGTTCTCGCGCGGATGGTGCGCGACGTTGGCATCGCCGAGGACCTCGCCCAGGAGGCGCTTATCGTCGCACTCGAACGATGGCCGGAATCGGGCATCCCTGATAACCCGGGCGCCTGGCTCATGGCGACCGCGAAGCGTCGCGCGATCGATATTTTCCGCCGGAACAAGTTGCTCGAACGCAAACATGAGGAACTCAGTCGCGAGTTAGAGGTCCAACAAGAGATGAACTCTCCGGACCTTGATACGGCGATCGACGACGACATCAGCGACGATCTGTTACGGCTCATCTTCACGGCGTGTCATCCGGTTCTCTCTTCCGAGGCGCGCGCTGCCCTTACCCTTCGGCTGCTCGGGGGTCTCACCACCGAGGAGATCGCGCGGGCCTTCCTCATCCCGGAGGCAACCGTCGCCCAGCGGATTGTCCGGGCGAAGCGAACCCTCGCCGAGGCGCGCATCCCCTTTGAGGTCCCCCGCGGAGCCGAGCGCGCGGCCCGGTTGTCGTCCGTGCTCGAGGTCATCTACCTCATTTTCAATGAGGGCTACGCGGCGACCGCTGGTGATAACTGGATGCGACCTCAACTTTGCGAGGAGGCGCTCCGCCTCGGTCGGATCCTGGCCACACTCGCGTCCGACGAGCCGGAAGTTAACGGCCTCGTCGCTCTCATGGAGCTCCAGGCCTCGCGCTTCGGTGCGCGCGTCAACCCGTCGGGAGAACCTATTCTGTTGCTCGATCAGAACCGGGCGCGATGGGATCAGCTCCTCATTCGCCGGGGCCTAGCGGCGCTTGAACGTGCCGAAGAACTTGGCAAAGCCCCTGGTCCCTACACGTTACAGGCTGCCATCGCAGCCTGCCACGCGCGGGCGTTGCGCCCTGAAGACACGGACTGGGCTCGTATCGCTGCGCTCTACGAGGCACTCGCCAGACTTACCCCTTCACCTGTGATCGAACTCAATCGCGCCGTCGCGGTGGGCATGGCTTTCGGGCCAGAAGCGGGCCTTGATCTGGTCGATCGACTGACAACGGACCCCCTCCTCAAGAACTACCACCTGCTGCCGAGCGTGCGCGGTGATCTCCTCAAGAAGCTCGGGCGCTTCGAGGAGGCGCGCATGGAATTCGAGCGCGCCGCATTGCTCACCCGCAACGCGCGGGAGCACAAACTGCTCCTCGATCGCGCCGCCGCGACTGGGACGGTTCCATCCGGCGAGCGGGCCCATATAGGTCCCCATCGAAGGCAAGCGAATTAAGCAGGGGTTGCGGGTCGGCCGTGACCCGGTCCCCTCTTGCTGACTTCCTAGTTTTCGCTTTGAGCCGAGGTGGGAAGGCCAGGTTCTACATTGAGAAGGGGGACTTTGATTGGCGGATCATGAGCTAGAGATTCTTCGGGACGCCTTGCGCAACCATGTCAACGCTCTCGCCGTCGACATTGGTCCTCGCACGACCTTAAACCGCGACACCTTGCTACGCGCCGCCAACTACATCCACTCGGTCTTCGACCAAGCCGGCCTTACTGTGAGGGAGCAGGACTACCAATACCATGACCAGCGCGTGACGAATGTGCTTGCCACGGTTCCGGCAACCATCGGTACCAGTTCACTGATGCTGAAGGTGCTGTGCGCTTCACCACCATTTATCAAGCCGGAGCACATCGAGCAGTGGCATGGCACGCTGCTGAAGGCGGGGCTGGCGCCGCGCACTGTCGGTCACGCTCACCGTCTCTTGAGCCGCGTATTGGCATACGCCGTCGAGAACGGCACCCTCAGCCGCAACGTGGCGACGATCAGACGGCCGCCGGCCGTCGAGCAGGAGGAGATCGAAATCCTCAACACGGACGAGATCGCAGCCGTGCGCGCCAAGCTCATAGGGTGCACCCCCCTCGCCGAGATGTCGAGCTAGCCCTCGCCACCGGCATGCGACGCGGCGAGCTGCTCGGCCTGATGTGGCGCGACATCGATCTCGACCGGGGCACGCTCCGCGTCGAGCGATCCGTCGAGGAGACTAAGGCCGGCCTCAGGCTGAAGCCGCCGAAGACGAAACGAGGGCGGCGTAACCTCCGCCTGCCGAACGCTCGTGTTCAGCACCGTCGAGGGCGAGCTGGTGCGACCCCGCAATATCACCAAGGCATGGTCGCGCGTGGTGCCAGGTAAAGGGTTTCACAGCCTGCGGCACACGCACGCCTCCATGTTGATCAACGCCGGCGTGGACATTCTCACGATTAGCCGTCGCCTCGGCCACAGCAAGGCGGCGATCACCCTGGACACTTACGGCCATCTTATCGGCGGGGCCGACGAAGCCGCTGCTGGTGCGATCGAGGGGGTACTCAAATGAAACGGCATAATGAGCTTGCGTCTCTCATGAGACGCCTGTGCGACGGCGAAAACGTAGGACATAATAGTAGCGACGGGGGTGCTCTTAGCTAACGTCATTAGCAAGAGCAATGACGATGAGGACGCTAAAGAGGCCGCCGTTGAGTACTTCGTTGAGGCTCTGAGATTATCGGTCGAAGACCTGGACGATGGGCATGGCTATAAAATCGAGATGAAGCTGCAATGACAGAGCTAGTGCGAATGCGCGAAGAAGCTAGACGTTCTGTTGTCGGGGTTGGTGGTGGCCGTGGCTTTGTCATTCAGGGTCCGCGCCACCAGAAGCTTGTCGTCGCGGCGGGCCACTGCCTGCCGTTCTTTCCGCCATGTCACGGAGCTTCCTATCTTGAGGAGCGAACCTATCAGAAGGTGCTCGGGCCGCTTGGCGCGCTGAGCCTACGGTGTGGGCCGAGTGTCAGTTCGTTGACCCGATTGCTGACATCGCCGTGCTCGGCTCTGTCGATGGCCAGGAGCTTTACGACGAGGCTGCGGCCTATGACGATCTCACAGACGAGATTGACCCGCTCCCAATAGCTGACGCGCCCGAGAAGGGCTCTGCTTGGCTGCTATCGCTCGGTGGTCAGTGGTTCCAGTGCGAAACGTGGCGTAGCTTCGGACCGTTCTCGATTAAGAACGCAGCCGCCCCGATCAGAGGCGGAATGTCGGGCTCTCCGATACTGGCTGATGTCGCCCGGCTTCGGTCGGGGCCCTTTTTGCTGTCGGCTTGCCGCTTTTACGCTCGGTCTATTTGACGTTCGCGATGCTGGCGTCATACTCGCTGCCTGGCTTGCCGCGAAGCTTGCCGCGAGCTGGCAACGCTACCCCACTGAGGGAACGACGACGGAAGAGAACCGGCTGAAGTGGCGCGCGTGCTTGAGGCGCTGTGCTACAGGGGAGCGCGGAAATCCGCCAAGGATGGGTGGCCGAGTGGTTGAAGGCACCGGTCTTGAAAACCGGCAGACGCGCAAGCGTCTCGAGGGTTCGAATCCCTCCCCATCCG
>CAWFLU010000025.1:0-7274 GCA_963816805.1 uncultured Alphaproteobacteria bacterium
CTCCCACGGTGGTTGGCAGCGATGGGCGTGAACGCCAACGCCGCGCGCCGCCGCTCGTCTCTCGGCGTCGGCATACTGGTCGCTGAAGGCGGTATAAGCCCACGCCCAGCCGGCGCTTACCATCATCGCCTGAAGGTCGTCCCTGCCAGCAAAGCAGACTGCTACGGGACGGTTATGCTTGTGGTCATAATGCACCTGGTGACACGACACCGGGCGGCCGGCGATGAAAGCGACAAGAGCCTTCGTCGCCAGCGGTCCCGGAAACCATTTGCCGTCGTCACAAGGCTGGAGTTTTTCCGGCGCATCAATCCCGAACAGGCGAATAAGCTGCTTGCCGAACTTCACGGTGTCTCCATCGGAGACTGCGAAGCCGTGCGAGATTCCCGTGCCGCTGGTATCTAAGTCTGTCTGGGCAAATGTGGGCACGGCCGCGGTCCAGACTACGATCAGTGCCAACCAGATTTTCACTTGTGATGCTCGCCTAAATACCCGCCCGCATCTTCGCACGAGAAGATCTGTTTGGTCACATAGAGCGTCCCTTCAGATCAACCCGCACTCCACCAACAGCCGTACACCGTCGGCCGTTATCGCAACGCTCAGAGGAGGTTCGCCAGCGCCCACCAACCACCCCCTTTCCTCGGCATAGTAGATTGAAGAATCTACGCTATCCGATGCGAGCCCCAAGTCGAGCGCGGTCCGATCGATGTACCATGGCTGCGTCCGAACCCCTGCCAGTTCGTGAACTTTGGCTACGACTGCAAGCACCAGAGCCGGGATATCGTCGCGACGTTGTTTTGGCATTTACCAATCAGACTTCGGTCGCATACGCGGTGGCTCCAGCCTTTCCAGGCGGCGCAACAGTTGGTCAACGCTGGTTCGGTGCCATTTGCCGCCACGTACCGTTGGTATCTCTCGCTCGTTCAACTCGCGAGCGATGGCCAAGCTGGAGACAAAGCCTGCTTTCCGAAGTTCACGAATTGTCGGGCTCACGGCCTCAGCCCGCGCGTCCGCGATCCGCCTGATTGCCAGTCCATTGTTGCCCTGGCCAGATGTGATCAAACCCAGGCGTATCAGCACCCTCGCGACGGTGGTGCGATGCCAACTGCCACCTCGGGCGGTCGATATCCCACTTCGGTTCAATTCATCCGCAAGCGCGCATTGGGAAACGAAGCCAGTCGCCATAAGCTCCTGAATGGTCGAGGCCAGAGCAGCGGCGCGGAAGTCCGCGCCTCGCTTGTTCGCTAAGGCAGCAGCGTCTATCCCGCGCGGGCGCGACGAAGTTACCGTACTTACTTGCTCCATCGGGCCATCATGGCCGGAGTCCATATGATTTCCGAGATAACGGCTCGGTGTTCAAAAGGGGTAAGTCCGAGGGGCAATTACGACCCCCTCGAGGCCCGCCATTCGTCAGTCGCGGCCTTTCTTCGTCTCTGGCTTTGGCTTCTTGACCGCCCGCTTCGGTTGCGGCGGCGTCGCGAGCATCCGGCGCATCTTCAAGACGACATGTGATAGGGCGGAGTTGGCCAGGCCACCCGGCGCTCAACTTCCACCGGGATGATGACGCGGCCGACTTCCTTCGATCGGCGGATCTGGCTCGGCATTTCAGAGGAGAGGCGCCGCGGAGGAACTGGTTGGCCGCCTTCTACAACGGCTCGCACACGTTCGCCCGCCAAGTCGGTAACATGCGCCACTGCGTCCTTGTCGGTGTCGCCATATGCGGCGAGGTCCCCAAGGTCCGGGATACTCGCGATGAAGCGGCCATCGCTCTCGCGATCGACCATTGCCCAGTACCAGATCCTATACATGCTTTCCTCCCTTGCCCCCAAAGGAACGGTAGCGACACAACAATGCGGGCGCGAGAAGTCGGAGCATCGCCCAGTTCCCCTCGGGATGCCCATATCATCGCGCGCCCACTCCGCCCGTGATTAGCTGGTGGTCTTGGGTCAGCAACGGCCCGCCAGAGTCAAAATCTGCCCACTGGAGCGATCTGGCCGGCTCGGAGTTGTATGGTCGCAGATCTGAAGGCTCGTGGGAACCTTGGTTAGGATGGCGCGCTGGCGAGGCGCTCCAGATCTTCCAGCACAGCCGCGATCAGGGTTCGCCGGCGCGTGTCTTCGGCAGTCAATGTTGCCGCATAGAGGCCGAGAACATAGCGGGCCTTCTCCGCGGCTTCCTCCCAGTTCGCTGCCGGGGCGACGGCGAGGTGCGCTTCCAGCTCGTCTTGGCGAAGTCGCAAGGCGCTTTCGTTGGCTTTCACCTCGGCGAGCAGCCGGCGCAGATCGGTTGCTTTTTGAGCTCCCATTCCGCGACGCCGGTCAAGGTCGATCGTCTTGTCGGTCATGATGGTGTCCCAGCGGAGGCAATCCTACTGCTAGAATGTACTTCGGGTCGTATCGATCAACTCCGATTCGCTCATTGGCTTGGCAACAAAAGGCGCCTTCCTCAACTCCGGGGGCAGTGTATCGCGGGAATATCCACTCATAACGACGAATGGTACCCCGCGCTTCTGTAACGCCTTTGCAACTTCAACAGCGCTCCCTTCACGAAGACGCACGTCCAGCAGAACCCCATCCGGTGGTTCGTTGCCAATCAGGCGCATCGCGCGATCAGCAGTGTCAACCGGACCAACTACAGTAAACCCGTAGTCCGCAATGGTGTGCGAAAGACCTTGTGCGGTCAGATAATCGTCTTCGACGATCAGAACTCTCTTACCATTCAAATCAAGCCCCCGACCTTCGAAGACGGACGGTGCGCTCATAAGCTAACATGCGCAAGCCGCTCTGAGGTTTTGCGCAGGAGCGGTGCACGCCAGGGTGACTAGGGTCAAAACCCAATAAAGGGGTGCTCGTCTACTTCTGCTTTCGGGCCGATTCCAGACATTGGACGCGCTGGCCAGTTCGTCAGAGATGGGCCATAACTGGTCTCCCGCCGTCTGTCGGTCGGCTCACTTGGTGGCGCCTATGGCGAAGGCGAGATACTTCGAGATCGGAGTGTGGTGCCTCGCAATCATCGCGGTGCTGCTTGCGATACTTGTGGCAGTGTACGTCTCCATCTGGACCGGCGTTCTCCTGCTCGTCCTGCTCCTCCTGGGACTGCTCTCGCTGATTTGCAACCACGATGCCTGGGTCGTGCGACGGATATCGACGTGGGACGACCCGCTGATGTTGCCGCTGTGCAAGACTGGATTCGTGAGCAGGTGCCGGCGAATGCTGAGGCTACTGCCGTCGGACCCGCGATGCAGGTTCTGCATGGTGCCGTTCGGTGGCGTCGGCAAAGTGATCGGCATCAGACCGTCGGCGGCGAACCCAAACTACTGCCGGAGCTGCTTCGAGGCCCTGCCGACAAAAACTCACGAGCTGGAAGTTGGAGTGCTTTTCGCGGACCTGCGTGGGTTCACCTCGTGGTCCGAGACCCACAGCTCGAGCGACGCGGCCGACCTGGTGAGCCGCTTCTATGCGAGCGCTAATCGCGCGCTGACCTCCGATGACGCCTTCGTTGACTTCATCGGGGACGGGGTGATGGCCATCTACGTCGTGGATATGCCCTCGCTCGGCGCGAGAACCGCGGACATCATGCTCGCAGCGACGAGACGGCTGGTCGATGCGGTGCGGCAGGGCGCGGAGTCGTTGCCGGTTGGTGCCGGAATGCACATGGGCAAGGCGCAAGTCGGCTCGCTGGCCGCGGGAGAGTCGAAGAATTTTACTGCTATCGGGGACGTGGTGAACACGGCTGCACGCCTGCAGAGTGCGGCCAGCGCCAACGAGATCTTGGTTTCGGAGAAGGTTTACGGCGCGCTTTCCGGGGAGAAGCCGCAGGCGGACCGCACCACCCTGGACCTGAAGGGAAAAGCCGAGCTACTGACCGCCTTCATCTTGCGCTAGTCTAGCTCCGCCACTTGGCCGAGTGTGGGAAGCGCCGCGCGGCTGCAATACAGCTATGGCTCCTTTGGGTCAGTGTCTGACGAACCGCTCGACGTCGCCGATGTCTGGAATCGGGCCGAATGCAGACACGGCAACAAACAACTTTATGGGTTTTGACCCTATTTCGTCAGGGACAGCATCCATACACATTGGTGCCGACCTATGTCAGGTACTAGTGAGCACCGTCGGGTTGGACAAAGAGACGTGGAACAGGCGCTCGTTTGGCTGCTGACAATATAATCGACCGTTAGCCGATCGCTCAGCGAATGGGAGCGGTATCGCGACGTAAACCGCGCCATGACACCGGCGAATGCCAATGTGCCGCCAAAGTCAAAATCTAACTCACTGGAGCGTTTTCTGGGGTCGGGAGTCACCCACCTATTAGCCGAAGGCTAAATCGAATCCAGAGGCAGAAAAACGGCCCTAACGGCGAAGTCTACTGCTAGGGCGTAACTGTCGGCTCTTCAGTCTTCGGCAGCGACAGAAGTTCGCGACGGAGGCTCCAGTCTCTTCAGGCGATCCAGCAGTCTGCTAACGCCGCTCGTGTGCCATTTGCCGCCACCTGCCGTCGGTATCTCTCGCGCATTCAATTCGTGCGCGATGGCGCTTAACGAGACGCAATCCATGTCGCCGATCGGGACCGGCTGGCCAAACGGCTGGCAGAGCGTAGTTGATCACTACCTCGCCGAAGTTGCTGAGGGCGACCACGGCTCGAACGGGCGCTTCGTGCCGGAACTTATTGGGCTTGCTGGGACGCTGTCGGTCGCTTTGTAGTCCGTTCCCGCTGACGGAGGTACGGTCGCGGCGGGCTGTTGAGAGCACGCAACAGAAATGGCGAGGAGAATCGCCACCACCGAAAGATGTTTCATGGGAGAACTCCTTGTCCGAGCAGGCCGGACGAGTGCCGACTGGCTACCCCAAGCGTAAACCCCTGCGCCAGAAGCGCCAGTCACCATCGCAGGCTCGACCGCCGATAGGCGTGCTTCCAGATCCACCGTCTCGATGGCCTTGCGCTTAGCCTCCAGGATCGACGCCACGGCTTGGCCTTCGTCCGGTGTGATGTCACCTGCGCCCACCGCATCGGCCACCGGATTGAGTGAGCAGCACCATGGCTCCCCCCACGCAAAACTCGGGGAAAGCGCGAAGGTTTCAACCACTTGGGCGTAGCAATCAGCGTGCCGATGCGTCAAATAACAGATAAGTCGGTGATCCCGGCGAACGGCCGGCTATCCACCTTCTGAAATAGCACATGCATCCAGCCATTCGGGGCACTCAGCGGCTTCGGTTCGTACGTGATGTCCCGCGAGAAGCTGGCCGGCACCTCGGTCGCCTTGTCGTCAACCCAAGCCCACATCTTGACGGTTCGATAGCCGTTGGCCATTGCCAGAAACCAGAAGAATTTCGGGTTGTAGTTAAACAGCCCGTGTTCCACTCGCCAGATACCGGCACGGCGTGAAGCATTAGCCCGCCCTCGGCTGTGGCATCGTGAATGGTCTTGGCCACGTTCCACTGATTGGCGATGTGCTCGCTGGTGCCGTGGTTGGTCACCAGGCCGTAGCGGGCGTGATGCTCGGCCGGCAACGAATCGTGGTTGAGATCCATGACGATGCCGAACGGGTAGGGCTTGCAGTCGATTGAAGCATAGGGCGAGCCGGCGCGGGCGAATATCTCCCCGGCAAGGCCGCGGTTGGCCAAGCGGATGACGTCGTCATCAGGAAAGGGCTCGCCGCCGAACTGTTCGACGAAACGGTTGATATGGCTCGGATCGGCGACGCAGAACAGCTCTTGCGCGCCCAGCTCGAGCACGGCGCCACCGCGCTTCAGCAACCCGTCGCGAAGCCATTCCGTGTAGAGCCAGAGATGGCCGGGGGCAACGCCCATTGTGTTGTCGCCTTGTCGAGCCCACGCGATGTCGATATGCGCGCGCCTGTTATAAAGATCACAGGCAAAAATTCGATTGGCCCCACAGCGGGCCAAAAGAACGCTTGTTAGGCAGCTTGCGAAGGCGATCCCATAGCATCGACCGCAAGCTCGGAACCCCCTTCGTCGTCTAGGTCCGCGCCAGATTGGATCCCCGCCGCCTTTGGGCTGAATCCTCGCCATCAGTGGGTCGGCGGCGCGTATTTTTTAGCCCATTCGTCGGCGTCTTTGGCGACCTCGGGGGCTACGACCACCATGCGTTCGTTGTTGATCTTCACATCCTGGCGTTGGAGTGACTTTCCATAGCCGCGATCCAGCAGGATGTTGGCGGCCGCCACTGAGGCTTTGGCATTATCCGAGCCCATCCAATAGGCCAGACGGCTAATAGCCTTAAGGCACACAGCGATCAGTAATCTTTTGGAGAAGTTGAGCGCAGAATTTCGTATTCAAGCCCGTCATCTCTGCCCCTCGCACCATGTGGCGGCGGTCGGGAGCGGGCGGCCAAAGTCTCTAATGTATGCTCTGCGCCAAGGCCTCATGTTCACGTCACGCGGACACGTTGGGCGAGCAGACCGACGCGCCGACTTGCAGTGCAGGCAACCACAACATCATGTTTGAACGTGAGATATCTCACAGAATGCCTAGCTTCATGGCGTCATCCTACTAGAGTTAAAATCCTATCCCTCAAGGAGAATGCGCCATGGGCCTCAAGACCATATTTGCACTCATCCTTACGTTTGCCCCGGCGACTACATTGTCGGCCGCTGCACTCGATGATTTCTATGGCGTGGCAATGGCGTCCTGCGTTCCGACGGGCCAGACATCCGCTCAGTCGGTCCTGTTCAATTCAGCGGCTGAAGCGTCCTTCCGGGACGGGGGTACAGGTGAGATCATCCTGACCTGTCCCATCCCGCAAACGCTCAGCCGGATCAGCAAGATGACGGTACGATACAAGGATGACGGAGTACTCAATGCAGGTTCTCAAGTCGTGACCGCATTGAGACAAAAGAGGTATGTTTTCAACGGAATTACCGAGGGAGTCAATTCCACTGCCGAGACGATTGTCGAGACAGATAGCAATGCCTTCGTCCCTCCAGTCGTTTCCCCGCAAGGGTACAGGGATCACCAAAAGAATGTGCTCACGACCAATGGGACGCTGACCTTCGATCACCGCAAATTCTTTTATTACATCCAGGTCAACATGCGCCGGCCAGCGGGCACGACCAGTCCACTCACCGTGGCGTACGTCACGCTGTTTTAGACGCGGTTGCCGGCGTACGATCACCGTCGCCGGCGGTCGAAATTGGCAGGGCAACAAGGAAACGAGAGGTCCTGCCGATCAGGCAGGTTAGAGCTAGCTGGCCCATATCGAATCAATTGGGCATTCCGGCCAGTCGAAAGCCAGCAGCGTACTTATCATAAACTTTATCCACC
>CAWFLU010000026.1:0-42981 GCA_963816805.1 uncultured Alphaproteobacteria bacterium
TCGAACAGGGCCGGCTCAACGTGACAGGACGTGCGGCAATCGCCGCGCGCCACGAGGCTACGCCGGCCCAGATTGCGCTCGCCTGGGTCATTCGGCACAAAGACATAATGGTGATCCCCAAAGCGTCGAATGCGAACCATGTGCGCGACAACCGCGCGGCGCTCGACATGGCGCTGACCAAGGCCGACCTCGCCGAGCTCGACCGCGCCTTCCCGCCGCCGATCGGTCGCGTTCCGCTTGAGGTGCTGTAATCACTGTCATCGCAGCGTCGCGCATTCCGCTGTTGAGTGCTCAAGGCGCCGCTCGCGCTCTTAAGTCGCTGACCGTAGCTAACCGATGCCCTGGATCCTGCTCTTCGTCGCCATTCTGCTCGAGGTCGCCGGCATCACCTCGATGAAGCTGTCGCCGGCTTCTCCGAGCCGCTGCAGTCGCTCGCCGTCCCGATCTTCTATGTGTGCTCGGCGGCAAGCGGTGATGCTCGCGCTGAAGACGCTCGACCTCTCGGTTACCTACGCCATCTGGTCAGGCGTCGGCACGGCGCTCGCGACGATGATCGGCATCGCCTATTTCCGCGAGCCGATCACTGTGTTCACAATGACCTCCATCGCCCTCGTCATCATCGGCGTGATCGGGCTCTCACTCGCTGCGCGGCAGAGCAACTGACGGCTTCCCCCATCCGCGCTAACATGCCGGCATGGATGGAGTTCTCGGTCAGAGCGACGGCGCGATCCGTCTGGGGGTGTTTGCGCTTGTGTTCCTGGTGATGGCGTTGATCGAGCTTGCTGCGCCGAAGCGGCGTCGGATCGCGTCAAAGGGACGGCGCTGGCTCACCAATCTCAGCATCAGCGTCACCGGCACGGTGCTGCTTCAGCTGATGGCCATGCTGGCCCTACCCATCGCGGCCGTTGCCGCGGCGGCGTTCGCGCAGGCACGCGGCATCGGGTTGCTGTACCAGCTCGATTGGCCGGGCTGGCTGAAGATCGTAATAGCGCTGCTCGCGCTGGACCTCGCCATCTGGGCGCAGCATCTCGCCTCGCACAAGATCCCGCTATTCTGGCGCCTGCACAAAGTGCATCACGCCGACCGCGACGTCGACGTAACCACGGCGGTCCGGTTTCATCCGATCGAAATCGGGCTATCGATGCTGTGGAAAATCGCAATCGTCATGGCAATCGGCGCGGCTCCGCTCGCCGTGTTTCTGTTCGAGGTGATGCTGAACGCGTGCGCCATGTTCAACCACGCCAATATCGCGCTTCCCGGGTGGCTCGACGCACCTTTGCGCCTTGCGGTCGTCACACCGGACATGCATCGCGTGCACCATTCGGTGCTCCGGCGCGAGCACGATGCCAATTACGGCTTCAATCTCTCGCTGTGGGATCGGCTGTTCAGGACTTACGTTGCCGAGCCTGCCGGCGGGCATCTCGGCATGACGATCGGACTCACTCCGTATCAGAGCGAGGCACCGGCGCGGTTGAGCTGGAGCCTTCTGTTACCCTTCGCGAGCGAAAGCGCGGAAGCCGATCAGAAGAAGCTCATGGGGAAGTAGCGGAGGAACAGCTCCTCGTAGCGACCCGAGGAGTGGACCTGCTCGAGCCCGTAATTGAGAACTTCGGCGAGATGGCGGTTGCCCTTCTTGACGGCAATGCCGACGCCCTCGCCGAAATAGGTCGAGTCGAGGAACGGCCCGCCGCGGAACTCGCAGCAGCCTTCGCTGGTTACCCCGTTTATCCAGAAGGTGAGTCCGATGCCGTCGCCGAACACGAGGTCGATCGCTCCATCCTTGAGCGCCTTCTGCGCATCGTCGGCCGTATCGAAGGTCGCGACCGCCGCCTGCGGGAAGAATTTCTGCAGATAGGCCTCATGGCCCGTGCCCTTGGCGACGCCGATCTTCTTGCCCTCGAGCGCCTCGGGCCGGATGTCTTTCAGATTACTTGCCTTGCCCGCGGCGAAGCGCGCCGGCGTCGCGTAATACCGCAGCGTGAAGTCGGCCTTCTCGAGCGCCTCGGTGGTAATGCGGATCGAGGCGATGGCAGCGTCGGCGTCGCCTTTGTCGAGGCTTGGGAAAAGGTCCTCCCAATTGACCGCAGTCACCTCGCACTGTACTTCGAGTTCCTCGCAGATTGCCTTGGCCAGATCGACATTGAAGCCGGTAAGCGCGCCAACCTCGTCGTAATAGTGGAAAGGCGGGTAATCGCTATCGGTCACGAAGTCTGAGTTTGCTCAGCCCTCTCATGTCGGGCTTGGGGCGAAGCACGTCGCCCTGCCAAGCGTCGGGTACGATGTCGGTCTTGGGCTGGGCCTGCGCCGCCGCCCGCTCGGGCGAAAGAACCGGCGAAGCGGCCAGCAGTAAGGCAAGCACAAAGGGCGCCTGACGTAAGCGTTGCCATCCGACCGAATGAATGAAAGACCGCAGCACAACCTCTCATAACGCGGGTTGGGGCGCGGTGCAAAGTGGGTGGTGCAACTTGGAGTTGGGTAATTGTAATCTTCAATCCTTTATCGTAACCCATTCTGGCCGCTCGCGGGCGCCGATTACGCTACCGTGTAGCGTCGGGAGTCACTCCTCAACTCTTCAGCGTCTGGTACAACTGCTTTTCGGAGACTGGCTTTTGCCGAAGGATGCGCTCTAGGAGCTTTTCCAAGGCTGCTACCCTGGCGTTGAGCTTCTTCACGTCCGCAGCGAGGGCATCGACCTTAGGGTCACTCATGGCTGCTTCTCTACTCAAACAAGCTCGCTAGGGCCAGCATTGCCGATGTCCAAAGTTAACAGAAGGCGACGCCGGAAGACCTAGTCTGGTTTCTTAAGAGGGCCATAATGAGCTTTCTCGGAAGCCGCAAGGCTATCGCTAGAGGATCGGAACGCGGCAAGTCGCCGCTTCTGCGCTTCGCATCTTTTATGTGTGTCTCTCGGACGGGAGTGAATAGGGTCAGGTTCGGTCATGAGTGATCAGCTTTTCTAAGGTTCAGGCGCGCGCACGAGCTTTGGCACAGTCCGGCAAGTTCGCTGGTTGGAAAGCCATCGCCTTTGAGCTGAAATTTGAGCCTGGCTACCAGGAGGCGTCGCAGTGGCTGTTCAGCCTCGCGACAAGGGAAGAGATCGATCTCCTCGTAACCGTGCCCGCGAAAGCTCGAAGCGCCGTAATATTCAAGCGGCGTGATTAAACCGCGGCTCGGCGGCGCCGGCCTTGTCAGCCGGCTGCACTCACGTTTGATGAATTCTTCTGCTTAAGCCCGGCCTCGTCTTCACCAGTCTTGTAGAGAAGATTGAATACGAGCGCGGTAGCCTTCAGCCAATTGCCACGATCATTAATAGACCAAACGGTGTTGGGCTTCGGAAGCTTATCCACGAGAGCCTGAAGGAGTGGATCCAGCTTTTCGGGCCCACTCGTCTCTACCGTATTCACAAGCGTCAGTACGGGGTCACCGTCCGGTTCGACGCCTCTCGTTACGAGATTGCTTCTATCGTTCAGTGTATCAACCTTGGCGCGTAGGTCCGTGATGTTCATGACTGTCCCCTCGCTATAAGCCTCGAAGAAACGCGGGGCTTAATGGGTCGTTCCCTGAAGAATAGCCCAGCCAAATTCAGGAAACGGCAAAAAAACCTTCGAGCAATTAAAGCGGCTCGGCTTGGTTCATGCAAGTTTGCGAAGCTCGGAGGCACGATCCGCATTGTCAGCCAGAAGAGACGCTGCCGGAAGAACTGATGCTTAGGAAGCAATAGGTTGCCGAGCGGGCCGGCGGCAAAAGACGCAGCGCAAAAATAATCGGGGATCCCGGTTTTTGATTGAGGTTTTGGCATGAACGTGTGTCCCTCGTGCAAAGGTCCAACTATTGAGATCGAGCACTACGGCGAGAGGGTCCCTGCGCTGTAGCTGGCTGATTGAAGCTTTTCTCGCACGTATCCTTGACTTGCTGCTCGGTGAGCTTCGCCGCTGAAGCCCCGACATAAAAAGCAAAAAGCGCAGCGCAACAAGCAATCAAAAAAATGATTTGCCGCATAGCATCCTCCTGTAGGCTGGCCAATGCGCCCCCGGCACACGCAGACCAACCGCGCTCGGGGCCACAACTCCATGATTTTCGGCCTCGAATTTAGTTTCCGCGCTGAATGAGGGTTTTATACCCGCGTCGGCGCGGCGGCTTCTGGTGCGCCTGTTCGCGCTCTAACTCGGAGGCAAGGCGGTCCCACCTCTCAGCCAACTGCTCGAACTGTTGGGCAAGCCGCGGCGGCGATTGCTCAGCCAACCAACGACATCGGCCCGCCTGCTCTCTACACTCTTGGTGTGAGAAGGCCATGCTGTAAAAACGGTGGCTGCCACACCGCAGTTCCTCAAAGCGCCCCGACCCCGATTTGCGCCCTCATATCCACCACGCGGCCAAGGTGGCGGACGCCGACGAAGTGACGCTTATCCCCTTTGGCCCCAAGGCCGTCCGCTCGCGTCTGTCTGCCGCCACGGCTTCACCGACAGAAGCGAGCCTCCGCATTTAGCGCAGCGCAACCGGCGCGCCAGCCCGTCAAGCGTAAGCCCCAACGAGATTTTCGCAAGCTGGGCGATTGCCCGCAATCGTCTCACGCAGCAGCGCGGGCAGTTGGTGCGTGTAACCCTCGGTGGCGAACTCCTCGAGGGTGGCGTGAAGCGGGTGCATCGGAAAATCCGAGCTATTTCTTACCGTAATCCATATGGCGCGTAGCGTGAGCCGCTCGGGAAACGCCATCGAGTTCTTTAAGGGCTGAAACTACCGTCCGGAATAAGCCGTATACGAGGACCACCAGGGTAAGCATGAGGAATGCAGGCATTGCATCCCTGATGAGATGGGCGAGCCGATCGGCCTGATGATGCTCGAAAACTGCGTACGCTGCACCCGACGCCGCGATCGCAGCATAAACAAGCGCGATCCCTAATCTTTGCGCTGCGCTCATTCGATCCGGCGGGGCCCCTTGTACCACGCCGCATATTTAACATGAAAAGGGCGCCGGCCGAAGCCGACGCCCTCGCGGTCATGAAACGGCCCTAAGGAACCCCCTCCTCGCTATCCAAATAGTCTAACTCACTCGCCTCAACCTGGCCGCGGCGCCGACTGGCAAGGGCGGACAAAGGGCAACTCTTCCATCTGGTGCTAGGACTCGCAAGTCTTTCCTCCTTATGGGATTGAAGGCTCTTTTCTCTAACGCTGCAACGCCGAAGCACGCGATGCTGAGCGCCCCGGCCGGTCTTCAATGCCGTGATGACTTCTGGGCATGCCGTCAACTGATTTACGATCCGCGCGAGTGGGATATTGGCGAGGAGGAAGCCATAGCCCAAATACAGGTGGATGAGTTGTCACGTTGCACAGGGTGAAATCAAAGAGGCTGACCGCGAACGCGTGAGTTTTATCGTCATCCACATGGTGTCACTTCCGCCGAGACCGCAAGATCCGCATTTCTGGAATAGCGTGGTAGCCAATCGCGATGGTTTTAAGCCTTCCAGTTCTAGCTGCATAAGCTGATGCTTTGAGGTGGCGGATGCGCTGGGCGCTATGGATCACTACTACGCTTGGCATTGCCTTGGGCGTTTATATCGCATCGCCACTGATTGCACTGCATGGCATAGCGTCCGCGGTAGAGGCTCAAGATGCGGCTGCCCTGAGCGAACGGCTCGAATTTCCTGCTTTGCGGCGATCACTCACCAAACAAATCGTAGCTGAATATCTGAAGCTCACTGGCAAGAAACTACCGATACAGGCAATGGCCAGGACTTTAGTGGTCTCCGTTGCCGATCCCATCGTCGCCCGCTTGATGACCGTCCGTGCCATTTTGGATTTGCTTGGCAAGGGAGATGCTGGAGAAAAGGCGAAGCTCCCGATCGATCGTGCTCCCTTCACGGCGTCTTCATTCCAAAGCCTTTGGCGGCTCTGGTTGGAATCCGACTATCGAGGAAGTAATTTCTACGTCTACTTGCCGCCGAAAGGCTTACGCGAAGAGCAGTTCAGAGTGCACCTCAGAATTATTCGTTGGCATTGGTGGGTGGTTGGTCTCGAACTGCCGGAGGATCTGAAGGAGCGATTGGCACGAGAGCTGATCAAACTCACTCAGGATCGCATCAATTCAGTCCAGTAATATCGGCCTTTTGCGCTGACTGTAAGCCTCTGCAGTCCGGCTGTTGGCCGTAAGCTTAATGTTTAGCGTCCGATAATGTGTCTTCTCGGAAGCCCAACTGGACTTGGCATGGGCTCATAACGCGATAGGGGCATCCATGCCAGACCCAGACGAGTTAGCTACGATTACTGCTCGTGGACTTCCGGACGGGGAGCCAAAAAGTAGCCAATGGCTCTCCCGCATCAGCCCCTGGGACGGCATCTCACTTTTTAATGGCAGCGGTGTTCCAGTCGCATAGCGTCAGGCCTTTCACGATGAGCCCGTCAATATTGGTTTCGGGGAACGTGTCTTTGTTCCAAATGCGCTGGATCGGAGGGTATTGCCATCCCGCCAGTGTGTTGACCGCGTAATCTTCGCCACCAACATTTATAATCACCGCCCCAGCACCTTCGCACCGCAACTCACCGTCGGCCAGCTTAGGGGAAGGCTTGCCAAACATCAGTACGACAACAGTCGCAACGATGGTGCCGATAACGATCAGCGCAAGCACCTCGACTGCATATTTCATGGCAACGCCCAACGCTCCAGAAGCAAGGCTCGTACCGAACTTCTTTAAATTTTATTAAAAGGCGAGCGGGCAGCGGGGCCCCGGGGAATGGAATACCCGGGGCCGCCTAGAAACCCCAAAGCGCAAAACCGGCGAGGGGTCGCTTGCCTGAATTTGGACTGGGTCAGTTAACAGAGGTAAAGAAAGAGCCCGACTTGGGGCGAGCGACGCCTGCAATGTCAGCTTCTCTCCCTGGCCGAGGCTTCCTGGAGTTCAGTTATCCTATCGCCGAATAGCCATTGTCACTGTGGGCTAACTGGGTGCCTTTCTCGTACTGCTCGGAAAGGCGCCGCAAGTGCAGAGCCATGGTCGACACGCCTAAAGTATTGGTTAGCATACAAATACCCAAGGTCATTAGCTCGAGCCCGATCCAACCCCCCGAAAGCCCTCGTTCCAAAAGCCCTATCGTGAATTGGTCAAGCTCCTGCCGAATGATTGCGTCCTCGGCCATTTTCCCCTCTTCTTTAACAGCTTCCCGACACTGCGGGGATCAGAAGTCTTCTCGATTTTGTCGCCAAAAAAGTTGCATTGGCGTTAAGGCTAACAGCCAGCCATGGCCACGCCGCCCATCTAGGGCACGCCAACACGATTGCTCCAACCATTGCGGGGTGATTCCATGCCCCTGGTACTTCTCAAAAAGAAGCGGCCCCAGATGGTGGGGCCGCAAGTTAAGAAGGGTCTCTCCAGGGAGAGATGGGCCACCATCAGATATTATGATTAACGACAGGTTAACGTCTGTTTCGCCCGACCTTGTCGAGCGCCCATGTTCGAGCGGAACGGGAAACGGCCCCAGGAGATGTCCTGAGGCCGCTTAAGCTTGGGCAGCACCCGTCCTTTGATCGGGACGGTGAGCGAAGCCTAGGCCTCAACCTTTGATGAGGGGTTACCGGCAAACCCCTCGACGGTCCATACGGGGCGTGCGGTACCTCGGTGACGAGGAAGGCGCCCGCCGCAGCAGAGGCTCTGCGCGCGATTGTCGCCGAGATACCCTCAGAATCATCAAGAAAAGAGCTGAGGCCACCGGTTTCGATCCGACTATCTTCTCCGGACAACGGCGGACCTCGGGCCGGCGCCGACATTCTTTGCGTCATGGACGTGAGACCCGATCACCGAGAGGTCAGCACGCTCAAGACCTATGATCGACGCACGAAGGCATTCAAGAAACATGCAGGCGATGCATTTCTCTAACCCAGGTTATTCGCCAACGCCCTCACGTGGTCGTATCGCGCCGACACTGGGGGGCGTCGACGCCGCGGCAGTCATATTCGCGGAAGGTGTCTTGGGGGTTTCCCGCGTTTTCGGCTCCGGTGGTTCAGTCGCGCACCTGCCGTTCAATAGCCGGCAAAAGAAGCTCATGATTGTCATGGTTCAAGCTCTCCTGTCTGCCAGAACCATAACGCAAAACTGACACTGACAATTTTAGAATCTCAAATCGCGCGGCTAGGGTAACTCCTGAACACCGATTTCCGCAGTCGGCTGCGCGCTACCTTCACTTGGTTACGCGGGACGAGGGTCGGTAGTTGCAACAGCACCCAATGGATTGCGGAGTTACGTAACCCCGCTGCCGAGGTGCGTTACGCCTGCGGATGTCGAGGACCCGAGAGAAGGTGTCAGACGACAAATAAGCTTAGACCAAGACGCCGTTCCTGGCCGTGGCGATGATCACGTGTTTTTGGAAGCACGGCCACTACTCCGCTGAGTCCATCGCTCTGTGGAGAGCTATCCGCCGACTATTGTCGGACGCCGCAGAGCTCGTGGAGCGGTGCTAGGAGCGGTGAGGACCACAGCCTCCTGCGTCTGAGCCAATCCACCAGGAATATCCCGAAGCAATCGGATTCAGTACGGGACACAGTGACCCTCCTGATCATGATAGTAGCCGTGCGGGCACACAGATGGCGCTACTACCGCAGGCGGCACATAGTGCGGCGCCACTACGACGTGCGGCACCACCACAGGCGGCACATAGTGCGGCGCCACTACGACGTGCGGCACCACCACCACAGGCGGAACATATTGGGTGCCATTGCGGACGCAGTGGCCATACTCGCGGTGAAAGCCCCACCCGCAAAAGCCCCGCACCAAGCGTGATATTGTCCGCCGAGGGTTCGAATGCCAGGGGCAGGGGTAAGGCTTGGGCGTCGAATGAGAATAGCGATACCAGCACGCAACCAGGCAGCATCCAAGGCATGTTTTTTGTCATCGGCACTCTCCTATACGGAAGGCTCAGTTTAGCCGTAGTACAAACGCCGCCATTGTTCGCTCGCGCAGCGTCTCGACATCTATCACACCCTCACGCGAAACCTCCACGAGCTTGCGGATCAGTTTGTCGCTTAATTCGCGAGCCTCAGTGGGATCAACAAGGTGTTTGTCTTGGTTGAGCGCCCTCCAAACCGAGCCATGGGCTTGATGTACGATCATCATATCAACAGGTCTGATGTACTTCCTTGCTGAACGCATAGCCCCTCCATTACTAGCTACTAGGGCGGGGAACTGACTTCCCACTGGCGACGCCCTGAACCTGCCATTCCGGTGGGTAGCTTTAGCTTGGCGTTTTCAGTACGTGAGTTGGAGCCTCCCGACCTCACTATTTCAGGGGCGGAAGCGGCTGAGTTACAACTGCCTGATTGTGGTGGAAGAAGCAGCCTCCCAGCGGCACCGAAGCCACCGAGAGGACCGCCAAAATGGCGATCATACGCATTACAAAACCCCCCGTTACGCGGAACTACGCCTGCCAAAAAAGCACGTTTCCGGTGCGGGTAGGTGGCGAAATTGCAACAGCCTCTGGGAAAGCTACACAATTCAACTGAGTTCGCGCGCCTCGATTTAGCAAAACAAGCAACTCAAGGGATCAGCGAGCGGTAGACGATTCGCTGGTTGCGAAGGGTATAGATATGGCGGATTGATAGGCGCCGGCCGAAGCCGACGCCCCCTACTTCTGGGTTTCCTGTTAAAGTCCCGCGCGGCGGCGAAGGTCGCGGACCGCCTTTGATCGTCGCTTGATCCTCGTTCGTGAAGGGCCGGTAGCATCAGTAGGATCGCGAGTTGCGATGTGCAACGCGATTAAATGGATCTTCGCTGCTGCCTACCTCGTTCTCCTCGGGATGGTCACGGTTGGCTTGTTGACTGCTGGCAGCGATCATTTCTCAAGCTTGCTTTTAATTGGCCTACCCTGGACTCTGTTTCTCGATTCGCTCTGGGCGACTGATTTCTACATCGGGGTGTCTCCGGCCGCGCTCATATTGCTCGCGCCGGCGATCAACCTAGCTATTCTTTTCTCGGTCTGCTCGACCTTGCGCAGACGTCGAACGCTTTCCAAAAGGTGAGGTGTGCAAATCAACGTCAACGTGAGGCTGACCGAGGACCACGCTGACCCAGCGGCTGTGAAGCAAGCGTTCATTGACGTGTTGCGCGAGAACGCGGGTGAAGCTGAGGGGTCTCTTAAAAGCACTCCGCAATAGGAGCTTCTCGAATGCCACTTTGGCGCCGTCAATTCGCGAACTCCTCGATGGTGGCGTGCAGGGGCTCAATAGCGATGGTTAACGGGCATTCAGACAACGTTAGAACTTAGCGGCTTTGATTCGCTCCTTGCTCAATCGAGCGGTGCGTCGGCACGGTCTTACCACCACCTCACCCCTCAACCCGGTGGCAGACCGTGCCTTCCGAGGCTAGCTAATGATCACGGCAGCACAACAGTACCTCCGCATTTTGCAGGGTCTATGAGAAAGCAGAAGCAGACAGATTGGGAAATTGGGAACACCTGAGCGGCACAAGGCCGGCTTTGTCCATGGGGCAGAATGGTCCGCTTGCGCGCTCAAATGAGAATTATGAAAGAACGGGCAGCAGGCAGATGCAAAAAAATGGAGCCGGCAGAGAGGCTCTCACCCGCTAATACCCATTAGTGACATTTGGGCCACATCTGCGTCCGTTTCTATTCGCCGCCCGGAACGTAAAGAGATGGGACGCGGTTTCAAGCGTCATCGGCTTCGGCTTAATCGGGGGATACGATGGATTGGAACGCCATTGAAGGAATGTGGAAAGAGACCAAAACCAAGATTCAGGCCAAGTGGAGCAAGCTCACGGACGAGGATTTGGATCTTATTGGTGGCCGGCGTGATCGCCTCGAGATCAAGATCCACCAGCGTTATGGCTTTGCTCCAAGCCACGTTAGCAAAGAGATAGATGATTGGGTTCGCTGGCAGGCGCCAAAGTTGGCTCGCACTCGATCGCGGCTGTCCTTAGCTTCATAAATTCGAGGCCGTGTTTAGGAACCGAGCGCCTTCGCCCTTTCGAATGCGGCCTATCCAGGTAAGTCATTGCTCGCAGGCGGGCGGGGCGCTCGTTGTTCATGCGCTACAAGCAAAGGATTGCCTAGTGGCCTCGCATGCAGCGGTACGAATAAGGCGCGCCAGGCTCATGAGGAATCCGGGCGCCGGGGGTCTTGCGGGCCCCACGGTCGGCTAAGTGCCTAACGCTACCTTGATGTGCTCGTTCCTCTAGCTCCGGTTTTGGAAATAGCGGTAGCTCAGGCTGGGCGACAGAAGTCTGTGGCGGCGCAAAATCTCTTGGGCGATGATACGCAAGCCAGAGTTGGGCAAGATGCCAATGGCTCAGGGAGGCGCAGCCTACATGACCAACAGCTACTTACCCTGGATAACAGGTGCATTCGGATTGTTGGGCGCGCTCATCGGCGCCGGCGCGTCCGTGTTGACGATCTATTTCCAGCTAAAGATTCAAGATCGACGTGCCTTGCTTCGACAGGCGACGGAACTTGCACAATCCGACTACCGGTACCGCGTTGAGCACGCCCCACCCGGCACCCCTTTTCCTCCGATCGCAGTGTTCATCGCTTACGAAGTGCGGCTGCTCAAGCTCATGGAAAAGGGGAGGCTGACTCCCGCCGCATTCCGGCGTTTATCGGCCGAGCATGATGAGCTTCAAAATACAGCCTTCGAAATGGCGGCAACACGCGCGGCAGCAGCAAGGCCATGACCGCATCGCACTCGCGCGCGCCATCGCTGCCCGATCAGAGCCGCGCTTCATCGAGCTCGAGTCAGGCCACGACGTAAGGCGCGTCTCAGCACGCGCTTTATGGAGATCCCACGCAACGAGGAGAGGGCCGCGTGCCCTTCACCGAGGCGGAGTTGACCGCGATGCGCGGCGGACTGACGGCTGAAGAATACCGGCTGAAGAATACCGGCGGAAGTTCATCCGCGAGTTCGGGGTCGAGTGATGCTCCTAGGCCGTTGTCAGTGGCCTAGGCAGACACCCTCTCGGCCAGATCCTTTGATGCAACGCGAACCCTCGCTGCAATCGTCGTCGTACTGGCAATACTTCGCGCCATTCACGCGGTCCCTCGAGGGGGCGTTAGCATTGTCCTCATCCGACGATAGTGGTTGCCTGCAATCACCATCTACGCACGAGGAGCCACTCGGACATTCGCTGTCATAGATGCAGGAGGCGAAGGCTGGAGTTGAGATCACGCAGAGGATAGCCACTACGATCATGCGGCGCATTGCTATTCCCTAATCGTTCCTAACGTTGGACTTGCCTCCGCACATCCGGCTTGGACTCCCACTTGCGCTATCCAGACAATTTTCGCGGCTTGGCCTACGTCAATGTCTCTCATGACTGCATGTCACGAACAATGAGATCGGGGTCGCCAACAGGATCAGTTCAGCCACCCCAGCGCCTTCGCTCTCTCGAACGTGGCCTTCCATGCGCGGATGAGGAAAATAAGCTCCTCTGAATTGAATTTGTCGCGAATAGGATCCAAAGCTTCGAGGAAGGGCGCGTCGCCCACCCTCCGATAGGTCATCGTAAGGCCGGCGCTCGGCTTCGAGATGACGATGTCGCGATCACGCACTTCTATTGAAAGATCGGGCATGTACGCGCCTCCTAAGTTGCCAGCGAAGCCCGCCTTAAGAGATGGCGGGCCTTCCGAATTATATCCTGTGTGGTTTCCTGCTTCGAGTAGTGGGTGATCCGTCGGTAGGAGAAGATGGTTGTGGCAATACTCTCTCCGCCATAGTCGTCCCGGGCTCGAAGCTCAACGTAGGCGCGCTGTGGTCCGTATCTCGTCGGTGACCACTCCTAGGTCAGCCCTCTATGAACAGCCGGATGTGCTCAAGCTCGAGCTCGGAGAGCTGATTTAGGTCCGATTTCATGACGTGCCCAGCCGACTGCCCCACAAGGTCATGATGGCAGAAAGAAGGGCCTAGCGCGAGACGGGGGCCTAAACAAAAGGAGGCCGACCTGGAAGTCGCGTATGGTGTTTCCTGGTACTATCGCGCGCTACTTGTGGAGAGGCGATACGACGATGCAAGCCGCCTTGGTAGTAATCATTCTCCTCGTGCTTCTGGCAGGGGCGGTTTTCGTCGGTCATTACGGATGGGTTTCAGCCGGTGACGTCGTCATGCCTCCGTGGGGCTGGCTGATGTTGAGCCTCGGCGTCTTTTTTACAATTCTAGTAGGTTGCGGACTTATGGCCTTGGTGTTTTACAGCAGCCGCAAAGGGTTCGACGAGCCGCCTGATTTGGCGCAAAAGAAGAAGCGTCGGGTAGCTAAGTAGGCGCCCGTCTGCTATTCGGACTCTTCAGCCCTTCGCGACGTGTTGCAAAGCTTGAAATGCCACTAATCCGGCAGCAATAGCCGCAAACATTGCGCCAATCGCAATGATGAGGGCAATCGCCGCAATCCTATTGGCTTTAGTCGCCATTGCGACTGCCACCGATTCCGCCTGCGGTTTGATTGTTCCGCGCCCAAGGTACTCCTCAACCAGCTTGAGCTGTTCGCTGTCCCATGACGCAAGCCGCGCTTCGATTTGGCTCTGGGTAAGCTGATCGAGCTCGGCGAAAAACTGGTTACGGTCCATCGCCTGAGCTTAGAGCAAAAAGGACGCCGACCGAAGCCGACGCTCGTGCTCCAGTCTCCTGGACGGCCCGCTCCGCTACTTCTTCTGAGGCGGGGTGACGTCAATCACCTTGCCCGCCTCAAGCTCCGCATTCATGCGTCGGACGTAGGCGGCATTCCCGTTGACGTGGAAGCCACGCGTCTTTTCCTTGAGAGCGATCGCCACCGCGCGCTTTCCCGTTAGAACGGCCTTTTCCAGCGACAGCCCATCGTTCTTGTCCTCACCTCGCTCGCTAAGATAGACGGCCTTTGACATTTGACCCTCCGCATGCAGCAAAAAGGGCGCCGGCCGAAGCCGACCGTGCTTAGCCCATTCCTTGGCCGTCCTATTGCGAGGACGGCTCGTCAGCCCACAGCAAGTTAAACCGACGCCAGCGAAGGACCATGACGCCCAATATACTCAGAAGATTTCACGACGATTACAGCGCCCAGGGAGGGGCGGTCCCTAAAAAGTAGCCCCCGGCCTGAGTGACCGGGGAGTTTGCGAATGGACCGTTCAAGCCTGAACGCCGGCAACGACTATATCCGACGATCCGAGTGCAGCTTATCCGCTCGCGCTTTGACTTTCGCAGGCGCCGTCACAGACGAAGTCGCAAGCCGATTAGGTTCGATAAGTGACGTTCAGGCGACCAGCGCAAGCCATCCGCGCTTGGCTGGGTTAACCTTACGACCGGCTTGCCGTTCCGAGGGGCTGCGGGGGCGCGTGGAGACCAACAAGCGGGTCCCAAGATGCGGCACACCGCCGTGACCTGGTTGCTGCAACGACGGTGCCGATCTGGGAAGTTGGCGGTTATGTCGGCATGTCGGAGGAGATGGTCCGTCAGCGTTACGGACACCACGCTCCAGACTTTCTGCAAACGGCGCGATCTGGGACGCGATGTTCTAGGCGAGAGGATAAGGTCTTGAAAAGATTGGAGCGGGTGAAGGGAATCGGACCCTCGACACGTAGCTTGGGAAGCTACTGCTCTACCACTGAGCTACACCCGCGACCTGGCAATTCATAACACGGCTTCTTGGCGGCAAAAAGCGCGACCGCTCCGGTTGTTCGCCCGGCGCGCTCGCCACATCGTGAAATAGAGATGCGCTCCGTTTCCAGGCGTTCTTGACGATTTTTCGTATAGTGGTGCCATGACCGATCTTGCCGTGGCAGCACCCAAGAAATTCGCCGATCCCGACCGGACGGCCAAAGGCGAACGTCGGGCGCGCGTCGCGCTCGATACCTTACGCACGCTGTGGATCAATACCGGCAGCCTCTGCAATATCGAGTGCCGCAATTGCTATATCGAGTCGAGCCCGGAGAACGACCGGCTCGCCTATCTGACGCGCTCCGAGGTTGCCGCCTATCTCGACGAGATCGCCAGCGACGGTTGGCCAGTGCGCGAGATCGGCTTCACCGGCGGCGAGCCATTCATGAACCCCGACATTATCGAGATGTTTGGCGACGCGCTCGGCCGTGGCTTCTCGGTGCTGGTGCTGACTAACGCCATGCAGCCGATGCTGCGCCCGCGCATCCGCGACGGCCTGTCGGCACTTGGTGCGTCGTCCGGGGATCGCCTCGTGCTGCGGGTCAGCCTCGACCACCATACCCGTGAGCTGCACGACATCGAGCGGGGCGAAGGTTCGTTCGCCAAGACGGTCGAGGGGATCGACTGGCTAGCGCGCGAGGGTTTCGCGCTGGCACTTGCCGGGCGCACCTGCTGGGGCGAAAACGAAGCTGACGCGCGAAAGGGCTATGCTGCTCTGATCGCCTGCCGCGGTTGGGGCGTCGATGCTTACGACCGGACCTCGCTCGTGTTGTTCCCCGAGATGGACCTCAACGCCGACGTGCCCGAGATCACCGAAGACTGCTGGGGCATCCTGCATAAGAGCCCGTCCGATGTGATGTGCGCGTCGAGCCGAATGGTGGTGAAGCGGAAAGGCGCGACGCGACCGGTCGTGCTGCCCTGCACGCTGCTACCCTACGACTCGGCCTTCGAGATGGGGGCTACCCTCGCTGATGCCGCAAGCGCCGATGGCGGCATGTTCGAGCAGGGCGCGGTCAAGCTCTGCCATCCCCACTGTGCAAAGTTCTGTGTGCTCGGCGGCGGAAGCTGCTCCACTTAATTTGCCATCTAGGGTTGTATTGGTGTCTAGATAGTCGCACGCCAAACCTCGGCGCCTAGCACTGGTTGAAGTGCTTGGACAGCTTCAGGCCCTGCGCCTGATAGTGCGAGCCGATGCCCTGGCCGTAGAGCGTGTCGGGGATGTCGGTGAGCTTGTCGTAGACGAGACGGCCGACGATCTGCCCGTCCTCCAGGATGAAGGGGATGTCGAGGCTGCGCACCTCCAGCACGGCCTTGGCGCCGGGCGCCTTGCCCGCCGTATAGCCGAAGCCCGGATCAAAGAAGCCGGCATAGTGCACGCGATACTCGCCGATTAAAGGATCGAATGGGGCCATCTCGGCGACATAGGCCGGCGGCACCGACACCCTCTCTTTCGAGGCGAGAATGTAAAATTCGTGCGGGTCGAGCACGAGGCGGCGATCCTCGCCGAGCTGCACGGCCTCCCAATATTGATCGGTGTCGTAAGCGCCGACCGCATCGACGTCGATCACGCCGGCGTAGCGCCGCGCGCGATAGCCGACGAGACCTGACGGCGGGATCGGCGCTAGGCTGATGCTGAGATTGAGCCCTTCGCGGATCGCGGCATCGCCCTCGACGAGGCCGACGTCGGAATGGATCTCGCGCAAACGCCGGTCGCCGACACGGCCGGGCTGCTCGCCGGCGTCGAGCTGCTGGCCGACGCGGCGGCGAAACCTGATCTGATTCAGACGCGAGCCGTAGCGGACCTTGATCGAGAAGGTGCGCGGACAAATCTCGGCGAAGAGCGGACCCGAATAGCCCTCCTCGACCGCATCGAAACTCTCTTGGCGGTCGGCGATCAAGCGGGTGAAGACGTCGAGGCGGCCGGTCGAGCTTTTCGGATTGGCAAAACCGGCGATGGTCGAGCGGAGCTTGAGCTGCTCGATCAGCGGCACGAGATAGACGCAGCCTGCTTCGAGCACGGCGCCCTTCGTGAGGTCGATCTCGTGAAACTTTAGCGCTTCGAGCTTGCCGCGCACGGTTGCGTTCGGACCCGGCAGGAAACTCGCGCGAATGCGGTAGGCGACCTTGCCGAGCCTGAGATCGAGGCTTGCAGGCTGGATCTGGTTGGCGTCGATATCGGGTGCGCCCATGATCTCGCCAGCGGCGATCATGGCGCGGACCGCCTGACAGGGCAAAATGCCGGTGCGCGAGAACACGCTCCGTGTCGGCTCAGGCGTCGACGTCACGGGCGGGCTCTCGGGTAGCGCGTCGAAGAGCGTTTTAGCGGAGGACATGGAAGTGTTCTTGGCATGGTTGCGACGCCCGGTCACCCTAAGCTCGGCCTTCTCCCCCGGATTCACAAGGGGTCGGCACCGAACCGAACGGGCCGACACGACTTGACGAAAGGCCCCTAGAAGCGCGATGAATGGCCTCGTGGTGATTTGGCCGGCCGGCTTGCAGCCACGTTAAACAACTCGCTAAAAGGTCGTGCGAGGCAATTATCAGCCGATCCCGGTCTTTTGGCTAAAGCCAAGGAGCGGGTTTTTTTGTGCCCAGGCCTCGGCTCCAGTCAAAGGGAGTGACGCCCATGGGGGCAGCAAAAGACGAGAAAAGCGCCTGGCGCCCGGCAACGCGGCTCGTACATGAGGGCACGCTGCGCAGCCAGTTCGGCGAGACCTCGGAAGCCATCTTCCTCAACTCCGGCTATGTCTATGAGAGCGCCGAGCAGGCCGAGGCGCGCTTCAAGGGCGACGAGGACGGCTACGTCTATAGCCGCTACGCCAACCCCACCGTGTCCATGCTCGAAGGTCGCATGTGTGCGCTTGAGGGCGCGCCCGCCGCGCGCGGCACCTCGAGCGGCATGGCCGCCGTCTCCTCCTCGCTGCTCTGCCATCTCAAGACCGGCGACCATGTGGTCTCGGCACGAGCGTTGTTCGGCAGCTGCCGCTACATCGTCGAGGATCTGTTGCCGCGCTACGGCATCCAGACGACTCTGGTCGACGGGCGCGATCTAGACGCGTGGCAGAAAGCGGTCAGGCCGAATACACGCGTCTTCTTCTTCGAGACACCGACCAATCCGGTACTCGAACTAGTCGATATCGCCGGCGTGTCGGCGATCGCGAAAAATTCCGGCGCGCTCGTCGTGGTAGACAATGTGTTCGCTACACCGCTGCTGCAGCGGCCGATGCAGCTCGGCGCCGACATTGTGGTCTATTCGGCGACCAAGCATATCGATGGCCAGGGGCGCTGCCTCGGTGGCGTCGTGCTCGGCCCGAAGGAGTTCATCGAGGAGAAGCTGCACAATTTTCTGAAGCACACCGGCCCCTCGCTAAGCCCGTTCAATGCCTGGGTGCTGCTGAAGGGCCTCGAGACGCTCACGGTTCGCGTCGATCGCCAATGCGCGTCGGCGGCGGCAATCGCCGATTTCCTTGCCGAGCAGAAGGAAGTCGCGCGCGTCTACTATCCCGGCCGAGCCGACCATCCGCAGGCTGCGCTAGCCAAGAGGCAGATGGCCGGCGGCGGGCCGATGGTCGCCTTCGAGGTCAAGGGCGGCAAGGAGGCCGCGTTTGGCCTCACCAACGCGCTCCAGGTCTTCAAGATCAGCAACAATCTCGGCGACGCCAAGAGCCTCATCACCCATCCCGCAACAACCACGCATCAGCGGCTAACGCCCGAGGTGCGCGCCGAGCTCGGCATCTTCGACACCAGCCTGCGCCTTTCGATCGGCCTTGAGGACGTAGACGACCTCAAGGCCGATCTCACCCAAGCGTTGATGGCCGCCAAGTAAGCACCGCCTTGTCTCGGCCCAACCCCTATGCCACCCTTTTTGCAATGAATGGCCGTTCTGCGAGGGCGATCATGTGCCGAAACATCAAGATGCTGCATAATTTCGACCCACCGGCGACCGACGAGGAGATTCATCTGTCGTCGCTGCAATTCGTGCGCAAGCTGTCGGGCTGCACCCGGCCGTCGAAGGCGAATGCCGCCGCCTTTGACCGGGCCGTCGACAAGGTAGAGCGCGCGGCGCGCGAGCTGATCGACTCGCTCGTCACCGATGCGCCACCGCGCAATCGCGAGGTTGAGGCGGTAAAGGCGCGCGCGCGGGCGGCCGAGCGCTTCCGCACGCAAGCCTCCTAGCTCGTAACCAAACACGGAGTTCCCTTGGCAGCTTCCTTGGAAACAACGATGGAGTTGCTGACGGCGCTTGTCGGCTTCGACACGACGAGTGCCAAGTCCAATCTCGAGCTGATCGGCTTCGTCGAAAGCGTGCTCAGGGGCCACGGCCTCGCGGCAACACGCGTCGCCTCGCCCGACGGCACCAAGGCCGATTTGTTCGCCACCATCGGCGGCGAGGGCGAAGGCGGCATTGGGCTTTCCGGCCATAGCGACTGCGTGCCGGTCGAGGGCCAGAGCTGGACCAGCGATCCCTTCACGCTGACCGAGCGCGGCGGCAAGCTATACGCCCGAGGCAGTTGCGACATGAAGGGCTTCATTGCCTGCGTGCTTGCCGCGGTGCCGCTGTTCAAAGCCGGCGAGTTTAAGGAGCCGGTGCATCTTATCCTCTCCTATGACGAGGAGGTCGGCTGCACGGGAGTCAGGCCGCTGATCGCCCAGCTCGGCAAGGATTTGCCGCGCCCGCGCGCCATCATCGTCGGCGAACCGACCAGCATGGCGGTGATCGACGCGCATAAGCGGATCGACGCCTATCGTACGACCGTGCATGGCCGCGAGGCGCATTCGAGCCTGCCCACGCTCGGCGTAAACGCCATCTCGGCCGCGGCCGCGCTGATCGGCGAGATCGACAGAATTGGCGCCGGCCTCGCCAAGACCGAGAACGATCCCCGCTTCGGGCCGCCATTCTCGACCATCAGCGTGGGCACCATCAAAGGCGGGACGGCGGCGAATCTCGTTCCCAAGACGTGTGCCTTCCATTGGCAGGTGCGGAGCCTTCCCTCAGCCACCCCGGCGGTCGTACCGCGCGACCTCACGCGCTTCGCAGAGGAGGCATTGCTGCCGCGCATGAAGCGGGTGACGGAGGAGGCCGGGATCGAGACCGAGAGTTTGAATTTCGTGCCGGCCTTCGTGGCGGGCAGCGCTTCGGAGGCCGTAGCGCTTGCGCTCAAGCTCACTGGCGAGACCAAGACCGGCGCCGTGTCCTACACGACCGAGGCCGGTTTGTTCGAACTCGCCGGCTGTCCCGCCGTGATTTGCGGGCCCGGCGACATCGCTCAGGCGCATGCGGCCGATGAATATGTCAGCCTCGATCAGCTCGAGGCCTGTCTCGCCTTTCTCGACGGCTTGGCGCAAGAGCTCAGCAAGTAGCTGTCATGGCCACGAAGCGCCGGTTGTCATACCGGGGCAAGCCGGTAGCCAGACAAAAGAAGCTTGTTATTGCAAACGGGCTTCCGGCTTTCGCCGGATGGCGAAATCACGGCGGAGGGAATCGGAGCAGTCTCAAGCGTCGGCGAAGGATGCGGGGTCGAAGCTGTAACGGCTATTGCAGAACTCGCACGTCACCCATACCTCGCCGTCGACCACCATGTCGGCCAGATCCTCGACCGAGAAGCGCTTGAGCAAATCCTCGACGCGGGCGCGCGAGCAGCTGCAATAGGTGTCTAGCGGGATAGCGCGATAGGCGCGCACCTGCTCTTCGTGGAACAGGCGATAGACCAGCCGATCCGCCGGCAGCATCGGATCGAGCAGCTCGTGGTCCTCGACCGTCTCGGCGAGCGCCCGGGCGCGCGTCCAGTCCTCTTGTTCGAAGGCCGCTTCGCGCGTACTAGCGCGTCCGCCCTCGCGCGTCAGCTTCTGCACCAGAAGACTGCCCGCCCGCCAGGTCCAGGGCCGGCCGGCCGGCTTGTCGGCCCGGTAATGCCGCGCCACCGCAAGCCGGATGAAGGTCGGCAGCTGCTCGGATCTGCGGAAATAGGTGTCGGCAGCCTCGGTCAGGCTTTTGCCTTCGAGCGGCACCACGCCCTGATAGCGCTCTGTCTCGATGCCGCGGTCGATGGTCATGGCGAGATGGCCCTCGCCGAGGAGACGGCCATCGGGAGGAAGCTCGGCGAGTCTCTCCGGCGAGAAGCGCGCATAGCCACGCAAGCCGCCCGGCACCTGATAGTCGGCGACCAGGAGGTCGACCGGTCCGTCGGTCGAAGCCTGGAGGATGAACTTGCCTTCGGATTTGAGCGAGGCGCCAAGCAGGGCGGTGAGCGCTACAGCTTCGCCGAGCAGCTGCGAGACCGCTTCCGGATAATCGTGGCGCGACAGGATGGTGTCGACCGTCGGACCGAGTTTGACGAGGCGACCGAACACTTCGGCCTGGTCAGCCTGGAACGGCAGGATCAGATCGTCGCTCGGGATGCTGAGCTCCGCCTGCGGCTCGCGCGAGTGCTTGGTCATGGCGCGGCCCTGTGCGGCTTAATTTTCGACGGCTTGGCCTCGCGCGATTTTGAGCCGGGCATCTTGGCTCCGAGACACCAGGCGATGATCGCCTTCTGCACATGCAGGCGGTTCTCGGCCTCGTCCCACACCGCCGATTGCGGACCGTCGATCACCTCCGCCGCCACCTCATCGCCGCGATGGGCGGGGAGGCAATGCATGAAGATCGCATCCTTGTCAGCTTCAGCAATCACCGCGCCATCAACCTGGAAGGGACGGAGCGCCGCATTGCGCCTGTTAGCGTCATCGTCGCCCATCGACACCCATACATCGGTCGCCACGCAATCGGCGCCCCGCGCGGCCTCAAGCTTGTTCTCGCTCACCTCGATCTCTGCGCGCTGCTGCTTCGCCCACGCGAGCAACTCGGGCGGCGGCGCGAAATCCTCGGGCGCGGCGATGTTGAGCCTGAAGCCGAACCTCGCCGCAGCGTGCACCCAGGAGGTAGCGACATTATTGGCGTCCCCGATCCAGGCAATTGTGCGGCCTTTGATGGGGCCCTTCAGCTCCTCGAAGGTCATGACATCGGCCATGACCTGGCAGGGATGGGAGCGGCAGGTGAGCCCGTTGATCACGGGCACGCTCGCATGCGCGGCCAGTTCGGTCAGAGTCTCCTGTGGCCCGGTGCGGAGCATGATCGCGTCGACGTAGCGCGACAGCACGCGTGCGGTATCGGCCACGGTCTCTCCCCGCCCGAGCTGCATGTCTTGCGGATCTAGCACGATCGAGCTGCCGCCGAGCTCGTGCATGGCGACCTCGAAGGAGACGCGCGTCCTCGTCGAGGGCTTTTCGAAGATCATGGCGAGCACGGCGCCTTCGCCCACACCCATTCCCTTTGGCGGCTTTCCCTTGATCCTCTTGCGCTTGATCGCGGCGGCCTGATCGAGGATCGCGCGCAAAGTCTTGGAGTCCAATGCGTCGATGTCGAGGAAGTGCTTGGGTGGCATGGATTTGTTCTTCAACTCGAGTCAGGCCAGAGCCGAAGCCTTGGCAATCGCGGCGCAAGCAGCATCGAGCTTGGTAGCGGCGAGCTCGATCTCGGCCTCGCCGATGATGAGCGGCGGCAGGAGTCGCACGACATTGTCGCCGGCCTGGACCGTGAGCATCTTCTGGGCGCGCAGAGCCTCGAGCAGGTCCTGGTTCGGCACCTTGCATTTCAGACCGAGCATCAGCCCCTGCCCGCGTACCTCCTCGATGATATCGCCATGATCGTCCTTGAGCGCGGCGAGACGCTGCTTCAGCCTGAGCCCCATCTGCGCGACGCGATCGAGGAAGCCGTCTTCAAGCACCACGTCGAGTACAGCATTGCCGACGGCCATGGCGAGCGGGTTGCCGCCGAAAGTCGAGCCGTGGCTGCCGGCGGTCATAGCTGCCCCCATTGCCTCGGTGGTGAGGCAGGCGCCGACGGGGAAGCCGCCGCCGAGCCCCTTGGCCGTGGCAAGAATATCGGGCTCGATGCCGGCCCATTCATGGGCATAGAGACGCCCGGTACGCCCAATCCCGGTCTGGACCTCGTCGAACAGCAGAATGATGCCCTTCTCGTCGGCAAGCGCACGGAGATCCTGGAGGAAGCGCCAAGAGACCTCACGCATGCCGCCTTCGCCCATGATCGGCTCGATCAGAATTCCTGCGGTCTGGTCGCCGATCGCCCCCTCGACGGCCATGATGTCCAGTGCCTCGACCTTGTCGAACCCGTCGACCGGGGGGCCGAAGCCTTCGAGATGCTTGGCCTGACCGCCGGCGGCGATGGTGGCAAGCGTGCGGCCATGAAACGCGCCCTCGAAGGTGATAAGCCGGTAGCGCTCAGGCGCGCCGTTCTTGAAATGATAGCGGCGCGCGACCTTGATCGAGCATTCGACGGCCTCGGCACCGGAATTGGCGAAGAACACTCGATCGGCGAAGGTCGCCGCGCAGAGTCTCTCGGCGAGACGCTCCTGCTCAGGGATGCGATGCAAATTCGACACGTGCCAGAGCTTCTTAGCTTGGCTGGTCAGAGCCTCGACCAGATGCGGATGCGCGTGGCCGAGGGCGGTGACGGCAACCCCGCTCGCGAAGTCGAGATAGCGGTCGCCCGACGCCGTAAAGAGAAAGGCGCCTTCTCCCCGCGCGAAGCTGAGCTCGCTGCGGGCATAGGTCGGGAGGAGGGCCGACATGAAAGTTGAGTGTCCCTGAAACAAAATTGCCGCCGGGTGGGCGGCAGCGAGGAAACTCAGAGCATTAGGTCTCGCGCTTTGCCCTGTCAATCGGCGCCCACACGGGCTTATCCCACGCTTCTCCACGCTTCTATCAACCGTCATGTTTGTGTTCTTGCAGGAGAAGTGGCAGAATCCCATTGTTCCGGTGGAAAACGGAGTGACAAGCGTGGCGGACGCTTGCCGGGTTTTGCCGGATATAGTACCGTAATAACCGCTCGGCTACCAGATATCGTGGGTGCTGCGTTGCGCCCGGGCGGTCAGTCTCACCCAGTAATTCCGAGTATTGAAAGCGCCGTCTCTAACGGGACGGGGGATTCTGAGTCCAAACGAGGAGGCCAAACCATGGGTTGGACCGACGAGAGGGTTGAACTGCTTAAAAAACTCTGGGCTGAAGGCTTGAGCGCGAGCCAGATTGCGGGTCGTCTTGGCGGAGTGACCCGCAACGCGGTGATCGGTAAGGTGCATCGACTTGGGCTTTCGGGCCGGGCGACCAGCTCGCGCTCGTCCAGCCCGCGCCCCCGGCGGGCGCATGTGCCACGGGCCAATCGCGCGCCGTCGCTGATGTACGGCACGCGCGGCAACGTGGCTCTTAAGCCGCAATTCGAGACCGAGGTCGAGCCAATGCTCGCACCGATCCAGGAGCTCGTTATTCCGCTCGCCGAGCGGGCGAGCATCCTCACGCTGAAGGAAACTATGTGCCGCTGGCCGATCGGCGATCCCGGCGAACCGGAGTTTCATTTCTGCGGCCGCAAGAAATGCGGCACGGCGCCCTATTGCGAGCACCATGCGCGCATGGCCTATCAGCCGGTGCAGATGCGACGGCGCGAGAAGCGCTTCGCCATCGGCTAGCTTTCTGGCGGCAGGAGCGAACGACGAGAGGCGCCGAATGCGGCGCCTCTTTTCATTTAGGCTAGGCGGGTTCTTCGAGCTTGTCGGAAAAGGCGTAGCCGGCGCCGCGCACGGTGCGCACCGGATTGTGCTCGTTGCCGCGCATCATCGCCTTGCGCAAGCGACCGATATGCACATCGACGGTGCGCTCATCGACATAGACGTTGCGGCCCCACACGCCGTCGAGCAGCTGCGCCCGGCTGAACACGCGGCCAGGGCTCTGCATGAGGAACTCGAGTAGACGGAACTCGGTCGGGCCGAGATGCACCTGGCGGCCATTCCGCGCCACGCGGTGCGACTCGCGGTCGAGCTCGATATCGCCGACGCTCAGCACCGAGGCGATGCGCTCGGGATTGGTGCGGCGCAGGATGGCGCGCACTCGCGCCATGAGCTCGGGCAGCGAGAACGGCTTGACTACGTAGTCGTCGGCGCCGGTGGTGAGCCCCCTGATGCGGTCGCTCTCCTCGCTTCGCGCTGTCAACAGGATGATCGGAATGTGTCGGCTATCCTTGCCGGTGCGCAAGCGCCGGCAGAGCTCAAGCCCCGACAGGCCCGGTAGCATCCAATCGAGCACGATCAGGTCGGGCGAGCCCTCGGCAATCGCCATCTCGGCCTCGTCGCCGCGATGCACCACGTCGACTGCATAGCCCTCGGCTTCGAGGTTGTAGCGGAGCAGAAGCGCCAACGGCTCCTCATCCTCGACGACCAAGACCTTGGCTCCTGGGTTCATGGCGTGCGTCTCGAGCATGGGCTAGCCCGCCGACCGCTTCAGCGCGACCGGCGTCGAGCTCGTGGTGTCGCCCTTAGGGCGCTGATCGGTGATAGCAGTACCGTGCACCAGGTAATAGACGTTCTCGGCGATATTGGTCGCGTGGTCGCCGATACGCTCTATGTTCTTGGCGCCGAACAGCAGGTGGGTGCAGAGACCGATATTGCGCGGATCCTCCATCATGTAAGTGAGGAGCTCGCGGAACAGCGAGTTGTACATCGCGTCGATTTCCTCGTCCTTGTACCAGACTTTCAGCGCGCGGTCGGCGTCGCGCTCGATGAATGCGTCGAGCACTTCCTTAAGCTGGCCAAGGGCAAGCTCGCCCATATGCTTCAGCCCGAGCATGAGTTGTTTGGGCTGCTGCTCGCTCACCACGGCGACGGCGCGCTTGGCGATGTTCTTGCCGAGATCGCCGATGCGCTCGAGGTCGTTTGCGATGCGGAGTGCCGCCATGATCTGGCGGAGGTCGTAGGCCATAGGCTGGCGCCGGGCGATCATCACCACGGCCTGCTCCTCGATCTCCTGCTCGAGCGCATCGATCGCCTCGTCCTCCTGGATTGTGGCGGCGGCGAGCTCAGGGTCACGGCGCTCGAGCGCCTCGATCGACTGGCCGAGCACCTGCTCGGCGAGGCCGCCCATCTTCGCGATCTGATTGTTGAGGAGCGAGAGCTCCTCCTCATAAGACCTGACGATGTGTTCGTTCTGCTTGTCCATACGATCGGTCTCCTTGGCCCGCGCCCGTCCTAGCCGAACCGGCCGGTGATGTAGTCCTGCGTGCGCTGCTGCTTGGGATTGGTGAAGATCTTGGTGGTGTCATCGAACTCGACAAGCTCGCCGAGATACATGAAGGCTGTGTAGTCGGAGGTGCGCGCCGCCTGCTGCATGTTGTGGGTAACGATGGCGATCGTGTAGTCCTGCTTCAAGACGTCGATCAGCTCCTCGATCTTGGCGGTCGAAATGGGGTCGAGTGCCGAGCAGGGCTCGTCGAGCAAGATCACCTCCGGCTTGATGGCTACGGTGCGCGCGATGCACAGTCGCTGCTGCTGGCCGCCGGAGAGGCTGAGGCCGCTCACATCGAGCTTCTCCTTAACCTCCTCCCACAGCGCCGCCCGCCGGAGCGCGTCCTCGACGCGGGCATCGAGCTCGGACTTCGGCAGCTGATCGTAGAGGCGCACGCCAAAGGCAATGTTGTCGTAGATGGTCATCGGAAACGGCGTCGGCTTCTGGAACACCATGCCGACTTTGGCGCGCAGCAGGTTCAGGTCCTGCTTCGGGCTGAGGATGTTCTGGCCGTCGAGCATAACCTCGCCGTCGGCGCGCTGACCGGGGTAAAGGTCGTAAATGCGATTCAAGATGCGCAGCAGCGTAGACTTGCCGCAGCCTGAGGGACCGATAAAGGCGGTCACCTTGTTCCGGTACAGGTTGACGTTGACCTCCGCAAGCGCGCGGTACGCCCCGTAAAAGAAGTTGAGCCGCCGGACCGCGACTTTCTCTTCGAGTCGCGCAGTCTCGCCGGGGAGGGTCGAAGGTTCTTTCAATTCAGTCTGAATTGCGAGACTCATATCTGCACCTTCTTGGAAGACAGGGACCGCGCCAAGATGCTCAAGCCCAGCACAGTGACCGTGATGAGGAGTGCCCCGGTCCAGGCCAGCTGCTGCCACTCCTGATACGGGCTCAAGGCAAACTGGAAGATGACGACCGGCAGACTCGCCATCGGCGCATTGAAGTTCCAGCTGAAGAACTGGTTGTTGAGGGCGGTGAACAGGAGCGGGGCCGTCTCGCCGGTGATGCGGGCGATGGCGAGCAGCACGCCGGTGATGATGCCGGCCCGTGCCGCCCGATAGGCGACATGCCGGATCACCAGCCATCGTGGCAGTCCGAGCGCCGAGGATGCCTCGCGCAGCGTATTGGGAACGAGCAGCAGCATGTCCTCGGTGGTGCGCACGACGACCGGGATGACGATGATTGCGAGCGCCACGGCGCCCGCCCAGCCGGAGAAATGCCCCATCTGGACGACCATTATCTCGTAGACAAACAGGCCGACGACGATCGAGGGCGCGCTGAGGAGAATGTCGTTGATGAAGCGGACCACCATCGTGAGTTTGGAGTAGCGGCCGTATTCAGCCATATAGGTGCCGGCAAGCATGCCGAGCGGCGTGCCTAATATGACGGCGAGCACGGTCAGAATCAGGCTGCCGACGATGGCGTTGAGCAGGCCGCCGGCGCTGCCCGGGGGCGGCGTCATTTCGGTGAACACCGCAAGCGACAGTCCACCCACCCCCTTCACCACCAGGACAAGCAGGATGAGCACGAGCCAGGTTAGGCCAAAGACCGCAGCCCCGATCGACAGCGCCGTCGCCACGCGGTCGCCGAAGCGCCGGCGATGAAAGCGGGAAGTCTTGGCCATGCTTGCCATCCTACTTCCCCGCTTTCCGCTCGATGCGCATCAGCATGAACCTGGCGCAGGCAAGAACGATGAAGGTGATCAAGAACAGGATAAGGCCAAGCGCGATCAAGGACGCGGTGTAAAGATCGCCAGTGGCCTCAGTGAATTCGTTGGCGATCGACGCCGAGATGGTGGTGCCGGGCGCAAGGACCGACGGCATGATGCGGTGCGCATTGCCGATGACGAAGGTCACCGCCATGGTCTCGCCCAGCGCGCGCCCCAAGCCGAGCATGACGCCGCCGATGATGCCGACCCGCGTATAGGGAATGACCACGCGGCGCATCACCTCCCAGCGGGTGCAGCCGATGCCGTAAGCGGCTTCCTTCAGGACCGGCGGGACGGTCTCGAACACCTCGCGGGTAATAGAGGTGATGAACGGCAGCACCATAATGGCGAGGATAAGACCCGCAGTCAGCATGCCAATACCGTAAGGCGGCCCGGCGAACAGCTGGTTGAGTACGGGTATCTCGGCGAAAGTATCGATCAGGAACGGCTGCACGTGAACCTGGAACCAGGGCGCGAACACGAACAGGCCCCAGATGCCGTAGATGATGCTGGGAATGCCAGCGAGCAGCTCGATGGCGATGCCGATGGTGCGGCGCAGACTTTGTGGGCAGATCTCGGTAAGAAAAATGGCGATGCCGAGGCTGACGGGAACGCCGATCAGCATGGCGATGAAGGACGTGAGCAGCGTGCCGTAGATGGCCGGCAGCGCGCCGAACTTCTCGGTGACCGGATTCCAGCTCTGCGAGGTGAAGAAGTCGAAGCCGAAAGCGCGCCAAGCGGGAAGCGAGCCATGGACAAGAGCCAGCATGACGCCGGCCAGCAGCACGAGCACGGTGATCGCCGAGAATTGGGTGATTGCCTTGAAAGTTTGGTCGCCGACGCGGAATCGACGCAAGGTCTTGGCGCGCGCCGCGTCTCGATCGACGAGAACGAGATTTCTCTCGGCGACCGTCGCGTCCATCATCGCAGTCATCCCCAATCTCAAGCGCAGTCAGCTTCCTGGAAAATCGAGGATAGGACGGTCTCGTCCGCCCTATCCTCTGCAACAAACGCGAACTTTAGTTCATCGCGAACACAGGCTTGCCAGCCGTGTCCTTGATGTTCTTCCACGCCGCATGCACGAGCTCGACGACCGCGTCGGGCATCGGGATATAGTCGAGCTCTTCGGCCATCTTGTCGCCCTTGCTATAGGCCCAGTCGAAGAATTTGAGCGCGACGGTCGAATCCCCGGCACTGACCGGCACTTGCTGCATCAGGATGAAGGTGGCAGCGGTCAACGGCCACGAGTCAGCACCGGCCTGATCGGTCAGGATCACGCCGAAGCCCGGAACGGACTTCCAGTCGGCGCTGTCGGCAGCCGCCTGGAACGACTTGAGTTCGGGGGCGACCGTCTTGCCGTCCTTGTTGACCATGCTGGTGTGGGTCATCTTGTTCTGCTTGGCATAGGCATACTCGACGTAGCCGATCGAGCCCTTGGTCTGGGCGACGTTGTTGGCGACGCCCTCGTTGCCCTTGGCGCCGATGCCGACCGGCCATTCGACCGAAGCGTCAGAGCCGACCTTGTCCTTCCACTCGGGGCTTACCTTGTTCAGATAGTTGGTGAAGTTGAAGGTGGTGCCGGATCCATCCGAGCGGTGCACGACAGCGATGGCGCTCGAGGGCAGCGCGGCCTTCGGATTGAGCTTCTTAATGGCCTCATCGTCCCACTTGGTGATCGTGCCCAGGAAGATCTTGGCGAGCGTCGGGCCGTCGAGCACGAGTTCGCCAGGCTTAATGCCCTCCACATTGATGACGGGAACGATGCCGCCCATAACCATCGGGAACTGGACGAGACCGTTGTCGGTAAGGTCCTTCTCGCCGAGCGGCTTGTCGGTGGCGCCGAACGTGACCGTCTTGGCCTCGATCTGCTTGATGCCACCGCCCGAGCCGATCGACTGATAGTTGAGCCCGATGCCGGTCTCTTTCTTGTAGGCATCGGCCCACTTGGCATAAATCGGATAGGGGAAGGTCGCGCCCGCCCCTGAGATATCGGCGGCAACCGCCGTGTTGACGGTGAACACCGCGGCAAGCGCCGCAACCGCCGCATAAGACATGAACCTCATATTCGCTCTCCCTTGAGGGTGGAGAATAGCGGTCCGCACCAAACGGGACCCCGCGATGGAGGACCCCTCCCCCATCGTTGGCGCGAGCGATAGCGCCGCGTAATAAAGCTACTATGTCAGTTGCATGACAGTTGGGTGACAACGGCTGAAGTGACTAAAAATGCAATCTACTAGGCTGTGGACAGTTGCGTTCGGTCGGCTGACAACTTCAGCGAGGCTAACCGGCGGCGGCGCTCCGGTCCGGCACCGCGTTCTTCACCTCGCTCAGCATCACGGTGAAGGTCGAGCCTTTGCCCGGAGTCGAGGCGATGGCGAGTTCGCCCTTATGCCGATTCAAGATGTGCTTAACGATGGCGAGGCCGAGACCGGTGCCCCCCTTTTCGCGGCTCGAGGCGACATCGACCCGGTAGAAGCGCTCGGTCAGGCGAGGCAGATGCTCGGGCAGGATGCCGGGCCCCTTGTCGATCACGGCAATGGCGTAGCGGCCGGCCTGGCGGCCGAGCGAGGGGATATGCTTCGCCTCGATACGCACCTGGCTGCCCCGATCGCCATATTTGAAGGCGTTCTGCACCAGGTTCTGGAGTACCTGCACCAGTTCGTCGCGGTCGCCGCGCACCACTGCAGGCCGCGGGAAGCGCACGACATCGAGACGGAAGCTCATCTCGCGGGCAAGTGGATCGAGCGTGTCTTTGGCATGATCGATGACGTCGTTAAGATCGACTAGATCTGACGGCGGCACATGGGCGTTCATCTCGACGCGGCTCAATGACAGCAGAGCGTCGATGAGACGCGTCATGCGCGAGGCCTGCTCGGCCATGATCGGCAGAAAGCGCTCGCGCGCGCCGGGGTCCTGCTTCGCCGAACTTTGCAGCGTCTCGATGAAGCCGCGCAACGAGGCGAGCGGGGTGCGGAGCTCGTGGCTGGCATTGGCGATAAAGTCGGCGCGCATCTGGTTGATACGCTCGACCTCGGTCAGGTCGCGCAACAGGACGAGGATGTTGCTGGCGCGCTCGGTGCCGCGGGTGAGCGGGGCGACCGTGGCCGCCATGCGGCGACCGACCGGAACTCGCTCGGCATAGGTTACGGTCACCGCGCGTCCGCGCTCAGGCGCCATGCTCACCGCGTCGAGGAACTCCGGCGTGCGGATCACCGAGGAGATGTGGCTGCCATGGCGCAAGGAAGCGAATAAGCCGCGCGCAGGCGCGTTGCAGAACAGCACTTGCCCTGACTGATCGAGCAGAATCACGGGGTCGGGCAGCGCCTCGGCCATGACATTCATGGCCGCGGCAGTCCGTCCCGATGACGCCGGGCGCTTAGCGTCGGCCTCCTGCGCCGGCTCGGCCTCATGGCGTGGCAGCAACAGCACGGAAGCGACGAAGCTGGTGAAGGCGATCAGAGCGAAGGCCTTGGAGAGGCCCGCGACCAGCACCAAGGATAGCATGATGACGGCGACGGCGACGATTTGCCAGAGCGAGGTCCAAAGCCGCGTGTAGAGCTCGCGCAAGACGCTTGTGACAGCGTTGACGACCCGGCCGAGAAGGCTCCTCGCCAGCGCCGGGACGCCGTGTTCTGCCTGATCGCTCAAGCCCTTCTCCCCGCGGCTTCGTGGAATCGCCAGATATTCTTTCCTACATGATTGCGCTTGGATTATCACGCTTTTGCGACATTCTCCCGGAGCCTCGGTGACGCTACCATGACAGGTGGGATGGCCCGTTATCGTGCTGCTATAGTCGGCTGTGCGTGGGGACGTTGACTGAAGCGCGGGGCTGATGGCCGACACCGGGCTGCTCGACGAAGACGTAGGCCCCGCGAAAAGCTGCACCGCTCCCCGCGGCAGGCCGGCGCCGTGGCGCTCGCCAAGCCCGACGAGGTCGAGCGCGCGCAATGGTGCTCCAGCGCTACGTTCAGTTCAATCTGATCCATCCAAGCGGCAGTTATGGCTGGCCGATCACGACCTTCGGAGTCGACTATTCGGGGCGACCCATCGCGATCAACAGCGAGCAGCCGGGGACAATACTGCCGGTAACGTATTGGGTCCCGATCTCGATCGCCCCGAGCTCTCTTGCGGTCGAGGCGAAACCAGACCGCACGATGATTTGGATCGGGGCGCTTGCCGGTCAGATGGTGGTACAATTGAGCATAACCGGCGACTGCGCCATCACTGAAGAGTACCTGTTCCGAAAACAGCTTGGACGTATTCGCGATGTCGGGAGTGACGCGGGCGGTGCGCTATACATACTGACCACATACTGACCGACGGTCCCGAGGGGACGTTATACCGGGTCGACCTGCCTCCTGCGGCGACCGAGGAGAGAACGCACCTCTAGCGAAGACGATCGCCGCCTTGGAGGGAGAGGCTAACTGGCTTTCGAATTTGACCGCAAGGATCGGAGTGTGTGGCCGATCTAAGCGACGTAAGCGTCCGGGCAACGCAAGCGATCATTCGAGGACCAAGACCATGCGTCACACCCAAGATGCACTACGCCCCCCGCCTTCCGCGGCGCCGACGCTCGACGACGCGCGCTGGGTGGCGGTGCTCGCGCGGGACGGGGCGTTCGACGGCCATTTCTACTATTCGGTCGAGACAACCGGCATCTACTGCCGGCCATCATGCGCCGCGCGACGCCCCAAGCGCGTCCATATTCGGTTCCATCACAGCGCCGAGGACGCAGAGGCAGCTGGTTTTCGCGCGTGCAAGCGCTGCAAGCCAAATGCGCCCTCGCCCGTCGAAGCCCATACTAAGATGGTGGCAGATGCCTGCCGGCTAATCGAAGCGGCTGAGGAGGCGCCGAAGCTCGAAAAGCTTGCGCGGCAGGTCGGTTTGAGCCCCTACCATTTCCACCGCGTCTTCAAATCGGTGCTCGGCGTCACGCCCAAGGCCTACGCAATCGCCCATCGCAACAAGCGGGTGCGGGCGGCTTTGGCCAAGCCCCAATCGGTCACAGAGGCGATCTATGATGCAGGTTTCAACTCCAACGGCCGCTTCTATGCCACCTCCTCCGAGACGCTGGGAATGACTCCGAGCCAGTTCCGCTCCGGCGCCGCCAATGCCGAAATCAAGTTCGCAATCAGCCAAAGCTCGCTCGGATTGCTACTCGTTGCGGCGAGCGACAAGGGCGTGTGCGCCATTTTGTTCGGCAACGACCCCGACGGTCTTGCGAGCGACCTCAGGAAGTGGTTTCCGAATGCGCGGCTCGTCGCCGGCGATCCCTCCTTCGAGCAGTTCACCTCGGCAGTCGTCGCTTTTGTCGAAGATCCAACGATCCGGTTCGACCTTCCTTTGGACATTCGCGGAACGGCGTTTCAGCACCGGGTGTGGAACGTTCTCCGGCAAATACCCGTGGGCTCAACGGCGAGCTACGCGGCCATCGCCAAGGCCATCGGCGCACCCAAATCGAGCCGCGCGGTGGCGCGTGCCTGCGGGTCTAACAAGATCGCGGTGGCAATACCCTGCCACCGCGTCATCGGGTCGGATGGCTCCCTGACCGGCTATCGTGGAGGCATCGAGCGCAAGCGCGCGCTGCTCGCCAAGGAGACGAAGCGCTAGCGGGTGAGCTTCTTGGCGGCGAGATCCTGCAGGTAGTCTTGCCAACGCGCCTCTCTATGCTCGCCGAGCTCGCGCAGATACGCCCAGACATAGAGGCCTGTATCGTGGGTGTCGTCGAACACGATGCGCACGGCGTAATTGCCAACCGGCTCGATTGTCAGGATGCCGACATTCTTCTTGCCAGCGACGGTGACCCGCTGTTCCGGCGAATGGCCTTGCACCTCGGCGCTCGGCGACAGCACGCGCAACAGCTCTGCTGGCAGCTCGAAACGCAGCCCATCGTCGAACGCGACGGTCAGATGACGGCGGTCCTTGCTTAGCTTGAGCTCGGTCGGCCATGGCTGCGCCTCAGGCGGATGCAACCTTCGGTCCTCAGCCAAGCTCGATCTCGCCTTCGACGATATGGTTGAGTCCGGTGCCCGCGGCGGTCAGGACCACCTTCATTTTGAGCTTGCCTTTGCCTTCGAGGCCCTCGTCGCGCACCACCTTCTCGATGGCCTGCTGCGAGGTGAGGCCCACCTCCTTCAGGTATTTCCGCATCGACATGTTGAAGCGCTGCTCGTCCATTCGCAGGTACTCCTTGTGGGATGCCCCTTTTCGCTCGCGCCAACGATGACATGGAGAGCCACGAACACCTATATTAGAGGCGAAAGCACTCGGTGCGAAGGGTTGGACGGTGACGAAGCGGCAAGGCGGTGGCAAGGTGACAGTAACGGTCAAGAACCCGATCAAGCGCCGGAGCAGAGGCGCCGCGGCCCCTTGCTAGTCCGAGCTATCGCAAGCGCGTGGTCAAGAGCGTCAAGACCTATCGGCGCAAGCCGAAGATGCCGGCACGGGAAGGATACGAGGAGCAGAATGGCTAGCGGAGCTAAAAAACTGGTCGACCGGTTCGGTCGGAGCATCAGCTATTTGCGCATCTCGGTCACCGACCGGTGTGACTTCCGCTGCGTCTATTGCATGGCGGACGTGATGACCTTCCTGCCGCGGCAGGAGCTGCTCAGCCTCGAGGAGATCGACCGGCTGGCGAGCGCCTTCGTCGCGCGCGGCGTGCGAAAGCTCAGGCTCACGGGCGGGGAGCCGCTCGTTCGCCGCAACATCATGTGGCTGATCGAGTCTCTGTCGCGCCATCTCGGTAAGGGGCTCGACGAGCTAACGCTCACCACCAATGGCAGCCAGCTTGAGCGTTATGCCCACTCACTCGCCGATTGCGGCGTGGTCAGGCTCAACGTGTCGCTGGACACGCTCGACGCCGCCAAGTTCCGCACCATTACTCGCATCGGCGATTTCAGCCAGGTGATGCAGGGCATCGACGCGGCCGACCGCGCGGGGCTCAAGATCAAGATCAACACTGTGGCGCTCCGCGACGTGAACGAGGACGAGATCGTCGACATGATCGGCTGGAGCCACGGCCGCGGCTTCGACCTCACGCTGATCGAGACCATGCCCATGGGTGACATCGACGGCGACCGCACCGCTCAATATCTGCCGCTGTCGCTCGTCCGCGCGCGTCTCGAGCAGCACTTCACGCTGGAGGACATCGACTACCGGACGGGCGGGCCTGCCCGGTACGCCCGCGTGCGCGAGACGGGCGGCAGGCTCGGCTTCATTACGCCGATGACCCATAATTTCTGCAAGTCGTGCAATCGGGTACGGGTCACCTGCACCGGCACCTTGTTCATGTGCCTCGGCCAGGAGGACGCAGCGAATCTCAGAGCGCCGCTCCGGGCGAGCACGAGCGACGATCTGCTGCATGCGGCCATCGGCGAGGCGATCGCGCGCAAGCCCAAGGGGCATGACTTCGTGATCGAGCGCGGCAACAAGCCATCGGTCGGCCGCCACATGTCGATGACAGGCGGGTGAAGCTTCGCAACTCCAGGAGCCGCTGAGCAGCAGAGCAAGTCGCACCAGCGATATGGTCACCTTGATCACCTCGCGCAGCAGCGCCGGCTAAATAGCGAGCGCTATCGGGCATCGGCGGCGGACGGCGGCGTATTGAGCAGCGATGTCCACGCGCCTTGCGCCGGAGTCTTCATGCTCGTGCGGCTACCGACTCTTAAACAACGGCTTCCCGGGTTTCGTCCTCGCCAGAAGCGATTTCTTCGGCTGAGTCCCAGAAGCGATTGCTTCGGCTGCGTCGCGCTCTTTGCCGGTGTGAGGGAAGGGCCAGGCTTGGCGCTCGGCGCCGTGGGAGGCGGCTGCGCGGCGTCCCCGCCAAGTTCGGGGACGCATCGGGGCTGACATTGGCGTGCCTGTGCCATCGGCGGCAGGAAGCGCAGAAGTGGCATCGTCGACTGAGGCACGGAGCGGAGACACGTCGGGCACGATCGGCTGCGGCGCGACCTTTACGCTGACAATGACCTCGATATTGACGGCCTTAGGCAGCTGGTCGCCTTCGGTTCCGGGCAGCGTTTTCAGGAGCGGCAAGAGGCGGTGCCGATGACCAATCGCGAAAATCGGCAATTTTGCTCGATCAGGCGCGGTCACGGCGGCCTATGGCGGAGGTTGCGTCAGCGCACTCGCTACGCATGATCGGGTTAGCTTAGGTCGGGGCCTTTGAACAAGGCTCTAGTTCTCCATCACAATTTGGGGGGCTGCGCGGGCCGAGCCCTTCTCGCGCTGAAGCTCGGCGAGTGTTCTCCCGGCGATCTCGCGATAGGCTTGCGCGGGCGGCGAGTCAGGATCGGTCGCCATCACCGGGCGCCCTGCGTCTGATGTCTCGCGGATCGCGAGCGTCAGAGGTACCTCGCCGAGGAACGGAACGCCGAGCCTGGCTGCGTCGGCACGCGCTCCACCATGACCGAATATGTCCGAGCGCTCGCCGCAATGCGGGCAGACGAAGGTGCTCATGTTCTCGACGATGCCGAGCACCGGCACGTTCACCTTGCGGAACATGGCGAGTCCCTTGCGCGCGTCGATCAGCGCGAGATCCTGCGGCGTCGAGACGATGACCGCGCCGGCGAGCGGGACCTGCTGGGCCATGGTAAGTTGCGCATCGCCGGTGCCGGGCGGCATGTCGACCACCAGCACGTCGAGCTCACCCCAAGCGACGTCCTTCAGCATCTGCGACAGCGCCGACATGACCATCGGTCCGCGCCAGATCATCGGCGTCTCCTCATCGACGAGGAAGCCCATGGACATCACCTTCAAGCCGTAGGCCTGCATCGGCTCAAGCTTGGAGCCGGAGAGCTGTTGCGGCTGGCCCTTGAGTCCGAGCAAACGCGGCATCGATGGGCCGTAAATGTCGGCGTCGAGCAGTCCCACGCGCAACCCGAGCTCTTTCAGCCCCAACGCCAAGTTTACGGCAGTGGTCGACTTGCCGACGCCGCCCTTGCCGGAGGCGACCGCAATGATATTGGCGACGCCGGGCAGGCCACCGGGGCGATGCCGCGCATCGCGGGCGGCGCCAGGACCGGTGAACGAGGGCGAGGGCCCGGCCGCGTGACGCGCTGGCTGCGCTCCTGCCGCGCCTTGGCCGTTGCCGCTGCCCCGCTGGGCTCCCGGCGACCGGTCGGCGGTGAGCGTGACGGCCACGCCCTCGACACCCGGTATAGTGGACACCGCCTTCTCTGCCGCCTCGCGCAAGGCTTCGAGCTCCCCCGCCCGAGCCGGGTCGACGGATATGGCGAAATAGACCTTGCCCTTGTGGATCACGACCTCCGAGACGAGGCCGAGCGAAACAATGTCGTCGCGAAGGTCGGGGCCCTTAACGCGCTTCAGCGCCTCGAGGACGCGTTCTTTGGTGAGGTGTTCGGTCATGACAGGTCTATTTATGCCTGCTTCGCGCCAACACCAACTGCCTCGTTGAAGCCCGGCGCGAAGATTAAGGCACGAAGCAGCTCGGACCGGCGCAGTCCTTGAGTGCGTCGTTAAGGCTTCTGAGCGTGGCGAGGTCGGCCGCGTAGGCCTGCTTATCCGCCCCGCCGCGTTGTGAAGCTCGTGCGGATCGGCTTGCAGGTCGAACAGCTCCTCGAAGCCGCTTTCGTATTTCACGTATTTCCGGGTCGCGGTGCGCACGCCGGTGAACCGGTTATTCGGAGTCTGGAAGCGGTTCATGCCACCAGCGTCCGCCCCTCTTACGGCTCAGATCGTCCGGTCCGGACGAAGATATCTTTTTGCCGCAATTTGGTTGAGATCCGCTTTCGCGAAACCAGCCGAAGAAGAATTTTCGCGAGGGCGTGAACCGAGTCGCGCGTTCGGCGTTCGGACTCGGCGCACGAGCGCCCGGGCTTGTAAGACGGTGTCTGGCCCGGGCTCAACCAAGAGGTCTCAGCGTTTGGCGTATCTCAAAAGGCCCGCAATCAAGCCTTCCTTAACCCTGTTCTTGCTATTCATGGCAAGCCCGGCCAAACGCCATAGCGTCTGCCCGGCAGCCACTTTCACGAACGAGGGGACAGAATGCGCGTTGTGGCCGGTCCAGGAAATTCTAGGGATTTCACGCAGGTCGAGCACGATCGGCATTGCGAGATGGTGTCTCGCTTTGCAGCGCGCATGAAGGACGCAGGCGCGGCTTCCGGGACTTTGACCCTGATCCTGCGCTCGGCGAGTTCATGCCCGGCCAAGGCGATCGTTGCCATGAAGGATGAGTTGCTCGGCGCCGCAATTGGTGCCAAGGCGATTCTCGCCAAACTCGAGCCGGCCGAGGATCTCCGCGAGCTGTTCGCTAGCCTGTCGGAATTGGCGCCGCGCGGGCAATCCGGCGAATTGATTCGCTGGGCGCGCAACCCCTGCCTCCTCGATGCTCATGAGCAAGTGACATATGGCGATATCATGTGCTGGTCGGGCGATCCGATGCGCCGCGACGCTGACAAGCGGAACGCGCTCGCCATGTTCGACGAGGGCTCCTCGGTGAGAGTCAGGCACAGCCAGCTCGCGTTCGATGCGCTATGGGCCGTCTCGTCCGCCGTGCCGGAACGCCGGTTGCTTGGCCCGACGACGCCGAGGCCCTCGGGCGCCTATCAGTCTTCGCCGGAGACCCCGGTCACGGCGCTCCGACTGAACCTCCAGGGCTGGCCACTCGTCCGCCACTAGAGCCTCAAAAGCCCCGTCCAGGGTACGGGTTTCTCGCCTCTGTTTAACGTGACGCTTCGCCGGTTTGTCTGATCCCGGTCCATTTCCACGTCATTCATGACCGGGGCGAGCGGCAATCTGCCGGATCGGCAGCTCCAGGCGCAGATCGCCGCTGCTCAACCAGGTCTACGCGCCGGTGCTGCTCGAATTCAAACCGGCCGGCATCGATCGCACCGAGAACGCGAAATGGTATAAGGTCGGCATCTCGACACCAGAGGAAGCGAGCATGAAGGCCGAGCTCGGCCGGGACACTACCGGCTCGCTCAATTTCTACACGCCGACCTGCCTGACGGGCTGCTCGGCTGGGCGACCTTCCGGTGGTATCTGTGGGCCTATCCGGTGATGGACGGCGTCGTAATCAACCAGATGTCGCTGCCGGACTCGGACCAGCGTTCGCCCTACAATCTCGGCATGACCGCAGTGCACGAGATCGGCCACTGGGCCGGTTTGTTCCATACCTTCGAGAACGGCTGCAACGACCCGGGCGACGAGATCACTGACACCGCCTACGAGGCCGTCTCGGCAGCAGGCTGCCCGATGGGCCAGAAATCGTCATGCGAGCACGATACCCGCTTCAACCCGGTCGAGAGCTACATGGATTATTCCGACGATGCCTGCATGAAGCAGTTCACGCCGCTCCAGGTGCAGCGCATGAAGGACATGGTCGGCTATTACCGCTACGCAATGAAACCGCAGACGCAGCGCTCGGCGCTGCTGACACGGCTTCGCGAAGAGTTGGATTGAGCGTGCTCCGCTTCGCCATCGCTGCCTTGGGCATTGTCGCGTGCTCGGGGCCCGCGCTGGCGTTCAAGAACCTGCAAGCCTGCGACATCGTCATGTTTGAGACCGCCGCCGCGCCGAGCGAGATCGCGGCGGAGGCTTGGCTCGCATATCGCGATGAGATGGTCACGCTGTTGAGTGGCGCGGCGGTCGCGGGCGATTCCAACGCAACGCAAGGAATCGCCGACCGCGTGATCGAGGCACAGAATAGCCTGCTCGCGCCGATCACAGATTCGGACGCGTATAAGGATTATCTCGCCGGTGGGAGCTGCCTCGTGCTGAAGAGCCTGACGGCCGCGGGAATCGACGCTGCGCTGAGCGCTGTCGACGCAGCGACGCCCGCGATCGCCGTACAGAATGCCCGGGCGCTTGCCAACGCGGCGCGTGCGCAGATGGACATGATCTCTCGCTCGGCGCGCTTCCGCTCGAACTCTCGACCGCACGCTGCTCGCTGCGCGCTACTATTGCTTCGCCGCCGGCACGATCCAGGCGCTTGTACCACCTGAAAAGCAGGCCAGCATCAGCCTTGGCACTTACGGGACGACCATAGGCTGCAAGGATGTGGGCAGAGTAGAATAGGCGGCAGAACGCGCATCGAGGTCACGATGATCGTCAGACCTCAACGCGACGTGAAGGCGCACCGGGCGATGATCGAGCTCTACCAACGCATGCCGCTGCCGCTTCAGCGCGCCAAGATGATGCGCGAGCAGCTCGGCTTCGCGCTGAACCGAGATAAGCGCCTCGAGCCGCCCAAGGCCGAGGGGTGAGGGAGCCATGCCTTCCGCCACCATGCAAGCGATGGTGCTGGATCGGGTGGGGACGCCGCTGAGGGCGGCTGAGTTACCGGTGCCCGCTCCAAGTGCGAACCAGGTTCTGATCAAGGTCACGGCCTGCGGGGTGTGTCGCACCGACCTGCATATCCTCGATGGAGAGCTTACCCAGCCCAAGCTTCCGCTCGTGCTCGGGCATGAGATCATCGGGCGCGTCGAGGTCTTGGGCGACGGCGTCGAAGGCTTGGCGCAGGGAATGCGCGTCGGGGTACCATGGCTCGGCTATACCGACGGCACTTGCTCCTATTGTCGCGACGGCAGCGAAAATCTCTGCGACCACCCGCGGTTCACCGGCTACCAGATCGATGGCGGCTATGCCCAATATACCGTCGCCGACGCGCGCTACGTGTTCCTGATTCCTGAAAGCTATGGCGACGCCGAGGCGGCGCCGCTGCTCTGCGCCGGGCTGATCGGCTACCGCTCGCTGAAGCTCGCGGGCCCCGGAAAACGCCTCGGCATATACGGCTTCGGCGCGGCGGCGCATATCGTGGCGCAGGTGGCGCGGCATCAGGGCCGCGAGATTTACGCCTTCACCCGCGGGGGCGACGCTAAGGCACAGGCCTTCGCGCTCAGCCTGGGCGCGGCGTGGGCCGGCGGCTCAGGCGAAAAGCCGCCCGAGCCGCTGGATGCGGCAATCATCTTCGCGCCCGTCGGCGCGCTCGTCCCAGCGGCGCTCCGGGCCGTCCGCAAAGGCGGCGTGGTGGTATGCGGCGGCATCCATATGAGCGACATTCCGAGCTTTCCTTACGAGATTCTGTGGGGGGAGTGCGTGCTCCGTTCGGTCGCCAACCTGACCCGCGACGACGCGCGCGAGTTCCTCGCACTGGCGCCCAAGTCAAGCGTCAAGACCACCGTCGTGCCGATGCCTCTCCTTGCCGCCAACGAGGCGCTTCAGCGTTTGCGCCAGGGCGAACTTACTGGCGCCGCCGTGCTTATTCCTTAGGAGAAAGCAATCCACACCTCAGCAATCCGACGCCGCTTACCCCTCACCGATTGCGCAAAAGCGCAGTCCTCACAGCAAGGGGAGGGCGGGAGATCGGAGCAGCCGCACGGTCCTACTTTAGCGGTCCTTGCCGATCTGGATGTCGACGCCCTTGTCCTTGCTGATCTCGCCCTGGATGCCGGGAACATCGATCTTCACCACATCGCGATGCGTCCGCTGATAATAGACATAACCGAGCACGATCAGCCCGACCAAGGCCGCGCCGAGCACGAAGGCGAGCACCGAATTGCCGCCGTTCTGCGTTGCCATAATACGCTCCCTCCAAAACTAGTGGGCTCCCCTCCGCGAACGTCTTGAAAGCCGGGGGGTTCCACTGCCGCGCCCACACCTTACATTCGACTGTAGTTCCGCTTGACGCAGGTCAAGGCAGAGGACCAGGATTAGCTCAGAAGAACCAAAAAGCGGCTTACGTCCAAGGGAGAAAACAATGCTTCATCAGGTCATAGAGACTCTGAATGCGCGCGTGGCTCTGCGGTCGCGCTATGACAACTTCATCGGCGGCAAGTGGGTGGCGCCGGTGGACGGCCAGTATTTCGACAATATCAGCCCGATCACCGGCAAGCCGGTATGCCAGATTGCCCGCTCACAAACGGCAGATGTCGAGCTCGCGCTCGACGCGGCGCACAAGGCCAAAGACGGCTGGGGCAACATGGCGCCCGCCAAGCGCGCCGAGATCCTGAACAAGATCGCCGACCGCATGCAGGAGAATTTGTCGGTGCTAGCCGCGGTCGAGACCATCGACAACGGCAAGCCGATCCGCGAGACAAGCTTCGCCGACATCCCGCTCGCCATCGATCATTTCCGCTATTTCGCGGCTTGCGTCCGCGCCCAGGAAGGCTCGATCAGCGAGATCGACCACGACACGGTCGCCTATCACTATCACGAGCCGCTCGGCGTGGTGGCGCAGATCATCCCGTGGAACTTCCCGATCCTCATGGCGTCGTGGAAGCTCGCGCCGGCTCTCGCCGCCGGCAATTGCGTGATCCTTAAGCCCGCGGAGCAGACGCCGATGTCGATCATGGTGATGATGGACCTGGTTGGCGATCTCTTGCCGGCAGGGGTGTTGAACGTGATCAACGGCTTCGGCGTCGAGGCCGGCAAGCCGCTCGCCCAGAACAAGCGCATCGCCAAGGTGGCGTTCACCGGCGAGACCACCACCGGCCGGCTGATCATGCAATATGCATCGGAGAACCTGATCCCGGTCACGCTTGAGCTCGGCGGCAAGTCGCCAAACATCTTTTTCGCCGACGTGATGGCCGAGGACGACGACTTCTTCGACAAGTCGCTCGAAGGCTTTGCCATGTTCGCGCTGAACCAGGGCGAGGTGTGCACCTGCCCGTCGCGCGCGCTAGTGCAGCGCTCGATCTACGACCGCTTCATGGAGAAGGCGATCGCGCGCGTTAACAAGATCAAGCAGGGCAACCCACTCGATGCCTCGACCATGATCGGCGCGCAGGCCTCAAACGACCAACTCGAGAAAATCCTGTCCTATGTCGATATCGGCACTAAGGAAGGCGCCAAGCTGTTGACCGGCGGCAAACGCGCCTCGCTCAACGGTGAGCTCGCCGAGGGCTATTACATGCAGCCCACGGTGTTCGAGGGCAACAACAAGATGCGTATCTTCCAGGAGGAGATTTTTGGTCCCGTCCTCTCGGTCACCCCGTTCGACGACGAGGAAGAGGCGCTGTCGATCGCCAACGACACGCTGTACGGGCTCGGCGCCGGGGTGTGGACGCGGAACATCAACCGCGCCTACCGCTTCGGCCGCGCGATCCAGGCCGGGCGGGTGTGGACCAATTGCTACCACCTCTACCCGGCGCATGCGGCGTTCGGCGGCTACAAGAAGTCGGGCATCGGTCGCGAGACCCACAAGATGATGCTCGACCACTACCAGCAGACCAAGAATGTGCTGGTGAGCTACAGCCCGAAGCCGATGGGCTTCTTCTAAGCTCGCCGCGAGTTTTCCGAATCAATTGGGACCCGGCCTGTTCTCAGGCCAGGTCCCTTTGGGCCGCAATGCAGCGCTTGGACTATGGGCAGTACCAGTACGGGCCGACTGAGACGCAACCGAGCGTCACGTAATTGTAGGAACGGGCAACGTAGCGGTGACCCCAATCGACCGCTGCATGCGGCCAAGAGTGCCGTTCGTCAATATTGCGCCGTACTAAACTGATTCGGCTATACTGCCTGTATGGTTGAACGGGTTCTCGCCACCAACGCCGCGCTCGATTTAATCGATCGGCTACGCGCGAAGCACGGG
>CAWFLU010000027.1:0-15111 GCA_963816805.1 uncultured Alphaproteobacteria bacterium
CGACAAGGTCAGCATGGTCCCGCTTGAAGCAGAGCGGCGGGCGGATCTTGAGGACATTGCCATGGGGACCGGCGATGCCGACTAGGACATTGCGGTCGCGGAGCATATCCACGACGCGGGTTGCGGCGTCGCTGTCCGGCTTTTTCGACTTTCGGTCGCGCACGAGTTCGACGCCGATATAAAGTCCCTTTCCCCGCACGTCGCCGATGCGCTTGAAGCGCTGCGCGACGCCATCTAGCTCCGCCAAAAGGTAGGCGCCGACTTCGAGCGCGTTCTGCTGCAAAGTCTCGACCTCGAGCGTCTCCAACACGGCGAGTCCGGCCGCGGCGGCGACCGGGTTTCCTGAACGTGTTGAAGTAGCCTGCCGTTGCCCCGAAGGTCTCGAGCAGATCCGGTTTCACCGCGACCCCGCCGATGGGATAGCCGTTGCCCATGGGCTTACCCACGACGACCATGTCGGGGACGAGGCCGTGACGCTCAAACCCCCACATCCTTTCGCCCGTGCGGGCGAAGCCCGGCTGCACCTCGTCGGCAATGAACACGCCACCGGCTTTACGTACACTCGCGATGGCTTCGGCCATGAATCCGGGTTCGCCCGGGAAGATGCCGTCGCTGGAGAAGATGCTGTCGGCCACCAGCCCGGCGAAGCGGATTTTCTTTTTCTTCATGGCCGAAATCGCCTTCCTGATATTGGTCACGAAAAAAGGCCCCACCTCCTTGGACTCCGTTCGATACGTGTCGGGGGCTGGAACCAGAAAGACGTGCGGATTGCGCGGCTCGGCACTCGCCGACGAGGGGGAGATTTCGGTCACTGCCAGCGTATTGCCGTGATAGGCGTTCTCCGTCACGATGAACCCGGTGCCGCCCGTGACCGCGCGCGCGATGCGCAGCGACAAGTCGACGCTTTCGCTTCCCGTGCATGTCAGGACGATATTGGACAGCTCGCGCGGCAGCGTCGCCAAGAGCCTTTCCGCATAGGTGTAGACGATCTCACAGAGATAGCGGCTGTGCGTGTTGAGGGTTGCCATCTGCCGCAACACGGCAGCGACGACGCGGGGATGGCAGTGGCCCACAGACGCCACATTGTTGTAGGCGTCGAGATAGCGCGTGCCGTCAGCACCGATGAGCCACACGCCTTCCCCGCGGACGAGATTGAGCGGACGTGCGTAGAACAGCATGGACGTCGGACCGAACACGCGCCTACGGCGGGCAACGAGATTGGCCACGTCAGGATCTAGACCGGCTGCCGCTCGCATGTCGAAGGCGTTGAGTTCGAGAATTTTGCGCGTCGCTGTCATTCCATTGAGCCACGCGGCGCATTGTTGACGCATCCCGCGCTCCGTTCACCTCTAGCCTAGATCCGTCAGTCTCCATCGTTCAATTTTTCCGGCCTGCGGTGCCGCGGACGGCCGGCCAGCGGCCCACGGGCAGGTTGTGGGGCGTTTCTGCAGAATGCGCTTCGGCGCAGCTAGCATTCTCTATATTCTGGTTCCGGTGATGTCGATCTCCGCGGAGAAGAGCCACATGGCAGGGGAGCCGAGACCGTTCGCTAATCGCTGGAAGCGCTTCTCCGACTGGGACGAGCGCCCGCTTCGGCTTGATAAATTCGCCATCGAGGACGCGGAGAACGGATTTGCGGCCTTTACCAGTCGTCACGATCCAAAGCCGGGACTGACATTGGGTTGCGGCGGCATCGAGGTGATGGACGGCGTCGGCGTCCGCGACTTCGATATGATCGACACGTTCATCGCCCGCTATCACATTGATCCGGAAATTGCGCCGGAGGCGATGACGATGCCTTCGGGCGAGGTCGCGCGCATGCTGGTCGACATGAATGTGCCGCGCGAGCGAATTGGTGCGCCTCGCTCGCGGCATGACGCCGGCCAAGCTCGCCGAGGTTGTTTCCAGCCTCATCGCTCGAGATCGCTTTCGCCTATTGCAAGATGCGCGCCCGCAAGACGCCTGGTAATCAGGCCCACGTGACCAATGCCAAGGACGATCCGTTGCAGCTCGCCGCCGACGCGGCGACCGCGGTCGCATTCGGATTTGACGAGGTCGAGACAACTATGCGAGTCTCGCGAAATGCTTGGTCGAATGCAGTCGCATGCGCGGTCGGGGCCTCGGTCGGACGTTGGGGGACGCTATTTCAGTGCTCGAGCGAGGAGGCAGAGGAACTCAGGATCGGCATGGCCGGCTTTACGTCTTATGCCGAGACGGTCTCCGTCTACGGCACCGAGAAGAGCTTCATCGATGGCGACGACACGCCATGGTCGAAAGCCTTTCTCGCGGCGGCCTATGCCTCGCGCGGCATCAAGATGCGCTGCACCTCGGGTGCCGGCTCGGAGCTGCTCATGGGGTTCCACGAGAAGAAGTCGCTGCTCTATCTCGAGGCGCGCTGCCTCTGTCTTCAGCGCGCCATTGGCGTGCAAGGCACGCAGAATGGCGGCATCGATGGGGCGCCAATCACCTGCACCATGCCGGGTGGTATGCGCGAGCTGATGGCGGAGAATTGATCGCCGTCTGGCTCGATCTAGAATGCGCCTCCGGCAATGACGCGCGTGCGACCGAATCCGAGATCCGCGTCGGGGCCAAGATCCTGCCCTTCCTCATCGCCGGCTCCGACCTCATTTGCTCGGGGTTCGGGTCGATCCTAAAATATGACAATTCTTTCAATGCGTCCCTTCTCAACGGCGAAGAGCTCGAGGACTATCTCGTGCTCCAGCGCGATTTCGAGGCCGACGGCGGTCTCACTCCCGTAGAGGAGACCCGCGTCTTTGCGCTGCGAACGCGCGCCGTCGAAGCAATCAGCGCCGTGCTCGAGGAGCTTCACCTCGGGCAACCGACGGAGGATATGAAAAGTAGTGTCGTCGCCGCATCCGGATCGGATGAAACGCGAAGCTATTTGCCCCGCGACGTGGTGCCCATCAGCGAGAGCATCAAGGAGCGCGCGATCACCGTGGTCGACGTGATCAAGGCCCTCGCCAGGCGTGGCTTCATGGAGGAGGCGGAGAACCTTCTAAAGCTGTTGAGATTGCGTGTTTCCGGCGACTATCTGCAGACTTCTGCGCTGGTCCGTGACGGCCGTATCCTCAGCGCCATCAACGATCCCAATGACTACCTGGGACCGGGCACCGGATACCGCGTAAGCGAGGCGCGCCGCGAGCAGATCGCGGCGATCCGCGACGTCCTCACACGCGAGGAGGTGCTGAGAGCCGAGGCAGTGCACAAGGCCGCCGAGAGCAAACGCGTCAGCTACCGAACGATGGGCCCTGCCGCCGCGGGCAACGATCGCCGTGAAGTCGTAATCGGGGTGAGCCCCGCTTTCGGCATCAAGCTCTTCCAGACCATTGCCGGCCATCCCCTGTCGGCAATCCTGCGCGAGCTGGTCGGTGGCATCACAGAAGGAGGCGCGAGGGTTCGTGTCGTGCGGATGAAGCATACGGCCGACACGTCGTTTCTGGGCCTCAGCGCCGCCCGCCTCGCGGGTCGGGCGTCGGCATTGGCATCCAGGCGAAGGGCACTGCGGTCATTCACCAGGGGGACCGTTTGCCGCACAACAATCTCGAGCTCTTTTCCAACTCGCCGATCACCAGGCTCGAGCACTATCGGCGCATTGGCGCCAACGCGGCCGCCTACGCGCTGGGCGAAATGCCGGAGCCGGTCGTGGTGCCGACCCGCGGTGAGGCCATGGGCTCGCGCTATCATGCCCGCGTGGCGTTGATCTACGCCATCGAGACTGAATTGACCTCGGAGGGTGCGGTGCCCGAGGACGTAGAGGTGGCCTTCCTGGGGAGCGCCGCATGAGCGAGGAACGGCTGTCGATCGCAGACTATCCGTTGGCGGAGAAGCGCCGCGACATTGTGCGCGGAAAGCGCGGAAGGGCCTCGATGAGATCACGCTTGAGGCCCTGCTTGAGGACCGCGTCACGATCGAGGACCTGCGCATCACGGCCGCGGCGTTGCGCCAGCAGGCGGAGATCGCCTGCGCCGCCGGGCGAGGTACATTAGCTGCGAACTTCGAGCGTGGTGCCGAGCTCGTGGACGTGCCGCAAGACACGATCATGCGCATTTACGAGCTGTTGCGCCCTGGCCGCGCTCAATCGCAGGATGAGCTTCTCGCGGCGGCCCGGGAGCTGCGCGACCAATATAGGGCCGAGGGCATGGCGGAGTTCGTGGAAGAGGCCGCCGCGGTTTACGAGCGGCGCGGCTTGTTCAAAAAGCGGTTCTGAGCACGAGGGAATGACCTGGAAGACCGCCTATCGGTCGATTTACTACGACGAGCGCCCGAGCCCGCCGATCCGGACCTCAGCAAGGAGAGTACGGCGCTGCTCGTCATCGACGTGCAGAATACGTATCTCACGCGGCCGGACAGAGCCTCGCTCTCTGCCGATGAGCAGCGCCGCTACGATGCCTTGAACCCCTTCCACCAACGGCTGCGCGAAATCGTCATCCCCGGCGGCATGCGCGGGAACTCCTGGGGCTTTTTCGCGAGAACGGGTACTCAATGCCTCTTCGCCCGCATCGCCTGCCATACCAAGAACGGTCGCGACCGATCGCTGTCGCAGAAGATGCCGGGCTGGAACAATCTGCTTCTTCCCAAGGACGAGCTGCCGTCTCACTCGTCGCGGAGCTCCAGCCCCGAGGCGACGAGGTCGTGGTGACGAAAACGACCGACAGCGCCCTGACCGGGACCAATCTGCGGTTGATCCTCACCAATCTCGGTACGACAAGGTTAGCATGGTCCCGCTTGAAGCAGAGCGGCGGGCGGATCTTGAGGACATTGCCATGGGGACCGGCGATGCCGACTAGGACATTGCGGTCGCGGAGCATATCCACGACGCGGGTTGCGGCGTCCCTGTCCGGCTTTTTCGACTTTCGGTCGCACACGATTTCGACGCCGATATAAAGTCCCTTTCCCCGCACGTCGCCGATGCGCTTGAAGCGCTGCGCGACGCCATCTAGCTCCGCCAAAAGGTAGGCGCCGACTTCGAGCGCGTTCTGCTGCAGAGTCTCGACCTCGAGCGTCTCCAACACGGCGAGTTCCGGCCGCGGCGGCGACCGGGTTTCCTCCGAACGTGTTGAAGTAGCCGGCCGTTGCCCCGAAGGTCTCGAGCAGATCCGGTTTCACCGCGACCCCGCCGATGGGATAGCCGTTGCCCATGGGCTTACCCACGACGACCATGTCGGGGACGAGGCCGTGACGCTCAAACCCCCACATCCTTTCGCCCGTGCGGGCGAAGCCCGGCTGCACCTCGTCGGCAATGAACACGCCACCGGCTTTACGTACACTCGCGATGGCTTCGGCCATGAATCCGGGCTCGCCCGGGAAGATGCCGTCGCTGGAGAAGATGCTGTCGGCCACCAGCCCGGCGAAGCGGATTTTCTTTTTCTTCATGGCCGAAATCGCCTTCCTGATATTGGTCGCGAAAAAAGGCCCCACCTCCTTGGACTCCGTTCGATACGTGTCGGGGGCTGGAACCAGAAAGACGTGCGGCTTGCGCGGCTCGGCACTCGCCGACGAGGGGGAGATTTCGGTCACGGCCAGCGTATTGCCGTGATAGGCGTTCTCCGTCACGATGAACCCGGTGCCGCCCGTGACCGCGCGTGCGATGCGCAGCGACAAGTCGACGCTTTCGCTTCCCGTGCATGTCAGGACGATATTGGACAGCTCGCGCGGCAGCGTCGCCAAGAGCCTTTCCGCATAGGTGTAGACGATCTCACAGAGATAGCGGCTGTGCGTGTTGAGGGTTGCCGTCTGCCGCGACACGGCAGCGACGACGCGGGGATGGCAGTGGCCCACAGACGCCACGTTGTTGTAGGCGTCGAGATAGCGCGTGCCGTCAGCACCGATGAGCCACACGCCTTCCCCGCGGACGAGATTGAGCGGGCGTGCGTAGAACAGCATGGACGTCGGACCGAACACGCGCCTACGGCGGGCAACGAGATTGGCCACGTCAGGATCGAGACCGGCTGCCGCTCGCATGTCGAAGGCGTTGAGTTCGAGAATTTTGCGCGTCGCTGTCATGACATCCTTTGAGCCACGCGGCGCATTGTGGACGCATCCCGGGCTCCGCTCACCTCTAGCCTAGATCAGTCAGTCTCCATCGTTCAATTTTTCCGGCCTGCCGGGTGCCGCGGACGGCCGGCCAGCGGCCCACGGACAGGTTGTGGGGCTTTTCTGTAGAATGCGCTTCGGCGCCGCTAGCATTCTCTATATTCTGGTTCCGGTGATGTCGATCTCCGCGGGGAAGAGCCACATGGCAGGGGAGCCGAGCCCGTTCGCTAATCGCTGGAAGCGCTTCTCCGACTGGGACGAGCGCCCGCTTCGGCTTGATAAATTCGCCATCGAGGACGCGGAGAACGGATTTGCGGCCTTTACCAGCCCTCACGATCCAAAGGCGGGACTGACATTGGGTTCGGGCGGCATCGACGTGATGGACGGCGTCGGCGTCCGCGACTTCGATATGATCGACACGTTCATCGCCCGCTATCACATTGATCCGGAAATCGCGCCGGAAGCCATGACCCTTCCATCGCACGAGGTCGCGCGCATGCTGGTCGACATTAATGTGCCGCGCAGCGAACTCGTCCGCCTCGCCCGCGGCATGACGCCGGCCAAGCTCGCCGAGGTCGTCACCGAGCTCTCATCTCTCGAGATCGCCTTCGCCTACAGCAAGATGCGCGCCCGCAAGACGCCCGGTAATCAAGCGCACGTGACCAATGCCAAGGACGACCCGCTGCAGATGGCCGCCGACGCCGCGACCGCGACCGCATTCGGATTCGACGAGGTCGAGACAACGATGAGAGTCGCGCGAAATGCTTGGTCGAATGCAGTCGCATGCGCGGTCGGGGCCTCGGTCGGACGTTGGGGGACGCTATTTCAGTGCTCGAGCGAGGAGGCAGAGGAACTCAGGATCGGCATGGCCGGCTTTACGTCTTATGCCGAGACGGTCTCCGTCTACGGCACCGAGAAGAGCTTCATCGATGGCGACGACACGCCATGGTCGAAAGCCTTTCTCGCGGCGGCCTATGCCTCGCGCGGCATCAAGATGCGCTGCACCTCGGGTGCCGGGTCGGAGCTGCTCATGGGGTTCCACGAGAAGAAGTCGCTGCTCTATCTCGAGGCGCGCTGCCTCTGTCTTCAGCGCGCCATTGGCGTGCAAGGCACGCAGAATGGCGGCATCGATGGGGCGCCAATCACCTGCACCATACCGGGTGGTATGCGCGAGCTGATGGCGGAGAATCTGATCGCCGTCTGGCTCGATCTAGAATGCGCCTCCGGCAATGACGCGCGTGCGACCGAATCCGAGATCCGCGTCGGGGCCAAGATCCTACCCTTTCTCATCGCCGGCTCCGACCTCATTTGCTCGGGGTTCGGGTCGATCCTAAAATATGACAATTCTTTCAATGCGTCCCTTCTCAACGGCGAAGAGCTCGAGGACTATCTCGTGCTCCAGCGCGATTTCGAGGCCGACGGCGGTCTCACCCCCGTAGAGGAGACCCGCGTCTTTGCGCTGCGAACGCGCGCCGTCGAAGCAATCAGCGCCGTGCTCGAGGAGCTTCACCTCGGGCAACCGACGGAGGATATGAAAAGCAGCGTCGCCGCCGCATCCGGATCGGATGAAACGCGAAGCTATTTGCCCCGCGACGTGGTGCCCATCAGCGAGAGCATCAAGGAGCGCGCGATCACCGTGGTCGACGTGATCAAGGCCCTCGCCAGGCGTGGCTTCATGGAGGAGGCGGAGAACCTTCTAAAGCTGTTGAGATTGCGTGTTTCCGGCGACTATCTGCAGACTTCTGCGCTGGTCCGTGACGGCCGTATCCTCAGCGCCATCAACGATCCCAATGACTACCTGGGACCGGGCACCGGATACCGTGTAAGCGAGGCGCGCCGCGAGCAGATCGCGGCGATCCGCGACGTCCTCACACGCGAGGAGGTGCTGAGAGCCGAGGCAGTGCACAAGGCCGCCGAGAGCAAACGCGTCAGCTACCGAACGATGGGCCCTGCCGCCGCGGGCAACGATCGCCGTGAAGTGGTAATCGGGGTGAGCCCCGCTTTCGGCATCAAGCTCTTCCAGACCATTGCCGGCCATCCCCTGTCGGCAATCCTGCGCGAGCTGGTCGGTGGCATCACGGAAGGAGGCGCGAGGGTTCGTGTCGTGCGGATGAAGCATACGGCCGACACGTCGTTTCTGGGCCTCAGCGCCGCCCGCCTCGCGGGGTCGGGCGTCGGCATTGGCATCCAGGCGAAGGGCACTGCGGTCATTCACCAGGGGGACCGTCTACCGCACAACAATCTCGAGCTCTTCTCCAACTCCCCGATCACCAGGCTCGAGCACTATCGGCGCATGGGGGCCAACGCTGCCGCCTACGCGCTGGGCGAAATGCCGGAGCCGGTCGTGGTGCCGACGCGGGGTGAGGCTATGGGTTCGCGCTATCATGCGCGTGTGGCGCTGATCTATGCCATCGAGACTGAATTGACCTCGGAGGGTGCGGTGCCCGAGGACGTAGAGGTGGCCTTCCTGGGGAGCGCCGCATGAGCGAGGAACGGCTGTCGATCGCAGACTATCCGTTGGCGGAGAAGCGCCGCGACATTGTGCGCGGAAAGCGCGGGAAGGGCCTCGATGAGATCACGCTTGAGGCCCTGCTTGAGGACCGCGTCACGATCGAGGACCTGCGCATCACGGCCGCGGCGTTGCGCCAGCAGGCGGAGATCGCCTGCGCCGCCGGGCGAGGTACATTAGCCGCGAACTTCGAGCGTGGTGCCGAGCTCGTGGACGTGCCGCAAGACACGATCATGCGCATTTACGAGCTGTTGCGCCCTGGCCGCGCTCAATCGCAGGATGAGCTTCTCGCGGCGGCCCGGGAGTTGCGCGACCAATATAGGGCCGAGGGCATGGCGGAGTTCGTGGAAGAGGCCGCCGCGGTTTACGAGCGGCGCGGCTTGTTCAAAAAGCGGTTCTGAGCACGAGGGAATGACCTGGAAGACCGCCTATCGGTCGATTTACTACGACGGAGCGCCCGAGCCCGCCGATCCGGACCTCAGCAAGGAGAGTACGGCGCTCCTCGTCATCGACGTGCAGAATACGTATCTCACGCGGCCGGACAGAGCCTCGCTCTCTGCCGATGAGCAGCGCCGCTACGATGCCTTGAACCCCTTCCACCAACGGCTGCGCGAAATCGTCATCCCCGGCACGCGGGAACTCCTGGGGCTTTTTCGCGAGAACGGGTACGAATGCCTCTTCGCCCGCATCGCCTGCCATACCAAGAACGGTCGCGACCGATCGCTGTCGCAGAAGATGCCGGGCTGGAACAATCTGCTTCTTCCCAAGGACGAGCTGCCGTCTCAACTCGTCGCGGAGCTCCAGCCCCAAGGCGACGAGGTCGTGGTGACGAAAACGACCGACAGCGCCCTGACCGGGACCAATCTGCGGTTGATCCTCACCAATCTCGGTATCAAGACCGTTGTTTGCTGCGGAATTTTCACCGACCAATGCGTGTCCTCGACGGTCCGCAGCCTGGCTGATGAGAGCTTCGCCGTCGTCGTGGTTGAGGATTGCTGCGCTGCCGGAACGGAAGAGCTCCATCGCAAGGAGCTCGAAATCATCAACATGATCTACTGCCACGTGATGTCGAGCGCGGAACTCAAGGAGATCATGGGCTTAGAGCTTAAATGATGAGGCAGGTCAGTCTCTAATCGGAAGGCGAACTCGGCGACCATGTAGAGGGGGCAGACTTGCCGCTTCTGCACTAGGTTTGGGGCAGGTTCGGAGCTTGTTTTGGTGACAGATCAAGATCATCATGCCCAGAACCGGGCCGGAAACGAGGGGTTAGCCGGCACCGCCAGCTCTTGTTTAGGAAGAGCCTAATCGGGGGATAAGCCAACATGGCAGACCGCTCAGCAGCTGCGCTTGAGGCGCAGGAGAGTTTCGAAGTCCACAAAGAAAAGGTCGACCTGCTCCACAGCAAAGCTGTCGGGCTCTTGGGCGTTCTATTCCTGACGGTGACAGGCGCAGCGCCGATGTCGGCGATGCTCGGCAACGTTCCCTTTGCCGCCGGCTTCGGCAACGGGATCTATATTCCCGCCGCCTTCCTGCTCGCCACGATCGTGCTCACCATCTTCTCCGTGGGCTTTGCCGCCATGGCGCAGAAGGTGTCGAGCGTCGGCGGATTTTACTCCTATATCAGTCTCGGGCTCGGGCGCGACATGGGCATGGCGGCGGGCATGGCGTCGTTCGTCTCCTATAGCGTGTTCGAGGCATCGCTCTGCGGCCTCTTCGCCTACTTTGGCAACGCATGGATCCAGACGCATCTTGGCATTAATGTCCCCTGGGTCTGGTTGGCAGTGTTCATGATCGTGCTGATTTCGATCCTGAGCTATCGGGACGTGCAGCTTTCGGTCAAGATCCTCGGCGTTGCGCTTATTCTCGAGGTGATCATCCTGGTGATTTTCGATGCCGGCGCCATCGCCTCGAGCACGTCGAAGTTCAATTTCGAGGCTCTCAACGTTCTCAACGTCAACACACCGGTTGCGGCGCAGAAGGTGGGCGATGTGGACATCGCAGCCGGCGCGGCGGCGGTCGGCATCTTCATGGCCTTCTGGTCTTGGGTCGGCTTCGAGATGGCGCCCAACTACGCCGAGGAATCGCGCGATCCCAAGCGCATCATTCCACTCTCGCTCTATTACTCGGTAATCGGGCTCGGGCTGTTCTACATCTTCACGAGCTGGTGCGCGATCTCCTCCTACCCGACCGAGGGCGACATGCTCGCCAAGGCCGTGAAGGATTCGGGTAATTTCTTCCTGACGCCGATGGGGCAAAATGTCGGCCACTGGGCTGAGGAGCTGATGAACATTCTGATCCTCACGAGCTCCTTTGCCTGCGGCATGGCATTCCACAATACGGCAGCTCGTTATGCCTACTCGCTCGGCCGCGAAGGTGTGTTCCTGCGCTTCCTGGGCAAGACGCACCCCAAGTTCAAGAGCCCGCACATAGCCTCCACGGCGCAGTCGGTGCTGGCGCTGATCTGGGTTGGACTCTTCGCCATCTTCCTGGGAACTGATGATCCCAACGCCCAGGCCTACGTCGCCATCTATACGATGCTCGCCATTCTCGGCACCATGCTGCTGCTCATCTTGCAGGCCTTCGTGTCAATCGCGATCATCGTCTACTTCCGCCAGAACCATCCGGGCGAAGTCGGAATCGTTCCCGGCCTGATTGCTCCGTCGATCGCCTTTGTCGCCCAGGTCTACCTCGTATACCTCCTGGTCGTTAATCTGGGGACGTTCGGCGGCAGCGGCAGCTTCGGCAGCAACATTCCCTACATCGCTCTCGCCATCGTCATCTGGGGCTTCGTCTGGGGTGTGGTGTTGCGGGTCGCGGCACCAGCGGTTCACGCCAAGATCGGCCGCCTCGTATTCAACGAGTAACGGCTGGAGCTTCCAATGTTCGCGGCACGACCTCCGCGAAGGATGTAAATTCGGGCGGGCGCTGCGGAGGCGGCGCGCGCCCTCGCTTTAAATGGCGCTCCTTTTCGAAGCGAATTCTGGAGACACGTCATGTTGACATCGATCGCAGGCCGATCCGTCATCGTAACCGGGGCGAGCAAGGGTATCGGCAAGGGAATAGCCAAGGTTTTTGCCCGCAACGGCGGCAAGGTGCTGGTCGTGTCCCGCCATCTCGACGAGGCGGAAGTTTGCGCCGAGGAGTTGCGCCGCGCCGGTGGGACGGCGAAAGGCCACGCCGCAGACGTGACGAAGATAGGAGACATGCAAGTCATGGCGGATGCGGCCGTCGCGGCACACGGAGGCATCGATATATTGTGCGCCAATGCCGGTATTTTCCCGCAGGCCAAGATCGAGGAGCTGTCGCCCGAGGACTGGGACTTCGTCATGGCGACGAATTTGAAAGGCACGTTCCTGCCGATCAAGGCCTGCCTGCCGCGCCTCAAGAAATCGGACCAGGGGAGGGTCGTGATCACCTCATCGATAACAGGCCCGGTGACGGGCTTTCCTGGATGGGCCCACTACGGCGCGACCAAAGCGGGTCAGCTTGGCTTCATGCGCACGGCCTGCATCGAGCTCGCCAAGTACGGCATAACCGTCAATGCGGTGCTGCCAGGCAATGTCCTGACCGAAGGTTTGATCGCGCTCGGGCCGGAATACGAGCGCTCTATGGCGGCTTCAATTCCGCTCAAGAAGCTCGGGACGGTTGAGGATATCGGCTATGCCGCCCTGTTCCTGGCGTCTAAAGAGGCCGCCTACATCACGGGCCAGACGATCATCATCGACGGCGGCCAAATTCTCCCGGAAAGCTTGGACGCACTCGCCCAGGCTTAGCTGCTGCCACTCTTCGACCAGCTAGCGCCGCCGCGCCTCGCCAAAACGCGACAGATAGCGCTCGCACAAGGGAAGAGTCCCTTGCGTATAGGCGACGCCCATGGATTGAGCGAGCTCCGTCTCCGAATGCGAGCCGATCCAAGCGACGAGCAGAAGACGGCGCAGCATCACGAAGGTATCGATTTCGGCCTCTTCTTCTGTGGAGAGTGTGCCGACCCGGCGATAGCCCCGCACCCACGCTTCGATGAGCTCCGGCACTTCGGGATTGTCCTCGAAAAATGACACGGTCGTTGCGCAATCATAAAGGACCCAGGAAAAGCCGCAGTCGTCGAAGTCGATCACCTTGATGGTGCCGCGGTCCATGAGCAGGTTGGCGAGACGCATGTCGCCGTGGATGAGGTTGAAGCGGTCGGGTGTCTTGCCGAACCGGCCAAGACGCCATTCGATGAGGCGCACCGTCTCGCCGATCGTTTCGAGGGCCTCGCCAGTGATTCCCATTCCGTCTTGCCACCTGCCCCAATGCGGCCGCTCGCCAAGACTCGTCTCGAAGTCCCAGCTGTGGCGCTCAAACCAGGGCGGTCGCTGCCAGGTGCGCACATGGGCGTGCATGCGGGCTGCGATCTCTCCCAAAGTCTCGAAGATCGCGGCGTCTGTCGCGGCGGGCTCCTGTCCCTCCTCCCAGGCGAAGAGAACGACGTTGCGCGGCCTCGGCAGGCCCTCATGGGCGACGGTCTGGATGAACCCCCCGTCGTTGCCCCGGATCGGGGTCGGGGTAAGCGCGGCGCCCGATGCCTTGAGCGCTATCTGCCACTGAAGTTCGGAAGCGATCGCCGTGCGTGAGTGATAACCCTCGCGGTGCACGCGCAGCGCCCACTTGGACCCTGTCGCGGAATTGTCCACGCGGTAGGTCGCGTTCTCGGAGAGGTTGATTAGCTTAGGCGTGACAGTCGCCGGCAGCGCATAGCGCCTGACAGCCCGCTCCGCCAAGCTCTGCAGCCCGCACAACAGTTCCTCGTGAGAAAGCGCGGTCTCAACCCCCATCGTTTGGTTTCCCTGGCGTTGGCATTCATCGATCCGCGCCAAACGTCTCGCCATCACATACTGAGCGGCTTGCCGGCAGACGTGACTTTATCCGTCGACGCCTGACCGGGCCCAAGGCCTTAATCGCGGCGCCCTTTGTGAGTTTTTGCTCTAGTGCTACTCAGGATAGCTGTCCCTGTCGCAAACCCCATACTACAAAGGAAGCGGGTCGAGGCCTAATTGGCTGGCGGGACCGCCTCGGTGGCACAGAATGAAGTGAGGGACGACGTGATCCTCAAGGGGCGGATAGCGATCGTCACTGGCGCCGGATCGGGCATCGGCGCGGCCGGCGCCAGGATGCTGGCGCGGGAAGGCGCAACGGTCGTCGCGGCCGACCGCGACGCGGACGCCGGCGAAAGGACGGCGCACGCCATCGTCCAAGCCGGCGGTAGCGCAATGGCAATGGCGACCGATGTCGGCGACGGTGCCGCCTTGCAGCGGCTGATCGAGGGGACGCTCGCCCGCTTCGGACGGATTGACGTCCTTCATAGCCACGCCGGTATTCAGGTCGAGGGGCCGCTTGAGGCCGTTGATCCGATCGGAATGGACGCGTCGTGGGAGATCAACGTGCGTGCCCATTTTCGCTTGGCCCGCTTGGTGATGCCTGCAATGCGCAGTCAGAGCAGGGGATCGATCATCGTCACCGCATCGAACTCCGGCGTCTTCTACGATCACGAGATGATCGCGTACGCGACTTCGAAGCATGCCGCGGTGGCGATGGTGAAGCAGATCGCCATCGACTACGGGAAATTCGGTGTGCGCGTTAACGCGCTATGCCCGGGCTGGGTGGACACGCCCTTCAACGATGCGTTCACTCGCCAAATGGGCGGTCGCGAGGCACTGATGCGCTACATTTCCGACAAGGTGCCGATGCGCCGCTTCGCGAGCGTCGACGAGATCGCCGAAGCAATTCTGTTTCTCGCCTCAGACCGCTCGTCCTTTATGACGGGCCACGCGCTGGTCGTCGACGGCGGCGAATGCATCGCCTGAACCGCTTCCGCTGACCGGCTGTCGTTTCTGAAAATTCCGAGCTGGATTCGCATCGTGAGGCAGAAGCATGCAGTTCTGCAGTCGATCGCAACGTTCATCATCGACCCGTTCAGGTCGCGTTGTGATGACATCGGCCAGAATTGGCATGACTTCAAGTGAGTTTGGCTTGATCCTTGATCCGGCTTGATGACTTCGGCAGTCTAGGGCGAGAAGGGATTGGCCATGCATATTCTCGTTTTGCAGCATGAAGAGATCGAGCATCTCGGCGTCTTTAAGGCGTTCCTTGAGCAGGATGGCGCCACCTGGCAGGTGGTCGAGCTCGACAAGGGCGAACCGATTCCGGCGCTCGATTCCTTCAATGGCATGATCGTCATGGGCGGCCCACAAGATGTGTGGCAGGAGGATCGTTATCCCTGGCTGCGCGACGAGAAAGCTGCGATCCGCCGCTTCGTGGCGGACATGCGGCGCCCGTTTTTCGGCATTTGCCTCGGTCATCAGCTTCTCGCCGATGCGCTCGGGGGAAGCGTGCAGCCGGCAAGATTTCCTGAACGCGGCGTGCACCGAGTATTAAAGACCAAAGAGGGCGCGCGCGATTCCCTGCTGCGCGATTTGAGCGATCCCATTACCGTGTTCGAATGGCATGGAGCGGAAGTGGTTGCCTTGCCCGCGGGTGCCACCGTGATTGCCAAGAATGAGGCCTGCGCC
>CAWFLU010000028.1:0-62857 GCA_963816805.1 uncultured Alphaproteobacteria bacterium
GCCCCTGATGTTCCACCAGTCCGGCGGGTGCTGCGACGGCTCGGCGCCGATGTGCTACCCCAAGGGCGAGTTCCGTGTCGGCGGCAACGACGTGCATCTCGGCGCGATCGGCGGCTGCGATGTTTTCATGGACGCAGACCAGTTCGACTATTGGAAGCATACCCAGCTGATCATCGACGTAGTGCCGGGCCGCGGCTCGGGCTTCTCGCTCGAGGCGCCGGAAGGCGTACGCTTCCTGACGCGGAGCCGCGTGTTCACCGACGATGAGGTGGATGAGCTCGCGAAGCGTCTGGCGAGCATCCCCGGCAAGGTGGCATAGTCCGCGAACCTCTCTCCAAGCGAGGATCGGCCACGTCCTCTCCCCTGTTCCCATTTCTCTCGCGCCGCGGGGCACTCAAGCTTGGCGCAGCGTTGCCGCTGGCGCTCGCGCTGCCTGGGCTCGGCCTTGCCGACACGGCGTACGCCGATGGCGCGACGCTCAAAGTGCGCGACAAGGTCCCCGATCCCGAGAACGTGTTCTTCGACGTGACTTTTCCCGGCAAGCCGCGGATCAGGCTCGCAGGCCATTTCTGGTACAACGCCGACACCGCGCAGGCCGGCACCAGATGCCCGGCGATCGTCGAGTTCAACCCGTATCGGCGACGCGACGGCACCATGATCGGCGACGCCAAGATGTATCCCTGGTTCGCCTATAACGACTACCTCTGCTTTCGCATCGACTTGCCCGGCTCCGGCGACTCAGAGGGCGTGCTCACCGACGAATATAGCGAGGAAGAGCTGCTCGCTTGCGTTCAGGTGATCAACCAGGTGGCTGCGCATCCCTCATGCGACGGTAATGTCGGCATGATGGGCAAATCGTGGAGCGCCCTCAACGCACTGATGATGGCGGCGCGCAAGGACCGGCCGCCGGCGTTGAAAGCTGTCATTGTCTGCGATGGCAGCGACGACCGCTACAACGACGACGTCCACTACATGGGCGGCGCCATGATGTTCGACAATTACAGCTGGCCGTCATCCATGTGGGGCTGGATAGCGCAGCCGCCCGACCCCGCGGTCGTCGGTGACGCGTGGAGGGCCATGTGGAAGGCGCGCATCGAAGGCGCCGATTTCTGGTTCAAGCAATGGGCGAGCCATCAGGCGCGTGGCGCGTATTGGACCGCGACGGCGGTGCGCGATCATTACGGCGATGTCGGCGTGCCGGTGTTCATCATGTCGGGCTGGCAGGATGGCTACAAAAATCCGGTCGAGCATGTGATCACCGGGCTCTCGGCGCTCGGCAAGCCGGTCGCGGGGCTAATCGGCGCCTGGGGCCACAAATATCCGTTCAACGGCTACCCGGGGCCGCGCGTCGACTGGCTGAATTACATCGTGACCCACTGGTGGGACCGCTGGCTCAAGGGCAAGACGCCGCCGCCAGAGACCGAATGGCCGCAGCTCGCGGTCTGGCTCGGCGCGTCGAAGGAGCCGAGCAAATCGGCGTGCGACGACGAGATCGGCAAATGGGTGGCCGAGGACGGCATGTGGCAATCGCGCGTCAAGGAGAGCATCTTTCATCTGAGGCCCAACCAGCGGCTTGGCAAGAAGCCGAAGCACGCCACGGTAATCAGCTCGGGCAAACCGGTGCTCGACACCGAGATGCTCGAGACGAGCTCGTGGGGCGAATGCGGCAACGACGATCTCCCCGGCAACCAGTCGCCATTCGACAAGCAGTCGCTCTATTTCGATAGCGATCCCCTGCCCAAAGATCTCGACGTGTTCGGCGCGCCGATCGTCACGCTGACGGTCAGCGCCGACCGCCCGATCGCCGCACTCGCCATTCGGCTGAACGAGGTCAGCGCGAAGACGGGTGCCTCCCATCTCGTCTGTTACCGCTTCTGCAATCTCGCCGCACGTAGCGGCGACCTCGCTGCGCCGGAGCGCATCGAGCCCGGCGTCCCATTCAGCTTCCGCGTGGTGCTTAACATGATGGGACACAGTTTCAAGAGAGGCTGGCGCATCAGACTTACCCTGTCGCCGTCGTTCTACCCGACGCTATGGGAGTCGCCGGAGCTGGTGACCATCACGCTGCATATGGGAGAGGCCGACGGACTGGCGGCGAGCGCGATCACGCTGCCGGGGCGGCTTCCGCGCGACGAGGACGAGCGAGCTGCGGCCTTGCTGCCGCTGAAGTCTGCCGGCGCCTATGTCAATCCCGACGACTATCTGCCCACCCTCGCCGAGGTCAGACCCGCCGAGAGCACGCGCGAGGCGACACCGGTCACTATCAACGGCAAGCCCGGCATTCTGACGCGGAAGGTGTTCGACTCAGGCCGCTATCAATATGGCGGGCCGCTGCAAGGACTCTGGGTCGACCAGGTGGCCGAGGAAAATTTCGAGATGGCGATCGGCGACCCACTATCGCTGAAGGGCTTCACCAAATCGTCCACGACCTTCGAGCGACCCGATCAGGGTTTCAAGGCGCGTTCAGAGACCACGACCAAGGTGTGGAGCGAGGCGAACGGCTCGGGCGGCTACGTGTTCCGCTACCTCGCCACGATCAAGGCCTTCATCGGCCAAGCAGGCTCAGAAGATCAGCCCTTCCAAACCAAGACCGTCGAGGGTGTGATCGCGCGAACCTCGATTTGACCGGCTTCTCGGGCTTGACCGCATCGGCCGACTTCGAGCCACCGGTGGGCTTGGCAGCGTCTTCCGGCTTGGAATCCTCGATCACCAAGTCCTGTCCACTGGAAGTAGTCCCATCCACCGCCTTGGTTACGGTGCAGCCAGGGGCTTTGCCCTCCGGCACGCCAGCCTTCACGGCTGACGTGCCGGTGCCACAAAAGGGTTTGTTTCCACCGCCCTTTCATTCTTGGCGACGCATTGCTCGAGCCGGTCGAACGCTGCCGTGCTCTTGTCGAGCGGGACGCGGATGGTGGCGCCGGCGGCGACCACATTGAGCGCGCTTGCGCTGCGAAGGCCGGCCGCGAACTTCTTGTCGTTCACGTCCAGGGACACCGAGCCGGACTCGGCGGCGACCTGCTCGTCCAGGCTCACCGGACCGAGCGCCAGCTTAACGGGGTAGAGCTTGCCGCGCTCGAGCTTCCAGTTCGGCGAGGCGAGCTCCAGCGTGAGCCCATCGCTCGTGCGCACGAAGGTGGCGACGATGTCGTCGTCGAGCTTTCTTGCGATCGAGCAGCGATTGAACTTTTCACCCGTGAAGGTGGCCTCGATCTGCCAGGGCCCGATCGTGTCGGTCTTGCTCTCGGCGGCGGCCTCACCTGCGGCCAGCGGAACCACAATTAAGGCACTAATTGCAACGCTGTAGGGAATGAGGCCGGAACTCGAATTTGAACCAGTCTTGCGCATGGTTGGCACCCCGTCGCGACTGATGATACCAGCAAAACGCACGATCCCCGAAACTAGTTCCTGGCGCGATATTTCCCGTTGTTGCGCGCGCGTTTGAAATGCTCCTCGAGCAATCGCGCATTTCTCCGATTTGCCTTGAAGGCAAAGTCGAAAATATCACCGAATAACGGGATGACACCGACCAGGAAATCTGCGGCAACGTTGCCGAGCATGCGGGCAAGCGTTAGCGACGAGGCGCCGGTCTGCCAAGCATGGTGCACGATCACGAGCGAGATGATGCTGGTCAGCGCATCGCCAAGCCCCGGTACCACGCCGAGGATCGAATCAAATCCGAACCTAAGCCGCGTGCCGGGAACGGCGAAGCGGTCATCCATCATGCGCGCGAGCCATTGAACCTGCGAGAGGCGCTGTTCGTGAGTCATGCCGGCGGTAAGGCCGCTCAAATACTCGAACGTGCTCTCGCCCGGGATCTTCATGCCCGGCGGGTAAATTTCAACGCGGCTGGTCATCGGTCTCTGGCTACCTCGTATGTCGGCGGCCTGCATATGGTGACTGTGGACTGCGCATCAAGTGTAGAGGGCCAACGTCCGGGCTGGGGTCGGCGTTCGGCGATCCGCTCGGAGCGCATCACGCGGTCTCACGCTCTTCTCGCTGCTTTGTGTATGCGCGTCGCCCGATTGTGTTTGCCCTCTCCCCTTCCCTCGCCCGACAATCGCGAGTTCGAGACCGGCTTGAGGGGTGATCGAATGGGCGAAGCTTATGACGTTGTGATCGTCGGCGGCGGCAATGCCGCGTTTGGCGTCACGGTGCCGACGCGGAAAGCAGGGCTCAAGGTGGTTATGATCGAGGACCGCGATCTCGGCGGCACCTGTCCCAATAGAGGCTGCACGCCGAAGAAGGCGCTGGTAGCAGCGGCGCATGCACTGCACGAGATCGGCCAAGCGCATGTCCATTGCATAAGCGTCGGCAAGCCCACGCTCGACTGGGCAGCCCTGATCGACCGCGAGAAGGAGATGATTGCGGGTATCCCTGACTCTCTCGCCGAGACGCTCCAGGAACGAGGCGTCGAGCTGATCCGCGATCAAGCGAAATTCGTCGGCCCCAATACGGTCGAGGTCGGCGGGCGCGAGATCGAGGCGAAGCACATCGTCATCGCCACCGGCTCCAAGCACCGGCCTCTGCCGATCCCCGGCGCCGAGCTGATGATCACGTCTGATGAGGTGCTTAGCGAACCCGAACTGCCGGAGAGCGTGCTGTTCGTCGGCGGCGGAGTGATCGCACTCGAATTCGGCCATGTTTATGCGCGGGCCGGCGCCAAGGTCGCCGTCCTCGAAGTGCTGCCGCAGCTGTTGCCCGCGCTCGATGCCGACGCCGTCGAGCAGGTGCGCAAGGAGAGCCGGCGCATCGGCATCGTCGTGCATACGGGCGTCAAGGTGAAACGCGTCGAGAGGGCAAGCAAGCGCTTGCGCACAGTGTTCGAGGTCGACGACAAGGAGTTGAGTATCGAGAGCGACCGAGTGGTGAATGGCGCGGGCCGCATCGCCAATGTCGATCAGCTCGATCTCGAGGCCGGCAACATCGCCCATGAAGGCTTCCGCGTATCGGTTGATGAGACCATGCGCTCGACCTCCAACCCGTCGGTTCATCTCTGCGGCGACGTGCTGTCAGGTCCGCCGCAGCTGTCGCCGATCGCCACCTATGAAGGGCGGCTGGTCGGCGCCAATATTGTCGAGGGACCCAAGCACCGGCCCGACTATGCGAACCTGCCGAGTTGCGTCTACACCATCCCGGCGCTCGCCACCGTCGGCCTGTCAGAGGCCAAGGCCAAGGACAAGGGCCTCAAGACGCGCACTCAGGTCAACGACATGGAGTATTGGTTCTCGACCCGTACCTTCGCCGAGACCGTTGCTTGGTCGAAGATCATCATCAATGAGGCGAGCGACGCGATAGTCGGCGCGCATTTCGTCGGTCATTCCGGCGAAGAGCTGATCAACATCTTTGGGCTAGCGATGAAGCACGGCATCAAAGCGAGCCAGATCCGCGACTTCATCTTCGCCTATCCGACCTTCTCGGCCGACATCAAGCACATGCTTTAGGTGAGTTGGTCGAGCATCGCCTTGGCGATCTCGTGCTCGCCCATCACCACGAGGGTTGTGCCGTGGCGGTTCAGATGCTCGCTCTCGGCCTCCGAATGGGCGCGAGCGAATATCCGCAGCGTCAGGCTGATGGCGCGCGCCTGCTGCACGACCTGGCCACCCTCAAAGGCGTCGGGAATGGCAACAAACAGGCAGCGCGCCTTGCCGAGGTTCGCCGCGGCGATAATCTCCGGCTCGGCGGCATTGCCGGCGAGCGCCTCGACGCCTCCCCGCTTCAAGGCGGCGCCGGCTTGGGACCCAGCACAGTGGCCAAGGCGACGACTTCGGCCACGCTGCGAGCCTGCGCAGCGTCACGTTCATCGATGTTCTCGATCATCGCCTTGGCGATCTCGTGCTCGCCCATGACTACGAGAGTCGCGCCATGCTTCATGAGATGAGCAATTTCAGCCTCAGAATGAGCGCGCGCGATGATCGGCAGGGCCGAATTTATAGCGCGCGCCTGCTGAACGACCTGACCGCCCTCGAACGCGTCGGGGATTGCCACCAAAAGGCAACGCGAATGGCCGAGATTGGCGGCGGCGATCACCTCAGGGTCGGCGGCGTTGCCGGAGAGAGCCTCGATCCCGGCGGACCTGAGATCGGCGACGGCGTCCTCGTCGTCCTCGATTACGAAGACCGGCATGCCCCGCTCGCGCAGCACGCCACTGATGAAGCTCCCAACCCGACCATGGCCGATCAGTACGACGTGGTCCTTCAGCGTTGTCGGGCGGATCGGCTCGCGCGTCGGCATCGTCTCCTGCTCCTCGGCCTCTCTCGCCGCCTCTGACTTCTTGTCACGTCTAGCCAGAATCACGTCGAGCGCGGCGAACAGCAAAGGATTGATCAGAATGGTGATGATGGCACCGGCGAGGATGAGGTCGCGGCCCTGCTCGGGCAGAACCTTCAAGCTCAGCGCCAGCCCGGCGAGGATGAAGGAGAACTCGCCGATCTGCGCCAGCGAGGTCGCGATAGTGAGCGCGGTTGCCGGCGAGTGGCCGAACAGGCGGACCACGAGATAGGCGGCGACCGTCTTGGCGAGCAGAATGATCAGCACCGTTGCAATCAGCGCCAGGGGCGCATCCAGCATAATGCCCGGGTTGAACAGCATGCCGACCGAGACGAAAAACAGCACGGCGAAGGCATCGCGCAACGGCAAGGATTCGGTGGCGGCCTGCTGCGAAAGCCGCGACTCGCTCAACATCATGCCGGCAAAGAACGCGCCGAGCGCGAGCGAGATGCCGAACAACTCCGCGGCTACGTAAGCCACGCCGAGCGCGATCGCGAGCACGGCGAGTCGGAACAGCTCGCGGCTGCCGGTATGGGCGACATAGTGCAGGACAGCCGGGATCAGCCGCTTGCCGACGAGCAGCATGATGGCGACGAAGATGGCGAACTTGCCGAGCACGATAGTGATCGAGAGCAACACCTCGCCCATATCGGGAGTGGCTTCGACGCCGCGGAACATCCCGGCAAGCGCCGGCAACAGCACGAGGACGATCACCATTGCGAGGTCCTGCACGATCAGCCAGCCGACGGTGATGCGTCCGCGTTCGGTCTCGACCAGGCGCCGTTCTTGCAGGAGGCGGAGCAAAACCACCGTGCTCGCGACCGACAGCGCCACGCCGAACACGAGTCCGGCGCCGAGCGTCCAGCCGAGCCACAGGCCGACGAGGATGCCGAGCGGCGTCGCGATCAGTCCCTGCGCCAGAGCGCCGGGAATAGCGATGGCGCGGACCGACAGCAGATCGTCGAGCGAGAAATGGAGCCCGACGCCGAACATCAGCAGAATCACGCCGACCTCGGCGAGTTGGTTGGCGATGTTCTGGTCGGCGACATAGCCGGGCGTGAACGGCCCGATCAGGATACCGGCGAGCAGATAGCCGACCAACGGCGGGAGCTTGAAGCGATGCACCAGTACGCCCAGGGCGAATGCGAGCACGAGGCCGATGGCGAGGGTGGAAACGAGCGGTGGGACGTGCGGCATGAAGCGGAGCTCTCGGCCTAAGCGGCTTGGTCGTGCGAGGCGCTTAGCCTGACAACGATTGCCGCCGCCGACAACCCTCTGGGCGCAATGAAACGCCAACCAGTTTTGGGCGGAGGAGCGCTGGCTGCGTCGGCCAAGGCTGGTCTCGATCCCCTCCCCATGCTTTAATGGAAGGGTGGGCGCGTTCAATTACAAAGCTCCTGCCGAGCTCTACGCAAGTTCGAGCAAAACCGGCAAGCGGCCGATGCGCTATACGCGCTTCAAGAGCGCCGCCGAGGCGATCAAATATGCCGTCGAAGTCCTGCCACCCGAGCTCCTGCTCGGCAGCACGCTGGAGGTCAACGAGGAGCGATTCGACGGGTTCGGCATCCGCGCGCTGTACGACAGCTCGCGCTATCCGTTGCGGCGGCGGAAGGTAGGTTAGGAAAATTGTCCTCCTCGGCACAGCCGGGAAACCGTTGAGATTCCTCAATCCTTAACGCTCCGTCACGCATCTTTGCTTGACATGGCGGCAATCTTTCCCACATGGTCCGCGAACATCGATTGCTCGCGATCGCGCGCAGCTGCCGCAACCCTTGCGGCGCCTCGTCCCGAGACAATTCCTCTCTTCTTCGTCTGCCCTCAGATAAGCGCGTGGGGTGAGGCGTAACGCCCCCGCTTCGAGCCCCGCAGACATGCGGCTGGCGGGCGAGGGCATATAAGGAAACGTAGTGACACCATCTTCTTTCGACGGCCTCGGCCTTGCCGAGCCCTTGCAGCTCGCGCTGAAGGCCGAAAATTATACGAAGCCGACGCCGATCCAGGTGCAGTCCATTCCCATTCTTACCGAAGGGCGGGATCTGCTCGGCATCGCGCAGACCGGAACCGGCAAAACTGCCGCGTTCGCGCTTCCCATTCTTCATCGCCTCTCGCTCGAACCGGCGCACCGCGTGCCGGGGTCGCCGCGGGCGCTGATCCTAGCGCCGACGCGGGAGCTCGCCCGTCAGATCGGCGAGCGCTTCACCGCATACGGACGCAAGCTTGCGCTGAAATCGACCGTGATCTTCGGCGGCGTCAACCAACACCATCAGGTGAACGCGCTGAAGGCCGGCGTCGATATCCTGATTGCCACGCCCGGGCGCCTGCTCGACCTGTTCAACCAGCGTCACGTCAAGCTCGACAGGGTATCGATCCTCGTACTTGACGAAGCCGATCGGATGCTCGACATGGGCTTCATTCACGACGTGCGCAAAGTCGTCGCCGCGTGCCGCAAACAGCGCCAGACTTTGCTGTTCTCGGCGACCATGCCGCCGGCCATCGCCAAGCTCGCCAACGACATTCTCGACAATCCAGCGCGCATCGACGTGTCGCCGAAGACGGTCGCCGTCGACCGCATCGAGCAGCGCGTGTATTTCGTCGGCGCGAAGGACAAGCGGCAGATGCTGAACGAGCTCCTCGCGGACCCCACGTTTGACCGCGTTCTCGTGTTCACCCGCACCAAGCGCGGCGCCGATCGCGTATGCAAACAGCTGAAGCAGGCCGGCGTTGTGGCGGACGCTCTGCACGGCAACAAGGCGCAGAACGCGCGGGTGCGCGCGCTCGAGGACTTCCGCAAAGGCAAAGTACGCGTCCTGGTCGCCACCGATATCGCCGCGCGTGGCATCGACGTTCCGAACATCTCGCATGTCATCAACTACGAGCTGCCGAACGAGCCGGAGAGCTATGTGCACCGTATCGGACGTACTGCCCGCGCCGGCGCCGGAGGTGCTGCGCTGTCATTCTGCGATCAAAGCGAGCGGCCATATCTCCGCGACATCGAATCGCTGATGAAGCGCAACGTGGCTGTGGTGGAGCATCGTCTCGTCGAGACGCCGTCAGAAGCTGCGGTCGAAGCGCCGCGGCGCGGACGGGCTCAGCAAACCACCAAGGGTCGGCGGCCGCAGCGCTCGCGAAGCCCGCACATTTCCGAAATCCCCATGCTGGCGGCGCCGACCAACAGGCGCGGTCAGGTCTCTCGCCATTCAGGAGGAGGACATAGATGAGCAAGCCGACGTCCGGCGTCTCGGCCGCAAGGCGCAATGCCGAGGCGCTCCTCAACAAGACCAAGAAGCGTGAATCCGATTTCAAGATCGAGCAGGAGCGCGAGAGCGAGGCGATGGCGCTGAAGACGGCGCGGCTGCGCGAGCTCCGTCTCGCCAAGGAAGCCGCTGACCGGAGCGCCGCAGTAGCGAACCCGCCGGCCGCGCGGCGTCCAAAGCCGCGGCGATCGAAGCAAACCTGACCTCGGCAAGAGGAACGATGAGAGATGGCTTTCAAACCAAATTACAACCAGCAGCGTGCCGACCGCGACCGGGCCAAGGCGCAAAAGAAGCAAGAAAAGCGGAAGCGTCTCGATGACGAGACGGCCAAGCGCAAGGCGGCACGCGGCGCACCGGGCGACCCCGACCCCGACAAGGGGCCGCAGGACGCCTAGATCACGACGAGGCGTACAACCAAGGAACCGATTCTCTCATGGCGAGGAGACAGCAAGCTCAACCGAGCGGCTTCGTGCTGTTCGACGTTTTCTATGAGGACGGATCGCAGACCTCCAACCGCAAGGTCCCGGCCACCGAGCTTGGCGGGCTGGACGGCGATGAGCCGGCTCGAACGTTCGTCGAGGTTCAGGATCGCAAAATCGGCGAGATGTCCGGCAGACCACGCGGGCGCATCAAGACGATAGCGAGATCGCGCAAAGCCTAGGGATTTTCATCCCACCCCGGCTGACTGCGCCCAATGGATTTGGTACAACTCGAGGCGGCGGCGGACATCAATTTCCGGCGGCAGCTGGCAGTCTCGTTCAAATCCAAAGTCAGTCTCGGGAGGTATTTCATGCAGGCGATTCCCGCATCAGCAAGATTTGCGCTTGCCTTCTGTGCTTTCTCTAGGTCTCAGCGCCGCAGCCAAGGCCGAGACCGAGGTCGCCAGCATGGGCGGCGTCATAACCACGATCGCCACCGTCGAGGCCGTCGACGTGACCAACCGTCTGCTGACGGTGGCCGTGCCCGAGGGCAATATGATGGTGATCAAGCTCGGCCGCGACGTAAGGTGACCGTCTCTTATTCCGAGGAGGTCGCCACCTCGCTGCAGAAGCTCGCTGGGCCGCCCATCAACCAGGACAACTCTATCACGAGTGCGGAAGAGTCCGGCATGAGCATGAATGCGCCGACCGTCGCCGAGCAGGACTGGGTAGAGGTCAATCTGAGCGGCGACTCCGACTTCAGCACGATCGAGATCACCGACACGGTCGCAGCGATCAACTACAACAAGCGACTCATTGCCTTCTTCAACGGCAACGGACAGAAGCGCATTATCGCCATCAATCCGAGCGTTCCTGGTCTCAACCAGATCCATGTCGGCGACAGCGTGGTGCTGCTCGTCACCCGCTCGGTTGCCGTCAAGGTGATGCCGGTCTAGCGCCGCAGCAAACCGCTGCTTAGGAACTCCTTTTGGGCGCCGAACGTTTTGCTCGGCCTCAAAAGGAGTTCACCCATGGCACGCAAATATTCCAAGTCAGCGTCGAAGGACGTCGAGCGCGCGATGCACAAGGAGAAGCGTGGACAGCTCAAAAGCGGGCGGAGCGGCAAGACCGTGACCAGCCGCAAGCAAGCCATCGCCATCGGCCTGTCGGAAGCCCGCAAGAAGGGCAAAAAGGTGCCGAAGGAAAAGGCGAGTTAGCGCTCTTGTACCGTCACCTCGTAGCCGTATTCGCCGGCTGAAGCGGTCAGCCAGCGCCAGAAGCTCTCCGACAGGCTGCGGAAGACGGCGATGTCATAGCTCCGCGTGTCGCCCGTTTGCCAAAACTGCACGCCCATATGCGAGACGGCACTGGTCGCGGCGCTGCCGAGCGGAAAGGCGCGCGGGTCGAGGTCGATGGGCAGGCCCTTCGCGACGACGTCGCGGGCACGCCTGCCGCTAATGCGGAGCACCGTGCGCCCGCCGCTCTGGTCTGAGATTGAAGCCAGCGCCTTCAGTTTGTCTTTAAGCTCGCGCGCCAGCGCCTCGTCGGCCAGGCTCTCTGATACCGCGAACCATTGGCCCGGTCCGTAGCCGATGAAGCTTATGGTCGATCCTTCGACAACGCGCGAACTCCCAGGCAGTTGGACGCCGTAGACGCTCGCGACCGCCGCCTTCAGAGCCTCGGCCTGGCCCTTGCGGGCAGCAACGGTGGCGAGGCCTAGCCCCACCCGTTCGCTGATGGCGATGCCGGGCTCGCCATCTTTCCTGCCGTAGCGGCCCGGAATGGCGATTCCGTCAAGCGCCGACTTTGACCGGAGCGTGCTAGACACGAAGGCGCTCTCCTTCAGGATCGATGAAGCAAGGTCGGACCACCTCGGCGAGGGTGTCGCCGCCGCGCACCGGGTCGTAGGCGCGCACGATCTCTCCCATGCGCTCAGGCCCGCGCTCGAGCAGCCCAAGTCCGAGCCAGTGACCGAGCGAGGGCGAGAAGGCGATCGAGGTGACGTAACCCTGATCGTTCTTGGCAGTGGCCTCGGCATCCTTGGGCAGGAGATGGCCGCCGGCGCGGAGGCGGCCTTCCGCCTCGACCGGCTTGAGTCCGACCAGAGTGGCACGCTTTGGATCGGTGAGAGCAGGGCGCGCCGCCATGAAGCGGCCGATGAAGTCCTTCTTGGTCGAAAGCATCTTGCCCATGCCGAGATCGTGCGCCGTGGTCTGGCCGTTCAGCTCCCCGCCCGCCGGGTGCCCCTTCTCGATGCGGAGCACGCCAAGCGCTTCAGTGCCGTAAGGCGCAATGCCGAGCGTGCTACCTGCTTCCATAAGGGCGCGTACCAGAGCATCGCCGAGGCGCGCCGGCACCGCTATCTCATAGGCGAGCTCGCCGGAAAACGACAGCCGGAACAGCCGAGCCTTCGTGCCGCCGCAGACGCTCACTTCGCCGACGGCAAGATAGGGGAAAGCGGCATTGGAGATGTCGTGGTCGGGATCGACGATACGCTGAAGCACCTCGCGTGCTCGCGGTCCGGCGATGGCAAACTGCGCCCATTGTTCGGTGACGGAGACCGTCTCCACGTCGAGCTCGGGCCAAAGGCATTGCTGGCAGAATTCGAGATGCTGCATGACCTTGACCGCGTTCACTGTGGTGGTGGTCATGAAATAATGATCGTCATTGAGCCGCGCGGTCGTGCCGTCGTCGAGCACGAAGCCGTCCTCGCGAAGCATCAGCCCATAGCGCGCCTTGCCGACCGGGAGCGTCGAGAAAGTGTTGGTATAGACACGATCTAGGAAGGTGCCGGCATCCCTCCCCTGCACGTCGATCTTGCCGAGGGTAGAGACATCGCAAATGCCGACATCGGTGCGGACATTGGCCACCTCGCGGTTGACCGCGTCCTGCGGCTCTTCGCCGGCGCGCGGGTAATAGAGCGCGCGGAGCCAAGGCCCAGTCTCGACGAACACCGCGCCCTGCTCGTTCGCCCATTGATGCGACGGCGCAAGCCGCGCCGGGCGAAAATCCTGGCCGCGGTGATGCCCGGCAAAGGCAGAGATGGCGACTGGGGTGAAGGGCGGACGGAAGGTGGGGGTGCCGACCGCGCCGATATAGCGCCCGGTGACGTTGGCGAGCACGGCCGAACCGCTCAAGCCCGTGGTCTTGCCTTGGTCGGTCGCCATGCCGAGCGTGGTGTAGCGCTTGAGATGCTCGGGCACGCGGAAACCTTCACGCGCGGCGAGCTTCACGTCCGACACCGCGACGTCATTCTGGAAATCGACGAAGGCCTTGCCGCGACCGCCGTCGACCTGCCACACCGGGGTCGCGGCGAGATCCTCGTCCTTGGCAATTGGAACCGGTCGCCGAGTAGGCGCAAAGCCGCACGCTCGCGCAGCCTCTGTCCCCACTGCGTCGCCTCCAGCAAGACACGCGCCCAAGCCGAACTCCCCGGCGGTAGCACCGGCGACGCTCATGCCAGGCGGAAGCTTGCCCGGCAACTGCGCCGCGAGTTTCTCGTTCCAAACCGGCTTGCCGTTCAGATGGGTCGTGAGATGGATGGTCGGGCTCCAGCCGCCGGACATAGCGATCAAGTCGCAGTCGATGCGCTCGGTCTTCCCACTCGCATCCTTGATGTTGACGCCTTTGACGGATTGGCGCCCGCGCACGGCCTGGATCACGGCGCCAGCGAGATAGCGCGAATTGGCATGATCGGCCGCTTGGCGCGCGAATGGTGAGCCGCCGCGCCTGGCATCGACCACAGCCGCAACTTCGACGCCTGCGTCGGCGAGATCGGTCACGGTGCGGAAGGCATCGTCGTTGCCTGCGAACACGATGGCGCGCCCGCCAGGCGCCACGCCGAAGCGGTTGATATAGCTGCGCACGGCGCCGGCAAGCATCACCCCGGGCCGGTCATTGTCGCCGAACACGATGGCACGCTCGATGGCGCCGGCGGCAAGCACGACGCGCTTCGCCACGATACGCCACAGCCGCTGGCGCGGCTCGTGCTCCGGCGGAACCGGGACGTGGTCGTTGACGCGCTCGAGCGCGGCATAGGTGCCGCCATCGTAGACGCCGACTACCGAAGTCCGCCGCATGATTCGGCAATCGGGTAGGCCTTCGAGTTCGGTCTTGGCGGCAGTGACCCATTCGATAGCTGGACGGCCTTCGATCTCGCAATGTTCAGCAAGCAGGCGCCCGCCGAGCCGAAAATCTTCCTCGCACAGGATCACTCGCGAGCCGGCACGCGCTGCCGCGAGTGCGGCCGCCAAGCCTGTCGCACCGCCGCCGATGACGAGCACATCGCAGAACGCGTAAGCTTTCTCGTAGTGATCGGGGTCAGCGACGCCCGCGCCACGACCAAGCCCTGCGGCGCGCCGGATGGCCGGCTCGTAGAGCTTCTCCCAGAACGAAGCCGGCCACATGAAAGTCTTGTAGTAGAAGCCGGCCCCGAAGACTGGTCCGAAAAGCTGGTTCAACGATAGCAGATCGAATTTCAATGATGGAAAGCGATTCTGGCTCACTGCATCGAGATCGTCATAGAGCTCGACGGTTGTGGCGCGGGTATTGGGCTCACGCCGCGCGCCCGAACGGAGCTCGACCAGGGCGTTGGGTTCTTCAGAGCCCGCGGAGAGGATGCCGCGCGGGCGATGATATTTGAAGGAGCGCCCGACCAGCCGCACGCCGTTGGCGAGCAGCGCGGAGGCGAGCGTATCGCCGGGATGGCCGGTCATCTCCTCGCCATCGAAGGTGAAGGAGAGCGAGCGGGTACGGTCGATCAGGCCGCCGGTCTTGGTGCGATGGGCTTGCGCTTGCGCCATGCTCAAGATCCTTTGTCCGCGAATTCGACGGCTGTGATCTCGTGCGTGGTCATGTCCCGCGTTACCACGAGCCATGCATGACAGCCTTGGCTGTGATGCCAATGCTCGCGATGGAGACCGGCCGGATTGTCGCGCAGATAGACGTAATCGACCCAGGCTTGCTCGGCGCCCGGCTCGAGGCTCGTGGGCCTGATGACCGTGGCATCGCCGCGATAGGTGAACTCCTCTAGCGCCCGCTCACCGCAATAGGGACAGGTGATCCGCATGATCTTGCCTCAATGCAAATTGGGCTGCGCGCCCATGCCCTTCTCGTCGATAACCGCGCCCCGCGCGAAGCGGTCGAGACGGAAGGCTGACGCGAGCGGATGCGGCTCGTCCTTAGCGATCAGGTGGGCGAAGCACCAGCCCGAGGCCGGGGTGGCCTTGAACCCGCCATAGCACCATCCGGCGTTTAGATAGAGGCCGCCGACCAGCGTGAAGTCGATGATCGGCGAGCCGTCCATGGTCATGTCGAGCAGGCCGCCCCAGGAGCGAAGGATTTGCAGGCGCCCGATCAGCGGCATCAGTGCCATGCCGCCCTCGCAGACATCCTCAATGACGGGAAGGTTGCCGCGCTGTGCGTAGGAATTGTAGCCCTCGATGTCGCCCCCGAATACGAGCCCGCCTTTGTCGGACTGGCTGACGTAGAAATGGCCGGCGCCGAAAGTCATCACGACGTCGATAACCGGCTTGACGCCCTCGGTGACGAAGGCCTGCACGGAGTGGCTCTCGATCGGCAGTCTCAAGCCCGCAAGCGCCGCGACGCGCGATGAGTTGCCGGCGCAGGACAGCGCGACCTTCTTGGCGGCGATGTAGCCCTTATCCGTCTCGACGCCAATGATCCGCCCCTGCTCGATGCGAAAACCGGTTGCCGCACAATTCTGGATGATGTCGACGCCGCGAGAATCGGCGCCGCGGGCATAGCCCCAGGCGACTGCATCATGACGCACCGTGCCGCCGCGTTTCTGGAGCAGTCCACCGCGGATGGGGAAGCGGGCGTTGTCGAAATCGACGAAGGGGACGAGAGTCCTGACCTGGTCGCGGTCGAGCAGATCGGCATCGACACCGAATAACCGCATGGCATTGCCGCGCCTCGCATAGGCGTCGCGCTGCGGATCGGAGTGGAAGACGTTGAGCACGCCCCGCTGGCTGACCATGGCGTTGTAGTTCAAATCCTGCTCGAAGCCTTCCCACAGCTTCATCGACCATTCGTAAAACGGCAGATTGCCGGGAAGCAGGTAGTTGGAGCGGATGATGGTGGTGTTGCGCCCGACATTGCCGGAGCCGAGATAAGACTTCTCGACCACGGCCACATTGGTGATGCCATGCTCCTTGGAGAGATAATAAGCGGTGGCAAGACCGTGTCCGCCGCCGCCTATGATCACAACATCGTAGGCCTTCTTGGGCTCGGGCTCGCGCCAGAGCGGCTTCCAGTGCTTGTTACCGGTCAAAGCATTGGTGAGCAGGCTGCCAACCGAGTAGTGCATGAGCGGCATTTTGCGCCGCCCGTTAAGAGCTGATTGACATTTCGCGACGCTTGCTTGACATTTTGCGACATGACCGGCGAGCAAAATTCACCGCAGACTATCGGCTTTCTGCTGGTGCCGGGCTTCGCGCTGATGTCCTACGCTGCGGCGATCGAGCCGTTGCGCGCGGCCAATCTGCTCTCGGGCAAGGAGCTTTATCGCTGGTGGCACGCGGCGCCCGGCGGCAAACCGGTTATGGCCTCGAACGGCGTCGCCATCATCACCGATTGCGGAACCGACAAGCATCGCACTGCCGACATGATGTTCGTATGCGCCGGCGGCAACCCGGCGACCTTCGACGACCGCAGCGTGTTCGGCTGGCTCAGGCGGCTCGCGCGGAAGGGTGTCGCCATCGGCGGCATCTCCGGCGGGCCATACATCGTCGCCAAGGCCGGGCTGTTGGATCAGCGTCGCGCGACGTTGCATTGGGAGCACCTTCCCGCTTTCCGCGAGGCCTTTCCCGATATTGAGGTGGTGCCGTCGCTTTTCGAGATCGACGGCAACCGCATCACCTGTTCTGGAGGCATCTCCGCGCTCGACATGATGGTGGCGCTGATTGAGCGCGATCACGGCCGCCAGCTCGCGGCCTCGGTCGGCGACTGGTTCCTGCACACCCACATTCGCGAGGGTATGGGGCCACAGCGGATGGACCTCCGCTACCGGTTCGGCGTCGCCGACGAGACGCTGATCGGCGTGTTGCGCAGCATGGAAATGAGTTTGGAGACGCCGCAGCCCCGCGCGACCCTCGCCCGTGAGGCAGGTATTTCGCTTCGCCAGCTCGAGCGGCTGTTCGAGCATCATCTCGGTCGCGGCATCCACCGACATTACCGCTTCCTCAGACTGGAGCGCGCCCGTCAGCTCCTCCGCGAAACCACCCTCCCCGTGCTCGACGTGGCGCTCGCCACCGGCTTTGCCTCATCGAGCCAATTCGCCCGGGCCTATCGACGCGCCTTCGGCGAGGCTCCAAGCGCGACGCGCTCGACCCACTAAAGATATCACCGGCCCGAGGGCGTGGCCGTGCTCGGTGTGATCATGCTAGCTTGACTTGCAAAACAACGGCCTGCGATGGAGGCGGGATGGCGACCAGGACCCTAACGCGGAAGCTGCCCAAGGGGACCGCTTCCGGCAGCAAACGTCGTGCATCGCCGGCGAGCCTTTTCCGCTCCAAGCCCGAGGCCGACAAGCCTTACGCGACCGGCTCAAACGCGCCGACCACGGGCGAACTCAAGCTCGAAGTCTCGATCGGGCGGCGGGTCAGGGTGCTTCGCCAACGCCTTCAGCTCACGGCGACAGACCTCGCGGCTCAAGCTGCGCTTTCACCCGGGATGCTATCCAAGATCGAAAACGGCGGCACGTCGCCCTCACTCTCGACGCTGCAAGCCCTGGCGCGAGCGCTCAACGTGCCGATGACGAGCTTCTTCGCGGATTTCGAGGAGCGGCGCGACTGTTCCTATGTCCGCGCCGGCCAGGGCGTGCTGATCGAGCGGCGTGGCACAAAGTCGGGCCACCGCTATGAGCTGCTCGGCCACTCGCTGTCAGGCGACATTGTGGTCGAACCCTATCTCATCACCTTGAGCCAGGACGCCGAGCCCTATGTGCTGTTCCAGCACGACGGAGTTGAGTTCATATACATGCTCACGGGAAAAGTGGTCTACCGGCACGCCGACAAGCTCTATCCAATGTCGCCAGGGGACGCGCTGTTCTTCGATTCGGGCGCGCCGCACGGCCCCGAGGAGCTGCTCGAGCGGCCGATGACCTATCTTTCGATCATCATCTATCCGCGTAGTTAAGGCTTGAGCGTCTTTACCCTCAGGAAACTTTATTTCATGTGGGTTGACGAACGGTGCGCCGCCGTAGCATGGTGAAAGCCCATTTACCTGGAGCTTCCCTGCGATGTGCGGCATTGTCGGCCTCTTCCTGAAAGACCCTTCGCTCGAGCCACAGCTTGGCAGTTTGACCGAAGCCATGCTCGCTACGCTGTCTGATCGCGGGCCCGACAGTGCGGGCTTCGCCGTCTTTGGCGAGGGCCGAAGCGGCGAAACTAAGATCACCCTGCGCGCCGCTTCGCCCGACGCAGCCAAAGAGCTGGCCGACCGCATTGGCCGAGCCTTCAGCGACGCCGAGATCATGTTGTACGACACCCACGCGGTGATCGGCGTCAGCGACGTCTTGGCGGGACAGTTCGACGAATGGCTCGCACGCGAGGCGCCGACCGTCGAGGTTGTGGGGCGCGGCAAGCGCATGACCCTGTTCAAGGAAGTAGGGCGCCCGGAGAAGGTTGCCGAGCGGTTTGGGCTCGGCGCTATGCATGGCACCCATGCCATCGGCCATACCCGCATGGCGACCGAATTGGCGGTCACAACCGACGGCGCGCACCCCTATTCGACCGGCTCAGATCAGTGTTTAGTGCACAACGGCTCGCTGTCGAACCACAACAATCTCCGTCGCATTCTCAAGCGCGAGGGACTGTCGTTCGAGACCGAGAACGATACCGAGGTCGCCGCCGGCTATCTCACTTGGCGCATGCGCGGGGGACTTTCGCTTGGTGATGCGCTGAAGGTAAGCCTCGATGACCTAGACGGCTTTTACACGTTCGTGGTCGGCACCGAGAACGGGTTCGGCGTGTTGCGCGACGGCATCGCCTGCAAGCCGGCGATCATGGCCGAGACCGATCGCTATGTCGCGTTCGGCTCGGAATATCGCGCGCTTGCCAGCCTCCCCGGCATCGAGCACGCGCGTGTCTGGGAGCCCGAGCCCGCCACGGTCTATTTCTGGGAACGCTGATCATGCCGGAAGTCGATCTCGGCACGACGCCTCTGCGCACGCTGAACACGGCGCTGCATGGGCTGCGGCAGGACACCAACGAGCGGCATTGGATCATCGATAACCCGGCGGGGCGCCACGCCATCGCCGCAGGACTCGATGCGCCGATCACCGTCGAGATCAACGGCCCTGTCGGCTATTACTGCGCCGGCATGAACAAGCATGCGACCGTGCTGATTTACGGCAGCGCTGGGACCGGCGTGGCCGAGAACATGATGTCCGGCTTCGTGCATGTGGTAGGCGATGCGAGCCAGTCGGCCGGAGCGACGGGACGCGGCGGCGTACTTCGCATCGACGGCCATGCATCGTCGCGCTGCGGCATCTCGATGAAAGGCATCGACATCGTGGTGCGCGGCTCGGTCGGGCACATGAGCGCGTTCATGGCCCAGGCCGGCAATCTTGTGGTGTTCGGCGATGCCGGCGACGCGCTCGGCGATTCCATCTACGAGGCGCGGCTATTCGTGCGCGGCAGCGTCAAGAGCCTGGGCGCCGACTGCATCGAGAAGCCGATGCGCGACGAGCACAAGCAAGCGGTGCATGACGTGCTCGGCCGCGCCGGCATGAACGGGCAGATCGATATCGGCGAGTTCCGCCGCTATGGCTCGGCCCGCAAGCTTTACAATTTTCACGTCGACCATGCCGGAGCGTACTGATGGACTCAACGCCAAGGACCGCCCCTCGCCCGTCCGCGACGTTCGACGAGGTCTCGTTGTCGGAGATAAGGCGAGCTTCGGCGACCGGCATCTATGACATCCGCGGCTTTGGCGCCAAGCGAAAGGTGCCGCATTTCGACGATCTCCTGTTCCTGGGCGCCTCGATAAGCCGCTACCCGCTCGAAGGGTATCGCGAGAAATGCGCGACCGACGTCTGGCTAGGCACCCGGTTCGCCGAGAAACCGATCCATATCAAGATCCCGATCACCATCGCCGGCATGAGCTTCGGCTCGCTCTCGGCGCAAGCAAAAGAGGCGCTCGGGCGCGGCGCGTCGAAGGCTGGGACCTCGACCACGACCGGCGACGGTGGCATGACCAATGAGGAGCGCGAGCATTCGACCGTCCTGGTCTATCAGCTGCTGCCTTCGCGCTATGGAATGAACCCCGACGACCTCAGGCGTTGCGACGCGATCGAGATCGTGATCGGCCAGGGCGCGAAGCCCGGCGGCGGCGGCATGCTGCTCGGCCAGAAGATCTCCGACCGCGTGGCCGAGATGCGCACCCTGCCGAAGGGCATCGACCAGCGGTCCGCCTGCCGTCATCCCGACTGGACCGGCCCCGACGATCTCGAGATCAAGATCGAGGAGTTGCGCGAGATCACCGACTGGCAAAAACCGATCTACATCAAGATTGGCGCCTCGCGGCCCTATTACGACACGACGCTTGCGGTCAAGGCCGGCGCCGACGTGGTGGTGCTCGACGGCATGCAGGGCGGCACGGCGGCGACGCAGGAAGTGTTCATCGAGCATGTCGGCCTGCCGATCCTCGGCGCCATCAGGCCGGCGATCCAGGCGCTACAAGATCTCGGCATGCATCGCAAGGTGCAGCTAATCGTCTCGGGCGGCATCAGGAACGGCGCCGACGTGGCGAAGGCGCTGGCGCTCGGCGCCGATGCCGCCTCGATCGGCACCGCAGCTCTGATCGCGCTCGGCGACAATGACCCGGCGCTTGAGGCGGAATATCGCGAGCTCGGCACCACAGCAGGCTGCTACGATGACTGGCACGAAGGACGCGATCCGGCAGGCATCACCACGCAAGACCCGGCGCTCGCCGCGCGGCTCGATCCGGACCTCGCCGGGCGGCGGCTCGCCAATTATCTTGCCGTGCTGACGCTTGAGACCCAGACCATCGCGCGCGCCTGCGGCAAGAGCCACGTGCATAATCTCGAGCCGGAAGACCTCGTCGCACTTAGCGTCGAGGCGGCGGCAATGGCCAAGGTGCCGCTAGCCGGCACGGATTGGATTCCGGGAGTGAAGTAGAGCAAAGGGGAGTTACATGGCGGTCGATCTTGCAATCGAGGCCCGCGAGCGCGGGATCAAATATTTCCTGATCTCCTATGTCGATTTGTTCGGCACGCTCCGAGCGAAGCTCGCCCCGGCCGCGGCCATCGGCGACATGGCAAAGGACGGCGCAGGCTTCGCGGGCTTCGCCAGTTGGCTCGACATGACGCCGGCCGATCCCGACGTGCTCGCCATCCCCGACGCTTCGAGCCTGATCCAGCTGCCTTGGAAGAGGGAGGTCGGCTGGCTCGCGGCAGACCCCTATATGGGCGGCAAGCTAGTTGGCCAGGCGCCGCGCAATATCTTGAAGAAGATGCGCGATAAGGCGGCGCAGGCCGGCTACCAGATGAAGACCGGCGTCGAATGCGAGTTCTTCTTGGTCTCGCCCGACGGCTCCGCGATCGGCGACGCAGCCGATACCCAGACCAAGCCCTGCTACGACCAGTCGGCGTTGATGCGCCGCTACGACGTGATCAGCGAGATCTGCGACTCGATGCTCGAGCTCGGCTGGGCGCCGTACCAGAATGATCATGAGGATGCCAACGGCCAGTTCGAGATGAATTGGCAATATGACGACGCGCTTGTCACCGCCGACCGCATGGCGTTTTTCAAATACATGGTCAAGGCGATCGCCGAGAAGCACGAACTTCGCGCGACCTTCATGCCGAAGCCGTTCGTGAACTTGACCGGCAGCGGTTGCCACGTGCACGTATCGATGTGGAAGGACGGCAAGAACGTGTTCGACGACGGCAATGACGGGCTCGGGCTGTCGCGCGACGCGTACAAATTCATCGGCGGGGTGATGGACGCCGCGAGCGAGATCTGCGCCATCACCAACCCGACCATTAACTCATACAAGCGCATCAACGCGCCGGTCACGCTGTCGGGCGCGACCTGGTCGCCCAACACGGTGACCTATGCCGGCAACAACCGCACCCACATGATCCGCGTCCCGGGCGGCGGGCGCTTCGAGTTCAGGCTCGCCGACGGCGCCACTAATCCCTATCTGCTGCCGTCGGCGCTGCTTGCCGCGGGGCTCGACGGCATTGCGCGCGGCGTGGATCCCGGTAAGCCGCTCGATATCGACATGTATACCGAGGGCCACAAGGCGCCGGCTGGCACCAAGAAGCTGCCGCTCAACCTGCTCGATGCGTTGCGGCTGACGGAGAAGTCGGCGCTGCTCCGCCGCGAGCTCGGCGATGAGTTCGTCGATTCCTACGTCAAGCTCAAGAACCGCGAGTGGAACGACTACTCGCGCCATCTGACCGAGTGGGAGCGTGCCGCGACGCTCGACTGCTAGACGTCGACGTCCGACCGGTGCTTAGGTTCGTTGCCGTGCTCGAAGGCGAGCTGGCGGAGTTTCGCCACGCGGAAGGCCTCGGGTAGACTGAGCGCGTAGACGAACAGGCCGCCTGACAGTTTGCCGACCAGGCTCGCCGACGCGGGCGCGAGTTGCCAAGTGACGAAGCCGAGCACGATCATGAACAGCTGCATGATGAGCCCGCGCCGCGGCTGTCCGTTCAACACATGGCCGAAACCCGGCAGCAGGATCGCCACGAGCAAGACCACATAGGCGTTCAGCGGCGGACGCGGCCTTTGTTCCTGCTGAGACACTGTGTTTTTCGCCAGCCCGTCATGCCGCCCGCTCGACCGAGCCGGCATTGGACAGCGCGTCGGCGATCGCGATCGCGCTATCGAGCAAGGTCTTGGCGACGCCGGGATCAAGGTAGATCTTTTCGAACGAAACCTCCCGCAACACCATGTAGTTCAGCCGCTTGGACTGCCAAATCATGCGCGTGAGGCGAACACCGCGCGAGGTCACCACCAGCTCCTTCATATAAACGTCGGCGAACACCCCCATATGCGGCGTGATCAGCTCGAGCGGCGCTGTGGCGGAAGGATCGTCGGTGCAGAGCAGTGCCTGCTCAGGCCATCCGTCTGGAAGTGGAAGGTGATAATGCAGTTCATCGCTCGGCGAGTAGACCTCTACGCCGCCCGGACGCACAAGGAAATCAAGAATGGCCTGGTAGGAATTGGGCTTCAGCACGGTTACCTTCAGCCATAGGATCGGCACCTTGCGCCATGCCATGTTGTCGATGAGAGGCTCTAGCCGCACCTCGTGATCGCGATAGCGGCCGCTCAGCAGAGGGTAGACGGCGCCGTCCTGGGTGACACGGTAGGCCTGGAACATATCCAGGCAGAGGCCGAAGAACTTGGCACGTTTAGCCTTCAAAAGCCGGCGGTCGCGCCGGTAGAGCATCACCAATAAGGCGACACTTACCAACGCGACCGCATAACTCAGCATTCGCTCCTCAGTAGCCTGCAGGCTTTGGCCACGGCATGGTGAACTGTGCACCGCGCTTCACATAGCGATAGCGGTAGAAGGCGAACCACAGCGACGCCACGATGTAGAACGCCATCATCGCCAGGAGCTGCCGCCCGTAACCCAAATACACGGCGAAGAACGTCGCCAAGCACAGAAGGAGCAGCGTCGCAGCCGGTAGTGGGTGGAACGGATGGCTGAAACCGCGACGGATCGAGCCGACCGGCCACTTCTTCCGGAAGTTCCACATATTGATCGGCATGAAAGTGTAGTTCAGCAGGCCGGACAGGATCGAGAAGGTGATGATCTGCGCAAGCGGGATGTAGAGCGCGAAGATCAACACGATCGGCGTCAGGAACAGGATTGAGCGGAACGGTGTCCGGTATTTCGGATGTACCGCCGCGAACCATTCCGGCAGATAACGATCGCGTCCCAGGGCAAACCAGGCGCGGGCCTGATCATTGGTGCATCCATTCGAGGATGCGATCGCCGATAGCAGGGTGCCGATGAACAGGAGCACGATCAAAAACGGGCTGCCCGTCATCCGCGCCGAGTTGTAAAGCGGCGCAAGCGTCGCGTCCCAGCCGATATACTCCCACGGCATGAGGCCGCAGGCGACGTACCAGGTTATCGCGGCGGCGATGAGGAGCGTGATGATGCCGCTCATCGTCCCGAGCGGCAATGCGCGACCCGGCGAGCGGACCTCCTCGGCGGCTTGGCAGGTGCCTTCGATGCCGAGATAGAACCACATGCCGAAATGAAGCGCGGCGATGACGCCGATCCAGCCATAGGGCAACGGCGTCAGCAAGTCTTTGTGCAGAAGGACCTCACCCGGAGCCCACGGCTTAACGCCGATGAACAGGATGACGATGCTGAGAAAAGCCGCAGCCGTGATAACGAAATTCACGGTCAAGGTCGCCAGGACGCCACGATAGTTGAGCAAGGTCAGAATCGCCAGGAAGAACACGGTGAAAGGCTGCCAGGGAATGTCGTGGCCGAGCTGTTGAGCGCCGATCTGCACCAGCTGTCCCGCTACCAGGACGTCGCCGGCGTTCAGCATGAGGTAGGTGAGCGTCATGAACAGGCCGACATTGAAGGCCATCAAGGGGCCGATGGTGTGCTTGGCCTGAGCGTATTGGCCGCCCGCCGAAGCGACGGTCGAAGTCACCTCGGAATCGATCTTCGCCACGCAGGTGTAAAGGATGCCGCTGACAAAGCAGGCGATCAGAGCGCCGAAAGCACCGCCCTTGCCCGCGGCATAGTTCCAACCCATGAACTCGCCGACGAGAACGATGCCGACGCCGAGAGCCCAGATATGCGCGGGGCCGAGGACTTTCAGCAGGTTGAGCGATTGAGATGTGGTGGTGGTGGTGGTGGTGGTGGGAACCGTTGTATCGACCATGGCTATTTCTTCTTCTTTGTAGTGGATTGATCGCCCGCAGGGAGGAGCTCATCGAGGCCCTCGCGGGAGCTCACGAGAACGTTTTCATCGTATTTCGAGTTGACGACGAAAAAGTCCCAAGCCATCCAGAGGAAGATCGCCGCGGCAATCACCCAGGCGACATTTGCGAGAATGTCCCACATTGACGAGCCCCCCTTTACATCGACCGTCGATCAGTCGTTCCGTCGAACTTTTCGGCGATGACCTGCCGGTATTCGCGGTCGGACATGACGACGAGGAAAATGAAGAAGCCGATGACCACAATGGCGGTGATCACCAGACCGGCCGTGTCGATCGTATAGTCAAAACGCTGAGTGATGATGTCGGCGGCCGTCTCGACGGTGTAGCCTAGTTTCTCCCACTGGGCTTGCATGGTCGGATTTTGACCGAGCTTGTCCCAAGTGAGGCCAGTCCATTGCTTGGTCGTGCCGTCAGCAGCCAGCGTGTAGCTCACGCCTTCGGGCAACTGCTCAACGCGCGAGGGCACGGCGATCTTGAGCCAGAGCGGAAGGAAGAGCGCGGCAAAGACGAGCGCGAGCAGGAAGGCGACGTCGAACAATTGCCCCGCCACGCCTTGCCTCGGAGGAACGTATATTTTTGCCATGGAGCCCTCCCTTTAGCGGCCGGCGTCGAGATGGTGGATGTCGATCGGGTAGATGTGCGCCTTGTCCTCCGAGTAATGCCGGAGCATGGCCACGATCGAGGCCGTGTTGTACAGGAGCAAGAACGCCGCTGCGATCCAACAGACCGGTTCCACGCCCGGCGGCATGTAAGGCCTCACGGCAAGGATGACGAAAAAGATCGTGAGCCAAAGAACGACGATGAGCGTAATTGCTGCTCTCGCGTCACGCTTGAACATTCGATCGACCCGCGCGCGCAGATGCTCGGGCACGTCCGCCCTTACCGCGACTTCAGCCATAGCTCCACCTCCAATGTTGGATCCACGGCGGCCTGCCAAGGCCGTCATTTGTTTCAATGTTGTCTCGGTAGTCCCCCTCACGAGTTGTCTGCTCCGGGCGACTTCGCTATCATAAGACTGTATCTCTTGGCTCGGAAGGACGTCAACCGATATGAAATAAGTTTTCCTGAGAGGAAAACGAGCATCAGCTTTTGTCAGGGGGCAGGAGTTGCCTAAGACCTATGCAGTGTCGGGACCACCGTGAGCTCGCACAGACCGCGTAAAAAGACCAGAATCACGACAAAGCGTGACGACTTCGTCGCTTGGCAATGTCGAATACGGCAGATCGCCATGCGTGCCGACGGCGGGCGCCCCTCCCCCGGCATGCGGCCGCGCGTGCTGGATGATTCCGGCGGCGAGCTTGCGCCCGCGCTGACCGTGCTGCTCGTGCCGAGGGAGCCCGAGGAGTCCACCGCCTTCTTTCGCTTCCAGGTAATGCGCTCGGCCGATCCGCGCGATCTCTATCAGCGCGGCCTCGCTCATCTCCAGGCCGATTATTTTCATCGACCGCAAGGCTTCAGTGACCGGATGACGGCGGTTCTCGATGCCGCCTCGCCGCTTGCGGCCAGACTCCTCGCCGAGAAGCATTGCGTGCTCGCGTTCGACCAATTCTCGCAACGCTGGCGCCTGCCATGCGCCGTGTTTCGGCTGGGTGCTGACGAGACCGCTCGCGAGGCGAGCCTCTGGCATAACCGTATCTTCAATCCGTCTCTGCCCGACGACGTGAGCGTGCTTCAGTTCAGACCCGATTGGGCGTCGGCCGAAATCACGAAATGATTTCGGTCCGACGCCCTATTCGGAGCAGCTAAGTCCAAAAGATGAAATAGCCCGCGGCCGCGACGGCGATGCCGGCAGCGAGCGTCGCATAAGGCAGCATGCCTGCCTTGGGCGCGCTCAGAGGCTTACCGTCGGGTGACAGATCCGCGAGCATGTCCGCGGGGAACTTGCCCTTGTCCTGCACGAAGTGCCGGAAGACGAAGACCGGAACGATCAAGGCGATGGTGACGATGCCAGCCGTGAGCGTGCCCGCGCCCCAGACGTCGGCGCCCGCGCCAAGCAGGAAGGCGTTGACGAAGGAGAGCACGACGCCGGCGGCAAGCAGCCAATCCGGAGCCTTCCACGGCCGTTTCACATGCGCGTTGTCGATGCGGTGAATCCAGCCTGCGTTTAGGTTCAAGAAGTTGAACACGATGTAGCAGACGTTGGAGACCGCGAGCACGAACAGGTAATCCGACATCAACAGCAGGATCAGATTGAAGGTGAGGTCGGTCCACATCCCGCGCGTGGGCGCGCCGTTCTTGTTGACGTGGTTCAGATAGCGCGGCAGCCAGCCGTCGACGGAGCCCTGGTAGAGCGTGCGCGATGAGCCGGCCATGGCCGTCGTGATGGCGAGCATCAAGGCGAGCAGCAGCATCACCACCAAGAGATTGGTGATGACCACCCCTCCCCCAACCATCGAGGCCATGGCTTGGGCCACCCCCGATCCGTCGACGATGCCGGGCGCCATGACGCCGGCAAGGCCGAGAGCGCCCTGGAAGGCGAGCGGCACGAGGATGTAGACGGCGATGCAGAGCAGGCCGGAATAGAGGATGGCCTTGTAGGTATCGGTCGCCGGGTCCTTGAACTCGCTGGTGTAGCAAATGGCTGTTTCGAAAGCGTAGGCCGACCAGGCGGCGATGAACAGACCGCCGAAGAACAACACCCAACCAGCCTTGTTCCACGCGGCGGTGGCGGGATCGGTGCCGGGCGCGAACGGCTGGAAGGCGCTCATCGCCACATCGCCGGTGATCAGCGGCACGATGCCGATGATGAGCAGCGGCAGAAGCACCGCGACGCCGACGATGGTCTGCACCTTGGCGGTCGAGAGAATGCCACGATGCTGGATGGCGAAGGAGATGGCGATCAGGATGGCGCCGATGAAGAAGGTCGAGTTCAGCCTGAGCTTCAAATTCTCCTTGAGGAAGCCGAGATCGAGCAGCTGGATCTCCCAGGTGCGGATGGCGGCATCAGGCGGGAACAGCGCATTCAGGATGTAACCCGCGGCGATGCCGCAGCCGATTGCGAGCACCGGCGTCCAGGCAAGCCAGTTGCACCACACAGAGAGTGGGGCGATGAACTTGGAGTAGCGCACCCATGCGGCCGCGCCGTAGACCGAGGCCCCGCCGGATTTGTTGGGGAACAGCCCCGCGATCTCGGCATAGGTGAAGGCCTGGATGAAGCCGAACAGAACCGACAGCGTCCACACCAGGACCGAAGGCGTGCCCACGGTCGCGGCAATGCCGCCGATCGAGAACAGCACGAGCGCCGGCACGCCGCTCGCCACCCAAAACGCATCCTTCCAGCCAATAGCTCGATGAAGTGCCGTCTCCGCCACGGGCGGAGCATTTTTAGTTGCAGTGGCGCTGACCATGGAAAACCCCCCTCCTTCTGGTCGTGCCCTCGATCGCGCTCCCCGTAATCGAGGGCACTCAAGATTCCTAAACAACCCTTCTCTGCTCGTTCTCCCTGTGGGGGCAAGAATGCCAGGTTGTAGGGCGCCCCCGCCCCTTAGAATTTTCGATAAGCCTTGTTCAAATCGTTCAGCGGATGCTTGGGCGAGGTCTGGAAACGGACCAGGAGCTCGCGCGCCAGCATATCGCGATCCTGCTGGTTGTCGGGGAGTTTCATCTCTTTGGGGATGCGCACCCAACCGTTGATGTTGCGATCGAAAATGGCGGGCTGGCCGGCCTCGTAGCCCATATGCACGTCCTCGAGCCAGTTGAGGTCGTCCCAGCCCATGAACTCGATATAGTCCTTGAGATAGGGGGTCAGGCGATCGTAATCGGGGACGAGGTTGACGTCGTAGCGATAGCCGATGTGCTGGCCGATCTGCTGCTCGCGTGTCGTATCGAGCCCGGCCAAGTCCTTCAGATATTTGTCGACGTCGCTGCCAAGCTTGGCCTTCTTGACGATTTTAGCCGGCTTGCCGTTCTTCGCGTTTTTGCTCTTGTTGGCCATGAGTCGAACTCCACTCATCCGATCCTGTGATAGTCGTCGACGCCGACGGTGAAGTCGGTGCCCGCGAGCGGCACTTGCGCCATGGCCGACGCCTCCATGGTGAGTGCCGCCAAATCCTCGGGCTCAAGGCTATGCACCGATGTCTTGCCGCAAGCGCGCGCCAGCATCTGCGCCTCGAGCGTAAGGGTATGCAGGAAATTATAGACCCGCTCGGCCGCCGCGTCGGGATCGAGGCGCTTCCTGAGCTCAGGGTCCTGCGTGGCGACGCCGACCGGGCAGCGGCCAGTATGGCAGTGGTAGCAATAGCCGGCGGGGACGCCGATCTCGCCCTGGAAGTCGGACTCGGGGATCTCCTTGTTGCAGTTGAGCGCCATCAGCACCGAATGGCCGATCGCCACGGCGTCGGCGCCGAGCGCCATGGCTTTCGCCACGTCGCCGCCGTTCCTGATGCCGCCGGCATAGACGAGACTGATTTCGCCGCGCTTGCCGAGCTCGTCGATGGCGCGGCGCGCCTGGCGGATGGCGGCGATGCCGGGCACGCCGGTATCCTCGGTGGCGATATGCGGGCCGGCGCCGGTGCCGCCCTCCATGGCGTCGATATAGATCGAGTTGGGTCCGCACTTCACCGCCATGCGCACGTCGTCATACACACGAGCGGCGCCGAGCTTGAGCTGGATCGGGATCTCCCAGTTCGTCGCCTCCCTGACCTCTTCGATCTTGAGCGCGAGGTCATCGGGACCGAGCCAGTCGGGATGGCGCGCCGGCGAGCGCTGGTCGATGCCGGCGGGAAGCGAGCGCATCTCGGCCACCTGGTCGGTGACCTTCTGGCCCATCAGATGGCCGCCCAAGCCGACCTTGCAGCCCTGGCCGATGAAGAATTCGCAAGCATCGGCGAGGCGCAAGTGATGCGGGTTGAAGCCGTAGCGCGACTGAATGCACTGATAGAACCACTTGATCGAGTAGCGGCGCTCGTCGGGGATCATGCCGCCTTCGCCTGAGCAAGTGGCCGATCCAGCCATGGTGGCGCCCCGCGCGAGCGCGATCTTCGCTTCGTATGACAGCGCGCCGAAGCTCATGCCGGTGACGTAGACCGGTATGTCGAGCACCATCGGGCGCTTGGCGCGTGGACCGATCACCGTCTTGGTGTCGCATTTCTCGCGGTAACCCTCGATGACGAAGCGCGTCAGCGTGCCGGGCAGGAAGGTGAGATCGTCCCAATGCGGAATCTTCTTGAACAGCGAGAAACCGCGCATGCGGTAGCGGCCGAGCTCCGACTTCACATGGATGTCGTTGATGACCTCCGGCGTGAAGATTTGGCTATGCCCGAGAATGAAGCGCTGCGCCTCCGCGGGCACTTTCGCTGCGCCGTTCCCACCCTTCTTGCTTTTCTTCCTCATTTGCCCAGCCCTTCGCGCTTTACAGCACCAATTTCTTTTCGGTCGGCTCGAGGTTGTCGTAGTTCCACAGCTGCTTGCCGGCGACGATCTTGCGGAATGCGCCGATACCGCCCTTGGGCATCACGTCGTAGAGGCGGAGCTTCCGCTCCAGCCATCTGCGGTCGAAATCGGTGACCTCGCTCCACACTGCATCGACGCCTAAGCTCGCCGGCTCGCCACCGATATAGATCGTGCCGTCATACATAGAGTCGCCGAGATTCTTCCCGGCATTTCCGCAAATCACCATGCGCCCGCGCTGCATCATGAAGCCGGTGAACGCGCCGGTGTCGCCCCCGACGATGATGTTGCCGCCCTTCATATCGATTCCCGTCCGCGAACCAACATTGCCCTTGCAGACGAGATCGCCGCCGCGGATGGCGGCGCCGAATTGCGAACCGGCGTTCTTCTCGATCAGAATGGTGCCGCTCATCATGTTCTCGGCGCACGACCAGCCGACGCGGCCGGAGATGCGGACGTTCGGCCCGTCGATCAGGCCAAGGCCGAAATAGCCGAGCGAGCCCTCGATGATCAGATTGAGACGGTTGAGAATGCCGACGGCGATCGAGTGCTTGGCACCGGGATTCATCAGGACGATCGTGCCGTAGCCGTCCTGCATCAGGCTCCGCAGCCGGAGATTAATCGCGTTAGAGGAGAGAACGGAGGCATCGATCTCGGCCCGCTTGTTGAAATCAACATCGAAGACGCCGGGCAGCGCGAAGCCGTGGCTGGTCTCGCTGAGGTCAATGTCGAAGAATTTCTGGAGCGAGCGGCCACCGAGCTTTTCGGTATGCATGCCCATCTCATGGGACAAGCGCTCCTGCTCCGACGGCGTGGACCTCGTCAGCGCTGCCATACGCGCACCTCCTCGTCATACGGATCCGAAGTGTCGATCTCGTGCGGAATAAGGGCCCGGATAGCGACCTCCTCCGAGGCAAGGGCGACGAGATTCTCGCTTTCGAACAGCACCATCGGCTTCGCGGCCATGGTGTCCTTGGCCATGCCGAGCTCGGACGCGGTGGCGACCAAATAGGTGAACACGCCGTCGATATCCTTGATCGAACACTTGAGCGAATCCTCGAGGGTCGCGCCTTGCTCAAGATTGTTGGCGGTGTAAACGGCAAGCAGCTCGGAGTTGCAGTTCGACATGAAGCGATGGCCGAGCCGCTCCATCTCGCGACGCATGATCCAGTAATTGGTGATCTGCCCGTTATGGACGACGGCGATGTCGTTATACGGATAAGCCCAATAGGGATGCGCCGAGCGGATATCGACGTCGGACTCGGTCGCCATGCGGGTATGGCCAATGCCGTGCGTGCCCTTGAAGGTGCCGAGCCCGTACTGTTCGGAGACCTGGGTCGCGTCGCCGAGATCCTTGATCAGCTCAAGCGCACTGCCGAACGACAGCACCTCTGCGCCCTCGATCTGTTCCAGCTCGGTGGCAAGGCGCCGCGTGTCGCCGGCATAACGTAAGTGATAGCGGAAGGCGTAGGGCGTGGCTTCTGAGACCTCGATGGTCTCGGCGCCAAGCTCGGACAAGCGGTTGTCGACTTCGGCCTGCCGTTCCCTGATCTTCTGGCGGATATGGTGGTCCTTGGTCAGGTCCTCGGCTTCGGCGAGCTTCAGTCGCATGACGTATTCGTCGGGCGTTGATGAGCCGTAGATGGCAAAGCCGGTCGAATCCGGACCGCGATGCCGCAAACTCAGCAGCATCGCCGTCATCTCCTTGCCGACGCTGGTCGCGCCGTCGCGGTGAATGAGCCCAGCAATTCCGCACATTGTTCTTGTTCTCCTCCCAGCTTGGCACCCGCCGTTACGGCAGGCAGTCGAGATACATTTTGAGGTCCCACTCCGTCGAGGTATGCAGGAAGCGCTCCCACTCGTCGCGCTTATATTCGTCGTACAGGCGGTACATCTCGCCTGGCAGCGCCGAGCGGATGACATCGTCCTTCTCGAGCGCGGCAAGCGCATCGCCGAGCGTCATCGGCAGTTTGCGCACCTGCTTGCCCGCTTCCATGGCCTGATAGATGTTGCGCTCCTCGGGCGGTCCCGGATCGAGATTGCGTTTGAGCCCGTCGTCCATTGCCTTGATTAGCGCGGCCGCCATAAGGTGTGGGTTCACCATGGCATCGACGGCGCGATACTCGAAGCGGCCAGGCGCCGAGACACGAAGGCCGGTGGTGCGGTTCTGGAAGCCCCAATCGGCGAATACCGGCGCCCAGAAGCCGGTGTCCCATAGCCGCCGATAGGAGTTGACCGTCGAGCAGCCGATCGCCGTCAGCCCGCCGAGATGGGCGACGATGCCGCCGATCGCCTTGAGCCCGACCTTGCCCGGAAGCTGGATGTCGTCGGTATCGGGCATGAAGGTGTTGTCACCGCCATTGCGGTAGACGTAGTTCTGCTTCATGCCGGGCAGCTTGCCCTCGTCATTGCCGAGCGGCTTCACTTCGTCCTCGCCGCCGCGCCACAAGGAAATATTGTGGTGGCAGCCATTGGCCGAGACGCCCATGAAGGGCTTGCACATAAAGCAGGCGATGATGTTGAACTCGCGCGCCACCTGCGCGCAGATCTGCCGGTAGGTTGCCAGCCGGTCCGCCGTCCGCAGCGCATCGTCATAGGTGAAGTTGAGCTCGAGCTGGCCGGGCGAATCCTCGTGATCGCCCTGGATCATGTCGAGGCCCATCTTGCGGCAGTAATCGATGACGCGGAGATAGACCGGACGCAGGCTCTCGAACTGGTCGATGTGATAGCAATAAGGATTGGAATAGCCGCCGGCCGGCTTGCCGTTCTCGTCCTTCTTGAGCCACATCATCTCGGGCTCGGTGCCGTGCCGAAGCTCGAGACCATGCTCCTGCTTGAACAGGTCGTGGATGCGGCGGAGATTGCCGCGCGCGTCCGCAGTCAAGAACGCCCCTGGCTCCGATCGCTCTTCGCGATTCCGGAATAGCGTGCACCACATGCGCGCCACCCGCTTGTCCCAGGGGAGCTGCATGAAGGTATCGGGCTCAGGTATGCCGATCAGCTCGGCCGCCTCAGGCCCGTAGCCGAGATATTCGCCGCGCCGGTTGACGAACAGGTTCATGGTGGCGCCGTAGACGAGCTGGAAGCCCTTCTTCGCCACGCTTTCCCAATGATCGGCCGGGATGCCCTTGCCCATGATGCGGCCGGTCACCGACACGAATTGCAAATAGAGATAGTCGATGCCGAGTTCGTCGATCTTCTTGCGGACCTTTTTGACGAGTTCCTTGCGCTCAGGATCCTCGACGAACCGGTCGATATCAGTCTCCCCAGCCAGACTCATGTCACACCCCTTTTACTCAGCTCCACGGGAATGGGCTGTGGGAGGTCGGATGCAACTCGCCCTTAGCGAACCGCGCAAAGCGGAACGGCTCAAGCAGCGCGCTCTTCTCGCCCAACAGCTCCTGCGCCACCAGCTTGCCAACGCCGATCATCTTATAGCCGTGATTGGAGTCAGCAATGACGTAAACGTTCTCGCGGAACGTATCGAACACCGGAAAGTTGTCGGGCGTGAAACAGCCGAGCCCGCCGGAATTCTCGTGGTGCTTGTACAGCGCGATTTTGCCTTCGAACCTCTTCTGGCAATGCGCGAGCATCGAGCACCACATATGAATGAAGTGGTCGCCGACGACGAACTCAGGTGAATCGGGGCCGTAGGGATCAACCGCGACGGCATCGGCATCTTGATCGACCTTGTACGGCGAAGAACCGCCCTGCACGCCGCCGAAATTGAAGTCGGGTTTGTAATACAGCCCCCAGAGCTTGTCGGTGATCAGCGAACCGTCGACGTCGGAATAAAGCGGCGCATCGGTGTCCACGTGGATCACGGGCGGCATCTGGCCGTCATTCGTCTTGTGGATCTTCGGGTCGACGCCGAGAGTGCCTTCCTCAAGGCACCAATAAGTCCACATCGATACGCCTTCATGGACCTTGCCGTCGCGGCCCCTGACTGTGATGCTCTTCGGCAGATCGAGCATGTTCCAGAGCCGCGAGACCCAGGGGCCGCCGCCGATGACGACATGGTCGCAGGCGATATTGCCGCGGTTGGTTATGAGCGCCGTCACGGCGCCCGAGTTCGAGCCGAACTCGAAGCCAAGCACCTCGACCCCGGTCAAGACGCGCACGCCTTCGGCTTCAGCCTTGGTGGCCAAGCCGTACATCGAGGCGGTGTTGTTGGCGTAGCCGCCGCGCTTCTCGTGCAGGACCGAGGTGATCCCCTTGGCCTGCCAATCGTCGAATAGGCCGGTCATGTATTTCTGGCTGTCGGCAGCGCCCTCGACGAACACCGACTCGTAGCCGATCGCCTTCTGCTGCTCGTAGATCGTGCCGACCTGCTCGTGCATTACCTCGGGGCTGATCTGCATGTAGCCGACCGGGTGATAGCTATAATTTTTGGGATCGCTCTCCCACACGTCGACCGAATGCGCCATCAGCTCGCGCATCGCCGGCTGGTAGTAATTGTTGCGGACCACGCCGCAGGCGATGCCTGAGGCCCCGGCTGCGATCGCCGTCTTGTCGACAATGAGAATGTCGGCCCCCGAGCCCTTGCCGGTCGCCTTCAGCCGCTGTGCAAGGTGCAGCGCGGTGCTCAGCCCGTGAATGCCGGCGCCGACGACGGCGTATTTGGTGGAGGACGGGAGGCTCATCAGCAACCACCGTCTGTCGCGGAATTGGTCCGTATGCGGGCCATATTTCCGAACCAGATTGTTGCAATGGACCACATTGGTATGCGAACCTCGTTGAGACCTATTACCGCATGGCCGCATACCGATTGTAAACCAATTTCTTCATTTGGGTCCAAAGTGGTATCCCGTGCTTCGTTGTCCGCAAGGAAAAGACCAATGACCGATCCGCACACCCGAGCCGGTGACGGCGTCCTTGTTGCCCTCGTCAAACCTAGCCGGGGTGTCGGCGCCATCTCGGCTTATCTCCAACGGGCAATCGAGACCGGCGCCTATAGCGAGGGCGACCGCCTGCCGCCCGAGCGGCAGTTGGCCGCCACATTCCAGGCGGCGCGAAGTACGGTGCGGCGCGCGCTCGACCAGCTCGAGAAGGCGGGATTGGTATCTCGGCGTCTCGGCAGCGGCACCTTCGTTGGCGCGACGGCCGCATCGAACCGTCGGGCCGCCGACCTCGCCGATCAGGTGAGCCCGCTCCAGCTGATCGAGGCACGCCTGGCGGTCGAGCCCTACACCACGCGGCTTGCTGTGCTGCACGCGACGCGGCGCAATCTCGACGACATGGAGGTGGTGCTGGCGAATGCCGAGGGATGCGTCACCAACAAGGACGAATTCTCGAAGTGGGACGGCGAGTTCCATCTCCTGCTCGCCCATGCCTCGGGCAACCCGCTGTTGATCAACGTCTACCGGCAGATCAACCACGTGCGCCTGCACGCACAATGGGATGCGATGAAGGAGAAGATCCTGACGCCCGAAGTGATCATCGATTACAACCGCCAGCACCGCGCCATCTACAACGCTCTGAACGAGCGCGATGCCCAAGGCGCTCAGGGGCTCATCACCGAGCATCTGGAGAAGGCGCGCGACGATCTGGTCAGGGCGAACAGTCCGTAGCCACTCCGCGTGCATCGGCCGCCCGGGTTCGGCGGCCAAGGGGCAGGCGAGGCTACATGACGGTCGGGCAGCGCCGCATTGAGCGAAACGCCAATAGGCGTTGGGAGCGCCAGCGCGATGATGACAGCCCAGCGCAGCTCGGCGCCCGGGCAGAGCGAGGCATTCCTCACCAGCATGGTCGAGAACATGCCCGCCGTCGTGTTTGCCAAGGATTCGGCGACCTGCCGCTTCATTCTGCTGAACCGCGCCAGCGAGGAGTTCCTCGGCATTCCGTGCGCTGCCATTATCGGCAAGACCGACCACGATTTCTTTCCCAAGGAGAAGGCCGACGCTTCATCGCCCGCGACCGCCGCGCACTCCAGTCGCGCCTTCCCCAAGCGGTCGAGGAAGAGCCGCAAGCCAGGCTACGCCTAGGATTTTCGCGGAATTGGCAGCCACGTGTCCCGTCCTTATCGGGACGGGTAGCGCGGCGAAATCTTTCAGGTTAGAACTCGGCACCTTCTTGGCACGAAGTGGCGGGGGCAATTGTTATGGGGGCTGAGGAGAGTTGCGCCTGCGCGCCGGTAAGCGGCGCGCGAAATCTTCCAACCAAATCAACTTCGATCGGCTGACATGGGAAGACCTGCCCGGCCAGGAGCGATACCGCAGGCAGGCTCATGACGCTTTCCGTCATTCTGGCCTCGGCCGCCGTTCTGATCGCGCTGGCCGCGCTGGCAATCCCCCTTCACGCCATCGCCGTCGGCCGAATCCTCGTCTATGGCGGTTCGCTTCTCGTCGCCGTTGTAGGGCTCGCCACCGCTCTCTACGCGCTGATCGGGCAAATTCCGACCGAGACATTGGTTCTGCCGGTCGGCCTGCCGTGGATCGGCGCGCATTTCCGGCTCGACGCGCTGTCAGCCTTTTTTCTTGTCGTCGTTAATCTCGGCGGCGCGGCGGCAAGCCTCTACGCGCTAGGCTATGGCAGGCACGAAAAGGCCCCGCAGCGCGTGCTGCCATTCTACCCGCTGTTTCTTGCCGCCATGAACCTGGTCGTCATCGCCGACGACGCATTCACTTTCCTGTTCACCTGGGAGTTCATGTCGCTCTCCTCCTGGGCACTGGTCATGGCGCACGATCAGGTCAAGGAGAACGTCCACGCCGGTTACATCTATCTGCTGATGGCGAGCTTCGGCGCGCTGGCGCTGCTGCTCGCTTTCGGCCTGCTCGGCGGCCCGGATGGCGCCTACGCTTTTGACGCAATCCGCGAGAGCCAGAAATCCTCGGCGCTCGCCGCGCTCGTGCTCATTCTCGCTTTAATCGGCACCGGCTCCAAGGCAGGTCTCGTGCCGCTTCACGCGTGGCTGCCGCTCGCCCACCCTGCCGCGCCGAGCCATGTATCCGGGCTGCTCTCGGGCGTCATGACCAAGGTCGCGGTTTATGCCTTCGTGCGCATCGTGTTCGACCTGCTCGGCAATCCCGAATGGTGGTGGAGCATGGTGGTGCTCGCGCTTGCCGGCATCACCTGCGTCATGGGCGTTCTGTACGCGCTGATGCAGCACGATTTGAAGCGGCTGCTCGCCTATCACACGGTGGAGAATATCGGCATCATCTTCATCGGGCTTGGGCTCGCGCTCGCGTTCCAGTCCTACGGAATGGCGCTCGGCGCGGCGCTTGCCTTCACAGCGGCGCTGCTCCACGTATTCAACCATTCGCTGTTCAAGAACCTCCTGTTCTTCGGCTCGGGCGCGGTGCTGACGGCAACCGGCGAGCGCGACATGGAGCATCTCGGCGGGTTGATCCACTCCATGCCGCTCACCGCTTTCGTGTTCCTGGTCGGCTGCGTCGCCATCTCGGCGCTGCCGCCGCTGAACGGCTTCGTCTCGGAATGGCTGACCTTTCAGGCGATCCTGCTCAGCCCTGAGCTGCCCGCCTGGGGACTGAAATTCCTCGTGCCTGCGGTCGGCTCCCTGCTCGCTCTGTCGGCCGCCCTCGCAGCGGCGTGCTTCGTCAAGGCTTTCGGCATTACTTTTCTGGGCCGCCCGCGCACAGAGGCCGCCAAGGATGCCCATGAGGCCGACCGCTTCTCGCTCGCCGCGATGTTCGTGTTGGCCGCGCTCTGCCTGCTCGCCGGCACTCTGCCCGGTCTGTTCATCGACGCGCTATCCCCCATCTCGATCGCAATGGTCGGCGACTCAATGCCGGTCCAGCGTGACGTGCCCTTCTTGTCGATCGTGCCGATCGTCGCGAGCCGGAGCTCCTATAACGGGATGCTCGTGTTCCTGTTCATGGCCATCTCCGGCTTCGGCGCCGCCTTCGTCATCCACCGCTTTGCCTCGAACAAGCTGAGGCGCGGACCAATCTGGGATTGCGGCTATCCCGATGCGTCGCCCCGAACACAATACACAGCCTCGAGCTTCGCCCAGCCGATCCGCCGCGTGTTCGGGACGCTAGTGTTCCGCGCGACCGAGACCGTGACCATGCCGCCGCCGCTCGACGCGCGGCCGTCTCGGCTCGTGGTGCAGCTTCGCGACGTGATTTGGGACACGCTCTACGCACCGATCGGCGGATTCGTCGAAGCCATCGCCGCAAAGCTGAACCGCCTGCAATATCTCAGCATCCGCCATTATCTCGGCTTCGTGTTCGTCTCGCTTGTCGGTCTCCTTCTCATTCTGGCGATATGGCCATGATCCTCGACCTTGCGGTGCAGGCCGCCCAGATGCTGCTGGTGCTGGCGCTCGCCCCGCTCCTGATCGGCTTCGTGCGCAAGGTCAAGGCACGGCTGGTGCGCCGCCAGGGCCCGCCCCTGGTTCAGCCTTATCGCGACCTCATCCGCCTGATGCGGAAAGAGGTGGTGCTGGCCGAGAACGCGTCGTGGCTGTTCCGCGCGCTGCCCTATCTCATCTTCGCCGCGACCTTCGTCGCCGCAGCTCTGGTGCCAACCTTTGGCTTCGGCCTGATGTTCTCCTGGTCGGCCGATCTCATCGCCATCATTGCTCTTCTCGGGAGCGCGCGCTTCTTCCTCGCCCTCGCCGGCCTCGACATCGGCACCAGCTTCGGCGGCATCGGCTCTTCGCGCGAGGTTATGATCGGCTCGCTCGCCGAGCCGGCCATGCTGATGATCGTTTTCACCCTCGCCTTGCTTGCGGGCTCGACCCAGCTCTCGACCATGGCGAGCTATCTCATCACCGGCGAGGCTGGCTTGCGCTTCTCGCTCGGGCTCGCGCTAATCGCGCTGATTATCGTGGCGATCGCCGAGAATTCCCGCATTCCGGTCGACAACCCCGCCACGCATCTCGAACTCACCATGGTGCACGAGGCGATGGTGCTCGAATATTCCGGGCGGCATCTCGCGGTGATCGACCTCGCGTCTGAGCTCAAGCTCCTGCTCTACGTTTCGCTGATCGCCTGCCTGTTCGTGCCCTGGGGCATCGCCCCGCACGGCGCGGGTCCCGAGGCGATCATGATTGGCGTCGTGACCTATCTCGCCAAGGTCGCGGCGGGCGGCTTCCTGCTCGCCTTCTTCGAAACATCGATCGCCAAGATGCGCGTGTTCCGCGTACCGCAATTCATGGGTGTGGCGCTGATGCTCGCTTTGCTCGCCGCGCTGCTGCTATTCGTGTCAGGGAGCCTATAGATGCAGGGCCTCAGCTACGACATCGCGCATCTCTTGGCAGGCTCGCTGGTGCTGGTCAGCTTCATGCTGCTCTACCAAGACCGGCTTTACGCGCTGCTCAATGTCTATGCGCTGCATGCGGTCGTGCTCGCCGCCGCCGTGGCGTGGCAAGCCTATGCGCAGGACGCGCCGCAGCTCTACATCACCGCGGCTATCGCGCTGCTGTTCAAGGGGATCGTCATCCCGGTCGCCCTCCATCGCATCATCAAGCACCTCGGCATCCACCGCCAGATCGAGACCGTCGGTGGCATCGGGCTCACTATGCTGATTGGCATGGGCCTCGTCGCGCTCTCCATGGTGGTGATGCTCCGCGTGACGCATGGAGCCGAGCCGCTCGCCCGCGAGGATCTCGCGTTTGCGCTCGCCGTCGTGCTGCTCGGGCTGCTGATGATGGTGACGCGGCAGAACGCGGTGAGCCAGGTGGTCGGCTTCATGTCGCTCGAGAACGGCATCGTGCTCGCCGCAACCGGCGCCAAGGGCATGCCGCTCGTGGTCGAGATCAGCGTTGCCTTCTCGATCCTGATCGCCTTCATCGTCATCGGCATTTTCCTGTTCCGCATCCGCGAGCGCTTTGACACGGTCAATGTGGGCGCGCTCGACCTCTATCGCGGGGAGCACGGATGAGCTTCGATCCGGTCACCGCGCTTCTCGCCATCCCGGCCGCGGCGTCGTTGCTGATCGCGCTTCTGCCCGGCAGCCGCCTCAGCGCTTATGTCAATGCCGGAGCATCATTCCTCACGTTCCTCGCCGGATTGTTGTTGCTCTGGTTTCCGCGACCGGCTCCCGGCCCCTACCTGCTGGTCGATGAGTTCAACACAATCTTCATCGTGCTCATCACCTTCGTCGGTTTCACCACTAGCGTGTTCAGCGCGACGTATGTCGCCTACGAGATCGACATCAGCCGCGTCGCGCCGCGCTTCTTGCGGCTCTATCACGCGCTCTATCAGGCGCTGATGCTCGGCTTCAATCTCGCACTGCTCAGCAATAATCTCGGGGTCATGTGGGTGGCGATCGAGCTCGCCACGCTCACTACCGTGATCATGGTCGGGATCTACCGGACGCACGCCGCCATCGAGGCAGCATGGAAATATTTCATTCTGGCGAGCGTCGGCATTGCGCTCGCTTTATTCGGCACCATCCTCATCTATATGGCGGCCGAGCCGGTGGTCGGCGCCGGCGTCAACGCCATGGTCTGGACCGACCTCATGGCGCATGCCTCAACCTTCGACCCGGCGCTGCTCAACCTCGCCTTCGTGTTCCTGCTGCTCGGCTACGGCACCAAGATTGGCCTTTTCCCGCTGCACGCATGGTTGCCCGACGCACATGCCGAAGGACCGACGCCGATCACCGCGGTGCTGTCCGGCCTATTGTTGAATGTCGCGCTCTACGCGCTGCTCCGCTGCAAGATGCTGCTCGGCGGTAACGAGGGATCGCTCGCGTCCGGACCGCTGATGATGCTGATGGGTCTCGTGTCTCTCCTGTTCGGCGCCTTCATGCTGTATCGGCGCCGCGACATTAAACGACTGTTTGCCTACTCTTCGATCGAGCACATGGGCATCATCACCTTCGCCTTCGGCATGGGCGGCCCGCTCGCGAACTTCGCCGGGCTGCTCCACATGACACTGCATTCGCTGACCAAGTCGGCGATCTTTTTCGCCGTCGGCGACATCTCGCAAGTCAAGGGCACGCAGAAGATCGTCGAGATGGGTGGGCTGACCAAAACGAATCCCTTGATCGGCTGGGGTCTGGTCGTCGGCGTGGCGGCTATCGCCGGCCTGCCGCCGCTCGGCCTGTTCACCTCGGAGTTCCTCACGGTCAGCGCAACTTTGACCAACCATCCGCTGCTCGCCGTGCCCCTCGTGCTCGGGCTGCTGATCGCCATAGGCGCGCTGTTCCTGCAATTGAACCGCATCGCGTTCGGCGAGCCAAAGGGCGAGACGCTGAAGGTGAAATGCTCCTACGTGCCGATGTTCGCGCATCTTGCGCTGGTGCTCGCCGCGGGCATCTATCTTCCGCCGCAGCTCGTCGCATGGTTCGAGGCTGTGGCGAGACTGCTTGGATGAGACACCCATGACTCTCGCCGACATCGTCAAGCGCGGAAAGACGGCGGAGGCGCATCGTCCCTTCCCGCGCGTCACGGTGACAACTGATGGCTGGCGTCGCGCGATCGAAGAACTTGTCGAAGCGCGCGCGACACTGCTTGGGCTGTGGGGCGACAAGTCCGAAGTCCACATGGCCCTCATCGAGGAGCCGTCGGCCAGGATCGCGGTATTCACTTTGCCCTGCCCAGTCGGCAAGTTCCCATCGGTCGGCGTGTCGCATCCGCCCGCGATCAGGCTCGAGCGCGCCATCCGCGATCTTTACGGGTTGAAGCCTGCAGGCGCCGAGGATGTGCGGCCGTGGCTAGATCTCGGATTTTGGGGCGTGTCGCAGCCCCTCGGCGCCAACAAGAAGAACCGTAAGGCACAGGGGCCCTATCCGTTCCTCCCCGTCGAGGGCGAGGATTTGCATCAGATCCCGGTCGGGCCCGTCCATGCCGGCATCATCGAGCCCGGGCATTTCCGCTTCACCGCCAACGGTGAAGCGGTGGTGCGGCTCGAAGAGCGCCTTGGCTATGTGCACAAGGGCACCGAGTCGCTGATGACCGGCGCAAGCATCGACAAGGGCGCACTGTTGGCGGGGCGAGTCTCCGGCGATTCGACCGTCGCTTACGCCTTAGCCTACGCGCAAGCCATCGAGGCCGCGCTTCAGGTCAAAGTTCCCAAGCGTGCCGTCTATCTTCGCGCCCTGTTGGCTGAGCTTGAGCGCATTGCCAATCATTTCGGCGACATCGGCGCCATCTGCAACGACGCCTCCTTCACCATCCTACTCGCGGACTTCGCTCTCCTGCGCGAGCGCGTGCTCCGCACGGCGAATGCTTGCTTCGGTCACCGGCTGTCGATGGACTGCATCGTGCCTGGCGGCGTAGCGCATGATATCGCACCCGCCGGTTTCGCGCAGATCTCTGTGCTGATCGAGGAGGTACGCAAGAAATTCCCCGAGCTGGTCGCGGTCTACGACAACACCGCCTCGCTCCAGGACCGCACCGTGACGACCGGCTATCTGTCGCCGACATTGACGCGCGCTTTCGGCGCCGGCGGCTATGTCGGTCGTGCCTCCGGCCGCGCCTTCGATACACGCAAAGCCGTTCCTTACGCGCCCTACGACGCGCTTGAATTCGAGGTGCCGGTGCGCGACGACGGCGATGTCAATGCGCGCGTGTGGATCAGAATACGCGAGGTCGAGCAGAGCCTGAAGTTGATCGAGCAGATCGTCTCGCGCCTGCCTGAGGGATTGACGCACGCCGAACTTCCCAAGGCTGGAGAGGTTCGCGAAGGACTTGGCCTCGTCGAGGCCTTTCGCGGCGACGTGTTAGTCTACGCGCGCATCGGCGCCGACGGCAAACTCGAGCGCTGCCACTTACGGGACCCGTCCTGGTTCCAATGGCCGCTGCTCGAGGCCTGCGTCGAGGGCAACATCGTCGCCGACTTCCCGCTCTGCAACAAGTCGTTCAACTGCTCCTATTCGGGTCACGATCTGTAGAGGCATCAGCCGAAAAGTGGAAACCGGCTTTTTCCGATGAGATAATACCCAAAGATAAGGGTTTGCCATGCGTCTGGTCTTGCGCAATCTGCTGAACAGCCCGGTGACCGAGGCGGCGCCTTCGGCCGACGATGCCGAGATCGCCGAGCTTGCCGCCAAGCTCGATCGCACCGCGCGCCGCAAGCTCGGGCGGAGCCTCGCGATCCGCGAGGTCGATGCCGGCTCATGCAACGGCTGCGAGCTCGAGATCCACGCGCTCAACAACGCCTTCTACGATATCGAGCGGTTCGGGCTGAAATTCGTGGCGTCACCGCGCCATGCCGATGTTCTGCTCGTCACGGGGCCGGTGTCGAAGAACATGCGCGAGGGTTTGCTGCGCACCTACAACGCTACACCCGACCCAAAATGGGTGGTGGCGGTCGGCGATTGCGCCGCCAATGGCGGAATCTTCGCCGCGAGCTACGCGGTGGAGGGCGGCGTCAAGAACGTGGTGCCGGTCGACCTCCATATCCCAGGCTGCCCACCCACGCCAACCGCGCTGCTCAAGGGCCTGATCGCCCTGGTCGAAAGTGCCTGACCTCGTCTCGTCGCGAGCAATTCCATGCGCCTCATCACTTGGAAGCGACTCGGCATCATTGCATCGGTGATTTGGGTGGTGGTGGGGCCAACCTACTTTCATTTAAGCCGGGAAGATAACGAAAAGCGTATAGCAAGGGACCAGTATCAGCGTTGCATCAAACAGGCTTGGACGACGAAAGGGGGTGTGGAGCGCTGCAATAAGGACCTCCGGCAAGCTCTTGCCGTTGCTCACTGGACGAGTTGGGCTCAGTTGGCACTTATCCCGCTGATGTTGGCGTGGGTCTTGGGGTGGGGCCTATATGCCACGATGAGGAGAGTAAGGGGTACGCCACAAGAGGTGCGGACCTATCCGCGAAGAGTTACTGCAGGGATAGAGGGACCGTCTAGAACGGCCGAGCAGCTTCAAAGTGTGCCCGCTCGTCAGCTAAACGTCAGCGAAGAGCAGTATCGCGCCATTGGTCACGTATCGCTGCAATGGGCATTCCTAGAGGGTGAGATTGACCGGGAACTAGTTTGGCTCAACAAACGGAGCGATGAACCAGTGAATCTCAACGTCAAGTTCGCTGACCGCATTATCGGATGGCGAAGGTTGGCGGCCCTCGTCTACGCAGGTCATCCTGAACTCATCGATGGGGTCACGTCCATCGCCGAAAAGGCGGCAGCAATAAAGCCCGAACGCGACAAGCTGATTCACTGCCAACTTGTCTCTGACGGCATGATGGTTCGCATCCGTAAAGGGCGAGTTCTAGAAATTTCTGACGAGGCGACAGCGCCTCACATTATGGACCTAGCTTGTCGCATTTCGGACATCACTGCCGAGATATTCCGACATCAACGCCGCTTGGCTTGGGTGTTCGACAATCCCCTATAGCGGACAGTCGTGACCCCTGGAGATTTTGGGGATTGCGTTCGCTCGCGGACCCTCTCTTCTACCCGGTAAGCGCCTTTTACTTGTAGCGCCCCCCAAGCGTTTGAGGCAGCCCGCGAACTTTCGGCAACGTTGGGCTGGAGCGCACTTTCCAACTCACGGCTGAGCGGGTCTGGTGCACCAGCTTCCGCCAGAGTTCAGAAATCACAATGGTTTGCCTCGGCGACGCCAATTCACCGGCCATTAAAAGTTGCCTGAGATATTCCCGCGATGAAAGTCGTTGCGGTGATAGCTCTGGCCATCGCGCTAATGGGTTGTACCATTACGCCGGAAGCCATAATCGGCCTTGTAGCTGGCGAGACTGCTGGCGCTTTCATTGCGGGTTCCACAGGCGCCGCCCTCGGCGCGGGCGTCGGCCTAGTGGCAGCGTCCATGGTGGTGTGGCCCACAGTACTAGCAATCTGCTTCTATTATCTTAGTCCCGCTTAGAGCCACCCTTGCCGGTTAGGTGTTTGGTGCAGCAGCGGGGTTTTGTGCCGGAGACGCAACTCAGCGCTGATTAACCTCTAATTAGCCATATCAGCGCAGGTTCAACGCACTGTCTTCACATCCATTTGGAGAGCGCGACAATGCTTCAGGTCTTGAGGATGATAGGTATGGCGCTTGCCGTTGCATTAATTGCTCCCTGGGCAACCGCGCCTGCTGAAGCGGCATGCCAACTAATTAAGGCCACGCATAGCGCAGCCTCCCAGGCTGAAGCTGCCCAGATGTCCCGTACCCTTGCGCTGCAAAGCGCCGCCGATCTAAAGCGTGCCAAGGGTTGGAGCAACGTGAGTCTCACAGCGCGCAAAGTGAAGGGCGATCCGTTCTGGAAGGCCGTGCGTCCGGATGGAGTTCCGGATTATGCGCAGCTGAGGCCGGACGTCGTCACCCCGCACTTCTACACCACCTGCTTCACGGGCGTTGTAGTGCCTTACGTCTGCACCACGGGTTCGAGCGCTTGCGGTGAGTGACGCGCCCGCCTCTTGATGAGGCAAGGCGGATTGCGGCCAACATCGCCAAGCTGTCAGCGTCAATAGCGGGTCCTTCAGTCCCTCGTTCAGCGGCCGTTCAGGATGCGGAGAGCCATGATGGGTTCATGTCGTTCTCAAGCATCACCTATCGGAGCGTCCAATGAAACGGACTTTGACCTATTTCGCAGCCGCTGCAGCACTCGCCTTGGCGGCATGTTTTCCTGTCGTCGCATTAGCCGGGCATGGCCACGGTGACAGCCATCATGGGCACGGCCACGGTGACGGGCATCATGGTCACGATCATGGGAATGATCGGCATGGCCATAACGGCGATAGCAATCACCGGAATGATTGGGCTTATGGTAGGGGCCATGGGGATCGCGATGATTGGGACCATGATCGCGGGCTCAGGTGGGCTTACCGTGGCGGTTATGGTTCTAGTTGGTATCCGGGGTACGGAGCGTATGCCGGGCCAAGGTACGGCTCTCCGCCCAACCAATGTTTCGACCCACGCTACGGATGGTATCCGTGCCCTGGCTATTAGGATCCCCGCTGCCTCACGTTCGCGGTGGACGCTAGGGCCGCTTAAGTCGCAAATAGCAAGTAGACCGCCTAACCTGATGCCGGACCTTTCTTGGGCTCCCCCGCAGGAAACTACCTTCCGTGGGCAGTCGCTTAGTCGCGCTTACTCCCACCCTTGCCGGTGTACGTGTTCGCCGCCGCCGCTATGTTGACGGGTACCCAGGCGTCCTTGCCACCTAAATAGCCGTCACCGGCGCTGGTATCGCTGTTGGCGCGGGGGTGATGTTGACCGACTTAGCGGTGTCCTTAAAGCCCATGCCGTTTCGAGCTCACGAGGGCTCGGACTTCGGCAGCCATTCCTTTAGAAGCCGCGCCCCACTTTGGCATCTTGCCTTCCAGCCAAACAGCTACTTCCTCTATTCCTTCCCGCCTTCCTTGTTCTTTGGCGGTGTCGCGCTGACCCGCAGACCATTCGGAGATGCTCCGCAGATCGTCCTCAGAAAGCGTCGCACTCAATTTCAACTTGCTCATCTCTCTTCTATCCCCATGAAACATGAGACCGGTTCGCGAATCTCCGCGGCGTACTCAGCGCGTGATGGTCAGGCATATCCGGCGTTACATTTCACTTTCGGTGCATTGGTTGTGGAGTCCCACTTCAGGCCCGCCCTTTCGCACGCCAACTGATCATTAGGAACAGACGCGGCGTACCCCACGAACACGATAGAGCGTGGCTGCAAGTCAGGTTGCCTTACGCAATTCGTCCACGCCGCGTCTCACTTGCTCCGTGACTGGCTCACCTGTGGTGACCGCTACCTTCGTCATCAGAGCGCGAACTTCCTCGGCTTGGGACGTCATCGTGCTCAGCAGCTTTTGCCAATAAGCCGTCTGCAACGCGACCATCTCAGAGACGTTCTTCGCCCCCGCCAAGCTCTTAGCCAGGTCGAAAGCGGAGTTCACGTTGCGCTGGGTCATGTCGATGAATTTACGGTTGAAGGCCACAGCGCCTTGGCCGGCAGCGTCGAAGCTCCTCTCAAAGGTCACAACTGAGGCGTCGAGCGCGTCCTTGGAACGGTCATAGGCTTCGCGACTCCGATCCACCACCTTCTCGGCCATGGCTCGCATGGCCTCCGGCACAGCCGTATTGGGTGTCACGGCGTCGCGGTAAATGCGCGCTTGCTCGGCGCCGGCTTGGGAGTTGGAAGTGTTCATTATGGTGCCTCGTGGGGTTTTCGATCTCTCGCCGGCTGGCAGCGCGAACCAAGCTTCCGCAAAGGAAGCGTTTAGGGGCTGAACTTGTGAAAGGGCGTGCATGAAAGTTAGCACGGTATGATGTCTTCACCGTCAGGGTCGGGATTCCAGCCTGCCAGTTACAATCAATATGGTATCGCTCAGTTTCATTGCAAGCACCGCGTGCTTATTAGTATTTTAAACTCGCAAAAGTTGAGGTTCGCTAGACTGGCTGACAATTGGACCTAGCTTTCAGGTAGCCCGCGCGATGGGTTCGGAGCGAAGGGATAGCCATCCCAAAACCGGACATCCTTAGAGTCGGCGGTGATGTCGGCTAAGTGCCATTAGCGGACAACCATGTTATCTCTTGCAAGAGCGAACTCGCTGTTTTGATGTTCAACCCATGCCGCCGGCCCTGCAGGCGGTGTTGGACGGCAGGATTGTGGCGACTGTGCGCAACCCATCCTGCCTCATCCATGGTGGCGCCATCATCGCCGGCGTTGCCGCAACTGCATTCGGCGAAAACACCGGCATGGAACCCGGAATGATCCCGAAGCACATCGTGACGGAGGGACCGGTTGTGACCAAGGCCAACGCGCCCGGCCTGGTATGGATGGAAGAACACTTTCTGATCTAAGCGACGTGCCTATGGGTAAGGCCGGCGCTTTCATCTGGCGGAAGAACAGCGTCATGGAATCCCGAGGGAGCCATTATCACGAGGTCTATGCCCGCTGGCAACGCGACCCGGAGGGGTTTTGGGGCGAAGCCGCGCAGGAGATCGATTGGATCGAGCCGGCGAAGCGGGTGTTCGATCCCGATGCCGGCATCTACGGGCGCTGGTTCGTCGGCGGCGTCTGCAACACCTGCTGGAACGCCGTCGACCGCCACGTAATGCAAGGCCGCGGCGAGCAACCAGCAATCATCTACGATTCGCCGCTGGCTGGCCAGAAGCGCACGCTCACCTATCGCGCGCTCCAGGTCGAGACCCAGGTGTTGGCTGCGATCCTGAGTAACTTAGGCGTCGAGAAGGGCGACCGTGTCGTGATCTATATGCCGATGGTGCCAGAAGCGGCGATCGGTATGCTCGCTTGCGCGCGCATTGGCGCGGTGCACTCGGTGGTGTTCGGCGGCTTCGCCGCGAACGAGCTCGCGACCCGCATCGACGACGCCAAGCCGAAGGTGATCTTGTCGGCGAGCTGTGGGCTCGAGCCCGGGCGCATCGTCAAGTACAAGCCGCTGCTCGACGAGGCGATCCGGCTCTCGACGCACAAGCCCGACGCCTGCCTCATCCTGCAGCGCCCACAGGAGGAGGCGGTGCTGCTTGCCGGCCGCGACTACGACTGGGCCAAGGCGCGCGACGAAGGGATCATTTGCGCCCACTCGGGGTACGATTGCGTGCCGGTCATGGCCACCGACCCGCTCTACATCCTCTATACCTCAGGCACTACCGGGCGGCCCAAGGGCGTGGTGCGCGACAATGGCGGCCACATGGTCGCACTCAAATGGTCAATGTGGAACCTCTACGGCGTCGAGCCGGGGGAGGTGTACTGGGCGGCCTCCGATGTTGGCTGGGTGGTCGGCCACAGCTACATCGTCTATGGGCCGCTGCTCCACGGCTGCACTTCGATTCTTTACGAAGGGAAGCCCGTGGGCACCCCCGACGCCGGCGCGTTCTGGCGCGTGATCGCCGAGCATAAATGCGTCGCGATGTTCACCGCGCCGACTGCGTTTCGGGCGATCAAGAAGGAGGACCCAAAAGGGAGATTCTTCGCGCAATACGACCTTAAGAGATTCCGCACGCTGTTCCTCGCCGGCGAGCGCGCCGATTCCGACACCCTAGCCTGGGCGGAGAACCTGCTGAAGAAACCGGTGGTCGATCATTGGTGGCAGACCGAGACTGGATGGGCGATCGCCGGCAATCCGGTGGGTCTCGGGCAATTGCCGGTAAAGCACGGCTCGGCGACAGTGGCGATGCCCGGCTACGACGTGCGCGTGGTCGACGAAACCTGCAAGGAGGTGCCGGCTAAGACCATGGGATCGATCGTCGTCAAATTGCCACTGCCGCCGGCGTGCCTGCCGACGCTGTGGCAGCACGATGACTGGTTCAAGCAGAACTACCTCGCCGAGTTTCCAGGCTATTACAAGACCGCGGACGCCGGCTTCATGGACGACGACGGCTACATCTACGTCATGAGCCGCACCGACGACATCATCAACGTCGCTGGCCACCGGCTCTCAACCGGCGGCATGGAGGAGGTGCTGAGCGACCATAAGGACGTTGCCGAATGCGCGGTGATCGGCATCGCCGACGCGCTCAAGGGCGAGATCCCCTGCGGCTTCATCGTGCTTAAGGCGGGCGTGAACCGGCCGGTTGCCGAGATCGAGCAGGAATGCATCGGCCTCATTCGCGAGAAGATCGGGCCGGTCGCGGCCTTTAAAATCGCGATAACGGTCGCAAGTCTGCCGAAGACGCGCTCGGGCAAGGTCCTGCGCGGCACTATGAAGAAGATAGCTGACGGCGAGCCCTGGACCATGCCGGCGACGATCGACGATCCCGCGATTCTCGACGAGATCGGCAGCGCGTTGAAGGCCAAGGGTGTTGGAGTACAAACGTAACCCAATCGGCACCATCCTTCATTGATCCAGAGCATGTCCGCTTTGGATCAGAGCTGACGCAAGGCCTTCGCGCCGCAATGTCTGGTAAGTGCCACTAGCGGAACATGCGCGTGACAAATTAGCCTGCCCAGATGGTGGCGGTTGAGACTGCGGCGTCAACTGCCCCGCTTGGCCAGACGCTTGCGGCCGAGGCCGGGTGGGGGCACCCCCCGAATTTCATACGCGACGCGGCTCCCCCAAAATCATGATGGGGCATTGGCCGCGTTGCGCCAGGCCATCGCATCGTGGAGTGGATCGCTCCTCATTGAGGAACCAAAGCCGTCTAATGGAGTTTATCTGCCGTTTAGGAGTTTATCTGCCGTCTAGAAGACACGGATGGTCGTTGCCTTCAGCTGCCTCATAGGTTAGCAATCTAATCATTGGGGGAAGCGCCTGGGGAGGGATCGTGATGCGTATCGCCCTCGCGGTTGGATTTTCCTTAATCGCATTGACGGCAATGGCAGCGCCTCGCGCCAACGGCGACGTTAATGCCAACGGCGACGTTAATCTGGAATCCCAAGCTACTGCAGCCGAAACGCAGCGGGAAAATTATCGCGTTAGGATGAACGAAAACGTCGTGACCATTATGGCCGGCAGCCCTAATGGCACCGATCTTGGCATCGCCTATGATATCGCCAAGGTCGTGGACGACGGAGACAACCTCCGGGTCCTTCCCATCGTTGGCCAAGGGGCCGCGCAGAGCGTCAAGGACGTGATGTTCTTGAAGGGTGTGGATATGGGCATCACCCAGGCCAACATCATCAAATATTTCGCCCGCACCGGCGAGCTCGGTTCGAACTTCGTCGACCGAATTGTCTATGTTGCAAAGCTATTCACCGAGGAAGTCCACATCATCGTCCGTTCCGACGTTACGGACATCAAACAGCTCAATGGGAAGATCGTGAATTTTGGTGAGCAAGGAAGCGGCACGGACATCACTGCGCGATTGGTCCTAGATGCTTTGGGCGTCAAGGTGCAGGAACTGCACCTCGCTGATCCCGACGCATTCGAAAAGCTCAAGTCCGGTGACATCACGGCTGTTATCGTCATGGGCGGCAAGCCGGCGCCGGCACTCGCCCATCTGAAAAGTGCGGACGGCCTGACCGTGCTTCGGATTCCTTACACAAAGGAGCTCGAGGACGCTTACTACCCTGCAGTCCTTAGCCACGATGATTATCCGGAGCTGATCGGAGCGGGCGAACGCGTCGATACCGTGTCCGTCTGCACTGTCCTGGTCGCGTTCAACTGGAGCGCAGATAGTATCCGTTACAAGCGGGTCGCCAAGTTCGTCGATCGCTTCTTCTCCAATTTCGATGCGTTCCAGAAGTCCCCGCGCCAGCCGAAATGGCGTGAGGTCAACTTCGCGGCGACGCTCGAAGGATGGCACCGGTCCCCTGCCGCACAAGCTTGGATCGACCACGCCAAGGAAGTCAGCACCAAAGGGATGACCGCAGACGGGATGGAGAGCGCGTCGCGCGATCATTTCGAGGCGTTCCTCGCGCAGGCTGCGCGTACCAGCGGAGCGCCGATCTCCGACGCGGAGCGCGCTGATCTCTTCCGCGCCTTTCTCGAGTGGAACAAGGGCCACAACGAAAACTGACGAGCCGCAACCATCGCGACTCTCTGCTTTGTGTGATGCGTAGGAGGGTTTCATGGGACAGTCAGCAGTCAGTCCGTCTGATGATAGCATCGTCAAGCCAGCTAGCCTCACCGAACGCCTGGCGGAGGCGGAAGCCAATGGCGACATACCGTATTCCGGTGAATCTACATCGTTCTCAATGGCGCGGCGTTTTGCGCCCCGGGGGCAAACGATTCCTAATGACGGTCCGGTCAGGCCGCTGCTTGAACCGACTGTGACTGGTGTCATTCCCGAAGCCCGGAATGTTCCTTCGGCCAATCGCGGACTAGCGGGGTGGATCCTCATCGCGCTGGTTCCGGCCGCTATCCTACTTGGGCTGTTGTGGGAGAGCGCCATCAGGCTTCCGGAATCGGAGCGAACCATTGTCGCCGGCGCCGAAGGCCAGCTTGCCGAGAGCCACCAGACCTTGGTGGCTGTCGCGCCACCGGTGGAAACGGTTGAGCCGAAGACCGACATAGCTCTCAGCGCACCAAGTATGATCGAGGCAAAAGAGGGCGAAGACGTCGCCTTCGACCTCGCCGTCGATTCGGCCAACGCGCTCCCCGCCCGCAGCATAATCGCCATTCGCGCGATGCCCGAGGGCGCCACCTTCTCGCAAGGGCGGCCTTACGGCGCCACGGAATGGAACCTCAGGCCGGACGAGATAGGTGACTTACGGCTTCGTCTGCCCAAGGCGCGAAACGGCGAGGCGCACAACGGCGAGGTCGATTTGCGCATCGAACTCATGGCGGCCGACGGCGCAATACTGGCGAGCGCCTCGACCAGGGTCGATGTTGCCCCTGATCCGCGGTCCGCGCTCATTCTCCGCTCCAACGAGAGCGACCGCATTGCCGATCTCATGGCGCACGGTCAGAAGATGGTTGATGTCGGCTATCTCGCAGGCGCCAGAGCTTATTTCAGGCGAGCAGCGGAAGCAGGCAGCGCCGATGCCGCCCTGGCCCTCGGCGACACTTACAATTCAGCCTTTATCGACCACCTCGGCGCTCAAGGAATAAAGGCAGATCTGGTACAGGCGCGGACTTGGTACGAGCGCGCTCGGGACCTCGGCTCGGAGAAGGCAAAAGCAAAGCTCGAGCAGCTGAAGGACGCAGATCACGCTCAATTGACGTCAGTAGAGAGCGCTCCCTCAGACAGAGCTAGCGAGAAAGCGCTTCCGGCTGACGGCCGAAAGTGAGTTGGACCAACGGAAGCCATCCACTGTGAGCTAGTCTCCGCGATCCGGGCAACGAAAGTCGACCTGCCCCCATCCTCGTCCGCCACACCAGGCAGCCTGAGGCGTACCAACATCTCTTGAATCTGCGCGGCTCAAGCTCATTGAGCACAGCTTGCTTCAGTCGATGAGCAAGCGGGCGAGCACTGGATTCAAGAAATCAAACAAGACGGATATCGCTGCCAATTGCTGCTCGAGTGGCAGGTGCGCCTACTCACCCGCGAGTGGAGGGCGTGGCCAGCAAAACGTCGCCGAGTAGATGTGCCTGTGGCGGCTAGTAGCACAGCCGAGGTAGACTCCTGGTTCCGGAGTCCGGGGCACCCGCTTGGGCATCCGCCCACAGCGTGGCCAGTAGGGTTGGTCCCCCTATTCCCAATGCCTGGGACCTCTAAGCGGGTCGATTTCTAGAAGCGATCGCAGTTTGCGTAGGTCGTCAATAAAAAAACTTAGTTCCATTTTGCGACAGGAAAGCGCCGGTCAGCGACAAAACTTTTGAGCGTGTCTATCACACCTACCGGCTGCTGACGCGTCTGCATGAGCTTCTTGCATACGTCGTTAGCACGCTCCCGTGCGTTCCCCGCCATCCTCATTGGCGAAAAAAGCAGATCGGCTACCTCTCTGTCATCCAAGGATGCGCGTTCCCGGTCGCGGATTTCTACGTGTTGCAATCCATTTGTAGTTTTCCGCATCTGCAGTCTGGCGGTGATACGAAGCAAGTTCGCCTTGCGGGCCACCAGCATCCTTAGTTCCCGCGCGGCACCCTCATCATCCGCTACCTTCTCGTAAACGGCGAGCCTCTCGTCGGCCGACAGAGATCCTTCAACGATTTCCAAATTGCGATCAGTGGACGTGGTCCCTCCAACTGAGGCTTCTCGTAGAATGCGTAGCGTCTTTTCTGCCGACCGATCCATCTTGACAGAATGTGCTTACGAACGTTGATCGAGAGTTAATCAACGCTTCAAAATTAGGAAGTGTGGCTTATCGATGCCAGTGTCTCGCCTACAGGCGAAAGCCTGCACATTGGCGCGCGCACCCAACGCCGCCCTCGATTCTCGCTCTGCGGCTAATTGCTCAGTGTACAATTTGCAGAGCGTCCAGCGTCACTTAAAGCCTATGGCGAGGATTTTCATCTCAACATTTGCTCTGGCATTTGTGGCGTCAATACCAACCCAAGCACGTGAGCCTTCGGGGAGGCCAAACTGGTGTCGTTCAGGCGCTCGTCGGCTGTACGAGCGACGAGATCGAGATCGAACGGACAAGTTTTCATGTGTGTGCGCCTCGAAGTCGAGCCTACCTAGATGAAGCTGCATATGTCATCATGCAGTTAGCGTCATGCAAGCGAAGCCACTTGGCCCATCCCAGGTACGTGGCTCGTTCCCTGCGGCCTTAGAGCGCCCCCTATCGGCCTGGGAGCACGCCCTCAAGGTGCTAAGCTTGGTGACTTTTCATCAGCATGGCTGAGGGCTCTCACTCGAGAGAGGAGACGATCATGAAGGTGTCGGACATCATCCAGACGAAAAGCTCAGAGGTTAAAACGATCAGACCCCAGGCATCGGCGCGCGAGTTGTCCGTGCGGCTACACGCAGACCAAATCGGGGCCATGGTGGTGAGTGATGATGGCAAGTCCATCAATGGTATTGTTACCGAGCGCGATCTTGCTTACGGCCTCGCGGCACACGGTAGCGCATTGCCGACGGTTCCCGTTTCCCGACTAATGACGAAAACGGTCCTTGTCTGTTCACCCGATGACAGCATCACCTATGTGATGAAGCTGATGACGGAACGACGGGTCCGCCACCTTCCTGTCAGGGAAGGCGCCGATCTTGTGGGAATCATCAGCATCGGCGACGTTCTCAAACACCGACTTGATGAACTTCAATTAGAGGCAAACGTGATGCGCGACTACGCCGTTGCGGCCAAACGTTGACGTTTGCTATGGATCAAAAGCTGATGTTAGGTAGAACCTGCGCGATGTTCGCTTTGCGCAAGAAACGGACACCTCGCAGCCTCTTCGGTTTAGTGATGGAGGAGCTCGGTGCGGGGGCGCTTTCGGGACGTCTCAAAATCAGCCCGCATTGTTTCACAACCAATTCAGAGCCGCTCCTGCCGCGGCGAGGTCCTTGAGGACAGCCTCGAGCGGAATCCGACCGGTGCGGTGTTCCGCGCTACCCCTTCGAGACGCGCGATGCGATCAGAAAGTCCTGGGGAAATTTCCACAATCATCCTGCTTTAGGGGACCCTAGCGTGACGCGGGCAGATTCCATCAAGGCTGTGTTTTGGATTGTGTCCATTGGCGCGTTGCTGTTCTTGTCCGCTGGGACACTCGACTGGGCAAGCGCTTGGATCTTCATGGCAGAGTTTGTGATCGGCGGCCTTGCGGTGACGCTGTGGTTGGCGTGGCGCGATCCCGCATTACTCAAAGAGCGCATGGGCGGACCGTTCCAGAAGGGACAAGCGTTTTGGGACAAGGTGTTCATGGCGTTTATCATCGTCGTCTGGTTTGGCTGGCTCGTTCTAATGGCGCTTGATGCCAAGCGCTGGAACCTTTCGCACATGCCCGAAGCATTGAAATATGCCGGCGCAGTGCTCATCCCAATCGGATTCTTTATAGTCTGGCTTACTTTCCGTGAAAATTCATTCGCAGCACCAGTGATCAAGATTTAGGAAGAGCGTGGACAACGTGTCATCAGCACAGGTCCCTACCGGATCGTGCGTCACCCGATGTATGCCGGCGGAATTTTGTACATGATTGGAATACCGTTGCTGCTCGGATCATGGCTCGGTCTTCTTGTTTTGCCGCTGATCCTTGGCGCCCTCTCGGTGCGCATCTTCCTCGAAGAAGACTTCCTGCGCAAAGGACTTCCCGGCTATGGCGACTATGCTGCGCGCGTGCGTTACAGGCTAATCCCCGGTGTGTGGTGAACCTGGTCGCATGGTCCCAAAGCGCGGGGTTACCCCTTACCGCTGCCACCAAAATAACGGGTGTGGCGCGTTGCTGTTCCCCAGTCCGGAGGCCGTTTTCCGCTTCTGGCACTAAGCGGACGTCAGTTGGCTGCCCGTGATAGGTCCGCCCTAGGGGACAAAGCGGACGTCACCGAGCGCCGCACCGATGTCACATCTCAGGCTTGAAAAAAACGACTTTCATCGCTCGCTGGGTGGCGTCAATCTGTCGGAGCGCGCTGTTGTCGCGACTTATGTTTGGGCAATGGGTATGCAACAGCATGCGTTAGGGAGTTGAGAATGAGGACGCGTGAGCTAGGCAGATCTGGACTTTCTGTGTCGGCCCTTGGGCTCGGCTGCATGGGTATGAGCGATTTTTACGGTGGAGGCGATGAAGTCGAGTCAATCGCCACTATCCATCGCGCCATTGAGCTCGGTGTCACATTTCTCGACACTGCGGACATTTATGGTTTGGGTCAAAATGAGGAACTGGTTGGGAGAGCGATCAAGGATCGACGCGACAGAGTTGTGCTCGCGACTAAGTTCGGCAACGTCCGGAAGTCAGACGGCACATTTGTCGGTGTTAATGGAAAGCCGGATTATGTACGCTCGGCTTGTGAGGCATCGTTAAGTCGGCTGCAGGTCGACGTGATCGACCTCTACTATCAGCACCGAGTTGATCCTAATACTCCGATCGAAGAGACAGTTGGTGCTATGGCCGGCCTCGTTGAGGCGGGTAAGGTCCGCTACCTTGGTTTATCGGAAGCCGCGCCTGCCACCATTCGACAGGCGCAAAAGGTGTATCCCATCGCTGCTCTTCAGACGGAGTATTCGCTTTGGACGCGCGACCCCGAAGGTGAGCTGCTCGATACGGTGCGTGGGCTTGGGATTGGATTCGTGGCGTACAGCCCCTTGGGCCGTGGGTTCCTTACCGCCAAGATCACGAGTCTCAATGAACTTTCCGACAACGACTGGCGCCGTACCATGCCCCGCTTTCAACAGGACAATTTCCCTCGAAATGTCGAGCTAGCGAAGAGAATCAGTGCCCTTTCAGCCAATAAGGGCTGTACACCTGCTCAACTTGCTCTGGCGTGGCTACTGGCCCAAGGGAGGGACATCGTTCCTATTCCTGGAACGAAGCGCCGGGGATACCTGGAGGAAAACATCGGTGCCCTTGATGTTCGCCTCACCGCAGAAGAACTCGCCGAAATAGACACACTTTTACCCCCCGGAGCGGCGGCCGGCTCACGCTATTCCGAACCCGGCATGCGGACCATCAATCGTTAATAAAGAACTCTCCAGCGCCTCAATGTACATTTGCAGGCAGTCTTTCTTGGATCGTCTTCTTCTCTGATAGCCCATCACGCTCCGGCGGAACGCGCGTCCGCGAGCCGGGCAGTTAGCGCCACGTCAGTTTGGCACACCAAGCGGACATCGCGATCGGGTGCTGTCACGTCAACAAGTGACCCATTCCAACGTCGCGCGCGGCAGACACTAAAAGCAGCCTCAGCGGGCTTAAGCAGACTTGCTTAGTGCGAAGCTGCCGCGGCTAGCGCCTTCTTTGCATCGATGCGGATTTCTTCCAATTCAGCGAGTGCATCATCCATAAACTCATCGATTTCCGCTTCGGTCATCAGATGCGCTGAGATGGCAAGATCCGGAGCCCGACTGAGAGCGCTCGACTTCACATAGATCTGCACGTAAGCAGCGGTACCAGTTTCGTGTTCGCCGCCACCTCGATGGAAACCGAACTCTCCCTTCATCATTCCTGCCACGCTCCTTTCCGGATGGAGTCAGCCCGTGTGCTTCACTTTTAATGCAGCCGCGAGCTCTCGTACGAGTGGCTTCATGAAGAACTTGTTGTCGCGAGGAGTAACATTCGCCTGCACTCCAATCGCATTAAGCTCGGCTGCAACAATGGGTCCAACCGCCGCGACAACAATGCGTTCCAACCCTTGCCGCAGTTCCGCTTCTCGACCGAAGGCGCGTCCAACGTCGCGAAACCGTCGAACTTGGGGCGCACTTGTAAAGGCAATCGCGTCGATCCGACCGGCAGCCATTTCGGCAATGACGGCGATCACGCGCGTATCGTCAACTTCCGAAGCGTAGACGTATGGAAGCACGGGATCCCCTTGCGCTCCGGCGCCTTCGAGGAATTTCAGAAGTCGCTCATTCGCATTGCCGGGATATAGCTGCACGCCGACCCGCCGCCCGGTGAGGTCATGCCGTTCCAGCGCCGCGATAATGCCTTCGGTCGTGGGTACGGCGGCGGGCACGTCGGCCGCCAATCCGATCTCTCGCAGCGCGTGGACTGGCTTTGGCCCGCGCGTAATCTTGCGTGTGAGGCCCAGCGCATCGATGAAGGCGGACTCGAGATCGATGCGTCGGGCAAAGCCGAGAAGCCGCCTCAAGCCTTCACCTGTCATCAGCACGAGATCGTCACACGTCCCGTCCACGAAGCGGCGCAGCCACGCCTCTACAGGCGCTGTGTCGGGCGTATCGCGGATGGCGATCATTGGACAGGGGACAGTATCGGCACCGAGCTCCTCCAGCATGCGGACCAGTTGGACAAGTTCGCGCGTTTCCGGCACCACAATTCGCCGTCCGCTCAGCTCTTCAGTCATGCCCGAACCTTCATTCCACGCCGATACGAGACCCCAACAAGGTATTTCGAGACGATGCCAACATCAGCTGACCCAGCTCACACTGTTGAGGCCCACTTGACGGCCGCGATGTTGAGCCGGCTCATCGATAGGGCGCGTCGAGTGAGATATTCTTTGCGATCTCCCGCTCCCAGCGGTCGCCGTTCGCGAGCAGGCGTTCCTTGTCGTAGTAGAGCTCCTCGGGTGTCTCGGTCGCGAACTCAAAGTTCGGTCCCAGGACGATGGCGTCGACGGGGCAGGCCTCCTGGCAGAAGCCGCAGTAGATGCATTTCATCATGTCGATGTCGAAGCGGGTCGTCCGCCGCGTGCCGTCGTTGCGCCGTGGCCCAGCCTCGATTGTGATGGCCTGCGCCGGGCAGATCGCCTCGCACATCTTGCAGGCGATGCAGCGCTCCTGTCCGTTCGGATAGCGCCGCAGTGCAAGCTCGCCGCGAAAGCGGGGCGAGAGCGACCCCTTCTCGAACGGATAATTCAACGTCACCTTCGGCTTGAAGAAGTAGCGCATCGCCAGGAAGAACGCCGACACGAACTCCGTCAAAAAGATCGACCGGGCCAGTCGATCGAGCCTCCATGATCTCGCCCTATCCTTCACCAGTTTGGCCACACGCTCGAACATCTCGCGTTCGCCGGGTCTACGACCTGTCTATCTCCCTCACTTTGTACTCGACCCCCTGATGATCACCTCGTAGTTGACTTTGCCGATCACGCACGCGTGCACCCAAGTCTGCGCTCTCCAGCTCTCAATCCCCCGTGCCAGGGTTTGGCGATAACAGGTTGACCTTGTCGGGCTTGCCTTCCCACTCCTTGGCATCCGGCGGCGGCTCGCGCTTTACGGTGATGTTCGGCCAGATCTGAGCATATTGGGTATTGATCTCGAGCCACTTTTCGAGTCCGGGCTCGGTGTCCGGCTTGATCGCATCAACCGGGCATTCCGGCTCGCAAACACCGCAATCGATGCATTCGTCCGGGTGGATGACGAGCATGTTCTCGCCTTCATAGAAGCAGTCGACCGGACATACCTCGACACAGTCCATGTACTTACATTTGATACAGCTCTCATTGACGATGTACGTCACTTGAGCCTCCTTCCAGAAGACTGGCCGTCTACCTCCGGATCATCCAATGGTGCACCCCATTAACGATCAATAGCCTCGGTGTGAGGGCGAGGTGGGTGACGCGTGTCACCGCGCCGATTCGATCGCCGCACATACATGATCGTGGCTCCCGGCTGGTCAGCCTTGGCCCTTAACGCTGCGATGAGCGCGTCTTCGGCGTCAACGACAATTCGGTCGGCCTTTCCTTTCACTCTCAGTCCGACAGTGAATTGCCAGGACATTTTGGCCTCTAAAAGCGAATTACAAACGAGCGCTCACCGGCATCGAACGATACCTTACGTTCGGGCTCAATCTCTTTGTGCTTGGGGGTTGCCTCAGCGCGCACCCCTATATGCACAAAAATAGAGAGTGGGGCGGACGCTGGTTTAAGGGGCATCACATACTGGTCCGCCCCTGCGCGCGCTTCATATATTGGCATTAGTCAACAATGGCGCGCTTCCCTTACAGATGGCAATTCAGTCACACCAAACAAGTGACCTCGAACAAGGTCAAGCACAAATCTTTAAACCTGACTGCCTTGGCCGAGCGGCGACGGATTAGGCTTAGGGCTACCGCCAGCGGAGCGTCTTCCCAGAACGCGACATGTCCGCTGTTAGCACTGAGGGATCAATTTGGATGAGTCGCAGCGAAGTCGAAAAAATCTTCTTATTCGTCGGCCCCGCTAGGAAACCGAGCGGGACCCAGGGAAGAACAAATCCCTGCAACAAGCGTTAGTTCCATAGATCAGAAACCAGCAAGGAAAAAGGAGTCCGTCATGACAGGCAAACGCCAATCGAAGGATAATGTTAGCCGGGCTCGCCGCTCAGCACCTGACCTCGGCCAAAAGGAAGCCAAGCTGGAAAAGACGAGCGCAGAAGAGCTCAGACATATGGAAGGTGGTGATGTCGCCAAATCCCCACGGCAGCAACTGAGGTCCTCTGCGAAAGTCCAAGTCGCAATGCATAAGGGCGTGGAATGGGCCGGTCCAGACACTCCGGTCATCGAGCTCGCGAAATTAATGCGTAAGCATGACATAGGCGCGATTCCCATCGGGGAAAACGACCAGCTTATCGGCATGGTGACGGACCGCGACATCGTCTGCAAAGGCTTGGCCGAGGACAATTTCGATGCCCGCCGCGCGACGGCGCGTGATGTGATGACCCAAGGCATTCATTGCTGCCGGGAGGACGATAACCTCGCCAAGGCGATACGGCACATGGAAGAGCTGAGGGTCCGCAGGTTGCCGGTGATCAACAAGAACAAGCGGATGGTCGGCATCCTCAGTCTTGGAGACGTCAGCTATTCAGCGTCCGATGATCTTTTGGCCGAATGTGTCAAGAGCGTCTCGGCCCATCATCACTAAAGCGTCCTCGGCGGCTGTCCGGTTCTCTCAACTGCGCGCAACGGGGGTTGCCAACCATCCGTTGTAGTGTGGGGCGTGAATGTTTTCCAAAGCGAAAGGCCAAGCAATGTCCAAGAACACAATTTGCCTGTGGTACGACAAGGACGCCGAGGCTGCTGCCCGCTTCTATGCTGCGACCTTTCCCGACAGCGCTGTCGGTGCCGTGCACCCTGCGCCCAGCGACTATCCCGGTGGAAAGGAGGGCGACGTGGTGACGGTTGAATTCACGATCCTCGGCATACCCTGTCTCGGCCTCAACGGCGGTCCCGTGTTCAAGCATAACGAAGCCTTCTCGTTTCAGATCGCGACCGAAGATCAGGAAGAGACCGACCGCTACTGGAACGCCATCGTCGGTAATGGCGGACAGGAGAGCCAGTGCGGGTGGTGCAAAGATAAGTGGGGAATTTCCTGGCAGATCACGCCGCGTGTGCTGACCGACGCGCTTGCGACTGGCGGCGATGAAGCAAAGCGCGCTTTCGATGCGATGATGGAAATGAAGAAAATCGACATCGCCGCGATCGATGCGGCACGGCGCGGCTGAAAGCAAATCCCCGGTCGGTGAGGTCGGCCCCAGAGTAGGTGGCGTTCCTAGAGCAATCAACTGTCTCTCTTTCAGGATTTTGGCTTCCGGGCAAGGGTGCGTGTGGGGGGAGAGAGAGGCCTGGATGGCCGTCAATTTCAATCACACTGTTGTGCGGTGAGACAGCGAAGCATTGCGAGATTCCTTGCCGAGATCTTGGGCCTTCCATTTCCGAAGCGGTGGGGGCCGTTCCTGATCGTCACGACCAACAACGGCACTAACCTCGATTTCATGAACGCTGACGGCCAGGTTGCTCCCCAACATTATGCTTTCCTTGTCAGCGAAGCAGAGTTCGACGAGGTCTTTGGTCGCGTTCGCGAACGGTCGCTTCCCTATTGGGCTGATCCTGCGCAAAAAAAATCAGGTGAGATCAACCATCGCGACGTCGTCATCCTGGACGATCAATATGATCGGCGAGCGTGCCGGAGTGAAGCAAATCTCCTGAAAAATGTCATTTGACTCGCCCGAGGCTCTGCTGTCGATAGCGCTGGAAGCTTCGTACGCGCTGATTGAAACTAAGGGGTATCTTCATGCGACTCTTGAAGTTCACATACTGGGCTCTATTCGCAGCTGTTTGTTTTGTGCCAATGCCGGCCCTCGCCGACTTCGCCTGTCCGGTCGCTCAGATTTTTGAATGCACGCCCGTCGCCGGCTGTCAGCGGGTCACGGCGGAGCAAGCCAATCTCCCGCCGGCCGTCACCCTCAATGTTAGAGAGAAGAGGTTGTTCTCCGGAATCTTCGGCGGGGAAGGGCTATTTGAACCTGGGGATGCCTACGAAGACCCAAACGTGCTCATCCTCCACGGGAGACACGGCCTCCTGACATGGACCGCGGTCGTGGACAAGGCTACGGGTCAAATGTCAATGTCAATCGCCCAGCTGGGTAAAACCTACGCGGAGTTCGGAAGCTGCACGTCCCAACCGTAGGTGTCGTGCACACAAAGAATGCTTGCTTAACAAGCCGCTCAATGCGTCGGGAAAGGAAGGTCCACTGGGCGCGCAATTGCCAATTGGCGCCAGTGTCATCGGGCGTCACGACATTATAGTAAGCGGTTAGATTTGGCCTACAGTGTCATGGCATTCACGTTGGCGGGGTCCTCATCTCCGGCAAAGGACCAGAGGTTCAGGATCATTCCCGAATTTGCCGTTCTCGCTGAAGTCGACAGAGAGCGCGCGACCGCAGAGCACGGCATGGAATGGCGTGCCCAGGCACGATGTGTGGAATCCGTATGTGCCCACCACTTGCCACGAGAAGTCGCTGACGACACTGAGCCGCCGAAATCGGCCTCACTGAGCTCCTTAGATGGGCCCATCTCGTGGCGAAGACCGTATCCGACAAATGGATCGACCCATTCAAGATCTCCGG
>CAWFLU010000029.1:0-16343 GCA_963816805.1 uncultured Alphaproteobacteria bacterium
AAGTGACTGCTGCCATATAGCGACCACGGAGGAGCGCCCGCGGCAAATCCAAATGGCCAAGCATCGCCGGCAACAAACGCGCCAGCGCAGCTACGTCGCTTTCGCAATAGTCGAGGATCGCCGCACGTTCTTGGGCCGACCAATTTCCCCCGCGCATTACCATGGCGCGCATGGCATCTTTTTCGGTCTACTCTATGCCATCGAGGCCGTGATAGCGAGGGCCCCCAGAAGGCCGGCACCCGCGGGTGTGTGCAGACCATTCGTGCGATTACGGAACTCGGTAAACAGATCAAGGATGCGAGCGGGGCGTTGCCAGCCCAGCGCCAAGTGACAACCGATTTCCGCGCTAGCGTAGTAGGCTACAAAGAGGGCATCGGGATCGATGGCGTAGGGTGGAGTGTCGCCAAACTGGTCGCGCCACAGACGCAGCTTGCGCCCTTGCCGCAGTTCCCAAGCCACAAGGCATATCGGCTCGGGCGCTCACCGTCCTTGGCGACGAATTCAAAATCAACAGGCCAGATTTCGCGGTAGGGCAATGCATCAAGCATGGCTGGCAAGTTTCGCCGCAATTTCAGCATACCCGGCGATGTCCACATAGTTATCGAGGTTGAAGGTGCCGGTGGTGGTGCGTCCTACCTTCATCAGGATCATCAGGATCGCGACGTCATGCGCGGTGATCGGACGATTGAGATAGGCCGACCAGAGAGCTGCGATGCTCGCATGCGCCGCCTGGGCTGCCCATGTTGGCGCGCGCGATCGCCAGCGACGAGATCGGCCGCACGGCGGCAGATCCCTTCGGCGAGCATCAGATGGCACCCCGAAGCTGCTTGACGATTGGATGATCAGGCCGGTCAACAATCCGATCTCGAAACGCAACTTGTAGGATCTCGGAAAGCGGAAGGTCGGGCCAAGTGGGGTCTGGGATGTTTGCCTCCGCTAGAAGACCTCATAGGCGCCGAGCGACATGTTGGCGGTGACCCGGACCCAACGCCTCATGGCAACATCTGCTGCCTCAGCTGCGGAGCGATGCCATTCATTGTGTTTGCCGTCGGGACCGGGAAGCTTGACGGGCCACAAGTGCACCACACCCTGTCGATTGATAGTCAGAAACAGGGTGGCCACCGAGATTTCGCCCGTAAGCCTCGGCGGCCATCGCCGGCAAAACGAGATATGTCTCTCGGTCATCCCTCAATTCGATGATGGCGGCGGGCGTCAAGCGAAAGGCCGGACCAGGATGTACTCGCACGAAATCCTGTCGATTTCGGCTTGCGGACCGGCACTGTTGTAAGGAGCTTCTTCACTCCGGCGCCTTCGGTGAAGGACTGGTCAAGGCGTAGAGAGGCGGGGTCGAATGGGTCGGGGGGCGACTTCTCAGACATGTTATTGATCCTAAAGGCGATCGGCTGCGGTCAATGCGACTGTAAGCGGAAAAGCTGACGGCTGGCCTCTTGGGCGACGGATACGCTTTGTCATGGCGCGTCCTCGTCGTTGGTGGAGCGCTCGCAGGCGCAAAGGATCTGGATAGCTTCGAGAAGCTGTTTCGTCCTTGACGGCTCGAAGCAGAAGCCGAGGTGGTCGTTGCCTATGCGATACTCATGAACACACCTCGACCGTTCGGGCGAGGACGAGCGCACGTTAGGGAGGGCGGGCTTTTGGACGACATTGATCACGCCACGCCGCTCCCGCGGTCGGAGGTCGAACGGCGTACATTCTTGGCGATGTGAGGCTTTGATATCCGACAGTCGATAGCGGACGGTCCGACCAAGCTTGACGTAGGGAATTCCAGCCTCCGAGTACGCGGTCCTTTTGCAAGGTGGAGACGGACTTATCGGCGATCTGCGCCGCCTGCTGCTTCGCCAAGCAGGATCAAGTCCGGATCAGGAGGTAGATCGGCTGGGAGCTTGCTATTCAAGGGCTTGCCTCCGCTAATCAGTGGAGCCCAAGGGCTCGTCTCAGGTAGCGGAGCATGCCGCGTCTTGCCGCGTGAGTAGCCTGCCCCTAATAAATTTCTTCTTTGAGACCGGAAATTGGGGGCACCTGAACTTGCTTATGCCCAGCACGCGCCTGATGCGCTTCATGAGGCCACGGCTCGGTTGGCCGATGTCCGAAAATGCTCTTTCGACAAATGGATAAAACAGATAGCCGATGCTCCGTCGCGTCTTGGCCTCCTTGACGACCTTGGGCGGGCGAGTTTTGGTTACGTTTCTGCCAAATCTCGGCGAGGCCTCCTATGAAGGCATCCTCGAAGGGCGTTCCCTTTGAACCGCGTTGACCTTTCGCGGCCGTGCGCTACCGTACCTGCGAAGCCTCTGGGAGCTGCTTCTAGGGTCGAGAGCACTTCAGTCCAGCGCGTTTGGTCCTCCCCAACTTGGCCCAATGCGCTTGGCAAGGTTCCAAGGGAATGCCGCAGTGGAACTCGATCCAAGAGCGCGATCAGGTCGTCGAGATGGGGCAGGGCCTCACGAAGACGCTGCTTTGCAAGCGCGATTTGCTCTTGAGAGGCGTAACCGCCTCGTTGGCCTTGCTCGAGCGCCGACCAGACTTTGACTTCGCAGCGATATGACCTCCTCACCGAACTGCGCGTCAGGATGCGCGAGCCTTACGTGCAATTCTTTCGCAGTGGCGTCCACGGCCCAAGTGCCGAACTCGCCGAGAAATGGTGGCAGGCCTCTCGATGGTTCGCCTGCGGAAGCTCTTCGCAACGTTAATGGGAGAGGGTCCGCTCTGTCTGTACCACCAGGACGCTGTTCAAAACTTGTCCAGTATGTTTTCGACCAAGCTGCGATCTCGCCTGGGTTAGGAAGGCGATCCCGACGCGATCGACGGCGTGCCGCGATGGTCTTGGTCCTTCACGGCCGCCTCCAACGAGCAACAGTTGAAATCTCTGCGTTGCCTGTTGTCGGCTCAAGTGCATTCGCAATCGCTCCACCGATGCGCTCAGAGGCGCGACGCAGGGGGTCATTGTCGACATGGCTGTACCGTGCCGTCGTCGCAGGGCTAGCGTGACCAAGAAGCTTGCCAATAATCGGCAGTCCCAAAGCCAGCGCCGGCACCAAACGCTGCGTGAGTATGGCGCAAGTCGTGGAGCCGAACGCCTACCAGACCGGCTCGCCTCGAAACCAGTCGCCACGGTCTATTCAGATCGGAGCGAGGCTTATCCGAGCGTTCGCCGGCGATAACGAATTCGGCGATCCGCGGAAGGCCATCGAGCACAGCGAGAGCCGGCGCGTTCAGGACAACATAGCGGCGCCCGATTTTGCTGTCAGGCAGCAGAGCCAAGCCACGTTCCCAGTCAATATGCTCCCAGCGAAGGTGAAGTACCTCGCGCAGCCTGCAGCCGGTCAGGAGAAGAAGTCGTATGGCTGCAACGGGATGCGGTCCGAGAATTGTACGCCGCGCCCCTTTGGGAACGTGCTTGGCTGTTGCTTTAGCTTCGTCAACCTCCCACTTGAGGCCGATCGTCTCGGCCTCGTGAAGCGCGGCACCGAGTTGAGCGAGCTCTTCGGTGGTCAGATAGCGCTCCCGGGCTTGCTCCTTGAAGGCCTTTATGCGGGCCGCGGGGTTAAATCCGTTTGGAGCGACGCCGCAGGTGACGGCATATCGGAAAACACTGCCAAGCGCTTCAACTACGCGATTCGCCGTCACAGGTCGGGTCTTGCCGATCTTTCGATGGAGCCGAGCAACATCGTCCGGTGTGACCGAATCGATGCTAGCGGAGCCAAGCTGAGGAGCGGCGTGCTTCCGCAAGTAGATCTTGTAATTCGCAAGCGTGCGCTGCTTCAGCTTCGCTGACGCTTCCTCCTCAAGGTATCGCTCGATGAACTCACGGAACGTTGGTGTCTTGCGCCGCTTGCTTCGCGCGGCGGCAGGGTCTTCGCCGAGCCTGGCTGCTGAGAGAATTTTGCGGGCCGCACGCCTTGCCTGATCAGGCGTGATCATTGTCGACGAACCCAATGTCATCCGCCGAGTTGGGGACCGCCGACCGCCGCCGTTCGGCCGATACTCGACGACAAAGGACTTGGAGCCGGCCGGCGTGACTCGAAGTCCAAAGCCGGCAAGCGTGTCGTCATAGAGGACGTACGTTCGCGAGGTCGGCTCGGCGGCGTCGACAGCTTTTTTGGTCAGACGAATGGCAGGCACGCTTAATCTCCCGGTTATCGGCTTCGATCTCGTGTCGGCACCATGTCGGCACGGTGATCAGAAATGCGTGGAAACCCTGTGCAAGCCGGTACTATGAAAATCCATTTTCTGCAATGGCTTAAGCAAGCTGCGGCAATTCTCGGAAAGCCATGGAAAGAACATTTTTAAGGCTCATAACCTGAAGGTCATAGGTTCAAATCCTATCCCCGCAACCATCAAGGACGTACCGTCGGCTCTTGAGGAGCCGGCGGTCGTTTTTTGTTGGGCGAAGGCGAGGAACTGAGCCAGCGCACCGACGACGACGACGTCGCAATGGCCACGTTCTTGGCCCGGATGGACTTCAATGTGGCCTACGAGCGAACGGATTATGCCGGAAGCCTGCGGACGTGTCGCCTCATCATCCAGGATCTGCTTCAGCTGGATGATCTTTCTGCTGTAGAGGTCCGGAAGATTGATGCGATGTCGGATCCCTATTGGTATCGTTTCCGAATGATGCGGCCTACCGTGACAAAGTCGGTCCCCGCAATTTGGTGCACTGCTGGGCGACCGACACGGATGACGGGACCGAGCAGCCGCGTTGGGGCAAGGTCGGCAAACAGAGGATCGTAGATGAGGATCCCCTGGCACCTTACCCTGACATGTCCCACGTGCCGAACATGCACGACATCCCGCCGAAGGCCAAGTACGACATGACGACCTTCGATGAAGTTCTGGTAAATTCTTCCAGCGACTTCATGGACAAGGCCAAAGCCGACGGCAAACCGTTCTTCATCTGGCACAACACGACGCGCATGCACGTTTGGACGTTTCTCCGCGCCCGAATACCAAGCCCTCATGAATAGTCAGACCAACTACGGTCGCGAAGAAGCCGGCATGGCGCAGATGGACGACAGCATCGGCGCTCTCTTGAAGCACTTGGACGACATCGGTGAGGCTGACAACACCGTCGTCATCTTCACCACCGACAACGGGGCCGAGGTGTTCACTTGGCCGGATGGCGGCATGACGCCGTTTAAGGCCACAAAAGGCACCGTGTTCGAGGGTGGCTTCCGCGTGCCGGCGATCATCCGTTGGCCGGGCACGGTCAAGCCGGGTACGGTCGAGAACGGCATCTTCTCAGGACTAGATGGTTCCCGACCTTGACGGCCGCCGCCGGTAACCCCGACATCACCGACCAACTTCTCAAGGGGGTTAAGCTGGGCGACCAGACCTACAAGAACCACCTCGACGGTTACAATCAGATGGACCTCTTGCAGGGCAAGGGACCATCTGCTCGGCATGAGTTGTTCTATTTTGGCGGTGCTAAGCTCGGCGCTCTGCGCATAGATGACTTCAAGTACCAGTTCTACCAGCAGCCGCTGGGCTGGCCTGGCCCCAAAGTCACGACCGATATGCCGCTCATTTACAACATTCGACAGGATCCGCTTGAGCGGACGCCATCAATCAATGCCGAGACGTTGAACAATCTCGGTGGTGGGTACATGAACGACTTCTATGCCCGCGAGTTCTGGCGTTTCGTCTCCGTGCAACAGGCGGTCGGGGAACTCGTGAAAACGGCCATCGACTTTCCTCCGATGCAGGCACCGGCCAGTTTCAATCTTGAGGCTGTTAAGGCTCAGGTCGATGAGGTGATCAAAAACCACGCCGGGCAGTAGCCGAAGGGTAAAGTAGCGGGCGGTCCGACAGGGCCGCCCGTTGGTTCTGGAAGCGTCCGCCGCGCGACGGCCCAGGGAGGCTGAGATGTCCGCTATGGGTCATTAGCGGACATTGGTGAGAGTATCAGGAATGTCCGCTTTACTCCCAGAAGCAGACATGGTCAGCGTCGGCAACGATGTCGGCTAAGTGCCAGCGGCCCTTGAAACTCAGAGGCACGAACGAGATGCATTACCCCATGGCGCTTGATGCCAAGCGCTGGAACCTTTCGCCCATGCCCGAAGCATTGAACTATGCCGGCGCAGTGCTCATCCCGATCAAAGGACTTCCCGGCTATGGCGACTATGCTGCGCGCGTGCGTTACAGGCTAATCCCCGGTGTGTGGTGAACCTGGTCCCCAGCGCGGTGGCGCTCACGTCCGATTTCAAGCGCATTTCAGACGCCCTCACACGCAGCTCCGAGGTCAGCAAATGACCCAAAGGAGACGTGGCCTAACAGCTATCCTGGAACTAAGATAAGCATATAACCTAGGTTCCGCGATGCGCGGCGGCTGGTCTCAAGCGTTTCGGCCAGCGGCAAAAAGGGACTGCTCAGGCTGAAGGGGGATGCCTGTCCTTAAAGCTTTATTCCCACTCGTAGCCCTCGCCTTTGGCATTTTGCTTCTGGCTGATCCGTCGCGCGCTGACGATGCTCAGTGTAGCAGCGACAGCGGCATTCCCAGTGGTGTGATCGCGCCGATCGATGTAGGCCATTTGCGCAAGACGCTTGCTGACGCAGGCTTCGCCGTTGGTGGCTTTTATCTCGGCGAGACCTTCGCCAATACCGGGGGCATCCACGCGGGCGCGACTTATGACGGCGTGCTGTGGTCTTACCTGATTGGCGATTTGCACAAAGCAGGGCTTTGGAAAGGTCTCTGTTTCTATACCGACGCCTATCAAATTCACGGTCGGACCATCACTGCGGATGACATTGGTAGCCTCGCGACGGTGAGCAATTACGAAGCTTTGCCTTCAACGCGCCTCTCCGAGCTTTGGCTTGAGCAGCACATGTTTGATGACCGCCTCACGATCCGCGTCGGTCAGCTAACGGCTGACACGGAATTCCTCCTTAGCTCAGGGGGCAGCAATTTTTTGGACTCGACCTGGGGCTGGGCCACACTTCCCTCCACCGATTTACCGGGTGGAGGCCCGTCTTATCCTCTCGCAACGCCCGGTATTCGCGTCGCCCTTAAGCCCAACGACAAATGGAGCCTCATGCTCGGCTTATACAATGGCGATCCGGCCGGCGCTCACTGCACCGGCAATCCTCAACTCTGCGACGATAACGGACTGGACTTCCGATTAGATTCACCGCCGCTATTGATGGCGGAGAGCAGCTATAAGTACAATCAGGATGGTCACCTGCCTGGCACCGTCAAGATCGGCGGATGGAACCAGTTCGGAGTATTCCACGAGCAACCCTTCGGTTCTGGAAGCCCGACCGTTGCAGCCACATTCAATTCCATGCCCATTAAGAGTGATTGGGCGATCTACGGCATCATGGACCAGCTCGTTTGGCGTGCGCCGGATAGCAAGGGGCCAAAGGGTATCGGTCTGTTTGGCCGAGTGATCGGAGCGCCAACGGAGCAGAACCTGGTCGACTTCTATGCCGATGGTGGCATCACATTTAGCGGCATGATCCCGAACCGTCCCGACGATCTTCTCGGTATCGGCTTCGCCTATACGGGCATCTCCCGCGAGTTTAATGCGGCTGAGCTCGGCGAGCCGGTCGCGCGCAATTACGAGGCGCTGATCGAGGTCTGCTATACCTATCAGATCCAGTCCGGCTGGACCCTACAGCCGGATTTCCAATATATCTTCCAGCCTGGCGGCAACGTGCCGGGCGTCGATGACGCTGCGGTGTGGGGGGTACGCACCACACTAAATTTCTAAGGCCTCAGAGGCTGGCTTCTGGCGTGCATGATCTCGCTGGGCCAGTGACGGTCCGATCCTGAGCCCTTCGCGAGCGTGGAGTCGCGGCAATAAAACAAACACTCACGAGTCTCTGCAATGGCCATGAAGCCGATCAGCCCCTTCGACCTTGGCAGGGGACGTGCCGAGAACGAACGGGACTCCGATAACCCCTTTGCGCGCGTGTAAGGTGCAGCACGAAACTCAACCCAAGGAAAAAAGGTGGCAAGGGACCTGACGCGCCAATTAGTCATTCCTCGAGATCGCGCTTCTTTTGAAGACATTCTTTCGCGGCTAATCTCTCCTCGTGCATACCGTTCTTCAAGAAGGTCCCGACGGTCAAGCGGTGCCCGCCTTTTTGCAATGAACTGAAGAACCACACGGTACCGATGACGCCGATGAGCACCGTAAGCCAAAAGATGAAATCCGCCCATCGATCAGATGCCGACGGCGAGCTTCGTCCTCGCGTTGCCATTAGCCGCCACATCATTGCGACTGCCGTTCAATTTTTTCTTGAGTTATTTCTTTTGCTCGGATTCCTGGTTCCCGGCCATGATGCGAGCTTGACCCTCCTCCGCGCTTTCGAGGTTGTGGTTCAAGCTCAAGGCTGCGTTGTAATCATCTAATGCCTGACTACGCTGGTTAAGGGCCTCATACGCTTGACCGCGGCGACTTAGGGCGATCGCATCCTTCTCGCTGGCCAGCGCCTCGGTGAAATCGTCGATCGCCTTCTGATATTCGCCCAAAATCAAGTAGAGGTTGCCGCGATTGAAATAACACCGGCTGATCGCAGCGTCCTTATCGATGGCGACAGAATAGTCGGCGAGCGCATCATCGTAGCGGCCAAGTTGCAGATTGGCGAGGCCACGATTGCAATACGCGAGAGCGAAATCGGGCCTCAGGCTAAGCGCTCCCGTGAAATCCGCAATGGCGCTTTCGTAACGCCGGAGGTGAAGATAAGTGGTCCCCCGGTCATACCAAGCTTCAACGAGATTGGGATTCAAATGAAGGGCCGTTGTATAATCGCCGAGCGCGAGAGACACCTCGCCAGCCGTGGCCTGGGCGCTCCCGCGATTGAGATAGGCGGCAGCATCGGTCGGCGCGTGGCGGATGACCTCGGTGAGGAGCGCCACGGCGAGCGCTGGCTTTCCCTCCTTAATGCAGGCTGTTGCCTGTTGGGAAAGGAGTTCGTCGAGCTGCTCCTTTTCCAAGCTTGACGCTTCGGCGGCCAGAGGGCCGTTGGTGCAGGTTGCAGCTGTTTCCGCAGCCGCGTCTCTGTCAAGACCGAGGGCAAGAAAGCACAGCACCAGCAGATGCATCCTACGCATGATCGCCTCACAAGGCAGCCTGACGCGCTAGGCGCATCATCAAGCGGCGCGAATGGATGGCCGCCACGTTATTCATGTCATTCGCCCGGTCTGCTGCCGTCCTCCATCTTCATTCAGTACATCATACCTTCGCCCGCGCACCCATGCCTTCGATATTCTCGAATCCCTTCTGCATGGTGGCCGGCATGGACGGCGTGGCTCCAGGTGCATAGCGCCAAGGAGAGACTGGCGCCTCCCGATATTGGCGCGCCCTCGCGCGGGCTCATGCCGCTTTGCCTGGCGTCCGGCGCCTATGTCCGCGAGCGCTAGCCAGCGCCACCGCGCTCAGCATTACCGAAGAGCAGGCCACGGCGTGGAAAGCTTACGAGGCAGCCGCGCGCGCCGACGTGCAGAGCATGCAGACTGTGCATCAGGCAATGATGACCGCGATGCAGTCAGGGTCGGCGATTGACCGCATGCAGACGCACATCACCATGATGCAGGCGCGCCTCGATGCCTTGAAGGTATTGGAGCCCGCGGCCGAGACGCTCTACCAGGCGTTGACGTCCGAGCAGAAGAAGAAGGCCGACACGCTGCTTGGCATAGGCGGCATGATGTAGCGCCATGTCCTATTACCTCGGAAGATGCTTCCGGTCGGCTTTGATGAGTCCGTTCTCCGCGTCACCGAGGGTCTCAATCGCGAGGGCTCCGGCATCATTACCGAGATCGACGTGAAGGCGACGCTTATCCTCGGGGCCTGCCACTCTGCGCTGGCCTACGAAGCCTTGCAAATCGAGGACAAGGTCGGAGCGCGCGCGAGCTTGAACTCGCTGAACGGTGTCGCTCATCGCTTACCTCGCTCCGTCGAGCGAGAGTGAAGTAAGTAGTCGCCTTGTCGAGTAGGCGATGGTTGCTAAAGTTTAATGCCATCATGCCGTGCTCAGCTTTCCTGAATTTAATTCTCCGGAAACAACGCCGTAATCGTAAAGCGCTTATGCGTTTTCCTTCGCCTTTGCGCTTATCAGAGATGCGAAGCGCGTGACGAAGTGGATGATTTCGGATTCAGGAGAAAGGTTCACTTAATGACCTCTGATAGGAGCTCGCGGAAGCTGACCCGCAAGCCTGTGATCCTCACGGCTGCCGCCCTGATCGCCACGAGCGCGTTAGGGCTGACGCTCGGCAATTTGGTGCCATTCGCCGCCGCCGAGACCGCTGCCACCCAGCCGACCATCGACAGTCCCTATGGACGGGCGCCTCTGACCTTCGCTGACCTCGTCGCCAAGGTGAGCCCCGCCGTGGTCAGCATCAATGTCAAGAGCGACGCCAAGGTCGCCGAGAATGACGCAGATCCCGAGCGCAGGTGCCTGGATGCCGACCTTCCTAAGGACAACCCGCTCTACGATTTCTTCAAGCAGTTCCGCAAGAACGTGCCGCAGCAGAGCAGAAGCCGTCGCCGACGCTCGCGCAAGGCTCCGGCTTCTTCATCTCGCCGGACGGCTTCGTCGTGACCAACAATCACGTGGTCGAGGACGCCGAGGACATCACCGTCACGATGGAGAACGGCGACAAATATCCGGCGACGCTGGTCGGGACCGACCCGCGCACCGACGTTGCCCTGATCAAGGTCAAAGCCGACGGCAAGACCTTTCCGTTCGTCGAGTTCTCGAAGAAGGACCCGCGCGTGGGCGACTGGGTTCTTGCGGTTGGCAATCCGTTCGGCCTCGGCGGCACGGTGACGGCCGGCATCATCTCGGCGCATAACCGGGATATCGGCTCGGGCCCGTATGACTATCTGCAGATCGACGCTGCGGTAAATCGCGGCAATTCCGGCGGCCCCTCCTTCGATCTCGACGGCAAGGTGATCGGCGTCAACACCGCCATCTTCTCGCCTTCAGGCGGCAATGTCGGCATCGCCTTCGCCGTGCCGGCCGCTCTGGTGCAGGAGGTCGTGACCCAGCTCAAGGCGACCGGCACGGTCGATCGCGGTTGGCTCGGCGTCGTAATCCAGAATGTCAGCGACGACATCGCCAACTCGATCGGCATGAAGGAGGCCAAGGGCGCCATGGTCACCAAGGTGACCGAGGACGGCCCGGCCGCCAAGGAAGACCTCAAGGCCGGCGACGTGATCGTCGAGGTGAACGGCGACAAGATCGACAACTCGCGCGATCTCGCGCGCAAGATCGCCGAGCTGCACCCGAACACCCCGGTCAAGCTCGCGATCATCCGCTACGGCGAGAAGCGCGAGGTGACGATGAAGCTCGCTCACCTTCCCGAACAGAAATGAAAGCTTGCTTCGCTCGAGGAAGACAAGCCCGACACCGGTCAGCAGATGAAGGACCTCGGACTGTCGCTCGCTCCGGCCGCCAAATTCCCCGGCGCCGGCGATGAGGGCGTGGTCATCACCGAGGTCGATCCTTCGAGCGATGCCGCCGACAAGGGCCTGAAGCCCGGCGACGTCATTCTCCAGGTGGCCGGTCTCGACGTATCCAATCCTGCTGACGTCGCTCACGGCGTTAAGAAGGCGATGACCAAAGCCAAAACAGACAAGGACACCGTCAAGGTGCTGATGCAAGTCAAGTCCGGCGATCAGACGCGCTTTGTGGCGCTTTCCCTGAAGAAGGCCTAGTCCTTCTAGCCGGAGGGCGGCGCGGTTTTCCCGGGCTGCGCCGCCCACTTAGTGTTACTCGACAAGCGACGACAAAAATAGAAATTCAGGTTGCTCGAGTTTCAGTACTCGTGCGCTTGACGAGCCGGGACCGACGCCCGCCAAGATGCTCGATATCGAGATGCTGGTGATGACAGTGGGCGGGAAGGAGCGCACCAAAGACGAATTCGCCGAGCTCTTCGCTTCATCCGGCCTGCGGCTGAGCCGCATCGTGCCGACCGAGCGTCCTATTTGCGTGATTGAGGCCGTCCCGGGCCAAGTTTAATGATGTCCGTTTAGGGTCATTAGCAGACATCGGATTCCAGTAATCTCGCCTTGCATGGTCCGTTTCGGTCGATAAGCGGACGTAGGCCCCTCGAACAGGCTAGCGCACGCTTCTCCTCCCGATAGAGATGGAGGAGTCTAATGGACGCGCATGTTCACATTGAGCCTGATAGTGCACTCACCCAACCTTGGAACAAGGGCAAGCTCACCGGAGCCAAGCCGCCTCTTAGCCCCAAACATGTCTGGGCGGTTAGAACACGGCTTCAATTGTTGAAACGCCACAGGGATCTCGCGCTCTTCAACCTAGCCATCGACAGCAAACTTCGTGGTTGCGACCTTGTAGGCCTAAGGATCGCGGATGTGGCACCTCATGGTTATGCCGTCGATCGAGCCTCGGTTAGACAGCGCAAAACAGGAAGGCCCGTTCGCTTCGAGATCACGGAGCAAACCCGCCAAGCGATCGACGACCATCTCTCGCAACGGCGTGAAACCCCTAGTTCATTCCTCTTCCCTGGTCGCGGTTCGGCAGAGCATCTGAGCACGCGGCAGTACGCGAGACTGTTAGCCGGGTGGCTCGCAATGATCGGTCTTGATCCATGCTTCTATGGCACACATTCGCTCCGGAGGACGAAGGCAACGCTGATCTATAAGAAAACGGGAAATCTTCGGGCGGTTCAGCTCCTACTGGGCCACACGAAGATCGAGAGCACGGTCCGCTATCTCGGAATCGAGGTTGATGACGCGCTCGCCGTAGCCGAACAGATCGATGTCTGAAAAGCGGGGCAGAGCAGACATGCTCTGCCTCCAAACTTAGGTCGGCTAAGAGCCATGAGTTGACATTTTAAGCGTTATAGGGTCGGACGCTTGTGCGGCTTCCCCTCGCCGCTCCTGCTTTGGATACTTGTTAGTTTGCCAATAAGCTATCGCCCTCCGGAAGAAAAATGAACTTAGTCTCAGCGAGCGCGTTACGGCTAAATCGGGGGCCTACCATTTTTTGAGAGGCCCGCTCAGATGACAACGGAGACATACCGATATCGCGGGTACGACATCGTGCCCATATGGCAGTGGTCGAGTTGGTGTACGGGCGTATATCCGACACGTGCTGATCTTCCCATCTTGCCGCGCTCGACGCTGAACACGCTGGCATCAGCCAAGGAAGATGCGGTGACTGAAGCCAAGAAGAATATCGACCGATTTCTCTTACGCCTAAAGTAATTGGCTGGGAAATGCGTTGTGCTTTCAGCGGATCGGCGAGCCAGACAGCCGGTCCCGCTGATTCTTTTGGCAGTGAGTTTAGTTCTGCGGCGCGGCCGAAGCCGACGCCCCTCTGAGTTTCTCTCAAAGCCAGAACGGTCTAAATCTCGTTGAAACCTTGCGCGGTCTCGCTGCGTTAAGCGTGTACGGGTGCTGCGTTAAACCTACATGTGTGTGCTGCGTTAAGCCTGCACGGGTGCTGCGTTAGCCTGCATGGGTGAGACATGGGATATAGGCGCTTAACCTTGCGTGAGGCGCTGGCCTCGGACCGATTAGAGGACTTTGTTCGACAGGAGGAGGCTCAGGGCGTCGAGCTAGCCAATGGTTCCGATCTGGAGCGAGCTCTTGCCCTGCTCATTACACAGCGCCGATCAAAAGATCGATCATTCAGGGCGGCGCTTGAGAAAAAGTAGCGCCCGGCCGACTCGACCATCTCCCTGCCGAGACCCTCGGCTTCTTGCAAATGGCTCCGGTCTGGTATCCGATGGGGAAACACACCGCGAGCAGTGTCGGCCTCTCCCTCCCCGCAATACCGCAACACCGCAACAAGGGTTGACAGTCTGGGCACGGACAAGGGCCAGGACGAACTCGGTGTTCGAAGCGTCAACCTAGGCTGCTCTTCGTTTTCTTGTCGGAAAGCTCCTCTTGGATTCGCTTCCATGCTCGCGGCCCGAAGTGCCAGCTATAGTTATTCCTGGCGCCCTGGAGTTTCTTCGCCCGCTTCAACGAATAGACCGAGGTCTGGAGCGACAGACCATCGTTCTTATCATCGCCGCTATCGGAAATGTAGATCGTGGGCATCGGCCACTCCTTGCTTGAGTACGCACCTACGAGGCCCAAATTAACGAGCCTCTCCTAACCCAGCCCGACAAACTGAACCGCCGAGTATGTCTCTGCAAGCAGGCGCTAGGCCGCAGACTCATGAACGGTCTAGGCACGGCCCTGCGAGAGTCCCTCGACTAGTCCGCCGCGAAGGAACCTCTCTTCGTTTCCTGACGTTGGCCCCTTGAAAGGAGTCTCATCGTTGGCATCGATGTCGGCTAAGTGCCAATGGCGGACCTGACTTAGGGCTCTTGGAAGCACCAGCAGCAATTCGCACCTACCGAGTTTTTGGTATTATGTATTTAGCTTCGAGGCAGGGGGAAATCACTTTTGGATATTTCGCGGCAAACTACCGGCTCGACGAGGGGCGGAGAACTTGGTGCGATCCTGGACCGGCTTTCGGCGAATATTCTTCGGGAGTCGCCGGAGACTGCAACGACCCTCGCGGTGAGCGAAGAGCAAGCGGGCGGTCGCTACGTTGATCGTTTGAGCGACTATTCGCTCGAAGGCCTGCGCCGCCTACGTGGTTTTTGGGAAGCCGCTCTGGCCGAACTCAGCGACCTTGATCGCGGGTCTTTTCATGGCCAGGACGCCGTGACATACGACGTTGTAACCACGTCGCTGCGTAACCAAATTGACTCCGCCAATTTTGAAACTGGTGGGGGCGCATCGGCGCCTTACACGGTTACGCAACTGACTGGCGCGTATACGTTCATCCCCGATTTCCTCGCGACCCAACATCCTGTCACCCATCGCGAAGAAGCCAATGCGTATCTCACGCGGTTGGCCAACTACGCGCGGGTGCTGGATCAGGAAACCGCGCGCATCGGCGAGGACGCCGCCGCGGGCGTCATCCAGCCCAATTTCACGATTGACGGCGCTGTTCGCCAATTGAGCGGATTCGCTGCAACTGCGCCGGCTCAGACCGTGCTTGTTTCATCGCTGCAATCGCGCTTGGCGAGCGTGACGGAGATCGCGGACTCCGAAAAAACAGCGTTGACACAACGGGCGGAAGCCATTGTGCGCGATGAAGTCCTGCCCGCCTACAGGCGCCAGATCGAAGCGCTAAACGCCCTCAAGCCGCGCGCGACGCATGATGCAGGCGTATGGAAGCTGCCGCGAGGTGAAGAACTCTACGCAACGGCGCTTCGCAGCAACACAACAACAGATATGTCGCCCGACAAAATCCATCAGCTTGGTACGGAACTCGTCTCGTCGCTGAACGCTGAGATGGACGCGATCCTGCGCGCGCAAGGGATGACGAGCGGCTCGCTGACCGAGCGTCTACGCGCCTTGTCGCGCCGCCAGGATCAGATTTATCCGAATACCGACGCTGGCCGCGCAGGCCTGTTGTCGGATTTGAATGCTCAAGTACAGATCATTCGGAGGCGCATGCCGGAAGTTTGTGGCACGCTCGCGAGGGCGCAACTCGAGATCAGGCGCGTGCCGGAATTTACTGAAGCGGGCGCGCCCGGCGGCTATTACCAGGCCGGCGCGATCGACGGCTCACGACCCGGAGCCTATTACATCAATCTTCGTAATCCCGCGGATGAATGGCCTAAATTCGCGCTGCCAACGCTCACGTATCACGAGGGCATTCCGGGCCACCATTGGCAGATCTCGATAGCGCAAGAATTGGGTTCAATCCCGTTCATCCGCAGTGCCATCCTCTTCTTCACCGCTTATGCCGAAGGTTGGGCTGTCTACGCCGAACAACTCGCCGATGAGATGGGCACGTACACCGATGATCCGTTCGGCAAGGTCGGCTATCTACAGTCAGCCGCATTCCGCGCGTCTCGGCTTGTCGTCGACACGGGCATACACGCCAAGCGTTGGACCCGTGAGCAAGCGATCCAGGCCATGCTGGCCGCAACGGGGGATCAGGAATCCAATATTGTCACGGAGATTGAGCGGTATTGTGTATGGCCAGGACAGGCGTGCGCCTACATGATTGGCAGGCAGGCGTTGAATCGCATGCGGGAAAGCGCACGATCTACACTGGGCGACCGCTTCGATCTTAAGGGTTTTCACGACGCCGTGCTTACCAACGGCCCAACCCCTCTTTCAGTCACTGAGAGCCTTGTGGAGCAATGGGTGGCATCAGTTCAGATCGCGTGATCAGCACGGCATGCCCACGTGATATAAGCACCTGGAGTAATCGATCATCACATCGAGTTCACGATCCAGGATGTCCGCATCGGGTCATTAGCAGACATTAGAGAGCGGATCAGGGATGTCCGCTTTATCCCCAGAATCAGACATGCTCATCTTCGACATCGATGTCCGCTA
>CAWFLU010000030.1:0-5519 GCA_963816805.1 uncultured Alphaproteobacteria bacterium
CTTCGCCCAACCGCTCGGGATCCACCGCGATCTCGACACCCGCGCGTTCCTGCTGGAGCAGCATCACCGAGCGCGAATCGCGGCCGCCCCAGCCACGCGCGAGAGCTTCCGTCATCTCGGCGAGCGTGAGATTGCACATGCGCATGGGCACGCCGAGCTCGCGGCCGAGCGCATTGGCGAGCGAAACGTCCTTGTGGGCGAGCTTGAGCGCGAAGGCCGGCGGATCGTACTTGCCGGGCAGGAACTGGTCGATCAAGGCATCGAACGTAAAACGGCGCCCGGCCGCGCCTTGGCGGACCGCTTGCCACAGCGCGAGCGGCTCGACGCCCGCCTTCACGCCCATGGTGAAGGTTTCGGCGAGCGCACAGACGAGTGCATAGCCCGACATATTGTGGACGAGCTTGGCCACGGTGGCGCTGCCGATCGGCCCGATATAGGTGGCCTTGTCGCCGATCGCGTCGAGCACGGCCTTGTGTCGGTCGAAGACGTTTTCGTCCCCGCCGACCCAGATCGCGAGCTTGCGGGATGCTGCACCCGCTGGACCGCCGCTCACGGGCGCGTCCAGCATGTGCGCACCCTTCTCGGCGAAGGCAGCGTTGAGCTTCTTCACAACGCTCGGCGAATTGGTCGACAGGTCGAAATAGGCAGCGCCGGGCTTAATGCCAGCGATGAGGCCGTCTCGCCCCGAGCGCGACCGCCTCCACATCGGACGGCTCCGGCAGCGAGGAGAAGATCACGTCGACCTCCCTTGCGAGCGCACGCGGGCTGTCCGCCCAAATAGCGCCAGCAGCAAGATGATGGCTGGCCGCCTGCCTGTGCAGGTCGTGGACGATCAGCTTGAAGCCGGCCCTTTGCACATTGGCAGCCATACAGCCGCCCATGGTGCCCAGCCCGACGAATCCCACCACCACGTTGTCCTTGGACATCGCTTCACCGTCACTACGATTTTCCGATTTTCGATCGGCATCATATAGGCTAGCCTGTGCGGCCTACATTGCGGAAGGCCAGCCTGCGCAAAAGGGGAGATGCGCGATGACCTCGGTGGTCACGGCGGCCAGCATCCCCAATTCAGCGCGGAGCACATTTTCCCCGTGGTTGCGATGCCGACGAGTCCCCGGACTGCTCGACGAGTTAGCGGCACGTTTCCCGGAGCGAGAGGCGCTTGTAGGGGGCGGCTCCGTAGCGGCGCGGATTTCGGAGGATTGAGCGACAGGCGCGGTAGCCAAAGGGCTCAGAAAATATGCCGCCCCAGCGCTATCCTTACCGCGCGCGCAGTGCGACGAGCGCATCGAATACCACCCGGTCGATCTCCAAGCCCTCGCGGAGTGCGCGCTCGCGAGAGTGAAATGCCCGCTCGGACGGAATGCGGATGTCGTCGACGCCGGGCCGCCGTGGCGTCGCCTTGATGCGCTCGATCAGCTGCGTCACCTGCCGCTCGAATGCGTCGGCTGACCCAATGAGGTCGGGCCGGAAGGCGACGAACAGATAGCCGTACTCGCTCTCGGCATCCGAGCCGGAACCGGCGAGCAGTCCCAGCGCCTGCATCATGAGCGCAAGCCCGAAACCTTTGTAGCCGCCGAACGGCAGCAAGGCACCGCGTCGTGCCGCCGCTGGATCCCTGGTCGGCTCGCCCCCGGGGCCGAGCGCGACGCCTTCGGGAAGTAACTCTCCAAGCCGTTCGCGTAGCATTACCTCGGTCATCATGTAAGCTGAGGTGCCCATATCGAGTACGATCGGTCCGCGCGACGACGGAACCGCAATCGCAATCGGGTTGGTGCCGAGCACCGGCCGTATGCCGCCGGGCGGGGCCACCAGCCGCGAGCTGGCCGCAGTGTGGATCGCGACGAGGCCGTGTTTGGCGATCATCTCAACATAGTAGGCGCCGCGCCCACTCATCCAGGCGTCGGTCACCGAAACGAGCGCAATGCCGTGGGCCGCAGTTTTCTTGATCGTCGCTTGCGCCGCGTGAAAGAGCGCAAGCATGCCGACATTGTTGCCGCCGTCAAAAGCAAGCGAAACCTCGGTCTCTCGCAACACCTTCATGGATCGGCGCGGCAACCGGAAGTGTTCGCTCTCGAACACGTTGAGGATCTTGGCCAGACCCGAATACTCATAGCCGCACATGGCGGCATCAATCACGTGGTCGGCAATGATGCGTGCCTCATCGTTATGATATCCGATGCCGCGTAACGCGCCTTCCGCCAGATCGCGTGCGTCCGCGACGCTTAGGCGGAGACGGCCGAGCGTCATGATGATTGCCTCCTCGGCGCATAGGATCGGGACACACGACGCCCGCCGCTATCTTAAGCGCAGTCTAGCGAACGGAGCACTCGGGATGTAAGTGCTATTAACTTGGCTTCTGGCTGGTCAGCCCTAATGGCACGACATTATGCTTCCCAATAGAAGACGGGACGGTACCCGATGAACTTGGAGTGAGGACGTGGCATGAAATTCGGTATCGGTCAGCCCATGCGGCGTCATGAGGATCTGCGCCTTATCACCGGGCGAGGCCGCTACACGGACGACATAATCCTACCGCGAATGACGCATGCCTTCGTGCTGCGCTCGCCCGTGGCGCACGCTCATATCAAGCGCATCGATGCAGCCGCGGCGCGGCGCATGCCTGGCGTGCTGTTTGTGGCTACCGGAGAGGACGTTCGGGCAGACGGTCTCGGCGACGTGCCCTGCATGGTGCCGTTGGTCAATCGTGACGGCACGCCGCGGCACGACACGCCTCGTCCCGTGCTGGCGCTCGACAAGGTGCGGCACGTCGGTCAGCCGGTCGCGTTGGTCGTAGCCGAAACTTTGACCGCTGCGCGCGATGCCGCTGAAGCGATCGAAGTCGAGTACGACCCGCTGCCAGCAATAACCGAGGCTAAGGATGCGATCAGCCCCGGTGCGCCGCAGCTTTTCGACCACATTCCCAGCAACATCGTCTTCGACTGGGACAATGACATGGGCGACGCCAAGGCGACCGACGCCGCATTCTCGAGGGCCGCGCGCGTTGTCACGCTCGAGCTCGTCAACAACCGCGTCGTTGTCAACTCGATGGAGCCGCGCAACGCCATTGCCGATTTCGACCCGGCAAGCGGCCGCTCGACTCTCTACACGGCGACGCAAGGTCCGCATTTCGTGCGTGACCCGCTCGCCGAGGCAGTGCTCAAGATCCCGAAGGACATGCTCCGCCTGATCACGCCCAATGTCGGCGGTGCGTTCGGCATGAAGGCCTTCGTCTATCCCGAGCAGGCGCTGGTGGTCTGGGCAAGCCGCAAGCTTGCGCGGCCGGTGAAGTGGCAGGAGGACCGCTCCGAGGGATTCGTCTCTGACAATCAGGGCCGCGACCACAGCACGCGCGCCGAGCTCGCGCTCGATGAGAACGGCCGCTTCCTCGGCTTGCGTGTGTCCATCCTCGCCAATCTCGGAGCCTATCTATCGCCGTTTGGCTGCTTCATCCCGACACGCTCGACAGATCTCGTCTCTGGTCTCTATTCGATTGAGGCGATCCACATCAACGTCAAGGGCGTGTGCACAAACACGGTGCCGGTCTGCGCCTATCGCGGCGCTGGGCGGCCCGAGGCCGCATATCTGCTCGAACGCCTCGTCGATGCCGCGGCACGTGAGCTCGGCATGAGCCCCGACGCAATCCGCCGCATCAATTTCGTGCCGCCGTCGGCGATGCCCTATACATCGGCCACCAAGCTGCTTCTCGATTCCGGTGAGTTCGAGGAGGTGATGGACCGCTGCATGGCAGCGGCGGAATGGTCGTCTTTCCCAGAGCGGCGCGCTCGAAGCGAGCGCAATGACAAGCTGCGCGGTATCGGCATGGCAACATATACCGAGCGCTGCGGTGGCGGTTTTCCCGAGACCGCTTCGATTGAATTCAAAGACGAGCGCATCGAACTTGTCATGGGCAACCAGGAATATGGCACTGGCCTCGTCACCTCATACAAACAGCTTGTCTCAGACCAGCTAGGCGTCGATCCAGACCGCGTCGACGTGATCATGGGCGACACCGATCGTACACCATCGGGGCTTACCGGCGGTTCGCGTGCGCTTGCCGTCGCGGGCGTGGCGCTCTACGAGGCGGGACGCACCATCATCGACAAAGGCACGCAGCTCGCTGCGCACCTTCTGGAAGTCTCGGCGCAGGACGTACGTTTTGCCGATGGGGTATTCAGCGTGCCCGGCACCGATCTCCGCCTCGATATTTTCGCGGTGGCGAAGGCGGCGCGCGATCCCGCGAAACTGCCGGCGGGCATGGAGCCGGGGCTCGATACGACGCATCACCGCGTGCCGCCAGCTCAGACCTTCCCCAACGGCTGCCACATCGTCGAGGTCGAGATCGATCCCGATACCGGCGTCGTCACAATCGAGCGCTACACGGTCGTCGACGATTTCGGCCGCACCATCAACCCGCTCCTGCTCGAGGGCCAGGTCCATGGCGGGATCGTACAGGGCATTGGCCAGGCTCTCCTTGAGCATGCGGTCTATGATCCAGACAGCGGGCAACTCCTTTCAGGCTCGTTCATGGACTACGCCATGCCGCGCGCCGACGATGTTCCGTTCTTCGCTTTCTCAACCCATAACGTGCCTTCGACAGCCAACCCACTGGGCGTCAAGGGTGCGGGTGAGGCCGGCGCTGTCGGCGCACCGCCGGCAGTCATCAACGCTATCGTCGACGCTCTCCACCGTCGTGTTGGATTGCGCCACATCGATATGCCAGCGACGCCGCGCCGTGTATGGGAAATGCTCAAGGGAATTTGAACAATTGCGGGAATTCGCACACTCGATTGGACGCTCGTCGGTCAGGGCCCTGCCGCAAAGCAAGCTACCGGCGGGAGGAAACTAGCCGCTGGGGGACTCGAGCCCCTGTTTTCGCCGTGAGATCGAGAATCATTTAGCGGAACCGCCCTACTAAACTTAGTTCAATGATCGTCCTTGCGTAATTTCTCGGATCAACTCAGCCGCGGCCATCTCGAGACACGCCTTTTGTTGTTCTTTGGTCAGATATTGCTCAGGGTTCTTACTGCCGAGAGGTGCGAGCTTGCGGCATCTTTGATTCCATTTTTGTGCCAGCCACGAAAGGACCAGCGCAAACCCTGACGTATCCCATATCTCCGGATCGTAAATTGCTTCTGGGTCGTCGATTGTCTCCGAGATGTATTCCTTCGCATCCGGCACTATCGTTACAGCTGGCACCTCTTCTCCATCGATACCAGGCACGCAACCTGTTTCGCTGAACATCTCGCTGGCTTCTTTTAGAAGAGCCATACACTCTTTAGGTATTGCCTTGCTCATGGTCAGACGGTGAGGCCGCCAACTGAGGAGTCAAGTCCGCGGCTTGCTTTTCGGCGGGCACCGAGACCCTTCTGGCTAAAGCAAACACGGTCGGCTCAACAAACGTCTCGAAATTGAATTATCGAGGCCGCGCTCGCGAGCCCAGAAATCTCGACGGGACACGGACGGGACACTGGCAATCTCTCAAAATATAAGTCATTGATATTATTGGCGCTCCCTAG
>CAWFLU010000031.1:0-114697 GCA_963816805.1 uncultured Alphaproteobacteria bacterium
GTGAAGTTAGCCAGGCGGAGGTCGATCGCCGCAGGAAGAGTCGGGGAATTAATTCTGCTCTACCCACATAAGGAACTAACCATGCCGGATACAACAATCAAAAAGGTTGAGGCTGACACGTCTCAAAAGGGAGAAATGGGTCAAAAAATATCTCGTCGCCGGCAAGCGCGTCTCCCTGCGTCTCTGGATCGACGAACCCGGGGGAAGCTCAAAGCTCCAACTTCAAGAGAATACGAGACCGTCGGCTACGTGATCTCGGGGAGCGCAAATTTAGAGTTAGAGGGCCAGCTGAACCTTAAACGTGGAGATTCATGGCTGGTGCCGGCCGGTGCGATGCATCAATACACAATCATAGAACCTTTCACTGCGGTGGAAGCGACTGCACCACCCGCTGAAGTTCATGGTCGCGACGCCCAAAGCTAGTGTCGCGTCCTTGTGTTTGTATCTGGCAACACCAAAACATCGGATGCACTTCACCGCGCCATCAACGTAGCTAACGGCCTGAGCGATTGAGCGAAAGCACGAGCCCGCGGCACCCCTTTATGTTCAGTTGGTAATTAACTCGCGCCCGATTGCGCCGGGCCGTTGCGCTCGGCTAAGTGCCGGGGCCGGCTTTGTGCCATTCAGCGCCAATCGAAGGCGTTTGCGCTTGATTATGTCTAGCTCGCGGAGCCCTCACACAGGTTTCATTCCAGATCGAACGCAGGCTTGATGAGCTTTTACGGGCACTTCCGGTGCCCTCGCAGGCTTCGCCACGGGCAGAAAAGGAAGCGAATTGCGCTGGAGGGGATCATAGGCCTCACGTTCCAAGCTTCCCCCGGCCGTTGAGCTTGCAACGAAGCTAAGGAAGCGTGGCTCTCCGCCGCCCGGCGATGGCACCCCAGATAAGTAGGACTATGATAGCTCCGGCCGTGTGGCACCTATAAGACCCGCACCCTCACCGGCATGATACCAGCCGAGAGCTTGTCCCAGATATGTCGCGACGAATGCGCCAACAATGCCCAGGATTGTGGTCAGGATAAACCCACTGGGCTCATTGTCACCGGGAGTGATAAGCTTCGCCAGTACGCCTGCGACAAAGCCGATCAAGATCGTCCATAGAATGCCCATTTAGTGTTCCTTTCGTAGAGTCATCGCAGCTTTGGCATTGATGCTGAGGCCGTGCCCTCGAAAAATCGCCTTCCGTCGGCAGACGACCTTGCGGCGTGTACTTGTCCACGGCGTTGGGGAGTTCACGGCAGAGCCGAGTGATAAGCTCGTCCCGCGACAGACCTGTTTGTTGCGCTAATTTGTCTAACACCTCTGGGCCAATCGCCCCGCTCAAGGTCGCCGGGGGTGCGTACTCCTTGTTAGCGCCGGTGTTAACCCAGGAGTCTGCTATTGGCCTTGACCGCTCTGCTTGAACCTTTCGATAAGTTCGCCGAGACCTCCGCTGAGGATGCCGCCTGCACTGGCGCCGCCGAGACCAAGCTGGCCAAGCAAACCACCGAGGCCGCCGCCTTGCCCAGTCGCTAACGGAGTTATTTTGCCCACCTTGCCCACTCGCTCCGGTTTATCTTGCGCAACTCCACCGAGCATTTCAGCGTCTTGTCCCTGTTCTGATAGCCGGCGATAGCGAGCAATCCCAGTAGGGCAGTCATAGATGGTAATCCGCGGCTCATGGACTTCTCCTGCTTACGGCAGCTCATGCCGCCTCTGCTTGTGAAAACGCTCGTCTTAAGATTAGGGATGCGTCCCCGTTCCAGTCTGTGGAGCAATTCCCTCGCCTGACGAATGTTCCACAGAGACGGGCAACTCAGCCTAACGGGGGCGACTGTCATGACCGGCTCCGCGGTTGGTAGGCGGGAGCGCAGACATTCATGCTCTCTCAGTCGCCGAAACACCTATTGTTGGCCGGCAATGTCGAAGGTGTGCGCTTGCGCACAGATTTTAGTGAGGTAATTCGTTGTGTCTTTTGACATGGTGAACACGAAAACCCCGGCGAGTGACCGGGGCTGAAGTTGACCAGTACTGACGTTCGCGAGCCTGAACGCCGAGCGGATCATATCCGACTGTGGAAGCGCAGCCTATTGGGACCGCATAACGCTTTCGATACCATGCCGAAACTGCGCAAGGCTCACCGAATAGCGGGCAGTGCCGACAATCTCGACCACGCCATTGTCAAAGTCTTTGCGGGCGATAGCCATAGGCGCAATACAGGCGATGATCTCGCGAGGATCGCCAGCTCTGCACAAACCTCCCGTGTCTCGTCCTTTCCGCCCTTGACCCAGAAGGGCAGAAGCTTCTCGAAATTCATCTTGGGATCATCGGGAAAGCGAAATCGCGCGTACACCAGGTCGTCGTCTTTAGGCTTTAGGTCGCGATCGACAATCGCGATCGAGCCCAGAGGAAATCTCGGCCCAAACCAATCATGTTCAACCGGGACCGGAAACTTTCGCATCTCTTCAGTCGGTGCGGCGAGCAACGTTGATGCCTTTACCCCGTTAGCCCGGCAGCAATCGCGGCTAAGCCGAGTCACGCCTTTTGACTATTCGTAAGCACCTCACGTCCGGGCACCTCGAGGATTGAGATTGGTCACCATGGAAACCTCCGTCTGGTGTTACCTCAAGGGTTACCTACGGAGGAGAAAGAGATTGGCGTCTAAGGCTTTAAGTCGTTGATTTTATTGGTGGGCGCAGTAGGACTCGAACCTACGACCCGCTGATTAAGAGTCAGCTGCTCTACCACCTGAGCTATGCGCCCTAACCATGCCGCCTTCGCTGGACGAGGCGCATCGGGGTTTGACCCCACAAGGGTGCTCCCTCTAGCACCGCAATACTTGCCCTGTCCAGAGTTGGCCGCGAGCCTCGAAGGGGCGTCTCTCTCCTCACCACAGCGGCCCGAGCTCCTCGCGCCTGATGCGCAACCCACGATTTACATGGGCGTTCAACACGAAGCCCAAGCCGACCATCATGGTCAGCATCGAGGTGCCGCCATAGGAGACGAGCGGCAGCGGCACGCCGACCACGGGCACGAGCCCGGTCACCATGGCGACGTTGATGAATACATAGGTGAACAGGCAGAGGCCCATCCCCGCGGCGATCAGTCTGGCGAACACGCTGCGGCACCTGAGCGCCATATAGGCAATGAACAGTAGCACGAGAAGGTAGAGCGTGAGCAGAGCCGCCGCGCCGATGAAGCCCATTTCCTCGGCGAACATGGTGAAGATGAAATCGGTGTGCTTTTCGGGCAGGAAATTGAGCTGGGCTTGGGTCCCTTGCATGAAGCCCTTGCCCATCAGCCCGCCCGAGCCGATGGCGATCTTCGACTGGAGGATATGGTAGCCGGAGCCGAGCGGGTCGCGCTCGGGGTCGATCAGGGTCAGCACGCGCTCCTTCTGATAATCATGCAGCCGCTCCCAGATATGCGGCAATACGACGATGATCCCGACCACCGCGCCGAGGAAGTAGACATAGCTCACGCCGGCCAGGAACATGATGCCGCAGCCGACGATGGCGAATAGCGCCGCGGTGCCCAAGTCGGGTTGGACGAGCGCGAGAACGGTCGGCAGGCCGATCATGAGGAGCGGAGGGACGAGCGCATCGGGACGCCAGATCTTCTCGGGCGGCAGCCACTGATAGTAACGGGCGAGCGCGATCACCAATACGATCTTCAGAATTTCCGACGGCTGGAAGCTGTACTCGCCGAAACCGATCCAGCGCTGGGCGCCGCCGCTCTCGACCCCGATCACCGGCACGAGGGCAAGCAGTAACAGCACGCCGAAATAGAGTGGATAAGCGAAACGCAGCCACCAGCGGAGATCCGAGACCGCGACGATGAAGAGGAGGGCGATGCCGAGGCAGAAACGCACGACGTGGCGGTTGGCCCAAGGCTCAAGCGAGCCACCCGCGACCGAGTAGAGCGCGGCCACGCCGACGAGGGTGATGACGCTGATCAGCAGCAGGAACGGCCAATTGATGAGCAGCAGCTTCTCGCTCAGCTTGAATTGCCGGTTCTCGGCGCCGTGCTCGAACATCATGCTCATCGCCCGGCCCCCGCGTCAGCTACTGCCGAAGCCGCGTCAAACTCGTTGCCCGCGACGAAGGCGGGTCTGCTGACCGGATCGCGGAGCAGAAGTTCGGTCATCACGTCGTGGACAATCGGCGCAGCGGTCTCCGCACCCCAGCCGCCGTGCTCGACCACGCAAGCGGCCGCGTAACGCGGCGCGCCGACCGGCGCAAAGGCGATGAACAGCGAATGGGGTTTGGCTTCCCATCCGCTGAAATGATGGGCGACGCCATGTCCGAAGGCTTGCGCGGTGCCCGTCTTGCCGGCCATCTGCAGGCCGGGAAGCTTCAGCGCGATCCGGGTGGCGGTGCCGCCCTTCTCGTTCACCACCGCGGCCATGCCGTCGCGCACGAGACGCAAATGCACCGGATCGATGGAGAGCGTGTCCGGCAGAGGCGTCTGCCCGGCCGAGCGCACGAAACGGGGAAAGATCGCCTTGCCGGATGCGATCCTGCCCGCCACAAGGGCGAGTTGCAGCGGCGAGGCGATCACATAGCCTTGACCGATGGCGCACGAGATCGTCTCGCCCGGATACCAGGGCTGCCTGAGAGCTGCGCGCTTCCACGCCGTGTCGGGCATCACGCCCGCCTTCACCCCCGGCAGCTCGGTGTCGTAGGCCTTGCCGAGACCGAGCGCCCTGCCCGTCACGGCAAGCTTGTCGATACCCATCCTGTGCGCTGTCTCGTAGAAATAAACGTCGCACGACGACTTGATCGCGTCGTGGAGCGCGATGGGCCCATGCGACTTCCAGCAATGGAAGAAATGCTTGCCGAAGAGGTAGCCGCCTTTGCAGACGATGCGCTCCTCGGGGCTGACCACGCCGGCGGCGAGAGCGGCGAGCGCATTCACCACCTTGAAGGTCGAGCCCGGCGGATAGAGGCCGTCTACGGCGCGATTGTTGAGCGGCTCGTCCTCATGCTTGACGAGTTCGGCCCAGCGCTTGGGATCGGGCTTAAAGGCGATCTCGTTGGGATTGTAGGAGGGCACCGAGACCATCACCAACACGTCGCCTGTGTTGCAATCGAGCACGACGAGAGAGCCGCGGCGCTGGCTCGCGATACGGTCGTAGGCGATGGTTTGCAGCTCGTGATCGAGGGTAAGCACGAGATCCTTGCCCGGCTGGCTCGGCACCGAGCCGAGCTCGCGTACGATGCGCCCGTGAGCGTCGACCTCCGAGGTTATACTGCCGGCATGGCCCCTGAGCGGGCGGTCGAAGCCCTTTTCGAGCCCGGTCTTGCCGAGGCGGAAGCCCGGCACGCGCATTACTGGGTCCTCGTCGACCTCGCCCTTGCCGGCCATGCCGACGTAGCCGACGACATGGGCCGCGGGCTGTGGCGTATTGTAGATGCGGAACGAGCCGACATCGGTGCGCATGCCCGGGAGCTGAGGCGCAAGCACGTTGAGCAAGGCAAATTGCCGCCAGGTCAGGTTTTCGACCACGAGCACCGGCAAGTAGCGGCTCTGGCGCCGCATGATTCTGAACACGCGGTCGCGGTCCGCGGCCGGTATTGGGACGATGCGGGCGAGCGCGTCGAGCGTGCGGCTGAGATCCTTGGTGTAGGCGGGAACGACGAGGACGCGGAGGCTCTCGCGGCTTTCTGCCACCGCCTTGCCGAAGCGGTCGAAGATGGCGCCGCGGCGAGGCGCGGTGAGCTGGCGGCTCAGCCGGTTCTCGTCGGAGAGCAGCCGATATTCCGAAGAGTCGAGGATCTGCAGTTGGCGGAGCCGCCACGCTAACAGCCCGAACAGCCCGGCCTGGCCGGCGCCCAGCAGAAGCTCGCGGCGCGAGAAGCGCAGGCGCTGCTTGCGTTCAGGGTCGCGCGCCTTTTTCTCCTCAGGCGTGCGGGCCTTCTTCATGACCAGCTCCTGAACATGGCGCTATGGGCCGGCCCGATACTGCCCTGCCTGATCCAGCCAAGTCCGCGCAGCACCACGGGAAACAGCGCGATCGAGGCGAGAGTCCCGAACAGGATCGGCCACCAGTCGATCCAGCGGAAGAAATAGAGCGAGGCGAGCAGCCAGCCGAACAGCCCGAGGCTTGCCGCGAGCACGACCCACACGAGCCACAAGATTCGCAGCTCGTGCGGCGCGATCAGCGAGCGGAGCCGCCCGCCGACGCTTCCCGCGATCAGGGTCATGAGGGCGAAGAATCCGAGCGGGCCGCCGCTCATCACGTCGGTGAGGAGACCAAGCAGCATGCAGACCGACAACGGCAGCACCGCGTCCGGAATGATGCGCCAGCAAAATACCATCGTCACCACGATCAGAGGCAGGATGAAGGTGGCGTCGGCCGGCAGCCCCCACGGCACGGCCGTCGCGAGCACAGCGAACAGCACCGACAGCGCGGGGAAGATGGTGCTCATCGCTGCGCCTGCGTCTGGCCGTCATTGCCCGCGCTCCCCTCCTCGGCGCCGGCTTGCTTGGCGGCGGTGCCAACCGGGTTGCTGCTCGAAGCGGGGGGAGCCGCTTGCGGCGGTGTCGCGGTGGCGGCGGAGGCCGGCATCGCCGAGAGCGGCCCTTCAGGCGGACCCAATGGATCGGTAGTCGCCAGTGCCGGCGTGTCGAAGAACAGCACGCTCACTACGTCGAGCGAGCTCAACTCGGCATGCGGACGCACCCTAAAGTCGCCTTGCGTGCCGGTCACCGTGCCGACGCGGAGCCCGCGTGGCAGCACGCCGTCGCTGCCCGAGGTGTAGACCTCGTCGCCCCCATAGAGAGTGGCCCCATCGGGAAGGAAATCGAGCCTGAGCTCGGCGCTGTTGTCGCCGGAGGCCATCGCCCGCACGCCGGCCGGCCCGACGAGGACGGGAATGCGGCTGTTGAGGTCGTTCAACAGCAGCACACGGGCGACCGATGTGCCGGCATCGACTGTCCGCCCGACCAGGCCGTCGCCGTTGATCACCGCGTAGCCGACGCGCACGCCGCTGTCGCGGCCGAGATTGATCAGCGCGCTCCTCAGGAACGGACCGCGCGCATCGGCGATCACGCTGCCGCTGACGAAATGCAGCGCCGGCTCATCGACGGCATTCAGCAGGGCACGGAGATCGGCATTCTTGCGCTCGAGCAGCTTGGCGCTCCACTCCCATTGCTTGAGCTGCTCGTTCTCGGCCTTGAGACGGTCGATCTCGCCGAACAGCTCGGCATAAGAGCGCGCGCGGAGCATCAGGTGGCGCGCCTCGATGACGGGGATGGAGGCGGCCTCGAGTACCGGCACGGTCAGATCGACGAACCGTTCGCGCATGTCATCGAGGGCGCCGTGACCGATACGGCTCAAGATCAGCATTACGGCGCAGAAGAAGTAGAGCGCGAAAGCAAGAAGCTCGCCCCTCGCCCGCCGCCATGAGCGGCGGGGGCTGCGGTAGATCGATGAAGCGGCCCCGCGCATCAAGTCTCGCATCGAGGGGAGGCCCGCTCTACGGGACGCTCACCTCTCCTTGGGGGGCTTGTGCAGCCGCTAAGCCCCCGCTTCGTTAGTGCCGGCTCATGGCTTGATCAAAAGGTGAGCCATGGCGTCGAGCTGCTCCAGGACCATTCCGGTTCCTCGCGCGACGCAGCGCAAAGGGTCTTCGGCGATCTTGAACTTGACCCCGGTTTCTTGGGCGAGGCGAAGGTCGAGCCGTTCGAGAAGTGCCCCTCCGCCCGTCAGGTAGATGCCGGAATCGCAGAGATCGGCGACGAGCTCCGGCGGCACGTCGGCGAGCGCCTGGCGGATGCCGCCGACGATCTGCTGGATCGGCAGGCTGAGCGCCTCGGCGATATCCTGAGGCTCGAGCAAGATCTCGGTCGGGAAGCCGCGTTGCAGATCGCGCCCCTTCATGTGGATGGTCACGCGCTCGCCATTCGTCTTGGCGAGAGCCGAGCCCGACTCCTTCTTGATGGCTTCGGCGGTCGCTGAGCCGATCAGGAGATGGTGCTTGAAGCGCACGTAATTGACGATCGCCTCGTCCATGGCGTTGCCAGCGGTGCGGATCGAATGCGAGTAAATCACCTCGCCCATCGACAGCACGGCGATATCGGTCGTGCCGCCGCCGATATCGACGATCATCGACCCGCGCGTCTCGGAGATCGGCAGCCCGGCGCCGATCGCTGCAGCTACCGGCTCCTCGATGAGATAGACGCGGCGTCCACCAGCCGACAGCCCGGCCTCGTGCACGGCGCGGCGCTCGACCGGGGTCGCGCTCGCCGGCACGCAGATCATGATGACCGGGCTCGAGAAGAACGAACGCTTCTGCACGCGGCGGATGAAATGCTTGATCATCTCCTCGGCCGCGGCGAAGTCGGCGATCACGCCGTCGCGTAGCGGCTGGATGGTCTCGATCTTGCTCGGCGTGCGGCCAAGCATGGTCTTGGCCTCGTGGCCGACTGCGATGACCTTGCGCTCGCCGTCGCGCGCTTGCGTGACGGCGACCACGGACGGCTCATCGAGAACGATCCCCCGTCCCGGCACGTAAACCAGGGTGTTGGCCGTGCCAAGGTCGATGGCCATGTCCTTCGAGACAAAGCCCAAGACCTGCGAGAACATACCCCGCCTCAATTCGGCTCACCCCGGAGGGAGCCATGAACGCCACTGAAATTCGCGAGTGGCAGACGGTTGCAAGGACTTGGCCGTCCGCCGAGCGGTTTGCATGTTGCGGCAAATCTTCCTAACGAGCAATGAGTTGCAAGGCCGTTTCGAAAAAACAATTTGCTTGCCAGAGTCGAGCCCGAGACGCGCTCGCCTAGTTCGGCTCGGGAGGCGCTCTTCGCCACAATTTGCGGCCCGTTAAAGGCCGGTTTTAAGCATTTGATACAATGTGGCGGCACACCATCGGATTTTGCCGCAGAAGCGCCAAAGAATAAGGCAGTCAACTCCGAAGCGGCCGCCTTAATCTCGGGCAGAATCGATTCCCACGCGGGCTGATCGCCGGGGCACGCCTCAAGAAGCGAGCATCGTCTCAGGCTTTCGCCTGCCCTCGCGGGCAAGCAGCTTGTTCAGCGCACTTACATAGGCTCGCGCCGAGGCGACCATGGTGTCGGTATCGGAGCCGCGGCCGGTCACCGTCTTGCCGTCGGCCTCGAGGCGCACAATGACCTCGGCCTGGGCGTCAGTCCCTTCCGTCACCGCGCTCACCTGATAGAGGGGGAGCCGCGCCTCATGCGGCACCAGCGCCTTGATCGCCTTGAAGGTGGCATCGACCGGTCCGTCGCCGGTCGATTCATCGGTCCGCTGCTTGCCGTCGACGTCGAGCGTCAGCGTCGCCTTCTGCGGACCACCGGTGCCGGCAATCACGGTCAGCGCCACGACCTTGATGCGGTCATGAGCTGAGGCGATCTCCTGATCGACCAAAGCCTCGAGATCCTCGTCATAAACGTGCTTCTTGCGGTCGGCGAGCGCCTTGAAACGGACGAAGGCATCCTCGAAGGCGTTGTCGCCGAGCTCGTAGCCGAGCTCCTTCAGCTTCTCGCGGAAGGCGTGGCGTCCGGAATGCTTGCCCATGACGAGCGAGGATTCCTTCAGGCCGACGCTCTCGGGCGTCATTATCTCGAAGGTCTCGGCATGTTTCAGCACGCCGTCCTGGTGGATGCCGCTCTCGTGGGCGAAGGCGTTACGGCCGACGATCGCCTTGTTGTATTGCACCGGGAAGGCGGTCACGCGCGACACGAGCTTGGAGGCTCGCGTCAGCATGGTGGTGTCGATGCCGGTCCAGAACGGCATCACGTCGCCGCGTGTCCTGATGGCCATGACCACCTCTTCCAGGGCGGCGTTGCCGGCACGCTCGCCGAGCCCGTTGACGGCGCATTCGACCTGGCGCGCACCGGCGCCGACGCCTGACAGCGAGTTGGCGACGGCCAAGCCGAGATCGTTGTGGCAATGGGTCGAGAACACGATTTGGTCGGCACTCGGCACGCGGTTGAGGATCATGCGGATCAGCGCGGCGAACTCATCGGGCGTGGCATAGCCGACCGTGTCGGGGATGTTGACGGTGGTAGCGCCGGCCTTGATTGCCACCTCAATGCAGCGGCAGAGGAAATCGTGCTCGGTGCGAGTCGCGTCCATCGCCGACCATTCGACATCGTCGGTATAGCTCCGCGCGCGGGCGACCGACTGGGTGACCCGCTCCAGTACCTCGGCCTCGTCGATCCCCATCTGATATTTTCGATGGAGTGGCGAAGTGCCGATGAAGGTATGGATGCGGCCGCGTGCGGCAGGCTTGATCGCCTCGGCGCAGCGGTCGATGTCCTTCATCTGCGCGCGCGCAAGTCCGCAGATCACCGAGTTCTTGGCGCGGCGCGCAATCTCCTGGACGCTATTGAAATCGCCTTCCGAGGCGATCGGGAAGCCGGCCTCGATGATATCGACGCCCATCTCGTCTAGCAGTTCGGCGACCTCGAGTTTCTCGTCGAAGGTCATTGTGGCGCCGGGGCATTGCTCGCCGTCGCGCAAGGTCGTGTCGAAGATCACCACGCGGTCGCGCTCGGAGCGTGGGACTCCAGGATTATTCGGGTTGGACTCCATCGGTCTCGTCCTTAGGGGTTTGGGCGTCAGTCTAGCATGACCGACCAGCCAATTGAATTTTCGTGGGTTTAGATTGCCATCCCCTGAACGCCCGACCCGCCAACGCGGGGCTGAAGGAGCTCAGGGGCGTCTAAGGACGAGTTTCTGCAGTGCGCGCAAAGCGCCGGCGGCGCGCGTCAAGGCGCCAGCCTCAATCCAGATCTGCCGGTTCAACCGCTGCATGGGGCGGAAAATAGTGCGGAGTGCGCCTTCGAGCAAGCTCGCGATTAACAGACCGGCGCGTTTCCGTGGCGCGTCACGTCTCTTGCGCTTTGGATTTGTCGGTGCGGCGGCGGCGCGGTGTCGCCCTGGGCGGCGGCACAAAGCTGGGCAGTTCCCCGTCGGGCTGGTTCACGAAGATCAGCACGCCGAGCACCGCGCCATAAAAGCGGAAGGCCGCTTCCTGGCCGTTCCAGGTAGCTGACTGCCACATGGCGAACCATTCGCCGGCCACCACCATGAAGCCGAAGAACCAGACGAGGAAGCCGAGCACGCAGGCCGCGATCGCATAGAGCTTGGCTTGATTGAAGACTTCCGCCGGCGCGTCGCGCACCTGGAACAGGCGGATCGCTCCGGCGAGGAACAGGATGCCGGTCACGCCTTCGGCGGCAATGATCATCGCATAGCCGATCTGCCACAACGTGGGATTGGTGATCGACCGGTACATCAGCGCGTTGCCGGGAAAGGTCGTGTCCATGCTGAGCACGTGCTGCACGAAGAGATAGTTAGTGCCGTAATCAGTGATGTTGTCGAAGGTGACGATGAGGCAGAAGGCGGCGAGCACCAGGCAGAGCAAGATCTTGGCGTAGCGGGCGATCAGCATGTTCCCCGGTCCTTCGCTGTAATTGCCCGGCTCGACCGGGCACTCCAGTAAACTCCCGACTCGCAGACGATCGACGACTTGGGGATTACTGGATTCTCGCCTTCACGGGAATGACGCTCGACGCGGAAGTTCCCTCGACCGAACTCAGCGCAGTGACCTCGCCCGGATGGGGGAGACCAAGTCAGTTCTTGCTCTTGTCGACCATCTTGCGCTCGGCGATCCACGGCATCATGTCGCGCAGCCGCTTGCCCACGACCTCCATGTCGTGGTTGTCGCATTTCGCACGCATCGCCTTGAACGAGGTCTGGTTGACACGGTTCTCGAGCATCCAGTCCTTGACGAACTTGCCGGATTGGATGTCTTCCAGCACCTGCTGCATCGCCTCGCGCGAGGCCTTGCCAACCACGCGCGGGCCGGAGACGTACTCGCCATACTCCGCCGTGTTCGACACCGAGTAATTCATATTGGCGATACCGCCCTCGTAGATCAGGTCGACGATCAGCTTCACCTCATGCACGCATTCGAAATAGGCCATCTCCGGAGCGTAGCCGGCGGCCACCAGTGTTTCGTAGCCGTTCCGCATCAGCTCGACCAGGCCGCCACACAGGACCGACTGCTCGCCGAACAGGTCGGTCTCGCATTCCTCGCGGAAGCTCGTCTCGATGATGCCGGCGCGACCGCCGCCGATCGCGGCGGCATAAGAGAGCGTCAGGTCGTGCGCGTTGCCGGTCGCATCCTGGGCGATGGCCATGAGGCAAGGCACGCCGGCGCCGCGCGCATATTCGGCGCGCACCGTGTGACCGGGGCCTTTGGGCGCCACCATGCAGATATCCATGTCGGGACGCGGCTCGATCAGGTTGAAATGGATGTTGAGGCCGTGGGCAAAGAACAGCGCCGTGCCCTGCCGCATATTGGGCTTCAGATCCTTCTCCCAAATGCCACCCTGAAGCTCGTCGGGGGTGAGCATCATCACCACATCGGCCCATTTGGCGGCCTCGGGCACGTCCATCACCTTGATGCCGGCGGCCTCAGCCTTGGCGGCGGACCTCGAGCCGGGCCGCAACCCCACGGCCACGTTAGGCACGCCGGAATCGCGCAGGTTCAGCGCGTGCGCATGCCCCTGGCTGCCATAGCCGATGATGGCGACCTTCTTGCCTTTGATCAGATTGAGATCGGCATCCCGATCGTAGTAAACGCGCATCGACTGTTCCCTGCCCTAGATGTTGGCCTGCTCGGCCGCGTTTGTGACGCCCGAAACGGGACTTTGCAAGGGCTCTCGCCTCGTTACATGCGCTCGGGGCCGCGCGATATGGCGGCAAGGCCGGTGCGGGCGACCTCGACCAGGCCGAGCGGCTGCATCAGGGCGATGAACTGCTCGATCTTCGACTGCTTGCCGGTGATCTCGAATACGAAATGCTCGGTCGAGGCGTCGATGACCGAAGCGCGAAAGGCATCGGCGAGCCGCATGGCCTCGACCCGCTTCTCGCCGAGCCCCGCCACCTTGACCATGGCGAGCTCGCGCTCCATCGGGTTACCCTTCACCGTCAGATCGGTCACCGAATGCACCGGCACCAGCCGCTCGAGCTGATGCTGGATCTGCTCGATCACCATCGGCGGGCCGGAGGTGACGATGGTGATGCGCGACAGATGCGCCTCGTGCTCGGTCTCCGACACGGTGAGCGAGTCGATATTGTAGCCGCGACCCGAGAACAACCCGATGACGCGGGCGAGCACGCCCGGCTCGTTGTCGACCAGCACGGTCATGGTGTGGGTTTCGGGCTTCGCTTCCGTTTTCTCGAGCGAATAAGCCGATCCGGGCTGCGTGCTCATGGCTTGCTCTTTTCCAGGGCTGCCTTCATCGGATGATGCTTCTTCGCATGCTCCTCCTCGGAGCCATGCTTGACGCCGGCGAAGTCGATCGGCCGCAACGCCGCAGCGATGAACAGGATCGACACGGGAAGCACCAGCATCGAGAAATTGAACTGGCCCTCGGCCTCGACCACGGTCCTGGCGAAGATGACGATCAGCACCACGACGACGACCTCTGTCAGGGTTTCCTTGAGCTGACCGACGCCAGCCACGTTTATCCAGGCCGGGAGTTTCTGGCCCAGGTCCTCCGGCAGGTTGAACACGAAGCCGATCGCGATGCCGTAGGCGAAGATCACCAGCACGATGCCGAACAGGAAGGAGGAGTCGACGGCTTCCAGCACGGGAGCGGTCAGCTGCTTGCCGCCGATGTCTCCGGGCTGGAGCAACACGTGCCACGCCTCGTAGAGATAAAGGCTGCCCTGGAGGAAGATCACGAACGAGCCGACCACGGCCCCGAGCGAGCCGATGAGCATGATGGCCCTAAGTCCGAGGAGAAAATTCACCAAGCCGCGCATCGCTACACCATCACCTTGCCTTCTTCGGTGATGGCGTTCTCGAGATCTTCCTCGGTCAGATCGTCGCCCATCAGCATGTGATTGTGCGCCTCCCCGCTAGGGATCATGGGGAAGCAATTGGCATGCTTGTCGACCCGGCAGTCGAAGATGACGGGCTTCGGCGTGGCGATCATTTGCCGAATAGCGTCGTCGATCTCTGACGGCCTCTCGGCCCTGATGCCGACGCCCTGATAAGCCTCGGCGAGCTTGACGAAATCAGGCAACGCCGCGGTGTATGAATGCGAGTAGCGGCCGCCATGCAGCAGCTCCTGCCACTGGCGGACCATGCCCATATATTCGTTGTTGAGGATGAAGATCTTGATGGGCAGGTCGTACTGCGCCGCCGTCGACATCTCCTGCATGGTCATCAGCACCGAGGCCTCGCCGGCGATGTCGATGACGAGCGAATCGGGATGGGCGACCTGCACGCCGACCGCCGCCGGCAGGCCATAGCCCATGGTCCCGAGCCCGCCGGACGTCATCCAGCGGTTCGGGTCCTCGAACTTGAAGAACTGGGCAGCCCACATCTGGTGTTGGCCGACTTCCGTGGTGATGTAGGTGTCGTGGCCGCGCGTCAGAGCGTAGAGCCGCTCGATCGCGTATTGCGGCATGATCACGTCGTCGCGCTTCTTGTAGGCGAGGCATTTCCGCCCCCGCCAGCCATCGATCGTCGCCCACCAAGATTTGAGCGCCGGCTTGTCGAGCTTGGGCTTCTTCGCCTGCCAGGCTTCGATCATCTGCTCGAGCACCTTGGCGCAGTCGCCGACGATTGGGATGTCGACCCTGATGTTCTTGTTGATCGAGGAGCGGTCGATATCGACATGGATCTTCTTGGAGCTCGGCGAGAAGGCATCGACCCTGCCGGTGATGCGGTCATCGAAGCGCGCGCCGATGCAGATCATCACGTCGCAATCGTGCATGGCGTTGTTGGCCTCGTAGGTGCCATGCATGCCGAGCATGCCGAGCCACTGCTTGTCGGAGGCCGGATAAGCGCCGAGCCCCATCAACGTCGAGGTGATGGGAAACCCGGTCATGCGCACGAGCTCGCGGAGCCTGGCGCTCGCAAGCGGCCCGGAATTTATGACGCCGCCGCCGGTATAGAAGATCGGCCGCTTGGCGTTGGCCATCAGCTCGATGGCGCCGGCAATCGCGCTGTCCTCGCCGACTGTCTTGGGGTTGTAGCTTTTGTGCTGCGAGTTGGTCAGCCCGCTATAGACGCCCTTGGCGAACTGAATGTCCTTGGGGATGTCGACCACGACAGGGCCAGGACGCCCGGTGCGCGCGACGTAGAACGCCTCGTGCAGGACGCGCGAAAGCTGGTTCACGTCCTTGACGAGATAATTGTGCTTGGTGCACGGCCGCGTGATGCCGACCGTGTCGCATTCCTGGAAGGCGTCGTTGCCGATCAGGTGCGTCGGCACCTGCCCCGTGATGCAGATGATCGGAATCGAATCCATCAGCGCGTCGGTCAGCCCGGTGACGGCGTTGGTCGCGCCGGGGCCCGAGGTGACCAACACGACGCCGACCTTGCCGCTCGAGCGTGCGTAGCCCTCGGCCGCGTGAACGGCGCCCTGCTCGTGGCGAACGAGGATGTGCTTGATGCGGTCCTGCTGGTGCAGCTCGTCGTAGATGGGCAGGACGGCACCACCCGGATAACCGAATATGTGTTCGACGCCCTGATCGGCGAGAGCCTCAAGCACCATCTGGGCGCCTGTCATTGTGCGCGACATGTCGTTCTCACCGGACAAAAGAAAGCCCCCGCGCCTCAAGGTCCACGGGGCCGTCAACGCTCGAGGAATAGCGGAAAAGCGTGAATAAGGCGCGCACCCTAAGATTTTCAAGTGGGAGGGTCAACGCCAATTGCGAATGAATGGGAAGATTTAACCATATTTCATTTCCATAAATTGCGTCTAGGCGGTTCCTGGTAGAGTTTAATTGCCAGATCCGCGCCCAACCAATGATTCCTATAATTCACGGCCGAGAGCGACCGGCTCTGGACAACCGCGCTCGTTCCGCCTATGTGCCTACCGCTTGATGGATCGCGTCGGCAATCTCGGCGTTTCCGCGATACCACTTAACGCCCACTCCCCGATGCCGCAGGTCCATTCAGAAGCTTCTGCCGCCAATGGCGCTGACATCGAGGTGCGTCCGCACCGCTTCTGGGCGCTCACGCTCGGCAGCATGGGCGTCGTGTTTGGCGATATCGGCACTAGCCCCCTTTATGCCTTCCGCGTTGCGCTCCAGGCGGCGGCAGGACCAGCCAATATCGTCACGCACGAAGGCGTGCTCGGCGTGCTCTCGCTGATCCTGTGGGCGCTGATCCTCGTCGTCACCTGCAAATATGTGTTGATCCTGCTCAGGGCAGACAACAAGGGCGAAGGCGGCACGCTGTCGCTGATGGCGCTGGCGCAAGGGGCGCTCGGCCAGGGCCGCATCCGTTACACCATGATGCTGCTCGGCATGATCGCCGCCGCGCTCTTCTACGGCGATGCGCTGATCACGCCCGCCATCTCGGTGCTGTCGGCGGTCGAAGGCTTGGAGGTCGGTGCGCCTCAGCTGCAAGAATATGTGGTGCCGCTGACGGTGATCATCCTGGTCGGCCTGTTCACCGTCCAATCGCGCGGCACGGCCCGGGTCGCGGCGTTCTTCGGTCCGGTGATGACGCTCTGGTTCATCTCCATTGCCGCGGTCGGCATCGTGCACATCGCCGACGAACCGGGTGTGATCGCTGCTCTCAACCCGATGCACGCGGTGCGCTTCCTCGCCAGCCACGGCTATATCGGTCTCGTGGCGCTCGGCGCCGTTTTCCTTGCCGTCACCGGCGCAGAGGCGCTCTATGCCGATCTCGGCCATTTCGGCCGAAAGCCTATTCAGACGGCATGGCTCTATTTCGTGCTGCCGGCGCTCATCCTGAATTATTTCGGTCAGGGCGCACTCGTACTGGCAGACCCGACGGCGATCTCCAACCCTTTCTACCGCATGGTGCCGTCTTGGTCGCTCTACCCCATGATCGCGCTCGCCACCGCGGCGACCATCATCGCGAGCCAGGCGGTCATCACCGGCGCCTTCTCGCTCACCAATCAGGCGGTACAGCTCGGCCTCCTGCCCCGCCTCCAGATCAGGCGCACCTCGGCGACGCAGGCTGGGCAAATCTTCATCCCGCGCATCAATGCCCTGCTGTTGATCGGGGTGCTCCTCCTCGTGCTGCTGTTCCGCTCATCGAACTCGCTCGCATCCGCTTATGGCGTCGCCGTCACCGGCACTATGCTGGTCGACGGTCTGATGGGCTTCACCGTGATATGGCGCGTGTGGAACTGGACGCTCGCCGCGGCGCTGGCGCTAATGCTGCCGTTCATCTTGATCGACTTCACCTTCCTGATTGCCAATCTACTCAAGGTGCCGCAAGGCGGCTGGGTGCCGCTCTTGATCGGCGGCCTGCTCGTCACCGTCATGCTCACCTGGCGCAGGGGCGCCCGCATCCTCGCCGCCAAGACACGGCGGCTCGAGATGCCGGTCGAGGAGCTGATCAAGCTGTTGGAGAAAAAGCCGCCGCCACGCGTTCCCGGCACGGCCGTGTTCCTAACCGCAGCACCGGAAAGCGCGCCCACCGCGCTGCTGCACAGCCTCAAGCACTACAAGGTGCTGCATGAAAACAATGTCATTCTGACCATCATCGTCGAAAATTTCCCGCGCGTCGCGATACAGGACCGCGTGGAGATGGAGCCGATCGGCGCTCACTTCATGCGCGTCGTCCTGCATTTTGGCTTCATGGAGAGCCCAAACATCCCCAAGGCACTCGCCGTCGCGCGCAAGGTCGGGTGGAGCTTCGACATCATGTCGACGTCGTTCTTCCTGTCGCGGCGCGTGGTGCGCCCCGACGCCCGCTCGGGGATGCCGGTTTGGCAGGACAAGCTGTTCATCTTCCTCGCCCAGAACGCCGACGATGCGTCGAGCTATTTCCAGCTCCCGACCGACCGCGTCGTCGAGATCGGCACGCAGGTGACAGTCTAGCGCGCTTGCTTCCGGCGCGGACACTCATGGAGACGCCGAACGTGCCCAAGGCGCTTGCGCTTGCGCGGAAGCAGGGCTTGAGTTTCGACATCATGACGACGTCATTCTTCCTGTCGCGCCGCTCGGTCAGGCCCGACGCCAAGTCGGACATGCCGATGTGGCAGGATCGCCTGTTTATCATCCTCGCCAAGAATGCCGACGATGCGTCGAGCTATTTCCAGCTGCCGACCGATCGCGTGGTGGAGATCGGCACGCAAGTCAGCGTTTGACCGACGCGGCGTCGATGGCCGAGGCCGCGTCGGGGAACCACTCCCAGTCCAACATATAGCGCCTCAGCCAGGTCATCTGCCGCTTAGCGTAGCGCCGCGTCTCGGTCTTGGACTTGGCGGCGGCGTCTTCGAGGCTGCTCGTGCCGCCGAGGTAGGCGCGCAGCTCGCGCACGCCGTGCGCACGCATCGCGGGAAGCGCGTCGTCGAGGCCGAGCGCAAGCAGCGCCCGGACCTCATCGAGCGCGCCGGCCTCGATCATACGGTCGAAGCGCGCATCGATGCCGGCATAAAGCGGCGCCCGCTCCGGCGCGATGACGAGCTTCGCCAACCCCTCCGGTTCGAGCACGGGTATCGTCTCGGATCCCTGCCATTCGGCGAGCGAGGTGCCGGTCGCGTCGATCACTTCGAGCGCACGTGCGATGCGTTGCCGGTCGCTTGGTCTGAGCTTTGCCGCCATCCCGGGATCGCGCGCCTCGAGCTCGCGATGGAGCGCCTCGGGCCCGAGCCGCTCTAGCCGATCGCGCCAAAATTCGCGCAACATTTCGGGAATGTCGGGGATCGGGGCAAGGCCTTCGAGCAGCGCCTTGAAATAGAGCCCGGTGCCTCCGACCAGGATCGGCACCCTTCCCTCGTCCACGGCTTCGCCGATCGCGGCCGACGCCTGTTCCAGCCACCGCCCGACCGAATGGGCTTCACTTGCCGCGACCACGCCGTAGAGCCGGTGCGGCACGCTCATCGTATCGGTCTCGGCCGGTCGAGCCGTGAGCACGTTGAGCTCGCGATAGACCTGCAACGAATCGGTGTTGATGATCGTGCCGCCGAGCCGCTCGGCGAGAGCGAGTGCCACGGCAGACTTGCCGCTTGCGGTAGGCCCGGCAATCAAGATGGCGCCGGCGTTCAGTGTCTAGCTCGTCGGCACGGCGACGAATTTGAGTTCGCCCTTGGCATCGGAGAGCAGCAACAGGACCGTGCGCCGGCCGGACTTCTTCACAGCATTCAAGCGGGCGAGCACGTCCGCCGGCTGCTTCACCTTCTCCTGGGTGACCTCGACGATCACGTCGCCGGGCTTCACCTCTTTCTGCGCCGCGGGGCTGTCGGGCTTGACCTCGGTGATGACCACGCCCTCGACCGACCGGCCGATGCTGTATTGGCTGCGGAGATCCTCGGTGAGCGGAGAGATGGAAAGGCCGAGCAGCTCCTGGTGCTCCGGCGCGTCCGCATCGGCGTCGCCTTCTCCCGGCTCGTCGTCATGGCTCGCATCGGCGGCTTCCTCGCTCTCGGGCAGTCGGCCGATCGTCACGTTGACATCGACGGGCTGGCCCTTGCGCAACAGTCCGACGGCGACGCTCTTGCCGATCGGGCTCGCCGCAACCGCGCGCGGCAGGCTGCGCATGTTCTCGATGACCTGGCCGTCGAAAGTGAGGATCACGTCGCTCGGCTGGATGCCGGCTGCGGCGGCCGGGCTGTCGGGCGAGACGGTGGCGACGAGCGCGCCCTTCGGTTCTTGCAGACCCAAGCTCGCGGCGATCTCATCGGTCACGTTCTGCACGTGCACGCCGAGCCAGCCGCGCCGCGTCTCGCCATATTGCTTGAGCTGATCGACCACCTGCACGGCACTGTTGGAGGGCACGGCGAAGCCGATGCCGATCGAGCCGCCGCTCGGCGAGATGATCGCCGTGTTTACGCCGATCACCTGACCGTCCATGTTGAACAGCGGTCCGCCCGAATTACCACGATTGATGGCCGCGTCGGTCTGGAGGAAATCGTCATAGGGCCCGGCATTGATGTCGCGCTTGGTGGCGGAGATGATGCCGACGGTGACGCTGCCGCCGAGGCCGAAAGGATTGCCAATCGCCATCACCCAATCGCCGACGCGCATCTTGCCGGAATCGCCGAAGCTGACCGCGTGCAGTGGTTTCTTGGGCTCGACCTTGAGCAGCGCGAGGTCGGTCTTGGGATCGTGGCCGAGAATCTTGGTCACCTTCAGCTTGGTGCCGTCGGTAAAGTTGATGATGATCTCGTCGGCGCCTTCGATGACGTGGTTGTTGGTGACGATCAGGCCGGACGGATCGATGACGAAGCCTGAGCCGAGCGAACTCACCTTGCGCGGCAGGCCGTCTTTTTCCTCGTCGTCGAAGAAATCGTCGAAGAATTCCTCGAACGGCGAGCCCTTGGGCCCGGGACCGGGCGCGGCACCGCCGTCCTTGGAGCCCTTCAGCGTCTGGGTGGTCGAGATGTTGACCACAGTGTCCTGAAGTCCCTCGGCGATGTCGGCCACCGAATCGGGGCCACGCGCGAGGCTCGCGGTGGGAGCAAGCGCCGCACCGCTCACCAGAAGCAGCACAAGACATGCCGCCGGAAGGAAGGCGCGCCTAAGGATGGTCATAAGGCCCAAAGGTGCGACCATTCCGCTTCGCTCAAGCATCGCTCGGACTCTCCCGCATCGCCTGCCGGTCGAACATCGGCTCCCGCCAGTCTAGCGGAAATCGGCAAGGTAAAGAACGCGCGGTGAGCGCCAAAGGCGTGTCTAACCGCGCACCAGCCAGATGACCAGAACGCCCACGGCGGCGGCGAGCGCGCCAGCCATGCGCAATGAGCCTTCCGGCATCCCTTCGGTCGCGCGCAGCAGCTTCCGGGCAAGGCTGGGCGTAAGCGCCCATAACGACCCTTCGATGACGAGGACAAGCCCCAGCGCCACGGCAAGATCGCGCATCGCGTCGGCGGCGTCTCCTTGCGTTATGGCGCCGGCTGGGCCCCGGGCAGCGCCTCGCCAGCCGAGAGCTTCGGCGTGGGCACCGGCGGGTTGACCGAAGCGCCCTGCTCCGGCTCTGGGCTATCGTCGCCGGGCACTTGCGGCGCTTGCGAGGGTTTGGCGGGCGGAGGCGCCGGCGATTGCGTGCTCGGCTGAGCGGCGTTACCGCCAGCCCCATTGAAATACTTGAAGAACTCAGAATCGGGGCTCAGCAGGAAGCGGGTATCGGCTCCCTTGAACGCCCCCTCATAGGCCTGCATCGAGCGGTAGAAGGCGAAGAAATCGGGATCCTGGCCGAAGGCTTCGGCGAAGATGCGGTTCTTCTCGGCATCGCCCGTGCCTCTGATGCGCTCGGATTCGCCGGTCGCGTCGGCCTTGATCACGGTGACCTCGCGGTCGGCGGTGCCCTTGATCCGGCGCGCTGCGCCCTCGCCTTCGGCGCGCCACTCGGCCGCCTCGCGCTGCCGCTCGGTCTGCATGCGGCGGTAGATGGCCTGCATGTTGGCCTCGGGCAGATCGACGCGCTTGATACGTACATCAACGATATTAACGCCAAGCGGCTTCGCCTCCTCGTTGACCTGCGCGGCGATGGTCTTCATCAGCGCCTCGCGCTTGTCCCGCACAACGGCAGCAAAGCTCGAGCCGCCAAGCACGCGGCGAAGGGATGCCTCGAGGATGGCGCCGATCCGCGAGGACGCGATGCGCTCATCGCGCACGCTCTGGAAGAACAGCAGCGGATCGGAGATCTTATAGCGGGCGAAGGCGTCGACCACGAGCCGCTTCTTGTCTGAGGCGATCACCTCTTGGCTGGCGGTGTCGACGTCGAGGATGCGCTTGTCGAAAAACTCGACGTTCTGGATGAACGGGATCTTATATTGCAGCCCCGGCTCGGTGATAATGCGCTTCGGCTTGCCGAATTCGAGCACGAGCGCCTGCTCGGTCTGACTGACGGTGAACAGGGTCAGATAGCCGACGAACGCGGCAAGCGCGAGCAGAACGAGGCTGAAGGTGAGCGTGCGATTCATTGCGGCTGTCCCTCGGCGGGCGCGGGCCGCTTGGAGAATTCCGGCAGCGGAAGATAGGGCACGACGCCCGGTCCCGCCTTGCCGTCAATGATGACCTTGTCGGTGTCGCCCAGCACCCTCTCCATGGTGTCGATGAAGATGCGCTTGCGCGTCACGTCGGGCGCCTTTTTGTATTGCTCGTAGACGCTGAGGAAGCGGTCGGCCTCGCCCTTGGCCTCGGCAATCACCTGATCGCGATAGCCCTGGGCGGCTTGCAGGATGCGCTCGGCCTCGCCTTTGGCCTCAGGCACCATGCGGTTGGCGTAGGCTTGCGCCTCGTTCTGGAGCCGCTCCTGGTCGGCGCGAGCGGCCTGCACGTCGCGGAACGCGTCGATCACCTGAGCCGGCGGGTCGACCTTCTGGAGCTGCACCTGGGTGACCTGCACGCCGGCGCCGTAGAAATCGAGAATCCTTTGCATCAACTGCTGCGCGTCGAACTCGGTCTTGGCGCGCGCCTCGGTCAGAATCGGCTGAATGTCGCTCTGGCCAACGATCTCGCGCATGGCGCTCTCGGCAACGTCCTTCACCGTTCCTTCCGGGTTCTGGATGTTGAACAGGAACTTGGGAGCGTCGGCGATGCGCCAGAACACGACGAAATCGACATCGACGATGTTCTCATCCCCGGTCAGCATCAGGCTTTCCTCCGGCACATCGCGGATCGTGCTCGAGGCGTCTCGGGCGTCGGATGAACCGCGCATGCCGATCTCGATGCGATTGACGCGGGTGACTTTGGGCAGCTCGACTTGCTCGATCGGGTAAGGCCAGCGGAAGTTCAGGCCGGGTGGCAGTTGCCGGACATATTGACCGAACCGCAAAACGATGCCGAGCTCCTCGGGATTGACCCTGACGGTGAAGCCGAAAAAGCCGACGAGAGCGACCAGCACCACGCCGATCAGCCCCAGCAGCGGGCCGCCCATGCGCCCGCCCGGCATGGCCTGGCGAATGCGGTCCTGGCTCCGGCGCAGAATCTCTTCCAGATCGGGCTGCTGGCCTGGGCCGCCGGGACGCGGACCCCAAGGTCCGCCGCCGCCGCCTTTCCAGCCGCCGCCTCCGCTTTGATTGCTCCAAGGCATGTTGTGATTTCGTCCTGATGTCAGTGAGGAGTGGCGCGAGGACCGACCTTAGACGGTGAGCTCAGACGGCAAGTCTAGCCGCATCAAAATGGCGGTCCTGCGACAAGGTCGGTGAGGGTTATAGGCCAGGGACCTTTGCCGCGCAATGCGCCGAGGCCGTCATGGTGACCGCTCCAAAATGACGAAGCTGAAGGCGTGCTCGTCCTTGGAGCCGGCTGCGTGGCGCTCGCGGGAGACCTCGCACCACTCGGTTGCATCGAAGGGCGGGAACCAGGTGTCGGCATGAGGCTCGGCATGGACCTCGGTGAGATAGATGCGCCGGGCTTCCGGCAGCACCGCCCGGAATACGTCCTCGCCGCCGATCACCATGATCTCATCGGCCCCGGTCCGTGCCGCCGAGGCCCGCGCCACGTCGAGCGCCTGTTCGAGGCTGTGTGCCATCACCACGCCGTCCGCGACAAAGCCACGGTCGCGGGACAGCACGATGTTGAGACGCCCGTCGAGGACACGCGGCAGGGACTTGAAGGTGCGCCGGCCCATGATGACCGGCTTGCCCATGGTTACCTTGCGGAAATAGCGGAGATCGCTGGACAGCCGCCACGGCAGATCCCCGCCTTTGCCGATGGCACCGTTCTCGGCGATCGCCACCACGAGCGCGACGACGGGCGGCGCGGGCGCGGCTTGGCTCACACCGCGATCTCGGCGCGGATCGCGGGATGCGGGTCGTAGCCTACGATCTTGAAGTCTTCATAGGCGAAATCGAACAGCGAGGTGACCTCGGGGTTGATCTCAAGGCGCGGCACAGCGTGGGGGCTGCGCGTGAGCTGCTCGTCTGCCTGATCGACATGGTTGAGATAGAGGTGCACGTCGCCGAAGGTGTGCACGAACTCCCCGGGCTTAAGCCCCGTCACTTGCGCCACCATCTGCGTCAGGAGCGCGTAGGAAGCGATGTTGAACGGAACGCCGAGGAACATATCGGCCGAGCGCTGATAGAGCTGGCAGGAAAGCTTGCCCTCCGCCACATAGAACTGGAACAGGCAGTGGCAGGGCGGCAGCGCCATCCGGTCGAGCTCGCCGACATTCCACGCGCTGACGATGTGGCGGCGCGAATCGGGATCGCGCTTGAGCCCCTCCACAACCTTGGCGATCTGATCGATATGCCTGCCGTCGGGGGCGGGCCACGAGCGCCATTGCCGCCCATAGACCGGGCCGAGCTCGCCATTCGCGTCGGCCCACTCATCCCAGATGCTGACCCCGTGCTCGTTCAAATAGCGCACGTTGGTCGAGCCCTGGAGGAACCAGAGCAACTCATGGATGATCGACTTGACGTGAAGCTTCTTGGTGGTGAGGAGCGGAAAGCCCTGGGCAAGGTCGAAGCGCATCTGCGCGCCGAACAGGCTCAACGCGCCGGTGCCGGTGCGGTCGCCCTTTTCGTGCCCATGCTTGCGAAGCCTGGCGAGGAGATCGAGATATTGACGCAAAGGTGAGGTTCTCTCCTATGATGTTGCCCTATGATCTGGCCTTCACCGGGTCAAGGGCAAGGAGGCGCCAGCGCCTTATTCACAAGCCCCTTCTCTTCGGCTATCGCCCACTAGGAAAGTCACCGCCATGCGTATCGCCCCGTCGTGTTCGCCTTGACCCTTCTCTCCGCCCTGCCGGCCGCCGCGCGGCCGGTCGTCAATATCGACGAGGTGCGCGACATGGCATTTTCCAGGGGCATCGTCCAAATCAAGGAGGTCGAGCTCAACGACGGCGTGTGGGAAGTCGAGGGCTTCGATGCGGGCGGCGCCAAGATGGCGCCAAGATCAAAGTCCACGCGAGAAGCGGCATCATCGTCAAGCTCAAGCGCCACGATTAGGCGATCCGCGCCCTGCTTCCGGCCGGCGAATCGCAACTCGCCGCTGGGGGTATCGGAACCATCAATCTTTTTTTTGCCGCCATGGCGGCTTATATACAGACTGTCGGCGCAAGCCGACTACGGCGATAAATGGCCTTCGTAATAAGCCACTCGGACCCGGGGGCGGTACCCGGCGCCTCCACCAGGGATCAGTATCGGACGTCGGCAAGCGAGCGTCTGAGAGATCGACAAGCGGACTGATCCGTGGCGGGGGCGAAATAGGATCGACGAGGGTGTAAAGGTCGCGCTTTCGCTCGGCATGGTACCGCCGTTATCGGGCCAACCCTATAGTTGCCAATGACAACTATGCGGAGGCTGCTCTCGCTGCGTAAGCGGCGCGATAGCCTGAAAATGAAGTCCTAATCGCTTCGCAGCGGCTAGGCGCGGTTCGGAGGGCACCGGCCAACAGAAGCCCTCCACTTTGACGGGGTTGATTTACTGCCTCACGTCGCAAAGAGGGCGAGCGGCGGCCTCCATGGCAGACGACGAAATCAGATACGATCTTCTCACGCAGGACGCGCTCCGCGGCGTGGTGCGCCAGGTCTTGGCGCGCGTGCAACGCGAGGGCCTGCCCGGGGAGCACCATCTCTACATCGCCTTCGACACGGTCGCCGACGGCGTCTCGGTATCGAAGCGCCTGAAAGAGCAATATCCCGAAGAGATGACGATCGTCCTGCAGTACCAGTTCTGGGACCTGCAAGTGACCAATGAGCGCTTCGAGGTGAAGCTGTCGTTCTCCAACGTGCCGGAACGGCTGGTCGTGCCTTTCAGCGCGGTGAAGGCGTTCTACGACCCGTCAGCGCAGTTCGGGCTCCAGTTCGGCAAGCCGGGTGCCGCCAATGATTCGGCGCGCCAGCATATGGCGGCAGCCCTCCCCGACCTTGTCGGAGAGCCCGAGGAGCCGCACGGAACGGCTGAGCTTCCGAGCGAGGAGAGTGAGTTGCCTGCCGCCGAGGTGGTCATGTCACGCCCCCCGGCCGAGGTCGTCCATCTCGACCGCTTCCGGAAGAAATAGCTCGGCTTTCAGCCGCTTCCCGGCTCCGTTGCATAAAGTTTCGGCAGAGACTCGGCTTGACTACAATGTGGCTTTTGCCCTCGGATAGTGCCCAGCAAAACTGACCGTCGCCGCAATGTTGCGGGATTGCTTGGAGCGCTGATGAACAAGCCGGCGTTGGGCCTCCTGGCTGAAACACGGGTGGGCAGCGCGCTCGCCCCCGTGCAGGACTATCTCGTCGAGTTGCATGAGCGGGTGTCGGGCCTGACCGGGGGAAAGCCCGCCGACTACATCCCCGAGCTCGGCAAGGCCAATCCGGCCGCCTTCGGCATCGCGCTCGCGACCGTCGACGGCGAGGTCTACTCGGTCGGCGATTCCAACCAGGCCTTCACCATCCAATCGGTGTCGAAGCCCTTCATGTACGGCTACGCGCTCCAGCGCTACGGCCGCGAGGCCGTGCTAACCCATGTCGGGGTCGAGCCGACCGGCGAGGCCTTCAACTCGATCGTGCTCGACGAGGTGGCCAACCGGCCGTTCAATCCGATGGTCAATGCCGGGGCGATCGCCGTCGCTGAGCTGATGGGTGGACAGACGCAAGAGCAGCGCACCGCCAACATGCTCGCTTTGTTCGGCGGGCTCGCAGGGCGCGAGCTCAGCATCGACGAGCAGGTATTCCGCTCCGAGGAGGCGACCGGCCACCGCAACCGCGCCATCGCCTATATGATGCTCAACACCGGCATGATCCGACGCGACCCCAACGAAGTACTCGACCTCTATTTCCGCCAATGCTCGGTCAACGTGATCAGGCGCGACTATCGCGGCGACGTGGTGAGCTCCAATCGTCTGCGCACGCCTGAGGAGCGCAAGGTGCTGGCCAAGGATGGCCACCAGGTAGTGGTCATCGAGGTGCAGGGCGCACTGTTTTTCGGCTCGACCGAGCAGCTGTTGCGCAGGCTTACCCAATTGGCAGTCGGCGCAAGCTTCGTCGTGGTCGACTTCAAGCGCGTGCACTTCGCCGACACATCGGCGCGCCAGCTGATTTACCGCGCGGCGCGGGCGATGGCCGGAGGCGAGGCCGAACTTGTATTCTCGACGATCGCCGATGACGGCCCGCTCGGGCCGCTCGCCCGCGACCTGATCGATCATGGCGAGGCGGGGCGCGTGGTGCGCGTGTTCGCGGACACCGACGCGGCGCTCGAATGGTGCGAGGACCAGTTGCTCGCCCGCTCGCCCCAGGTGAGCTCGGGGCCGAAATTCGCGCTTGCCGAGCTCGATCTGTTCAAGGGACTGAAGCCCGCGGAGTTGCGCCTGATCGAGGCGATCGTCCGTCCGCTTATCTTCGACAAGGGCGAGGTCATCATCCGCGAAGGCGCCGAGGCGAAACTGTTCTTCGTACTGGCGCGCGGCACGGTCAGCGTGCAGATCAGGACGCATGGCAGCGAGCGCAAGAAGCGGGTCGCCTCGATCGGACCCGGCTTGAGCTTCGGCGAGATGGCGCTGCTCGACGGCGGCAAGCGCTCGGCGGATATCGTCGCCGACGAGCGAGTCGTCTGCTACGGCCTCGCGGTCGAGCAGCTGCATGAGCTCGGGGCCCAACACCCGAGCATCATGGTCACCATCCTCGGCAATCTGACGCGCGAGTTCTCCGAGCGCCTGCGTCACGCCAACGAAGAGATCAGGGCGCTGGAATAGCCCGATCAGGCCGACATGGCCTGCGCCGGCTGCGGCTTGGCGGGCGGCTCTTTTGAGGGCTCCAGCGGCACGTTCAGCTCGACATAGAGCCCGGCAGGCCTGAACTCGACCTTGGTCTCGCCGCCGAGATTGTGGCGGATGCCTTTGTCGATCAGCTGCATGCCGAAGCCGTTGTTGCGCTTGGCCGGAACCGGATGGAGGCTGCCCCTCTCCTCCCAGGTGAGCATCAGGCGGTTGCCGCGCGCGGTCTTCCAGGTAATGGCGAGCTGGCCGTTGTTCTGCGACAGCGCCCCATACTTCACCGCGTTGGTGGCGAGCTCGTGCAGGGTCATAGCGAGGATCGAGGTGCTTGCCGGCGGCAACAGCACGTCCGGCCCCTTGATCAGGATCTTCGGCCCGTCGGGACGCTTGTAGGGATCGAGCTCGCGCTCGACCATGGCTTTCAGGCTCGCGCCTGACCATTGCGATTCGAGCAGGAGATCGTGGGCGCGGTGCAAGGCCTGCAAACGCTCGGCAAGCGTTTGCGCCATGACCTGCGCCGGACGGCTGGTCGCCTGGCGGAGACTGGCTTGTACCAGCGACTGCACGATGGCGAGCGCATTCTTGACGCGGTGATTGAGCTCGCCGACCAGCATCGACTGGCGCTGAGCCGTTCGCCTGCGCTCGGTCACGTCGCGGAAGATCAACACGGCGCCCGCGAGCGAGCCGTCGAAGCCTAGGATCGGCGCGCCGCTATGCTCGACCGGAAGCTCCCGCTCGTCGCGGGTGACGAGCAGCGCGCCGGATTCGAGCCTAGTCACTGCGCGCTCGCGCAAGGCCTGCAGCGCCGGGTCGTCGACCGGTTTCCGCGTGTTGCCGTCGATGACACGGAAAACCTCCCAGATCGGCCGGCCGCGGGCTTCGGCGACCGACCATCCGGTCATCTGCTCGGCGATTTTGTTCAGCAGCAGCACGCTGCCGTTGGGATCGGTGGCGATCACTCCGTCGCCGATGCTGCCGAGCGTGGTGCTCAGCCATTCGCGCTGGCCGCGCAATTCCATGAGCGCCGCGTTGCGATCGCGGTCGGCGCGCCGCACCGCGCCGATCGTGGTCCACGCGAACACGGCGAGCACGAGAATGCTCAGCACGGCGAAGATGGCGAGCGTCGCTGAGCTGTCGTAATAAGTGTGCGCCTCGGCCTGATGGGCGAACCAGCCGATGACGAGAGGCAGCACGAGGATGCCCGGTAACAGGCGCCGGAGCATTTCGCCCGCCGGCGATTGCTCGACGATGGCCGCGCCGACGCCGTATTCGGGCGATGCCGCGAGGAGTCCCAGCGAGAGCAGGAACGCGCTGGTCGCGCCATAGACCGACATCGAGGTGAACGGGAACGGGTAGTAATAGGTGGCGACGCCATAGGCGTAGCCGGCGAGCACAATCAGAACCTGCGCCAGCACGATGATGGTGACCACCTGGCTGAAGGCCGACGAAGCCCAGCCGCGCTTGGCATAGAGCAAAGCCAGACCGAACAGTATCAGCGAGCCGGTTATGCCGGGCGCCATGCGGGCGCGGGGTTCGGTCGCCGACACGTCAACTGATGAGGCGTCGGCGGGGAACAGCGCGTTGTCGAGGCCGAAATCGAAGCCGAACAGATCCTGGCAAAGGACGACGAGACCGAACACAACCAGCGCAAAGCCGATCACCCTTGAGAGCAGCCGAAGCGGCCTGAAGGTGAAGCAGAACAGCGCGACCCCGGCGGCCATCACCCCTGCAGCGGCATTCGGCGTCATGCCGGCGAGCCCCGGCAGTGCCTCGCTCAGGCGCGGCAGGCCGAGCCGCCATGCAGTGAGCACTATCCCGCCGATGGCAATAACGATGAGCGCGGCGCAGCGGGCCAAGAGCAACGACATGCGCTCGGCGCGCGGCGCGGGCAGCGCCAACTTCGCTGGAATTTCAGCCACTAGCCTTCCTCACCCAAGTTTCAGGGAACTCCGATACCCGGAAGCTTTGGGCGCTCCTCGGCAGAAGGCCGCAACGCATTGGACGACCGCGTTCTCCCACCCTTTCGAGCGATGTTATAGCCAAACCCCCTCTACCCCCAATAGACACGCGGCGTTACCGATTGGCGCTGCCACCGGCGCTTGACCGCAATGCCATCAATGAGGGAAAGGTGAGCATGCCCCCTGCCCTCAAAGATCACAACCCCGCCGTTTCAACGCGCACCGAGACCGATTCGTTCGGACCGATCGAAGTTCCGGGCGACTGCTACTGGGGCGCCCAGACCGAGCGCTCGCGGCGGAACTTCAAAATCGGCGACGAGCCCATGCCGAAGCCCCTGATCAGGGCCATGGCCATGGTCAAGAAAGCTGCAGCACTGACCAATCTCGAGCTCGGCCTGATCGACAAGCGCCTGGCGGAGGCGATCGCCGCGGCGGCCGACGAGGTGATCGCCGGCACGCTCGATGGCCATTTCCCGCTGGTCGTGTGGCAGACCGGCTCCGGCACCCAGACCAACATGAATTTGAACGAGGTGATCGCCAACCGCGCGAGCGAAATGCTCGGCGGCGCCGTTGGCTCTAAGCGCCCGGTCCACCCCAACGATCATGTCAATCTCGGCCAGTCGTCCAACGACACGTTCCCCACAGCCATGCATATCGCCGCGGCCGAGGAGATCGCCTACCGGTTGAACCCGGCTCTTGCCCGCCTGTATCAAGCGCTGAAAGACAAAGCGGAGGCGTTCCAGGACATCCTCAAGATCGGCCGCACCCATATGCAGGACGCAACTCCGCTCACTCTAGGGCAGGAATTCGGCGGCTATGCGGCACAGATCGATCACGGAATCGAGCGGATAAAACTCTCGCTTTACGGGCTTTACGAGCTCGCTCAAGGCGGAACCGCAGTCGGAACAGGGCTAAACACGGCCCCCCGCTTCGCCGAGCTGTTTGCCGCCAAGATCGCCGAGATGACGAGGCTCCCCTTCGTCAGCGCCGAGAACAAGTTCGAGGCGCTCGCCTCACACGACGCCTATGTGTTCACTCACGGCGCGCTGAACACCGTAGCCATGGCCATGTTCAAGATCGCCAACGATATCAGGCTGCTGGGCTCAGGCCCGCGCTCAGGCTTCGGCGAGCTTCTGTTGCCCGAGAACGAGCCAGGCTCCTCGATCATGCCCGGCAAGGTCAATCCGACCCAGTGCGAGGCGGTGACCATGGTTGCAGCGCAGGTCATGGGCAACCACGCGACAATCAGCTTCGCCGGTAGCCAAGGCCATCTTGAGCTCAACGTGTTCAAGCCGCTGCTCGCTTACGGAATGCTCCAGTCGATCAGGCTGCTCGGCGACGTCGCCGACAGCTTCACCGAGCATTGCGTGGTCGGCATCGAAGCGAATTGCGAGCGCATCAAGGGCCACATGCAGCGCTCGCTGATGCTGGTCACCGCGCTCGCCCCGCATATCGGCTACGACAAAGCGAGCGAGATCGCCAAGTCCGCGCACAAGCGGGGCACCACGCTCCGCGAGGAGGCGGTGAGGCTCGGCCATGTGAGTGCGGAGGATTTCGACCGGCTGGTCAGGCCCGAGGACATGATCGCGCCCAAGGGCTAGCCGGACGAGGCATCACGCATGGCCCGACCCAACAACAAGCACTCGCTTACCATCGCCAAGCATCGGACCAGCATTTCGCTCGAGGATGAGTTTTGGCGGGCCCTGACCGAGATCGCGCACGCCGACGGAAAATCCGTGGCGGCGCTTGTCGGGGAGATCGACAAAGGACGGGAGGGTGCGGGAGCAGCGCAGGGAAGCCTGTCGGCCGCGATCCGCATCTACGTATTGGAACGGGTCAAGAGCCGGCGCCAAGAACCCTAGCCGCCGCCGAAAACGCCGTAACCCTTCTTCCAGTCGTCGGGCCTCGGCGCCGGACGGCGATGTCGGCGCGGTGCGACGGTCGGGCTTGCCTCAACGGCCGATGGATCGACCGGAACGGCCTCACCGTTGGCGCCGAGGGTCGCGTCGTCAGGGGTGGGCTCTGGAGCGACCGCTTCGCCATCGGGAACTGAGTCGGCAGGAAATCCGACTGCGGCTGCGCCGGTATCGGCGCCTGAATTCTGTTTCGCAACAGTCTCCTGCGCAGCCTCTACCTCGGCATCTGCGTCGGCTTTCGCTTCCGCAGCGGCTTTTGCATCGGCTGCGGCCTTTGCATCGGCCGTGGCTTTGGCTTCGGCAGCAGCGTCTGCTTCGGCGGCAGCCTGCTGCCTGGCTGCCTTTTCGGCCGCCGCTCTCGCCGCGGCCGCCGCCTTGGCCTCGGCGGCAGCCTCAGCCTCGGCGACAGCTTTCTCCTTCGCCGCCCGTTGCGCCGCGGCCTTGGCCTCCGCCGCAGCCTTAGCCTCGACGGCGGCCTTCGCCTCGGCGTCAGCTTTCGCCTTGGCCGCTCTCATTCTTGCAGCCATCTGCTCGGCTGCCTTGGCTTCCGCCTCAGCCTGCTCCTTGGCGGCCTTGTCCGCCGCGGCTTGGGCCCGCGCGGCGGCCTTCGCTTCGCCGGCAGCCTTAGCCTCGGCTGCGGCCTGCTCCTTGGCAGCTCTGTCGGCCGCGGCTTTTGCATCGGCAGTGGCTTTGTCCTGAGCAGCCTTCTCCGCCGCCGCCTTGGCCTCGGCGGCAGCCTGCTCGGCCGCTGCCTTAGCCTCGGCGGCAGCCTGCTCTTGAGCGGCGCGCTTGGCGGCGGCCTTGGCCTCCGCCTCGGCCTTCTCTTGAGCCGCCTTCACCGCCGCAGCTTCCGCGTCGGCCTTCTCCTGAGCCGCTCGCTCTGCCGCAGCCTTGGCTTCGGCTTCGGCCTGCTCTTCAGCCGCCTTCTCCGTCAGAGCCTTGGCTTCCGCGTCGGACTGTTCCTGAGCCGCCTTCTCCGCCGCCGCCTTGGCTTCGGCGTCGGCCTTCTCTTGAGCGGCTTGCTCCGCGGCAGCTTGAGCCTCGGCTTCCGCGTTGGTCGCGGGCATTTGCGCCGCGTCATCCGCCGCCGGCTGGTCTTTGCCGCTCACGTCGAGAGTTTCCAGCCGCTCAACGTCCTCGTTCATGCGCCGCATCGTGAGATAAGCCTCGATCGCTGCCGTATCGATAACACGGGTTATCGCGGAGGGGGCGCTAAGCGGTCCGGCAAAGACGAGGGTCACCGGCGGGACATCCTTGCTTTCCTTGCCACGCAGATTCATCACCCACTCGCTGTCGAGCTTGAGGCTCGCGAGTTGCACATAAGCATTGATCTTGGTGTCGGCGCTGGTTCCCGACAGTGTTGCCGGCGCGAGGCGAAGCGTGCCGTTCTTCACCTCGAAGGCGAGGCTGGCTGGCGCGTAATAGAAGCTGCCCTTGATGAGCGTGTCGCGCACCGCCCGCGCGTCCGCCTCGATCTCCTTCTTGTCGGCTTTGATGGTCTGCTTGGCGGCGGTAACAGCGACCTTGCGCAATGGATCCGATGTCAGCGCGAGCAGCTGGCCAGCGCCGAGCGACAGGCTGCCCTCCCCGCTCAAGCCGGCGACGAGACCCGGCGGGCTCAAGCCTTCCCCCTGCACCGAGAAGGCGAGATCGAACGGACCCTTGGCGAGGCTACTGCCGAGCAGAGTCGCAGACGCGTCGTCGAGCCTCGCGCCTTTGAGGTCAGCCTTGGCCTCGAGCTCAGCGCCCGCGCCGCGCGGCCACAAGCCGCCCGTTGCCGCGAGCGTCCCGCCGAACAGGCGGCCGTCGAGGTCGGTGACCGCAAGTCCCTTCTTATCGATCTTGGCGAGAAGCGTCGCGCCTTGGACCTGGAACGGCGTGCCGAGCGCAAGCGTCTTGGCGGTCAGCTTGATGTCGCCGTCGGCCTTGTCGAGCACGCCGAGCGAGAAGCCGCGCGACGGCCAGACCCTTGATGCGTCGGCGCCGATCGCACCCAGCATCTCCTCGGTAGACGGCGTGCGTTGCCATGCGACCAGCGTGCCGAGCAGTGAGGGCAGCGAGATGTAGTCGCTGCCGGCGGTGATGTTGTAGTGCATCCTCGCGCCGCCGATATCGAAATGAGCGCTCCCGGTGACGGGCGAGCCGGCGAGGACGCCCGCTATTTCATTGAGGTCAATGCTCGCGGGCTGCTTGACGATGTCGGCGTGAAGCTCGAGCGGAACGCCGGCCGCAGACGGCGGCGCCTCTAAGCCGAGCGCCGCCAGCGCGAGGCTCGCATCCTGGCTGGCGAGCGATACCTTGCCGGTGAAACTCGCTCCCGCTTCGTCCGTCCATCCCGTCCCGTCGAAGCCGAGCTTCATCATCGCGGTGGAGAGCGACGCGTTGCCGGCGAGCTTCGTCTTCGGCACGCCCTGCAGCTTCAGCGTGAGCTTGCCGGCGCCGCCAGTCGCGGCAGACCGCTCGGCCGGAAGGTCGGGGAACAGCAGCACGAGCAGTGCCTGCGGCCGCTCGCCGGTGACGCTGCCGTCGAGATCGATATTCGCCTCGGCAAGCTTGCCGGGGTCGCCGACGGCGCGCCCGACAAGCGCCACGTCCGAGCCGCCCGCCTTACCGCCGAGCTCGATCGAAGCCTTGGTGCCGCCTTCCTCTTTCGCCGTGACGAGACCGACATGGATGTCGAGCGGTGCGAGCGAGGAGAGATGTTTCGATTGGCTCACGAGCTCGGGCAGTCCGAACAGCTGAGCGACGATGCGCAAGGCATCGGTGGTTGCCGCTTTCAATCCGAAATCGACGCGACCCGATGGCGCCTGGCTTAAGCCCTCTACCCGACCCTTGCCGGCAAGTGCGATCGCATCAGCCGCGGCAAAGTCGAGCTGCTGCACGTCCAGCGTGTCGTTGATGAGCGTGAAGCCGGCATTGAGCCTGCCCGCGGGGATGTCGGGCAGAAGCAACTCACCGACACGCAAGGTCACGCGCACATCGTCGTCATGGAGTTGGGCGAGGAAACTCGGCGCGGACGCAGGCGCGGGAGCGGTTCCGTCCTTCGGCGCCGCGACCGCCGGAGCCTGAGCCGGAAGCCAGGATTGCCAGATCGGCCCGTCGCCCAGAAGCTCGCGAAGGTCGAGCCTGTCGCTGTCGAGCGACAACTCGATCTGGCTCCGTTCGCCGCCCTTTAAGCTAAAGGCACCGCGGAACTTGGTGTCGCTCAGCTCGCCCACGCCGTCGACAAGCGATAGTTCGCCGTCGCCGACCGTGGCGTTGGCCGACAAAGTGAAATTGCCCATCGAGGCTTGCGAGGAAACGTCGCGATCGCCCGAGCCCCACCGGCTCAGCGCGCGCAAGCCCGAGCCTTCGAGCTCAACCGGACCGGCGAAAACCGGCCCGAACTTGCCATGGATCAGCTTGCCGGAAACCTCGATGCGATTATTGCCGGGCAGCGTGGCCTTGAGATGCTCGACCTTGAGCTCGCCGTCACTGGCCGCGAGATCGGCGGTGAGATTGCCGACGAGATCGCCGCCGAGGCCGGCCTGATCGACACTGATCGCGAGCTTGGCGTCACCAAGCTCGGCAGCGTTGCGCAGCGCCTGCTCGGCGAACAGATACAGCACTTCGCCCGGCGAAGGCCTCTCCCCATTGCCGCCGCCTGGAGCGCCGAACAGGGCATCGAGATCGATCCAGCGGGCCTCCAGCGCGGCATCGGCCTTGAGTTTGTCGGCCATATCAAGGGTGAGCCGGCCTTTGAAAATCTGCGGTCGGCCCTTGGCATGAATGACGAGGTCGAAATCGGGAAGCTCGACGTGGTCGGGGTTTGCCTTGAGCGGACCCTTGAGCTCGAAGAACGAGGCGGTGTCGGCTTGCGGGGCGGGCTCTTGCGTTGGTCCCGGCCCCGGTGCCTCTCCCTGAGGCTGAGCCGGCTCCTGAACCTGTCCCTCCACGTCGGGAGCGGTCGCGGCGTCAGGCTCAGCATCCGGTGCGGCGTTGGCCACGCGCACGACGATGGTGCCGTCATAGAGCGGCTTGCCGGCGAGACCAGTCACATCGCCGTCGAGCAGATAGGCGATACTCCTCTCGGGGTCGCGCAGCGCCGATTTGATGCGGAACAGCCCGGCCGTGTCGGGCGCGCTGGTCGAGAAGCGAAGCTCCTGCGTGCGCCCTTCGAAGCTGTAGCTGGCCGAGACCTTGTAGGGTCCAGACAAAGAGGCGGCGCTTGCCTCGCCGGCGATGTCCTCGAGCGTCAGCCGCGGCGCACCCTCTCTGGTGACTTCGATCCTGCCGCCGCTCACTCTGATCGAATTGAGCATGACCTCCTTTGGCGCGAAGGGGAGCGGAACGCCACGGCGTCCCACGTCGCCCCAATTGCCGGTGCCGTCCGGTTTCACGTCGATGCGCAACACCGGATCGACGATGGCGATCTTGCGCGCCTCGAACGTGCCCGACAGCATCGAGCCGAAATTGAGCCAAGCTTCAAGCGAGCGGGCCTCGAGCAAGGGCTTGTCGAAATTGCCGTCCTGGTCGGCGACCTTGACGTCGTCGAAGCGAAGCTCTGGCGAGGGCAGGAGCAGGAGATGCACCTTGCCGCCCACCTTCACCTTGCGGCCGAGCAGCAGGCTCGCCTGAGTTTCGAACGCCGGGCGGTAGTCGTTCCAGTCGATGAAAAGCGGCGCAGCAAACAGCGCGCTCAGCACCAGGATCAGCAATGCCGTAAAAGCGAGCAGGAACGAGTTCAACTCTTGTGCCCAAGGCCTGGATGCGAGCGCGCAGTCACCCGGCAAACGCTATCGGCGCCGGCCGGTCCCGGCCCCCGCGACGCTCACATCATGCTAACGCAAAAATCTTGCCAGGATTGAGGATATTCAACGGATCGAGCGCCTTTTTTATGGCAGCCATGACGCCGATTCCGAGCCCGTGCTCGGTGGCGAGATAGGCCATTTTGCCCTGGCCCACCCCATGCTCGCCGGTGCAGGTGCCCTCAAAGCGAAGCGCCCGCTCGATCAGACGGTCGAGGAATTCCCCCACTTTGCGCCTCTCCTCGGGTGAGGCCGGGTCGATCAGCGGTAGAACATGGAAATTGCCGTCGCCGACATGGCCGACTATGGGCGCGAGCAACCCGATCCGGTCGATATCGTGCCTGGTCTCGACCACGCAGGCCGCGAGCGAAGAGATCGGTACGCAAACGTCGGTGGATAGCACCTCGGCGCCGGGCTTGAGCGTGCGGGCCGCCCAATAGGCGTCGTGACGCGCCTGCCAGAGCTTGCTTCGATCCTCCGGGCGCTCGGCCCATTGCAGCTCGCCGCCGCCTTCGGCGCGAGCGATGCCGGCGAAGGTCTCGACCTGCTCGCGGGCGCCGAGAGGCGTGCCATGAAACTCGACGAACAGCGTCGGCGTCTCGGGCAGTTCCAAATGCGAATAGGCATTGCACGCCCTGATCTGCACCTCGTCGGCAAGCTCGATGCGGGCCAGCGGCAGCCCCATCTGGAGCGCGGCGATAGTGGTGTTGCAGGCGCCCTCGATCGAGCCGAACGGGCAGATGCCGGCGAGGATCGTCTCCGGGATGCCGTAGAGCTTCAGCGTGAGCGAGGTGATGACGCCGAGCGTGCCTTCGGAGCCGATCAGGAGACGGGTGAGGTCGTAGCCGGCGGAGGATTTTCGCGCCCTGCCTCCAGTCCTGACGATGCTGCCGTCGGCGAGCACCGCCTCGAGCCCAAGCACCACGTCGCGCATGGTGCCGTAACGCACCGCGTTGGTGCCCGAGGCGCGCGTCGCCGCCATGCCGCCAAGGCTCGCGTCGGCCCCTGGATCGACTGCGAAGAACAGGCCCATGTTGCGCAAGTGATCGTTGAGCGCTTTCCGCGTGACGCCGGGCTCGACCTCGCAGTCGAGGTCGCCCTCATGCACCGCGACGATGCGGTTCATGGGCGACAGATCGAGCGACAGCCCGCCGAACGGCGCGTTGACGTGACCTTCGAGCGAGGTGCCGGTGCCGAACGGGATGACCGGCACGCGGACTTCGGCGCACAGCCTCACCACGTCGGAGACTTCTTGCGTGGTCTTGGCGAACAGCACGGCGTCGGGCGGCTCGAGCTTCAGCCAGGTGAGTGTGTTGGCATGCTGCTCGCGGAGCGCCTGGCTCAGCGAGAAACGCTTACCGAAGCGCGCGCCAAGGGTGGCGAACAGCGCCGCCTTGCCGCCGGAGTTCGGCTCCGCCTGTGCGAGACCCATAGTCATGGGCGCATTCTACAGGCGGATCGTTACGGAAAGCGCGGCGGTTTTCGTCGATCGCTAGACGCCGACCACGCCGAGCACGGCCGCGTAATGACAGCTCGCGGCCGTGAGCACGAAGCCGTGCCAGATCGCATTCTGATAGGGCAGCCGTTCCCAGAGGTGGAACACGACGCCGACGGTGTAGAGCAGACCGCCTAGGCCTAGCAGCAGCGCCACCCAACTGGGCACCGCGGCGACCAAAGGATGCCAGGCGGCGACGATGGCCCAGCCCTGCACGAGATAGAGCCCGACGGTCAGGCCTTCGAGGAAGTGCGGCGCGACCAGCTTGATGACGATGCCGATGATGGCGATGGTCCATACCACCGCGAGCAGCCCGAGCCCCCAGGCATTGTTCATCTTGATGAGCACGAACGGGGTGTAGGTGCCGGCGATCATGAGGAAGATCGCCGCGTGGTCGAGGCGGCGGAACACCTCTTTCAGCTTCGCCGGCCGGATGATCAGATTGTAGCCGGCGGAGCAGCTGAACATGGCGACGAGCGCCGCGCCGTAGATGGCGAGGCTCACCACCCAGAGCGTGATTTGCGACTTTACGCCGATGACGAGAAGAACGGTGAGCGCGACGAGGCTGGCGGCAATGCCAATGACGTGGATGCACCCGTCGGCCACGCGCTCGCGCATGGTGTAGTTGGGAAACACGACGCTACCTTCCGCCTTGTTGATCCAGTCCAGCATGTAAGCCTGAAAATCAGCTTACCAAGCTGTGTGGCGAGGTTGAGGCGTCAAATCGCAGGGGGCCTTACCCCGCACGCACAGGTTATCACTGTCCGCAGGCGGCCGAGCCGGTGGTGCAGACATAGGGCACGACCACGCCGGTAAAGCACGTCGTATAGAAACGGAAGGTGACGATATCAGGCTTGATCCGCGCTTCGGCAGGAACGCCGTTCGGCCGAACCGCCTTCCAGAACGGGTCGCCCTTCACCCTGTGGGCATACAAAGTGAGGTAGGCCCATCGCTTGACGCGTTTCAGCTCGTTCGCGCTCTGAACGACGAGCCCCTGTGAGGTCCGCGCGGCCTCGGCCGGAGTGCCCTCGCTGGCGGTGGCGGTCACCAACTGGCAAGCGGCCTCCGCCGGCGAAAACCCGAATATGGCGGAGCATCCGGCGCCGCAGGCGACGACGCCGATCCTCAAGGCTTGCAGCATCGCACTTCTCCCTCGGCGACCGACAGGAGGGGGTAGCCCCTTAGCGAAAGCGAAACCGCCTGAGTTTAGCTCACGATTTCGCTCTCGGTCTTTCTCCCCAGCGCATCATATCCCGAAAAGCCCGCGACTTTTCGGGATCATGCGCTAGTTGCCGCAGACGGCGGATCCGGTCGTGCAGACGTAAGGAACGACAACGCCGGTGAAGCAGGTGGTGTAGAAGCGCGAGTTCACCAGATCGGGCTTGAGCTGAGCGTCGGCGGGAACGCCGTCGGGCCTGACCGCTTTCCAGAAGGGATCGCCCTTCACTCTCCTGGCGCTCATCGTCACATAGCTCCAGCGCTTGGCAGCTTTCAGCTCGTAGGCGCTCTGTACGGCAAGCGCGCGCGAGCTTTGCGCGGCTTCGGCCTTCGAGTCGGCGCTGTGAGTCGCGGTGACCAATTGGCAGCCGGCTTCCGCCGGATGGAGACTACACAAGGCGAACACCGTGCCCGCAAGCACAACAACACCCGTCCTCAAAAATTGAAGCATGTCCCGCTCTCCCAGATGACGTGGAGGTTCAGAATTTCTCGTTTGGCAGTGCCGCTTCGCACGCGCAATGGGAGTAACAGACTTTTTCTGCGGTTTTTTGTCAAACGCAAAGGGTAACAATTTTCGCAATCGCGACACCAGGTCGCGAGCCGCACGATCGCTAGTCACCCGGCGTGCAGGGCGGACCTTCGGGACAGGCGCCCGGGCGGTGACGATTGACGCTCATTGCCGGCGATGGATTGCACATCGTCTTGCCGAAGGCGAGAAGGGAAGCGAATCGCTTGTCGCTCTCGACCTCCTTGGCAACGCTATCGAACTCGGCGAAAGCCTCCGGCTGATGGAAGTTCTTTCGGATGCGGCCGATATAGCTTTGAATTTCAGGATATTGGTTCGCCTCGATGATGAACGCGCCGAAGAAATGGCCGATCAGCTGCTCGCTAGCACGCGCCGCGCCGCTGAACAGGCCGAGGTTCCGAGAAGAAGCCGAGATATTCGTTGATCTGGGCGTGGGTGAATGTGCCGCCGTCGCCTTTGCACAGCTTCTGGCAGGACTCGATCGCGCTGGCAATCGGGATGAAGCCCAGGAGCCGCGGGCGGCCTTTCTTTTTGGACTCGCCGGGGTGATATAGTTCGTTGAGATGAATAAGATTCGCGCCGCGCAAGCCGCCCTCCCCCCCCCGGAGGACGAAGAGGAGTTGCTTACCACCTCGGAGCGCGCCATGCGGCGTCGTCCCAGCCATTATCTCGATGCGCTCAATCCCGAGCAGCGTGAGGCGGTCGAGACGCTCGACGGGCCGCTGTTGGTGCTGGCTGGCGCAGGGACCGGCAAGACGCGCGTGCTTACGACCCGCATTGGCCACATCTTGAGCCTCCGAAAGGCACGGCCTTTCGAGATCCTCGCCGTCACCTTCACCAACAAGGCGGCGCGCGAGATGAAGGTCCGCGTCGGCCAACTGATAGGCGGCGTGGTCGAGGGCATGCCGTGGCTCGGCACGTTCCACGCCATCGGCGTCAAAATCCTGCGCCGCCATGCCGAGCTCGTGGACCTGACGCCGTCCTTCACTGTGCTCGACACCGACGATCAAATCAGGCTGCTCAAGCAGTTGCTCGAAGCCGAGAATATCGACGAGAAACGCTGGCCGGCGCGACTGCTCGCCGCCATGATCGACGGCTGGAAGAACCGCGGATTGACACCGAAGCGGGTGCCGGAGGGCGAGAGCTTCGCTTTCGCCAATGGCAAGGCGCGCGAACTCTATGCGCTCTATCAGAAGCGGCTCAAGGAGCTCAACGCCGCTGATTTCGGCGATCTGCTTCTGGAGAATTTGCGGCTGTTCCAAGAGCACCAGGACGTGCTCGAGAAATATCAGCAGCGCTTCCGCTACATGCTCGTCGACGAGTACCAGGACTCCAACGTCGCGCAATATCTCTGGCTGAGGCTGCTCGCTCAGGGCAGCGGCAATATCTGCTGCGTCGGCGACGACGACCAATCGATCTATGGCTGGCGCGGCGCGGAGGTGGACAACATCCTCCGTTTCGAGACCGACTTCCCCGGCGCCAAGATCATCAGGCTCGAGCGCAACTACCGCTCGACCGGGCACATCCTCGGCGCGGCCTCCGGGCTGATCGCCCATAACAAGGGACGGATGGGCAAGACGCTCCGGACCGACGGCGAGGCGGGCGACAAGGTCGAGGTCGAAGGCTGCTGGGACGACGAGGAAGAAGCGAGGCTAATCGGCGAGGACATCGAGCAAATCCAGCGGCAGGGTCATGCGCTCAGCGAGGTCGCCATTCTGGTCCGGGCGTCCTTCCAGATGCGCGCCTTCGAGGACCGCTTCATCACCCTTGGCCTCCCTTATCGCGTGATCGGCGGCCCGCGCTTTTACGAGCGCCAGGAGATCAGGGACGCAACCGCCTATTTCGAGGTGACGCTCAATCCGGCCAACGACCTCAAATTCGAGCGCATCATCAACACACCGCGCCGGGGCCTGGGCGATGCCAGCGTGAAATCGCTGCACCAACTGGCGCGCGCGCGCGGCGTACCGCTGATGCAGGCGGCGCGGCTGATCGCCGAGACCGAGGAGCTGAAGCCGAAACCGCGCAAGGCCCTGCTCGACCTCATGGCCGCCTTCGACCGCTGGCGCTCTCTGCTCGAGACCATGCGCCATACGGAGCTTGCCGAGCTGATCCTGGATGAGTCGGGCTATACCGGCATGTGGCAGGCCGAGCGCTCGCCGCAGGCGCAATCGAAGCTCGAGAACCTGAAAGAGCTGATCCGCTTCATGGAGGAATTCGACACGCTTGCCGGATTCCTCGAACATGTCTCGCTGGTGATGGACGCGACCACCGAGGAAGGCGCCGACCGCGTCAACCTGATGACGCTGCACAGCGCCAAGGGGCTTGAGTTCGACACCGTGTTCCTGCCCGGCTGGGACGAGGGCCTCCTCCCCCATCAGCGAAGCCTTGACGAGTCGGGGCGCGCCGGGCTCGAGGAGGAGCGCAGGCTCGCCCATGTGGGACTGACGCGCGCACGCAAGCACGCCAAGATCACCTTCGCCCAGAACCGGCGCAATCACGGCACGTGGCAACAGGCGCTGCCATCGCGCTTCATCGACGAGCTGCCGGTCGATCACGTCGAAGTCGCCGAGGACAAGGGCTTCCGCGGCTACGGTCCGAGCCGGTTCGACACCGCGGAGAATCTGTTCGCCGCGGGCTTCTACGAGACACCTGGCTGGCAACGCGCGCAGCGCAATCGCCCGCGCGGCAGCGAGCAGAGATCGCCCCGCGCACGCGAGCCCATCACCATCGACGGGACGTTGGTCGCGGCGAGCACGGCCGAAGGCGCGGGGATCGAGGTCGGCGTCCGAGTGTTCCACCAGAAATTCGGCTATGGCTACGTGGCGCATGTCGACGGCAACAAGCTCACCGTCGATTTCGACAAGGCCGGGCAGAAGAAGGTGGTCGATACGTTCGTCGAGCGAGCCTGATCTCGATGCGGCCTTGCCTCCCGATTGCGCTTGCGATGACCCTGGTCGCCTCGAGCGCCAGTGCGGAGCCCGCCTGGACGGTCGAGCGCTCTGAGGTCGCATATCTGTTCTATGGCGAGCCGGGAAAGGCAGTGCTCACCATCACCTGCGGCCAGCAGGAAGGCAAGACCGGCGGGGACGAGACGCGCATCGAGGTCGAGGCCGACAAGGGCACCACGACCAAGGCGGACAAGATCGTGCTCGTGCTGGCGATGAAAAGCGGAGCGAAAGAGGTGCCGCTCAAGGCCGATATTTGCGGCGGCGTGAACGAATGCAGCAACCTGCCCGACGGGGAGATCTACCGCTACGAGGCGAGCGCTCCCGGCAAGCGGCTCGCGCTCGATATCGCATCGAAGGGCGAGACGATCAGCATCGATGCGCCGGGCGCCAAAATATCCGCGCCCCGCGATGCCAAGGCCTTCAAAAAATTCTCGGCCCTGTGCCTCAACTGGTGAGTTTGCGCAAGGGCATTATGCACCAGGCGAGGAAAGTCAAGTCAACTTCGCCAATTATGGGCGCCCTGCCAGCACTCCGCCGCACGACCAGCCCGCTAGCCATTTGCAGCCCGCTCGCCATTTGATTGTGAACCGGCCGCTCGCCTAAGCTCCGCGGCATGCCGGCCCTGCTCGACACCCCATTGACGCCGGAAGCGGCAAAAAGGACGTTAGGCGCTCGAGCGCAACACCTCTTCCCAGCGCTCTCGCGGCGTCTGCGCCGGCGCGCGACCGCTTCATCCCGGTCAGCCGTTACGGGCTCAGGGCCAGACGCTACATGATGGTGCTCGCGCAGAACCTCTATTTTTGCAGCATCGCCAACAATCACGGCGCGCTGACGCTGATCGCCGACAGTGCCGAGGAGGAGGACGTGAAGGAGGACATGCTGCTCTACGCCTTCCTCGCCCGCGAGCCGTCCCATCGCGACGCACTGCCCGCGGTCAGGGACGACATATCGCGCTTCCTCAAGGAGCGCTGTGGGGCGAGCGTCAGTTGTGACGCAGAGGACGCATTGCGGCGCCTTACCGAGGACGGCCTCGTCCGCGCCGATCCCGACGGGACATTGACGGCGGTGGCGCCGGAGGAAGTCCGCGCGCATCTCGATCTGATGTGGGACCGGCTGCTCGACGTCGATACGCTCGACCGCGCGGCGTCATCTGGTTCGGCATGAGCGGGGCAAAAGCCGCGTCGTCGGCGATCGCACCGGCGAGCTATCAGGCGACCGTTGTCGCGGCGCGCGCAGAGGCCGAACAGATCGCCTCGCGTCTCGAAGAGGCGGCCGGTCCCCCGGCACTTGCCGTGTCCCTATTCGAGCGCGGGGTCGGCCGCTTCGAGGTTTCGGCGCTCTATGCCGAAGCGCCAGCGCGGAATGCGCTGATTGCGCTAATCGAGACCGACGTGGATGCCGCCGATCTCGCTTCGTTGCGCATCGAGCCGGTCGCGCCCGCGGATTGGGTGACGCTGTCGCAAGAGAAGCGCGGCCCGGTGCGCGCCGGGCGCTTCCTGGTGCATGGCAGCCACGACAGGCGCCGCATGCCGAAGCAGAGCCTCGCCATCGAGATCGACGCGGGGCAGGCCTTCGGCACCGCTCATCACGCAAGCACGCGCGGTTGCCTTCTCGCGCTCGACGATTTGCTGAAGCGCGAGCGGCCGCGCGTGGTCCTCGACATCGGCACCGGCACCGGCATCCTCGCCATCGCCGCCGCAAAGGCACTGAAACGCCGCGTGCTGGCAAGCGACAGCGATCGGGTCGCCGTAAGCATCGCCGGCGGCAACGCAAGAGAAAACGAGGCGGGTCCGCTGTTACGCGTGCTGTCGGCGCGAGGCTTCGCCCATACCGAGCTTCGCCCTGTCGCGGCCGATCTTCTGCTCGCCAATCTGCTCGAGCTCGCGCTCTATGACCTTGCGCCCGAGGTGATGCGCCATGTCAGGCCAGGCGGCTTGGCCATCCTTTCCGGACTCACGCGAACCCAGGCGCGTACAATCGAGGCGCGCATGTCGTCGTTCGGCTTCATCCGCAAAAAGCGAATCATTCTCGATGGATGGACGAGCCTGGTGCTAAGCCGTCGCAACGACCGCACGGTCGGCGATTGATCAGAGCCAAGCTTTAAGCTTACAAAGCGGCGATGTATCAGAGTTTCGAGGAGGCGGACGCGCCTGTCGCGAGCGGCGAGCGGGTCAAGGCGCTACAGCGGGAGTTGCGATCGCGGAGGCTCAAGGGCTTCCTCGTGCCGCATAGCGACGAGCATCAGGACGAGTTCCTGTCACCGTCCGCCGAGCGGCTTGCCTGGCTGACCGGCTTCACCGGATCTGCCGGCGTCGCCATCGTGCTGGACAAGGCAGCGGCACTGTTCGTCGACGGCCGCTACATCCTGCAAGCGCGCGCACAAGTCGACCAGAGCTTGTTCGAGGTGCTTCAGACGCCCGACGCCAAGGCGTCGACTTGGCTCAAGGAAAAGCTCGGGAAGGGCGCGGCGGTCGGCTATGACCCTGCCCTGCACACGATCAGGGAGATCGAACGCCTCACCGATACGCTCGGCAAGAACGGCATCAAGCTCGCCGCCGTCGAGGTCAACCCGATCGACCTTCTGTGGGAGGAGCGGCCCAAGGCCTCGACCGCGCCGATCTCGCCGCACGGGCTCGAATATTCGGGGCGAAGCGCCAAGGACAAGATCCGCGAGGTGCAGGCCGAGCTCAAGGACGAAAAGTCCGACGCGGTGCTGCTCACCATGCTGGACTCGATCGCCTGGCTGTTCAACATCCGCGGCGGCGATATCAGACACACTCCCGTCGCGCTCGCCTATGCCGTCGTCCCTGCCGAGGGTCGGCCCACTTTGTTCATCGACGGCGCCAAGGTCGGCGACAATGTGCGCGGCGAGTTGCGCGACTTTGTCGATATCGCCGAGCCCTCGGCGTTGGCGGAGAAGCTCGCTGCCCTCGGCCAGGCGAAGGCGCAGGTGCGGCTCGACCCCGACACCGCGCCGATGCGTTTTGCCAAGCTGCTGGAGGCCGAGGGCGCCAAGTTCGTTGCCAGCGCGGATCCCTGCATCCTGCCCAAGGCGATCAAGAACGCGGTGGAGATCAAGGGCGCGCGCGCCGCGCACCTGCGCGACGGCGTGGCCATGGCACGCTTCCTCGCCTGGCTCGACGAAACCGGCGATTCGGGGCGGATCGACGAGGTGACCGCCGCCATCAAGCTCGAAGAAAGTCGCCGCCAGTCTGGCCAGCTCAAGGACATCAGCTTCGACAGCATCTCGGCGGCCGGGCCTAACGGCGCAGTGGTGCATTACCGGCCAACCAACGCCAGCAAACGGATTCTCAAGCCGGGCTCGCTCTATTTGATCGACTCCGGCGCACAATATCTCGACGGCACGACCGACGTGACCCGCACGCTCGCCATCGGCACGCCGACGCCGGAGATGAAGCGGCATTACGGCCTCGTGATAAAAGCCCATATCGCCATCGCCACGGCGCGCTTCCCCAAAGGCACGCGCGGCCAGGATCTCGACCCGTTCGCGCGCCGGTCGCTATGGGAGGCGGGGCTCGATTTCGATCACGGCACCGGGCATGGCGTCGGCAGCTTTCTCTCGGTGCATGAGGGGCCGCAGCGCCTGTCGCGGCTCGGCACCGCCGAACTCGAGACGGGCATGATCCTGTCGAACGAACCGGGCTTCTATCTCGAGGGCCAGTACGGCATCAGGCTCGAGACCTTGGTGCTGGTGACGCCGCCGGAGGCAATTCAAGGCGGAAGCCGGGAGATGATGGGCTTCGAGACACTTACGCTTGTGCCGTTCGACCGCCGCCTGATCGACGTGAAGCAGCTTCTCCCCTGGGAGCTCGCCTGGCTCAACGCGTATCACGCGCGCGTCAGGCGCGAAATCGAGCCGGTGCTGCGCAGCGACGACCGGGCTTGGCTTCGCCATGCCACCGCGCCGATCGGCTAGGCGCCCATCTGGAGCTCCGGCCGAACTGCGAATATTGCGACAAGGACCTTCCGCCGGATGCGGCCGAAGCCCGCATCTGCACCTATGAATGCACGTTCTGCGCGTCCTGCGTCGAGACCGTGCTGTTCAATGTCAGCCCGAATTTGCGGCGGCGGGTTCGTGCCCCGCCCGATTCGCCCCGCGGTCGAGCGGGCGAGCTGGACTCTGCCTCGCCAAGCGTCCCGCCTCACGCAAGCGCGTGCATCTCTCCTACGACCGCCAGGAAGTCGCCCGCTTCGCCAGCATGGTGCGCGACATCCCGCCCGAGAAGCGCTAATCACGGCGCATGTCGACAGAGATTATCGTCGCTAGCGTGGCGGCGACGCTCACCACCGCGGCTTTCGTGCCGCAGGCGCTGCACATCATCCGCCACAAGGAGACGCGGGCAATCTCGCTGTTCATGTATGTCAGCTTCGCCATCGGCGTGGCGCTCTGGCTCTTGTTCGGCTGCCTGATCGGCAACTGGCCGATCATCATCTCGAACGCCATCACGCTGGCGCTTGCACTCGCCATCATCGCCATGAAGCTGAAATACGGGTGAGCCGAACCTAGCGGCGTCAGATGGCGTCGGGCGCGGTCGTGCAACTGAGCACCCCCGATCAACCGAGCAGCTCAAGCCATTCGTCCTCGGTGAGGACGGTCACGCCCAGGGACTCGGCGTTTTTCAGCTTGGACCCTGCGCCGGGGCCAGCGACCACAAAGTCGGTCTGCTTGGAGACCGAACCAGCCACCTTGGCGCCGAGGCGTTCGGCTCTCGCCTTCGCCTCGGAGCGCGTCATCTTCTCGAGCGTGCCGGTGAACACTACTGTCTTGCCGGAAATCGGCGAAGCATTGTCGACCCTCTCCAGGGCTTGTGGTGTCACCTGGTCGAGTAGTTGTTCCACGACATCGACATTGTGCTTCTCGCCGAAGAAATCGACGATGGTGTTCACGACCGCGGGCCCGATCTGCTCGATATTGTCGAGCGCGGCGAGGGCCTCGCCTTCCCGGTCCGCAGCCGCCTGCTTCATCGCCTCGAGAAATCGCTCGGCGGAGCCGTAATTCCGCGCGAGTAGCCGCGCGGTGGTCTCGCCGACATGGCGAATGCCGAGCGCATAGATGAAGCGGTCGAGCCTGACGGTCCTGCGCGCCTCGATCGCCGCGAACAGCTTGTTCGCCGAGGTCTCGGCCCAGCCCTCCCGCGCGGCGAGCTTCGCGCGCGAGCGCTTGTCGCGGGCCTGAAGAGTGAAGATGTCGGGCGGCGACTGGATCAGTCCGTCGTCGTAGAAAGCTTTGATATGCTTCTCGCCGAGCCCCTCGATGTCGAAGGCGTTGCGCGACACGAAGTGCTTCAGGCGCTCGACCCTTTGCGCCGGGCAGATCAGTCCGCCGGTGCAGCGCCTGACGGCATCCTCCTTGCCGGTATTCGGGTTGATCTCGCGTGTGGCGTGACTGCAGCAGGCTGGGCAGACATCGGGAAAAGCGAATCGCTTCGCGCCCTTCGGCCGCTTTTCTGGAACCCGTCCGAGAATCTGCGGGATGACATCGCCGGCGCGCTGCACGATCACGGTATCGCCGATGCGGACATCCTTGCGCGCGATCTCGTCCTCGTTATGCAGCGTTGCGTTCTGGACCACGACGCCGCCGACGGTGACGGGATCGAGCTTGGCGACGGGGGTGAGCGCGCCGGTGCGCCCGACCTGGATATCGATGCCGCGCAAGATTGTGGTCGCCTTCTCCGCCGGAAATTTGTGAGCGAGCGCCCATCGCGGCGTGCGCGTGCGAAAGCCGAGGCGTTCCTGGAGATCGAAGCGGTTGATTTTGTAGACCACGCCGTCGATGTCGTAGCCAAGTGCGGCGCGGTGCTCTTCGATTTGACGATAGGTTTCCAGCATTTCGGCGATGCTGCTCGTAAGCCGCATCAGCGGATTGACCGGGAAGCCCCAACCGCTCAGCGCCTGGTAGAAGCCCCATTGCGTATCGGCCGGCAAGCTCTCGGCGTCACCCCAGCCATAGGCGAAAAAGCGCAGAGGCCGCTTGGCGGTAACCGATGGAGCGAGCTGCCTGACGAAGCCGGCGGCGGCATTACGCGGGTTGGCGAAGATCTTGAGCCCATGCCCGGCCTGCTCCGCGTTAAGGCGCTGAAAATCGGCATGGCGCATGTAAATCTCGCCGCGAACCTCGAAGGCGGCGGGAAAATCCTTGGCAGGAACGGTTTTGGGAATGTCGCCGATGGTTCGCACATTGGCGGTGACGTCTTCACCCTCGTAGCCGTCGCCGCGCGTCGCACCCTGGATCAGCCTACCACGCTCGTAACGGAGCGTGATCGAGAGCCCGTCGATCTTCGGCTCGGCCGTGACCTCAAGGGGTTGTTCCGGGGCAAGTCCGAGAAACGCCTTGGCGCTGACGAGAAATGCATCGACCTTGTCTTCGGTGAAAGCGTTGTCGATCGACAGCATCGGCACACGATGCGGAACCTTGCCGAACGCCCCGACCGGGGGGGCGCCAACGCGCAAGGATGGGCTGTCTTCTCTGATCAGATGGGGAAGGCGCGCCTCGATCTCGTCGTTACGCGCCCTTAGAGCATCGTAGGCGGCGTCGGAGATCTCGGGCTCGTCATCGCGATAATAGAGCTCGTCGTGATGAGTGATATCGGCGGCGAGTCTGGCGAGCTCGGCCGCCGCATCGGTTTCGTCGAGCTCGGCGACCGGCTTGGCGTCAAGGCTTGAGCCGCCTTTCGTGCTCTTAAGCTTGTTGTTGGGCTTGGCCTTGCTCATCGTCGCGTCATGCCGAGCAATTCATCAGCCTCGTCGCCGCGGCGCGCGCCTCGTCGGTGATGGTCTGGCCGGCGAGCATGCGGGCGATCTCCTCGCGGCGATGAGCGCCTTCGAGCACGGTGACGCGCGTGGCCATCGCCTCGCCCTCGGGTCCCCGCACCGCCTCCTTGGCGATCAACATGTGCCCGCTCGCCACAGCCGCAACCTGCGGGGCGTGAGTCACGGCAAGGACCTGGACACACGCACCGAGCCTGTTCAACCGCTCGCCAACAGCGGCGGCCGTGGCGCCGCCGACGCCGGCATCGGCTTCGTCAAAGATGAGGGTAGGCGCCGAGCCCCGCGCCGCGAGCACGACCTTGAGCGCGAGAATGAAACGCGCGAGCTCCCCGCCAGAGGCAACTTTCATCAGCGGACCGGCCTCGGTGCCAGGATTGGTCCGCACGAAGAAGCCGACGCGATCGATGCCGCTCGGACCCCCGTCGGCCAAGGGCACGGTCTCAATCGTGGTGAGGAACGATGCCTTCTCGAGCTTCAACGGCGCGAGCTCGCCTACGACCTCCTCGTCGAGCTGGGCAGCGGCAATCTTGCGGGCGGCACTCAAGGTGAGCGCCGCGGATTCATAGGCCTTGCGCGCCGCGGCCGCCTCGCCGGCGAGCTCGGCGGCGCGGCCCTCGCTCACATCGAGCACGGCAAGCTCGGCCTCAAGCCGCTCTTTCAGCACGGGCAGATCGGCGACCATAACCTTGTGCTTGCGGGCTGCAGCGCGGAGAGCGAAGAGCCGTTCCTCCGCACGCTCGAGCGCCGTCGGCTCGAACGCGGTGGCGGCCAGGGCCTCCTCGATCTTGACGCGGGCGGCATTGGTCTCGCTCAGCACGCGCTCGAGCGCCTCGGCAATCGGAGCGAGCAGCCCGCCGGCGAGCGTGGCTTGGCGCTCGATGCGGCGAAGCGCCGCTGCAAGCCTCGCGCCGTCCGTCCCCTCGCCTTGCAAGGCATCGAGCGCCTCGGCGAGTTCGGCTGCGATCTTTTCGGCATGCATCATGAGCTGGCGGCGAGAGGCCAAGTCCTCCTCCTCGTCGCGCTCCGGATCGAGCTCGCGAAGCTCTTCCAGCGCATGGCTGAGATAGTCGGCATTGGCGCGCGAGGCGGCGATCCCGCTCGCATGACGCGCATGCGCCTGCTCACCCGCTTGCCAGGCCGCGTAAGCCTCGGCCACACGCGCGCTCTCTGCGCTCAGGCCGCCGAAGGCATCGACCAGGTCGCGATGTCCGCTCGGATCGATCAAGGCGCGGTCGTCGTGCTGGCCATGGATCTCGACCAGAGCTTGACCGACCTGGCGCAGCAGCTGCACGCTCACGCTGGTGTCGTTGAGGAAAGCGCGGCTTCGCCCGTCGGAGCCCTGAACGCGGCGCAGGATGAGCGTCGCATCGTCGTCGGCGATGCCGTTCTCGGCGAGCAACGCAAGCACGGGATGGGACGGGGCAAGCTCGAAGGTCGCCGTCACCTGGCCCTGGGCCGCGCCGCGGCGCACCAGCGAGGCATCGCCTCTTGCGCCGATGGCGAGCGAGAAGGCATCGAGCAGGATCGACTTGCCGGCGCCGGTCTCGCCGGTCAGCGCGAACAGGCCTTGGCCGAACTCGAGATCGAGCTTGTCGATCAGAACGATATCGCGGATCGAGAGCGCCGCTAGCATGACGGAGGGATCAGGCCGGTGGGGCGTTGCCTTTCCAGGTCTGTGTGATCCACGAGCCTGGATGCTCCTGGGGCTGCACGCCGTATCGCTGCAGAATGTCGTAAGCGTGGCCGTACCACTTGCTGTCCGGAAAGTTATGGCCCAGCACGGCAGCCGCCGTTTGAGCCTCATTGACGATGCCCAACGCCATATAGGCCTCGGTCAGGCGCATCAAGGCCTCTTCGACCTGCTCGGTCGTCTGGTAGGAGGTGACTACGACGCGGAAGCGGTTGATCGCGGCCAGGTAGTTGCTGGTTCGGAGATAATAGCGCCCGACCTGCATCTCGCTCGCCGCCAAGAGGTCGCGCAGGATGCGCTGCCTGTTGGCCGCCTCTGCCGCGTAGCGCGAGTCGGGATAACGCTGGAGCAGGGTCTCGTAGGCCACGAGCGACTTCCGGGCATAGGTCTGGTCGCGCTTCGGGTCGAGCACCTGATCGTAATATGACATGCCGATGATGTTCTGTGCGAGGTCCGATTCCTGCGTGCCGGGATGCAGCGTGAGGTAGCGGTCGGCGGCGGAGACGGCGTCGTCAAACTTGCCGGCCTTGTAATAGGCGTAGGCTGCCATGACGATGGCTTTTCGGGCCTCCTGCGAATACGGGTGGTTGATGTCGACTTCTTCGTATTCCTTGGCGGCCTCGCCGTAGTCACCCTTGTTGATCAGCCCCTCGGCCTTGCCATAGATGATGTCGGGCGGGTCGTTGTTCTCGACGGCCTGCGTCTTGCCCCAGAAAGAGCCGCAGCCGGCGAGCGCGCCTGCCGAAAGAACGAGGCCGAGCAATGCTGCCGCCAGCCGAAGGGCGCCACGCGGCCCATGCCCGAGCCGCGCCAGGCCTCGCCCCTTCCGTGCCTGACCGGACATGCTACCCCTCAAAGCCACCCCCTCGCGCAAAGCCTCGCGCGCGGGGAGATGATCGCCGCCGGTGAAACTAGCGCAGTCTTCCGCCAACCAACTAGCTGATTATGGTGTTTTTTTGCCCGGTCGCGCAGCGGGCGCCTGATGGCCGTCGTGCAAACCCCTTCGCGGCGCAAAACGCGCTTTGCACGCAAGCAGGGCTACCGCCAATGAGCGCGAAGGGCGTTCAGCTCCGCTCGGCGGCGAAATTCGCGGCCGCGAGACGGTGGCTGAGCTCGGCGTGACGAACCTCGCGATAACGCGGGGCTTCTATCATGGTCCAAGCATCCGCATCGGCAAACAGCGCCTTGAGCACGAGCGTGTTCAGGCGATGGCCGCCGCGACGGGAATGGAAGGCACCGAGAATGGGAGCGCCGGCAAGCGCCAGGTCGCCGACCGCGTCGAGCGCTTTGTGGCGCACGAACTCGTCGGTATAACGCAGGCCTTCGCGATTGATGATGCGGTCGTCGCCGATCGCGACGGTGTTTTCCAGCGAGGCGCCGAGCGCGAGCCCAGCTGCCCACAGCCGCTCAACGTCCTTCATGAAGCCGAAGGTCCGGGCGCGGGACAGCTCGCGGCGGAAAGAGCCGGGATTGACGTCGATCTCGATGCGCTGGGAGCCGATCAGCGAGGTCTCGAAGTCAATCTGGACGTCGAGATGGAAGCCGTTATAGGGGGTCAGTTCACCAACCGCGCCGGCATCCTCGACGCGAACCGGCTTGAGGACCTTGAGGAAGCGCCGCGGCGTCTCGAGTTCGGCCAGGCCGACCTCGTCGATCGCCTCCACAAAGCGCGCAGCGCTGCCGTCCATGATCGGCACTTCGGAGCTATCGATCTCGATCAGGGCGTTGTCGACGCCGAGACCGCGCAGAGCTGCAAGCAGATGCTCAACCGTGGCGATTTGGGCGCCGTTGCCGTCGCCGAGCACGGTGCACAGCGTTACGCCCGTCACCCAGCGCTGGTCTGCTGCGATCTCGGTGCCGTCGGCGTCGCCATCGGAAAGGAGGAAACGAAGCCCGGTGTCCCCGTCAGCGGGACAAAGTACGATGGAGACTGGCGCTCCGCTATGGACCCCGGTGCCGGTAAGCGATATCTCGCTGGCAAGCGTGGTCTGTCGTGCCCCTATGAAACCCTTCATGGCCCCCACGGCCCCCGCCGTTTTTTTAAGTTCCCTAGCTCGAGGAGAACCCCGAGCCCCCCATCGATCGCCAGCCCTCGGCTTGTGCCTTTTTGGTTCTGTCGATCAATCTATGAAGAACCTTAACGCTCGGACTCAGGAGCGACAAATCACGGTTTCTTTCACGGTATTACCGTCCACCGAGCCTGATAATTAGATGACTTTGTTAGCATTTTCTGAGTGCGAACCCCCTGCTTGCGAATATCCGTTAACGCTCGTGTCCACACTCAGTTGGCCCGCCTGCGGAGAAATGCTGGAATCTCAAGGTCGTCGTCGCCTTGTGATTCGGCCGGCGCGGGGGACGTAATCTCCGCATGAGCGAGCTGCGCCAGGCGTGGCTGCGGCTCGACCCGTTTCGGCGCCAAGTGCGACCGGCGCAGCGGGGCGCGGCCGATCTATGCGCACGCCTCGCGGCGCCGCTTGGAGCTGAGGCTGAGGTTCGACCTGCGGCTCTCCATTGTACTGCGCCTGCGGCTGATATTGGGCCTCAGGCTGGAGCTGGGGCTGTGGCTGGGCTCGACATTCTGGGCGTCTCGGGCGCCTGCCATTGCTGGCCGAATTCGGGCTCGCGCTTTGCCGGAACCATCTCGGGTTCCGGCTCTTTCCGCGTGCGGCCAACGCTGGCCAAGCGCTCGAGGAAGCCAACCTTGCGCTTCTGCGCGGCAAGTCCAAGCTGCGTCGTTCCGCCGGCCTGAGCGGCTTTGATCTCGTTCTGGGCGACGAGCGGCAGCTCCTCCACCGCGGGCATGCGGCGAACGGGTCGGCGGATCATGGCGGGCGGCGCGGGCTGGAAGGCCGCCTGCGGCGCGGCAGGCTTCGGCTGAGCGACGCCGAGCGGAAGCGGTGCTGACGGCAGCTGCGGCGGGCGCTTCTCGATCGTCACGTTGCCGGGAGCGCGCCACACTTGCGGCTCCTTTACGATCTCGCTCGGGCGGAGCACGAGGCTCGCTTCGTCCAAATCGACCATCGGCTGCGGCGGCATGGCGCTCAAGCCTGCCAGCCGCTCGCTGAGCCGTCCCCGCTCCGGCATGACCGGCGCCTGGGCCTGGACCTGGGTGCGTTGCTGGACCTGGGCCTGAGATGCAAGGCCGATGCCGGTCGCCACCACCGACACGCGGATCGAGCCATCAAGCTGATCATCGAAGGTCGCGCCGACGATGATGTTGGCATCGGGGTCGGCCTCGGCGCGGATGCGGCTTGCCGCCTCGTCGACCTCGTAAAGGGTGAGGTCGTTGCCGCCGGTGATGGACACGAGCAGGGCACTTGCCCCCTTCATGCACACATCGTCGAGCAGCGGATTGGAGATGGCGGCCTCGGCGGCCTCGATGGCGCGTCTGTCGCCATTCGATTCGCCGGTACCCATCATCGCCTTGCCCATACCGGCCATGATGGTGCGGACATCGGCGAAGTCGAGATTGATGAGGCCTTCCTTGACCATGAGGTCGGTGATGCAGGCGACGCCGCCGCGCAGTACATCATCGGCCATGGAGAAGGCGTCGGTGAAGGTGGTCTTCTCGTTCGCCACCCGGAACAGGTTCTGGTTCGGGATGATGAGGAGCGTGTCGACGTATTTCTGGAGTTCGTCAATGCCCTTTTCTGCCGCGCGGTAGCGGCGCGAGCCCTCGAACTGGAACGGCTTGGTGACGACGCCGACGGTCAGGATACCTTCCTCGCGCGAGGCGCGCGCGATCACGGGCGCAGCGCCAGTGCCGGTGCCGCCGCCCATGCCGGCGGTGATGAACACCATGTGGCAGCCGACGAGATGGGCCTTGATGTCGGCCATCGCCTCTTCGGCTGCGGCGGCGCCGACCTCTGGCTTGGAACCCGCGCCGAGACCTTCGGTGACATTCGCTCCCATCTGGATGCGACGCTCGGCGATAGAGCTCGCCAGAGCTTGAGCATCAGTGTTGGCGACCACGAACTCCACGCCCTTGAGACCGCATTCGATCATGTTGTTGACGGCATTGCCGCCGGCGCCGCCGACACCGAATACGGTGATGCGCGGCTTGAGTTCGGTCAAATCAGGAACTCTGAGGTTGATAGACATGGTGGCCTTCCGATCTGTCATTTGTCCCTTGCCCCGGCCCGTTGGCGGCGCTACCCCGCGCTGCGCCGTCCTCGGCCTCACGTTCGACTAGAAATTGTCCCTAATCCACTCGCCGACCCTGGCGAAGTAGCCAGTTCCGGTACGCAAGAAACGCTGCTCGGCGCGGCTCGAGAGCCTGTCGTCGCCGCGCGACCAATGCAGCAGCAGTCCGATCGCCGCGGCGAAATCCGGCGCGCCGGCCGCTGCCGGCAATCCGCTCAAGGCGCGCGGCCGGCCAAGCCTTGCCGGGCGCCCGAACATGTTGGCGGCGAGCTCCGCCAGGCCGGTCAGCTGGCTGCCGCCGCCGGTCAGCACGAGATGCTGGGCGACCTCCGCCGAACCGCTCGCGGCAAGCCGCCGCCGCATCAGATCGAGGATTTCCTCGATGCGCGGCCTGACGATCATGGCGAGTTGCGCCTTGGTGATCTGGTTCAAGCTTCCCTGCGCCATGCCGCCGACGCATGGATAGGTGATGATCTCGCGCTCGTCGGACAGCGTGGCGAAGGCGCTGCCGTGCAGCGTCTTGAGCCGCTCGGCATGATCGAGAGGTGCTGCGAGCGCGCGGGCGATGTCGGTGGTGATGCCGTTGCCGCCGAGAGCGATGGCGTCGGCATGCACGAAATGTCCGTCGGCCAGCACCGAGAGCGTGGTGGTGCCAGCGCCCAAATCGATCACGGCGACGCCGAGCTTGGCCTCATCGGGCGTGACAACCGAGAGCGCGCTCGAATAGGGCGCGGCGATCAGGCTCGCGACGCTGAGATGGCAGCGCTCGACGCACAGCATGAGGTTGCGCATCGCCACGTCGTCGGCGGTTACGGCGTGGAGATCCACAGCAAGCCGCTCGCCGCACATGCCATGCGGCTCGCTGATGCCGCCATTCTCGTCGAGGCGGTAGCTCATGGGGAGCGCATGCAGCACGGAGCGTTTGTCGCGGCCGGCATATTGTCGGCCCCCGGCCAAGAGCCGCATGATGTCCTCCTCGCGCACGGCGCCGGAGGGCAGCGCCACGCTTGCCGAGAAGCTCTCGCTCTTGAGGCGGCCGGCGGTGACGGTCACATGCACGTCCTCGACGGTGACGCCGGCCATGCGCTCGGCTGAATCCACTGCCGAGCGGATGCAGGCTTCGGCGCTGTCGAGATGGGTGATCATGCCGGCCTTGAGACCTTCGGCACGGGTATGGTCGAAGCCCAGCACCTCGAACTGAACGCTCTCGCCGCTGCCCTCGAACCAATCGGGTGCGGGCGAAGTCTTGGCGATCAGACAGCAGATCTTGCTCGTACCGATATCGAGCGCAGCGACGACGCGGCTGGCGCTTGCTCCTGATCGTTGTCGTGTAGCTCATCCCCCTGCCTCTTCTTAGGTCTTGCCTTTGCCCGGCACAGTCTTGGTGCTCGAGGTAGGAATTTCAGGTGCGGCCCCAGCGTCGGGCGAGGACGCGTCGGCTTCCTCGCGGAGCCGGACGGTAACGCGGTCGAGCAGCCGGAGATCGATCGCGGCGATGTCGCGCTTTAGCAGGCCGCGCTCCTTCGTCGAGCTTGATCAGCGAGGTGAGCGCCTCATCGATATTGTCGTCGGGCAGCATGATCTCGAGGCCGGAGGCAAGCTTCAGCGTCCAGCGCCGGTCGCCGACCCTCGATGCCGCGATCATCTTCTCTCTGAGATCGCCATAAGGCTTGAGCGCATCGTAAAGGGCCGACGCGGCCTGGGCGGCGCCCTCGCCCACCACGAGCGGAAGATCTGCATAGGCTTCGCGCAGCGCCGGCGCGAGCGTCACGCCCTCGACGTCGACCACATATGTCTGGCCGTGGTTCTGCCAAATTGCGTAAGGCACCCGCTCCTCGATCTGGACCTGGAGCGTCGAGGGCAGCAGGCGCATGACCTGCGCGTGCCTGATCCACGGCACCATCTCGAGGCGCGCCTTGGCGGCATCGGTATCGAAACCGAGCATCATGGTGTCGGGGCCGGCCTTGAGCGCCGCGGTGATCTCGGCGTCGGTCGCGTGCGACTGGCCCTCGACGGTGATGCGCTTGACGCCGAAGCCGGCGGCCACGGCGAGTTTCTCAACGCCGCCGTTCAGCGCGTCGAAAAGCCGCTCCGTCTGGCCGCCGATCCAGGCGCCGTAGAGCAGAGCGCTCACCAGAAACAGAGCGCAGACGATGAGCCATTTACCGCGCACGCGGTCGCCGTTGAGCCGGCCGAGGCGGACGCTTCTCGGGCTTCGCGTGACGAGGCGACGGGCGCTGGCGAGCACAGGCAGGCCACGGGAAGACTTGCGCGGAGCGGCGATGCCGCGCGCAAGCAGCGCGTCAGCCGATCCCTTCCTCCTGACCTGTCCCCTTGCGGGGCCTAGCGATTGCACGACGCATCCTCCACGATCCAGCGCGCGAGCTGGCCGAACGAGCGGCCAGCATGAGCGGCAAGCTCGGGCACAAGCGATGTCGACGTCATGCCAGGCTGGGTATTGACCTCAAGGCAGATCATTTCCCCCGTGCCTTCTGGCCGGTCGTCGAAGCGAAAGTCGGAGCGACTGACCCCACGGCAGCCCAGTGCCCTATGAGCCGCTAGGGACAGCTTCTGTACCAATTGGTAAACATTTGGTTTAAGCGGCGCCGGGAGGACGTGAATTGACCCGCCGGGGGCGTATTTCGCGTCATAGTCGTAAAAGGCGAGCCCCTCGGCCGGGCGGATTTCGATCACCCCCAAGGCTTCATCGCCCATGACGGCGCAGGTGAGCTCCCGGCCGGCGATATAACGCTCGACCATCACCTCTTCGCCGAGCGTCCAATCGGCGGAGGTCAGCTCCTGGGGCGGGTGGCGCTGGTCCTCGCGCACGATGTAAACGCCGACGCTCGAGCCCTCGGTCGGAGGCTTGATCACGTAAGGCGGCTTCATGGCATGCGCGCGGGCGGCCTCGGCGCGCGAGATGACCATGCTCACGGCAACGGGGACGCCGCCTGCCGCGAGCACCGCCTTGGCGCGCTCCTTGTGCATGGCAAGCGCGGAGGCGAGCACGCCGGAATGGGTGTAGCGAATTCCGAGCGTTTCGAGCACGCCCTGGATGCAGCCGTCCTCGCCGTAGCGCCCGTGCAGAGCGTTGAAGCAGACATCGGGCTTGAGCTCGGCGAGCCGGGCAGCCACGTCGCGGCCGACATCGAGCCTGGTCACGCGGTAGCCTTCGCCCTCGAGCGCAGTGGCGCAAGCAGCGCCCGAGCGGAGCGACACTTCGCGCTCTGACGACCAGCCGCCCATCAGGACGGCAATGTGCGGGGCTTGGGGCATATGTCGTGTCCTCTGCTTGTGATCCTTCACTCGCCACGGCTTTAGCTGAATTGGGGCGGTTTAGGAATCGTGCTCCGCCCTGCAACCTTGCGGGACTGTCGCGGATTAGGCCCGGCTGATAGCTTGACGCCTCCCCCAGGGAAAACCCCAATTCAAAAGGAGCGTCCCATGCCCCTCTCCCTTTGCGCAGCGGCGCTTGGCCTGACCCTGCTCGTGCTTGGCTCACCGGCCTTGGCCGAGACGGCGACCAAGGAGAAGGTAATGGCCGCCATACCCGAGCTCGAGGACCTGGCCAAGCAGGTGATCGCCAAGGGACAGGTGCCCGGTCTCTCCGTCGCCGTCGTCTACAAGGACGAGGTGGTCTATCTCGGCGGGTTTGGGCTCCGCGAGATCGGCAAGCCAGGCAAGGTCGATGCCGACACGGTGTTCCACCTCGCCTCGCTGGCCAAGCCCCTCTCGGCCACCGTGGTGGCGGCGCTGGTCAGCGACGGCATCGTCTCCTGGGACTCGCGCATCGCCGATCTCGATCCCGCCTTCAAACTGCACGATGCCTATCCGACCGAACAGGTGACAATCACCGATCTGTTTAATCACCGGAGTGGCCTGTCCGGCAACGCAGGTGACGATCTCGAAGCGTTGGGCTTCGATCGCGCCGCTATCCTGCCGCGCCTGCATTATCTGAAGCCGACCTCGAGCTTCCGCGCCGGTTACGCCTACAGCAATTTCGGGCTGACCGAAGGTGCGGTCGCTGCCGCCAAGCCGACCGGCAAGTCGTGGGAGGATGTGTGCAACGAGAAGCTGTTCAAGCCGCTCGGCATGAGGTCGACCAGCCCTCGCCACGCCGATTTCCTAACCCATGAGAACCGCGCAGAGATGCACGTGCCGATCGACGGCAAGTGGACGGCGCTGATCAAGCGCAATCCCGATCCGCAGGCCCCGGCCGGCGGCACCGATTCAAATGCGCGCGATCTTGCACAATGGATGCGCCTCGTGCTCGCCGACGGCAAATACAACGGCGCGCAGCTCATCAAGCAAGAGGCGATGGCGCCGATGCATCAGCCGCTGTTCGATCGGGGCACCAACCCGGTCACCGGCGCGCACATCTTCTATGGGCTTGGCTGGAACACCGATTTCAGCCGCCATGGGACAGTGTGGGGCCATGCCGGCGCATTCAGCCAGGGCGCGCGCACGGTGGTTAACCTCCTGCCATCGGAAGACCTCGGCATCGTGGTGCTGACCAACGCCTTCCCGACCGGCGTGCCGGAGGGCCTCGCCGACAGCTTCTTCGATTTCGTCTTCGACGGCGCACCGAGACAGGATTACGTCAAGGAATGGAACGCGACGTTTGATTCTCTGTTCGGACCAGCCATCGAGGCGGCGAAGAAGGTCTATGCCGTAAAGCCCGCGACGCCGGCGCCGGCGCTGCCGCTTTCGGCCTATGCCGGCACTTACGCCAACGACTATCTCGGCGATGCGGTGGTGGCCGAGGCGAATGGTAGTCTCGTGCTGAAGCTCGGTCCCGATGGCGCGAAGTCGGCCGCGCTCACGCATTTCGACCGCGATGTGTTCATCTATTATCCGACGCCGGAGATGCCGGACATGCCGTACTCCGTGACGTTCGGGATCGGGCCCGACCAGAAAGCGAGCCAGGTCACCATCGAGGATTTGAACGACGACGGCCAGGGCGTGCTCGGGCGCGTGCAGTGAGGTTGTCATTCCGGCGCAAGCCGGAATCCAGCGGCGAAGCACCAAGATGACTGGGTCGCGGCTTAGGCCGGAATGACGGCAACTAGCGGGGATTGCCGAGGCGCTTGATCTCCCATTCGAGCTCGACCCCGCTGGTCTCCTTGACCCGCGCGCGGACCGTCTCGCCGAGCTCCTCGATATCGGCGCCGGACGCATTGCCCTCGTTGATGAGGAAGTTGCAATGCATCTCGGAGACCTTGGCGTCGCCGACCGCGAGCCCGCGGCAGCCGGCGGCATCGATCAACTGCCAGGCCTTCTTGCCTGGAGGGTTCTTGAAGGTCGAGCCGCCGGTCCGGCTCTTGATCGGCTGCGCCTGCTCGCGATAGGCGGCGATGTCGTCCATCTCGGTGAGGATCTTGGGGGGCTCGCCCGGCACGCCCTGAAACAGCGCCTCGGTGAAGATGAAGTCATCGGGCACGCCGCAGTGGCGATATTCGTAATGCAGCTCTACGACCGGCAACACATGAACATCGCCATTGCGGTCAACGGCGCGCACGGAGACCACGACCTCCCTGGTCTCGGAGCCATGGGCGCCGCCGTTCATGCGGAGCGCGCCGCCGACGCAGCCAGGGATGCCGCGATAGAAGGATAGGCCCGATATGCCGGCATCGGCCGCGACGCGGGCGACCTTGACATCGGGAACCGCTGCGCCAGCGCGGAGCCGCGAGCCGTCCTCTATGGCGATCTCGCCAAAGCCCCGGCCCAAGCGAATGACCACGCCCTCGATGCCGCCGTCGCGCACCAAAAGATTGGAGCCGAGGCCGATCATGGTGACGGGCACGTCTAATGGCGTCTGGCGCAGGAAATAAGCAAGGTCGGCCTCGTCGACCGGGGAATAGAGCACCTGCGCAGGACCGCCCACCCGAAACCAGGTGTAATCCTTGAGCGGCGCATCGGCCTTCAGCTTGCCGCGAAGCTCGGGCAAACTCGCGAGCAGCCGGTATTCGAGGTCGGTGCCGCTCAAGGCCGCCCCCGCTCGCCAAGCCGCTTCGGCAAGGCATTCATCCAGTCGGTGATGGTACCGGCGCCAAGCCCGACGATGAGATCGCCGGATTGCGCGATCGAGACGACTACGTCGATGAGGCTCGCCTCGTCATCGACGGTCAGCACTTGCCGGTGGCCGTGACGGCGCAAGCCGGAGGCCAGCTCGTCGCGGTCGATGCCAGGAATCGGCGCCTCCCCGGCCGAATAGACCGGCGTCACCAGCACGATGTCGGCGTCGTCGAGGCAGGCCGAGAACTCGTTGAATAGCGACTGGAGGCGCGTGTAGCGGTGCGGCTGGATCACGGCAATGATGCGGCCCTTACCGGCCATGCGCGCGGCGCGGAGCACGGAAGCGATCTCGACCGGGTGATGGGCGTAGTCGTCGTAGACGGCGGCGCCGTTCCACTCGCCGACACGACTGAAGCGCCGCTTGACGCCGGAGAATGCGGCAAAGGTCGAGCGGATCACCATGTCGCTGACGCCCGCCTCGCTCGCGGCGGCGAGCGCAGCGAGCGCGTTCAGCGCGTTGTAGTGGCCGAGCAACGGGAGCGTGAGGTCCTCGAGCTTGCGCGTGCCGCCCTTGACCGCGGGGCCGAGATCGGCGTCGAAGGTGATGCGGTTATGATCGGGCCGGAGATTGCTCAGCCTGATATCGGCATCGCGCGCCACGCCATATGTGAGCGTTCGGCGACCATTGGCGGCGCCGCCGAGCTTGGCAAGAAGCTCGCGCACAACCGGGTGGTCGATGCAGGCAACAGCGAGACCATAGAACGGGATCGCCTCGATGAATTGCTGGAAGGCCTGGTGCAGCGCCGGAAGCGACGGCCAATAGTCCATGTGCTCGGGGTCGATATTGGTCACCACCCCGATCTGAGTCGGCAGCTTGAGAAAGGTGCCGTCAGACTCGTCGGCCTCGACCACCATCCAGTCGCCCTTGCCGATCCGGGCATTGGTGCCCCAGGCATTGATGATGCCGCCGGCGATCACCGTCGGGTCGAGGTCGGCGCCCTTGAGCAGATCGGCGATCAGCGAGGTCGTCGTGGTCTTGCCGTGCGTGCCGGTGATCGACACGGTTGCACAGGGGCGCATCAGCTCGGCCAGCATCTCGGCGCGGCGGATGATGGGAATGCCGCGCTCCTTGGCCGCCTCGAATTCGGGGTTGCCGGGCTTGACCGCGCTCGAAATGACGAGATGGGCGGCGCCGGCGACATTGGCGGGGTCATGCCCGATCAGGGATTGGATGCCATGGCCACGCAGGCGCTCGAGATTGGTGCCGTCCTTGAGGTCGCTGCCCTGCACACGATAGCCGCGCGTGTGCATCACCTCGGCGATGGCGCTCATGCCGATGCCCCCAATGCCCACGATGTGGAACAGTCCTGCCTCGTCGGGATGGGGAAGACGCATGCTCGGCCCTAAACTCCTACTATTTCTCCCGCGCGAGTTCCTCGGCGAGATCGGCGAGCTTGCTTACCGCTTCGACCTCGGCCATGGACTTGGCCTTGGCCGCTGCGCCCGCCAGCAGTCCAGGCGTGTCGAACAAGCGCTCGAGCTCCTTGGCGAGGCGCTCGGGCGTAAGCTCGCTCTGCCTGATGCACCAGCCACCGCCGCCCTCCTGCAGGCGACTTGCATTTTCGAGCTGATCGTTGTCAAGGGCATGCGGCAGGGGCACGAGCAGGCAGGGCCGGCCGATCGCCATCAGCTCGGCGACGGTCGAGGCCCCTGCGCGGGCGACCACGAGATGGGCGGTGGCGATGCGCTCGGGCAAGTCGCGGAAGAAGGTGGAGAGATAGGCGGCGACTCCGATCTCCTTGTAGGCCTCGCGCAGCGCCGCGACATCCTCTTCGCGCGCCTGCTGCACCAGCGTTAGTCGCCAGCGGAAGGGCGACGGCAACAAGCCGAGCGCCTGCGGCAACGCCTCTGAAAAGTAGTGTGCGCCCTGGCTGCCGCCGAACACCAGCAGAAGCAGCCGCCCTGCCGGCTCGGGCGGGATATAGTCCACCTTGCGATAAGCGAGAACGGCATCGCGCACCGGCGTACCGGTCACGCGCGCTTTCGCCTCGGCCTTCTTGTGCAGCTTCTTGGTCGGCGAGAAAGACAGAGCGACGCGATCGACGACGCGCGCGAGCAGACGGTTGGCGCGGCCCATCACCGCGTTCTGCTCATGGATCGCGGTCGGGACCTTCAACGTGCGCGCGGCGATGATCGGCGGCAAGGTCGGATAGCCGCCGAAGCCGATCACCACGCTCGGATCGATTTTCTTCAGGAGGCGAAGGGCACCGAAATAACCGACGCCGAGCCGTGAGAAGGTCTTGGCCATCGCAACCGGGTTTCGGCCGGTGATGGTTGCCGAAGGGATGCGATGGATGGCCCGCGCCGGGAAGTCGTCGCCATACTGCTCGGCGCGGATATCGGTCGCGAGCTCGACGGTATAACCGCGCCGTGCGAGCTCCTGCGCCAGCGCCGCGGCGGGAAAGAGATGCCCCCCCGTACCGCCAGCGGCGAGCAGGATCGGCTTCGTGCTCATGCCGCCCGCTCCCTGACCGGAGGCGACTCGGCTTCAGGCTCGGCCGGCGGGCTCCGCTTCAGCTGCCCGGCCTTCGGCCGCTTGCGGGTCAAGCCGAGCGCAAAGCCCATGGTCAGCGCCATGGCGAGCATCGATGAGCCGCCATAAGAGATGAAGGGCAGAGTCATGCCCTTGGCGGGCAGCATGCCAACATTGACCGCCATGTTGATCAGCGCCTGTAGCCCGAACAGCATGACGAGGCCGGCGATCGCATGCCTTATGAAGCCGTCAGGCTCCTGCGAGGCCTTGGACAGTCCGCGCAGAACGATGAAGGCGAACAGAGCGACCAGCACGAGGCAGACGATGAGACCATATTCTTCGGCCGCCACGGCGAAGATGAAGTCGGTGTGGGAGTCGGGCAATACGTCCTTGACCGTGCCTTCGCCCGGCCCTCGCCCTAACCAGCCGCCATGGAGGAAGGATTCGAGCGAGCGGTCGGTCTGGTAGGTGTCGCCGGAGGCCGGATCGAGGAAGCGGTCGATACGCGAGGCGACGTGCGGCGCTAGTAAATAGGCCGAGACGACGCCAACCGCTCCGGCAAGGCCAAGCGCCCCGATCCAAACGAGATTGATGCCGGCCATGAACACGAGCGCGCCCCAAACAAGCGTGACGAGCAGCGTCTGGCCGAAATCGGGCTGCATAACCAGGAGCACCGTGAACACGGCATAGAGCGCGACGGCGAGCTGAATGCCGGGAACGTCCCGCCGCTTCTGCGCCTCGTTGAATAGCCAGGCGGTAAGCACGACGAAAGCGGGCTTCACGAACTCTGAGGGCTGGATTGAAAAGGGGCCAAGTTCGAACCAACGCTTGGCGCCCTTGATCTCCGGGCCGGTCACCAGGATGACCGCCATCATGGCGATGCCGGTCAGGAAGATGACCAGGCTCGCGCGCCTGATCTGCTTCGGAGTGAGGGTCGAAGCCGCGAACATGATGGCGACCGCCGGGAGGAGGAGGAACGCTTGGCGTCGCACGAAGTAGAACGGTTCGAGATTATATCTGGCGGCGATCGGCGGGCTCGCCGCGAGCGAGAGGACCAATCCCGCTCCCATCAGCAACAGCAGCCCGAAGAACATCAGGCGGTCAACGGTGAACCACCAGTCCGACAACACACTCCTGTCGGCACGTGTGAGCCTCATGCCGCCCTGCCCTGCTCGGGGTCTAGGCTCTGCGCGCCGTCGAGCCCCATGACGACGGCGCGGAAGCTTTCGCCGCGCTTGGCAAAATTGGCGAACTGGTCCCACGAAGCACATGCCGGGGATAGCAGCACGACAGGCTCCTTGGCCGATGAGCGGCCTGCATCGGCGGCGGCGGCTTCGACCGCGCGATCCAGCGTGCCGCAATGGACATGCGGCACCGCATCGCCGAGCTGGCGGGCGAATGCTTCGGCGGCTTCGCCGATTAGATAGGCGCGGGCAATCTTCGGGAAGAACGGCTCGAGCCCGGCCAGCCCGCCCTCCTTGGGCCTGCCGCCGATGATCCAATAAATGTCGGTGAAGCTCGCCAGCGCCTTGCCGGCAGCATCGGCGTTCGTGGCCTTGGAGTCATTTACGAATAGCACCTTGCCGCTCCGCGCCACCTGCTCCATGCGATGGGCGAGCCCGGCGAAGCTCTTGAGGCCCTCGGCGATGACTGAAGCCGAGAGTTGTTGCGAGCGTGCCAGAGCATAGGCGGCTGCCGCATTCTGACAATTATGCGCGCCGCGGAGCGAGCCGATACCGGCGAGATCGACCTTGGCCAGCTCCTTGCCGCCGTCCATCTCGTGCAGCACGCCGTCCTTAGCCCATACGCCGGTCTCAACGATGCGCTCGACGGCTACGCGCTTGACGGCGAACTGCCCTCGCAGAGCGTCGGCGATGGCACGGGAGGGCTCGTCGTCCACCCCGATCACAGCGGTCGCGCCCGCGCCGAGATTGGCGAAGATCTGCGACTTGATACGGGCGTAATTGTCGAACGTGCCGTGGCGGTCGAGATGGTCCGGAGTGATGTTGAGCAGCGCCGCGGCATCGAGTGCGAGCGATGGCGCGAGGTCGATCTGGTAGGAGGATAGCTCGAGCACGTAATTGAGGTCGGGGGCAAACGGTTCGAGCTCAAGCGACGCCTTGCCGATATTGCCGCCGAGCTGCACCCGCTTGCCCGCAGACGACAGGAGATGCGCGGTGAGCGCGGTGGTGGACGATTTGCCGTTGGTGCCGGTGATGGCGACGACCTTGCCCGGCGCGCCGGCCTTCGCCCGCTCGCGGCAGAACAGCTCGATATCGCCGATTACCTCGACGCCCGCAGCCTTAGCGCTGACGATGGCCCAATTTGGCTCGGGGTGGGTCAGGGGAATGCCGGGAGCAAGCACGAGTGCAGCGAAGCGCGACCAGTCGACGGTCGCTAGATCGGTGAGAACGAGCCCGGCGGCCAGCGCTTCCGACCTGCCCTTCTCGTTGTCATCCCAGGCGAAAACCTTGGCGCCGCCCGCTTCGAGCGCGCGCACCGAGGCGATGCCGCTCAAGCCCAAGCCCTGGACCACTACATCACGGCCAGCGAAGATCGTCACGGGAATCATAGATAGCGAACTTAGCGCAATTTAAAAAAGGCACACTCGCCAATCACGCTGCGTCCCTCCCCCTTGCCCGGATCTCTGCCGATCTTGTGGCTTTTCACTGAAAGCATATAACCCGTTTTCACCCCCCTGATAAATACAGATGCCTGACCCTGTCTCAAATAAATTGTGTGCGACCTAATTGGTCCAAGTGATTGAGACGCGCGCCAAAAATAATGACACCCGCTATAACCTTAAAGCCGGGTAAGCGTCGGGTCACAAGACCCATAGCCCTCCCGACACCTTCAATTCCCTGTGGGCCTTCTGCTTGGATAACGAGCGCGTTTTCCCCCGATCGACGAGGAACAAGTACGAACTCATTATTTTGGGGAGGAGAGAGTGGCTGATATTTACGATGTCATCATCGCCGGCGGCGGCGCGGCAGGTCTCAGCGCGGCGCTCGTGCTTGGGCGTTGCCGGCGCCGAATTTTGCTTTACGATGATGACCAGCACCGAAACTCAGCCTCCCACGCGATCCACTGTCTGCTCGGCCAGGAAGGTACCCCTCCCCGCAAACTATACGCCGCAGCACGGGGCGAGCTTCAGCAATACGAGACCGTCACCCTTCGCCCGGGCCGTGTGACCGAGATTAGCCCAGTAGCGAGCCAATTCTCTGTCACGTGTTCCGACGGCTCGTCCTTGACGGCCCGCAAAATTTTGCTCGCGACCGGTTTGAAGGATGTCGTGCCGAAACTTGACGGCATTGAGCCCCTCTATGGCCGAAGCGTTCACCATTGTCCCTATTGCGACGGTTTTGAGCATCGCGACCAGCCTCTCGCCGTTTATGGAGCAGGTGACAAAGGTGCCGGCCTAGCGCTGATGATGAAGCTTTGGTCGTCAGACGTGGTCCTTTGCACCGACGGCCAGGGAGAAATCTCACCGGGCATGCAGGAGCGCCTGCGCCAGCATGACATCGTCGTTCATACCGAGGAGATTGCTAGGTTGGAGGCAACGAACAACGGTAAGCTGGATACTATTCATCTGCACGGCGGCATGGCGCTCAAGCGTAGCGCGATGTTCTTCACCACGGGTTGCGTTCAGAACTCCGATCTTTCCGCATCGCTCGGCTGCATTCGTGATCAGAAGGGCGGCATCATCGGCAGCCGTCTCACCGAGGAAAGCAGCGTTTCCGGCGTTTATGTTGCGGGTGACGCGTCGCGCGACGTCTTGCTCGTCGCTGTCGCCATTGCCGAGGGCGCCAAGGCGGGCGTGGCGATCAATCGAGCATTGATGATTGAAGACGGATTGGGCTGAGTCTAATTGTAAGAGGGCGGGGGGAGTAGGGATTCAATAGCTCCTGCCAACGACAAAACTCAGCAAGCTACGATCTACGTTTTTTCCCGTTCGGCCGCTTTACGAAGGAGTTGCGCGCCGCAACCGATCGGCGAGAGCGCGCATCACCGAAATAGCGAAGTACGGCGTTTCGTGCACAAGGAAGAGAAACGCCTTCTCGGTGATCGGAGCGACCTCGCAAGCCGTCTTGCTCGTAGCGGTCGCAGCGCGCGCCGCTCCATCGATCAACGCCATCTCTCCAAAAATTCCCCCTGGGCCGAGATGCTCCACGACTTTGCCGTCTCGCTCGATCTCGACCTCGCCCGATCGGATGACGTACATATTGTCGCCCTTCTCGCCCGCCACAAAGATGGTCTCGCCCGGCTTGAAGGTGGCCGTGGGGAATCCTGCATTGGCTAGGAGTTGAAAATCAATCGCAGCAATCGCCATGGGGTCTCATCATGCCACGCTTCAATAAAGTGAAGCATGGTCGCCGTAACTACGAGCGGCCATTCTTCCGTCGGAAATATCAAAGATTTGCCGTCGCTAACAATAGAGCCTGGCGGAGACCTGGCGGGGGATGCGACTCCGGGATGGAACGATGCGTCAACGAACCTGGACCACACGGCACCTTAACTCTGGCAGAGGGCGGGACGCGGCTGACACGTTTGATCGAAACCCTGGGACCTGCGAAGTCCGGCAAATTCTTCAATTACGACGGTCGCTAATATGCCTGGTAGGCTATAAAACAACGGGCTCATCTAATTGCAGATCAAGGGGGGCTGATTATGAAGAAGGCTATCGCGGAGTTCATCGGCACATTCGCCTTGGTCTTCATTGGCTGCGGAACGGTTGTAGTTGGCGGAATGGCCACGGGTGCGACGGCCATTAGCGAGCTCGCGATTGCGCTTGCCTTCGGCCTCAGCATTGTCGCTATGGCTTACGGCATTGGGCAGATCTCCGGGTGTCACATCAATCCAGCGGTGAGCTTCGGTGTCTTTGCCGCAGGTCGAATGACAGTGGAGGAGTTGCTGACTTATTGGGTGGCTCAAGTCGCCGGTGCTGTCGTCGCCGCCCTCGTCCTCTATATGATTTTGTCGGGTAAGGCATCGGGGTGGAATGGCGCCTTGGGTCAGACAACTTGGGGCGAGTACAACGCACTCTCAGCTTTTATTTTTGAGCTGATCGGCACCTTCCTCTTTCTTGTGTGTATCCTCGGCGTGACGCAGCGAGGCGCCCCCGTAGAACTGGCAGGGATCGTCATTGGATTGACCCTAGCTGCCATACACCTCGCGGGGATCAATATTTCTGGATCATCGGTGAATCCTGCTCGGTCGCTTGGTCCTGCAATTGTGGGCTTTGCCCACAATCCTGAAGCTCTCAAGCAGATCTGGCTCTACATTCTCGCGCCTTTGCTTGGTGCGGGCGCAGCAGGTTACCTATTCAGGGTGGGAATGCTTTCAGCCGAAACCGTCATTCCAGTTCGCGGCGAAGGAATATCGGATGTACCCCCGGCCGCATCAGCACCCCGCCAGGATAAACCCCGACGACGCAAGAGTTAACCATTCCAATTTCTTGTCGCTCGTCCGCTCTCTACACGCTCATGCGTTTATCGCTTGGTCAAATTGAGGAACGCTTGGTGCCCGCGCGGACATAGCCTGGTCGGGGCTGGGACTCCCGGATGGAACGATGCGTCAGTCACGCTTGGGTACCTTGGCGCGCCACGGCTTGACCGAATGCAGCGGCCCTTCGCACTCGGCGCAACGCAGACGTTGAGCGCGATCTGATGATGGCCATTCTCAGTTTGGTTCGGCGAAGGCTGGCGCGGGGGTGAGGGGCTTAGGAATTAGCTCCGCTGCCAATCCGGTGCCAATTCGAGTTTTTTCGCCTCGGCTTTCCGCCAAAAAATGCCAGAAAAAGAACTTAGCGCAATTTCAGCGTGGCGAGGCCAGCAAGCGCAAGCACCACGGCGATGATCCAGAACCTGATGACCACGGTCGATTCGGGCCAGCCCTTCTGCTCGAAGTGATGATGCAGGGGCGCCATGCGGAACACGCGTACCCCGAACAGCTGGAACGAGGCAACCTGTACGATCACCGAGACGGCTTCGAGGACGAACAGGCCGCCGACGATGGCAAGCACCAGCTCATGCTTGGTGGCGACGGCGATTGTGCCGAGCGCTCCGCCGAGTGCGAGCGATCCGGTGTCGCCCATGAAAATGAGCGCTGGCGGGGCGTTGAACCATAAGAAGCCCAGCCCCGCGCCGACCAGCGCGCCGCAGATCACGGCAAGCTCACCGGTCCCCTGCACGAAATGGATTTGGAGATATTCGGCAAACAGAGCGTTGCCGACGAGATAGGAGATGAAGCCGAACGTAGCGGCGGCGATCATCACCGGCACGATGGCAAGGCCGTCGAGTCCGTCGGTTAGGTTTACCGCGTTGCCGGCACCCACGATGATGAACGCGCCGAACGGGATAAAGAACCAGCCGAGATTGAGCTCGACATATTTGAAGAACGGAATGGCGAGCTCGGTCGCGAGCGGCGGCTCTCCGACCTCGGCGATCACGGCGGTAGCGGCCACGGCGGCGGCGGCCTCTATGATGATCTTGATGCGGCCGCGAAAGCCCTCGGCCGACTGCTTGGTCACTTTGAGATAATCGTCATAGAGTCCGACCGCGCCATAGACCAGGGTCAGAAGCAACACGACCCAGACATAAGGGTTGCGCAGGTTGCCCCACAGCAGCACTGAGACGGTCACGCCTGAGAGGATCATCAAGCCGCCCATGGTGGGCGTGCCCTGTTTCTGCATGACGTGGCGCTCGGGGCCGTCTCTGCGGATCGGCTGACCTTTGCCCTGGCGGACACGCAATGACTTGATCACCATGGGTCCGAACAGGAACACGAACAGCAGCGCGGTGATGAGCGCGCCGCCGGTGCGGAAGGTGATGTAACGGAAGATGTTCAAAGCGGCGAGCTCGGGGGTCAACTCGGTCAACCAGTAGAGCATCGTGTTCGTCCCCCTTGAGGTCTCGACTAGAGCGGACCGACTTCTGAGTCGAACCGGCGCTTGAGAGCCTCGACCAACGGTCCCATGCGGCTGCCGAGCGAACCCTTGACCATGATCGCATCCCCGGGGCCTACCCCGGCAATAAGGGCGGGCGCAAGCTCCGCGGCGGTCTTGGCATAGGCACCCCGGCGGCCGGCCGGCAAAACCTGGTACAGCGAGCCCATCAGCTCGCCGCAGGCAAAGACAACATCTACCCCGGTGGCGTCAATCGTTCGCGCGAGCTCCTCGTGCAATTTCCGGCCCTCCGGACCGAGCTCCAGCATGTCGCCGAGGACCGCGACGCGGCGCTTGAATTCGCTGCGCGGGATCATCGCGACCACCGCCAGCGCCATGCGCATCGAAGCTGGATTGGCGTTGTAGGATTCATCGATGATGGCGACCGCGCCCTGATCGAGTGGAATTACGGTGCGCGCTCCCCTGCCCGGCTGGGGACGAAGCTCGGCGAGCGCCCGTGCGGCAGCGGTCAGATCCGCGCCCGCCAGCTTCACGGCTGCCAACACGGCGGCCGCATTGTTCACGATGTGGCGCCCGGGGATGTTGAGGCGGTAGCTGATCGTCTCGCCGAGAATATCGGCGGTTACGGTCGACCCGTCGGCGGAAAGCTCCCGGTCGATCACGCGCACATCGGCCTCCTTCGCTTCACCGAAGCTCACGACTTTGGCGCCATGGTGTTCGGCGTGGTTCTTCAGCCGCTCGTAGTGGGGGTTGTCGCGATTGATGATCGCGATGCCGCCGGGCTCGAGGCCGCGGAAGACCTCGGCCTTGGCATCGGCGATCTCCTCGATCGAGCGGAAGAAGCCCAGATGCACCGGAGCGATGGTCGTGACGATGGCGATGTGCGGCCTGACGAGGCGCGTTAGCAGGTCTATTTCGCCCGCATGGTTCATGCCGATCTCGAACACGCCGAAGCGGGTGCCCCTCGGCATGTTGGACAGCGATAGCGGAACGCCCCAATGATTGTTGAACGACTTGATCGAGGCGTGCACCGAGCCGCTGGGTGTGAGTGCAACTTTGAGAGCCTCCTTGGTGCCGGTCTTGCCGGCACTTCCTGTCACGCCAATCACCACCGTGTCGGTTGCCCTATCGCGCGACGCCCGGCCGACGGCATTCAGCGCTTCGAGCGTGTCCTCGACGCGGACCAGCCGCTCCTCGTCGCCTGAGGGAAAGCTCCGGTCGACGATGGCGCAGGCGGCGCCCGCGGCAAGCGCGCCTTGGACGAAACTATGCCCGTCGCGGTTCGGCCCGCGAATGGCGACGAAGCACTCACCATCGGCGATGCTCCGGCTGTCGATCGAGAGTCCGGCAACGGGCGTCGCGTGCGCGCCGAGAGACGCACCTCTCGTTGCGCTCACGATCTCGCCAATGGTCCAGAGCGGCTCAGCCATTTGTAGCCTCTTGCTGCAACGCCGCCTCGACCGCCTCATGGTCGGAGAACGGAATGACGGTTGTGCCGATGGTCTGCCCGGTCTCGTGGCCCTTGCCGGCGACAAGCAGAACATCGCCCTTTGTCAGCATGGCAACCGCCTCGCTGATCGCCAAGGCGCGGTCGCCGATCTCGGTGGCACCGACGGCGCCCGCGAGCACTTGCCGGCGAATCTCGCCGGCATCCTCGCTTCTTGGATTGTCGTCGGTGACGATGACGAGATCGGCCTTATCGGCGGCGACGCGTCCCATCTCGGGACGCTTGCCCCTGTCGCGGTCGCCGCCGCAGCCGAACACCACAACGAGCCGGTGTCCGACGTAGGGCCGCAGCGCATCGAGCGCCTTGTCGAGAGCGTCGGGAGTGTGCGCATAGTCGACAAAGATCGGCGCGCCATGTCGCGACATGCCGGCCAAATCGAGCCGCCCGCGAGCGCCACGCAAATTCGCGAGCATCGGTAGGATGGTCGAAGCGTCAGCCCCGATGGCCATGCCCAGGCCCGCCGCGACCAGGGCGTTTGACGCCTGGAAGGCGCCGACCAGCGGGAGCCTCACTTTATATTGCTTGCCTTCGTGCTCGATCACGAGGTCCTGGGCGAAGCCATTCACTTTGGCCGACAACAGCCGAAGCCCGCTGCCGGCGCGCCCGACCGTGACGAGCGCAAGCCTTCGTGCTCTCGCTTCGGCGGCGACGATCTCGCCGCCCTCGCTGTCGACATCTACCACGCAGCCGGCGTCCGGCGGCAACAGCTCGCGGAACAGGCGGAGCTTCTGGGCGAAATACTCCTCGAAGCTCGCGTGATAGTCCAAATGGTCGCGCGAGATATTGGTGAAGGCGCCCGCTGCAAGGGCGATGCCGTCTGAGCGACGCTGCTGCAAGCCATGGCTCGAAGCTTCGAACGCAAGATGGGTGACGCCGTCCTCGACGAGGCCGGCGAGGATCGCGTGCAGCTCGATCGGGTCCGGCGTTGTGTGCTTGAGCGGCTCTGTGCCGCGCGGGCCGACCACGCCGACCGTACCGATGCTTGCCGCTCTAAACCCCTGCCCCGCCCAGAGCTGGCGCACGAAGGAAGCGACCGAGGTCTTGCCGTTGGTGCCGGTAACGGCGACCGCCACCTTGGGCTGGAGGCCAAAGAACCGCGCGGCGATCAGAGCAAGGCGGCGGCGGGGGTCCTTGTCCTCGACGATCGGCAGAGAGGTCGCCGGGCGTGCCGCGCCCTCAGGCACGAGGATCGCCGCGGCGCCCCGTTGCAGTGCATCCTCGATGAAACGCGCGCCTTCGGTCTTCACCCCCGACAGCGCGGCGAACAGATAACCCGGCTTGACCGCACGGCTGTCGGCGGCGAGCCCGGCGATCGCAACGCCGGACCAGGGCGCCGGCAGCTTCGCCTCAGGCCCGATCAACTCACCCAGAGTCATTCCCGCTCACGACCCCAAAAGCGCCGTTTCCTTGAGAAACTCAAGGGCTGGTCAATTCCCTCACAGGGAATCGTCTTCTAATAGGAGGCGAGCACCTTGGCGTCAAACTTGCGCTGATCGTCCTCGCGCCGGGGCGCCACGCCGAGAATCGGGCCGATCCGCTCGATGATCTTGCCGGCAGTGGGCGCGGCGTTGGTGCCGGCAGTCGCCTGGTTGCTGCTCGCGGCGACACGCTGCGGCTCATCCAGCATCACCAGCACGAGATATTCGGGAGCATCGGTCGGGAACGTCGAGAGGAAGCTCGTAAGTAGCGTCGTGGCCGAGTAGTGGCGGCCGACAACCTTCTCCGCAGTGCCGGTCTTGCCGCCGACGCGATAGCCTTCGGCATTGGCGCGTTTGCCAGTACCCTTCAGCACGTTGAGCCGCATCAGCTTCAGCATGGCGGCGCTGGTCTTGGCCTTGAGCACGCGCGTTCCTCCGCTCATGCCCTCCTCGCGCGAGCGGGGCAGGAAGGTCGGCTGCACGGCGATGCCGCCGTTGACGAGGGGAAGCGTCGCGGCGGCAAGCTGCATCGGCGTCACCGACAATCCATGGCCGAAAGCGATGGTCATGGTGTTCAACTTCTGCCAATGCGGCGGAATGATCGGCGCGGCGGTCTCGCCGATCTCGGTCGAGACGCGGTTCAGCAACCCGAGCTTCTTGAGCAAGGCGCGATGGTGGTCGACGCCCATCTGCAGCGCCATCTTGGCGGCACCAATATTCGACGAGTAGATGAACACCTCCGGCACGGTCAGAGGCCGATGCTGGCCGTGGAAGTCCTCGATGGTAAAGGACGCATAATGGATCGGGCTTGAGGCATCGTAGACCGAGCGAATATTGGCGAGCCCTGAATCAAGCACGCCGGCGACGGTGAACACCTTGAACACCGAGCCCATCTCGTAGACGCCGAAGCCGATGCGGTTCAGCCGGTCCTTGTCGAGCGCCTGCTCGCGATGGTTCGGATCGAAATCCGGCAGCGAGACGAGGCCGACGACCTCGCCCGAATGCACGTCGACCACGAGGCCGGCGGCGGCCTTGGCGTGGAAGGTCGCGACAGCATTCTTGAGCTCCTCGCGCAGCACGTGCTGCACACCGAGATCGAGCGAGATGGTGACGGCTTCGTCACCCTCGGCATTCTCGGGATGCGACATGGCCAGCTGCGGATTGTCGTCGATGAACTTCTCGATTCCCGACAGGCCCTTGCTGTCGACATCGACCAAGCCGACGACGTGGCTCGCGGTCGCGCCCATCGGATAGACGCGGCGATATTCGTCGATGAAGGCGAGACCTGGCAGGCCGAGCTCGTGAATCTCCTCTTGCTGCTTCGGCGTCAGCTCGCGCTTGATGCGCACGAACCGGCGCCCGGCCTTGAGCTTGGCGCGGAGGTCTGCAGCGTTCACATCGGGCAGCACGCTATGCACCTGCTCGGCCAGTTCGTCCTGGTCGATGACCTTGGCGGGATCGGCGTAGAGCGTTGCACCCTTGATGTCAGTCGCAAGCAGCCTGCCGCTCCGGTCGAGAATGTCGGGGCGGTGCACGGTCGAGGAAATGTCGTGCAGGCTGCCGGAGCTCGGCTCGATGCCGGCGAAGCCGAGGCTGACGAGGCGGCCCCCGATCAGGACGAAGGAGACAGCGAAGGCAAGACAGGCCAGGCGGAAACGATAGCGGCAACGCGCGAGATAGGCACGCTCGGCGCGAGCTGTGGCGGCATCTGATTTGGCGGTGTCGCGCACGTGTCAGGACTACTGGGCGGCGGCTTGCAGCGGGATGGTAACTTTGGCGGCGGGCCATGCGGCTGCGGCCGGTACCGGCATCGCCAGCGGCGTGACCGCCCCAACCGTGGTCGGGACCTTGGCAGCGGCCTTGGCGCCCTGCCCCGTCGTCGCCGATCGGACCGGCGTGGTCGTCGCGACCTCGACGCGCTGACGGGTGAAATCGCGATCGCTCACGCTGTAGACCGTCACCAACTGGCGGGGCTGGACTGGGGCGAGCTTGAGAAATTTCTGGGCAAGCCGCTCGATGCGCTCAGGGCGATTGAGCAGGCTCCATTCGGCGCGCAGCACGGCGAGCGAGTCCCGCTCGGTGTCGATCTCCTTGCCGAGAGAGGCGATCTCCTCGTCAAGCGCGCGGGCCTCGTATTTGACCTGATAGATGACATAGGCCAACGCAACGAGGCCAAGAACGAGACAGATGTTCACAAAACGCAACATGGGATACTCGCGGTACTAGAGGTCGTTCTCCTAAATGCAAAGACCGAGCCGGGGCACGCCGAGCGCGGCAAGGTCGAGAGGATGGGCGGGCGAAGCGGTGCGCTCTGCGGCTCTCAGCCTTGCCGAGCGGGCCCGCGGGTTCGCCGAAATCTCCCTCTGATTCGGTTCTACCGGACGCCGGTTAAGAAGCCGGAAGCTTGGCGCGAATGCCTCGGTCTCGGACTCCGGCAGATGGCGCGAGGCCCGTGGCGGGGGAGCGCTCCGGCTGGCGAAGAACCGCTTGGCGATGCGATCCTCCAGCGAATGAAACGTGACCACGACCAGCCGGCCTCCCGCCTTGAGCAAGCGCTCGGCGGCTGCGAGCCCATTCGCGAGCTCGCCGAGCTCATCGTTGAGATAGAGCCTGAGCGCCTGGAAGGTCCGCGTCGCCGGATGCTTGGTCTCGTCGCGCTTCCTGCCAAGTACGCGCGCCACGATCTCGGCGAGCTCCCCGGTGGTTAGAATCGGCGCGTCGCCACGGTGCGCCACGATGGTCCGCGCGATGGCCCGCGCGCGGCGCTCCTCGCCGAGCCTGCCGATGATCTCAGCAAGCTCTCCCTCGGACAGCGTGTTCACGAGATCGCTCGCGGTCGTCCCCTGCCGCCCCATCCGCATATCGAGCGGACCGTCCTTCATGAACGAGAAGCCGCGCTCGGCCTCGTCGATCTGCATCGAGGAAACGCCGAGATCGAGAACAACGCCCGTGACAGCGCCGACCGCTTCGTGGGCGGCGATGTCCTGCATCTCGCTGAAGCGCGCGTGGACGGTGACCAATCGCCCGGAATAGCGCTCGACCAGCGCCGCGCTCAAGCGAAACGCCTCGGGATCGCGATCGATGGCAATCACCTTGCAGTCAGCCGCTTCCAGGATGGCTTCGGTATAACCGCCGGCGCCGAACGTGCCGTCGACGATGGTCTCGCCGGCCTTCGGCTCAAGTGCCGCGAGGACCTCCGAGAGCATCACGGGAATGTGGCGGGCCGGTCCGCCGGCGGCAGACGTATTTCTGCCGCGACCCGCCATCATTCCCGTGCTCCCTCTGGCCCGCCGCTTCCGCGACGCCCCGCGCCGAGTAGTTTGCGAAGGTCGCGCACCTTTTGGCGGGCCTCCGCGAGGTGAGTTTCGAAGCGCGCGGGCTCCCACATCTGAAACTTTTCGCCAAGACCGACGAAGGTGATGTGGCTGGTGATGCCGGCGTGCTCGCGCAAGCGCTCAGAAAGGATCGTGCGTCCGTCCTGGTCGATGGTGAGGATTTCACTGGTGCCGAACAAAGCCGTCGCAAGATGGTCGCGCTCGTCAGAGTATGGCGCAATGCCTTCAACGAGGCCGTTGATCTTGTCGATGAGCCGCTGCCCGCCAGCATCGAGCGCAGGGGCGTCGAGCGACGGGTAGCAATAAATGCCGTCAAGACTGTCCTTGGCGAGGACTGCGCGGAAGGACGCAGGGACCGAAACGCGGCCCTTAGTGTCGATCTTATTGGTGAATGTGGAGACAAACTGCTCCATCTCCCCCTCATGCGCGCCTGGACCGACGAGTGACTAACGAGCCTTGGTGCGAGACCCTTTGGGTCTTTGCCCTGCCGATCTGGAAAGTGGTGGGGAGAAGCGGCGCAGATCCCCCCGTGGCCTCTTAGGAGCGCGGCCTGCTTCCCCCCACTTACTCACCGAACGGGCAATAATGGGATAGCATGGGATTTTATGGGCGTCAATGGAGCGTGCCGGGAGACAGGCATTTCTCCATGGGATTTATCCTGCAGAGGACAGGCTCGCTCGATTTACCCCGCGTTAACCAGCGCGATTGCCGGTTCCCGACGAAGCGGGGTACAACGGCAGAGGAACGGGACTGCAATGCATCGTGACTGATTCGCTAGGCTCCGGCCTTCGTGGCGGGAGACGGGGTACGCTGCACCGTTCGGGTCGAAACGAGGGCCAAAGCAGCGCATGGCACGGGGCAACCTGAAGGCAACGATCGGCCTTGCGATCATCGCGCTGGCGCTCGGCTCCTGCGCGCTCGCCGCAACCGATGGCATCGTCGGACCCTACGCGCGGCTCGGTCCGCCCGAGGCCCCGGTCAAATTATTCTACGAGGTGGAAGGCAAAGGTCCGCCGGTGCTCCTCATCCACGGCTTCGGCACGAGCACCTATACCTGGCGGCATATCGCGCCCGAGCTTGCCCTCACCCACCGGGTGATCGCGGTCGACCTCAAGGGCTTCGGCCAGTCCGACAAGCCCTTCGACGGGCGCTATTCTGTGTTCGATCAGGCCGAGCTACTCGCGCAGCTGATCGAGGATCAGGATCTGCGCGACCTCACGATCGTCGGCCATTCCTTCGGCGGCGGCATCGCGCTTCTGCTCGCGCTAGAGAACGACAACCGACTGAACGGGCGCATCAAGAAGCTCGTGCTGCTCGACACTCTCGCCTACCCGCAGCACATCCCGGTGTTCTTCCGCCTGCTCGACGTGCCGCTCGTCTCCCATCTCGGCGTGCGCATGGTGCCGCCCATGGTGCAGACCCGCGTCGCGCTCAGGATCGCCTATTTCGACGACAGCAAGATCGACCCCGAAGAGGTCGAGACATATGCCGCCCCGCTCAAGACCGCGGCCGGCAAGCACGCTATCATCTATAGCGCGCGGCAAATCGTACCCGACGATCTCACCGAGATTGCCGAGCGCTACGGATCGATCGCGCTGCCGACGCTAATCCTGTGGTGCGACCATGACCGCATCGTACCGCTCGAGATCGGGCTGAAGCTCAGGCGCGCGCTGCCCAATTCCTCCTTGCGCCTCGTTCAGGATTGCGGGCACATGCCCCAAGAGGAGCAGCCGGAAACCACTTTGAAGCTGCTTCAGGGCTTCATCGGCGGCTGAGGCGGCGAAGGATGCCGGGATCGATGTGAAGCTGCCCTTCACGCCGGGCCGCATGGATGCCTCGCAGGAACAAACCGACGCCGCGTCCTTCGCACCGCTCGAACCGCGGGCAGATGGCTAGTGACCAGCGTCAGTTCATGATGCCCGAGGACGCACTGGTGGACGTCGCGCAATTGCTTGGGCTGACGGGGCCTGAAATGACGGTGCTCGTCGGCGGACTTTGGGTGCTCGGTGCCAACGCCGGCGGATCCAAGCATGGTGTCTTCACCAAAGAGACCGGCAAACTGACTAACGACTTCTTCGTCGACCTGCTCGACATGAGCACGCAATGGCAGGCAGCCGACGAGGACGTCTATGAGGGCCGCGACCACAAAACCAACGCGCTCAAGTGGACCGGCACCCCTGTCGACCTGATTTTCGGATCGCATTCGCAGCTGCGCGCCTTCGCGGAGGTTTATGCCTGCGCTGACGCGAAGGAGAAGTTCGTGAAGGACTTCGTGGCGGCGTGGACCAAAGTGATGAACTCCGATCGCTTAGACCCTGCCGTCGCGCTAGAAATTTGGAGGCCGGCGCGAAGGCCTAACCCGCGCGCCGGCCATATTTGATGTCACCAAGCCTGTAAGCCGGGTTCTGTACCGCGCTTGCGCGCGGCGATGGCCATTCATCTTGGGCGTCCGTTACCGGACGCCTCCTGCAACCAACCCGGGCAGCTCATCTGAAAGCAGACTGGAAGCGGTTACCCGCTGCCGCGCCGCCCCTATTCGGTCTTGCTCCCGGTGGGGTTTGCCGTGCCGTCCTTGTTACCAAGGACGCGGTGCGCTCTTACCGCACCCTTTCACCCTTACCTGCCTTTGCCCGGAAGCTTCGGCGGGCGGTTTGCTTTCTGTTGCACTGTCCCTGGGGTCGCCCCCGCCGGAAATTATCCGGCACCGTGCTTCCATGGAGCCCGGACTTTCCTCCCCGCCTTGATACGCAACGCTGGCAGAGCGGCCATCCGGCCTGCTGACGGCGCTAATAAGGGGCGCTCAGCCTGTTACGTCAAGGAGTTGCTCGCCGGTCATTGCGGCGCGCGCGAGCGGGCGACGATGCCGCGTCCTTCTATCTGCAAGCACGGTCAGGCCCGAAACCTGGGGGAAGCGGCCACCCTTGCCTCTGGATCAGCGCACAGCAGAAACCCATGTTGCAGAGGGCGTGGAACAGCGGGCCGCCCCAATTAAGTCCTCGATTCATGCGCCTCTCCGGCCTGGGACCGTGCCAGCCTGTAACGGCATTTTGATAGGCTGAATGCCGCTTGTTCCCATATCTTCTGCCGGGACCCCGGCGTTTCGGGTCCTTTCCTACAGGCCCTTTCGTCGGCGCGACACCGGGCGCGGCGGCCTTAATGCTTGTGTGTTAGTCCATGCAGAATCAGGATCTGATCTCGCGCTGGCTTGCCTCCTTCCCGGATCTGACGGAGATCGAGGAGGCGCAGCGCGGCGAGTTGCTTGGCTCGACGCAGTTCAGCCGCTTGCGCGGGGGCGATATCGCCTACCGGCAGGGCCAGCTCTGCCACAATTATGTTATGTGTATCGAGGGCCAGACGCGCGTGTTCAAGACGTCAGAGTCTGGCCGCGAGATCCTGCTCTATCAGGTCGGCCCGGGCGAGACGTGCGTGCTCACCACCTCCTGCCTTATGGCCGGCAGCCCCTTCCCTGCCGAGAGCACGGCCGAGACCGACGTGCTGCTCGCGGCGCTACCGGCAACCGTATTCCATGGGCTGATGACCACATCGCCGCGCTTCCGCAAATTCGTGCTCGACAATTACGGCGATCTGCTATCGAGCCTCATCACGCTGGTCGACGAGGTGGCGTTTGCGAGCCTCGATCTCAGGCTGGCGCGGCGGCTGTTGGCGGAAGCCGACGCCAAGGGCGTGGTGGCCAAGACCCATCAGCAGCTCGCGCTCGATCTCGGCAGCGTGCGCGAGGTGATCAGCCGCTATCTCTCGGAATGGGAGCGGATGGGGTGGGTCCAGGCCTCGCGCGGCTCGATCGAGGTGAAGAACCGTTCGGCGCTGTCCAGCTATAGCAGCGGCGAGGCTGCCGGATGAGCTGTTTGTAAGATTCAGACGCTACGTGACTTGAGTTACAGACCCGGCGCCCAGGAGGGCCTACAACTCGTACAACCCAAAACTTCCGAGGAAACAAGGCAATGAGCACCCTCACTGATCGGCTCCCTATCTCCCTGGCGCGGAGGGCCGCGCTTGCGGCGATTCTGTGCCTCACTTCAGCATCGGTCTTGCTCGCAGCCGACCCGGCCACGACCCCGGCCCCTCAGACGGCGTCGCCTGCGCCGGTCAACGGCGAGTTCGACGATTACTGCACGATGGGACTGTCAGAGGGACAGACCGCCAAGACCGATTGCTCGGTCAACTGGATCGACGGCGACGGCAAGGTCTACTGCTTCTCGAGCGAAGATTCCAAGACAGCGTTCCTCAAAGACCCTGCCGGCAACATCCAGAAGGCGCGCGAGTTCTACGCCTCCAAGCAGGCGGCTGCGACGAGCGGCAAGAAGGACTTCGGCGAGGCCGACGTCAACAAGCGGGTCGCCGAAGTGGTCGCCGAGCGGACCAAGGACGGCGCCTTCGTGTTTCACGATCCGAAGCTCGACGCCGACCTCAATCTCGTCATGGAGAACATCAAAATCGTGCGGGGCATGGAGGGCTATGGCTGGTTCGCCAACGTCATCTTCCACGACAAAGACACGCCGAAGAAGCAATACGCCATCGACTTCTGGTTCAAGCCGGAGGGCGACAAGCTCACCCTCATGGACATTAGGGTGCAGAAGGGGCCGAAGCAGGACGGCGACAGCTACTACATGGTGACGCGCCTGCCGGTCGCCTGGTGGTGGCTCCCGGTGCAGGAGCATCCCGGCGACATGGAGATCACCCGCGGCTGGCAGGTGATGAGCGCGATCCACACCTACATCGCCACGCACAAAGATGCGCAAGGCTCTCTCGAGGTGAAGGACGACAAGACGGGCGAGACGGTCCCGCTCGATTTCGTCGAGATCCACCAACCGGTGCGCCACCTGAAGAAGGACGGCGAATATTTCGTCTGCACCGACTTCAGGAAGCCCGGCAGCAAGGACGAGTATTACGACATCGATTTCTGGGTGAACCAAAAGACCGGCAAGCTCGAAGTCGACAACGTCAAGATGCACAAAGTGCCGGTGCAGGAGGACGGCATTTGGACGCAAGTGCCGCGCTACACCTTCGACGGCATGGATTTCGACGTGACGAACTAGCCCTCAAGCGCCACCGCTCCGCGCGGCGAGCAGCCGCACGAGCGTGTCGCGGGTGGAAAGATCTGCCCGGCCGTCGACGCGCGCCGGGCGAAAGTGGCGCTGGAACGCCTCGACCGCCTTCTCGAGCCCGGTGCCGTAAGTCGTGGTCACCTCAACACCATAGCCGAAATCGAGCAAGTTCCGCTGGAGCTCGGCAACGGCCTCGCCCTCGTCTCCCGGCCCTAGCCCGATATCGCTACCGAACGGCGCCGGCTCGACCCAGAGCCCGATGCCTTTGCGGGCAAGACGCGCCCAGTCGAACTTCTCGCCGGGGTCGCGCTTGCGTCCAGGCGCCACGTCGGAATGAGCGAGAACGCGATCTGCCGGTATCGCGTGCCGGCTTAAGATGTCGAGGCATAGCCCCTCGACTGCCAGCATCTCGGCCTCGGGAAATTCGGGATAGCTGAAATCGTGGCCGGGATTGTGGATCTCGATGCCGATCGAGCGGGAATTTAGGTCGGTCTCTCCCGCCCACCTGCTCTGCCCGGCATGCCAGGCGCGCTCCCCTTCTGGCACGATCTGAGCGATGCGCCCCTCCTCGTCGACGAGGTAATGGCAAGAAACCTTGGCCTCCTCGCGCGTCAGCCAATCGAGCGCGCTCTCCGACGACTCCATGCCGGTGTAATGCAGGATCAGCATGTCCGGCGCGGACACGCCTAGCCTCGGCTCGCGATTGGGCGAAGGACACCAAAGCGTAACAAGCTTGCTGTCAGGGACCGCTATCATGGGGGAAGAAAAACTCCGTCATTCCGGCGCCAGCCGGAATCCAGATTATCAGATCAAGGGCGCGCTTCGTGGATCCCGGCCTTCGCCGGGATGACGCCGTGCCGGCCTACATCCCGCGCTCTTTGGCGATCGTCTCGTAGGCCTCGTTGATGGTCGCGACCTTCTCGGTGGCGATGGCAACGAACTCCTTCGGCACGCCGCGGGCCATCAGCTTGTCGGGATGGTTTTCCGCGACCAGCTTGTGGTAGTGGCTCTTCAGCTCCTCGTTGGTGATCGTCGGCTTGACGCCAAGCACGTCGTAAGGATTGCGCTTGGAGGCGATGACGTGGCGCGCCTTGATATAGCTGAACTCGGTGTCAGTAAAGCCGAAGCGCTTGGCGACCTGGTGCAGGAACTGCTCCTCGTTCGGGTGCAGATGCTCATCCGCCTTGGCGATGTGGAACAGGCCCTCGAGCACGTCCTCAAGCAGCTTGCGGTTGCCCTTGAACATGGTGGCGAGCTGCTCGGCATAAGCCTCGTAGCCGGCCACATCCTGCTTGGCGAGGTTGAACACACGTGCGACGTTCTTCATCTCGCCCTCGGGCACCTTGAACACTTCCTTGAAGGCGTTGACCTCGTCCATGGTAACGACGCCGTCGGCCTTGGCCATCTTCGCGCCGAGCGCGATCACGCCGACGGTGAAGGCCACCTGGTTCTCGGCTTGCCCATCCTGCTCCTGGTCGCGGTCGATGACGTAATGCCCGGCCACACCGCCAAGCAGTGCTCCGATCGGACCCCCGATCGCGAGCCCAGCGGCGGCACCTGCGAGCTTGCCCCAAATCGACATTTCGTAGTTCCCCCAACCTGTTGTTTTATCCAGTCTTGCGCATGATCTCAGCGGAATTCCGTGCTTCTCACGATCATGCGGCAGAGCATAAGGACTTTTGCGCGATGCCGCATGCGGAGAATCGTCCCTGCGGCGCTCCCGTCATTTGCGGCAAAAAGCCCCTAGGCTTGGCCATATCCGCGGAAATTGGCAAGGATCGAGAGCTTCGGCTCGTCGACCTCCAGCCCCTCTCTCAGGCGGCGCTCGACGTGCCAGGATCGTGCGAAGGTCCACACCGCGAGCCATACCGTGGCCGCGGCGTTAAGAGCGCTCCCGACCACCACAGACATATGGCCGAGGCCGAACAAATTTGCGGCCGCCACGACGAACGCCTCGGTCACGATGCCGAAGCCGCCGGCCATGACGATGGCTGCGCAGAGCGAGGTGGTAAACACGCTCACCGTATGGCTGCCGTGGCGCCGCGGGTCTTTAGGGGCTTCGGTATCCATAACTTTGCGCTCAACCCGTGGAACTTGCCTTCGGCGACCTAATAGCGGAGGGGGGTAGGCGTTACAAGAGCTTGGGCTTCTGCGCCTCAGCCTAGGCCAAGATCAGCTTGAACAGGAAGGCCAGGGCGACCACGGCAACCGCGGCGTTGATCTCTTTGAAGCGCCGGTCGGATGTCGGCGTTTGCAGCCCGATCAGCGCAAGGAACAGACCGATACCGGCGGCGACCACGGTAAAGGCGAAATAGGCGTTGAGCCCCATGCCCGGCGCGAGGGCGATCGGATAGTTGGCGTAGAGCCCCATGATGGCCGAGCGTGCGGCTCGCGGCGCGGCAGGTGGCGACGAACACCGCGCCGTAGTCCATGCCGGCCTTCTCGAGGATCGCCGGGTTGACGAAAATGATGTAGGCCATGGTGCGGAAGGTCGCGAGACCGGCACGGAGCTCAGTTCCAACGCTCGCGCCCGCCTCGCTCAGGCCGAAGAACCGGTCGAGCGGGCCTTGCGTCGAAGCCGCGCGGGGTACTCCGCGCTTCCCGCGGGCGCAGGCTCGGGCTGTTTCCTCGCAATCCCGCTCTCCAGCCAAGCGTCGATTGACGCGCCGACGCACGCTATTGTCTATGGTGATTCCACCCTACCGAACGAGCCTCCCGCCAATGTTTCGCAGCCGCATTCTGGTGACCGTCCTCGCGCTTTGGGGCCTCGCCATGATCGTGCCGGACCTCGTGCGTGTGATGAACCCGCTCGGCTCGTTCGGCTTCTACGCGGACAATGACGGGCTGATCTACAGCATCTCGGGACCGTTCGAGGAAAGGGCAGCCTCGCCCGCATGGCAGGCGGGCTTGCGGGTCGGAGACAGGCTCGACCTCGACCGGCTTAGCTGTTCGCTGTCAAGCATCCAAAGCTGTAGCCCCGCGCTCACAGTGCTTGGCGGCATCGAGTTTGTCCTGCCTGGCAAGGCGATCACACTCTCCCTCGCCGCGACTTCGCGCGCGCCTGCGCGCGAAGTGACGCTGGTCGCGGCACAGCGGCCGGCCAATTTCCTCGTCCGAGCGGTGAATCTCGCCTGCCAGATAGCCGGCATTCTCGTGGTGATCGCCGCAGCTTGGCTCGTTTGGACCAGGCCCTCGGCGATGAGCTGGGGCTTCTTCCTCTACGTCAACTGGTTCAACCCAGGGCAGGAATACGCTTTCTACGCCATCCTTCAGCAATGGCCCGCCGCGCTGCTTTTTCAGGACATTGCCTCCTGCTTCGCCGAGGGCGCTGCCTATGCGGGCTTCCTCCTGTTCGTGCTGCGCGTTCCCAATAACGAGACCGAGCCGCGCTGGCTGCCGCTCGAGCGCACCCTGCCCGCTGCCGGCCTGATCTTCTCGATGCTGATGCTCGCCTCGTATGCGAGCATATTCGGTCATGGCAGCGAGACCCTCACGCGCGCGACGATCTTCCTCGGCTTTGCCATCGACCTGTTTGCGCTCGGCATCCTATTCGCCCGACGCAACACCCAAGCGCCCGAGGACTATCAGCGTGTGCGCTGGGTGATCTGGGGTTGCCTGATCGGGCTGCCCACCTTCCTCATCGCCGAGCTTGCCTCCGAGACGACATTTTTCGCCACCGACAATCATTTCAGGCCGTCCGAGGACGTGATCGGTCTGCTCTATCTCGTGAACGGCATCCTCTGCCTGTTCGTGTTCGAGGCGATACGGCGGGAGCGCGTGGTGAGCGTGGCGATCCCACTTCGCCGCGTGACCTTACTTGGCCTTACTCTCAGCATCCCCGCGCTGCTGCTGCATGAGCAGATCGAGCGCCTGCAGAGCAGTCTCGATCTGCCGGGCTGGGCTTGGCTCGCGCTCGGCGCCGCCGCAGTGTTCTTCATCACAAGGTTGCATGAGGGCGCCGTGCAGGCCATGGACCGCTACTTCAACCGCGGGCTGGACGAAGCAGAGCGCAAGCTCGGCGAGGCCATCAAATCGGCGACGATGGCAACCGAGATCGATCGGCTGCTGGCGGACGAGACCTCAGAGGCGCTCGCTCTTGCCTCCGCTGCCGCGTTCCGGAAGCGGCAAGGCGCTTACGTTCGCGACGGGAACGGCAAAGGCTGGAATGACAGCCCGACGCGCACGCTGAAGCCCGACCAGCCGCTGCTGGCCCCTCTGGCGAACGGCAAGCCGTTCGGCATTCCGGATGAGAACGGCGACGGGCTAGATCTGCCCAAGGGTCTGGCGCGTCCGATCCTTGCCGTGCCGGCGCTCAATCCGATCCGCTGTTTCGCCCTCTCGCTCTACGGGCCGCACCTCTCGGGTACCGACCTCGACCATAACGAGCGCGCCATGCTGGCGCGGCTCGGCCGCGATGCGGCTGCCATGTATGCAGAGCTGGAAAGCTCCGAGCTCCGCAACAAAGTGGCGACACTCGAAGGCGAGCTCGAGATGAAGCGGCCCGCATCGCAAAAGAGGAGGAGCGCGCATGGCGATCTATGAGCTCGATGGGCAGAAGCCCGAGTTTCCCCCTGACGGCCTCTATTGGGTGGCCGAGACGGCATCGGTGATCGGACGCGTAAGGCTGAAGTCCGAAGCCAGCATCTGGTACGGCTCGGTGCTCCGCGGCGACAACGAGTGGATCGAGATCGGAGATCGCTCGCAGGTGCAGGACAACGCGACGCTCCATACCGATCCAGGTTTTCCGCTCACCATCGGCAAGAATTGCGTCATCGGCCACAACGTCGTGCTGCATGGCTGCACCATCGGCGCGGCGAGCCTGATCGGCATGGGGGCAATCGTGCTGAACGGGGCGCGCATCGGCGCAAATTGCCTGGTCGGGGCCGGCGCGCTGGTCACCGAGGGCAAGGCGTTTCCCGACAACTCGGTGATCCTCGGCTCGCCCGCCAAGGCGGTGCGCGAGACCAACGACAAGGTCCGCGCGATCATCGCCCGCGCGGTCGCAGTCTATGTCAAGCGGTGGAAGCAATACGCCGCCGGGCTGAAGCGCATCGGGTAAGCATGAGCGTCAAATGGCAGTTCTTCATCGACCGCGGCGGCACGTTCACCGACATCGTGGCGCGTGCGCCGGACGGTAGGCTGATAACCCACAAGCTGCTCTCGGAAGACCCAGGAAGCTATGAGGACGCGGCGATCGCCGGGATCGGCGACGTGCTCGGCGTGCCGCGCGGCGCCAAGCTGCCGATGGCCTCGATCGCCAGCGTCAAGATGGGCACCACGGTCGCGACCAACGCGCTGCTCGAGCGCAAGGGCGATCCGGTGCTGCTCATCGTCAGCGAGGGATTTCGCGACGCGCTCGAGATCGGCTACCAAGCGCGGCTCAAGATCTTCGCCCGGCGGATCGAGAAGCCGTCGATGCTGTATGCGAGCGTGGTCGAGGTGCCGGAGCGGGTGCGCGCCGACGGCACGGTCGAGACGCCGCTCGACATCGCCGCGCTGGTCGCCGCGCTTCGGGAAGCACATAGCAAGGGCATAGCCTCGGTCGCCATCGTCTTCATGCACGCTTACGCCTATCCCGAGCACGAGATTGCCGCGGCAGAGGCGGCGCGGCTCGCAGGTTTCACCCAAGTGTCGGCGAGCCACGAGGTTAGCCCGCTCGTCAAGTTCGTCGGGCGCGGCGACACCGCGGTGGTCGATGCTTATCTCTCGCCGCTGCTCCGCCGTTACGTCGATCGCGTGGCCGCGGCGCTGCTTCCCTCCCCTGCGAGGGGAGGATCCGATCGCTTCAAGCGGGTGGCAGCAGGAGCGAGCGCGACGATCCCCGCCCGGTCGACCGATCTCACTTCTTCGGCAGTAGTAGGTCCAAAACTGCTGTTCATGCAGTCCTCGGGCGGGCTGACCTCCGCCGATCTGTTCAGGGGCAAGGACGCAATCCTGTCGGGCCCCGCCGGCGGCGTGGTCGGCGCCGTCGAGACCGCGGCGCTCGCCGGCTTCACCAAGATCATCGGCTTCGACATGGGCGGCACCTCGACTGATGTCTGCCACTATGACGGGATCTATGAGCGGAACTTCGAGAGCGTGGTGGCGGGCGTGCGAGTGCGTGCGCCGATGCTCTCGATCCACACCGTCGCGGCAGGCGGCGGCTCGATCCTGAATTACGACGGCGGCCGCCTCCGAGTCGGACCCGATTCCGCCGGCGCCGATCCGGGGCCTCTCTCCTATCGGCGCGGGGGTCCGCTCACCGTCACCGATGCGAACGTGATGACCGGCAAGCTCGTGCCCGATTATTTCCCGCACATCTTCGGGCCCGACCATGACGAGACGCTCGACCGCGAAGCCGTCCGCAAGGCCTTCAAGGCGCTTGCCCGGAAGATCGGCGACGGCAAGAGCCCTGAGGAGGTGGCGGAAGGCGCGATCAGGATCGCGGTCGGGAACATGGCCAACGCGATCAAGACCATTTCGGTGCAGCGCGGCCACGACGTCACGGAATATGTGCTGAACGGCTTCGGCGGCGCTGGCGGCCAGCATGCCTGCCACGTCGCCGACGCGCTCGGCATAGGGTCGGTGCTGATCCATCCGCTCTCCGGCGTGCTCTCGGCCTATGGCATCGGGCTCGCCTCGATCAGCGCCATGCGCTCCAAGGCGGTGCTGGCGCCGCTCGACGAGGACGGTCTCGGCGCGCTCGCCGCGATCCGCGCGCCGCTAGAGGTCGATGCACGACAGGAGTTGGCGCGCCAGGGAGTCGCACCGAACGCCGTCACCGTGATCGCCTTGGCGCATCTTCGCTATGCCGGCACCGATTCAAGCATTCCCATCCCGGTGGCGAGCTTGCGGGGTATGCAGGCTCTATTCGAGATCGCGCATCAGCAACGCTTCGGCTTCGTCAGTCCGGGCAAGGAGATCGAGATCGAGGCGGTCGAGGTAACGGCCCAAGGCGGCGGCGTGCGGGCACGCGAGCCTGAGCTTCCGCTCCTCGAGGCGCCGGTCGAACCGCAGGCCAGAACCGCGGTGTTCACGCACGGCGCCTGGCACGAAGCTCCGGTGTTGCTCCGCTCAAGCCTCAAGCCCGGCCAGAGCATCGCAGGGCCTGCCCTGATCATGGAGGACCACCAGACGGTCGTGGTCGAGCCGGGCTGGCGGGCGCAAGGGACCGCGAAGAACCATCTCTTGCTCAACCGCATCGAGAAACGGGCGCCTGCGCGCGCGGGCAAGCACGCCGATCCCGTGCTGCTTGAAGTGTTCAACAATCTGTTCACCTCGGTCGCCGAGCAGATGGGTTACGCGCTCCAGAACACGGCTCGCTCGGTCAACATCAAGGAGCGGCTCGACTTCTCCTGCGCGATCTTCGATGCGCGCGGCCGGCTGATCGCCAACGCACCGCATATTCCGGTTCATCTCGGCTCGATGGACCGGAGCGTCGAAACCGTGCTACGCGAGGCCGACGCGCTCAAGCCCGGCGATGTGTGGATGCTGAACGCGCCCTATAACGGCGGCACGCATCTTCCCGACATCACCGTGGTGACGCCGGTCTTCGCCGAACGCGGGCCCGATCTCCTGTTCTTCGTCGCGGCGCGCGGCCATCACGCCGATATCGGCGGCATCGCTCCGGGCTCGATGAGCCCGAAAGCCACGCATATCGATCAGGAAGGCATCTATATCGACCCGTTCAAGCTGGTGGAAGCCGGGCTGTTCCGCGAGGACGGAGTGCGCGCACTGCTGACAAACGCGCCATACCCCGCGCGCAATCCAGGACAAAACATCGCCGACTTGAAGGCGCAGGTCGCCGCCAATGAGAAGGGCGTGACCGAACTGCGCAAGATGGTCGCGCATTACGGGCTCGCCACGGTCGCCGCGTATATGGGTCACGTGCAGGACAATGCAGCCGACGCTGTCCAGCGCGTGATCGCCAAGCTCAAGAATTCGCGCTTCGCGCTTGAGACCGACCAGGGGAGCACGATCAAGGTCGCAATCAAGATCGACCGCAAGAAGAAGACCGCCGTGGTGGACTTCACCGGCACGAGTGAACAGGCGCAAGACACGTTCAATGCGCCGGAGCCGATCACGCGGGCCTGCGTGCTCTATGTATTTCGCACGCTGGTCGACGACGACATCCCGCTCAATGCCGGCTGCTTGCGCCATATCAAGATCGTCGTGCCGAAGGGCTCGATGCTGAAGCCGAGCTACCCCGCAGCGGTCGCCGGCGGCAATGTCGAGACGAGCCAGGCGGTGGTGAATTGTCTCTATGGCGCGCTCGGCGTGCTTGGCTCGGCGCAGGGCACGATGAACAACCTTACCTTCGGCAATGAGCGGCTCCAATATTACGAGACGATCTGCTCCGGCGCACCGGCGGGCGACGGCTTCGACGGCGTGGCTGCCGTGCATACCCACATGACCAACTCGCGCCTGACCGACCCGGAAGTGCTCGAGCTTCGCTATCCCGTTCTGCTCGAGCGCTTCACGGTCCAGCGCGGCTCAGGTGGAAAAGGCAAATGGCGCGCCGGCGACGGCACGCTTCGCGTCATTCGCTTCCTGCAGCGAATGGAGTGCGGGATTTTGTCGGGCTTCCGCAAGGTGCAGCCGTTCGGCGTCAATGGCGGCGACGCCGGCCAGCAAGGCGAGAACTGGGTGAAGCGCAAGGACGGGCGGATCGAGCGGCTCAAAGGGTCGGACCAGACCGTGCTCGAGTCGGGCGAAGCGATCATGATCAAGACACCGACCGGCGGCGGCTTCGGCAAGAAGAGCGAGCGGAGCTGACCGGCGCTCAGAATTTCAACGTGGCGATGTCGGCCGAGATCACGTGATGGTCTTGCCCGGCTCGAGCGTGGTCGAGGTCGAGACCAATTCCAGCGCGAAGCTGATCCTGGCGCGGCAGAACGAGCTCCGCTCAATGACGCCCATACCGCCGCAATTCTCCTCAATCTTCTTCTGGCGAATTCGGGCTTGATGTCGGTCGTGACGATATAGAGATCGCCTTCGGTCGAGCATTGATAGCCGCCGGCGGCGCCTTGCGCGCAATAGCCCAGCATCTCGAGCAAAGCCGCAAGCAACACGCCAAACGGCTTTCCGTCAGACAGTTTAGCGAAGGCAACTCAATTGAGCTGGATCCCGGTGACATCTATGACGATCGGCGCGTGATAATGCGCGGTGTGCGCCCCGAATGGAGTGCCTTGCACGAATACGTCCTTGCCGACGAAACTTTTGATGGTCTGCGCGACCGCCTGGTCAGACGAATAGATGTGGATCGTGCTCACTTGCTCGGACTCGTTCAACTGCGGATCGCCCGAGAGGCAGGTCGGGACCAGAGGGGTGAGGATGAAAGCCTGCTCGGGATTGTCGTTGGCGTCCTTGAACGTCCCTTCCGACAAAACGCCCTCGATCAAGGTCTTGCTCTCTTCGGCCTTAAGGCAAACGGCGAAGGCGCAGGAGGGCGCGAGGAGCAAAAGGGTCACTGTCGTCGCAAGAAGAAGTCGCATGGCACGCTCGGGTGTTCACCGGTCGAAATTGCCCCCGTTCTAGAGCGAAATCGATTGGGATTGAACGACCATTTCGCGTCAGCGCTCCTGCCCCCAATTCATTCTCAATGAAAAAGGCGCGGGAAATGAAATCCCGCGCCCTCTCACGCGTTGCCTCTCTTTTCGTCGCCCGTGCGCGAACCGCGCGCCGAGCTTAGCCGGTCGGTGCGGCGCCGCGCCGCTCGGACATGAACTGGTCGAACTCAGCCTTGTCCTTGGCGTGGCGAAGCCGCTGCAAGAAGGACTGGAACTGGTCAACCTCCTCCTCGAGCCGCCGCAAGGTGTCCTCACGATATTGATCAAAGGCGCGGTTGCCGGTGGTCCTGAGCGGGCTCATGCCCCGCCCCCAGCGCATCACCTCGCGTCCGATATCGCTGTCCTTGAATTCACGCTTCCAAGATCCGCATCCCATGCGTCCACTCCAAATCGAATAGGCCAAAACGCCAAGGCCGACGGGCCACCACAACAGAAAGCCGACGATCATGGCTGTGATCCATGCCGGCTTTCCGTACTCGTCCAAGGTCGCAACCAGTTGCATCGCGGCTCCTTCCTCCGGTGTGAATGTAATTCACATTCACATAGATGCGGCCCCTTGGCAAGGAGGTCAAGGGTGCTCGCCACAAATGTGATCGCTTCGCGTGGTTTTCATGGGCTAGGCAGGGGTGGTCAGCAAAAATATCTTAAGGCTCCCCTGGTTAGCTCTTCAGCGAGCGCGGGGATGGAAACCGCGCCGAGCCCAAACGGGGGGCAGTCATGTTGCGTTGGGTTCATTCTGTCGCTGCTTTGGTCGCGGGCGTTAGTCTGCTGGCCACGCACGGCGTCGCGAGCGCGCAATCGCTGTCAGACCGCAAGCCGCATCAAGGCGTCGCAGCTGCGCACGACATGCCGGTGCAGGGCATCGACGTCTCCTATTGGCAGGGCGACATCGACTGGGCGCAAGCGCGCGCAGCCGGCGTGCGCTTCACCTTCATCAAGGCGACCGAAGGCGGCGACCATCTCGATCCGAAGTTCCTTCAGAACTGGCAAGCCGCCAAGAATGCCGGCGTCGTGCGCGGCGCTTATCACTTCGTCTATTGGTGCCGCCCGGCCGACGAGCAGGCACTGTGGTTCATGCTGAACGTACCGCCGGACCCCGACGCGCTGCCGCCGGTGCTCGACCTCGAGTGGAACAGCGCGTCGAAGACTTGCCCGCACCATGTGTCGCGCGAGGTGGCGCTGGGTAAGATCAAGATCATGCTCGATGCGATGCAGGCGCATACCGGCAAGCAGCCGATCATCTACACCGACCCCGTATTTTATCGCGACGTGCTCGACGGGGAGTTCACCAACTATCACTACTGGCTGCGCTCGGTCGCCGCCGAGCCTGGCGACAAATACCGAAGCCGCTCGTGGGCGTTTTGGCAGTTCACCACCACGGGCACTGTCCCGGGTGTTGCAGGCCGCGTCGACCGCAACAGCTTCAACGGCACCGAGCGCGACTGGCAGCGCGTGCTGAAATGGCTCGAGGCGAGCCGCTAGCTTGCCGGCTGCTCGCGGGTTCGATCCCTGCCAATTCAGGGACACGCATTTCTCCTCGCTGCGCACCACCCAAACGCGCGTTCCATCAGTAGATGAGGTTTTCGGCGAGCTGGCAGAAAAGTCTCTGCCGAGCATCTCGCCCAGGGCGGCATCCTCGACAAGCTCCATGTCAGCTATTGAGGCGACACGCGAACGCGTTGACCCGTCCTTAAGGCGGAAGCGGCATCCAGCGCGCAAAGCGCAAGCAAATACTGGACTGCGGCTTTAGCCGAAGTGACGTTCGCCGGCAGGACTAAGTACCCTTGGCTGCCTTGGCGCCCGGCAGAATGCCGAGTCCTTTCAGATAGATCAGCATGGCGCTTTCGAGCATCTCCTCAGGCTTCAACGGCACCTTGCGCGCCTGAAGGTGGCCTTGGGCGAATAGCGTGGCCACGCCGTGCGAGATCGCCCAGATATGCAGGGCCATCAATTTGATCGGCGGCCGCTCGCTCTCGGGCAGCGAGCGGCAGAGCGCGGCCGCGGCCTTCAGCAATACATCGAAGGGGCGCTCTGCGGCGGGGATCGTCTCGCCCTCGTCGGCGGTCTCCACTCCGCTCTCGAACATCACCGCATAGCTCGCCGGCTCCTCGCGCGCGAAGGCAAGATACGCCTTGCTGAGAGCATCAAACGCCGAAAGCGGCGTCGGCACGCCGTTGTTCCATGCCATGTCGAGGCGCGCGGCGAAGCGGTCGAAGCCGCTCTTGGCGACCTCGGCGAGCAGAGCGTCCCGGTCGCGGAAATGGCGATAGGGCGCTGCCGGGCTGACGCCGGCGAGCCGAGCCGCCTCGGTCAGGCTGAAGCCGAACGCGCCGTGCTCTTCGATGAGCTTGCGCGCCGCCTCGAGCAGGACCTCTTTGAGGTTGCCGTGGTGATAGGAGCGAGGCCGCCGCCAGCCCGGCCGATCTGACGAATCCATGTAAGAGGCTTTTACATGAAAGGTTTAGCTGCTGCCAGCTTAGTGCGTGCAAATTAACCGCTTGCCCGCGACTCTCTGGCAAAGACTGGATCGCGACCAAACGACGCCGTGATAGTTTGGCCTCATCGGCGCCCTTCAAACATGATCAGAGGCTTTATCGCGAGCATCGGAAAGCGGGTGACCACTTTTCCGGATCGTGCTCTCGGGCCGGGGAGAGACGGGAGCCTGATGAACCAGCGCGAAACGTTCGAGCCGGCACTCCCCGCAACGCGGGGTGCGCGCACTCTTCTCAAGGAGATCGCCCCGACCGCGGCCGCCGTCGTAAGCATCCTGATCGCCCATTTCTTCGGCGGCTCGTTGTTTTCCGACCTGCATAATTACCCGCTAACCATCCTGCTGTTCCTCTGGCTGTTCGGCACCATGATGTGGTGCGCGTTCAGTGTCGTGCGCCACGCCGAAGCGATCGCGGAGAAACTCGGCGAGCCTTACGGCACGCTCGTGCTTACCCTGTCGGTGATCGTGATCGAGGTTTCTCTGCTCGCCGCGATCATGCTGCACGGCCAGAACAACCCGACACTTGCGCGCGACGCCATGTTCGCCACGCTGATGATCGTGCTGAACGGCATGGTCGGCGCGGCCCTGCTGATGGGCGCGCTCCGCTACTGGGAGCAAGAATACAATCTCGCCGGCGCCCGGGCCTTCCTCATGGTCATCGCCGCCCTTGCCGTATTCGCGCTGATCATCCCGAACTACACAAAGACCGCGCCCGACCCGAGCCAGGCGCCGATGAAGGCGCTGTTGTTCGCCATCATCACCGTTCTGTTCTACATCGTGTTCGTTGTCATCCAGACCGTGCGGCACCGCGCCTTTTTTGCCGAGCCGGAGGGCAATGGCCGACACGATATGCTGCACGACGAGGCGCCGCCGCATTCGCGGGCGAGCGGATCGCTCGGGTTCCATATCGGCATGCTGCTGCTGACGCTGCTCCCGGTCGTGCTGTTGTCGGAGTATCTCGCTATCATCGTCGATTTCGGCATCGAGGATCTCGACCTGCCCGATGCGCTCGGCGGCGTGCTGATCGCCATTCTCGTGCTGTCGCCCGAGGGGCTTACCGCCTTCCATGCCGCGCTCGTCAATCAACTGCAGCGCGCGGTGAATGTGTGCCTCGGCTCGGCGCTTGCGACCATCGGGCTAACCATTCCGGCGGTGTTGACGATCGGGTTGATCACCGGCTGCGAGGTACATCTTGGGCTCGACGAGGTGCAGACCGTGCTCCTGATCCTCACTTTGTTCGTAAGCGCGCTCACCTTTGGCGGCGTGCGCACCAACGTGCTGCAAGGCACGGTGCACCTGCTGCTGTTCATCGTCTATATCGCGCTCATCTTCAGCCCTTAGTGCGGCTGGGGCCGTGGCCGTAAGTGGAGCGGGTGCGGATCGCCCCGTTCCTGCCGTGCAGCAGCGCCTCGCTGCGCTCTTTCCGGGCGATCGATTTCGCCTTCTCCCAGGCTTCGCTCTGAGTCTTGAACACGGCGAACGGACGTGCCGCGCCCTCGTCCTTGACAGCCCAGCCGCCGCTTTCATGACCGACAACGTGCTGGTTCTTGCCCAAAACCCCCTCCCCGGTCGAACTGCACTGTTCACTATAGTCGAGGCGCGAGCGCTATAGAAGCTGAGGGGCCTGTTGGCGGCGTGCTACATCAAGGATAAGAAGGTCCAACCGACCATCGTCCTCGCCCCGCGCCCATGGAAGCCCGCCTCACCGCAAAGGAACCGCTCAAGGTCGGGTGGCGCGAATGGGTTGCCTTGCCCGATCTCCGCGTCGATGCCATCAAAGCCAAGATCGACACCGGCGCACGGACGAGCGCACTCCACGCCTACAGCATCGAGCCGTTTCGGCGCGGCGGCGCGGTCTGGCTCCGCTTCGGACTCCAGCCGATGCAGCGGACGCCATCGCTGAAGGTGATGTGCGAGGCGCGCGCCGTCGATCAGCGCACGGTGCGGAACTCTGGCGGCGGAGTCGAGAAGCGCTACATCATCACCACGTTACTCAGACTTGGCGAGGAATCCTGGCCAATCGAGCTTGCGCTCGCCAATCGAGACCAGATGGGATTTCGCATGCTGCTCGGCCGCACCGCGTTGCAACGCCGCGTTCTGATCGAGCCCGGCCGCTCTTTCCTGCTCGGCGAGCGGCCCGCGCGACTTCGCCGCAGGCGTGCCCAGTCCTCTCCGCAGCCGGGCAAAACGCTGCCATAAACCTCGAACCCAACCTCAAGCCTCCGGTCGAGGACCCTCGATGAGAATCGCGTTGCTCGCGCGCAATCCCGCTCTCTACAGCCATCACCGCATCTGCGAGGCGGCGCGGGGGCGCGGCCACGACATTGAGGTGATCAATACGCTGCGCGTCTCGATTAACATCACCTCGCGCAAGCCTACTCTGTATTACCGCAAGCGGCGGCTCGACGGATTCGACGCGGTGATCCCGCGCATTGGCGCATCGGTCACGTTCTACGGCCTCGCCGTGCTCCGCCAGTTCGAGGTCATGGGCATCTATCCGCTGAACGAGTCGGTCGCCATCGGCCGTTCGCGCGACAAGCTGCGTTGTCTCCAGTTGCTGGCAAGGTGCGGCATCGGCCTCCCGGTCACCGCCTACACGCACGACCCGCGCCAGGCCGAGGACATCATCGACCTCGTCGGCGGGCCGCCGGTCATCATCAAGCTGCTCGAAGGCACGCAGGGCATCGGCGTCGTGCTCGGCGACACCATGAAATCGGCCAAGTCGGTGATCGAGGCGTTTCAAGGCGCCAATGTCGACATCCTGGTTCAGGAGTTCATCAAGGAGGCCAACTCGACCGACATTCGCGCGCTCGTTATCGGCGACAAGGTGGTTGCGGCAATGAAGCGCCAGGGGCCGCCCGGCGAGTTCCGCTCCAACCTGCACCGCGGCGGCCTGGGCGAAAAGGTGCGCATCACGCCCCAAGAGCGCAGCGCTGCCGTCCGAGCCGCGCGCACGCTCGGCCTCAATGTCTGCGGCGTCGACCTGCTCCGCTCCAAGAACGGTCCGCTGGTGCTCGAGGTCAACTCGTCGCCGGGCATCGAGGGGCTGGAAAAGGCGACCGGGGTCGACGTGGCAGGCCTCATGATCGAGTTCCTCGAACGCCACGCTTCCCCGGGCAACACCCGAACCAAGGGCAGGGGATAACTGGGTTTTTCACCTCCCGTGGCAAATCGCCCGGCTCGCAGCCGGGACCCTCAAGCACAACGCATTTTCCGTGCTAAAGTTCGCCGCCTTATCCGGGAGCCTTTGGCAATGACGTTGCAGTCACTTGGCAATTCGACCGCCACGATTCGGCATATCGGCTTGGCGGTCCTAGGTTTGGCCTTGCTCACGGGATTTGGGGACGGCTTGGCGCGCGGCGAAGACAAGAAGCCTACGCCCTGCAACGAAGACGCGATGATCGTGTTCGACGCCTCGGGCTCGATGTCGGGCAACCAGACGCTCGGCATTCCGAACTCCGAGGCGAGAATCGATCAGGTTAGATCGGCTCTCGCCGAGGTGCTGCCGAGTGCCACGAAGTTCCGCAAGGTCGGTCTGATTACTTACGGCCCCGGCCCGTACAATCAATGCAACGTGAAGCTCGAGCTGAAACCCGCGCTCGACGCCGGGGAGCCGATCATGAACGCAGTGAACGCGCTCGTCCCCGCCGGCAAGACGCCGCTCACCTCGGCGGTCGAGCAGGCGGCCAACGTGCTCGACTACACCAACAAGCCCGGCGTTATCGTGGTGGTGACCGACGGCGAGGAAACCTGCGGCCGCTCGCCGTGCGAGCTAGCCAAGCACCTGCACGCGACCGCGAAGCAGCTCACCATCCACGTCATCGCCTTCCGCTACGACACTTTCTCGTGGACCGGCGGGAATTCGGTGATGGATCTGATGTGTCTCGCTGAGACGAACAACGGCCTCTACACCAAGGTCAACACCGACGAGGACCTAGTCCAGGCACTGGAGAAGACGCTCGATTGTCCGATGGTGTCGCAGGCGAACCCCACCACTTTGACCAAGTAGCCTGACCGGCGAGGAGCCGCGACCCTTTGGGCCGTTGACGCTTCGAACGCGATGCACGCTCTATGCGCCCGGCCAAGGTGAACCATCGTCATATTTCATGCGTCGCGTCCTGCTCCTCGCCGTGTTTCTGCCGCTCGCTCTGTACCGGGCCAGTCCTGCCGCAAGCGAGGACCAAAGCCTGCTCAACCGCTGCTGGACGCCGCAAGCGCTCGCCGGCTCTGACAACGAGCGGCTTTCGGTACGCGCGCACGGCAAATTTGACCTCGCGCCGTTGAAGCAGGAGCCGCTGCCCCAAACCTCGCCAGTGCCCCCGGAGCTTCGCGGCTCGATCAGGGGCGTTAGCTTGCCAGCCGACAATAAGCTTATCGCGCTGACCTTCGATCTCTGCGAGACCGACGGCGACGTCGCCGGCTATGACGGGCACATCGTCGATCTATTGCGCTCGCAAGGCATCAAGGCCACGTTCTTCGCCGGCGGCAAGTGGATGGAGACCCACAAAGAGCGCGCTGAACAGCTGATTGCCGATCCAAATTTCGAGATCGGCAGCCACGGCTTGCGCCATTTCGACCTGTCGCGCACGAGCGAGGCCGTGCTCAGCGAGGAGATTCTGCTGACCGAGGGGGCTTATCGGCGGACGCGGGCGGCCCTGCTCGCCAAGCAATGTGCCGCCGACATCGCGCCGGCATCGGCGGCGAATGCAGTATCCGAGCGAATGAGCGTGATGCGCTTTCCATACGGGCGCTGCAACGCGAAGTCGCTCGCCGCGGTCAACGATGCCGGGCTGATCGCCATCCAGTGGGACGTCGTCACAGGCGATCCCGACCCGCACCAATCGGCCAAGGCCATCCTTAACACCATTCTCAACCAGGCCCATCCCGGCGCCATCATCGTCGCCCACGCCAATGGGCGTGGCTGGCATACTGCCGATGCGCTCGCGCTGGCCATCCCCAAGCTCAAGGAACAGGGCTATAGTTTCGTGACGGTGAGCGAGCTACTCGCGGCGGGGAAACCGATCGTCGCGACGAAGTGCTACCTCGACCGACCCGGAGACACGCCGCGCCTTGTAAGGCTCCAGACCAAGGGCGCACCGCATGACATCTTCACCCTTTTCGGGCCCGACCAATGAGCTTGGAGGTGCACGTCTGGTCGCGCTTGAGGCACGCGACTGCGCGCAGCTAGCCGAGGCGATCGCAGCGATGCCGCCTTGGTCGGTGATGAACTACCCTGCCGATGCGCTGGCGCGGTTCCTGGCAAGCTCCGATGGCGGCGTCTTGCGCTACCTCGTCGAGATCGGCGGCGAGCCGGCCGGCGCCGTCTCTGTGCGCTATCCCTGGCTCAAAGGGCCTTATCTCGAGCTGCTGGCGATCCTGCCCGCCTATCAGGGAGCCGGAGTCGGCAGCGGCATTCTCGACTGGTTCGAGCGGGAAGCGATCAGACTGGCGGCCCGCAATCTGTTCGTCTGCACATCATCGTTCAACACGCGCGCGCTTGGCTTCTATGGCCGCCACGGCTTTCGGCCGGCAGCGACGCTGCACGGCCTGGTCGCCGACGGTTATGACGAGATATTACTGCGCAAATTTCCGCTTGGAGAGGCGGGCTAGCGAAACCCCCTACTTCTTCTTGGGATCTCCGGTGGCGGCGTCGCCGCCGGCACCGGGTGCGGCGTCGACGAACAGCACGCCATCCTCGATCGAGGCCTGCTCGCCACCTTTTAGCTCATATTGCTCGCCGCTTTCGAGTTCGACCGTACATCCCTTGTCGCAGGGCGGATCGACTTCCGTTTGCGGCTCGATGGTGAGCTCCTTAGCGTCGCCTCCGACCTTCACGGTGATCTTGTGTGAATCGGCGTCGGAATTGGTGATGGTGAGAGCCTCCGCCGGAGCGGCGAAGAGCATGGTGAGAACCCCAACGCAGAAAATGCTTGCGACCCTCATTGCGACGTCCCTCCCAATGCGGTGCTTCGACGAAGCGCTGATTAGACGCCGGTCCCGCCTCGCCCTTGCAGTAGCCCAAAACAGCGCCGGCATTGTGGCGGCTAGCCCGCGGTGCCGCGCGGTTAACGTTGCCGCGGCCGGACAAAGCGCCCAGCCACCACGATTCCGCTTTTTACCATCCCCGCCATGAGTGTTTGCAACTGTTTAGCGCGCCCCGGACAACGTCAGTGCTCTGAAACCAAACCACAGCGGTTGGCGTTTTATTCCATGGCGTTGCGGCGCAAAGGAGTTGTGCAGTGCCAAAAAGGAAATTGTTTTGGCCATGAACGAGGGGGTTCATACGCTTGCTCGCCGCGACGAGAGCACCCCTCCGCTCGGGAAGGAGCTTCCGATGGCAATCACCCCCACAGCGACCGCGATTCTCGCGATGATGTCGTTCGGCTTTCTCGCCGCCGTGATCCTGGGAATAGTGTAGGCGCACGCGAGCCGCTCAGTTCATCTTCGCAAATATAACGAGCTGTCATGGCCGGGCTCCACCCGGCCATCTTGTTTTCCGGCCACCAGTAATGGAGCTCACTCAGCCGCGTCGGCTATGCGCTTGGGGTCGTAATTGAGAATCGGCGCGAGCCAGCGCTCGGCCTCTTCGAGCTCCCAGCCCTTGCGCGCCGCATAGTCGGCCACCTGGTCGCGGCCGATCTTGCCCACGCCGAAGTAGCGGCTCTCGGGATGGGAAAAATACAATCCCGAGACGGCAGCAGCCGGCCACATGGCGAAGCTCTCGGTGAGCTTCACCCCTATCACCTTCTCGGCATCGAGTAGAGCGAACAGAGTGCGCTTCTCGGTGTGGTCGGGCTGGGCCGGATAACCCGGTGCCGGCCTGATGCCCGCATAGCCTTCGGCGATCAGCTGCTCGTTGGTGAGCATCTCCTCCGGCGCATACGCCCATAGCTCGCGGCGCACTTTCTCGTGCAGAGCCTCAGCGAAGGCTTCCGCCAGACGGTCGGCGAGCGACTTAACCAGGATCTTGGAATAGTCGTCGTTGGCGCGCTCGAAACGCCGCGCAACGTCCTCCTCGCCGATGCCTGCGGTAACGGCGAAGCCGCCGATATAATCGGCAAGGCCGGTATCCTTCGGCGCCACGAAATCGGCTAGCGCGAGATTGGCGCGCGTGCCGTCACGGGCCATCTGCTGGCGGAGCGTATGCAGCGTCGCGATCTTGGTCTCGCGCGTCTCGTCGGCATAGACCTCGATGTCGTCGCCGACGCTGTTTGCCGGCCAGAAGCCGACCACGCCGTTGGCGGTCAGCCATTTCTCGGCGATTAGCTGCTTCAGCATCGCCGTCGCGTCGTCGAACAGCGGGCGTGCTGCCTCGCCGTATTTGTCGTCCTCCAGAATGCGCGGAAACGCGCCCTTGAGCTCCCAGGCCTGGAAGAACGGCGTCCAGTCGATATAGCGGGCAAGCTCGGCAAGATCGTAAGCTTTGAAGCTGCGCGTGCCGAGAAAGCTGGGCCTAGGCGGCGTGTAGCTCGCCCAACCGATCTTGGAGCGGTTGGCGCGGGCATCGGCAATCGCGGTGCGGTGCTTCTCGGCCTGCCCGCGCGCGTAGGACTCGGCCATGCGCATATACTCATCGCGCACCTTGGCGATTGCTTTCGGGCGCTCCTCGGGCGACATCAGCCCGGACACGACGCCGACCGCACGGCTCGCATCGGTCACGTAGATCGCCTGGCTGCGGTGATAATTGGGGCTGATTTTGACCGCCGTGTGCACGCGGCTCGTGGTCGCTCCGCCGATCAACAGCGGCAGGTCGAAGCCCTCGCGCTCCATCTCGGCCGCGACGTGGCACATCTCGTCGAGCGATGGCGTTATCAGGCCAGACAGGCCAATGATGTCGACATTCCTCTCGCGCGCGGTATCGAGGATCTTCTGCGCCGGTACCATGACGCCGAGATCGTGAACCTCGTAGTTGTTGCATTGGAGCACAACGCCGACGATGTTCTTGCCGATGTCGTGTACGTCGCCCTTAACGGTGGCGAGCAGGATCTTGCCGGCCGGCTCGCCCTGCGCGAGCCCAAGCTCCTCCTTCTCCTTCTCCATGAACGGCATGAGATAGGCGACCGCCTGCTTCATAACGCGTGCCGATTTCACAACCTGCGGCAGGAACATCTTGCCGGAACCGAACAGGTCACCGACCACGTTCATGCCCGTCATCAACGGGCCTTCGATGACGTGCAGCGGCCGCGCGGCTTCGAGGCGCGCCTCCTCCGTGTCGGCTTCGATGAAATTGCCGATACCGTGGACCAGCGCGTGGGTCAGCCGCTCGCGGACCGGCTTGTCGCGCCAGGCAAGATCGACCTCCTTCTTCTGCGCGCCGCCGCCTTTGTAGCGCTCGGCAGCTTCTAGCAGTCGGTCCGTCGCGTCTGGGCGGCGATTGAGGATCACATCCTCGACGAGGCTGCGGAGTTCGGGATCGATGTCGTCATACAGCGCGAGCTGGCCGGCATTGACGATGCCCATGTCCATGCCGGCATGGATCGCGTGATAGAGGAACGCCGAGTGCATCGCCTCGCGCACGCGCTCGTTGCCGCGAAAGGCGAAGGAGAGGTTCGAGACACCGCCCGACACGTGCACGTATGGCAGCTCTGCTTTTATGCGGCGCGTTGCGTCGATATAGGCGCGCGCGTAGTCGTTATGCTCCTCGATGCCGGTCGCGACCGCGAAGATGTTCGGATCGAAGATTATGTCCTCGCCGGGGAAGCCGACCGTCTTGGTCAAGAGATCATAGGCGCGCTTGCAAATCTCGAACTTGCGGTTTGCGGTATCGGCCTGACCCTGCTCGTCGAACGCCATCACCACCACGGCAGCGCCATAGCGGCGGACCTTCCGCGCATGCTCGAGGAATGGTCCCTCCCCTTCCTTCATGCTGATCGAATTGACGATGGACTTGCCTTGCACGCATTTCAGCCCGGCCTCGATCACCGACCATTTGGACGAGTCGATCATGATCGGCACGCGCGAGATGTCAGGCTCGGCGGCGAGCAGATTGAGGAAGGTGACCATCGCCTTCTCGGAATCGAGCATGCCCTCGTCCATGTTGACGTCGAGCATGTTGGCGCCGTTGGCGACCTGCTGGCGCGCGACCTCGAGCGCCGCCGGATAGTCGTTGGCCTCGATCAGCTTGCGGAAACGGGCCGAGCCGGTGACGTTGGTCCGCTCACCGACGATGACGAAATTCTGCGCCGCATTGGTCATTGTTAGTTCTGCCTACCCATGCACGAAGGGCTCGAGGCCCGAGAGCCGCAGGCTATGGGCGATGTGCGGCACCTGGCGTGGCTTATATTTGGCGACGGCCAGGCAAATAGCGCGGATATGGTCCGGCGTCGTGCCGCAGCAGCCGCCGACAACATTCACGAGCCCGTCCTTCGCCCATTGCTCCAACAGCCCGGCCATATATTCGGGGCTCTCGTCGTATTCGCCCATCTCGTTGGGAAGACCCGCATTCGGATAGACGCTGATCAGCGTGTCGGCTGCCGCAGCCATGTCCGCGACCGAGGGCCGGAGTTGCTCAGCGCCGAACGAGCAATTGAGCCCGACCGAGAACGGCCTCAGGTGCTGCATCGAGTACCAGAACGCTTCCGGGGTCTGGCCCGAAAGATTGCGCCCGGAAAGATCGGTGATGGTGCCCGAGATCATGATGGGAAGCTCGACGCTCGTCTCGTCGAACACCCGCTCGACGGCGAAGCCCGCGGCCTTGGCGTTCAGCGTGTCGAACACCGTCTCGATCAGGATCGTATCGGCGCCGCCATCGATCAGTCCGCGCGCCTGCGTCATGTAGGCCTCGGCCAGAGCATCGAAGCTGACATTGCGGAAGCCCGGATTGTTCACGTCGGGCGAGATTGAGGCTGTGCGGTTGGTCGGGCCGATGGCGCCGGCGACGAAGCGCGGCTTGTCCGGCGTCTTCTTGGTCCAGGCGTCGGCCGCCTCGCGCGCGAGCTTGGCCGCGTCAACGTTCATTTCGTAGGCGATGTCGGCGAGGCCATAGTCGGACTGGCTGATCGCCTGCGCGTTGAAGGTGTTGGTCTCGAGGATATCGGCGCCGGCTTCGAGATAGGCGTTGTGAATCTCACTGATGATGTTGGGCTGGCTCAGCACCAGAAGGTCGTTGTTGCCCTTGAGATCGTGGCCATGGTTCTTGAAACGCGCGCCGCGATAGCCCGCCTCGTCCAGCTTGTAGCGCTGGATCATGGTGCCCATTGCGCCGTCGAGGATGAGGATCCGTTCCTTCGCCTCGCGTTTCAGCGCAGCAATGCGTTCTTCACGGGTCATGACGCGGCCTTGATTTCGGTGAAGGCTTTCGCCGGGCGAAGCCCGAGCAGATAGCAGATGGCATAGACGAGGTCGGCGCGGTTCAGCGTATAGAAGTGGAACTCGGTGATCCCTTGATCGACGAGACCGAGCACTTGCTCCGCCGCAACCGCGCCCGCTACCAGATGGCGCGTCTCCAGATCGTCATCAAGCCCTTCGAATCTGTGGCCGAGCCAATCGGGCACGCTCGCGCCCGAGCGGGTAGCGAAGCCCGACACCTGCTTGAAATTGTGGATGGGAATGATGCCCGGCACGATCGGGATGGTGATCCCGCGCGCGCGCACGCGGTCGATGTAACGGAAATACACCTCGTTGTCGAAGAAGAACTGGCTGATGGCGCTCGTCGCGCCGGCATCGATCTTGGCCTTCAACATGTCGATATCGGCCTCGACCGAGGGCGACTCGGGATGCTTCTCGGGATAGCAGGCGACCGAGATCTCGAACGGCGCGATGCTCTTGATGCCGCTGACCAGATCGGCGGCATTTACGTAGCCGCCCGGCGTCGGCTGATAGCGCTCACCGACGCCGCCCGGCGGGTCGCCGCGCAGCGCGACGATATGGCGGACGCCCAAATCCCAATAATCGCGGATGACGTCGTCGAGCTCGGTCCTGGTCGCGGCGACGCAAGTCAGATGCGCGGCAGGCTTCAGCGTGCTCTCGCGCAGCATGCCCGCAACGGTGGCGTGCGTGCGCTCGCGCGTCGAACCGCCGGCGCCGTAGGTCACCGAGACGTAGCGCGGACGAAGCGGCTCGAGCCGCCTTATCGCGCGCCACAGCGTTTCCTCCATCGCCGCCGTCTTGGGCGGGAAGAACTCGAACGAGACGTCGATAGCACCGCGCCCGAGGATGCGGCTCTTAGGTTCGGTGCTCGCAAGCATTACGCGGCGACCTCCACATTGGGGTGGGGCTTTCTTTTCTTGGTGACAGCGGCGGGCTTCAGCCCAAGCCAAAGCGACACGGTGAGGGTGCCGGCAGCGGGCTTAGGCACGAGTTCGCGGAAGCGCTCGACCTTGAGGCCAGCGCCTTCGAGCCAGCGGTCGAGCTGATCGCGGGCGAAGCCGAGCCGCCGATGCGCCGACTGCTCGCGCAGAAACTCGAGCTCATGCGGCGCGAAATCGACCACGAGCAGCCTGCCGCCCGACGCCAGTAGGCGCGCAGCCTCGCTGACCGCGACGGCAGGATCGTCGAGGAAGTGCAGGACTTGATGCAGCACCACCGCGTCGGCTGAGCCGTCGGGGAGCGGCACATTGTAGAGATCGCCATGACGGACCTGCGCGTGGCCGAGCCCTGCCCGCTCGAGCTTCATACGCGCATAAGCAAGCATGTCGTGATTGAGGTCGAAGCCGAGCGCGCGGCCGGCACGGGCGCCGAACAATTCGAGGATGCGCCCGGTGCCAGTGCCGAGGTCGACCAGCAGCGAGAATGGCCCGTTACCCAGCGCCTCGTCCATAGCCACCTCGACGTCCTTCTCGGCGACATGCAGCGCGCGGATCGAATCCCATTCTCCGGCATGTGCCTTGAAATAGGCCTGCGCCGCTTCGGCACGCGCCTTCTGCACCGCCTCGGCCCGGGCGCGGTCGCGGGCGAGCGTCAAGTCCTTGGCATCAATGCTGTCGACGATGGCTTGGGCAAGCCCAGCCTCGGCGCCGCTATCGGCGAGCCGGAAGAACACCCAGGAGCCTTCGCGGAAACGCGTGATGAGCCCGGCCTCCACCATCAGCTTCAAATGACGGCTGATGCGCGGCTGGCTCTGGCCAAGCACCTGGGTCAGGTCCTTGACGTTCAGCTCACCGTGGGCAAGCAGCGCCAGGATACGGAGACGGGTCGCCTCGCCTGCAGCGCGGAGCGCCGCGAGGCCTTGCGCGCGCGACAGGCCCGGATGCGGCGACTTGGCTCGGTCATCACCTGACATAAAGATATGTTTATACGTTTTATCCACGCGGCGCAAGGTCGGGATAGATTTTGAATCAGGAGAGGCAGGTCTCAATGTTACAACTTCGGATATATGTTTCTATCGAACACAATCCTTGAGGAGATGCTCATGATCAACCGCCATTTCTTCTTCGACTATGCGAGGCGGCAGTCCTTCAGGCGGCCGTATGACGCAAAGTCAGGTCGACGGGCCTAAACGCCATCCTCGATGCCTGTGAGGCGACCTACGCGAAGAAGGACGACCGCTGCCTCCCTTATGCGCTCGGCACTACGCATCACGATCACGTTCTTTGGCATGGAGAACGGCACGTTCACCGGCAAAAAGTTCGCCGACTAGTTTGCCGGCGCGCGCCGGACTGGGTGAAGGCGCGCGCGATCATCAATCCGGGCGACAAGCCTCAGCTCGTCGCGGGTTATGCGATCGATTATTACGCCGGCATCAGCTATACGACCGGTTGGCGATCAGCCCCGGGCGAATTTCTTGTATTTGATGCGCTTCGGCAGCACAGCGTCATCGCCGAGGCGGCGCTTCTTGTCCTCTTCATAATCCTCGAAATTTCCCTCGAACCATTCGACGTGGCTGTCGCCCTCGAACGACAGGATGTGGGTGGCCATACGATCCAAAAAGAAGCGATCGTGGCTGATGATGATGGCGCACCCGGGGAAGTCCTCGAGCGCCGCTTCGAGCGATGACAGCGTCTCGACGTCGAGATCGTTGGTCGGCTCGTCGAGCAGGATCAGGTTAGCGCCGGACTTCAGCATCTTGGCAAGATGCACGCGGTTCCGCTCGCCGCCGGAAAGCTGGCCGACCTTCTTCTGCTGATCCGGGCCCTTGAAGTTGAACCAGCCGACATAGGCGCGGCTCGGCACCTCGCGCTGTCCCAGCTTGATCATGTCGTTGCCGCCCGAGATCTCCTCGAACACGGTCTTCTTGCCGTCGAGCGTGTCGCGCGACTGATCGACGTAGCCGAGCTTCACCGTGTCGCCGACGCGGATCAAGCCCTCATCGGGCTTGTCCTGGCCGACGATCATGCGGAACAGCGTGGTCTTGCCCGCGCCGTTAGGCCCGATCACACCGACGATGCCGCCCGGCGGCAACTTGAATGAGAGATCGTCGATCAGAAGCCGCTCGCCGAAGCCCTTCCCCAGATGATCCGCCTCGATCACCACGTCGCCGAGACGAGGCCCCGGCGGGATTGTGATCTGCGCCTTGCCGGTCTTGTCGCGCGCGGACTCGGCGAGCAGCTCGTCATAAGCGCGGATGCGCGCCTTGGACTTTGCCTGTCGCGCCTTGGGACTCGCCCTGATCCATTCGAGCTCGCGCGCAAGGGTCCGCTCGCGCGCATCGTCCTGCTTGCCCTCAACCTGGACCCGCTTCTGCTTCTGCTCGAGCCAGGACGAATAGCTGCCCTTGTAGGGAACCCCCTGCCCGCGATCGAGCTCGAGCGTCCACTCGGTGATGTTGTCGAGGAAATAGCGGTCGTGAGTCACCATCATCACGGTGCCGGGATACTCCCGCAAATGATGCTCGAGCCAAGCCACGCTCTCGGCGTCGAGATGGTTGGTCGGCTCGTCGAGCAGCAGGATATCGGGCTTGGCGAGCAACAGCTTGCAGAGCGCCACGCGCCGCTTCTCACCGCCCGACAGCGACTTCACTTGCGCATCGCCCGGCGGGCAGCGGAGCGCATCCATCGCCTGCTCGACCTGCGCGTCCAAGTCCCACAGCCCTTGCGCGTCGATCTCGTCCTGAAGCGCCGCCATCTCATCGGCGGTCTCGTCGGAATAGTTCACCGCGAGCTCGTTGTAGCGGTCGAGCTTGGCTTTCTTCTCGGCGACGCCCTCCATGACGTTGCCGATTGCGTCCTTGGTCTCGTCGAGGACGGGCTCCTGCGGCAGGTAACCGACCGTGACGCCATCGGCCGCCCACGCCTCGCCCAAAAACTCGGTCTCATCGCCAGACATGATGCGGAGCAGAGTCGACTTGCCCGCGCCGTTGAGGCCGACCACGCCGATCTTGGCGCCAGGCAGGAAGGCGAGCGTCACGTCCTTCAGCACCTGCTTGCCGCCCGGATAGGTCTTGGACAGCTTGTTCATGACATAGACGTATTGGGGCGTGGCCATGGGGCGTCCCGATGCTCCTCGGATTCTGGTTCGCGGGAATTTGAGTCAGCTTCTAGCCAATCGCGCGACGCGACTCAACCGCCTAGAACAGCGCAGGCAGGCGCTCTTTGAGCTTGGCGGCGAGCGCATCGAGCGGGTTCTCCTGGAGCGGGGTGATCTCGGCGAGCGCGGCGGCGAAGCTCGCGGGAGTCAGCGCGGCGATCGGCAGCACCCGGCACCAGTCATTGTCGATGAGGAAGCTCCGATAGATGTGCTCCTCGTCGGTGAAGCGATGGGCTTCTGGAGCGACACCGACCACCGGCAGCCGTGCCGAGACCGCTTCTGAGATCATGGTGCTCGAATCCTCGGTGCAGACGATCACCTCAGCCGTGCTGAACACCTCCGGCAGCGTGCCGGGTCCCGCGCTGCGGTAGTCGATGAAGCGGGCGACCACGCTCTCATCGTGCGCGATCTCGGCGATACGGTCGGCCACTGTGTCTGGCGTGCGGCGCGAGGTCGACAGCAGCCAGCGCGTCCCCCATGCGCGCGAAACCTGGGCGATGAAGGCGAGCAGCCTCTCCCACTCCTCGCGGCGGTAGCGGAACGGGCCGGCATTGCCGCCGATCAGAAGTCCGGCGAGCTTCGGATGCAGCGCAGGCCCGAAGCGTGGCACGATCGCCGGCCGGCCAAGCTGTTCGGGGTCGACGGGCGACGGCTTCAGCACCACCATGTGGCGCGGGCTCGACGCGTCTCGGTCGTAAGAGGAGATGATCAGGCTGAAATTCTCTGGGCCGAGCCCGCGCAGCAGAGAGCCGCAGAAGATGCTGGGAACACCGCCGAGAAAGCGCGACACGCAGATATTCGGCATCTGTGTTTCGCCGCCGGCCGACACTACCAGATCAGCTTTCGGCAATGCGTCGGCGTCGATGCGATAGGACATGCGCAGCATGCGCGGCGGGAAGAAGGTCTTGGCGTTGATGCGGGCTCGAAGCCACCCGGTCGGAACGATCCATTTCCGCTTCACCTCGATGCGCGTCACCTCGACAGGACGCAGCCGCTCGATCGCCGCAATCACGCCTTGCGCCAGGTGGTAATGGCCGGGGCGCGTGTCGGCGAGGAAAATGACCCTGAGCGGTGTCGCTGTCATAATTATACGGCTGTCCGGGTCTAGGCGGCATTGCACGAAGCCCTGCGTCATAGCCCAGCTTTGGCGGCGGCTTCAAAGCCTCGTTTTGGTGCGGCTTGGCAAAGGGCTCGCTCGCAAGCACAATCGGCATCAAGCGGGCGAAAAATCTCAGAGGGCCAAGGAGCAGAAAGTGGCGGAAAAAGCGACCGAAGCTGACTTCATCCTCAAGGCCATGGTGGCGGTGGCGGCCTCGGATGGCAGGCTCGATTCGTCAGAGGTCGGGCTGATCCAGCAGGTCTACAAGGACCAATCGGGGCGGATGCTGACGGCCGACGAGGTGGCGCGTGCGGCAGAGGCCAATACGCGCGACGAAGTCCTGGCCGATCTCGCTGCTGCGGCGAAGTCGCTCGACAAAGCGAGCAAGGAGGAGATCGTGCGCGCGGCCTATCTCGTGCTGCTCGCCGACGACCGCATCGCCGGTGAGGAACGCAAGAAGCTCAAGGACATCGCTGCGGCCTTGCAGATCCCGGAGATTCATTTCGGCGCGATCCTGGAAGACCTCGCCATCTGGCTCGCGCAGCAGAAAAGTTAGGGATGTGGATGGCCGGGACATATCGCGGGACTCGGCCAATAGATTTCCCCCTGCCGACACGTGCAGGCCGGCCATGATCGTTTCCCACGCGCACAAGTTTGTATTCCTCAAGACCAAGAAGACGGCAGGCACCAGCATCGAGCTCGCGCTTTCCACGCTATGCGGCGACGACGACATCATCACGCCGCTGACCGAGATCGATGAGGCGCAGCGGGCATCCGGCCGCGGCGCGCAGAACTGGCGGAAGCATGGCTGGTGGGGCAGCGCCCGGCCCTTTTTTCAACGCCGGTTCTTCAAGTTCACGGCGGAGGATTACGGCTTTTACAACCACATGCCGGCCGAGCAGGCACGCGCGCTTCTGAACGATGACGGAGCTTGGCGGAGCTATTTTAAGTTTGCCTTCGAGCGAAACCCGTGGGACCGGCAGGTCTCGTTCTATCATCACCGCTACCGGCGCGATTCCGCGCCACCGCCGTTCGCGAGCTTCATCAAGGGCGACAGGCGCGCGCGGATCAACAACTACGAGATCTATTCGATCGATGGGGATGTGAGCGTCGATTTTGTCGGCCGGTTCGAGAGCCTGGAGGACGACCTGAAGCACGCCCTCCGTCAGGTCGGGCTCAGCTTCGATCAGGCGCTGCCGCGGGCCAAGACCACATTCCGCAAGAGCAGCAAGCCCTATCGCGATTATTATGACGACGACACGCGGGAGATCGTCGGCGACTGGTATACGCGCGAGATCGAGTTTCTCGACTACGCGTTCTGAAGAGGCCGCTCCGCAGCATGATCATCAGCCACGAGCATAAATTCATCTTCTTGAAGACCAAGAAGACCGCCGGCACCGCGATCGAGGCGGCGCTGTCGGAGCTGTGCGGGCCTTCCGACGTGATCACGCCCTATCGCGAGGAGAGCGAGCAGGACCGCAAAGGCCTGCCGCCGCAGAATTATCGCATCGACCATCCGCTCAAACCGAAGCGGCCGCTCATCAGAAGGCTGTTGATGCGCCCCGAGCGCTACTACCATCCGAGCGTCGGGTATTACGAGCACATGCCGGCTTCACGCGTGCGCGATTATGTCGGCGAGGCGATATGGCGGAGCTATTTCAAGTTCGCCTTCGACCGCAACCCATGGGACCGGCAGGTCTCGTGGTATCTCTACAAGACCAAGTCGAAGCGCGTCCGCCCGAGCTTCGAGCACTTCATGACGAGCCGGGCCCGCGCCTATGTGAGCAATCACGATATCTACATGCTCGACGGCGCGCTCGCGGTCGATTTCGTCGGCCGCTACGAGCGGCTCGAAGAAGATCTGATCGCCGCGTTGGCGAAGGCGGGCGTCGCGGGCTGCGGCCTGTCGGTGCCCCACACCAACGCCACCCCGAACAAGGATACGGAGCGCAGCTATCGCTCATACTACTCAGACCGGACGCGGGAGCGCGTTGCCGACTGGTACCGGCCCGAGATCGCGCTCCTTGGCTACGGGTTCTAGCTCTAACGCATGGTCTCCCGTCAAGCCGCGACCAGACCAGGAGGCTTGCTGAACCGGGATAAACGATACGCTGTTATCGTGCCCGATGCTTCTTGGGCCGCGGAACTGCCTCAGCCGACGAACAGTAGATCGCGTCAAAGCTGCCCGGCGCGGCGATGCAGTGGTGATGACGGTCCAAGACCGGCGGATTGTAAATTCCTGTGGCAGCCAAAAATGGCGCGGCCATGATCGCAATGACGAGCGACATCAGACCCTCCCTCTCTGTGGCGGAGCCCACGCCCCTCGCCGACAGTAACACCCGCTTGCAGGCTCATGCCATGCTTCCCGTGAAATGCTTCGCGAGTGTTGCCCATTCGGCACAGGACTCGGAGCATCCCGCTAGCTCCGCGCGTGTCGAGGTCGGGTGGCTTCCGGCCGCCTACGAGTTGGCAGTCATCGAACTCGCATGGTAGCCGGGCTTAAACGAGCGGGGAGTAGCCTGACCATGGCGAGCTTGGATTTCGTGAACTGCCTACACAATCTTTGGGCCGAGCTTCGAATTTCGTCCTCGAGGCAATTGCCGCGCATGTTCCACGACATGGGGACCAGATCGCAATCTGCTCTCGTGAGAGGCTGCGACCTGAACGTGACCGCCGGTTGAGGCGAGAGCTTGCAGACATTGGCGGTTTCGCTCCATGACCATCCTGATGCGGCGTCGCAATCCGCTCGTGTCAGAGGTCGAGGGATAGCGTGCTCGTCAAATGCTTGGCCTGCAACCGCAATGAAGCTGGTGATCACGGAAAGCACCGCCAACGATTCCGTGATGTGTGAGAAATTGCGTATGGCACGACTGTTCATTGTTCGCGCACTTCGTGGGTACTGGCTCCGGTAAAGTCGGTTGATTCAGATCATGAGAGTTGTGGTACCCTGAATGGGGCACTCCAACCGCTCGGAGAATTTCATGGCTACAAATCTAGTTTCAGAAGTCGCCGAAGTGCTATCCCCCGCAATCGTATCGCGCATTGCTTCCGCGCTCGGGCTTAATCAGACCTCCACACAGAAGGCGATTGCCGGCGGTGCTCCGGCGCTACTCGCAGCGCTCATCTCCTATGTCTCAAAACCTCAAGGCGCGACGAAGCTCGCCGAAGTCGTGAAGAAACAAGAGCCGGGGATGCTGTCCAGCCTGGCCAGCGTTATCGGTGAACCTGGGCAAAAGGCCTTGATTGATCAGGGTGCGAGCGTTTTGACCTCGCTTGTTGGCGGTAAAACCGTATCGGCACTCAGTGAAGCCGTCGGACAGTATGCTGGTGTCACAGGCAGCGGCTCCAAAAGCTTGTTAGGTCTGCTGGGGCCTGTGGTGCTGGGCGTCCTGGGGAAGGAGGCGCGTGATCGAGGGCTCGATGCATCAGGCCTCGCCAACCTACTCACCTCGCAAAAAAACAATGTCAGCGCTGCGATGCCAGCCGGGATTTCCAAGTATCTAAGCCAAACTGATATTCTTGATGACGTTGCGACCTCGAGAACCCCAACTGAGTCTCGAACCCCCGTCAGCTCGGCTCCTTCAATATGGCCTTGGCTTATAGGTGCTCTCGTCCTTCTTGCGCTCGGCTCTTTGGCCTGGCACTTCCTGGCGGGGCGTCATCACAAGCAAGTTGCTGAGACGGCAAATCCAAAAATTGAGGAACAGGCAACTTCGCCGAGCGAAGCGCCTTATGTGGGCTTATTCAACAAACTCAAGGGTATCAAGGCCGGTGATGTCGACGTGGGAGACCTCACCACGTCAGCGGTCAACGATTTGTACACCTCCCTCGTCGGCATCAAAGATGCGACCACTGCACAAGGGTCGTTGTCGGGATTATCGAAAGCGTCCTCGGAATTTGACCAGTTGGACGGCTTGCTCGACAAACTCTCGCCGGAAAACCGCAAGGTGCTGGTGGCAGTGTTCGCATCGATAAAGCCAAATCTCGATCAGCTCATGGACAAGGCGCTCGCGATTCCTGGCGTCGGCGACGTGATCAAGCCTATGGTTGATGCGATACGCTCAAAGCTCGATGCGTTGACCAAAACCTAGTCGGGCCAGGGTCCGCGCCCTATCTCGGGAGCAGCCACGTGAGGTCTGGGCAACCGCCCAGCGGTGTTGCCCATTCATGGGATAGGCAATTAATGCACGCCCCGTAGCCGTTTGCGCGCGAGCGTAGGATGCGGCCGTCTGGGACATCAATATAAGGGCGGAACGCCAATGAAGAGTCGGCTCATGGGTTTCGTCTATGTCCTCCAAATGCTGGACCGTGACCTTGACGCAGGAGAATGCCAGCAGCAAGAGGTTCCGGTGGGTCAGGAGCTGACGTCAGGCTCGGTGCTATCGGTGCTTCACCGATTTGCTCCACCGCTGGAGAGTGCCCCTGTAGATCGTAAAGCTCGGCTATGCCATGATCCAGCATGGACCTAGAAGTCGCGCGGAAGGCTCTGTCGAAACGGAGAACGTTCTCTACGAAACGCGTCGTTTTTTTCGTCGTAGCGGGTCTCTGCCTTGTCGCGGGCGTTCTCCTGCGCTCAGGTCAATACTTTGTCCAACCGGAAGTGAGACAGAATGCGCCGGTTGTAATTGCACCATCCCCACCGCCCGTCGCGCCGCCGCCTGCTGTGGCAGCCACTGAATCTGTCCCCAAGCCACCCCCACCCGCACAGGGCGCAGCACCGGCGCCCACGGAAAATGTGGAACCGACCGGCGAAGCAGTCGAAGCGCCTACGCACGCTGGCGAGGAGCATGCTGAGGAGCCCGAGCCCATGGGCGCGGGCATGATCCTGGTTTCCAGGCAGCCTGTAGCAGTGCTGGCAAGCCCATCTCCTTCGGCGCCTGCCATGTATGGTTTCCCGGCTGGTCGGCAGTTCCGCGTGATCGGCCGCGATGGAGGCTTTGCCCATATCCAGGACTTGAAGAGCAGTGCTAGCGGCTGGATTGAGGAGGCTGCGCTCGCGCCGCCCCCACGCGTTCCACCGTTGCAGACGGAGCCTTCCGCAGTTAGCCGAAACCCTGCAAACCCCACGGCCGATCTGAAACCAAATGCGACCAAGAACGACCATACCGGGACTGCCAACCCCGAAGGAACCACTCAACCGGATCGCAGGCCTCCTGGCTTATTTGGTCGAGGGGGTGTCTTCGGGGGTATCTTCGGCAACCGTAACTAGCGTAGGCCTCTCCATTCGCGAACCAAGAGTTCGTCGGCTTTTGGGTCAGAAGCTGACCTCACAGATAGGCGGCTGAGAGTCCGCTTTGTGCCATGAGC
>CAWFLU010000032.1:0-548859 GCA_963816805.1 uncultured Alphaproteobacteria bacterium
AGACATTCGTGCATTTCAATTCGCGCAGTTCCTTGGACTGCGGCACGTCGCTGCACGGCGCTGCGGATTGCCCGAACGCGTGGTGAATAACGTCTCCCTAATCCCTATATTCTGGTGTAAGCGACGGGCGGCCTACCGAAATGGAAGGAACGTCCAAAATGAAAAAGTATCTCTTAGCCAGCGTACTCCTCGTCGGCTTTGCCGGTTCGGCCTATGCGGTGACTGGCCAATTCGACAACATGTGTTCTTGGGGACTCGCCAACCACAAGGACGTGCGTACAGATTGCTCCGTCAACGCGACGATAAAGGGTAGCACCTACTGCTTCAGCAGCCAGGACGCCAAGACCAACTTCCTGAAAAGCCCCGACGCAAACATGAAGAAGGCCGAGACTTTTTATAAGAGCGAGCACAAGGGTTAAGCCTTTGACGCCTGCCCAATAGTAAATGAAGGGCCCGTATCCTCGCGGGCCCTTCGCATGTGGCCGGGCCCCCATTTTTTAACGGACATTGAGACGGTGGGTTAGGGATGCGGTTGTCCTCCAAAGTGGACATATTCAGCCGCGGCATCGCCTATGTCCGCATGGGAAAGCGACGTCTCGCGCTTCAATCAATTCGTCCGCTTTGTGCCAAAGCAGACAATAAATCTGCCTAAAAGCGTCGCGGGTCGCAGTCTTCACGACGTGCAGAAAAATTCCAAAATATAGGGTCATAGAAAGCGCCGCAGCGCTTCGCTTCCCGGATTCACCGACAAACCCGTTGGGTTAGCCTCAAAAGCTCGCCGTGTTCTGTTGCGCTGTCCGCTCGTGGCCCGCCCGACTTTGGGCTAGCTAGAAGGAGCAAGAAGGAGCCCCCCGGCCTGAACCCGAGGGGCGTTTAATAAGGGTGACATACAGGCCTCCTGATTGGGAGTGAGTTTACTGCGCAGCCCCGGCTGCAATAAACGCTTTAGGGTCGACAACCTTCAGCGTCGTGGCATGGTCTCCGCACTGGAGGCTCATTGTCTCGTTGTCACTGCTGTCGATATGAACTATCGCGAGTGGATCTAGGCTGACGCGAACGCGCGTCGCTGTGGTCAAGCCCGTTTCGGCGTCCGTCTTCTCATAGACCACCGCGTTGACGGCGCAGCGACCGTTGTCAGTCTCGTAAAACGCTATTGCCCGCTTGCTGCCAAACGTCATGAGGATCGTGTGGTTGGGCCCGACGGGCCCCAGATTTTGGAGCAATTCGTCCGCGCGAGTAGATGTATTGGTTGCGGCTAGAGCGGCTATGGCGCTTGCCGCAGCGAAGCTCAAGAATCGGATTCGAGTGAACGGGTACATGTCGCCCTCCCTTAGTTCGGTTGCTCAAGACTATCTTGAGCTAGGCGCACTATCGGACGGATCCCCAAATGGCGCTGTGGCATTTGCCACGACGAACACTTTTTAAGTGGAGGCGACGACATATCCGCTTTGGGTCACAAGCAGACGTCGAATCTATCAGCGCAAATGTCCGCTTAGTGCCAATAGCGGACATTCGTCCGCTCGCGCGGCCAAAATTTAAGCCCGACGGAAGCCACACGCACATTTTCCATTACACCTTGTCGCATTTCATTTGAACTTGTATGCGCCGATCTGCATGTCTGCGGGTTTGGTGTTGCACCTTGTTATGAAGAACAAGGTAGTGGTCGAACGTTGGGTCTAGTCCTACTCGGCCTGGGGCTGCTGTTCTTCGGTCTGGACCTGATAAGGAACGCCATGGGCCATTTCGAATCCACGAGCCGTTCATCCAATTCATAGAGAGCTTGGCAAGTAGACCGCTCGCGATCGGCGCTTGCCACCAAATCCCGGTCGGGCTCGTACCCTTCGATGAGTGGGTTACGACCAAGCCGGAGCAGGGTCGTTTCCGGCCCGACGCTCACATTGCCGAACAGTATGTCCCTCGGGACTAGGTATCCGTTCCGACCGCTGTCGGTACGCCGCTTCGCAGCCCAAATCCAGCCGCCCCATTCCTATTCGCCGGTAGCGGAGTGAACCAACTCCGCCAAGCGTTCAACATCCTCAACCACCAGGGCCCCGCTTCTCCGCTCGATGATACCCATGCGCGCGAGTTTATTGAGTTCGCGGGTGACCGCCTCGCGATGAGTTGCGACGCGGCTTGCGATCTCTGTGTGGGTAGGAGGAGGGCTAATGCGTGCGCCCTTCCCCTCTCGCTGCCCCAATGTTGCCAATCTCAAGAGTTCGGCTTGGATGCGATTTTTGACCGCTAGAGTGCTGAACTCATACACGCGTGTTGTCAGGGCGCGTATCTTCTTCACCAACTCTGGTAAGAGTGCTTCGGCTACGCAGGGTTCGGTGTGAAGGAGTTCTCTAAATGCGACCGCGGACAAAGACGCCACAAGACAATCTGTCCGCGCCTCGACGCTCGCAGATCGTGGACCTCGGTCTATCGCAGGATATTCTCCAAAAGCATCCCCGGAGCCCATAACACTGAAGCTGACCGCCTTACCAGTGTGCGCGTAAATCGTGACCTTGACCTCACCTGATGCGATAAAGAACACATCATCTGAAGCATCTAGATAATCGACAATTGGCTCTCCCCGTCCATAGCGCCGCCACGCACAGCGCCGCTCGAGCTTCTCGAGGGATGGCTTTGACAGGGCAGTCAGGATTGAGATCCGGCCGAGAGAGTAATTTGGCTGTTTGAGGTTTGATTGCGTCATTGCCGTGGCTTTGGTAGTCGAGGCAGGCAGCGGATAGCACTTGCCGCAGCGCCCCCGCCGCCTTTCCAGGGTCGCCGCGTCAGGGCCGCAACCGTTCGCCCGAACGCCGGTATGTTTCGCGCCATCAAGCGTCCGAGTTCTTGGGCTTGTCCTGCACACGACTTCATTTGAGCGTGCACGTAACCACTCTGTAACATCGGCATCTCCTGAACGTCATTCGCATGAGCGAATTCGCGTTCCAGGGTGAACAAGCGCTCCGCCTTCTCTCGCGCGAATTCTATTGCGCGCTCTTGAACTATCCTAGCGCCGCAAAATAACGGATTCATCACAGTCGACGAAGCGTTCAGGATCTGCGTGAGAAAGTCCATGAACCGACAGTACGCGGTGCGCGCCTGCTCCACACTCTCTAGTGTCAATGCGCTCAACTCAGGCGTGATCTCAAATGGATTCTTTTCTGCCATTTGTTCTCTTAGTTGATACGTATCGCGTCGCCCTATCGCTGATTTCTACGCTGCGGCGACCATACAGCAGAATAAGCACCCTTTACACTGGCGTTCACGGGATGGGCACCAATGACCATAATTGCGCGCTGCCACTCCTGCGTTCGGCGATGACCTCGGACCGCAGCCTCATCACCATCGCCGCATTAAACGCGCGCGACCAAGCGCCAGCGCTAATGTATTATGCCGACCAGGCAGTCGAGAACGGAGTAAAGCCAAGAGGTTGAGGCCGATCAGTTGGCTTCCCCGCATCTCGCGGGGCCTGACCATCGCGCAGCCATAGGCCCGACTGCGCTGTGCAGAAGGAGGAGCAGGTCCGTGACCCGAGCCTTGCCTTATCTTTATCTCGCTCTGGCAATCGCGTTCGAGGTCGTCGGAACCTCGGCCTTAAAAGCGTCAGAGACCTTAACGCGTCTCGTTCCGAGCCTCGTCACCCTGATCGCCTATACGGCGTCCTTCGTATTCCTTGCGCTCAGCCTGCGCACGATCCCCATCGGCATCGCCTATGCCATGTGGGCCGGTCTCGGCATCGTCTTGATCGCCTTGGTTGGATGGTTCTGGTTCCGGCAGACGCTGGACGTTCCGGCACTGATTGGGCTTGCCCTGATCGTTGGCGGCGTCGTCCTTGTGAACGCCTTCTCACAATCGCTCCCGCATTAAGCCGCTCTCAGCTCTCGATGGGATTCTCGATCTCTGACCGTGAGCCGGTGCTATACCAGTTAGGTAGCTCCCGGATTCCCATGAAGACGCTCGTTTCAATCATCACGCTTGGACTCGCGATCGCATTCAGTGCTCCCGCCTAACGCTAGTCTCTGCCGAAAAACTGGCAAAGCTCTTCTGCCGCCCGCAATCCGGAAATAATCGCGGCGTCGAGATAGCCCGCATCTTTCGGTGAAATGTCGGAGGATGCGAAGGCAAGCGGGCCGGTCATTCGCCAGGTCGCAGGCGCCAATGCCTGTTCAGCGCCTAGCACCGGCGCGATCCAAGTGCCGCGCGCAAACGGATCGCGGACCCAATCATGCCAGTCAAATGCGACAAGCTTTGCTTCGGGGAAGAAGCGAGAGACCGCCGCATCGACCGCGCTGGGCCTTTCCGGGTCAAAATTTCGTGCAAGCCCAAAACCGACGATCAATGTCGTGCCATCCTTGGCTAGGCGCTCTGACAACATCCATTCAATGCCATCACCGCCGCCGGTCGCGAGCACACCAACCGGGACGCCCTGCGCTTTGGCCCAGATCTTAACCGATGCGCCGATATGACCGGTCGCCAGCGCAGCAGTTTGCGCCGGTAGCAATGGGGGACTAAACGCGATAGCCGCGAGCGGATTGATGCCGGTCGCCAGCAAGGCGGCCTCGGCATGCCAGGAGCGTCCGTCGGCTGTCTCAGCCGTGACGCCGTCGGAACCATGCGCGATCCTCATGACCGCTGCCCTCCTCACCAGGCTTGCGCCCGATCCAACGATCATGCGCTCCGCGAGCAGCGTCACGCCGCCGACTAGCGTATCGGCCGAAACGTCGATCATACTGTCGGGCGCGCCGCCGCCACGGGCGCAGCTCGACAGGAATTCCGTCGCGGGAACCCGCTCCGGATCACCATTGCCGCTGACCGTCCACCAGGCGCCGCACAGATCGCGCGTCGCCTGCGGTGCGTCGATGCGCGTCAAATAGGCCGTGAAGCTGATGTCCGTCAGTGACTGGCCTAACTCGTTGCGTTCTTCACCTTTTTTCAGCGACAAGGCATCAGCAGCGATACGCGCGACGCAACGTTCGTGCTGCGCAAGGTCCTCAGGCGATGCCGGTCCATCCTTATGCAGCGCACCATCGCGGAACCAGCGGCGCTCGGTGACTGGTGCGCGCGGCCGCAAAGCCACTCCGTGGCGCGCGCAGGCATCGTGGATATGTACTTGCCACGGCCTGATCCAGGCCCCACCGAATTCCAGCAGTTCATCGCTACTGGCGAATGGCCTTGAAAAGCCGCGTCCCCCGACCCGATCACGCGCCTCGAGCACGGTCGCTGTGAAGCCACGCGCTGCCAGTGCTTCAGCCGCTGCGGCTCCGGCGAGGCCGGCACCGATGATGAGGATGTCCGGGTTAGATGCGACGCTCACCACCGCAATCCGCGATGCCAGGGGGACCCTGGGCTAGGGATGACCTCACGAGGCCTGACGCCGTGGACGCCACGGTCGTTGGCGTGAGCGAGTATAGTCCAGCCCGGCTTGAATGCGCAGTACCACATGGGGCCGGGGGCTACGATGGCCACACTCGGCATTGCGTCGCGACCGCCCTCAAACTAGGATTCAAATTGGAATCCGGCGGGGCCGACCGCATGTAACCCGCAAAAATGTGCTCGGACTCGCCGATGACCCAACGCGTACCGCTCACGGCGTCCCAGTGGAGGGCCCAGACATGAAAGCAACATTTCGTCTGTCAGTTTTGGTATTTCTTCTCGTGCTCGCCGTACTACCAGGTGCGTTGCGCGGAAGCGGTCCGGCAGTCGCAGGAGAGAGTGGCGAGCTTGTCGTCCTTGATTGGCCCGGTTATGACGCGGAGGTATTCTGGACAGACTTCAAGAGGAAGAATCCCGATGTCAAAGTAAACTTCGAGATCGGGGCGTCCGATGCCGATATCTACGGCAAGATCAAAGCCGGCAGCCAGGCCGATATTATTCATCCGTATACGGGTTGGCTACAGCTCTACGTCAACGAGGGGTTGGTCGAAGAGATCGACGTAACCAAGATCGCGAACTGGGACAAGGTCCCCGAGAACTTAAAGAAGATTGGCAATTTCAACGGCAAACAATATTTCATCCCCTGGGATTGGGGATTCTCGTCCATTCTGTATCGAACCGACAAGGTAAAAGGGACGATCGATTCTTGGTCGGCGTTGTTCGACCCAAAATACAATCGACACATCTCCATGTATGACGACGGGCCGTCGGCTGTGGCGGTCTCCGCTTACCTTCATAAGTACGACGAGCGCAACATCACCCCCGAACAACTCGCTGCCATAAAAGACGAGTGGAGCAAGCAGCGAGATTTGAACCTGGTCTACTGGGCTGGTGAGCCTGAATTGGTCGATGCGATGGCCGTCGGCGATGTGTGGCTGGCTTACGCCTGGCAAGGGGCTTACGCCACGCTAGTGAAAAAAGGCGTGCCGGTCGCGTACGCCAATCCGAAAGAGGGCCGCGCCTCCTGGGTCGGCGTTTATGGCATCCGCAAGGGGACAAAGAACAAGGAGCTTGCGTTGAAGTTCATTAACGAGAAGCTTTCCGAGGCAACGGCCAACAATGTGGTAACTGAGTTCAACTACGGGGTCGCCAACGGCGAGGTCATGAACAGCATTTCCGATCCCACGCTCAATCAAGCCTTTTCGCTCGATGATCCGAGCGTGTTGGAACGGAGCAATTTTACACCGGAGCTTACTGCCGAGCAGCGCGACGCGTGGACTTCCACGTGGACGGACGTTAAGGCAGCGCCTTAGATCGGCAAGCCAGCGCTGCCGATACGCAGCGGGGCGGAACGAGCGCGAAGCGGGACAAGCGGGTAGCACGGAGTGGAGCGACGGGCAACATTCTGGGCTCTGTCCTTGCCGCCTTTTCTATGGCTCGGCCTGTTTTTCATAGTTCCACTTATACTCATGTTCGCGCTCAGCTTCCGCGCCGACATGCAGGGCGAACTGTTTAGCATCTCGCCGACACTAAAGCAGTACCAGACGATCTTCGCGATCGGCAGTTACTGGCGACTTCTGGGCATCTCTATCGCTATTGCCTTCGGGGTGGCTGTGATGGCGACTGCCTTGGCGTATCCGGTCGCCTACTTTCTCGTATTCCGCGCCGGGCGCGCTGCAGGGCTTTGCCTGATGTTGCTGCTCATTCCGTTCTGGACCAGTTTCTTGCTCCGGGTGATGAGTTGGAAGTTTCTGCTAGGCTCCGAAGGAGCTATCAACAGTCTTCTCATATATTCGGGGGTCATTGCCGAGCCCATAGGTGGTCTCCTCTACAGCCGCAGTGCCGTCGTCATTGCGCTTGTCTATGTATGGGTCCCCTTCGCAGCCTTGCCCATTAGCGCCGCTTTGCAACGCATACAGCCCGAACTGGTTGAGGTGGCGGCCGATCTCGGCGCCACCTCCTGGCGGCGCTTTTGGACGATCATTTTCCCGCTGAGCTTTCCCGGTGTTCTGGCCGCCTTCTTCATGGTGTTCATCCCGACCGTGGGTGAGTACGTAACGCCGCTGCTGGTGGGCGGGAGCCGCGGTATCATGTTTGGGAATATCATCCAGGAATTCTTCACCAGGAATGCCAATTGGCCGCGGGGTGCGGCCCTTTCGGTGGTGATGTTGGCCGTAACGCTTTTACTGGTCGCCTTCGCACGGCGCTTCGTTAACGTGAAGGCCGCTAGGATGACAGCAACTCAGTCTACCATCAGTGAGAAAGGGCGCTTCTCTCTTCTAACTGGATACTTTGTTGGGTTGATCGTGCTGCTTTATCTGCCGCTCGCGGTCTTGTTCCTGTTTTCGTTGAATGAAGGGACCAGTTTGTCCTTTCCACTCCAGGGGCTGACTCTTCGCTGGTACGAAGAAGCATTCTCCTCCCCCGCACTGCTCCACAGCGCGCGTAACAGTATCCTTGTGGCGGTGGGGAGCAGCTGCTGCGCAACGGCCTTAGGCACCGCGGTTGCGCTGCTATTGATGCGCTTTAGCTTTCGTGGCGACCAATTGCTCTTTGCGCTGGCCATGCTTCCGCTGGTTGTGCCCGTCGTCATTCTAGCCGTGGCACTTTTGGTGTTGTTCCTTGCCGCCGGTATTGATCGTTCATTGTGGACGGTCGCGATTGCTCACACGGTGGTGGCTTTGCCTTACGTGATCTTGATTGTGGCCGCGGGACTGGCGGGCTTCGATTCCGATCTCGAAGAAGCCGCCATGGATCTCGGTGCGCCATATGGAAGGGTCATCCTCAACGTTGTGTTGCCGCTCATTGCCCCTTCAATCCTGTCCGCTTGGCTCGTGGCAGTCACGGTGTCGCTCGATGAATTCGCTCTAGCCCTGTTCCTCGCCGGAACTGAGCAGACGTTTCCCGTCTATCTCTTCGGCCAACTGCGTTATGCCAGTCGACTGCCGGTGATGATCGCATTCGCCGTCCTGATGATGATGGGTACGCTGCTCCTAGTCTTGATTGCAGAGTGGATCCGGCGCCGCGGTCAACCGGACACAGTCCGATAGACTTGCATGGGGGAGATAGGATGGTCCTCGTCCCGAGCGCACGAAATCTCTACGCGACCATTTCACCCGCTCCTCGAGGCGCGCCGGGTAGCCGCATCGTCGACCATGGGATAGGTCGATCCCGACACTGGCGCGATCATCCCACCGTGGACAGCACAACGCAGCTGCTGATCCCGCCGCGTACAAAAACGAGAAAAGCACGAAGGCTCCTCGAGGGGCTTCGCATCTGCTACCACGTCAGTTGCTACCCCCACTGCCGCTCACACTGGCGGTTGTCTCCCGATTGTTCATCCTTGCAGCGGGGGCGCGGGTTCAATAGTCGACCCGGTTGAGCGAGTGGCTTGCCATGAGTTCGCGAGAGGTTACAATTGGCTTCAGTCGCACCGGCTGGAGCCTACGTGGACGTGTTCGCCGAGCATGACGTCACTTGGGTTGACCTCGGGGAGCTCGGCGATGAAGACCTCAGGAAAATGGGTCTCAAGACGAGGAGAGAACGGCGCCTTCTCGCAGGCCATTGCCCATGATTACTTGGTCGGGGGCGGTGAGCGCAAACAACTCACGGTCCTCTACTACGATCTCGTCCAGTCGGTCACCTTGTCGAATCTCATCGGTGATCCAGAGGTCTTCCTGGAAATCGTGCGCTCCATACACGCTAGGTTCGAGGTGCTCCTGTCACGCCTCGGCGGCACCAAATACCAAATGGAAGGTGATGGTGCATGGTATCTGTTCGGTTGGCCGGCCATCGAGGGCAACCAAGCCGCGCATTCCGCTCACGCTGCGTTGGCCATTATGCAGGCCGCAAGGGAGCTCAAGCTACCCGTTCCAGCTGGCTGGGTTCTACAATTTCGGGTGACTATCGCCTCCGACCTCATGGTGATCATGCCGACCAAGCACGAAAGCGAGGTAGAGGTAGCGGGGAACGCCATCATCTCGCAGCTCGCCTGAAGCGCAGTTGCCAACCCGGCTCGATCGTTATTGACAGAGCAACCAGGGACCGATTTGGGCGCGCGTTCCACGTCGCTGCGCTCGGGCTCCAATCGTTCGAGGGGGTCGAAGGTAACGTCGAAGCATTCGTTCTCGGGGTGCCGCGATCGGGGCTGACCACATTCGCGGCCCGAAATGCTGCCCACGCGCGGCCGCTCGTCGGGCGACATGACGAAATGGAGCAGCTTCGCAAGCAGTGGCTGCTCGCGTGCGAGGGGCAAGGTCAGGTCGGCTTTCTCGTCGGCACTGCTGGCATCGGGAAATCGCGAATGGCGCTGGCTCTCAGCCATCTCGCGGCCGCCGAGCAGCATGGTGCAGTCTTAAGCTACCAATGTTCCGATCTCTACCGAAGCAGCGCACTCTATCCGATCTTGGACCGGTTGCGGCGCGACGCAAGGATACGCCATCTCGATCGACCCGAGATGCAGATCGCAAAGCTGCGCAAGCTTCTCAGGGACCGCGTAGACACTCCCGCCGTCGACGACGATCTTTGCCGGTACTTGCTCGATATTGAGGTCAGCTCCGCAGAAAATCGCAGACGGGACGACCTAAGGGAGAATGCCTTTCAGCTGATGATCAAGCAATTGAAGCGCATGACCGCCAGTCGCCCCTACCTCTTGGTGATCGAGGATCTTCAGTGGATCGATCCCACGTCGCGCGAGCTTCTTGAGGCTATTGTCCAACTGGCAACAGAAATGTCGTTATTCGTACTAGTTACTTCGCGGCCGGGCCCAGCCGAAGAAAGCATGATCGCGGCCATTAGAGTCAAGCCGAACGTCGCGATCTATCGCCTGGGACCACTCAGCGACGAGCTCAGCTCGGCGATTATAACCAACGCTTTCGAAGGCATTCATTGCCCTCCCTCGGTAACAGCGGCGATTCTCAAGCGCACTGAGCCAGATCGCCTTCCCTTCTATCTCGAGGAGCTCGCCCACTTTGTCCGCGACAAGCTGACGGCTCAAGGCGATCAGTGGAGCGAGGCTGACGCTCTGCAAGCGATCCGTGGCTCAATACCCGTCAACCTCGAGATGTTCTTGCGCGAGTCTCTGGATCGACTGTCGCCATCGGCCAAGGTCCTCGTGCAAATCGCCTCTGCGGTGGGCCCGAAGTTTTCGCACGACCTGCTAGAGAGCGTCTGCCGTTTTGAACCGGAAGATTTCGAGCCTGCCTTCGTCGAGCTTGTCGAGTCACGCTTCATCCACGGATCAGGTGATGCCCAGCCGGTCCAATACGGGTTCAGACACGAGTTGCTTCGCGATGCCGCCTATCAAAGCATGCTGCGAAGCACCCGCCAGCAACTCCACCAGCATATCGCCAACACTTTGTGCACGTCGCATCCCGAAATCGCAGGCCAGATGCCCGAATTCGTCGCTCATCACTGGACTGAGGCAGGTGATGCCGAGCGGGCGATCGAATACTGGTCCGCGGCGGGCGAGCGTGCGACAATGCGATCCGCCGTCAAGGAGGCTTTTGGCCATTTCCATCGAGCCATCGAGCTGCTCGATCAGATCAAGGATCGGCCGGCCGCCGCCGACACTGAGTTGATGCTGCGAGTGAGGGCGAGCGGCGTCGAAGCCGCGATTGAGGGCTGGTCCGCCCAGGCAAGTCAGCGCAACTACGCCCGGATACTTGAGCTGTCGACAATCCTGGATCGTGCGAACGAACAGTTCATGGCCCATTTGGGTCTTGCCAATTCTCTCTACGTAAATGGCAAGCTCGATGAAGCCTTGGAGCATGGTCGAGCATGCCTGGACATGGCGGACGGCACGAAATCCGCCGACCAATTCCTGCACGGTCATCGTATCCTGTCCGAGATCAGCTTCTATGTCGGCGCGTTCGCAGAATGCTGCGAGCACGCCAACGAGAGCATCGCGCGTTACAGAGCGGAGGACCATCATCGCCTGATCGGCGGAATCGGTGACGATCCCAAGGTCCTTTGCCTCATGTATCGGGCCCTGTCACATTGGATCTTGGGCAGGGCCGATCTGTCGATCGCCGATTGCGAGCAGGCCCTCGCGCTCGCCGGCGAGCTGGGCCACGCCTATTCCTCGGCACAGGCCGAGTTCTACGCGAGCTGGCTCTACGCGCTGATGCGCGACACTCGTCGCGCCGAGCTCTTCGCCTCACGCGCCATCGCAAGCTGCGAGGAGGGTGGCTTCGATTTCTATGGTGGGCTGGCGCAGGTGATCCATGGCTGGGCGATCAGCTTCGGGCCTGACCCCGCTGCGGCCATTGCCGAGGTGTCGCTGGGCATCGAGCAGGTGCGCGCTCCCGAGGCCGACATCTGCCTGAGCTGCTTTTTGCCTTGGCTCGCCGAGGTACACTTGCTGGTCGGCAATGTCGACGAGGGACTCGCGACCATGCGCGAGGCGCACGAACTCGCAGAAGAGACGTTCTACGCCGCGGAGCGATGGCGCGTGGAGGGGGACCTGCCGCGCGGCCGTCGATCTCGCCGGTGCGGCGGCCTGCTATGCGCAGGCGCTGGAGACCGCACGGCATCAAGGGAGCGTTGCATTCGAGTTAAGAACGACGCTCAGCATGTGCAAGAACAACCTTTGCGGCGTTCAGGACCTTCGCCCCTCCTGGAGCGGATGGTCGACACGAGCGAGGATCATGACTTGAGGGAGGCTCGTATGATGTTGAGCCTTGCCTCCTGATCGGCTTGTATTTTGGATTTGCATGCCGGGCCTGTTGCCATCTCGGAGGGTCGTTAACGGAGGAGTGGTACGAGAATGTCCCGCTTCACGCGTCGTTCGACCACGCGCGCGTTGCTGACGATCGCGGCTGAGTACGCGCTCATTGCAGGAGCGATCGCTATTGCCGCTGCCGTGCCGGACACAGGCTGGCCAGTAAAGGCACTTGCCGTCCTCGTTATCGGTACACGTCAGTACGCGCTTGGTGAGGCGTTGTTGCACGAGGCGTCGCACTGGCACCTCTCCAGGTCGAAGCGTGTCAACGACCTAATGGGAGCGATCCTCGCCTGGCCGGTCTTCACGTCCCTCGCTGCCTATCGCCGGTTCCACAACAGGCTGCACCACGAGGTCGACATTGCCGATGAGGAGAACAGCATCTGGGAGGACTACGAGGGTTGGGGCCTGCCGCCCCCCAGCCGGAAGCTCAGCCGCGCTCTCGCGTTCTGGCTATTCGTGCTCCGGCCCGCAATCGGCCTCACGGGCATCATGCATCTTGTCAAGACGGTACGGGATTTCGGCTACGACTTCGACCTCAGGGAGACACGCCTGATGCTCGCTGCCTGGGCCGCGGTCATAGCCGGCGCAGCCTACTTCTCTCTTTGGCGCGAGTTGATCCTCTATTGGCTCATCCCTTACACCTTCGTCTTTTCGACACTCAACTACTGGTCCGAAGTCGGCGATCACTTCAGGGTGAGCGGGGCGAAGACGCGTTCGGATTTGAACTGGTTCGTCAATACCTTCGTCTCACACAACATCGGGTACCATGCCTTGCATCACAAGTACTCGAGCATTCCCTGGTTCCACCTGCCGGAGGCCTATCGCGCCCACAAGGCCGAAATCGTCGAGCAGGTGAGCCACGGATACTGGGAGACATTCGCGCAGATCATCGCCTACACCCCGCCCTTGAGGAGCGGTTCGAACCGCAAATGCCTGCCGTCGGCAGGTCCGCAGCGGAGGTCGTGCCGTGAGGAGGCAATCTGCATTTCCCCGCGACGCTGTCGAGACACCCGCGTTCATCGTGAGGCCGGCAGCCATCGCGGCGAGCCGCGACGAGCTGGCGCGCCTCTGCGGGCTGGCCGGCTGCCGGGCGCTCTACTCGCTGAAGGCACTCGGACTTCCCGACGTGCTGCGCCTCATGGTCCCTCAGCTGGCAGGCTTCTCGGCAAGCTCGCTTTTCGAGGCGCTGCTGGCACGCCGGGCCGTAGGGCCGCATGCCAAGGTCCAGGTGACCTCGCCCGGGCTGCGCGATCGCGATTGCGCGGAGCTTGCCGGGCATTGCGACGCCATTTCCTTCAACTCCCTGTCGCAGAGCGCCCGCCTCGACGGCTATTTCTTCGGCGTGCGCAAGGGTCTGCGCGTCAATCCGCAGATCTCGTGGATCGACGACGAACGCTATGATCCATGCCGCAAGGGCTCGAAGCTCGGTGAGCCTGTCAGCAATCTGAGACGGCTCAAGGCACTTCCTCCCGGCATTTCCGGGATACACTTCCACAACACCTGCGAGGCGGACGACTTCTCCGGCCTTAAACCGACGATCGAGCGGCTGCAGTGTGAGATTCCCCACATCCTGGCGGAGATAAGTTGGATCAATCTGGGCGGCGGCTATGGATGGCGCGCCCCCGGCGCAGCCGGGCAACTCATCGAGGCAACGGCCGTGCTCAAGTCGACTACTGCAATTGAGGACATCTATATCGAACCCGGCGCGGCCCTTGTGCGCGACGGCGGGGCCTTTGTGGCGAGCGTGGTCGATCTCATCGACACGGACGGTGGGACCGTGGCCGTGCTCGATACGTCGGTCAACCACATGCCCGAGGTGTTCGAGTACAGCGACCTTCCCGGCAATCGAGCCCGATGTCCTATGGCCACCGCGACGATCTACCGGCGGGCGAAGGCTTTAGTTACGTGCTCGCCGGCAGCACATGCCTCGCCGGCGATCTGTTCGGCACCTACCGCTTCGCCGAGCCGCTCGCGATCGGCTCGCGCGTCCTGTTCCCGGCCATGGGCGCTTATTCCCTGGTCAAGGCGCACATGTTCAACGGCCAACCCTTGCCGAACATCTATCTCGAAAGAGGTGACGGGACCGTTGTGTTGCGCCGGGCCTCGAGCTTCAAGGACTTCGCCGGCATCAATCATATGGACGGCGACGGCTCGATCGATGACATCTCGCCAAGCAGCGACAACGAGGAGGGATTGGTCGATGCGACTCTATGAGGAGCAGATACGGATTCCCCTGCCAGCCCAAAGCGATCGGCTCCTGTCGCACATCGCTGACCCATCTCGGCGAGAACCTTCCCGCCGATGCCATGCCGCTGCGCTTCGCGGCAACGCGAACCTGCAAGGACCACATTGATTGCGAGGTCGGCGTCCTCACGGGCTTGGTGCACGATCACCCGGCGCGCTCGCGCTCGATTATGGACTTTCGTCGGCGAACGCATGAGAGCTGTGAGCGCTTCACGACCGTGTTGGTGGTGCCGACCGGCATAGACGCCGATATCGGCGGACACGCGGGCGATGCGGGACCAGTCGCCCGCCTGCTCGCGGCCGCGAGCGACCGGCTGATCACCCACCCCAATGTCGTCAACGGCGCCGACATCAACGAGATGCCGGAGAACACGCTCTATGTGGAGGGCAGCGTGCTCACGCGGCTGATGATGGGAACGGCCGGACTGGCGCCGGTCCGCGCCAACCGCGTCCTGCCGCTCATTCAGGAGCACCCCGAGGCCGTGATCTGGCACACGCTCGTCAATGCCGTCTCCGCGGCCTATGGTGCGGGCGGATTTCCTTGCCTTCCGGTCGTACCCTTGCCTGTCGATCTCGTGATGACACCGCACGTCTCCCCGGCCTCGGGGCGCGCGACGGGCGTGATCGAGGGCTTCGACGCGCTTTGCGAGTTGATCGAGAAGCGATTGGGCACCTTCGAGGCGATTGCCATCTCGAGTGTCGTCGACGTGCCGGAAGACGTGCAGCGCGCCTACTTCATGGGCGACCAAGGCATCAATCCGTTCGGCGGGATCGAGGCGCTGCTGACCCACGCGATTGCGCTGCTCTACGACGTGCCGGCAGCACACGCGCCGATGTACGACACCTTCGAGATCATGAACGGCGACGAGGGCATCTACGAGCCGCGCAAGGCGGCCGAGGGGAGTTCGTTCGCTTGCATCCACAGCGTCATCAAGGGGCTTTCGCGCAGCCCGCGCATTGTGACCGGAGCGCGGCTCTCGCCGGCAGAGGGAGTCGTTTCCGCTGAGGACGTCTCGTGCCTCGTCATCCCCGATGGCTGCCTCGGGTTGCCCACGCTCGCCGCGCTGCATCAGGGCATTCACGTCATCGCCGTGCGCGAGAACCGCAATCTCATGCGCAATGACCTCGCGCCCTTGTTTGCCGGCACCGGCCGCTACCATCGCGTCGAGAACTACTGGGAAGCTGCCGGTCTCATCATGGCTCTGAAAGCCGGCATCGCACCCGAGACCGCGCGGCGGGATGCCAATGGCGAGCTTGCCTCGATTGCCGAAGGGTTGTCGCGGCTGGAGCGCGGCGACGCTGCGGCGGCGCCGTCACTGAGGTTGGTGAAGTAGATGTCAGCGGGGACGTACCTGTCCCCATAGCATAGAAAGGAAAGTACGATGGCTTTGCCCAATCCTGATCCCGTAAATATTCCTTGGCATAGACTTTTCCTGTTCTGGGAAGCCTACAACAACGAGTATATCAACCTTCTCAAGAAATGGCATAACGATACCGCGCAATTAAGAAGGCCGCCGGGGGAGCTAGGGTCCGTACCTACCGGTAACTTACTTTACGATTCGTTTCTCGATACCTGGGGCAAGGGGCAGACTTCGAAAACAACAACGTGGAGTTGGGTCAGAAGAGTTACTTTGCGGCGCTTGGCTACTGCAAGTGTTAAGCCAAGGGCTGCGTGCCTCGATGTCCTGCAACAAATCCTCGAAATTGCAAAAGATGGTGATGGAAACCCCATGCTTATTGATGGAGTGCCGATGTTTATAGATCCCCCGCAGCTAAAAGTTTCTGAGCAGGAAGCAAATGATAAGGCGAATGAGGCGCTTCAAAAGCTCAGGATACGATTTACCACTGAGTTCAATACCCTCCAGAACAAAGTCGATACGAATATGAGAGAATTAATCGGGGGATCTGACGACACTTATCTCCAAGCGTTGCTCAGGATGATGGACATCGAAACAGAGTGCTTCAAAGTCCAGAAAAACTTCCTCGAAACAGGCACGGTTCCCGCGCCGGAGATGGTCGCCTAGCCAGTATCGAGGAAGGGTTCTCGGTGGAAGATCGAGCAGCGCTCGCCTTGCGGGTCGCTGAGACGAACGATCAGGCGTGCCCGGAATGGAGCGAAAGCCATAGGGTTGGGCTTGTCTGCTCGGCGCGCTGCTGGTTACTGCGAGTGCATCGTCTATTCGGTGCCGCCCGCTCAATTTTGCGGCGACGCGTTCGAGAGCTATGCGCACTGGGACGTTCCGGTAGATGCCGAACATCAGTCGACTAAAGGAGCCTTCTGATTGCCGATCACGGCTACGATGCCAACCGCCTTCACTTTACGCTCCGATCGATGGGCACTGTACCCGTCGATCCAGGAATCGAGCAAGACGACCGATCCGCCCTTAGTCAGCGGCGCCGTCGCGATCGTTGGAGGGTCGAAGCGGCCTTTTGTCGCCTCAACGACTTCCGACAGGTTGCCACACGTTACGACAAGCTCGCGCTCAACTTCCTTTCGGCGGTCGATTCTCGCCTTCTGGGTCTCAATGAGTCCGGACCCTAGGGGGGGCCGATTTAGATATAGGACCATATTCTCGAAGCGTGGCGGCATCAAAACGAATTTCAACGTATCGGAAATCTTGTAGCGACTGTCGTTACCGTCAGGTCCCATATAGCTAAGATGGGATATTCTTTTAGAACGAATGTCTCGGAGCGTTTCCGGCGTAATTTGACTCCAAATTGGCGAGGTCAAACACGTCTTTGTCCTCACCGCTCTCGCTGCTCGCTCTCGCTCACGTGTGTGAATCCGCCGCTACCGCGTGAGCCGAGCGTGCTCGGCCAGATGCCACGCCGATCGCTGCCCTCACTAGCGCAAAGCCCAAGCTCCGACCAACCTTCAGGACAATCTACCCCGAGCTCCTTGTCGCCGTTACTGTAGTGATGGCATCCGGCACACGTCTGAGTTCGGATTCGATGCATGATGTTGTTGGCATCAAGTGGTGATCCTGCGTTTTGGAGCTCGGTGTTGATTCTTTTTTCGATGGGGCAGTACCCCACCTTGCGCGGCACTTTTTGAGGCCTCAAGGACGTCCCCCTGGGCTTCCAACTCTCCATGCTATCAAAGCTATTTAGGTGATCGAGTCCCGCCGTTGTTAGTCCGAATGCGAACGTGAACACGCTTCTTTCCCCTGCTACGGTTCGGTTTGTATACCCCTAATATTGTCCAGCGCATCTTTCGAAACCAGATAATCTTCGAGTTCGCGTTGCGCGGGGATCTTCCGATGCAAGCGATGAAAACAGATCATTGCCCGGATTGCTTTTGACTGTCGCCGGAACAATGCTCCCACCGTAAGTTTTGAATTCCCTCAATGTCCAGCTGCCTGTCCATGAATTGGTTCGTCCTGATCTGGCCGCTGGCAGGGCCGCCCGCGTAGTGTGCGCGTCGACAATTGGACCGATACGTCTTTCGGCAATCCCTTGGCGATGCTGTCTTTCGGCAAACCCTTGAGAAAGAAATCGTGCAGAGCCTTCCCGCGATCGGCAGTGGTCATGTCTGTATTTGAAAGACTCAGCCAGAATTCGACGATCGGCCGGCATCCTGCCAGCTTGGCGAAGGGTCCTTCTTTGTCGGCTGGCGGGCCGCGGATCAGGGTTAGGAACCAGCGCTTCAAAGATGATTAGATTGCGGTCTCGGTATCGGTTCTTGCGTAAGCCCACTGTTTTTGGCGAATACGATCCGGTACTCACCGCAGTGCCGGCCGCTGTGCTTATCTGCCAGATCAAAGCGGTTGACTGAAGGCAATCGCTGTATACCCATTCTGATTTCGGCAGGGGGGGCATGCTTCGTTGTCGAATGGATCGAGACTCGCTTGGCTTACTTTCTGCTCTTGGGCATTGATAAGGAAAACCGTTGATTTTCGATAGGTCGCTTACCACATCGGTTTCGGAATTGCAGAATACATTGGTGGCGCGGTCCGATCATACCGTCAGGAATTTTTGCGGCCGTGTCCCACCAGCGTTGGAACAGGGTGAGTCTGTTGACATGCATATCGGCAGCCAGCTTATCCATGACTTCCGAAAAGGTGATGGCCGATGTGGAGGCTTTATCTGTGACAATGATGGACAGCCTCTCGTCCAGCTTGTTGAGAAGTCCTTCTCGTACATGGCCGTTGCCGTTGAAGCGGTTGTTGAAGTCCTTGTCGAACTGTAGCTGCTGGAGATCGAGGCCAATTCCGCCTCTCTCGGGCGACCTGCTGAGGAGTTCTTCAGCCGCGGCCGCAGCGCTCATGGCGCCTGCGAGCACCAGAGATACGATTAGGAAAAGGGTCGGCCTATTGCTTGAAGCCGGTGTGAACCGCTGGGACATGTGTGCCTCCAAGGTTCTGAACAACTTCGGTATCTAGGATTTCAAATGGATCGTTCCGCCAAATAGTTCACATCGCTCGAACAGCGATCCGAGACTTCGCTTTACTGACCATTGAAGATTATACCCAAACTTGTTCGGCTACCACTTCGATCGACTCATCGCCCATGATGCGATCTTTCTGCTGCTAGCCAGCAGGGACACGCCCACCAGCTATTGGCCCAGGACATAGGCGAAAATGAGCGGTGCCACGATGCTGGCGTCGGACTCGATGATAAACTTCGGTGTCGCCGCCGAGAGCTTGCCCCATGTGATCTTTTCGTTTGGAACAGCACCCGAGTACGACCCATAGCTCGTGGTCGAGTCGCTGATCTGGCAGAAATAACCCCAGCGCGGAATATCGCGAACCTTAAGGCTCTGTTCGAGCATGGGCACCACGCAGATGGGGAAATCCCCGGCTATGCCGCCGCCGATCTGGAAAAACCCAATGGAATGCTTCTGGCACGTCGCCTGATACCAACGCGTCAGCTCGATCATGTACTCGATGCCGCTGCGAACCGTGTGAACATTCATAATTTCGCGGCTGATGACGTAGCTCGCGAAGGTGTTGCCGAGCGTGGAGTCCTCCCAGCCGGGAACAAACATCGGCAGGTCTTTCTGCGCGGCGGCTAGCACCCAACTGTTCTCTGGGTCTGTCGTAGTAATCCTTGAGCGTGTCGGCAAGCAGGATCCGGTAGAGGAATTCGTGCGGGAAATCGGGTTTGCGCTCCTTTTCGGCGCGCCGCCATTCATTGAGCAAGGCACCTTCCAGCGGCCGGACGGCCTCCTCTTCGGGAATGCATGTGTCGGTAACGCGGTAGAGGTGCCGCACCATGAGCTCCTCCTCATCCTCGGCGCTCAGCTCGCGGTATTGCGGGAAGTGCCTGCAGTAATGGTCCTCCTCCAACTTGAACGGCAAGCGCTTGTAGTGCTTGTTCGCCACCAGGTTGAAGATGTCCTCCTCCAGGTTGGCGCCGGTGCAGCTGATGGCGTGAACTTTCCCCTCGCGAATCATCTCGGCGAGCGTCAGGCCGAGTTCGGCAGTGCTCATGGCGCCGGCCAGCGTCACGAGCATCTGTCCGCCATGGTCGAGGTGGTTCTTGTAAGCATGGGCCGCCTCTTTAAGCACCGCGGCGTTGAAATGCCGGTAGTGGTGATGGATAAATTCGCTGATGTTGCCCATCATTAACGCCCCCACGATGCCTGTCTGCCCAGGCCGAACTGCAACGTACGGTAGACCGGATGCTAGAGGCAAGATCGCTCCGGGGGCTGATAGACCGATCCATCGCGGCCCGGAAGGCTATTTGACAAGGCTCGACGCCATTACGGGCGGGGCTGGAAGCCACGCACACGACAGCCACCCCAAGCTGTCGACGAATTAAACTCAAAGCTATGTGCCGAAGACTTGGATTCGTGAATATTTGGTGGTGAAGCCCATCGAGAAAGGTGGCCTTCACTCGCCTGGGTCAAGACCGAAGACTGGCTCAAGACGAATGCGCTGAGGTCTCGGCTTCATGGCCGATCTCTGCCGGCAAATGCATCGATCATTGCCAAGACTTGAGAGATATGCGGATCCTTCCCTGTGTCTGACGCGCCGCCAAGAATGGAGCGTAGTAGGGCTTCTCGCTCCTTTGGTGGCACCGCGAGGAGGGCTGCGACAGTCTCGCTCCGCGGGATAGTACAAGTCGATCAAGTCCATTTTATCCAAGCATTCGGACTCCTTCTGATTCGAGGTGTCGGTTACATTTCTGCATCCTGCCTGGGTTCATCCCGGCTCGATGGGATAGGTGGATCATGAAGGATCGTGCACGCCGGCGCTGTGCTATTTGCCACCGCATCGCAGGTCAAAAGAACGTCGACTTCGGTTCGACGCTGCGATAAAGGCTTGAGAAGGCCGAGGGGCACTGATGCCGTCAGCTGAGCTTGGTGAGCAGAGCGGGGCGCGATGATGAGACGGCGAAGGCGGAATCAACCCAAAATGTCCACGAGTTCTGGTGAGGAAGCTGGAGACCATTTGCTACGGCGCGTCAACGTTCGCCACGGCAGCGAACTCTGAACTCCACAAGAAGCTAGCTTACGGCCATAGCGGAAATCCCTCGATCCCCCCGGAGATTAACGCGGCTATCGATGTCTCTGAGGTGATCGACGCGGAGACGCCTGAGCAAGCCGCGGGCCAAGCTTGCCTACACCCCGCTTCCCGCTTCGATGAACCGATACGTCGCCCGCGAGTTCGAGGCGCGGCTGCCGTTGTTCCGGGAGGCGTCGGCCAAGATCCCTGAGTACTACATCGTCGCTCCGCGTGCGGTATCCTCGAAGTTCCGCCATCTGGTGATTGGCAAGGCTTTGAAAAGCTGACGAGCAAGTAGCAACACTGCTCGGTCGCAATGGCGACAGAAGAAAAATCCAAAAACTGTGGCATCGGCCACAGCGCAAATCCGAAGAATGATCCAGAATCTCTTCACGCTCGGAATGGTTCTGAGCACAGACCATAGAGGAGATTCACTATGTTCACTCTCAGCAAAAGCGCAATATACGCCACGTTTGGCACCCTTGTCGTTCTCGGCGGACTTAATCTGTCTGCGCGTGCGGAGGAGCCAATCCAGAATTTGGGCCCCGTGCCAGCCCACGTGCCTATTGTGACGACCTTCGGCAACAAGGGCGTGATTGCCTTTTACGAGCCGGATGGAACTCACTGTGGCCTTTACGCCGTGGTGTACAATCTCGCTGACGAGAGCGGCACCTCAGCGACGCGAGTTCGGCTGCGCCTAAACGCCGGACAGATTGTCAACATCGACAGCCCCGACAGTAAGTCCCTTAGTCTCCAATGCGGGAATTCGGCAGAGGCACTGAACATCGTTGATTCCGATACCTTAGCGGCCAACTGGCCTCAGCGCTAAGTCCGGGGTGGACAAATCATGTCACAACACCAAGACCCCTCAGGGCCAGACCTGAGGGTTTTTTTGCCCTAGCCGGTGACAGCGATGAACGTATCGACCGAGGCGTGCAAGTGACGATTGCGTCTCAGCGGTACTAGCCAGACGAAAGGTCGGTCCGCCTTTGCTTTACGTCTGCCTGAGCAAGCGCGAAGGGCGAACAGGCTACCGTTGATCGGCCAAATTGGTTGCTGGCGCAGTGCGACTTCTGCGTTGGGACTCAAGATGCGCTATGATCTGTAAGATCCATCCCGCTGCATTGGCGATGGTTTCGATTGACCGTCCCTGGCCCCGACACTGCGTGATGAACTCTGCTGCTAGATGCTTTGCCTCTTCGTCATTCTCCATGGCCCGCTCCCTCTGTGGTGCCAGACGAATGATGCGCCAAACGCTGATTCGCAAAGAGTGCTAAGTTCACAATTCCACTGTTTTAAAATCAAGATTTGCAATTCTAATGCGCAGCGATATGGGGACTTATTTTGACTAGCGGGGACTTGGTGTGATGCCATCAACTCATTGTTGCAAGGGCGTAGTGAGCTTCCTGGCAACTTCCCCACAGTCGCACAAGATCGCCATCCCAAATCTCAATCTTCACTCTGGATTGAAACAACTCTGAAGCCAGCGCTTTTGACGAGGGCGTCCACGTCTTGCAGAGGCATTCGATTTCGGATGCCTCCCAATGCAACACCGGATTATCCAGCCAACCTCTGCCCTCAGATCGCAAGCCCGGAGGGGGCGTCACTTGGATGCGTAGCGGAACATTCGGATCGCGGGTGGATTGAGGTAGGCCGGGAGCTCGCACCAACCAAGCTTTTTTGATGGCTCGTTCCAGCCGCTCGCGTGCCTTCTGCATGTCGTGGTCGATTATGACCGTTGCTTCGCTAAGCCGAAGCCAAGTCACCGGCCCGCTCGTTTCGTAATTTCGACGAACGGTCGAACATCCGTGGGCATTTTGGGCCCCTCCCTTTTCGAAGTCGCCCTCGCTTCCTTGATTTCCGCTATTCGAGTACGCAAACGAAACCATTCTGACTTTCGGGCAAATGCCGCTCGCTGCGGTGATGGTGTCATCGGGTCCGCTGCCGCTTTGTCGTAGATCGTTGAGATCAGTAAGTGCTGTGCTGCCGTCAGTGCCATGTCGGCAGAATGAGTTCGCAGGGGTTAACTGTTCGATAAATCGCGTTAACCGCTTAGCGTGGTGCATCCTCCGGCGCTTGCATTGGTCCTTACGCTGCTCAGCTGAATCGGTGCGAATTAGCCTGCGGTATCGCTCAACCTTGCGTCTTTCGCCACAGGCAAATATGAGCAAAAAGGCGTCGGCTGCGGAGGATCAACCCGGCGAGAAGGAATCCCGGGTCTGTTGTAAATGGGTGACAGTTAGTTTCCCGAGATGGTGCTTAGGATTTGTTTGAGGATCTTGGCCGGGGGGACAACCATGAACAAGCATGCTCGATTGGGTCTTTACCTCGCCGGCTTGGCCGTTTTGGCGCTCCCGACGACCGCCGATGCCACCCCCTTCAAATGGACGGGATTCTACATCGGCGGCAATGCCGGCGCAGGGTGGGGTGGTGATTCTAGTTCCGTAGATCTCGGCGGCTTCAATTATTTTAAGGCCAACCCTGTTCCTGGCGAAGTCACCAAAGTTGGGGACGACACCTCTTTCATTGGCGGGGGTCAGATCGGGTACAACTATACCTTCAATAGAGTCGTGGCAGGTATTGAAGCCGATTTTTCAGGGTTCGATAGCCGCGCGGCTAAAATCCCGGCCAGTTCAAAGGCAGACTGGGGGTCCGACACCCGCATCAGTGTTGCGATGAACTGGCTGGCGACCGTGCGGGGCCGCCTGGGCGTCACCATGGATCGATGGCTTATATATGGGACCGGCGGCGCAGCATTCAGCGATGGTGAATATCGAAATCACGATTTTTGCAATAGCGTGCCCCACTGCGGCGGCGGGCTGATCGACGCTACAGGCGATATGGATGCTGGATGGACGGTCGGCGGGGGCGCAGAATTTGCTTGGAGGCCGAATTGGACGGTCAAGGCGGAGTACCTGTTCGTCCGCTTCGACGGGGAGGACTATTCCGGAACAGCCCATTACCTCCCACCCAGAGACCCCGTAGTCTACCGCTTCTCCGCTAGCCCGGCAGAGTTCAACATCGTCCGGGTTGGTCTCAACTATAAATTCGGCGGGGGCTACGAGTCACCCCTCAAATAACCACTGTGTTTTTTTGAGCCTTGCAGAACGCTGAGCCCCGAGAAGCCCCCGAATGGCTTGCGTGATTTCGGCCAGCACGAGCATGATGGGGGCACTGTGGGACGCTGCTGATGCGAAAGCGCGTGATTTAGGGTTGGGTGCTCTAGGAACATCAGGAGGCCCCGCGCGTTGAAAAAACCTCTGGCGCTATTCGCATCCCCGCCCCGGGGCGCCAGTTTACGGCTCGGTTTAGTGGAAGCCCGGTCCCCTCAGGCCGGGCTTCTCTTATCCCTTCATGCACTTGCGGATTGTCTTCCAGCGATATTCCTCTACCGAGAGGCCCGCGTAACGCCTCCGGCCGTTCTCGAGAGTGGCGGGGAGAGAGGCAGACTGGCAAGGGTAAGTCTCCGAAGTTGAGCCGGATCAGTGACACCAGCAGTGGCAAGCTCGACGAGCTTCCGACTGATTTCGATACTAAGCGCCTTGGATTAATCCGCATCAAGAACGGCTCAACGCTCGCATTACCAACCAGATAGAAGTCTTCGCTAATCCAAGGGCCGCGCACTACACGCGCACCGCAAACAGGAAGAGACTTGCCGCTCAGGCAATGGAGAAGCTGAACGCCAGCTGAAAATCTATTTCCGCACCTGGGGCCTGGTGCGGGCGGGAGGGCAAAAAAAGCCGATAAAATCGGTATTATCTTAAAAAATGGTGGGCCCGGGAGTTGTGTCAGTTCGCCAGGGAAACAACAGCTAACGCCAAGGTGCGGGCGTAAAGCGCCTTTGACGCACAAAAGCAATTTTGGTGGGCTCCCGCACCTAAGCCGCCTCCTGAAATCGAAACCGACCGCGCGGGGTCAGAAGCGGACATCGCAGCAATCCATCGCGGCGTCTGCTCTGTGCCAGAACCAGTGCGGACGGGCTTCCGGCAGCTTCAAAGAACGGCCAGTGCTAGAAGCGCAGGCGGAAGGTGGACCATTGCTTTGTAACGCCATCACCAAAGACCATTGGATCGGAACCCTCTGAGAGCGAGGAAAGCAACCAAGGCGGCTAACATCGCTGCTATCATCGCTCCAACCGCGATAATCATCGCAGCCGTGGCTCGCGTTTTCGATTTGATGGTCTCGTCCACCATTAACTTCATTGCTTCCTGCACTTCGCCGAGATGTTCTGCAGCGCCCTCAATCCGCTTAAGTTTCAGGTCGTACAGGTAGTGCTGTACCAAAGGACGGACCTCGTCACTCCAAACGCCGGCCGCAAGGCCGACCTGTATCTGGTCCTCTGATAGGGCGTCGAGATCAGCGAATAGTTTGTGGTCGTCGCGATTCTCGGTCATGCCGGTCACCTCAAAACCATATACCATCACCGCGGAAGTCGAAATCCCCGACGGCGGCGCGGAGGGAATCCTCCTTTCACGCGTGCCGTGGAATTTCCGCTTCTGAGGGTAAAGCCGACATCCGTGATCCGCGCACCCAGGTCCGCTTCTGACCCATAACCGACATCCCGATGGGAGCGCTCACGTCAGGTCGATTGGCGCGGAGTCGGGCAGAGAGCGATGATAGGAATTGATGTATAGCGCGATCTTAAGCTCGCCCGACGGGATACGCTGGACAATCCAATCCTCGCCGACGATGCACTTGATCAGACCTCCATCGGACGATCCCAAAGGGCGGGCCTCCCAATAGACGGCGCCTACCGCGTGGGCGCGCTCAGGGTCGTCGCATAGCGGCGTGATGGTGAACGGCTCGAGCACGATGTGCCGTTCGTCGGTCAGCTTCTGGTGAATTTCATAGTTGGTCTGAAGTGAGAGGTCCTCGCCGTGAGAGACAAAGATACGCGGCTCGGGATGCAGGAAGAACCTCGCCTGGTCTTCCGCCGTCCCCTTCTTGAACATGACCGTGTCGTGAAACTCATTCATCAATGAAACCACATCCCCCTTCGATATCGCCATAACGCTCCTCCTCGCTTATTCGAACTCTCACAACTAGCGACAATGACGAAGCTACGGCCGACTGTGGCCGCAGGCCAAGTCCGCGTTCTCGATTACGGGATCACTTGAAGCGAACCGTGGGGCTTCTCTTCGAACAGAGTGAGTGGAGACTCAAGAGAGTCCGCTTATGGCACTTAGCGGACTACTATAGAGCAGCCGACGATGTCTGCTTGCAGGCGCAAGCGGACATCTTCGACTACGATGCGGTGTCTGCAAGGGCTTCCGCTGACGTAAGCAACCTGTACCTCCGGTGCGGGCGAAGGACGAAAAAGTCATTTTACTACAATTACTTATTTTGAGATTGGTGGGCCCGGGAGGGCTCGAACCTCCAACCAGACGGTTATGAGCCGCCGGCTCTAACCAATTGAGCTACGGGCCCCTGAAGCTAAAAACTGAGCGCAATCAAACTAAGATTCGCTCTCCCAATTTCCGCCTCATAGCAGGATTCCTCTCCCGGCGAACAGAGCGAAGCATGGGCGTTCGCATTCAAAGCCCGTAGGGATGCTTCGCGCTGGATCATACCAACGCCACAACCCACGGGGGATCCCCATGACATCGACGGCGCAGAAAGCACTTCTCAGCCTGCTTGCCATTCTATTCGCGGCAGTACCAATCGCCGGCCCGGCAGCGCTCGCCGACGATCACGAGCCGCAAAAACGTACCATCACGATTTCCGGCAAGGGCAGCGTCAAGGCCGCGCCCGACAAAGTGAGTGTCAGCGCCGGCGTCGAGACTGAGGCGACGAACGCCAAGGACGCTCTCGCCAAAAACACCGCGGCGATGACAGACGTGGTCGATGCGCTTAAGGCAGCCGGCATCGACCCCAAGAAGATCCAGACCACCAATTTCTTGATCAGCCCACGCTACGATAACCGCGACGACGGCAAGCCTGCGCGGATCGTCGGCTACAGAGTGACCAATGCCGTCTACGTGACCACCCAAGACATCGACAAGCTCGGCACCATCCTCGATCAGCTGGTGACGGCCGGCGCGAACTCGATCGGCGGTATTTCCTTCGACATCGACAAGTCGGACGACAAGCAGAACGAGGCGCGCAAGCTCGCCATGGCCGACGCCATCGCCAAGGCCAAGCTCTATGTCGAGGCGGCCGGCGTCGAGCTCGGCCCAGTGATGACCATCACCGAGCAAGGCGGCTACATTCCGCGCTCGATGGCAGCCGCGCCGATGATGGAGGCAACCGCTGCTAAGCCCGTACCGATCGAGCCCGGTACACAGAATGTCGATATCGAGGTCCAAGTCACCTGGGAGCTCAAATAAGTCGAGGCGCCGGCTGATCCAGATCAAGGCGAACGAAACGCCTTGCTCCGTGGCGCGCCGAGCCGGTCCGCTACGGGCGGATGGCGCTGTCGCGCGGCTATGCGCTCTGCGAGACGCCGGTCGCACGCTCCAGGACTTGGTCGATTTCGGGCTGCCTTCCGCCGGAGCGGGCCAAGAACTGCGGCGAGGAATACCAGCAGATCAAATTCGCCTTCGAGAAGACGATCCTGCCGTTCGTCGATCAGGAGCAGATGGCCAAGGTCCGCGAGCGCCAGTGGTTCCAGCCGGCGGAGCTCCAGGAACTACCGCATTCAAATCATTGCCGTTTTGTAACGATTTCGGGGCGAAGCGGCGTGATAAAATGTGTCGCCGAGGGATAACGAAGATCTTGGGATGGGAATGCGCTGGCTGACAATTTTCCTCGCCGCCTGTCTCGCGGCCGGGGCCGGCTATTACTATTGGCTCCAACAAGCCGAAGCTAAGCTCGATATTGAGACCGTCGCCGCTACGCGTGCCGATGTGCGCCGGGCGGTGTCGACCTCGGGCACGGTGCGCGCGCTCGGCACTGTGGACATCGGCTCGCAGCTCTCGGGCAATATCGGCGAGCTCAACGTTGACTTCACCAGCGAAGTGAAGAAGGGCCAGGTGCTCGCCCGCATCGAGCCGTCGACCTTCGAAACCAAGGTCCGCGAGGAGGAAGCCGGCCTCGCCATCGCCAAGGCGAACGTCGATTTGCAGCAAGCCACCGTCGAGCGGGCGGAATCGAACCTGCACAAGGCCGATCTCGACTTGCACCGCGCCCAGGAACTCGTCACCAAAGGCGCAGGCACGCAAGTCACGCTCGACGCGGCAATCGCCGGCCAGCAGAGCACCACCGCCGAGCTCGCCATCGCCAAAGCCAATGTCGAAAACGCCAAAGCGACGCTGGCTCAGCATCAGGCGACCCTCGACAGCGCCCGCATCAATCTGGAGCGCACCTTTATCCGCTCGCCGATCGACGGCGTGGTCATCGATCGTACGGTCGAGGTCGGGCAGACCGTTGCAGCGAGCCTCCAGGCACCGAAGTTGTTCACCATCGCCCAGGACCTATCCCATGTGCAGATCGAAGCCCAGGTAGACGAGGCGGACATCGGCCAGATCGCCAGTGACAACGCCGTCAGCTTCACCGTCGATGCCTATCCCGACGTAACCTTCCAGGGCAAGGTCACGCAGATCAGGCTCGCTCCGGTCGCGCTCAACAATGTGGTCACCTATACGGTGGTGATCGACGCCGACAACCCGTTCGGCCGGCTATTGCCCGGCATGACCGCGAATGTCGAGATCGTGACCGGCGAGCACAAAGGCGTGGTGACGGTACCAAACGAGGCGCTGCGCTATCAGCCACGCGGGCCGGCGCAAGCGGCGCTGGTGCGCGACGGGCTTTCGACTGGTATCGTCTCACTCGGCGAGCGCGGCAGCCGCATGCTGGGACGGCTCAAGACTGAGCTCGAGCTGACGCCTGAGGAGACGGGCAAAATCTCTACCGCGCTCGAGGCCGAGTTTGCCGCGATCAAGAATGCCGGGCCGCCGGGAGCCGGCGCCTCACAGGACGATGCGCGCGAGCAAGCCCGCATGCGCATCGCCAAAGTGCTCCGCTCCGTGCTGAGTCCCGGCAAATACAAGAAATACGAGGAGATGGCGCGGCAAAGACCGAGCGGCCCGCGGCGGGTGACGCTGTGGTCCTACGAGGGCGGCTCACTGGTCCCGCGCGAGGTCAGGCTCGGCCTCGCCGATCAGAACGCGACCGAGGTGGTCGACGGCCTGCCCGAGGGGGCCGACGTGGTGGTGCGCGTGCGCGAGAGCGCACCGTGAGCGTGGGGGTGCCGCAGATCGCCGCCCGCGATCTGGTCAAGACCTACCAACTCGGCGGCAGCGTGATCGGCGCGCTGCAGGGCGTCAGCGTCGAGGTGCCGCGCGGCGAATATCTCGCCGTAACCGGCCCGTCGGGCTCGGGCAAATCGACCTTCATGCATCTGATCGGCGCGCTCGACACGCCGACCTCTGGCTCGCTGAACATCGAGGGGCGCGAGCTCAGCGGCCTAAGCTCGGACCAGCTCGCAACCTACCGCAACGAGAGAATCGGCTTCGTATTCCAGACCTTCAACCTTCTGGCGCGGACCAGCGCGCTCGACAATGTCGTGCTGCCACGCCTCTATTCGCGGCACGGCCATGCCGGCGCACGTGAGAAGGCCAAGGAGTGCCTTGCCAAGGTTGGGCTCGTGCATCGCGAAGACCACCAGCCGTCGGAGCTGTCGGGCGGGCAACAACAGCGCGTGGCGATCGCGCGCGCGCTCGTCAACGACCCGCATATCATCCTCGCCGACGAGCCGACCGGCGCGCTCGACAGCCGTACCACCGAGGAAATCATCGAATTGTTCGAGCAGCTGAACGACACCGGCATCACCGTGATCATCGTCACCCATGAGCCTGACATCGCCAAGCGAGCGCGGCGGCGACTCACATTCCGCGACGGCAAGATCGTTGAGGATGCGTCATGAACGTCCTCGCCTCATTCAAGGTGGCGCTCGTCGCGCTCAAGGTGAATACGCTCAGGAGCTTCCTTGCCATGCTCGGAGTGATCATCGGCGTCGCCTCGGTCATCGTCATGGTGTCGGTGGCGAGCGGCGCGGGCGAGGCGATCGAAGCGCGCATCAAGGCGCTCGGCACCAATGTGCTGGTGATCATGCCTGGCTCGTTCACCTCCGGCGGACGGCGCGCCGGCGAAGGCACGGCGCTCGCTCTGTCAGAAGGCGATCTTGCCGCCATCCGCTCCAAGGTGCCGAGCGTCGCTGGCGCGGCGGGCATGGTCAGCGGTTCGGCCCCTCTGGTCGTCGGCAACGCCAACTGGACAACTTCGGTCAACGGCGTGAACGCCGACTTCCTCGAGGTGCGCGATTGGCCCCTCGCCGATGGACGAAGCTTCACCGATGCCGAACTGCGCTCTGGCGCCAAGGTGGTCATCCTCGGCGCCACCACGCACCGCGAGCTGTTCGGCTCGGCCCCGGCCCTCGGCGAGCAAGTGCGCATCAAGAATGTCCCCTTCACCGTGGTCGGCACGCTTACCACCAAGGGCCAATCGGGGTTCGGCACCGATCAGGACGACACCGCGCTCGTACCGTTGTCGACCGCGAGGCGACGGTTGTTCGGGGCCGAGCAAACCGTGCCGGACAATCTCCGCTCGATCATGGTCGAGGTCGCTTCGGCCAAAGCGATGGGCGACGCGCAGGAGGAGATCGAGACGCTGTTGCGCGAGCGGCGCCGTGTCAGGCCAGGTACGCCTGACGACTTCCAGGTGCGCAACATGGCGGAATTCATCCGGGCGCGAAGCGAGACGCAGAGCATCCTGTCGGTGCTTCTCGGCGCCACCGCCGCCATCTCGCTGATCGTCGGTGGCATTGGCATCATGAACATCATGCTGGTCTCGGTCACCGAGCGCACCAAGGAGATCGGCCTCCGCATGGCGGTCGGCGCCAGACGGCGCGACATTCTCAGCCAGTTTCTGATCGAGGCGGTGACGCTATGCGTGACCGGGGGGCTGATCGGGCTCCTGATCGGCGGCAGCGCCGCGATCGCTATGTCAATCTGGGGCAATTGGCCGATCGCGCTCAAGCCCGGGTTGGTGCTGATCGCCCTGCTGTCGGCTGGGCTGGTCGGGGTGTTCTTCGGCTATTACCCTGCGCGGCGTGCCTCGATGATGAACCCGATCGACGCGCTGCGATACGAGTAGCCGGACGGCCTAAGCCGCGCAGCGCGATCTGTTGCTGTCGCCGAGTAGCACCGCGGTCGGATGATAGTTGCGCACCTCCTCGGCGGGAACCTGGCAATAGGCGATGATGATTACCTGGCCCCGGTCTGCACCAGCCGCGCAGCCGCGCCGTTCAGGGAAGTGTCGCGGGAGCCGCGAGCCGCCGCGATTTACGCATCACGTAGGGCCACGAGCGCGTGATGTGACCACAAGCCTCAGCGCGAGAGCCTGCGCTTGTTCGCCCTGACGATGTTCCGATAGCGGCGGACCACGCGGTCCACGGACGCGCCGGAGGCGAAGCTGCCCGCGGCCTCGGCGAGCGCAAAGCCCTTCTCGGCGATCATGCGTTGCGCTTCGATGTGACTCGCCGGGCCGCCGGCAGCGAGCTTCATCCAGCGCAAGGTCATGACCTCGTGTGCCTCCTGATAGAGGCGCGCGGAATTGAAGGCGAAGTTCATCCAGGCGGTGAACATGATTGCTTTCCCCCCATGCCGGCGCGCGCTCACGGCGCGGCCGGATGCGGTAATATATCTGTCATCAGCGCGCCTGTCGCGGGCGGCCACGCTGTTTTGCCACGACGCGGCAGGCAAAATGGAATGGCCCGGCGGGCCCGGCCATCCGCTGGGATTGAGGCTTAGTAGCGGCTAGCGGCGGCCGACGAGGAAGGCGCCCAGCAGGAAGCCCAGGCCGACCGCCAGAGCCAGCGTGACATGCGGGTTGTCGACCGCGCGGTCATGCACCTCATCATAGGCCTCGGAAGCGGCATCGCGCGCCCGCCCATACTGCTTACCGGCGCGGCGCGACACGTCAGACGCATACTCGCCGGCCTTGCGCGATACGTCGGAGGCAAACTCGCTCACCTGATCGCCGATCGACTCGCCGACCTCCTCGGCGGTCTCCTTGGCCGAGTGGGCGGCAGACTTGACGCTGTCGCGCGCCTCTTTGGCGGCCTCGGCAGCATGACGGCCGGCCGGGGAATTGGCGGCGTTGCGATAAGCTTGGCTCGGGGTGGTCATCTCACATGCCTCTTATGGTGGGCCGGCAGAGCGCCGGCCGAATGGAACGTGTCGGCCTATCAACTTGCGCATACGCGGAATGTTCCGTGCAACTCCCTCCCCTCGCCGGCCCGAAAATCGCCGTTTTGCTGCGGCCTTTCTCCGGTGGGAACGGAGCCGCGGCTCGCGACGTTAGGGGGAGCGGAGAGACTGTGGTTCGAGTTCAGCAGGGATTGCTATGACCGACGCTATCGTTCCGCGTGCGCCGCGAATTCGCAAGACTCGGGTGCTTGCCACCGCCGCCATCGGCGGCATCGTCCTCGCCGCGATCTTCATGTTCAACGCTGCGCACATGAGCGAGCGCGACAGGATCGCAGCGCCAGCGCCGCCATCCGCGCCGCCGGGGCAGAGCGAGCGGCGCAAGACGCCCCCGCCGCAGCAGCAGCAAAAGGACTATGCGGCGGTTCCCGAGCGCGAGCCGCGGGCGGACCCCTTGATCAAACCGAACGTCGCAGCGCCCAGCACGACCGGACTCGGCAAGGCCAGACTCGCGAAAGGCAGCCGGCCAGAGACCGGGCGCGCCTCGTGGTACGACCTCGATTCGCCGACTGCGAGCGGCGAGACGATCGACGACGACGATCTGACCGCGGCGCATCCGACGTTGCCGCTCGGCACGCATGTCCTGGTCGAGAATCTCGACAACGGGCAGAGCGTCGTGGTGCGCATCAACGACCGTGGCCCGTTCACGCAAAACCGCATCATCGATTTGTCCAAGGCGGCAGCGGCGAAGCTCGGCATGGTCGCGAGCGGCGTCGCCACGGTCCGCGTCAGTCGCGTCGAGTCGGCGCTCGCTTCCGACACTCCCACCACGCCCTAACTTCACTCGCGTCTCCTCCGCCCTTGAGGCGGAGGGCCAGGGAGTGTCGCCCTGAGCTGCCGTGTGCCGGTTAGCAGCGGGCGCCGAAGGTGAAGACGCAGACCGCGCCGTAACCGATGCCCCTCGCCGCGGTTACCGTGCCGCGCGCGACACCCTTGCCGGCCTGACCTGCTCCATAGGCCACACCCTTGGTGGCCGTGGTCGTGCCGTTGACGGCGCCCTGGACCAGGCGCGGCGCGGCCGCTGCCGGAACCACAAAAGCGGCGATAAGGAGCGCCGCGAATATCGATGCACGCATGGCGAATCCCTTTCAGGTTGATGGCCTAGCCCTGAAACGGCGTAGCGTCGGGCAAAGTTCCTGCTGTGACTTAACGAGGCTCTTTATACGCTACCGCTTCGCTGTTTGAGCGCTTTGTCATGCCCGCGAAAGCGGACATCCAGTAATCGCCGCCGTGTGTACGACGAAGACCGGCCGCTACTGGATCGCCCCCTCAAGCCGGGCGATGACGAGTCCAGGTTGATTCCGGCTTTCGCCGAATGACACGCGCTAGTTATCGAGGAAGCTGCGCAGCTTGCGGCTGCGGCTTGGGTGCTTCAGCTTGCGCAGAGCCTTGGCCTCGATCTGGCGGATGCGCTCGCGGGTCACGCTGAATTGCTGGCCGACCTCCTCGAGCGTGTGGTCGGTGTTCATGCCGATGCCAAAGCGCATGCGCAGCACGCGCTCCTCGCGCGGGGTGAGCGAAGCGAGCACGCGCGTCGTGGTCTCGCGCAGATTCGATTGGATCGCCGCGTCGATCGGCAGCACGGCGTTCTTGTCCTCGATGAAATCGCCGAGATAGCTATCCTCCTCATCGCCGATCGGCGTCTCGAGTGAGATTGGCTCCTTGGCGATCTTGAGGACTTTCCGCACCTTCTCGAGCGGCATCGCCAATTTCTCGGCGAGCTCTTCCGGCGTCGGCTCGCGGCCGATCTCGTGCAGCATCTGGCGGGAGGTGCGCACAATCTTGTTGATGGTCTCGATCATGTGCACTGGGATCCGGATGGTACGCGCCTGGTCGGCGATCGAGCGGGTGATCGCCTGCCTGATCCACCACGTGGCGTAGGTCGAGAATTTGTAGCCGCGGCGATACTCGAACTTATCGACCGCCTTCATCAGACCGATATTGCCTTCCTGGATGAGGTCGAGGAACTGCAAGCCGCGGTTCGTGTATTTCTTGGCGATCGAGATCACGAGACGCAGATTCGCCTCGACCATCTCCTTCTTCGCCTGGCGCGCCTCGCGCTCGCCCTTCTGCACGATATGCACGATGCGGCGGAACTCGCTGATCTCGAGCCCGGTCTCGGCGGCGAGGCGATGAATCTCGGCGCGAATCTCCTTCACCATGCCGCGCTCGTCATGGATGAAATCGGCCCAGCCGCGTTTTTTCAAGCGGCCTACCCGGCGGAGCCAGTTGGGGTCGAGCTCGTTGCCTTGATATTCGGTGAGGAAGTCCTCGCGGTGGATGCGATAGCTCTCGGCGAGGCGGAGCAGGCGGCCCTCATAGCCGAGCAGCTTCTTGTTGATGTCGTACAGCGTCTCGACCAGGCTTTCGATGCGGTTGGTGTTGAGCGAGAGCGACTTGATCTCGGCGACGATCTCGTCCTTGAGGACCTTGTAGCGCTTCTCCTGGCCGGTCGAGAGGCTGTCGTTCTTGAGCGCGCGCTCGACAACCTGGTCCTGGAGCTTGCGGAGCTTCTTGTAGTTGGTGGCGACGAGGTCGAACGTCTCGAGCACCTTGGGCTTGAGCTCGGCCTCCATCGCTGCGAGCGAGAGCGAGTTCTCGAGATCGTCCTCGTCTTCCTCGAATTCCTCGGGTGCGGGCTCCTCGGCCTCCTCGTCGCCGCTCCGCGTGGCTTGCGCTGCGCCGTGGCCCGGCTTGGCGGCGCCGTTAACGGCCGTGGCGTCGCCGTTGGCGCCCTCGCCCGGCAGCGGCTGGGACGGCGTCGGCTTCGCGTCGGGGCCCTGATAGGTCGCTTCGAGATCGATGATGTCGCGGAGCAGAATCTTGCCGTCGTTCAGCTCGTCGCGCCAGATGATGATGGCCTGGAAGGTGAGCGGGCTCTCGCACAGCCCGGCGATCATCGCCTCGCGGCCCGCCTCGATGCGCTTGGCGATGGCGATCTCGCCCTCGCGCGATAGGAGCTCGACCGAGCCCATCTCGCGCAAGTACATGCGCACGGGATCGTCGGTGCGCTCGGTCGGCTCTGACTTGGTCTCGGTTTTGGCGATTGGGGTTACCGGCGCGACGGGACGCGCTGGAGCAACCTCGGCGTCGGGCGCGCCTTCCGGCGTCTCCTCGGCCTCGTCGGTGTCGATTACGTTGATGCCCATGTCGGACAGCATTGCCATGGTGTCCTCGATCTGCTCGGAGGAAACCTCCTCCGAGGGGAGCACCTCGTTCAGCTCGTCATAGGTGACGAAGCCGCGAGCCTTGGCGGTCTTGATGAGCTTCTTGACGGCGGCATCCGACATGTCGAGCACGGGGCCATCCGCCGGTTCGGTTTGCGGCTGCTCTTGATCCTCGGCTTCAGCGGTCTTCGTTGCCATTCATCTTACTCCGAAGCGCAAATTCCATCGGGACGCGCATCGCTCAGGATGGCGCATCCCTAAGAACTCAAAACCTGTCAAAGGCGGCGCATTTGCAGCACGCCAACACATGCGATTAACTGGCGTTCGGTTAATCGTCAATGAAGCATGACCGCCGCACCAGCCGTGACGCCAGATTTCCTATACTGGCGGCAACTGCCGGCTCAACTGTCTTGCTCCCTACAACTCAGCCCAAAGGGCTTCGACAGAGACTATAAACGTGCCGCTACTTCGGCTGGATTATGCCCATATCACGTCCGCCGACTGTCGGGTCGATCGCCGCGGGGTCCGAATTAAGCCCTTATCCCGGGTTGCAGCGCGCGTCCCGCCCCGAAAATCTTGCGGTCGCGCGGTCGTTGCACGTCTTAAGCATGAGTTGGCGAGGGTGTTACCGCCTGTCAAGGCCCGCGCTCGGCAGCCCCGCGGTTTTTCTTGCGCTCGACTTGGTTCATGGCCGGAAAGCCTGTGCAAGAATGAGGCCGCGGGAGAGGCGAAGATTATGGGCAAGCGCGGTAATGAACAGGTCGATGTCCTCATCCGAGCGATCGTCGAAATACTATTTGTAGGTCGTGACGAAGGTGAGCCCATCGTTCAAGAGGTCCGGCAGAAGGAAGGCGCGGAGCACCCGCCGTGCCTTCCTTTGAACTGAGGTGATCTATTGAGGACGTTGGCGAAGGCTCTGACGGCCGGCTTTCGTCCATCGGGAGTGCGGCAGCCTACGCCTTCTGGGCACCTTTTGCTTCAACGTGCAAACGCTTCGGGACCTGTCGGCCGCTCACGTGAGGACGGCGATCACTCCTGCCGGACTGGCCGGCTGCCCCGCCGCCACGAGCCCTTCTCGCGCATCACTTGCGCGATCTTATCCTTGAGCCGCTCTCCCGCGTCGCGGTCGCCGGCATCGTCGGCCGCGTGCTGGCTGCCGACGTTCGCCACCTGCTGTTGAAGCGTGGCGAAGCGTTCGAACTCGGCCTCGGACAGATCGGAAAGGTGGTCGGCGCCCTCCCGGAGCTCCCGCGACAGCGCCGGCAGCGCACGGAAGCGGTAGATCAGATCGGCGAACTGCTCCTCGACATCCTCGCGCGGCGCGTCGGGCTGAAGGAAGGCGATGCGTTTGAAGGCGCTTTCGCGCGAGAGCCTATCGAGCACTCTGGCATGACTGCTCGCCTGCAGGGTCTGCGCCAGCTGTTCCCGGCTGGTGTCGTCGCGGTCGAAGATCGTGCGGGCGATGAAGCCGAGCAGCGCGGCGAGCCTCTTGTCCTTGATGTCCAAGCTTGCAACCTCCTCGGCGAAGCGGTCGAGCAGCCAAGGGTGATTGGCGAGAGCGAGTGTAATGACAATGGCAAATCCGCGCGGCGAGGGCTGCGGCATCGTTCCGCTTCTTGCTGGGGTTCGAGAGGCGGAGCCCGTCGAACTTGCCCCGCGCGCTGGTCTTTCTCGCCACAACGCGAAGAGTCGGTTCTTCACCTCGCGGCGGTAATGGTCCTTGACCCGCGCATTGCCGATTTGCCTAAGCAACGTTTCGAGCCTCGCCTCGAACGCCGCGCGGCGCTCCGGCGTATCGACCGGGTGCTCGGCGCGCTCGCGCAGCCACAGCACGTCGATCAGCGGACGGGCCTCATCGAGGCATGTAGCGAAGGCGCGAGCGCCCTGGCTCCTGACAAGATCATCGGGGTCCGAGCCCTGCGGCAGGAACGCGAAGCGGAAGGAATGGCCTTCACGCAAGACAGGTAGCATGCGGTCGATGGCGCGCGCGGCGGCAGCTTCGCCCGCCTTGTCGCCGTCGAAGCAGATGATGGGTTCGGGCGCGAGCACCCAGAGCTGCTCCATCTGGCGCTCGGTGAACGCCGTGCCGAGCGTGGCGACGGCGTTCTCGAATCCCGCCTGATGCAGCGCGATCACGTCCATGTAACCTTCGACGACGACGAGCTCGCTCTTGTCGAAGGCGCCTTTTCGCGCGCGGGTAAAGTTGAACACGGTCGAGCCCTTGTCGAACAGCTTGGTCTCCGGCGAGTTCAGATATTTGGGCTCGGCATCGGGATCGAGCGCGCGGGCGCCGAAGGCGATGACGCGCGACTTGACGTCGAGAATGGGAATGGTGAGGCGGTTGCGGAAGCGATCGTAGCTCGGCCGCCCGTCATCGGGCTTGACGAGAAGCCCCGCCTCCAGCAGCTGCGCCTCGGTGAATCCGCGTCTGGTTAGAGTCGCTTTCAGCACGTCCTTCGCATGCGGCGCGAAGCCGATGCGGAACTCCTTCAGCGTCACCGCCGTGAGCCCGCGGCGCTCGGCATAAAGAAGAGCATCGCGACCCTCGCGGGCTGTCAGCGCTTCCTCGAACAGCCGCGCGGCCGCTTCGAGCGCATCGAGCAGGCCGAGCTGCTCCTTGTTGGAGCGCTCATATTGCGGGTCGGGCTTCGGCATGGGAACGCCAGCCTCGCCCGCGAGCCGCTCAACGGCTTCAGGGAAGCTCAGGCCCTCCGTCTCCATGACGAAGGTGAAGACATCGCCGTGCTTGCCCGAGGAGAAGCAATGATAGAAGGCCTTCTGGTCGTTGACGGTGAAGGACGGCGTCTTCTCTTTGTTGAACGGCGACAAGCCTTTCCATTCGCGACCGGCGCGCTTCAGCGGCACGCGGCGCGAAACCACCTGAGAGACCGGCAGCCGGGCCCTGATCTCATCGAGGAACGAATCGGAGAACTTCATCGCTCACAGTGACGACGCTTATCGATGCGCACCACGGTTCTTCGTGCGTTGATACCCGATATTCACGGATTGGAACATACGGTGAACGCAAATATCCCCTTTTGCGTGCGACAACCGCGTCACCTTCGTCGAGACCGAACCCGAGGCCTAATCTTCCGAAAGCCCGAGCAGGGGAAGCTATATCCGAAGTGCAAAAAAGCCGGGCGGCTCAAGGTCCGCCCGGCTCAATCCGTCCTAAGCGTTCGCTGCCGTCAGTTGCTGGCGCGTGCGTTGGTCAGAACCGCCTCCCCTGGCGCGACGAGCGCGAGGGTCGACGCATCGGCGCCGCACAGCAGGTTCACGGGCTGCTGGACGCCGCTTTCGAGCTGGATCATCTCGCCCGGGCGCAGGCTGACCTTGACGCGCGACGAGGCATAGGGCGCCTCGACTCCAGCGTCCTTCCAAATGATCGCGCTCACGGCGCAGGAACCACGCTCGGGCACGAAGAAGGCGATGAGGCGCTGCCCGCCAATTGTGGCGAGGATGGGCTCTCTCGCTGGAACGGGGCCGACATTGGTGGTCGGGTCGTCGGCTCGGGCCGGCGCATTCACAGTCAGAAGCGCGAGAAGCGCTCCGGCGACGGCAGTGGCCGAGGGGGTGTACCGGGAGAGTAGGACCATGGTTGGTCTCCTTTTTTGAATCGAGCACAGAATCATGCCGTGCTGCAGTGCACAATCAATATCGCAGTGCAGTGACGAAATCATGGTGCGGTGCAAGACAAATGGCCGCGGGATGTTCCCGATGCGGCGATTGGCGTTTCGTATCGAAGCCTCTCCTCAATGCCGGGTGGCACGCAGTCGGCCATCGCCTCAACGTCTCGACTGAACTGAATGGCGCGCGGACAGACCTCGAGCTCTAGGTCGGTACTGCCTAGCCGCTTCCCGGCCGCGAACCGTCCAGATCAAAATCCCGCATGGCCTCTGCGCAAGATTGAGCCCTCAACAGGATCTCTGTTAAGATCGTTCTTCGCGTCCTGCACGGCGCGATTCCGGTCGTCTGAATACCGACCAGCGCGCCGTCGAGGGTTTGCGCGACGGAGATACAGACATCCACTTAACTCTTTTCTCTGGTTCGCTAGGTGATCGATGGAGACGAAGCCCGCGCCGGGGGTGTCAGCGGTCACCGTGACAGGCGAGAGCGACGCGCGGTCTAGAGGCTAGAGGGTGGCGACGTCGCCCATGCGCCAAAGGCTCCAGGCCGCCTTGGCGTCAGGTGCGAAGATGCCGACAAAGGGACGATAGCGGCAGAAAGCTGGGCAGTCCCTGATCCTCGCAGTGCCGCCCTCGCCGAGGACGTGGTGCCAGCTGAGACCGATTGGGAAAGCTTATTGCCGTTCGCAGACGGAAGAAGCGCATCGCCTTGCCCCAAGTGATGCGGACGCCGCCTATTGAAGCTTTGCCTTCACCGCAGCGCTCGCGCGTGCGAAATCCATCTGCCCGGCGTAGCCCGACTTCAGCTCGGCCATCACCTTGCCCATGTCCTTGACGCTCGCGGCACCGGTCTTGGCGATCGCTGCCGCGATCGCCTGCTCCATCTCGGCGCCAGAGAGCTGCTTCGGCAGGAACTCGCGGATGATGGCGATTTCCTCGCCTTCCTGCTTGGCGAGTTCGGCGCGGCCGGCATCGGCGTAGATCTTCTCGGATTCCTCGCGCTGCTTGATCATCTTGGCGAAAAGCTCGAGCAGCTCGGCTTCGGTCGCCTCGCCCTTGCCGGCGGTGCGCGCGGCAATGTCGCGGTCCTTGATGGCGGCGCTGACCAGGCGGAGCGTCGAGATGCGGCGCTTGTCTTGGGCCTTGGTCGCAGCCTTCAGGGCGGCGGTGATGGTCTCGCGCATGAACGGGTCGCGGTTTTTGCGGAAGGAAGTTTCCAAAATAATCGAGCCGACCGAAGCAAGCAAGGGATTTTGTTCGTCTAACCTATTGTTTTAACAGGAAAATATTTATAGCTGTGGGTTGACCGCGCATGACGTCGTGACGTAAGAGGCTGGGCGGAGCTTGCGATCTTAGGCGTTAGCCCTTGACGTTGAACTCGGTGCACCCGAACTTGCAACCGGCGGCCTTGGCCTCGTGCCGCCAATAAGGCCATGAACGATTACTCAGAAGCGCTGGCCGGAGAGGCCGCCACTTCGCGCGCGCGCGCAGTCTCGGGTTGGGCCGATGAGGCGCCGACCGCGCTGCTGGTGCTTGCCGACGGCACCGTGATCGAGGGCCAAGGCGCGGGCGCTGCCGGCATCGCGGCCGGCGAGGTGTGCTTCAACACGGCGATGACCGGCTACCAGGAGATCCTGACCGACCCGTCTTATGCCGGTCAGATCATCACCTTCACTTTCCCGCATATCGGCAATGTCGGCACCAATGACGAGGATCTGGAGAGCGCGAGTCTCGCTGCGGCCGCATGCGTGCGCGGCTGCGTGCTGCGCGCGAGCATCACCAGGCCGTCGAACTGGCGCGCGGGCCAGCACCTCAACGACTGGCTGAAGGCGCGCGGCATCATCGCCATCACCGGCGTCGACACCCGCGCGCTGACCGCGCTAATCCGCGAGAAGGGCATGCCGAATGCTGTGATCGCGCACGCGCCCGACGGCGTGTTCGACCTCGTCGCGCTGAAGCGCGCGGCTGCTGCCTCTCCGCCCATGGAAGGGCTCGAGCTCGCCAAGGACGTGACCTCGGGCCAGAGCTATGGCTGGGACGAGACCGAGTGGCGCTGGGAGAGCGGCTATGGCCACCAGGGAACGCCGCACTTCCATGTGGTCGCCATCGACTTTGGGCTGAAGCGCAACATCCTGCGCGAGCTCGCGACGGCCGGCTGCCGGCTGACCGTAGTCCCGGCGACGGCTACGGCCGAGGAGATTCTCGAGCGGAAACCCGATGGCGTGTTCCTGTCCAACGGCCCCGGCGACCCGGCGGCGACCGGCGTCTATGCCGTGCCGGAGATCAGGAAGCTGGTCGTCTCAGGCCTGCCGGTATTCGGCATCTGCCTCGGCCATCAGATGCTCGGCCTCGCACTTGGCGGCAAGACCGGCAAGATGCATCAGGGTCATCACGGCGCGAACCATCCGGTGAAAGACTTCACCACCGGCAAGGTCGAGATCACCTCGATGAATCACGGCTTCGCCGTCGACCGCGCAAGCCTGCCTCCGTCAGTCGAAGAGACCCACGTCTCGCTGTTCGACGGCTCCAATGCCGGGCTGAAGCTGAAGGGCAAGCCGGTGTTCTCGGTGCAGTACCACCCGGAAGCCTCGCCCGGCCCGCAAGACAGCCACTACCTCTTCCTCCGCTTCGTCGAGATGATGAAGGCAAAGAAGGGCACGAGCGCCGCAAGCTGATGCCCAAGCGCACAGATATAAAGTCCATATTGATCATAGGGGCCGGGCCGATCGTGATCGGGCAGGCCTGCGAGTTCGACTATTCCGGAACGCAAGCCTGCAAGGCCCTGAAAGAAGAGGGCTATCGGATTATCCTGGTCAACTCGAACCCGGCCACGATCATGACCGACCCCGGCGTCGCCGACGCGACCTATGTCGAGCCGATCACGCCGGATTTCGTCGCCAAGATCATCGAGAAGGAGCGCCCCGACGCGCTGCTGCCGACCATGGGCGGGCAGACCGCGCTCAACACGGCGCTCAGCCTGGAGCGGTCGGGCGTGCTCAAGAAATTCGGCGTCGAGATGATCGGCGCGCGGGCGCCGGCGATCGACAAAGCCGAGGACCGCGAACTGTTCCGCAAGGCAATGGAGAAGATCGGGCTCGAGACGCCGCGCTCGCGGCTCGCCGACGCCGCTTCGCTGAAGCGGACCGATCGCGAGAAATACAGATCCGAGATCGCACGCATCGAAGCCGAGTTCGCCTATCCGGAAGCGCGCGTTTCAGCCCGCGCCGCTTTCGATGCCGACTGGGCGCGGCGCGACAGCGAGCGGCGGCGGCGCTACGTCGAGAAGGGCCTGATCGAGGCACTGGAGGCGGTGCAGGACATCGGCCTACCCGCCATCATCAGACCCTCGTTCACTCTCGGCGGCACCGGCGGCGGCGTCGCCTATAACCGCGAGGAGTTCATCGAGATCGTCGAACGCGGGCTGGACGCCTCGCCGACCTCCGAGGTGCTGATCGAGGAATCGGTGCTCGGCTGGAAAGAGTACGAGATGGAGGTGGTGCGCGATCACGACGACAACTGCATCATCGTGTGCTCCATCGAGAACATCGACCCGATGGGCGTGCATACCGGCGACTCGATGACGGTGGCGCCGGCGCTGACGCTGACCGACAAGGAATATCAGATCATGCGCAACGCCTCGATCGCGGTGCTGCGCGAGATCGGTGTCGAAACCGGCGGCTCGAACGTTCAATTCGCGGTCAACCCCGCCGATGGCCGCCTCGTGGTCATCGAGATGAACCCGCGCGTGTCGCGCTCGTCAGCGCTCGCCTCGAAGGCGACCGGCTTCCCGATCGCCAAGGTCGCCGCCAAGCTCGCGGTCGGCTACACGCTGGACGAACTCGCCAACGACATCACCGGCGGCGCGACACCGGCGAGCTTCGAGCCGACCATCGACTATGTGGTGACCAAGATCCCGCGCTTTGCCTTCGAGAAGTTCCCCGGCGCCAAGCCTGTGCTGACCACCTCGATGAAATCGGTGGGAGAGGCGATGGCGATCGGCCGCACCTTTCCCGAGTTGCTGCAAAAGGCGCTACGCTCGATGGAGACCGGCCTGACCGGGCTCGACGACATCGCCTTCGAGGGCCTCGGCCAGGGCGACGACAAGAACGTGATCCGCGCCGCGCTCGGCACGCCCTCCCCCGACCGGCTGCTCAAGGTCGCCCAGGCACTCCGTCTCGGCTTCGAGGAGGAGCAGATCTACGAGGCCTGCGCCATCGACCCCTGGTTCATCCGCCAGCTCCAGGAGATCATCGACTTGGAGGAGCGCGTGCGCCAGCACGGGCTGCCGAGCACCGCCGCGCAATTCCGCACACTGAAAGCGATGGGCTTCTCCGACGAGCGGCTCGCTAAGCTCGCCGGGCTTGAAGCGAGCGAGGTCGCCAAAAAGCGCAGAGAGCTCGACGTGCACCCGGTCTACAAGCGCATCGATACTTGCGCGGCAGAGTTCGCCTCGCCCACCGCCTATATGTACTCGACCTATGAGTCGGGCTTCGCCGGACCTGCGCAATGCGAGGCGCGCCCGTCGGGCGCCGAGAAGATCATCATCCTCGGCGGCGGCCCTAACCGCATCGGCCAGGGCATCGAGTTCGACTATTGCTGCTGCCATGCGGCATTCGCGCTGTCGGCCGCGGACTTCGAGACCATCATGGTCAATTGCAATCCGGAGACCGTGTCGACCGACTACGACACCTCCGACCGGCTCTATTTCGAGCCGCTGACCGAGGAGGACGTGCTGGAGATCGTGCGCACCGAATCGGCGTACGGCAGGGTCAAGGGCGTGATCGTGCAGTTCGGCGGCCAGACCCCGCTCAAGCTCGCCCAGGCGCTGGAGAATGCCAAAGTCCCCATCCTCGGCACCTCGCCGGAGTCGATCGACCTCGCCGAGGACCGCGACCGCTTCAAGGCACTGATCGAGAGGCTCAAGCTCAGGCAACCGCGAAGCGGCATCGCCCGCTCCGGCGCCGAGGCAAGGGCGATCGCGGTCGAGATCGGCTTCCCGGTCGTCATCCGACCTTCTTACGTGCTCGGCGGCAGAGCGATGGAGATCGTCCACGACGAGACGCAGCTCGCCCGCTACATCGCCGAGGCCGTGGTCGTGTCGGGCAAGAGCCCGGTGCTGATCGACTCTTATCTGCGCGACGCGATCGAGGTGGATGTCGATGCCATCGGCGACGGCACCGGCGACGTGTTCATCTGCGGCATCATGGAGCACATCGAGGAAGCCGGCGTTCATTCCGGTGACTCCGCCTGCTCGCTGCCGCCGCATTCGCTGAAGGAGGAGATCATCGCCGACATGGAGCGGCAGACGGTCGAGCTCGCCCGGGCGCTGAACGTGGTCGGGCTGATGAACGTCCAGTTCGCCATCCAGAACGACGACATCTATATCCTCGAGGTCAACCCGCGCGCGTCGCGCACCGTGCCGTTCGTCGCCAAGGTGGTCGGTCTCCCGATCGCCGGCATCGCCTCCGAGATCATGGGCGGCAGGACGCTCGCCTCGTTCAACTTGAAGCGGCCCAAGCTCAACCATATCGCGGTCAAGGAGGCGGTGTTCCCGTTTGCTCGCTTCCCCGGCGTCGACCCGGTGCTCGGGCCCGAGATGCGCTCCACAGGAGAGGTCATGGGCATCGACCGGGACTACGCGATCGCGTTCGCCAAGAGCCAGCTCGGCGGCGGCTCCAAGCTTCCCCTGTCAGGCACGGTGTTCGTCTCGGTCAAGGACAGCGACAAGGAGAAGGTGGTGGCGCCGATCAGGGAGCTCGCGGAGATGGGATTCCGCATCATCGCAACGCGCGGCACCAAGCGCCATCTCGACGGCTACGGCATTCCGACCGAGAGGGTTAACAAGGTGCTTGAGGGCCGCCCGCATATCGTTGACGCCATCACCAACGGCGAGGTGGACATCGTGTTCAACACCACCGAGGGAGCCAAGGCGCTGGCCGATTCGTTCTCGATTCGCCGGTCGGCCTTGCTCTACCATATCCCCTATTATACAACGCTCGCCGGCGCGCTGGCCGTTACCCAGGCTATTCGGGCGCTTAGGGCGGGTGGTTTGCACGTCGCCCCGCTGCAAAGCTATTTCGGCGAGGCTTCTGGCAAGCTCGCCGAGACGGCTTAGCAAGTCGTACAAAATCAACAAATTCTTGACTTAGACCGGGCAATTCCTGGACATTAGTCCAGGGGGGTACCCCAAGGAGCTTTGACGGATATGGACAAGGTGCCGATGACCGCGGAGGGCTATGCAGCACTCGAGGCTGAGATCAAGCATCTCAAGACCGTCGAGCGCCCTCGGATCATCAAACTCATTGCCGACGCCCGGACCCATGGCGACCTCTCGGAGAACGCCGAGTATCACGCCGCCAAGGAGCAGCAAGGAATCACCGAGGCGCGCATGGCCGACCTCGAGGACAAGCTGTCGCGCGCCGACATTATCGACACGTCCAAGCTCAAGGGCGATCAGGTGATGTTCGGGGCGACCGTCACTTTGGTCGATGAGGACACCGACGAGAAGGCGAAATACCGGATCGTGGGCGAGGTCGAGGCCAACGTTAAGCAAGGCAAGATCTCGATCACCTCGCCGATCGCCCGCGCCTTGCTCGGCAAGCGCAAGAAGGACATCGTCGAGGTGTCGACGCCAGGCGGCGGCAAATCCTACCAGGTGCTCAAGGTCGAGTTCAAATAGGCGCTCGGCTGTTCCGCACGCCTCGATTTACCGCGCCGGAAGATGGGTTTGGGGCGCCATCGGCGGCGTGCTAAGGAAGCCTTTAGGGGACCAACAAAGCGATGACGCCCGATGCCTCAGATCTTGCCATTCATTCTGTGCGGCGGAGCGGGCACGCGACTATGGCCGTTGTCGCGCGAGGCATACCCCAAGCAATTCCATAGGCTGACCGGCCCCGACACGCTGTTCCAACAGACCTGCCAGCGGTTGACCGGGCCGCGATTCGGCGATCTCTACGTGCTGTCCAATCACCGTCACCGCTTCCTCGTCGCCGATCAGCTCGAGGAGATCGGTGCGCAGGTGGGGCGCATCGTGATCGAGCCCGAGGGCCGCAACACGGCGCCGGCGGCCTGCATCGCCGCGCTGATCGCCGCGGGCGAAGACGAAGACGCGCTGGTGCTGCTGGCGCCGTCAGACCACATGGTCGGCGACAAGGAAGGCTTTGCTCGCGCCATCGAGAGCGGCGTGCCGGCGGCCGAAGCGGGGGGTCTCGTCGTGTTCGGGGTTGAACCGGACTGCCCGCATACCGGCTATGGCTATATCGAGACCGAGGCCGGCAATAGCGTCGATTTCAGAGTGAAGCGCTTCGTCGAGAAGCCAAAGCTCGAAGTGGCTGAAGCCTATCTCGACGCCGGCGGCTTCTATTGGAACGCGGGCATCTTCCTGTTCAAGGCGAAGACCATGCTCGATCTCCTCGGCACCCACGCGCCGGAGATCGTCGAGGCGAGCCGCAAGGCGCTCGACCGCGCCATCGCGGATCTCAATTTCCGCGTGCTCGACGGCGTCTATCGCGATGCGCCGTCGATCTCGCTCGACTACGCCGTCGCCGAGAAGGCCGGCAACATCATGCGCTGCGTGCCGCTCACGACCACGTGGAACGACGTCGGCTCGTGGTCGGCGCTGTGGAATTTCATGGACAAGGACAGCGAGGGCAACGTGGTCCAGGGCGAAGGCCAGATCATCCTCGAAGACACGCGTGGCAGCCTCGCCTATAGCGATCATGCCTGCGTCGCTCTAGTCGGCGTCGAGGACCTCGTCGTGGTCGCCATGGAGGATGCGGTGCTGGTCGCGTCTAAGGCGCACAGCGAGTCGATCAAGCGGGTGGTCGATTATCTCAAGGGTAACGGCGGCGACCTCGCGCTCCAGCACAACCGGGTGTACCGGCCATGGGGCTGGTATCAGAGCCTAAATCGCGGCGACCGCTATCAAGTCAAATGCATCATGGTCAGGCCCGGCGGCAAGCTGTCGCTACAGAGCCACCATCACCGATCGGAGCATTGGGTGGTGGTGACCGGAACGGTCGAGGTGACGCGCGGCGCTGACGTGGCGATGCTGAGCGAGAACCAGTCGACCTACATCCCGATCGGCGAAAAGCATCGACTCGCCAATCCCGGCAAGATTCCCGCCTTCCTCATCGAGGTTCAGTCCGGGGCCTATCTCAACGAGGACGACATCGTTAGGTTCGACGACATCTACCGACGAAGCTCGACCGAGTAGGCCTGCTCGCTCACCCGCCGCTTTGCCTGTAGACTGGCGGCATGGCGATCGCGTTGGCGCATCGATACCGCCGTTTCGGCGGGACGCTCGCTTTGCTGCGCATGGCCTTCTATGCCGTGCTCATTCCGTGGCACGCCGTGTCGCAGGCGAACGCGGCGTTGTCCGGGGAGCGGATCACGCTCACGGCCGAGCCGCCATGCCATGACGGGGCTTCGTCGCCCAGCGGCACGCGAAGCGAGACGACGAAGGGCTCGCAGCCCGCGGGCAAGACACATTGCCCGATATGCACTGGCTTCGCCGCGCTTCACCTCGCGCTGGCCGCAACCGCCATTGCCCTGCCCGCCCCGTCGGGACCGGGCGCTACGCGAGTCTTCGCTCCGCAGCAGCATCTCGCGGCGCTGCCGGTGCCCGCGCCGCAGAGCCGCGCGCCACCTCCCCTCGCCGCCTGACTCCTGGACCCGGCCGCCTGCGAAACTGCGCACGCGGTCTCCGATCTATCCCGCAAATTCCGCGCGAGACTTGGCGCTAGCGCTTCAATTCGAGGATCGCCATCATGCGACTTTTCCTGGTTCCGGTCGTGCTCGCCATGTTCGCGAGCACGCCGGCTTTCGCCCACGCTCATCTGACCGGCTCGACGCCTGCCGCCGAAACAAAACTGGCAGAGACGCCAGCCGAAGTGGTGCTCGACTTCTCCGAAGCGCTCGAGCCGAAATTCAGCGTCATCGAAGTCGACGACGCCAAAGCCGCGCGTCGACAAGGGCGATCTGCACATTGCTCCCGACAATGCCAAGCGCCTCGCAATCTCGGTCGGTCCGCTCGCGCCGGGACTCTATAAAGTGGTCTGGCACGTTACCTCGACCGACACCCACAAGACCGAGGGAAGCTTCAGCTTCACCGTCGGCAAGTGACCTTGAACGGTCCAGGGAGACATGCCATGTCCCGCTTCTCGTTTCGCGCCGTCGCGCTGGCGCTGCTCTTCCTTATCTTGAATGCGATCGCCACCGCGGCTAGCTCCATCACGCTCGACGATGCGTGGTCACGAGCGACGGCCGGAACCGGCGTCGGCGTCGGATATTTGACCATCAAGAACGGCGGCGACACGCCGGACCGGCTGGTCTCGGTCAGTACCACGCTGGCGGATAGGGCCGAGATCCACCAGACGCAGATGGTCGACGGCGTGATGCGGATGCGCCCTGTCGCCGGCGGCGTACCAATTCCGGCGAACGGCACGGTCACGCTCGGTCCGAGCGGCTATCATCTGATGCTCATGGGCCTCAAGACCCCGCTGCAGAAGGGCGAGACTTTCGAGGCGAGCTTGACCTTCGAGCACGCCGGCACAATCGCGGCGACGTTCCATGTCGGCGGCGCCGGGGCATCAGGACCTGACGAGACCGAGGGCCCCGCAGATTCCGCGGAGGACGCCCAGCACCGCCACTGAGATCGCACCATGCTGCTTACGCTCACGCGCTGGCTGTTCGTCGCGAGCCTGTTGTCGAGGTTCGGCGCGGCGGTGTTCCTGCGTGTCGTTATCTCTGACATTTCTCCCGGGATCGAGCGGCGCTGCCGGCGCGTCGCCGAATCGAGCATCGTGGTCGCGCACATCGCCGGTTTCGTGTGGCTCCTGGTCGAAGCCGGCGCGATGGCCGAGACAGCAACGCTCGCCGAGACGCTCGCGGCACTCCCGACCGTCCTGCTCGGCACATGGTTCGGCAATGTGCTGCTCGCTCAGGCCATCGCGCTTGCCGGAACCGGGACGGCGCTCGCCCTATTCCCCCGGCGCAGGCGCGCGGCAAGCAGAAATAGATTTCTCCGGCTTCCGATGTGCGAACGGCTGCGCGAAGGGGCGTAAGCCGCTATCATCAGTCGGAGTTTCGTTGGAGCCGGCTCGCCTATGCTGGACAAGCTCGAATTCGTGATCGCGCTCGCGCGCGAGCGGCATTTCGGTCATGCCGCCGAGGCCTGCGGCGTGAGCCAGCCGACCTTCTCGGCCGGCATCAAGCAGCTCGAGGATACGCTCGGCGTGCTGCTCGTGCAGCGCGGTTCGCGGTTCCAAGGGTTCACCCCCGAAGGCGAGCGCGTGCTCGATTGGGCGCGCCGCATCGTTGGCGACACGCGCGCCATGCGCCAGGAGGTCGACGCGCTGAAGCGCGGCCTCGCCGGACATGTCCGCATCGCCGCTATCCCGACCGCGCTTGCCATGGTCCAGATGCTGACCACGCCCTACCGGGCGCAGCATCCCGACGTGAGCTTCACCATATTGTCGCGGAACTCGATCGAGGTGTTGAGCCTGCTCGAGAATCTGGAGATCGACGCGGGCTTGACCTATCTCGACAACGAGCCCCTGGGCCGGGTGCAGACGGTACCGCTCTACAGCGAGGACTACCGGCTTCTCGCCGCCGCCGACAGCCCGCTCGGCACGCGCGACAAGGTCACCTGGGCCGAAGTCGGCAAGGTGCCGCTCTGCCTGCTTACCCCCGACATGCAGAACCGGCGCATCATCGAGCAGCTGCTCAGGCAGGCGGGGTCCGATGTCGCACCCACGCTCGAATCGAACTCGGTCGTCGTGCTGTTCGCCCACGTGCGCACCGGCAAATGGGCGAGCATCATGCCGGAAAAGCTCGCCCAGGTTCTCGGCCTGACCGAGAAGGTGCGTGCCATCCCCATCGTCGATCCGGTTGCCTCGCACTCGATTGGGCTGGTGGTGCCCCACCGTAACCCGCTGACACCATTGATCAATGCGCTGGTGGCGGAGGCCAAGTTGCTGGCGCCGGTGCTCGGCGGCCCGACTCCGCTGAACGCCGGCGCCGCGGTCAAGCGCGGCAAAATCAAGAATCCCGGATAGAGCCCGAGTGAATCGTCCCGCTATTGAAGCGATGGTGGGCATCCCAAGGCTCACGATTTGATTCCTCAATCGGGCGATAGGATATTGTAATCAAAGCGAAATTGATCGTTCACCCGGTTGCTTAATGCGACCGGTGGGCCTATCTGAAAACGAACAGTGCGGACCACACGAAACATCGCGATGTGGCTGTCACACGATTGGAAATACTGATCAGGCGATTTTCCTGCTTTATTGATTTCACGCTGTTTTCTTTTCATTTTCGAGTCTCGGATAGAGCAACTGGGCATGCCTCGATACGAAGCTTGGAACGCTGAGCGCGCTGGCGAAATCATCGCCGGCAAAGCGCTTATGGAGGGCGCCGTCCTCCCCATCCTGCACGAATTGCAGGAGACGTTCGGTTGCGTACCGGAATCCGCCGTGCCGCTGATCGCCGAGGCTCTGAACCTGTCCCGCGCCGAGATCCACGGCACCGTCACCTTCTATCATGACTTCCGCAAGGAGCCGCCGGGGCGGCGCGTGCTGAAGCTTTGCCGCGCCGAATCCTGCCAGGCCGTCGGCGCCGATGCACTCGCTACGCGTGCCGAGGAGAAACTCGGCGTCGAGATGGGCGGCACCACGGCCGATGCCCGCGTCACGCTCGAACCGGTCTACTGCCTCGGGCTCTGCCACTCTTCGCCCGCCGCGATGCTCGACAAGCACGTGTTCGGGCTCCTCGACGAGGCGAAGCTCGATGCGCTGCTGAAGGAGGCGCAAGCGTGAGCGCGCGCATCTTCATCTCCCGCGATTCGGGCGCGCTGTGCGTCGGCGCGGAGCAGCTCGCGACCGCGTTTCGCAAAACGTTCGAGAAGCGCGGCCTCGAGGTAGAGATCGTGCGCACCGGATCGCGCGGCATGTATTGGCTCGAGCCGCTGGTCGAGGTCGAGCGGCCTGAGGGCCGCGTCGGCTATGGCCCGGTCCATGTCGGCGACATCGATGGTCTGCTCGATGGCGGAATGCTCGACGGCAAAGCGCACAAGCTCGGGATCGGCGTGGTCGCCGATTACCCGTGGCTGAAGAAGCAGACCAGGCTCACCTTCAAGCATTGCGGTATCGTCGATCCGCGGAGCCTCCAAGATTACAAGGCGCATGACGGCTATAAGGGCCTCGCCAAGGCGCTCGAGGTCGGACCCAAAGCGACCGTCGAAGAGGTTGTGGCCTCGGGCTTGCGCGGGAGGGGCGGCGCAGGCTTCCCCACCGGCATCAAATGGCGCACCGTCGCCGACACGCCGCCACAGCAGAAATACATCGTCTGCAACGCCGACGAAGGCGATTCGGGCACGTTCGCCGACCGCATGATCATGGAAGGCGATCCGTTCGTGCTGATCGAAGGCATGACCATTGCCGGGATCGCGGTCGGAGCGACCAAGGGCTACATCTACATCCGCTCGGAATATCCCGATGCGATCGAGGCGATGGAGATCGCGGTCCGCGAGGCGCGCAAGGGCGGCATGCTCGGCCGCTGCTTCGCCGGCTCCGAGTACGGTTTCGACATCGAGGTGCGCGCCGGCGCCGGGGCCTACGTCTGCGGCGAGGAAACCTCGCTGCTCGAGAGCCTCGAAGGCAAACGCGGCGAAGTCCGCGCCAAGCCGCCGCTCCCGGCTCATATCGGCCTGTTCGGCAAACCGACCGTGATCAACAACGTTCTGTCGCTGGCGAGCGTGCCGATCATCATGAGCGAGGGTGGACCGCATTACCGCGACTACGGCATGGGCAAATCGCGCGGCACCATGCCGATCCAGCTTGCCGGTAACATCAAGCATGGCGGGCTGTTCGAGACGGCATTCGGCATCACCCTCGGCGAACTGGTCGACGATATCGGCGGCGGCACGCGCTCGGGCCGTCCGGTACGCGCGGTCCAGGTCGGTGGCCCGCTTGGGGCCTATTTCCCGCGAGAGCTTTTCGATACGCCGTTCGATTACGAGGCGTTCGCCGCCCGCGACGGGCTTATCGGCCATGGCGGGATCGTCGTGTTCGACGACAGCGTGGACATGGCTAAGCAGGCCCGCTTCGCCATGGAGTTCTGCGCCATCGAATCCTGCGGCAAGTGCACGCCGTGCCGCATCGGCTCGGCCCGCGGCGTCGAGCTCGTTGACAAGATCGTGGCGGGCCAGGATCGCGGCGCCAATCTCGTCGTGCTCGAAGATCTCTGCAACACCATGAAGTTTGGCTCGCTTTGCGCCCTTGGCGGGTTTACCCCCTACCCGGTTCTGAGCGCGCTCACGCATTTCCCCGAGGATTTCGGCGCTGAAAAGAAGCGCCTCGCGGCTGCTGAATGAGGAACGCCAAATGTCGATGACCCAGGAAATCGATTACGGGACCCCGGCCTCGAAGGCCAAGAAAGAGGTCACCCTCACCATCGACGGCGTACAGGTCATGGTGCCGGAAGGCACCTCGATCATGCGCGCGGCGATGGAGCGGGGTACGCAGATCCCCAAGCTCTGCGCCACCGACATGCTGGAAGCGTTCGGCTCCTGTCGGCTTTGCCTGGTCGAGATCCAAGGCCGCAATGGCACGCCCGCGTCGTGCACCACGCCCGTCGCCGAAGGCATGGTGGTGAAGACGCAGACCGACCGGCTGAAGCGCCTCCGCAAGGGCGTGATGGAGCTCTATATCTCCGAGCACCCGCTCGACTGCCTGACTTGCTCGGCCAACGGCGACTGCGAATTGCAGGATATGGCCGGGGCCGTGGGCCTGCGCGAGGTGCGCTACGGCTATGACGGCGAGCGCCATCCCAATCCCGGCATCGACGCGTCGAATCCCTATTTCACCTACGAGCCATCCAAGTGCATCGTTTGCTCGCGCTGCGTGCGCGCCTGCGAGGAGGTGCAAGGCACCTTCGCCCTGACCATCGCCGGCCGCGGCTTCGGCTCGGTGGTGTCGCCGTCGCAGCAGCAACCCTTCTTCGATTCCGAATGCGTATCGTGCGGCGCCTGCGTGCAGGCCTGCCCGACCGCCACGCTCAACGAGAAGAGCGTGATCGAGATCGGCACGCCCGAGAGCGCGCTGGTTACCACTTGCGCCTATTGCGGCGTCGGCTGCTCGTTCAGGGCAGAGATGCGCGGCGATGAGCTGGTGCGCATGGTGCCTTGGAAAGATGGCAAGGCCAATCACGGCCATTCCTGCGTCAAGGGCCGCTTCGCCTACGGCTACGCCACCCACAAGGACCGCATCCTGAAGCCGATGATCCGCGCCAAGATCACCGATCCGTGGCGAGAGGTCTCGTGGGAGGAGGCGATCGGTTACGCGGCATCGGAGTTCAAGCGCATCCAGGCGAAATACGGGCGGAGCTCAGTCGGCGGCATCACCTCCTCGCGCTGCACCAACGAGGAGACCTTCCTGGTGCAGAAGCTGATCCGCGCCGCCTTCGGCAACAACAACGTCGACACTTGCGCGCGCGTCTGCCACTCGCCGACCGGTTATGGACTGAAGACCGCGTTCGGCACCTCTGCCGGCACGCAGGATTTCGAACTCGGTGGACGAGTCCGACGTGATCCTGGTGATCGGCGCCAACCCGACCGACGGCCACCCGGTGTTCGCCTCGCGCATGAAGAAGCGCTTGCGCGAGGGCGCCAAGCTGATCGTCGTCGATCCGCGCCGCATCGACCTCGTGCGCACGCCGCATATCCAGGCCGACTATCATCTACCGCTCAAGCCCGGCACCAACGTCGCCGTCGTCACCGCGCTCGCCCATGTGATCGTCACCGAGGGCCTGTACAACGAGCGCTTCGTGCGCGAGCGCTGCGACTGGGATGAGTTCCAGGATTGGGCGGCCTTCGTCTCCGATGTCCGCCACAGCCCCGAAGCGGTGGAGAAGATCTCGGGCGTGCCCGCCGATCTCATCCGCGGCGCGGCGCGGCTCTATGCCAAGGGCGGCAACGCGGCGATCTATTACGGCCTCGGCGTCACCGAGCACAGCCAGGGCTCGACCACGGTGATGGCCATCGCCAACCTAGCCATGGCCACCGGCAATATCGGTCGGCGCGGCGTCGGCGTGAACCCCCTGCGCGGGCAGAACAACGTGCAGGGCTCGTGCGACATGGGCTCGTTCCCGCACGAGGTTTCCGGCTACCGCCACATCTCGGAGGACGCCACCCGCGCCATGTTCGAGACGCTGTGGGGCCGGCCACTCGACTCCGAGCCCGGCCTGCGCATCCCCAACATGATCGACGCGGCGCTCGACGGCTCGTTCAAGGGCATCTACATCCAGGGCGAGGACATTCTCCAATCCGACCCAAACACGCAGCATATGTCGGCCGGTCTTGCCGCAATGGAATGCGTCGTGGTGCAGGATTTGTTCCTGGTCGAGACCGCGCATTACGCGCATGTGTTCCTGCCCGGCTCGACCTTCCTCGAGAAGAACGGCACCTTCACCAATGCCGAGCGCCGCATCCAGATGGTGCGCAAGGTCATGGCGCCGCTGAACGGCTATGAGGACTGGCAGATCACCTGCATGCTGTCCGACGCCCTCGGCTACCCGATGCAGTACGATCACCCGTCGCAGATCATGGACGAGATCGCGCGGTTGACCCCGACCTTCGCCGGCGTCTCCTTCGCCAAGCTCGACGAGCTCGGCTCGGTGCAGTGGCCGTGCAACGAGAAGGCGCCGGAAGGCACCCCGATCATGCATATCGGCGGCTTCGTGCGCGGCAAGGGCAAGTTCGTCATCACCGAATATGTGGCTACCGACGAGAGGACCGGCCCGCGCTTCCCGCTGCTGCTCACGACCGGACGCATCCTGTCGCAATACAATGTCGGCGCGCAGACGAGGCGCACCGCGAACGTGGTGTGGCATGAGGCCGACCGGCTTGAGATCCATCCCCATGACGCCGAGAATCGCGGCATTCGCGACGACGACTGGGTGAAGCTCCAGAGCCGCGCCGGCGAGACTTCGCTGCGCGCGCTGATTACCGAGCGCGTGGCGCCTGGCGTGGTCTACACGACCTTCCATCACCCCGACACGCAGGTGAACGTGGTGACCACCGAGTTCTCCGATTGGGCCACCAACTGCCCCGAATACAAGGTGACCGCCGTGCAGGTCATGCCGTCGAACGGGCCGTCGGAGTGGCAGGAGGAATATGAGGAGCTGTCGCGCCAGGCGCGGCGCATCGCCGAGCCGCTGGTCGCTGCAGAGTAAAGTCTGATGCAGGTCCGCCGCCCCTGCCCTGACGCGAAAGGCTACGTCCGCCATGCAGCCTGACCGTCTCGTCCATATGGCGAACCAGATCGGCAAGTTCTTCGGGTCGCAGCGCAAGGACGAGGTCGTCCCCGGAATCGCCAATCACATCAAGAAGTTCTGGGATCCCCGCATGCTCAAGGCGATCTACGCCTATGTCGACGCCGGCGGCGATGGCCTAGACCCTCCGGTCAGAGAGGCGATCGTTCACCTAAAGTCCGATTCCGGAAAGCCGGGTCACGTCAAAGAAACGAGCTTCCAAGGCACGTAGCAACCCGCTTAAAGTGTAAGCTGTATCACAGCCTATACAACACGGGATCGACGATGCTGCTCAACACAACGAGACGTGCCCTGCTGCGCCTCGCCGCGGTCGCGGCGTTTGGCCTCTATTTCTTCCCCATCCTCGCCGCCTACGCCGACGACCAGAGCAAGAGCTCGACAGCCGCCGCGACGGCGACGACCAAAGGTCCGCTCGAATTCGCCGCGGCGAGCCTCAAGGATGCGCTCGATGCCGTCAACGCGGCGTGGCTCAAGGACACCGGCAAGGAAGCCGTGCCGTCCTACGCGGCGTCATCGGCGCTCGCCAAGCAGATCGAGCAAGGCGCTCCGGCCGACATTTTCATTTCGGCCGACGAGGACTGGATGAACTATCTCGCCGACAAGAAGCTGATCAAGCCGGACACGCGCTTCGATCTGCTCGGCAATACTCTGGTGCTGATCGCCCCCAAGGACTCCAAGATCCTAACTAAGATCGCGCAAGGCTTCCAGCTTGCCGAGCTGCTCGGCGACGGGTATCTGGCGATGGGCAATACCGACTCGGTGCCGGCGGGCAAATACGGCAAGGCCGCTCTTACCAAGCTCGGTGTGTGGGATGCGGTAAAGGACAAAGTCGCGCAGGCCGATAATGTGCGCGCGGCGCTCAAGTTGGTATCGACCGGTGAGGCTCCGCTCGGCATCGTCTACGGCACCGATGCCAAGTCCGATCCCAACGTGAAGGTGATCGACATCTTCCCCGAAGGCACGCACCCGCCGATCATTTACCCTGCAGCAATCGTCGCGTCCTCGACCAACGCCGACGCGCCGGCCCTCCTCGCCTATCTCAAGTCGGCGGCGGCGCAGAGCATCTTCAAGGATCAAGGCTTCAAGATCCTGTTGGGCAACTAGGACGGCATTCCCGCGAAAGCGGGAATCGCGTAACTATCGCCTCGCATCACAGGACCCGAATAGAGGGGTCTGCCCTCCTGTTCACGCTCACGCAAGAAGAGTGGACCGCCGTAGAGCTGTCCTTGCGCGTGGCGGCGCTGGCGACGGTCGCGAGCCTGCCGGTCGGCGTGATCGTCGCCATGGTGCTGGCGCGTGGGCGGTTCTACGGCCGCGCTCTGTTCAACGCCCTGGTACTGCTGCCTTTGATCCTGCCGCCGGTGGTGACGGGCTATGTGCTGCTTCTGCTGTTCGGCAAGAAGGGGCCGCTCGGCGCGTTTCTCGCCGACAATTTCGGCATCGTGCTCGCTTTTCGCTGGACCGGCGCGGCCCTTGCCTGCGCCATCATGGGCTTTCCGCTGATGGTGCGGGCGATCCAGCTCTCGGTGGAGGGGGTTGACGTCAAGCTAGAGCAGGCCGCATCGACGCTTGGTGCGAGCCGCCTGTTCGTGTTCCTGACCGTCACCTTACCTTTGATCCTGCCGGGCATTGTTGCCGGCGCAATCCTCTGCTTCGCCCGGGCGATGGGCGAGTTCGGCGCCACGATCACCTTTGTGTCGAACATCCCGGGCGAGACGCAGACGCTGCCGACGCTGATCTACACCTTCACGCAGATTCCGGGCGGCGATTCCGGCGCACTCAAGCTGACGTTGTTATCGGTCGCGATCTCGCTCGGCGCGATTCTCGCCTCCGAGGCGTTCGTAAAGCGTGTAGGCAAGCGCGTGAAGGCCTGACGGCCATGCCGGCGAAAGCCGGCATCCAAGATCATGCAGGGCTGGATTCCGGCTTGCGTCGGCATGACGAGGTCGATTACGCCTGCGAGCCGATCACGGCATGATCGCGACGCCCCAGGGCAAACGCCCGACCGGCACGGACTTCTCGGCCTTCTGCGAGTTGACGTCGATCACCGTCAGATCGTTGGTGAGGCCGTTGGCGACATAATATTTCTTGCCGTCGGGGCCCATCTCGCCGTGCCAGGGACGCTGGCCGACCAGGATGTAGTTCACCACCTCCTTGGACGCGGTATCGATCACGGCGACGCGGTTCGCAGGCCCGAGCGCGACGAAGGCGAATTTGCCGTCCTTGGTGAAATCGATGCCGACCGGCTGAAGCTGCTCGGGGCGCACGCCGGGAACGTCGAAGGTGATTTTCTTGGTAACTTTCCACGTGGCCGGATCGACGATCGCGACCGTGCCGCCGACCTCCGAGGACACCCACAGCTCCTTGCCGTCATGGGTGAACTTCGCCTCGCGTGGGCGCGAATCGACCAGCACGTTGGCGATGAGCTTCATCGTCGCGTTGTCGATGACGTGGGCCATGCTTGTCGACTCCGACGTGGCCACGGTGAACTTGCCGTCGGGGCTGACGCCCATGCCCTCGGGCTCGACGCCGACCGGGACCTCGGCAAGAACGTCGCCGCTCTTGATGTCCATGATGGTGACGAGACTGTCGTCCTCGTTGGCGATGTAGATCTTCTTGCCGTCAGGATCGACCGCCATCAGCTCGGGGTCGGGACCCGATTCAAGCTCGCGGCTCTTCTCAAGGGTCTTGGTGTCGATCACGTCCATGATGTCGCCGTCGCCGGCGGCCACGAACAGCTCCTTGAAGTCGGGGCTGAGCACGATGCCGCGCGGGCGGCGCGACACTTTGATGGTCTTGATGACCTCGAGCGTCTCGCCGTTGACCACGGTGATGGTGTTGTCCTTCTCGTTGGAGACGAAGATGGTGGTGGCGAAGGACGGGGCGGAGAAGGCGAGCAACGCCGCCGTGGCACAGGCCGCGCCGAGAATGATGCGGTTCATGGATCTACCTTTGGTCACTGGGTGGGGAACTTGCACTTGGTCTCGGGCTTGTCGAAGCCGAGCGTGTCGGTGAGATTTGTTTCGTGCAGGAAGCCTTCCTGCGGCGAGGTGGAGACGGGGACGCGCGAGCCGCCGCCCAGGATGACCGGCTGGCGGAGCTGGTGGTCCCAGGTGCGGAAGCTCATCGCCTGGCCCTTGAAGCCCTCGAGCTTGAAGGCGTCAGACAAGAAGAACGCCTTGACCTCGGGCGGCGTGGTCTTGCCGGAGCGCATGATACCGTCGGTCAGCGCCCGCCCGCCGAGCCACGCGGTGTAATCGCGCTCAACCGGCCGCCGCTTGGCGAGCTTAGGCAGCCCGTTCTGGAAATGCATGGCGCCGTACTCGGTGTAGGACGGGTCCCAGGCCAGCGCCTGAAGCCCTTGCGTCCCCACTACCGGGCGCGGGAGGTATGTGCGGAACAGCAGGTAGTCGCCGAAATTCTCCTCGGTATCGATGACCCATACCACGTCGTGTTCGGGCGCTTCTTGCAGCTCGCCCGGGATCTGCGTCTGCACCTGCTGATGGCCCGAATCCAGATTGCGCGCGCCGGGCGGCAGGTCATAGACCTTCTCGCCGACGATCTTGCCGCCGAAGCGAGCAGCGGTGCGCTTCACCTGCGCCAGATAATCCTGATCCGCCGGCGTGTTGCCGCGGATGATGAACCAGCGCGGCCATTTCTTCCAGATCAGGTACTGGCCGAGCGCGTCGGCGCGCTGCGCCCAATCCGGGATGACATGGAACACGTTGGAGCGGCAGAGCTCCTGGCGGAGCGCCTCGTCGTTGGAGCGGATGTTGACGATGATCGAGTTCTTGGCCTCGGGCAGATCGGCGACGGCGATCAGGTCCTTGGCTTCGAGATCGGCGATGACGAAGGCGTCGCCCTTGGCTAGGACCTCCTTGGCCTTGGCGACCACGTCGCCGTTCGCGGGCACGATCGCCTCGACCAGCTCGAAGCTGAAGCCGACGAAGCGTCCGGCCTGGACCGCCTCCTTGATGATCAGCCGCGCGCCTTGGATGCCTTTATCGTAGATCGGCTTCTCCGCGTAAGAGAGCGGCAGCGGTTCCTCATATTCCTTGCCGAGATAGACGATCGGCACCGTGGCCTTGATCGGCAGTTCGCCGGAGGGCACCTCGGCGGGGGTTTCGGCAGCAGGTGCGGGAGCGGCTGGGGCGGTCGGAGCGGCGGCGCCCTGCTCAGCCGGTCCCGCGGCGGGCGGCGCCGCCTGCGGCGTCTCGGCGCCGGCGGGCCGAAGCTGCACCCAGGATGCGAGGAGGAGCGTTGCGAGGACGGCGCAGACCCGAAGCCTACGCCTTGAACCGGAAACTGACGAACTCACCATATGTCTGGGCTTTGCTCTGTGACGCTTCGACCAGCAGGATTGTGAACGGGGCTTGCGCATCCTTGAGGAGCTCGCCGGGCGCGCGGCGATTATGTTCCAGAGATGCCGCCCTATGGCAATCTGCACTGCACAATATGGCAATCAAAATGCGTGGCTTCGAGCAGGATTTGCCTGGAATCCAATAGATCGGCAGGAAACTTCCCGAGGCGTGGCAATCTTTATACCAAGACCGCGACATGGAGACGTCGCAAGCCAAAACCGCCAAGCTGTGAACAGCTTGGCGGCTGGCAATGCAACCGAAAGTAACGGCAGAAGCGCCTAATTGGCCGGGGGCGCGTAGGACGTGGGCGGCTTCATGGAATCGGGGTTTACCGAGCGGATCCAGGCGATGATCCGCCACAAATCGTCGGAGGTCTTGATCAGGCTGCCGAACGGCGGCATCGGTCCGACCACGTTCTCCGAGCCCTTGCGGACATAACCCTCGGCCTTCAGGCCGTCGGATCCCAGGCTGACGAGGCGGAACAGCGTGTCGTCGTCCCGGCCATAGACCCAGACCTGATTGGTCAGAGGCGGGCACATGCCGCCGCCGCCGCCGCCGCCGTGGCAGCCGTTGCAGCTCAGCCCCATGAACTTCTTGTGGCCTGGATCGGCCATCTCGGCGATCTTGTCGTTGTAGGGGTTGTGCAGACCGCCCTTGGGCGTGTTCTTGACGAGATCGAGCGGCGGGGTGGTGTCGTCGGCCTTGCAGCATTCGCCGCCCGCGGCTGCGTCGGCCGCAGGCGCCGGGGTAGCGGCCGGTGCCGCACCGGCATCGCCGGCCGCCGGCGTTCCCGCCGAGGCCTTGTCGTCGGTCGCCTTCGCCGGCTCATCGGTCGCGCAGGCCTTCCAGGCGAAAGCGCCCATGCCCGCAATGAACGTTATTGCCAAAAGTCCAGTGGTGAGTTTGCGCACAGTTCGTTTCCTTACCCTAGTTGCGATTTGTTTGCGTCAAAGAAGAAATCGCGTGTTGCCGAAGCGGTTCCTCTCAGCCGAGATACGCTCCGATGAGCCGGTTTTCCGGTCCTTTTATAGAGATCAGTGTGGGAGTGTCCCAGACAGATGCCGATGCGGGATGAGCCAAGACCGGGCGCATATTGCTTCCCGACACAATGCTTGTCTTGGAAAAACCCGTTGCCGCGTGGAGGTCATAACTCAAAAAAGCGAACGGATCGATAGTGTTCAGGAACCGGCTGCGGCATTTTTCCCTGCCGCATGGGTTAATCATCAATTGGTCACGTCGAAATCCATGCCGTCGAAGGTATAGCGCGGCACTTGCGTCCAGATGCCGTCCTCCTGGACCGGGACCTTGTGAATCTTGACGTCATCGACGGCGAGCTTGCCCGCCTTCTGGTTCACCCAGAAATCGATGTCGTAATATTCTTCCTTGCTGCCTGATTTGCGGAAGTCGGTGCACACGAAATAGTGCCCGTCCTTCTTCAAATGGCGGACCGGCTGGTGGATCTCAATGAAATCGAGCGGGATCGTCTCGCCGGTCTTGTCGTCCTTGAGCTCGAGCGCGCCTTTATCGTCCTTGTGGGTGGCGATATAAGTGTGGATCGCGCTCATCACCTGCCAGGCGCGGGTGACCTCCATGTCGCCAGGATGCTCCTGCACCGGCAGCCACCACCAGGCGACGGGTAGACGCGTGACCATGATCCAGCCGTCGCCATCCTGCTTCGGCCCCTTCTGCACCCTGATATCCATGAGCGTGAGGCCGGCGTCCTCAGGCTTGAACCAGAAATCGATGGCGTATTGCTTCTTCGGCTCGTCCTTGTCGTGGAAGATGACATTGGCGAACCAGCCATAGCCCTCCATGCCGCGCACGATCTTCACCTTCTCGAATATGAGGTTGAGATCGGCGTCGAGCTTGGGATCGTGAAACACGAAGGCGCCGTCCTTGGACCGGTCGGCGATCACCTTGTCGACCGCCTGATTCACATCGGCCTCGGTGTAGTCCTTGGCCGCAGCGAGCACCGGCAGCGCACAGCAAAGAGCCACGGCGATGACCGTGGCTCCCGCTAGTCTCAGGGTTGCAGCGAGCACTGTGATCATTACTGGCTCGTGCTCTTGGGCTCGCCGGTCGGCGCGGGTGCGGCGCTCGCGGCCTTGGCCGTGGCGAGGACTTTGATCGCCTGGGCAGCCTCGAGATTGCCGTTCAGCTGCGCGACATCGCTCGCGGTCTGGTCTTGATTATTCTTGGCCTGCGGGTCGGCGCCCGATTCCATCAGCAGCCCGATCATCGGCGGGTTGTTATGCGCCGCGGCGATCATCAGAGCGGTCATGCCGGTGGTCGACTTGGCGTTGACATCGGCCTTGCGCTCGATCAGGCCCTGGGCGAGATCGATCGGCCGCGTGCTGCCGGGCATGAACCGCGCGCCTTCGGCGGGAGCCGACTGGGACGCGGCGATCATCAGCGGCGTCAGACCGTCGACGCCAGAGGCCACGCTTGGATCGGCGCCAGCCTCCATCAGGGCCTTGGCCGCCTCATATTTGTTCTCGGCGAGAGCGAGCGCGAGCGGGCGGAAGTCCTGCGGACCGGGCTCCTCAATCTTGGCGCCGCCGTCGAGCAGCGCCTTCACCGTCGGCACATGATCGCGCATTGTCGCCGCGATCAGCGGCGTCATGGCGTTGCCGTCGACGAGGTTGGGATCGGCCTTGAGGCTGAGCAGCAGCTTGACGGTCGCGTCCTGGCGCTGACGCGCGGCGTTGGTCAGCGGCGTATAGCCTTGACTGTCCTGCTTGTTCACGTCGGCGCCCTTGCCGACCAGGAACTTGATGCGCTCCTGATCGTTGGCGATCACCGCATTGCTCAATTCCTGGGTGATGTCGGCGCCTTCCTCCAGCCACTGCTCGACGCGCTTTTCGGTGACGATCTGGTCCGGAGAGGCGAGGTCCGGACGCGCTTTGAAGTCCTGCTGATTCAACGCGATGTAGCTGCCATGCGCCGGCAGGTCGCCGGGCACGACGCATTTCGAGCACTTGACGAGCGGGACGCCGTAATCCCGCAAGATCTTCTCGATCTCGTCCTTCTTATCGTCGAGGGCGAATTCGAGCATGTATTTGAGGAAGGCATCGGTCTTGCGCACGCCGATGGCGAGATCGAACTCGAGCGGCACGGTGTCGTCCTGAAGATTGACCGGAAGGATGGTCAGCGGCTCGCCCTTCATGGTCTTGAGCCAGCCGGCAAACGGGCCGAACACGCCGGCGACGTCGAGATCGCCGTTCAACACCCGCTGCACCGTCCACCACGGCTGATGCTCGGGCACGAGATCGGCATCGTGGCTTTGCACTTGCAGCTGAATGTTGTCGACGATGCCGCGCTTGGCGAGGGCCCCGCGCAGGGCCGAGGTCTGGAACACGCCGATCTTCAGATCTTTCAGCTTCGGATCGTCGAGCCCGGTCAGCTCAAGCCCTTTGTCGTTGCGATAGGCCAGCACATAAGTCGTCTTGTAGACCGGAACCGTGGTCAGCATCGGTCCGTAGTTGGCAGGCATGTCGAACAGCACGTCGCACATGCCCTGATCGAAGGTCTGCCGCGTGAGACCGCGCTCCAGGAACGGGCGCCAATTGAAGGTGACGCGCGCGCCGAGCGCGTCGCCGAGAACCTCGGCCATCTTGTTCTGGAAGCCCTCGCCCTTGATATTCGACAGCGGCATGTTGCCGGGGTCGGCGCACACGGCGAGGTTCTTCAGCTTCTTGGCCTTGTAGGCCGCCTTGGCGGCCGCCCGGATGGCGATCTGCTCGCTCGGGGTGAGATCGTCATAGTCCTTGCTGAGATCGCGCTTAACCTCCGGCGCGGACCGAGCCGGCAATGAGCCAAGGCCTAGACCAGCCAGACACAGTATGAGCGTCAGGATGCGTGGGGACATGGGGGGCACGGGCGTTTCTCGGGTTTGTTGTCGGGGATGCGCGGGGGTCAGGGGGCCCGAAGTTGCGCAATCTACCCAATTAGATAAGGCAAAAGCGCCCGGTACCACAAGGGTACCGGGCGCCTTTTAATCTTCCCGTAAGGTTAGACCTTACTCCATGACGCGGAAGACATTCAGCTCGCCACCCTGCGGGATGGTCGACAGCTGAGCGGCCTTGGTCATGGCCGTGGCGCCGATAGCGCCAAACTTGTCGTCGAGGTCAAGACCAGCGACAACCGGGAGGCCGATCCAGCCGCCGATGCCCGAATAGACACCAACGTACTGCTTGCCACCGATTTTCCACGTGGCCGGGTTGCCGATGATGCCGGAACCAAGCTTGCGGCTCCACACGATCTTGCCGGAACTCCGGTCGACCGCGCGGAAGTCACCACCGAGCGAGCCATAGAACATCAGGCCGCCCTCGGTGACCATGGTGCCACCCCAGTTCGGATAAGGATCCGCGATCTCCCACACCGTCTTGCCAGCAAGAACGTCGTACTTCTTGATCTTGCCAGTCGTGCCGGGCTTCTCAGGATACATGTACACGTTCGCGAACACGTAAACCGTGCCCTGGTTCGTGTGCGTGCGCTCCTGGGGCTCCAGCTCCATGCACCAGTTGTTGGTGGGCATGTAGAAGATGTTCGGCTCCTTGGGATCGACGGAACCAGGCTGCTGGTCCTTGCCACCCATGGCAGACGGGCATGCTTCCACATTACGGCCAACCTCAAGCGGAGAATGGTCGCGCACCTTGACCGGACGGCCCGTCTTCATGTCGATCTTCTCGGCCCAGTCCGTCGTCACGTACTTCGTGGCGCGGAGCAGAGTGCCGTCAGTGCGATCGAGCACATAGGCGAACCCATTACGATCGAAGTGGGTCAGGGCTTTCACCTTCTTCCCATCGATGTCCATGTCGGTGAGCATGTTCTCGTTGATGCCATCATAGTCCCACTGATCGAAGGGGGTCATCTGATAGGCAAAGACTGCCTCACCGGTGTCGACCTTGCGGGCGAAGATCGTCATCGACCACTTGTTGTCGAATTCACCAGCATTGCACTCCTCATGCGTCTTGTCCGGGCAACGATAGGCCGGGCTCCACAGGCCGGGGTTACCGGTCGAGTAGTAGACCAGCTTCAGGTCCGGATCGTAGCTGTACCAGCCCCAAGCGGCGCCGCCGCCGATCTTGTAGTCCTCGCCCGGGAAGGTCTTGATTCCCAGGTCCGAACCAGCCTGACCGTACTGCGGGTTGGCTTTGTTGGTGTCGGCCGTCAAGCACACGTCCTTATCAGAACCAGTGCTCTGGCAGGTCCAAGCAACCGAGCCATCCTTGAGGTTGTAAGCAACGACGCGACCGCGAGCCGCGAACTCATCGCCACCGAAGCCGATGATCACCTTGTCCTGGGCGATCAATGGAGCGGGGGTGATGGTCTCGCCCTTCTCGGGCCAAGCATGCTTGACGACCCAAACTTCCTTGCCGGTCTGGCCGTCAAGGGCGATCACGAAGCCGTCGAGGGTGCCGTAGACGAACTTGCCGTCGGCATAGGAACCGCCACGGTTGACCGTGTCGCAGCAAGCGCGCGGAACAGCGGACTCGTCACGATCGGTCTTCTTGACGTAGTTCCAAACCTCTTTCGGATGGTCGGGATCGGTCAGGTCGAGAGCCTGCACGACGTTGCAGTTCGACATCGCCGGACAGCCGGAAACCATGAACAGCATGGTCTTGCCGCCAACGTCCTTGATCACGAGGGGCTGACCCTCATGGCCACGGAGGGCGTTGGTGCCTTGCAGCCAGATCATCTGCAGCTTGCTGATGTTCTTCGTGTTGATATCGGCCAGCGCGCTATGACGCGTTAGTGCGAAATCACGACCGGGGGCAGGCCACTGGTCGGGGTCCTTCATTCTGGCAAGTTGCTCCTCATCGGAGCCTGCCATCGCCTGGCCGGAAAGACCCATCGTCACTGCGACGATGGCCCCAGCCAGAACACCAAACTTCATATTCATATGCTTTCTCCTCTCCCTAGCTACTCAGTTCACCGAACGAAAGCTGAGCTATTCTGATGTGCGCGGGATGCGTTCCCCCTTAGCGCGAATGCAAAGAGAGCACCGAGCCCTTGCAAGTTTTCAAGTTGTCACTGTGGATATGGGAGGCAATCCCAAAGCGCTGAAGCAGATAAACAGCCTCGCGCCCGCTCCTAGCGGCGGGTCCTCCGATGAACACATCACGCGGTGACACCTCACGAGGAATCACAACTTAGATCAGGGTTTGACGCAGGCGTTACCGAATTCTCTATGGAACCGGCATCCCACCCATTGCTAAGCTGCCCGCTCATAATTGCCAAATGTAATGGCTTTGCAAGTGAAAAGTGCTCACGGCAATAAAATGCGCCAAATCGCGATTTTCTTCGCTGCACTGCATCAAGTTTGTTAAGGAAGCTTCTGCGAGTACCGCACAAATTTCGCGCAATTTGTGGGCAGCTCAACTGTGCTGCACAAATTCAGTGATCGGATGGACCGCCTCAGGTCCATTCCTTCGACGGTTTGGCGGTCGCTGAGGGCAGATGCTGGATGGCGATGCGCATCAGCTCAGGCAGAGTGCGCACGCCGAGCTTGGCCTTGAGCTGCGTGCAGGTGTTGGCGACCGTCTTGTAGCTCACATGCAAATGCTCCGCGATGACGCCGTAAGGCTTGCCCTCGGCGATGAGCGCGAGCGTCTGGAGCTCACGCACGGTCATGCGCCGGAGCGGATTGGTCGTCCCCCTCGCCTCCATGAAGGCGACCTCTGAGGCGAGGTCGTGGCTGAGATAAGGCCGGTTCTCGCGCACCCGCTGAAACGCCTTCACCACCTCGTCGGAGGAAGTGTCCTTGAGCACGTAACCGGTGGCACCGACCTCGAGCGCGCGGCTCACGATCACCGGGTCCGAATGCATCGTGAAAACCAGGATCGGGGTCTTGGTATCGTGCAAGCGAAGCCGGCGGATGAAGGACAGGCCGCCGAGCGCGCCGGTCCGCATCGCGAGATCGACAATGATCACGTCCGGCTTCTGGGTGCGATAGAGGCGAAAGCCATCGGCTAAGCTTTGTGCCTGGATGATCTGCTCGACGCCGGCATCCTCAAGCAGCTGGCGACAGCCTTGCAGCACGATCGGATGGTCGTCGATGACGAGGACGCGGCTCATGACATCTCTCCAACGAGCTCTGGGATTTTTGGTTTTTCGGCGCTTGCCCGCTGCACCGGAATCTCGATGTGAAGCATGGTTCCCTTGAGCGGTGCGCTCTCGATCGTGCAAGACCCGCCGAGCGAGCGCACGCGCTCGGTCATGGTAGTCAGGCCGAAGCCCTTGGCAGTTTCAGGCGCGATGCCCTTGCCGTCATCGCCGATGCATAGGGCGAGCTTCGCGCTCGGCCGCTTGCCGTTCCGGCGTGCGGCCGGTTCCTCGGCGAGATCGATAGTGAGGTGCTCGGCGTAGCCGTGGCGGATGGCGTTGGTGATGCCTTCCTGAATGCAGCGATAGAGCGTGAGGTCGATTGACTCGCCATAGGAATCGGCAAGCTTGCCGAGCGAGGTCTGCACCTCAGTCCCCGGATGGCGGCGCTGGAAGCCGACGATAAGCTCATCGAGCAACTCGGCGAGCTTGACGCGGCCGAGCGGCCCGGGCCGAAGCTTCTTCAAGAGAGCGCGGTTCATCACCTTGAGACGCTCGGTGATCGAGAGGATCTCGCCGACGCGACGCGAAATCTCGCCGGTGCGCTTGTCGGGGAGCTGATCGACGAGGTTCTGGATCGATGAGGCATTGGCGGTAATGCCGAACAGGCAAGGGCCGGCCTCGTCGTGCAGCTCGTTGGCAATGGTGCGGCGCTCCTCCTCCTGCACGGTGATGAGCTGGCGATAGAGGCGACTATTCTCGTCACGCGCGGTGTCGAGCGCGACCGCGAGCGTGTTGAAGCGCTGGGTGATGACGGCAAGCTCCTTGATCTTCGGCGGATCGAGCCGCGTCGCGTAATGACCCTCCTCGAGGTGGAGCATGCCCTTGGAGAGAGAGGCGAGCGGGTCGAGCATGCGGCCGAGGACGACATAGAGAACGGCGAGGATGACCGCGTCGAGCGAGAGCCAAACGATGGCGAGCGAGGAGAAGTCGTTCCAGGCCTCGGCGATCTCATCGGCCGGCTCGCCGACGATCACCACCGGGCTCGAGCCCTCGGCGGCAACCACCCGCACCGCACGGCCGACGAGCTGTGGCCTGACCAGGCTCGCGAACCAGGTCGGCACATTGGGCTCGACACCGGCGCCCTCGCCTTGCGGCGATTGCGGCGACACGAATGTGAGCTGGCCGATCTCGTCCATGAACATGATGCGGACATGGCGGAGATGCTTGAGCTGGAGCGGCAATTCTTGATTAAGCTGGCTAATCTTTCCCTGCGAATCGAGATCTTTGATCGTAGCCTCAACGAAACGCTGGGCAACCTCGAGCGAGGCTTCGATCTCGACCCGCGTTGCCGTACGGGTATTGAGGATCGAGACCGCGCCGGCCACCAAGGCGGCAAGGAGATTGATCAGTCCGACGGCGACCAGCAGTTGTGTTCGAACTGTGCGGTCATACCAAAGCTTTTGCAGCACGCTGTTAAGGTCTCCACGGCGGCAAGCGCCCCGCCCGACCACGCGCTACACGCGCGATCCTATGCAAGTCTCATTCCTCTTTTCTTAGAACATCCCTGGTCTTTCGTCTCCCACTTGCCGATCTTTTGTTGGAAGCTTCGGCAGGAGAGTCGCGGAAAGAGGCAGTGCATGTCGGAAGTGGCGAAAAAGCAATGGCAAGCCAGGCAATACAATTGCCAAATCTTCCCGATCAATATTGGGACGCTGGCTAAAGACGCCGTGCCCCGCTCGCTCTAGCCTCCTCTGTCTCTCCGGGTGACACCTCACGAGGTCATCCAGACGACACCGGACACGTTGATCTCGTCGGCGAACCGTAGCTCTCAATCGTCTCCTTCCCATGAGCTGCGTGCATGCGATCCAGGCATCGCCGGCGCGGGTGGGGGTGCGGCCTAGCGCTGCACCCCTCAGCCTCCCGATCGCTAACCGCCTGTAATTCCAGCGTCGCCCGATCGCGTCTGCCAGCAGCGCGGTCCAGACAGCTTGCCGCGAATCGTCTCCGGCAATACCAAGCGCCGTGCTGGCCGGTTGCCCGGCCCGCTAAATGCGGCCGATGCCCGGCGACACGTAAGAACGGCGACTGCGTAGTTTCAAACCCGTCCACTTTTTTCCAGGGAGGAGTGCCGACATGAGAATGATCACGCTCACATCGCTTACGCTTCTGTTCGCCGCCGGCGGCTTTACCGGCGGCGCTCTCGCGGCCGACGTCGCGGTCCCCGCGGAGAAATGCGACGCCGCATGGTCGATGGCATCGCCGAATGGCGATGCGATCGCCAAGGACACCACCGTGCCGTTCGTGCTGGACTTCACGATGGTCGATTCGAACAAGGACGGCGCGGTCGACGCCGACGAGTTCAACAAGGCGTGCTCGGCAGGCGAGGTCAAAGCTGACGAAGCAACCGTCAACGACATGAAGTAGTCGCTTACAAGCGGCTGCCACTCGCAAACGTCAGAGGTGTGCCGGGCGCAAGCGCCGGCACACCTCGCTTCATCTCAGATCGCTGCTCTACTGGGTGATCGCGACGCCCGAGGGCAACCGGCCGACCGGCACCGACTTCTCGGCCTTGAGGCTTCCGACGTCGATGATCCGTCAGCCGGATATGGTCAGGCCATTGGCGACGAGAGCTTCGACTGATCCGAGCGAGAGCTCGAGGTGCCAAGGCCGCTGCCCGACGACGGATGTATTCGCTTGACCTCGTAAGTTTTGGGATCGATCACGGCGACGCGGTTACCGGGCCCAAGCGCTCACGAACAGATATTTGCCGTCCTTGGTGAACTCCGATGCCGACCGGCTGCAACAGCTCCGGACGCACGGCAGCGACCTCGAAACGAGTCTTCTTCTTCGACTTTCCAGTCGGAGGTGTCGATCACCGAGATAGTGCCGCCGACTTGGCCGAACGATACCCACACGTCCTTGCCGTCGGGCGTGAACTTCGCCTCGCGCGGACGGGTGTCGACCAGGACATTGGCGACGACGTTCTCGCTGGCATTGTCGATGACATGCGCGCATGCGTGGTCGATTCCGACGTGCGCGACGAGTCGTATTTGGAATCGAGGCTGACGCCACCATGCCTGCAGGCTCGACGCCGACGGGGATCTCGCTCTTCACTCGGGGCTCAGACTTCACGTCACGCATCGGGAGCGCGCGTCTGCCCTGGTGGCCGGATGGCGAAGCGGAGTGCTAGCCGATAGAAGTCCTCGGATAGGGTTCTGATCTTGGGTGGCAACGGCGCAGAGATAAGAGCGGGAATTCATTGGCCCGGCATGATGCTCGCCGATCGGAACTCCTCGATCCGCGCTTACCTCGCGACTGGATTATCGACGCGCGACGCTAGCTGGATTTGGTGAGTGGAATTTGCGGCCTCGAGGCTGGCCGCGACGACATGGGCGGTGACTGTCGTCGCGATCTGGTCGAAGAAGCGGTCGAGCCGACTTCCCTCCGCGCTGCGCTTTATCGGTGCGTGCATGGGTGAATTGTAATACGGCAGATGTTAATGGCGGAACATATGCTTACCTTAAGCTCGTAAGGTACAAAACGATCCAGAACCAAGGAGGACGTGATGGGCGCCAAGGACGCCGAAATGCCTGACCATGTCAGGCTCAAAGAGGAAGTGAAAAGAATCGCCGCGCATCTGGCGACGATTCGCCAGGATGTCGATTCGCTGGCGGGTTCGATCAAGGCCGCTGGCGGCCATCAGTTGCACCGTGCCCAGGACAAGGCAGGCGAGGCGCTCGGCAGTGTCGAGGACGCCGTCAGGCGCGATCCCTTGACCTCACTCGGCATCGCGGCCGGGATCGGGCTCCTGCTCGGTATCGTCATAGCCCGCTAGAACGGCTCATGTCCGCTTGGCGAGCCGCCGGTAGAAGACGAGCTTGAGGGCTTCGGTGGTTGCCACATAGGCGATCACGATGGGCGACCGAGGCGGCAAGGATCGGCGCTGAAAGCGGGTCGAAACCGAACAGATCGGGAATCTCGCCAGCGAAGGGCAGCGCGAGCCAGCGCCGGCACCGCAACCGTCGCCCAGACCAGCAGATGCGGCGGGGCGCGGCGTCTTGAGGATTCAGTCAAGCGTTGGCGCGGCAGCGCGAAGAGTTCAGCGAGCTAGGCCCAGCAGGCGCCGGCGCGGGACGCTCATGCCTTCCAGAAGGGCTTGGCGGCCGCGAAGCGCACGAAAGCCTGCTCGGCGGCTTTGAGCAGGCGATCGCGCAAAGTTTGTTCCTTCGCAGGGTCGGGAATGGCTGAGTTGCTCGCGTCTTCCCTCATCAGGCCGTGGCGTGTCTCGAGATCGTTCAGTCCGCCGAGCGCGTCTTGCAGGTCCCTGAGCGCCGAGAGCATCTCGGCGCGGCGCTTGATGTTGGCTTCGGTGGGGAAGGTGCTGGCGAAGAACTCGGTGGCATAGCGGAGCCGCTTGGCGCGGATGCGCAGCCTATGGCGCTGATGCGCGCTGCGGTGGCGGAGATCGGCGCCACGCTTCTTGATCTGCTTGGAGAGGCGGGCCAGCTCGTTGGCAGCGTGCTCGGTGATCGAGCCGGCCGCGGCCGTTTCATTCGATGCCCACGCGCCAACCTCGATCCATTCGGCAAGATCCAGCAGAGCGTTGCGGAACCGATTCGACCCCACCGAGCCGGCGGCGCGCGCGTAAGCCGTCTTGCGCCGTTCCTCGAAATCGCGATGGGCGGCGCTGACGCGTTGATCGGCGGGATGAGCCGCCTGAAGCGGTCGCAGCACGTCGGCTGCGAACACGTCGAGATCGCGCGCGGGGCCGAGCTCGCGGGTGATCCACCTGAGCTCGGCCTTGATCCTCTCCTCGTCGCTGCCGGCCAGCACATCGGCGAAAATCGTGATCGCCGCGCGCAAGACGCCTGAGCCCGACGCGCATCTGGTGCAGCGCCTCGGCGCGGCCGGCGCACATCGCGGGCTCGTTGACGATGATCTGGCGGAGACAATTCCTGGCTATGGCGCGGAAGGCATCCGCAGTTGTGACCTCGGGCTTGATGTCGAGGTCGCCGGCCTTCTCGACGACGAAATCAACATCGCCGAGCAGCTCGAAGCCCCGTTCGGCCTTGGTCTTGACGGCGAGCCTGAGGGGCACCGTCCCGGCAAGCGTGCGCGCGAGGCGGAATAGCGCAGCGGTGTCGCCTTCCTTCAGCTCGAGCTCGACCTCGGAGATGGGCGTCGCACGCGCTCCCGCGACGATCTCGCCCTGGTCGATCGCTACTTCGATCTCGCTGCCGCTGTCGGTTAGGCGATGCAGCGTCCGGCGCATGCGCGTCTCGAACAAAAGTCGAAGTGCCGCGCGGAGGGCGGGCGTCAAGAGTGGCCCGAGCGCCGTGCCCTGCGCGGCGTCGAGATCGGGCGCTCGGCCCGAAACTTCGGTCTCCCACTCGAAACGCTCGAACAGGTCCGCCGCGCTCTGCATCGCCTTGATCGTCTGGACGTAGCGCCCGCCCGACTCGCGAACGCGCAGGAACACGCCCCTCTTGCTGAGGGCAAGATCGGGCGTATCGAAATAGATCGAGACCAGTTCCTGCACGCGTGGCGCTCCCTGGGTCCCGGCAGCCAGAAGCGGGTGGGACTTGATCTTCGTGGCATCGGTGGGAGCGAACTCAAGCTTGAGCTCGATCTCCTTCGTTTCCCGCCCCGACCCAGCTCCGACCACCACGAACAACTCCGGTTACGCGATACGACCTCAAGCACCGGCAAGACGCCGCCCGGACGGCGCAGGAAATATTGGGGTGCTGGAGCGAATAAGGCGCCCAACTGGCGGACCAGAGCCTACATCTTGCTGTCACAATCAAGCCTGTTCGCGCGGAGCGTGGGACGGCGCAGTCTCATCGAAGCGTGCATGCCCGACCGCTGTGGAGCAGAAGCGTGAACGGTCGGGAACCAGCTCGAGGTGAACACCGCGAACGCCTCATGCATCGGCACGGGCTAGGGCTCGACTTCGGCCACGGCACGCTCGTCGAGCGCGACGGTCTTAACCAAGGCATATACGCGATTGCCCCGTTTGAGCTTGAGATCGTCTATCGCCTTGCGGGTGGCGAAGGCAAACAGCCGGCCGTCGCCGTCGAGCTCGATGGTGACACCGGCGAGCGGACCGTCGCCGGTTTCGATGGTTCCGACCTTGCCGGCGAGCGTGGTGCGGACGCTCAAGTCGCGCGGCTTGGACTTGGCGAGTGTCACGTCGGTCGCCTTGATGACGATCCGCGCCTCGCGCCCCGACGGTCCGGCGAGACCGGTCAACCAGATTGTGCCAGCCGGATGCTTGATCTCGGTCAGGCCGTAAGCCGTATCGGTCACGCCCAGCCGCCCAGTCACTACCGACGACCGCTCGAAACGGTCGACGCCGGCAGCGGCGAGACCGGCACCGAGCACGTCCTCGACCTTGCCGGTGGCGACGACGCGGCCATTATCCAGCATCACCACGGTGGCGGCGAGCCGCGCGACCTCGTCGAGCGCGTGCGAGACATAGACGATCGGGATGCGAAACTCATCGCGCAGCGCTTCGATCAGCGGCAGGATTTCGAGTTTGCGCTCGATGTCGAGCGAGGCAAGTGGCTCGTCCATCAGAAGGAGCTGCGGCGAGGACAGCAACGCCCGGCCGATCGCCACTCTCTGCTTCTCGCCGCCCGAGAGACCTCCCGGTCTTCGCTTGAGAAGATGTTCGATGCCGAGCGTTCCGACCACGCGGCTGAAGGCGACGCTCCGCGCGATCTTCGGCGCGAACCATCGGCCGAACAAAAGATTCTGCCGGACGCTGAGATGGGGGAACAGGCGAGCGTCCTGGAACACGAGGCCGATGCGCCGGCGATAAGCGGGCACGAAGATGCGCCGAGCGGTATCGACCAGGATGCGGTCGTCGAGCACGATGCTGCCGCGGTCGGGGCGGGCCAGCCCGGCGATCAGGCCGATGGTCATCGACTTGCCGGCGCCGGAGCGGCCGAACAGAGCGGTGATTCCGGCGTCGCTTGCGAAGGCGACGGCGAGGTCGAACGCGCCGAGCTTCAGCGCGACGTCAACGCTGATCATGCGGGACGCTCCCCCACATCATGCGACACATATATGTATATATAATCCTGTGCTCCCTCGGCCTCGTTTGCCGGATCCGCAACGATGCGGCAACCATCACGGCTAGAGCAAGTCCCTCGGTAAGCAGTCTCCGCAAGGGGCGATCCGAGAACACTTGTCCTGCACAGGGTAAGCATCGCCCTCGAAGGTTACGGTGGCCACGGCTTCGATCGGCCTGTCAACAAGGCTTTCGGCAACAATGTCTATCGCGTCGGAACTAAAGAGGAATCGGGGCGGCGAATGCGGCAGGTGCCCGATGCCCGAAACGCGAGCGGCCCGGGCGCCTCGCCGCCTAATTATGTCGCCACCTTAAGATCGGCTTCCGGTGACCCGACCGACCCGTCGCGCAGAGCTGCCTAAAGCAGCGTCAGCGCTTCGCCTCTGCTATCGACATGGCCTTGCTCCCGCGCCTCCTTGAGAGCCTGCGACAGGGCCGAATGGAAGTTCGGCATGTTGATGACCTTGTGGTCGGGGCCGAGATAGCTTTCGATCAAGGCGCTCGCCGTCCTCGAAGCGTCGGACTTCATTTTCTCCTGGAAGGCTGCCTCTTTCTCGACAAACGCGGTGACGTCCTCTGCGTGCTTACTCATTGGAATTCTGCTCCCTCGAACAGCGGTTGAGTCCCCCCGAGGCGAATGAAACAGGATTTGGCGACGCCCGGCAAGGCGCGTCCATCAGGCGGTCAGCCAAACTAATAGTTCGTCCCGCTTAAGCCTTGTGATGCTTGTGCGGATTGGCGTGGTGAGCGCAGCTCACACAGATACAGAGCGGATCGCACTGCAAGGCCGCACCCTTTGGGCAGAACATCCCGGGCTCGGTGCAATCCGCCTTCTCGACCCGCGAAAAGCTATCGGCCTGGCGCTTAAGTCCCTCGACAGTGACACCCATCGTGGCGTTGGCCTCGAAAGCATAGCCCGCGCCGAGCAAGGCGGCTCCCGCCGCAAGCAGCATGATGATTTTGCGCATCTCTCCCTCCATCGCACGCGGGGCCGATTTCCCGCATGTCTAAGGCGAGAATTCTATCACCGGCTTGGTCCTCAGGCGTTGCTACCGATCGGCGCAGCGAAGCGGCCGTCAGCAGCGGGCGCAGCATCGCAAATAACGCTTAGTCGGGCGCGCTCAGGCGATAGCCGACACCGGTCTCGGTCAGAATGTAGCGCGGGCGCTCAGGGTCCGGCTCGATCTTTTGGCGGAGCTGGCGCACATAGACGCGGAGATATTGCGGGTCGATCGGCGCCGCCCATAGCTCCTTCAGCAAGAATTTGTGGGTCAGCACCCTCCCCGCATACTGCACCATGACGCGGAGCAGCTCGTATTCCTTTGGCGATAGCTTCACCACCACGTCGCCCTTCTTAACGATGCGGCGCACGAGATCGACCGACAAATCGCCAAGCTTGAACAAAGGCCGCTCGCCCTGAACATGCAGCTTGTGGCGGAGGGCGGTGCGGATACGGGCCAGCAATTCCTCCATTCCAAACGGCTTGGTGACATAATCGTCGGCGCCGAGATCGAGCGCCTCGACCTTGGCGGTCTCATCGCCGCGGCTGGATAGCACGACGATCGGCAGGTCCTCCCACCGCGCGCGAATCTCCCGCAGTAGATCGAGGCCCTGCATGTCTGGAAGGCCGAGGTCGAGGATGACGAGGTCGGGTTTGTCGGCCATGAGTTCGAGCGCGGTCTTGGCGTTGGGTGCATCGAGGGTTTGGTAGCCCTGGGTGCCCAAGCCGGTGCGGAGCAGCTTGCGGATCGGCGGCTCGTCATCGACCACCAGCACCCTGATCGGCGTCGCCGTCATGCAGCAGTGTCCAAGCTCTCATTTCGCTTCGGAACAGGCAAGGTGATGGTGAACATCGCGCCGCGCCGGTCGAGCCGGTTTGCCGCCGCAATCGTACCGCCGAGCGCCTCGATGAAGCCGCGCGCTATAGCGAGGCCAAGGCCGGTGCCGGCCGGCACGCGATCCTCCTTGTCGGCACGATGAAACTTCTCGAAGACGCGGTCGAGTTCCTCGTCGGCGATGCCGCTGCCCTCGTCGGTGACCTCGAGCTTCACGCTATCGCCCTCCTGCCAACTCCCGATCCGGACCTTAGTGCCTGGCGGCGAATATTTCGCGGCGTTGTCCAGCAGATTGAACAGGGCCTGCTCGAACAAGACCGGATCAAGGTCGAGCATGGGAAGATCGGCAGCGGTTTCGACCTCGACCGAGTGCCGCGCGAGGATTTTGGTGGCGCGGCCGAGCACCGAGCCCACGATCTCGCTGATATCATGAAGGCCGGCGTTCGGCTTGATCGAGCCCGACTCGAGCCTGGTCATGTCCAGCAGATTGGCGATGAAGCGGTTCAGCCGCTCGGATTCCTCGATGATGGTGGCAAGCAGGTCGGCCTTCGCCTGGTCGGTCAATTCGCCGGGAAAGCCCTTCAGCGTGCCGGCCGCGCCAATGATCGAGGCAAGCGGCGTCCGGAGGTCGTGCGAGATCGAGGTGAGAAGCGCCGAGCGGAGCCGATCGGCCTCGACTCTGCGCTTGGCAGAATCGAGGTCGTCGACGAGGTGGATCCGCTCGATGGCAAGCGCCGACTGGTCGATCAGCGCATCGAGTAGACGGCGCTGGTCGGGGGTGAGAAGCGCGCCCTGCTTGTCGCTGTCGATACCCACTACACCGATGGCGCCGCGACCGGTGCGCATGGGCAGAAACAGGCGCTTGGCACCGGGCAGAGTGTCGGCGCCGCGGCCGGCGGGACGGTCATGCTCCCAAGCCCAATTCGCCGCGGCGAGGTCGGCCTGGTCGAGGATGTCCTCGGGCGGATAGCCCGCCTTGACGGCGATCGCGCCGTCCTCGGGCAAGAGCAGAACAACCCTCACCTTCAGCATCAGCGCCACTTGATACGCCGTAGCCCAGAGGAGGTCGTCGAGGGTGGCGATGCCGGCCAGCTTGCGGCTGAAGGCGTAGAGCGCGTCAGTGGTCCGCGCCCGTGCCATGGCCGTCACGGCCAAGGCTCGCGCCCGGCTGGCGACATTCGACACGATGACCGCGACCAGCGTGAAGAACAGGATCGCGACCACGTTGCGCGGGTCGGCAACCGAAAAAGTGTAATAGGGCTCGGTGAAGAAGAAATTGTAGCAGAGCGCCGACATCAGGCTGGCAAACAGCGAAGGCCACAGGCCGAAGCGCACGGCGACGGCGACGATCCCGGTCAAGAAAACGAGATCGGTGTTGCGAAGACCGATCCACGGCCAGAGCAGCTCGCTCACGCCAACCGCTCCGACCACGGCCAGCGCCGCGGAAAGATAGGGACGGGCCTCGAATGACCGCGGTCTGTCGCCCACCGCACTCTTCGCCGCAGGCTCACGAATAGTGTCCTCGCCGGCAATGACATGCACGCTGATATTGCCGCAAGCCCGCAGCAGGTCGCGCACCACCGAGCCGTGGAGAAGCTCGAACCAATGCGACCTCGACGACTTGCCGACGATCAGTTGCGTGATGTTGTTGGCCTGCGCATAGGCCACGACGTCATCGGCGATGCGCCGTTCGCCACCTGGGATAGTGACAACCTCACCGCCAAGCGCCTGGGCGAGGCGTAGCGTATCGGCGATCCGATCACGCTCCTCCTCGGTCAATTGCAGGCTGCGGCCCGACTCGACGTAGAGCGCGGTCCAGGCCGCGTGCAGACGGTCCGCAAGGCGCTTGGTGAAGCGCACCAGCCCTGCCGCGCGCGGGTCCTCACTGACACAGACCAGCAGGCGCTCGCCGGCGGGCCAGGGCCCCGAGATCGCATGCGCCTGCATCTCGGCGAGCAACTGCTCATCGACCCGCTCGGCGGTGCGCCGCAAGGCGAGCTCGCGCAGCGCCGTCAGATTGGCCGGGGCGAAGAAATGCTCGAGCGCCTTCTCGGCCTGCTTGGGGACGTAGACCTTGCCTTCCTTGAGGCGCTGGACGAGGTCGTCGGGGGTGATGTCGACGAGCTCGATCGCGTCGGCGCGGTCGAGGATCGAATCGGGAACCGTCTCGCGGACGCGCACGCCGGTGATCTGGGCGATGACGTCGTTCAGGCTCTCGATGTGCTGAACGTTGAGCGTGGTGTAGACGTCGACACCCCTGCCGAGCAGCTCCTCGACGTCGAGATAGCGCTTGGGGTGGCGGCTGCCGGCGGCGTTGGTGTGGGCAAGTTCATCGACCAGGGCGAGGCCGGGTCGGCGCGCGAGCAGCGCGTCGAGGTCCATTTCTTCGAGCCACCGGCCCTTATATTTGAGCCGCTGGCGCGGCAGGACCTCGAGACCCTCGAGCAAGGCTTCGGTTTCGGTTCGGCCGTGCGTTTCGACGATCGCCGCGACGACATCCTTGCCGTCTTTGAGCCGCGAGCGCGCCTCCTGGAGCATCTCATAGGTCTTGCCGACTCCAGGCGCCGCGCCGAGAAAGATCTTCAGGCAGCCGGCGCGGCCGTCTTGCCGGTTCGCCATGGCAAGCAGCGCATCTGGCGAGGGGCGCTCTCTTGGCTCACGCCGCTGGTCAGCCATGCAGCCGAAATCCTTGCGGGGTCGCAACTTCCCCGCAACTTACCGAGTGCCGGCGCGATCCAGGGCAAGGTTCAGCGCAAGCACGTTGACGCGCGGTTCTCCGAGAAGACCGAGGGTCCGCCCCTCAATATGCCCGGCGATGAACTCACTCAAGCTATTCTCCGGCATGTTGCGAGCCTTCGCAATGCGCGGCACCTGAAAATAGGCCGCAGCCGGCGTGATGTCCGGATCGAGCCCGCTGCCCGACGTCGTTACCAGGTCGATCGGAACCTGGGCGGCAGGGTTCTCCTGCTTGAGCTTTGCCACATCGGCGGCGACGCGGTCGATCAAGACTTTATTGGTCGGCCCGAGATTGGAGCCCATCGAGTTCTGTGCGTTGTAGGGCGCCGGGACGGACTTGCTGGGATCGTTGGGATCCGGGCCAAGCGTCGCCGAGGGGCGTCCATGAAAATAGCGGTCGCTCGCGAATTGCTGGCCTATCAGCTCCGAGCCGATAACCTTCCCGTCCGTCTCGATCAGGCTTCCTTGCGCCTGATAGGGGAAAACGAGCTCCGCGACGCCGGTGATCGCCAGGGGATAGACGAGCCCGGTAATCAGCGTCAGCGCGACGATGAAGACAATGGCTGGGCGGACTTCTTGCAACATAGAGACTTCTCCTGCTTAGGCGAGGTGCAAGGCCGTGACCAAGAGGTCGATGGCCTTGATGCCGACGAATGGAATGAGGATGCCGCCAAGCCCGTAGATCAGCAGATTGCGGCGGAGCAGCGGGCCGGCGCCGATCGGCCGATAAGCGACGCCCTTAAGCGCCAGCGGGATGAGCGCAATGATGATCAGCGCATTGAAGATGATCGCCGAGAGGATCGCGCTCTGCGGGGTTGCGAGATGCATCACGTTCAGCGCCCGGAGCTGCGGATAGAAGGCGAGGAACATCGCCGGGATGATGGCGAAGTACTTCGCCACGTCGTTGGCGATGGAGAAGGTCGTCAGCGCGCCGCGCGTCATCAGGAGCTGCTTGCCGATTTCGACGATCTCGATGAGCTTGGTCGGATTTGAGTCGAGGTCGACCATGTTGCCGGCCTCGCGCGCGGCCTGGGTACCGGCATTCATGGCGACACCGACATCGGCCTGAGCCAAGGCGGGCGCATCGTTGGTGCCGTCGCCACACATGGCGACCAGCTTGCCCTTGGCCTGCTCGGCGCGGATCAGCTTGAGCTTCTCCTCCGGCGTCGCCTGAGCGAGGAAATCGTCGACCCCGGCTTCGGCGGCGATGGCCGCCGCGGTCATGGGATTGTCGCCGGTGATCATCACGGTGCGGATGCCCATGCGGCGAAGCTCGGTGAAGCGCTCGCGGATGCCGCCCTTGACGATGTCCTTGAGGTGAATGACCCCGAGCAGCCGTCCGTCCTTGGCGACGGCGAGCGGCGTACCGCCAGATTTGGCGATGCTTTCCGCCAGGGAATTGACCTCGCGCATCAACTCAGCACTGACACCTGCTTTGCGCCCGGCGGCTCCGGCTGCCCCGGCCTTGGGCGCCGAAGTCTTGAGATAATCGACAATGGCATCGACCGCGCCCTTGCGGACCCACGAACCGTTGATCTCGACACCGCTCATCCGGCTCTGCGCCGTGAAGGGAATGAACTTGGCGCCGAGCTCGTTGATGTCACGTCCGCGAATGCCGTATTTCTCTTTGGCGAGCACGACGATGGAGCGTCCCTCGGGGGTCTCGTCGGCAAGCGAGGCGAGTTGCGCCGCGTCGGCTAGCTCCTTCTCGCTCACCCCTGAGACGGGCTTGAACTCGGCCGCCTGACGGTTGCCGAGCGTAATGGTGCCGGTCTTGTCCAGCAGCAGGGTGTCGACGTCGCCGGCTGCCTCCACTGCCCGGCCTGACATGGCGAGCACGTTGAAGCGAACCAGCCGATCCATGCCGGCGATGCCGATTGCGGACAGGAGGGCGCCAATGGTGGTGGGAATGAGCGTCACGAACAGCGCCACGAGAACGACCACCGAGATCGTCCCGCCGGCGTAAGCCGCAAAGCTCGGGATGGTCGCCGTGGCGAAGACGAAGATGATGGTCATGCCGGCGAGCAGAATGTTCAACGCGATCTCGTTCGGCGTCTTCTGACGCTGCGCCCCTTCGACCAGGGCAATCATGCGGTCGAGGAAGGTCGAGCCTTGCGCCGCGGTGATACGCACCTTGAGCCAATCGGAAACGACAAGTGTTCCGCCAGTAACGGCCGAGCGGTCGCCGCCGGACTCGCGAATGACCGGCGCGGACTCTCCCGTGATCGCCGCCTCGTTGACCGAGGCGATGCCTTCGATCACCTCGCCGTCGGAGGGGATGATATCGCCAGCTTCCACTAGCACGATCTGGCCTGGCGCGAGCTCGCCTGCAGGGGTGGGGACAGCGAACCCCGTCTTCTCATCGACGATGAGCTTGGCCTTGGTCTCCTCGCGGGTCTGGCGCAGGCTCGCGGCCTGCGCCTTGCCGCGGCCCTCCGCCACGGCTTCGGCGAAGTTCGCAAACAAAACGGTGAACCACAGCCAAACGATGATCTGGAAGGTGAAAAGAAGATGCTCGCCGCCGTTCACCCAGTCGCGGATAAAGATAACGGTGGTGAGCGCGGCGACGACCTCGACCACGAACATCACCGGGTTCTTCATCATCAACCGCGGATCGAGCTTGGCGAAGGCCGAGCCGATTGCGGGCACGGCGATCTTGGGATCGGTCAAAGATGTGACCGGCGTGCGCTTGCGCAACTGCGAGGTTTCCATTGGTGCGACTCCGGTTAGCGCGCTTAGAACAACTGTCCAGCCGTCATGGCTAGCTGCTCGACGATGGGGCCGAGGGCGAGCGCGGGGAAGAAGGTGAGGCCGCCGACGATAAGGATCACGCCGACCACGAGGCCGACGAATAATCCGCCGTCGGTTGGGAAGGTGCCGGCCGACGGCGGGACCGTCTTCTTGGCGGCGAGCGCGCCGGCAATTGCCATGGCCGGGATGATCATGAAGAAGCGGCCAACGAACATCGCGACGGCGCCGGTCGTGTTGTAGAAGGGCGTGTTGCCGGTGATGCCGCCGAAAGCCGAGCCGTTATTGCCGGTGCTCGAGGTGAAGAGATAGAGAATCTCGGAGAAACCGTGCGGCCCTGGATTGGCGATCGACGCCACCGCTGACGGCATCACCGTGGCGACGGCCGTCCAGCCCAAATACATGAGCGGCAGGACGAGGATGGCGAGCATCGCCATCTTGACTTCCTTCGCCTCGATTTTCTTGCCGACATATTCAGGGGTACGGCCGACCATCAGTCCGGCAACGAACACCGAGATGATCACGAACAGCAGCATGCCGTACATGCCGGCGCCGACGCCGCCAATGATGATCTCGCCGAGCTGGATGTTGATTAGCGGGATCATGCCGCCAAGCGCGGTGAAGGAATCATGCATGGCATTCACTGCGCCGCACGACGCCGCGGTCGTGATCACCGCGAACAGGGCGGACAACGGCACGCCGAAGCGCACTTCCTTGCCTTCCATATTGGCTGGATCGAGCCCGAGCGCCGTCAAGTTCGGATTGCCCGCGGCCTCGGCCCAATAGCAGACGACAACGCCGGCGATGAACAAGGTGCCCATCACGGCGAGGATGGCCCAGCCCTGGCGCTGATTGCCCACCATGCGGCCGAAGACATTGGTCAGCGCGGCGCCGAGCGCGAAGATCGAGATCATCTGGAGCAAATTCGACAGCGCCGTCGGGTTCTCGAAGGGGTGCGCCGCGTTGGCGTTGAAGAAGCCGCCGCCATTGGTGCCGAGCATCTTGATGGCGACCTGCGAGGCGACCGGGCCTACGGCGATGGTCTGCTTGGCGCCTTCCAGCGTCGTCGCGTCGACATAGGCTCCGAGCGTCTGCGGCATCCCCTGCCAGACTAGGAAAAGGGCAAAAGGTACGCAGATGGGAATGAGGATGTAGAGCGTGCAACGGGTGATATCGACCCAGAAATTGCCGACGGTCTTCACCGAGGCGCGGGCGAAGCCGCGGATCAGCACCACCGCCAGCACGATGCCGGTTGCCGCCGAGAGAAAGTTCTGATGCGTCAGTCCGAGCATCTGCACGAGATATGACAGCGTGCTCTCGCCGCCATAGTTCTGCCAGTTGGTGTTGGTGATGAAGCTGATGGCAGTGTTGAAGCTGAGATATTCGGGCACAGCCGCCATGCCCTGCGGGTTGAATGGCAGAGAGCCTTGCAAGCGGAGCAGCGCGTAGAGGATGAGGAAGCCGCCGACATGAAACAGCAGCATGGCGACCGTGTAGCCAAGCCAGCTCTGCTCGCGGGTCTCGTCGACTCCGCCGAGGCGATAGAGTCCGATCTCGACCGGCCGTAAGACCGGCGACAGGAAGGTGCGGTCACCGTTGAACACGCGGGTCATGTACCAGCCGAGCGGCTTCACCAGCGCGACAACGATCGCGCAATAGATCACGATCTGAATCCAGCCATTAAGTGTCATTGGGCGCTCTCTTAGAATTTTTCAGGCCGGATGAGGGCGTAGGTGAGGTAGGCAAGAAGCCCTGCGGTCACGACGCCCGCGAGCCAATAGTCGAAGAGCATGGCAGCCTCCTCCTCTAGAGCCGGTCGCAGGCATAAGCGTAGGCGACCGAAGCTGCGAAGAAGCCAAGTCCAAGCGTGATCAGGATGAGGTCCAACATGGGCGCTCCTCGCGAGCTAAAACACTGAGTTCAAGAGCAATGAACTCACTCGGTTTGACAGAACTGACGTAGGTCAAGCCGCCTAGTCCTTTGCGACAATGGTGATTAGCGCGTTGCCGCATATGTTTTCGAGATGGGAGAACGGGCGCGCTTATAGGAATTTCATAAGTAGCCGGCGTGACCTCGATATCGCGATTGTCAGCAACGAGATCGGCAAAGGCGACAGCGTGGCGCTCAGCACCATTCGTTTTAGGAGCATAACGCGCCCGCAACAAAACGGCGTTGGTTCCGTTGCGATTTGTCGGAGCGAACCCGCCGCTCGGCGCTGGCGACAGTCGTTTTTTCGTTGAGTGGCTAGGCCGTGGCAACCTGTCCGATCGGGCCGCGTTTGCCGAGAACTTCCCGCAGCACCTTTCGGTCCACCGGCTTCAACAACACCTGCGCCTGCGGATACCGGCTATCTGGCTGACCCGATCCGTAGCCAGTGATGAAGGCGAACGGAATGCCGCGCAAGGTGAGCAGATCGGCGACCGGATAGACCAGCTCGTCGCCCAAATTTATGTCGAGGATGGCCGCGGCTACCGGCGTGTCGTTCACCGCCCGGATTGCCTCGACCGTAGTGCTGAATGGCCCGACGATACTCAATCCCATTTCGGTTAGAGCTTCGACCATCATCATGGCCACGAGCGACTCGTCTTCGACCACAAGCACGTTGTCGTTGTCACTCAACAGCAAGCTCTCAGCCGGTGAATTTTGCGTCGACGGCTGAGCCTCATCGTGCCTGGCGTGGCGTTGTCGGGTTTCATCCGGCACGGGAATAGACAGGCGGCAACGGACACCACCCTGCTCCCAATCGAAGCGGACCTTCCCGCCCAGTTGCTCGATGCTTGCGTTGATGACTCGCATCCCATACCCGCGAGTTGACGGCGCAACGACCGGAGGGCCATCGGTTTCTGCCCAATCGAGTATCAAGCTTCCAGCATCGATCCCCCAGTCGAGTCGAATGCGTCCGGAAGCAAGCGCCAGTGCGCCATATTTCGCTGCGTTGGTGGCAAGCTCGTGCAGGGCAAGAGCGACCGTTTGGGCCCGGCGAGCATCGAGCAACAGCGAAGGTCCCCTCGCGTCGATGGTATTGGCACTGTCGTTGCGATAGGGCTCGAGTTCCTCGGCGACTAGCCGACCCAAATCGGCACCTTCCCAACGAGATTCAGAGAGCAGCATGTGCGCGCGAGAGAGGGCGTTGATGCGTCCTTCCACGGCCGCTACGTAGGCATCCCTGGTCTCTGCTCGAGTCAAGCGCAACATCGATTGCACTACCGCAAGAACGTTGCGGGCCCGATGATCAACTTCCCGCGCCAAAAATGCCTGACGCTCTTCGGCACGTTTCCGCTCGGTAATATCCATGGTGACGCCACTGATACGCGTGATCGCGCCGCGTGCATCGAGCGTGGCGGCCGCGGTACCAAGGCACCAGCGCAATTCGCCATTCGGTCGTCGGATACGAAACTCGGTCTCGTAGGCCGGTGCCTGGACCGCGCCTTCCAAGGCCGCGCGGAGCCGCTCCCAATCCTCGGGCTCGAGCAGAACTTTAATACGTTCCGGAGTGACTTTGAAGCCGTCCGGATCCACCCCGAAGATGCGGCATTGACCTTCGTCCCACATGCAATCGCCGCGGACCACGTCCCAGTCCCAGGATCCCATATCGCTTGCGGCCAGCGCCAAGCTCCGCCGCTGCTCACTCTCGGTTAAGCGACTCGCCGTCGATTCGAGTTGGGTGGTACGCTCGGCGACCCGTTGCTCGAGCTCGCGATTCAATTTTTCCAACTGTCGCGTCTTGCGAAACAGCTCGGTGAACACCTTGACCTTGGCCCGCAGAACCTCGGGGACAACCGGGACCGGCACGTAGTCGACGGCACCCATCTCGTAGCCCCGCAGCCGATCCATGTCCGTCAACTGCACGGCGGAAATGAAGATGATGGCGGTCTTCTCGCAACGCGGGTGGCCGCGTATCAGGGCGGCGAGCTCGAACCCATCCAGGTCGGGCATGCAGACATCGATCAAGATGACGGCAATCTCGGTTTTGAGGAGATGCTGAAGCGCCTCAGAGCCCGACTGCGCCTTGATCAAATTCTCGCCGAGATTCTTTAAGATGACCTCATAGCTCAATAGCTTTCCCAGCTGGTCGTCGACCAGAAGGATGTTGAGCTTTTCCGCTTCGCTCATTGTGGGGGCGTTCATCGATGCAGCCAGCTGCGCATGGCCGTGAGCAATTGCTCGGTGTTAACAGGCTTGGCAAGATACTCCGAGGCACCCAACTCCAAGCACTTCTCGCGATCGCCCTTCATTGCTTTGGCGGTCAGCGCGATGATCGGCAACCGGCGAAATGCCGGGTCCTCACGGATAGCGCCGATCGTCTGATATCCGTCCATTTCCGGCATCATGATATCCATTAGGACGATGTCGACGTCCGGCGTCGATTGAACAAGTTCGATCGCTTCACCGCCCGTAGTCGCTGCCAGTACGCGCATGCCGCGTCGCTCAAGCACGCTCGAGAGCGCGAAGATGTTGCGGGCGTCGTCGTCGACGAGCAGGGCCGTCTTGCCAACTAGGTCCTCGTCAGAGCGAGTCAAGCGCTCAAGCATCTTCTGCTTTTCGACGGGAAGATCCGTCACCACTCGGTGCAGAAACAGCGATGTCTCGTCGAGCAACCGTTCAGGCGATTCGACGCCTTTCACCACGATGCTCCGCGCCATGGTGTGGAGCCTTGCATCTTCCTCGGCGGTAAGTTCGCGGCCGGTGAAGACCACAACCGGCACATCGCTCAGCGACTCGTCTGCTTTAAGCTTCTCGAGAATCTCAAATCCCGTCATGTCGGGGAGTTTGAGGTCAAGCACCACGCAATCGCACGGTTCCATGCGAAGAATTCGCAGTGCGTCCGATCCCGTCTCCGCGGTGACGATTTCAATGTCGCTGTGACCGAGCAACTCGCTGATGCTGAGCCGTTCAGCCGCATTGTCTTCGACGATGAGCAAGCGCTTCCGCTTCGGCCCGGAGTAATCCTTGATGCGGGCGAGCGCGCCCGAAACGACCTCTGGCGTCGTCGGTTTTGTCACGAAGGCAAAAGCACCGCGCGCGAGGCCGTGCTGACGATCTTCGTCGAGGGTGATGATCTGAACCGGGATATGGCGTGTCAGGGGATTCTGCTTGAGCTGACTGAGCACTGTCCAACCAAGCATGTCGGGCAGAAACACATCCAGCGAGATCGCGGCAGGCTGGAACTCCTCGGCCAGTAGCAGCGCGTCCGATCCGCGCATTGCCACGACCGCCTTGAAGCCTCGTTCCCTCGCCAAGTCGACAATAATGCGGGCATAGTTCGGGTCATCCTCGACAATCAGGAGAACGGGATCGCCCTTCTCGATTGCGTTCCGATCATCTTGCACCGGCTCCGCGACACGCTCGGCGACGGGGTTCGGCACGAATTTCGGCTCGAAAGCCCTTGCGCTTGAGCGCTGGAGCGGTCGGGCGCCGCTCGTGGGGCCCGCGTAGTGAAGCGGAAGATAGATAACGAACGTACTGCCCATATTGGGCGTGCTGCGCAGCTGGATCTCGCCACCAAGCAGATTGGAGAGCTCGCGACTAATCGCTAGGCCAAGCCCCGTGCCGCCATATTTTCGGCTAGTGCTCGCGTCGGCCTGCTGAAACGCCTCAAAAATTATCTTCTGCTTCTCGGGCGCGATTCCGATTCCGGAATCAGACACCTCAAAGGCAATTACTTCGGGCGCCTGATCGAGAACTGGATGACCGGGCGTCCATCCATCCGAAACCTGTTCGGCCTTCAACCAAATGCCGCCCTGCGCCGTGAACTTGAAGGCATTTGACAGAAGGTTTTTCAGCACCTGCTGAAGGCGCTTGGAGTCAACCGTGAAGGTTCGCCCGAGCTTGGGGTCGATCTGGACGTCGAACGACAGCCCCCGCGCCTCGGCTTCATGCCGGAACGGTCGCGCCACTGCCTCGAGCAGACTTGAGAAGGCAATCTCCTCGGCCTCCACCGTCACGGTGCCCAACTCGATCTTCGAGAGATCGAGAATATCTCTGATGAGATTCAGGAGATCCGTGCCTGCGCCGTGAATCGTCCGGGCGAACTCGACCTGCTTGGATTTGAGATTGCCGTCGGGATTGTCGGCGAGCTGCTGGCCAAGAATAAGAATGCTGTTCAGCGGTGTTCGAAGCTCGTGCGACATGTTGGCGAGGAATTCGGATTTGTACTTCGATGTCAGAGCAAGCTCGGTGGCCTGCTCCTCCAACGCGCGTCGCGCCTGCTCGATTTCTTGGTTCTTGCGCTCCACGTCGACGTTGCGTTCGGCGAGCTGCTGCGCTTTTTGCTCGAGCTGATCGTTGGTCTGTTGCAACTCGCGTTGCTGGGTTTGCAGCTCGCCCGCAAGCTGTTGCGACTGCTTCAGCAGGCCCTCGGTCTGCATCGTGGCCTCGATGCTATTCAGCACGATGCCGATGCTGCTCGTGAGCTGCTCGAGGAAAACGATCTGAAGGTCGGTGAAAACACTAACAGACGACAGTTCGATCACCGCCTTGACTTCGCTCTCGAACAGGATCGGCAACACGATCACGTTGCGCGGAACGACCTTGAAGAGTGCCGAACCGATCGATACCGCGTGCGATGGCATCTCATTGATGAGCAGCCGCCGCTTGTCGAGCGCGCATTGACCAATCAGGCCCTCGCCGATCTTAAGCCGGTGCGGATGTCCGTTAGCGCCATCATCGGCATAGGCCGACAGCAGCCGGAGATGAGGATTGGCGTCCCCTTCCACCTGATAGATTACGCCAAGCTGGGCATTCACGAGAGGGGTCAGCTCGCTCAGCAACAGTCGACCGACGGTCGACAGATCGCGCTGTCCCTGCAGCATGCTCGTGAACTTGGCGAGATTGGTCTTGAGCCAGTCCTGCTCGTTATTGCGATCGGTGGTCAGCCGCAAATTGCCGATCATAGTGTTGATGTTGTCTTTGAGCTCGGCAACCTCTCCCAGCGCTTGAACCTGAATCGAACGGGTCAGGTCGCCCTTGGTGACCGCGGTGGCGACCTCGGCGATGGCGCGGACCTGGGTCGTCAGATTGGCAGCGAGCAGATTGACGTTTCCGGTCAGATCCTTCCAGGTGCCTGCGGCACCCGGCACGTTGGCCTGACCGCCCAGCCTGCCCTCGACGCCGACCTCGCGCGCCACCGTCGTGACCTGTTCGGCAAAGATCGCCAGGGTGTCGGTCATATTGTTGATGGTCTCGGCGAGCGCCGCCACCTCACCCTTTGATTTCACGGTGAGATTCTGCTTGAGGTCGCCGTCGGCCACCGCGGTCACGACCTTGACGATGCCGCGCACCTGCTCTGTGAGGTTCGCCGCCATTACGTTCACGGTGTCGGTCAAGTCCTTCCAGGTGCCGGCGACGCCCGGCACTGCGGCCTGGCCGCCAAGTCTACCCTCGGTGCCCACTTCGCGCGCGACGCGCGTCACTTCCGAAGCAAACGCGTTGAGCTGATCCACCATGGTGTTGATGGTATTCTTGAGCTCGAGGATCTCGCCCTTCACGTCCACGGTGATTTTGCGCGACAGGTCGCCACGCGCGACCGCGGTGGTCACCTCGGCAATGTTGCGCACCTGCGTCGTCAGATTGGCCGCGAGCAGGTTCACGTTGTCGGTGAGATCCTTCCAGGTGCCGCCCACGCCGGGCACCACGGCTTGGCCGCCAAGGCGCCCATCGGTGCCGACCTCGCGCGCCACGCGCGTCACCTCAGCAGCGAATGAGCGGAGCTGCTCCACCATCGTGTTCAGCGTCTCCTTGAGCAGAAGGATTTCGCCGCGCACGTCCACGGTAATCTTCTTCGACAAATCGCCGCTGGCGATGGCCGTGGCGACCTCGGCGATGTTGCGAACCTGAGCCGTCAAGTTCGAGGCCATGAAATTCACGTTGTCGGTCAAATCCTTCCACGTGCCGGCGACTTCGGGCACCTGTGCCTGTCCGCCGAGCTTGCCTTCGGTGCCGACCTCGCGCGCCACGCGCGTGACCTCCGAGGCAAAGGCGTTCAGCTGATCCACCATTGTGTTGATGGTGTTCTTGAGCTCCAGAATTTCGCCCTTAACGTCGACGGTGATCTTGCGCGAGAGATCTCCGCGCGCCACCGCGGTGGTGACCTCGGCGATGTTACGCACCTGGCCGGTCAAGTTGCCGGCCATGGAGTTCACGCTGTCGGTCAGATCCTTCCACGTGCCGGCGACGCCCGGAACGCTGGCCTGGCCACCGAGACGGCCTTCGGTGCCGACCTCGCGCGCCACGCGGGTCACTTCGGCCGCGAACGCGTTGAGCTGGTCAACCATCGTGTTGATGGTTTCCTTAAGACGCAGTATCTCGCCCTGCACGTCCACGGTAATCTTTCGCGAGAGATCGCCTTCGGCGATGGCGGTAGCCACCTCGGCAATGTTGCGGACCTGGGCGGTGAGATTGCCCGCCATGAAGTTCACGCTGTCGGTCAGATCCTTCCAGGTTCCCGCCACGCCCGGCACCTCGGCCTGACCGCCGAGCTTGCCATCGGTACCCACCTCGCGCGCCACGCGCGTCACCTCGGCGGCGAACGCGTTGAGCTGATCCACCATCGTGTTGATGGTTTCTTTGAGCTGAAGAATTTCGCCGCTGACATTCACGGTGATCTTCTTCGAGAGATCGCCGCGCGCCACCGCGGTCGCGACCTCGGCGATGTTGCGGACCTGACCGGTCAGGTTCGAGGCCATCGAGTTCACGCTATCGGTCAAGTCCTTCCATGTGCCGGCAACGCCCCGCACCATGGCCTGACCGCCGAGCTTGCCCTCGGTGCCGACCTCCCGGGCCACACGCGTCACTTCGCCGGCGAAGGCGTTAAGCTGATCCACCATCGTGTTGATGGTGTCCTTCAGCTCGAGGATTTCGCCGCGCACATCGACCGTGATCTTCTTGGAGAGATTGCCCGTGGCTATAGCGGTTGAAACCTCGGCGATATTGCGCACCTGGGCGGTCAGGTTCGAAGCCATCGAGTTCACGCTATCGGTCAAGTCCTTCCATGTGCCGGCAACACCCGGCACAGCGGCCTGGCCGCCGAGCTTGCCTTCGGTGCCCACCTCACGCGCGACGCGCGTCACCTCGCCAGCAAAGGCGTTGAGCTGATCGACCATCGTGTTGATGGTTTCCTTCAGCTGCAAAATTTCGCCGCTCACATTCACGGTGATCTTCTTGGAAAGATCGCCGCGGGCGATGGCTGTGGAAACCTCCGCGATGTTGCGGACCTGCGCAGTCAGATTTGATGCCATGGAGTTGACGCTATCGGTCAGCTCCTTCCACACGCCGGTGACGTCGGGCACCGAGGCCTGACCTCCGAGCTTGCCTTCGCTACCCACCTCGCGAGCGACGCGCGTCACTTCGGAGGTGAACACGCCGAGCTGCTTGATCATGGTGTTGACGATCATGGCCGAGCGTAAGAACTCGCCCATGAGAGGTTGACCGTCGACGTCGAGTCTCACCGTCTGTTGGAGATCTCCCCGAGCGACGGCGGCAACGGTGCGCGTCACTTCGGTCGTCGGCCATAGCAGGTCGTCGATCAGAGTATTGATCGAGCCTTCCATCTCTCCCCACGAGCCGTGCGGCACGCCGAGAGTCACCCGATGTTTGATTTTGCCCTCACGTCCGACGACCTGTCCGACGCGCTCGAGCTCCTTCGCCATGCGATAATTGGTCGTGACGATCTCGTTGAATATGTCGGCAATCTTGCCCTCGATGCCGGTGCCGTCCACGGCCATCCGCACCGAAAAGTCGCCACCGCGCATCGCTTGCAGGGCGACAAGAAACTGCGCGAGAAACTCAGCCGACCCGTTCAATCCTTTCTTGATGCCGTCGGCGTCGGCCAGGCCGACAGGACCGTTCGCCTGTTGATCAAGATCGGGAGAATTTGGCTGCATTGGGCTCCTCTGCGGCGCAGCAGGCGCACCTCAGGAAATCATTGAGCTGGGAACCAGACAAGGTCAGCGTGCAGTTCAGGAGATGCCGGCTGCCAATGGCTAAGACTAATGGCATGGCATTTCAATGAGTTAGGCTGCCGAATTGCGCGTACCTCCGCCTCCTTACGACGCATTTCTGGGAACATTTAATGTCGAAAGCGCGATTGGGTTCCCCTCTTCAGCGCCAACAATGGCATGTCCTGCCCGAACCGGCGCGAAAATCCGAGGCTACATCCCAGCCGTCGGGTCCGTCCGTGTCAAAAGACACGACAGGAACCAAGTCCGGCTAAGAACCGGGTGAGCGAGCGTTCTAGCGCTTCGTCCGTTTGGATGGACGTCGCGCAGCAGTTTTGGGTTTGCGCTTCGCCGCCGGCCGCTTTGCCGGCGCGGATTTGCGGACCTTGGCCGTCTTGCGCGTCGATCTCGTAGCCGGCTTCTTTGCGCCGGCCTTCTTTGGCGCGGTCTTTCGGGCCGTGGCAGAAGCCTTCCGGACGGTCGGCTTCTTTGCCGGCCGCTTGGGTTTTGTCTTCCTGGCGGGCCTTCCGCGGATCGCCTTTCGCGCTTTGGTCGCCAACGACGACACTGCCTCCGTCACAGCGGTGCCGGCGGTCACAGCCACTTCCTTCGTTGCCTCGATCCCCGTTGCCGCCGCATCCAATCCAGCTTTGGCCGTATCCGCGATGGCGTCTTTTGCCGTCGCGATGACGCCTTCCTTTTCTTTCTCCACGATGGTCCCCCTTCGCCGATGAGTCAGATGCACGACGCTAATACTCCGTGATCCTGCTCCGCAATGCGCTTTTTGCGTAAGATGCTATCGGGAGCTGAGCGCAAGTCGGCAAAGAAAAAGCCCGGTGCGTGAGGCCGGGCTTCTCTCGTTCGCTTACCTGAGCGAGCATCGGGCTCTCGGGATTGGAGCCGTGGGATGGGCGAGCGCCGATGCTGAAGGACTCGTTCAACGAATGTAATGACGGGAAGGTTCCCGGTCGGCAGGGGCCAGTTCTTACCTTAGTCGCAGGAGCCGCTTGATACCCGGCCTTGAGTGCTTATCTACTTCGGCCGCAACGGGATTCCCTCCCCGTTGCGAGGTTCCCCCACATTAGGAACCGAGAAGCCCCGGAGCCCCCCGTCTCTGGGGCTTCTTTTTGCGCGCCTGGGCCGCGTCGAGTTGTCGAGGAACTCCAGCCTGTTGGGGCGTGTTCTTGCTGACAGTCTGAGAGTCGTTCGAGGGGCTCGGTCGCGCCGAGCCCCTCGCGTTTCTGCGCCCTGGATGGCGCGGTCAGATTTTGCCGATCAATACGAGAATGAGCACGACAACCAGGACGAGGCCGAGAAGGCTGGCCGGTGCGGGACCCAGCCGGCGCTATAGGGCCAGCTCGGTAGTGCACCGATGAGAAGCAAAACCAAAATGATGAGAAGGATCGGTCCAAGGGGCATGACAAGTCCTCCAATTAGTCCCTGTCATGAAGAATGCTTATGCGGCCTTCACGTTCACGGGCGAGACGAAATCAATCGCCGATCGGCTCCTATCGCCTGATGGAGGCGAGGTCCTCGGTTACCAGTGGAGGCGTGCCGACGGTCAAAGTCGGCTCGAGCGATTGAATGAATTTCTTGCTCCACACCGCCACGGGGTTGCGCGACAGCGCCCTGAACGTCGCCTGATGTCGCTCACGACGCTCCTCCAGAGGCATTTCAAGAGCGCGGGCAATCGCGCTTGCGACCAACTCCGGATCGTAGGGATTGACGAGGAGTGCATCGTCGCACTCGACCGCGGCGCCCGCAAATCTAGACAAGATGAGGACTCCTGGATCGTCCGCATCTTGGGCGGCGACATATTCCTTTGCGACGAGATTCATCCCGTCTCGGAGCGGCGTCACCAGACCGACGCGCGCCGAACGATAAAGCCCGGCGAGGCTCGAACGGCTATAAGCGCGATTGAGATAGCGGATCGGCGTCCATGCGACTTCGCCATACTTTCCGTTAATGCGGCCTGCGGCCGAACCCACAGCCTGCTCGAGGTCGGAATATTCGGGGATCTCCGATCGGCTCTTCGGCGCAATCTGCAGATAGGTAACTTTGTTTTGCCACTCGGGATGAAGCGCGTAAAAGCGTTCGAAGGCTTCCATGCGCTGAATCAGTCCCTTGGAGTAGTCGAGCCGATCGACACCTATGACGAGCGCTCTATTGCCGAGAACTCTCGACAACGTCACGGACGAAGCTGGACTTCACCGCGCGCCGCGCAAGTCGCTGAAACTCCGGCGGATCGATGCCGACGGGAAAACTGCCGATCCTCGTATGCCGCCCTCCGTGGCTAACCACGATCTGGTGGTCGGTGCTCTCGAATACCCTGCGGCTCGTGCCGCGATGCTCGGTGATCAGGTAACGCACAAAATTCCCGACATCGGTCTCGGTCTGAAATCCAACGAGATCGTACTGTATGAGGAGCGGCAACAGCCGCTCATGGTTGGGCAGTACGGTAACGACCTCCGGCGCAGGAAACGGCACATGGAGGAAGAAGCCGATGCGGTTGGCGTAGCCACGTTGACGCAATTCGTCGGCGATTGGAATTAAATGATAGTCGTGAACCCAAACGATGTCGTCGGGTTGCATGATCTTCGAGAGCTCGGTGGCGAAATGCTGGTTCACCCGCAAATAACCGGTTAGATCGCGTCGGTTGAACTCGGTCAGATCGATGCGATAGTGCAAAACCGGCCACAAAACGCGATTGGCGAACCCGTTGTAATATTCCTGGTAGTCCTCCTCCGATAAATCGGTCACCACGAACGACCGTTGCGCATCGTCGATGGTTCGAGTTGCGACTTTACCGCTCGGAACGACATTGCCGCTCCATCCGAACCAAACGCTTTCGATCTCCTCCAGGATCGGCGCCAATGCTACCTCGAGACCACCGGCGCGCTGAGCCGCGCCGGACTCCGGAATCGAAACACGGTTGGAAACGAGGATCAGCCGCGCCAATACCGGTCCTCCCAGCTGCGAGATAGCCGCATGGCCGTGAGAATCAAACCTGCCATCGAGTAGGTTTGCGGAAAATTCCCCCACAGCTCGCCGGTTTTGGGATGGATGTCCTCCGCGAGCAGCCCATAGCGGTTGCGGTGGCGGAGCGCATCGACAAACAACTCGCGCGCTTCTTCCCGTCGACCGAGCCACCACCAAGCGTCGATCAACCAGAATCGGCAGGTGAGGAAGGCAGCCTCGGGCATGCCGAAATCGTCGCTATTGGCATAACGCATCATGTGCTGGCCGCGCAGTAGCTCCCGCTCGATCGCGGTGACCGTGCTGACGAAGCGAGGGTCGTTCGGCTCGATCAGACCAATCTCGGGGAGCAGCAGAACGCTCGCATCGAGCTCTTCGACGCCGAACCCTGCGGTAAAGGCTTTGCGCTTCTCGCTCCATGCCCTCTCGAGCAGAGTGGCCTGCATGGCGGCCGCAACCTCCGACCACTTGGCCGCTCTATCATCGAGACCGAGATGCGCCGCTATCGCCGCGAGACGGCTGCAACCGGCCCAGCACATCGCGGCCGAATAAGTATGAACATGCGCGCGGCCGCGATATTCCCAGATGCCGGCATCCGGCTCGAAGGCCAGCTTGGCAGCCTTGAAGCCGAGCCCTTCCAGCAAAAGGAACAGACCTTCGTTTGCCTGACGCGGCAAGCGGCGGTCGAAAAACATAGGCATCGCAGCAAGAATGATGCTGCCGAATGAGTCGTGCTGAGTTTGATGCACGGCGGCGTTGCCGATCCGGACCGGGCCGTCATCGCGATATCCTGCCAAGTTCGGCGCGATTGTCTCTTCGAGGGACTCCGTGGGCACAACTCCGTAAACCGGTCGCAAGACTTCCTCAGAGGCGATCCCCAAGATGAAGGAAATGAACCCTTCCATCGTCTTCGACGCACCGAGACGGTTGAGCGCCTTGACGACGAAATATGCATCGCGCAGCCAGCAATAGCGATAGTCCCATGTCCGCCCGGACCCAGGCGCCTCTGGTATAGAGGTGGTCAAGGCGGCGACGATGCCACCGGTCTCCTCGAAGTTGGAAAGCTTCAGAGCGATGGCGGCGCGGATGATCGCGTCTTGCCAATCGTAAGCGATCGACAGGCGCCGAACCCATCCGTTCCAATAGTCGCGCGTGCGCTCGGCGAATTCGCGGCACGTCATGACGAGGTCGCCAGTCATTGGCTCGTCCGGTCCGAGCACCATGTGAATCGGCTTGGTCAACACAAATGCGGCCTCTTTCTCGATATAGGAGACCGGTCCGTCAGTGGTGAGCCGAATGGCGAAAGCTTTGCCGCGAAATGTTATGTGGTTGCTGCCGACGGAACGGTCTTGGACCGGTACGCCATACTCGCTCGTCGGCCGCATTCTGATGGTTACCCGGGGCAGACCAGCCAGCGGCTCGATGATGCGCATTAGTTGCGGCGGACGGAACACACGGCCGTAATTGCGGAATCGCGGCGAGAAATCGGTGATCCTTATCGCACCACCGCGGCCATCGGTCAGAGTCGTTGAGACGATCGGTGCGTTTCGCTCGTAGTCCGACGAGAAGTCAACCATGTCGTCGATAACGACATCCGAGAATCCTTTTTCCTCTTGGCCGGCGACAAGGCGTGAGAAAACGGGATCGCCATCGAGACGTGGATAACACCACCAAACAATGCGCGAGGCGGGCTCAATGAGGGCCGCCGTTTGCCCGTTGCCGATGACAGCAAGATCGAGTCCGAAATCATTCATGCCGGCTACCGTCTTGACTCCATATTTTTGCGAGCCAAGATCGAACGTCTTCGGGCCCGGCAAAGGTCCCTTGCACTCCGTTCATCTGCCTGCCCACGGAAAAGGCAAAGCCGTTCAGTTCGGGCATGACTGCGAACGCGGATTCGTCAGTCGTGTCGTCGCCGATGAAGATTGGCGTCCGCCCGGCAAAGGGCTCGCATGTCATCAGCTCATGCACTGCTATGCCCTTGCTGAACAGTTTCGGTTTAACGTCAATGACGGATTTGCCGAATATGAACTCGACATCTTCCCTGGCGTCTCTCACAAGCTCGCTCACTTCCCTCTTCAGGAAGGATTCTCGACCGGCCGCGAGACGGTAATGGAGAGCGATCGAGTGAAGCTTATCCTCGACGAGGACATGCGGATCGATTTGCGCCAGCAGGTGGAGGCTATGGCGCAGTGACTTGCCGAGGACGACCGATCGCTTCAATATTGCCGTGTCGTTCGCGATGCGCATTTCGGCACCGTGACCGCCGATCGCGGGCGCAACCAAAGGCGAAAACAGACGGTCGAGAGTTTCAATCGTTCTTCCGCTGACGAGGGCGACGGCTCCGCCGGATCGCTCGATCAGATCGCGCAAAACGACGCGGAGTGATTCCGGGACGTCGACATCGGCAGGCTTCGATGCGATGTCGAGCAGAGTGCCATCGACATCGAGAAGCAGCGCGGTCCGCGATAGGTCGAGCGCATCAGGCGACGGAATTGACATGGTTTGGCGTCCGATCTCGGTGATGTGCATCTCAGTCCTCGAGATCCGTTTTAACGTCGACATTGCCCTGCGTCCGCAAGACTTCCAAAGATGTCCTCGTGCCGTGACGCCTGATCATGACGTCGGCGCTGCCGGCTCCGGCCGTCAATCCTCTCAACACCACCTCGTCGAGAAAATTGGGCAGTGTCGGCGTCTGAAAGCGGATTTCCTTTTTCCAAGGATCCTGCTTGAGGCCCAGCGATGCCTGGAGGAAAGCGAAGAAGGCACCGGCAGCCCATGCTTGAGGTGCACACGCCACCGGGTAAAGCGTGGGTCCCCGTCCCGCGAAGCGCGAGAAGCCACAGAACAATTCTGGAAGGCGGTGCAAATCGAGATAAGTCGCTGCATCGAATTGCGCGCGAAAAATGCGCGCGACCTCGTTCTTGGCGCGATAGCGCGCAAGGCCGAGCGCGATCAGAGCATTATCGTGCGGCCAGACTGAGCCGTTATGATAGGACATGGGATTATATCGACGCTCGGCGGTCGAGATGGTCCGGACGCCCCAACCAGAAAAGCATTCTGGCGTCATCAACGCCTCGGCAATGCGCTTGGCACGGTCCGAGCTGGCAATGCCGCTGAACAGCACCTGACCCGCATTTGAACTCTGCACACGGCAGGGCAGCTTGTTCCCGTCGAGCGCCAGCGCGTACGTGCCGCGTTCCTCGCACCAGAACGATTGCTCGAAATGCGCGCGAAGCCTGTCGGCTTGCACGTCTAGCTGACTTGCGCGTTCGGCTAGGCCCAATCGCCGCGCACAATCCGACGCAAGACGCTTCGCCGCATACACATAGCCCTGAACCTCGCACAGCGCGATCGGACCGTTGGCCAAGCCTCCATCGGCGTGAAAGATCGCGTCGTGAGAGTCCTTCCAACCCTGATTGACCAAGCCATTGTCGGAATGGCGATGATATTCGACGAAACCGTCTTTATCGGGGTCACCTGGACCGTCGATCCAGGCAAGCGCTTGTTCGATCGCCGGCCAAAGTTCCCTCACCGTCTCCAGATCCCCGCTCGTCTGCGCATATTGTCCGGCGAGCAGGACGAACAAAGGCGTAGCATCGACGCTGCCATAGTAACGGCCAAAGGGAATCTCCCTGAGACTCGCCATCTCACCGGACCGCGTCTCGTGCAGGATCTTTCCGGGCTCAGCGTCCGAGGCCGCATCGAATTCGGTCGCCTGCATGGAAGCCAGTCGCTTCAGGACGGCGACCGGAATTCTGCGATCGAGCCACAGGCACTGAAGGGCGGTGATAAGCCCGTCGCGACCGAAGGTCGTCGAATACCAGGGAATGCCGGCGTAAGGGTAGAGCCCTTGCGGCGTTTCAGTGAGCAGCATGGCAAGGTCGACGGTCGCGCGCCGGAGCATCTCGTTGAAGCGATGGTTTGAAGTGTGAATCTTGGTATCGGAACGCATTAGCTGCTTCATTTCGCGATGAGCGCGCCGCATCACCCGGAGGAAGGGCGCCTTCCCCTCTCCCGACGGATCGCAGCATGCGGTCAGATAGATCGTCGCGCTGGCCTGCGGTTCGATGGTGAGGCGGAAAGAAGCCGACGACGTCGTCAGCACTGTTGGTGGTGGGTCGAAACGCACCTCGATGCGGCGGGTCACGCCATCAAGCCCCATATAATCGAGCGCGGCGTGGCCTTGGCCAATCTCCGAGGCGGTGGTGCCGCGTCTTGCACGCGTCATCCCGCGCACCTCGAAGACATCGACAAAATCGGCGGCAAAAGACAGCGACAGCACCAAGGGCACGTTATCCGCGCCATAGTTGCGAACGAGGAGCCGCTGATGCAGAGATTGCCCGGCGACGAAGACGGTGCGCGCGACGTGCAGCAGGCTCTTTCTCAGGGCGATGCGGTCGCGATCGATAATGTCCGGATTGGTCAGATCGACCGTCAGCACGCAATTGTCGTTCGAGAGATTCGAGCCGAGCATGAGGGGCTGCAGGCCATTGATGCTCATCTCCAGGTGGGAGAGGTAGCGCGTGTCGCGATGAAACAAGCCATCTGGTCCACCGGGCGAGACGCCGATATCGCCATGGGAATCAACCACCAGGAAGCTGTCGCCATGCTTCATTGCATGACGCGGCCGCGCCGGCGACGCCGTCACGGCGATGTCGAAGGACATCACTTGCGGCTGGTCGGCGGGCGATCGTTTGGCGCTCGGTCGCTTATTCGGCATGCAATCCAGCGTCGACGAGCAAATTGTCTCCGTTCACGCGGATCGCGTCGTCGGCGACGGGTCTGCGACGCCGTCCGGAGCACGATTTGCTCAAGAGCTTCTCGTAAAGCCGCAAATAATCCTTAGCCATGCGACGCGCGGAAAAACGTTGCTCGAAGCGGCGACGTACCTTGCGCCGGTCGAGCGCGATGACCTCCGGCAATGCAGTGACAGCCTCATCGAGTGATTTTACCACGCGCCCGGTCAGGCCGTCGTCTATCACTTCGCGCACGGACCCATGCTCGAAGGCCAGCACAGGAGTGCCGCACGCCATGGCCTCGATCATCACTAGCCCGAACGGTTCGGGCCAGCGGATCGGAAACAGCAATGCCGACGCATTGCGAAGAAATTCACCCTTCTTGCCCTCGTTCAGTTCGCCGATGAACTCGATGCCGGGAAGCTCGAGCAGCGGCTTGACCTCCTGGTCGAAATAGGGTCGGTCCACGACATCGACTTTGGCGGCAATCTTCAGAGGCATGCGCAGCGCGAGGGCTATGCGGATCGCCTGGACCGGATCCTTCTCGGGCGAGATGCGCCCCAAAAACGCGAGATAGCCGTCTTTGACCTCATCGCTAGCGTGATGCAGATCTAACGGCAGTCCGTGCAGTACGGTGCCCACAAAATTCGCGCCCTTAATCGGTAGACGTTGCGCTTCCGAGATCGAGATCAGCGGCGTCGTGCGAAAGTGCGCATAGAACGGTCCACTATCGGGCAAGTCCTGCCGTCCGTGCAACGTGGTGACCGTGCGACCTTCAAGGCCCCTCACCAGAGGAAAGTGCAGATGGTCGATGTGGAAATGGAGAATGTCGAATTCGTCGGCCTCGGCCATGACCTTGTCGAGCATCATCATGTAATGCGGAATGGGATCGTGCGCCTTGGTGTCGAGACGGAGCGCGACAGCGGAACACGACACAAGATTTGCGTCAGTGACCGAGTCGCCGCTCGCGAACAGCGTGACATCGTGGCCTTGGGCGACGAGATCCTCGGTAAGGTAGGAAACGACGCGCTCGGTCCCGCCATACAACCGCGGCGGCACGCTCTCGACCAAGGGCGAAATCTGAGCAATTTTCATGTTCTATTTCCGGTTTCTCGCGGCGTGGGCGGGCTTTGACCGAACGCGCCGACGCCATGCCTCGTCCGGTCGAAGTCTCAACTCGCAACTGCGCGAAAAGCTCCGACTCAGCGCCACGCTGGCGAACGTCGGCACCGCGACATCCTCAGGCGGAAGGCCACTCTTTGAGGATTTCAGTTTGCGAATTGCCGCCGGCGAGCGCGTCGGTCTCATTGGCGAGTCCGGAAGCGGCAAGTCGAACCTGTTTGCCCTCCTGCAACGCTTCTTCGCCGTACAATCTGGTCGCATCTCGATCGACGGCCAGGACATCGCCGAGGTGACGCAAGATAGTCTGCGGGCAGCAATCGCCGTTGTTCCGCAGGACCTCAGCCTGTTGCACCGCTCGGTGATGGAAAACATCCGCTACGGGAACCCCAACGCTACTGATCATCCGGTGCGCGCGGCAGCCAGAGCGGCGCAATGCGACTTCATAGAAGATCTGCCAGCCGGATTCGCAACCATCGTCGGGACTCGCGGGCTCAAACTATCCGGCGGACAGCGTCAGCGAATTGCCATCGCCAGGGCCTTCCTGAAGGAAGCGCCAATCTTGCTGCTCGACGAGGCAACGTCAGCTCTGGATTCCGCATCGGAAAGCGCGATCCGCGAGGCGCTCGAAGAGTTGATGCGGAGGCGAACCGTGATCGCCATCGCTCACCGGCTGACGACCCTGCAAAGCGTCGATCGGATCGTTGAATTGAAGAACGGAAGAATCGTACGTAACGGCGCTAGCAGTCGCCTGCGTGCGGCTAAGTCGGCTGGCTCACGTCAAGCTTCTCGCGAGCGGCCACGGCAACCCCTCGCAGCGTCGCGAACTCGGACAAGATCACATAAACCGGAATCGACGCGAGATAGCCGGACATTCGCCCGTGCTGGTCGAACGCATCGCGAAATGGACCCTTCGACAACTCAGCCGTGATTTTGGGTGCGATCCCGCCGCCGATATAAACTCCGCCGCGTGCTCCGAAGGCCAGCGCAATGTCACCGGCGAACCGCCCTAGCCAGACCGTGAACAGACGAAGCGCATCTTCCGCAATCTGGTCTTCTCCGCCGAGCGCGCGTCCGACCACGTCCACTTCATCCGAGTTCGACGCGTCCGGACCGCCGGCCGATAGCAGAAAGCGATAGAGCTCCCGAAGTCCGGGACCAGAGATCGGCTGTTCCGCCGATACGTGTCCCCTTCCCTCGCGAAATTGCCTCACCACCGCCAGCTCGTGCTCCCCGAAAGCCGCGAGCGACATATGACCGCCTTCTCCAGCGACGGGGATCCAGCGGCCGGAATACCACACCAGGCCCCCGACCCCGAGACCGGTCCCCGGGCCGAGCGCGACTTTGGTGGCTTGCTCCAGAGGTGCGATACCACCGATCTGATGCAGCTCGCTCAGCGTAAGCGTAGGCAGCGCTAGCGCCAACGCCTCAAAGTCGTTGACGACGAGCAGTTCGTCCAGGCCCAAGGCAAGACGAAGTTCGCTCGTGCGGAACGACCAGTGTGAATTGGTAAGCTGGACATGATCGCCCCAAACGGGAGCAGCGACGGCCAGCGCGGCGCAACGCGGCTTGTCGGCGAGCTTCGCCAGAAATTCCCCTATAGCGGTCTCAATAGTCGCGTGGTCGAAGCAAAGCATCTGTCCAAGCTGGGTGAGTTCCAGCGTTTCCGCATTTGCTACGGCAAAGCGAGCGTTGGTACCGCCGATATCGGCGACCAGAATTCGGCTTAGTAGACGGCTTCTCGCCACCATCGGTTTAAGGATCAAGCTGCAGGGGACATGCGACCGCCGCCTTCACGCGGCAGCGTGCGTCTAACGACCGACTTTATAGGTGGTTCCCATGTCTGGCGAGGATTGGGACGGCTAGACGGCGCGCTCCATCCGCGCGACGTCATTGCGGAGGGCCCTGACCAGCAGCTGCTTGATCTGGATGTCGCTCCATGGCGACCGCGCCAGGCGGAATAGGCTTTGTGCCAATCTTGCTCTGTAAGGCTCGGCGCTGGCTGTCGGATTGATTACCTGCGCAAGCGCGAGTTCATTCCAAACTTCGTCAAACAGGTTTGCGAAGTTGGCGAGGGCGTCAGGGGTGAATGAACTTCTCCGCACTGGCTTGGTCATGAGGTATCTCCTTCAGCCGACACAAACCGGTGATCAAGTGGATGGTTCCGGAATGAGATGCCGCACATCCGCAAACTCATCAATCTGTCTACGCAACTAAATCGGCAAGGTCGCGGTTGGCGCAATAGTTGTTCCTCAAAAGGCTACTTCTCATGCTCACCGACCGGATTGCTGGTGCCGGCCTCCACCAAGGCATCCAAGACAGACCCACAAGTCTACGTGGAGCTCATCGTCAAAGCTTGTCCATCGAGCCCGCCCGATGTGCAGGCGAGCAAGCGTGACGCTTTTCTTTTATTCATCCTTTGGAACATTTTCGCCCGTCGCACTGTTGGAATGACGAGGATTCGGCGGCGGGAAGTGACAAAGGAGAGTCGCGTGACCCGCTCACACGTCACCCTAGCAATCGCCATCGCGGTTTCGCTTGGCATCGTCAGGCCAGATGCGCCGCCGACGCGCGAAATTCCCCTCTCGAAAAGCGACATCGTCATCGCAGCCGACGATCATGGTGCGATCGACCATCCGCGAGAGGAAGAGAAAGCGCCGTCTGTGCCGTCGGACTAGCAGCATCAACTAGTCTGGCTTATCGAATCCGCGCGGGAGATATTGCAGCGCCCCCTTGTTATAAGCCGGAGCGATGCGGGCGCGCTTTCGTTCAATCTCTCGAATAGTGGATGATTTTTCTTCTGCGCCGCGCTTCCATTTGTGCGAGCTCAAAAGGTCGGTCGTGGCCGCTGAGCCGGGAATGCGGTCCGAGGTCGGGGCTATTTTAGGACGCCGCACAAACGTCCTTGTCGCCAGCGGATCCGGCGTAATCCCTTCGGTCGGCTGTCGCCGATCAAGACCATAGCGCAACTTCGTTTTGGCGAGTTCGCGCGCGGCTCTGACAGCTGCTTCCTTCTTTTTTTGTGCTTCTGATTTGACCGTTTTCCGACGCATGCGAACGCTCCTATGCGGGCGGATATGTAGGGAAACAAAGCGGCCAATCAAACGTTCTGGCGGCACTTCATAAATCCTAAGCAGAAGATGAAATATCTGGTCAGCGCCGCTTTAGGGATTGCCAGATCGTCGCACTCGCGGCGACGTGCGCGTCCACAGCCATCGTGTGCGATGGAGAAGGCGACTGTTGGCACGTCAAGGAGAAATACGACTACAAGCCCGAATGGGGCATACAAAGGGCTGCTCCGGCTTCGCGCGGCAGCGCCCCTCGCCATATTTCTACGTGTCGAGCAGACCCCAAGCTTCTAGCTGGGCAAAGTCGCCTTCGATTAAACGCGTGCCGATGTCGCGTCGATAGCGTCCATTGGGCACGAGGACTTTGTCGGCCAACGCATTCGCGGCGTCGCGGGCGGCCTCCACTGTCTCGCCTACACCAGTGGCGACGAGCGTGTATCCGCTCATCCCGCTTGTGACCAACACCCCGTTCTTCAAACCAACCTCGCCATAATGCAGATGCCTTCGTTCGCGGCGCGATAGGTCGCCGTCAAACAGAATCGGCAGTCCCACAGGCTCCGGTACCATGTCGCGGTAATAGGGAAAGGGTGGCGTCGTAACGACAATGCCAACCGCAAAGCCTGGTTCGGTTTCAAATCTGGGCGTTGAGCGGCTCAGCATTGCCTTGAAGAGCTCGGCCCACGGCGTGCGCTGCAACGGCTCCAATATCGCATAGCCGGGATAGCCGAAGCGGCAGGTGAACTCGAGCGGCCAGGTGCCCTCCGCGTTGACGATGGTATTGAGGTTGATATAGCCGCAATAGCCATTTTCGCGGAGGAGAGGCGCCAGCTTGCCGAGCGTGCGATCGAAAAAGTTCTTGCTGCGCGAATAAGTAACGACCGTCCCCATTTCGCCGGTGAGCTCACCGAGATCGCCCGGGAAGAAGCGCTTGTGTTCCCAATCGAGGCACGCGGGTTCGAGGAAGTCGCTGCCGTTGAAATACGACGCCGACTCCCATTTCGATACCGTCGATGCAGTCCATGAGAATGAAGCTTGCGCCCACCAGGGCGCCGCCAGAAACGAGCACAGCTTGCACATCTCTGCCGCCCGGATGACGGCCGACAAAAGTCGGTGCGTCGGCGCCGTTGGATTTCATGACGTAGCGGGAGGGCCGATCATCGATGAACTTGCTTGCCTGACGAGCGTCGCAGAATTCAAACACGTCGGCCGTCGAAAGACCGAGCTCGCCGAGAACCCGTTGGGCGTAAGCACGATCATTCTCAAGCCGCGCCCCATAGGCGCTGCTGCCGATCACGTTGTACCCCTCGCCTCGCAGGCGGTCCTGCAGCGCGCCGCGTCCCGCGCCGACATTTTCGAATAGGATACAGCCGTCGCCGCCGGCTGCTCCGACCCAGTCAAGCTCGCCCCTCCAATCGTCAACCCGATCGATAAGTCCGCAGAGCGTGTCCCGACACATAGAATGGCCAATAAAGACCTTGACCTCGTGGCCCTCCTCGGCAAGACGCAAATAAAGCGCGGCGAGATCGGCGCAATCACCGACCCCTAAAAAGCGCATGCTCGAATTCCTCTAACCCTACGCCGCCCGACTGCACTGCTGTTCGAAAGTGAAGTGGCGCCGATAGCGATCGAAACTCCGCGCGCCATGCCACAGCCGAATGATGGCCCCTTCGCCGATCGCCTGGGCGCAACGCGGGTCTTTCGCGACCAGCGACCGCAGCACCTCGCGGTTCCAGCATTCGGAATGTTTGATGTCCAGTACAGCGTGCAGAGTGAAATAGAGGCGCTTCTTGGTAGGGATGCGAAGACGCTTAAGACCGGCATCGACAAAGCAGGCTCGTGTGGGCGCGGTCATCTCGATCACGCCAAGCGCACCGATCGAGTGGAAGCAGTAACGCCGGCTTCGCGCCAAGCCAAGCATTGCATTGCCGAGCGCCAACGACTCCGGCACCACATGCTCCGGCTGCGCATCGATTTGCAGATAGCTTGCGAGCCGTTCGAGCAGCTGGCCGTGCATCGCCGTTTCCCGGCCGCGACCCATTTCATCCCAGTAATTTCGTGCCATCTCCAATTTGGCGGTCACCGGCATGTTCACCTGAGTGAGCGCGAGAAGATCGTCAAAGCCGGCCTCGCCGGCCACTTCCTGGGTCAAAAACCAAAGCATCTCGTCGCGACCTGCTGCCTCGGCCAGCCAAGGAAAGAGCGGGTCGCCCTGGCCGGGCCCGGTCTCTTTGAGGTCCTCGAACCAATCGATAAAGCTGTCGACGTCACATGGGATGTCAGCAACCAAAGGGGCGACCTCAGCCCGCACGGCCTCGATATATTCGCCCTCGGCGCGCTTGACCCGACCATAGTCCTCGAGGTCCTCGCGCCACGCCTCGGTCGGAAAGCCCGGTTCGAGCTGCCGACCGTTGTATTTGGCAAGCTCGACTTGAAAGTGTTCAAAGCCCGGTCCCGCCAATTTGTCGGCGTTCACTATCCACGACAGATCGCTGGAAGCCATCATCCTCATCCTCGTTTTATGGCGGTGAGACCGACGGCGGCAATTCGATCGGCATTCGCGTAAGCGGGCCTGTCGAGTTCCTCGCCGAAGACGTCGGGATCGATTTCCTCATAAACGAAGTGGCTGGCATAGAGTTGCAAGCAGCGCTGCAAAGAGTCGAATAGGGGGTCGGCACCGCGAACAATGGGTGTACCCGTATAGAGGACCAGCCTGCCGCCCGGTCGAATCCTGGGAAGGCTCTCCTCGGCAATTCGAACGGCGAGGTCGATGCCAAGCTCTCCGCCGCCATGCCGATAGAGCCGCCGGTCATCATCGACGAGGTAGGGCGGGTTAGCGATGATGATGTCCGCATCGCCGTCAATTCCGCCGAGAACATCGCTGTCCACGGCCTTTGCCGACGGCAAGCCATTGAGAGCGGCGTTGACGAGGCTGAATGCCAGCGCTTTGTGGTTTATGTCGGCGAGAACCAGCTTGACGGCCTTGCCGAGAAGGCGGGCTGCGAAGATCCCACCCACACCACTCCCGCGTTCCGACATCAACGAGCGTAGTTTTGTCTGCGGCAAGGCCGGTAAGAGAAGTCCGCAGCAGCCTGACAAATCGATAGGTGTCGGGGCCGAAAAAGACGGCATCCCGCTCATCTGTGGGGAAGCCGGAATGCACGAACAAAAGCTCATCGATGCTAGCGAATCGGACCTTGGACCGGTAACGGCCGGACTCCCCTTCGAGGGCCTCTGCATCTTCGAGCAGCTCGAAAATCCCATTGTCTATATCCCAGCGGTCGAACGGCCTATTCCACCCAAAGATCGATTCAAGAGAGGGCGTCGCGAGCGGCTTCTCGAGAACGCGGCAATGAGTGGCTGGAGTCACCGTCACGAACCGATACCCGCGCGATCGAAGGGTCTCGCCGAGGGCGATCAGCGCATGACTCTTGACGTCCATGGCAGCTCCGCGTTTCTGAACGTCCGTTTTATCGGCTGTCGGATCACTCCTAAGCCGGCGAGCGTCTAACTGCCGCCCCACGGCGCGCGCGCGTCCCACCACAAAACAGCAAAGATTGCCAGAAGCGCCCACCAGAGCGCATTGGTTGCCTGGTGAGTTACGACTGCGAAAATGATGCTGATGACGATGCAGATGAGCGCGACGAGATTGCCTATGCCGAGAGTCATGCTGTCCTCCCTAGGTAGCGGGTGGGGCAAGAGCGCTGTGAACCCGCAGACACCAAAACCCAATTCGCCGCTAGGCTAAGCCGCTTGGTCGCGACGCATCAATGCCAAGTCTGACCCCAGATATTAAGATGAGGAGGAGTTCAGAGGCCCTAACCGGTTCGCGAAAGCCTGGGATCGCCCCAGTGATCAAGCAGAGCCTTGGCACGCTCCTGGTCGACGGCGCAAGCCGTCTAATATGGCGAGCCCAGCATTCGGCTGCGCCACGATCAAATTGACCGTTGAATATAAGGAACGCAGTGAGATAGCCGCTTGCGAGCGAAGGGGCGCCGGTAAGAAGCCGACGACGACAAGCTTGCAACTTAGCTTTTGGGCGCGCCCCCAGGGGTATTCTGGGTGGGGCAGGGGTATTGGGTAGACCACCCGTCGGAGCGGAATCGTTCTGCGCGCCGGCTTTTGCATCGTTCGGCGTAACGCCCGACGACTTATCCGAGCCAGGCGCTCGGGCTCGACGGGGTTCTCCGCAAGGACCGGCGTGCCGGCCAAGAGCAACATGGCGAGTGCAATACCTGTGACAGTGATATTCTTCATTGATAGCCTCAGTTGGTTGTTCAATCGCGACGGAGAAAGCACCCATACGTTCCCCGCGTCGCAAAAAATGCGCGCGCCGCCGATGAGGCACGAAAGCAGGCGAGGTGACGCTTGATGAAACCTCTTTGGCAAATCTTGCGTTAGGCGCTGGTGAGGCAGACAATTCATAAGCCCCCGTCCAATAGCGCGACCTCGTTGTCGCCTAAGCTCTCCGTGCGCCTCGCTGTTAATGGCATCGAGCGGCAGCTGTCGGTTCGACCCTGGACCACATTGCTCGACACGTTGCGGGACCATCTCGATCTCACCGGCACCAAAAAGGGTTGCGATCACGGTCAATGTGGCGCCTGTACGGTGCTGGTTGACGGGCGGCGCGTCGTGTCCTGTCTAACGCTTGCGGTGATGAAAGACGGCGCCGAGATCACGACCATCGAGGGCTTGGCCCAGGATGGCGAGCTCCATCCGTTGCAACAGGCCTTCATCGAGCACGACGGGTTTCAATGCGGCTACTGCACGCCCGGGCAGATCTGCTCGGGCGTCGGCCTCATGGCCGAAGGAAAAGCAAAGACCGCCGAAGATATCCGCGAATTGATGAGCGGAAACATCTGCCGTTGCGGCTGCTATCCAAACATCGTTGCTGCCATCGAGGAGGTCATGCGGGAACCCGATACGGAACCGGCACCATGATCGATTTCGACTATGTGCGCGCCAACGACGTCAGCGATGCGATTCGAAAGATCGCGGCCGATTCCACCGCACGATTCATCGCCGGCGGTACCAATCTCATCGATCTGATGAAGGAGAATGTCGCTCTGCCAAGGCGGCTGATCGACATCACTGGCTTGCCGCTTGCCAAGATCGAGGAGACTGCGACGGGAGGATTGCGGATCGGTGCGCTCGTTCCCAACAGTGACCTTGCTTATGACGAGCGGATCGCAACGCGCTATCCGCTGCTCTCGAGCGCAATCCTTGCCGGCGCATCGGCGCAGCTTCGCAACATGGCCTCGACCGGAGGCAATCTCTTGCAGCGGACGCGTTGCCTGTATTTCTACGACACCACGACCGCCTGCAACAAACGGGAGCCTGGGTCGGGGTGCGCCGCGCGCGACGGTTTCAATCGCATGAACGCGATCCTCGGTTGGAGCGAGTCCTGCATCGCGGTGCATCCTTCCGACATGTGCGTGGCGCTCGCCGCTTTGGAGGCGACCGTGCATGTGACCGGTCCAAAGGGTGACCGGTCGATCCCGTTCGCCGAGTTTCATCGTCTGCCCGGTCATAGCCCGGAGTTCGACACAAACCTTGCGTCCGATGAGCTTGTTACCTCGGTCGAGTTGCCGCCTGAGGGATTCGCCCGCAACTACACCTATCTGAAGATCAGGGATCGACTGTCCTACGCCTTCGCGCTTGTTTCCGTCGCCGTCGGCCTTGAGCTTGAGGCGGAGACTATCAAGGTCGCGCGCCTTGCGCTGGGCGGGGTCGCCCATAAGCCTTGGCGGGTTCCGGCCGCGGAGGCGTTTCTCAAAGGCCAACGGCCGAGCCGCAAAATTTTTGCCGCCGCGGCTGACACGATTTTGCAAGGCGCGTCGGGTTTTGCCCATAACAGTTTCAAGAACGAGTTGGCGCGGCGCGCGATCATGCGCGGGCTCGAGCAGGCTGCGGCCGGCACGCCGCAGTCCCAATCCATGAAAGTGATTCTGTAAGTGACCCTCGTCGCGACCAGGGTGATTGGAAAGCCGGTATCGCGGGTCGACGGCCATGCCAAAGTCACCGGTCAGGCAAAATATGCGGCCGATTTAAACGTGCCCGATCTCGCTTATGGCGTGGTGGTCTCGAGTGAGATCGCGAAGGGTCGCATCAAGAGTATCGATCGGAGCGCGGCACTCGCCGTGCCGGGCGTGATCAAGGTGTTTGCGCACGACAATCGGCCGAAAGTCGCATCTTCGACCAAGAAATATTCCGACGAGGCTGCCTCGCCCGGCTCCCCCTTCCGGCCGCTCCACGACGATCAGATCCTCTTTGCCGGCCAGCCCGTCGCGCTGGTGGTGGCGGAGGAGTTCGAGATCGCACGTTACGCCGCGACTCTGGTTGCCATCGAATATGAGGCCGCACAGGCGGTCACTGATATCGTCGCGGAAATCGACAAGGCCTACGAACCTAAAGTGCCGCGAATGGCTGGGATGACGCCGGTCTCTCCCCGCGGCGAAGTCAACAAGGCCCTGGCGCGATCCCGGACGCGCGTCGAGCAGGAATATCGCACCCCGATGGAGCACCATAATCCCATGGAGTGCTTCGGCAGCACGGCAGTTTGGGAGGGCGACGGACGCCTGACCATATACGACAAGACGCAGGGCTCGCAGAACACCCACAGCTATGTGTGCAACGTGTTTGGCCTCGCCAAGGACAAGGTCCGCGTGCTGTCGCCATTCGTCGGCGGTGCGTTCGGCTCGGGGCTTCGGCCGCAATACCAGCTATTCCTGACAGCGATGGCGGCAATCGGCCTGAAACGCTCGGTCAGGGTCAGCCTCACCCGGCAGCAGATGATCCTCGGTTTCGGGCATCGCCCCGAAACAATTCAGACACTCAGCCTTGGAGCGGATGAGGAGGGGCACCTACAGGCGCTGAAGCACCATGCTGTCGCCAACACATCTAGCTTCGAGGACTACCAAGAGAACGTCGTCAATTGGGGCGGCGTGCTCTATCACTGCGACAATCTCGAAGTCGGTCACAAACTCGTGCAAATCGATTTCGCCAGCCCGATGGATATGCGAGCGCCAGGTGCGGCGGTCGGGGTCTACGCGCTCGAATGCGCGATGGACGAGCTGAGCTACGCGCTCGGCATCGACCCGCTCGAGCTGCGCCTGAGGAACTATGCCGAGATCGATGGGAATGAAGACAAGCCCTTCACCAGCAAGGCGCTGAAGGATTGTTACTACCAGGGGGCCGAACGGTTCGGCTGGTCCAAGCGGCAACCGGAGCCTCGTTCGATGCGCAACGGACGCGAGCTCATCGGCTACGGCATGGCTACTGGGATCTGGGAAGCCTTGCGCGTGCCCACCTCCGCCGAGGTCGAGCTTACACCCGACGCGAAGCTCATCGTCAGCACCGCCGCTGCCGATATTGGCACCGGTACCTACACCATTCTGGCTCAGATCGGCGGCGAGATGCTTGGCTTGCCGCTCGACGAAGTAGAGATCAGGATCGGCGACTCGAGCTTGCCGCAATGCCCTGTCGAAGGAGGCTCATGGACGGCGGCGTCCGCGGGCTCGGCGGTTATGCAGGCCTGCGAGGGCGTTCGCCAGCAAATCCTCAAACGTGCGCAACGGATCAAGAATTCGCCGCTGAAGGGCGCCGAACCCGCAGACATCGAATTCGTCGAAGGTGAAATCAGGACACGGTCCGATCCTTCGCGGAGAGTGCCCCTCAAAGACGTGCTGCGGGAGATCAACGAGGCGATCAAATCCAAGGTCACTTCGATGCCCGATCCGGCAGTCGAAAAGCGGTTTGCGCACAATACCCATTCGGCGGTGTTTGCCGAAGTCAGGCTCGACGAGGAGCTCGGCATGCTCAGGGTCACCCGCGTCGTGAATGCCGTGGGGGCTGGCCGCATCCTAAATCCCAAGACTGCAGGGAGCCAGATCATGGGCGCCGTGGTCGGCGGCATCGGCATGGCGCTGCACGAGGAAGCGGTGATCGACCATCATTACGGCCGCACCATCAACCACAACTTCGCCGAATATCATGTGCCAGTGAATGCAGATGTTCACGATATCGAGGTGATTTTCGTCGACGAGCGTGAGGACTACCTCAACCCGCTGGGCATCAAAGGCGTCGGCGAGATCGGCATCGTCGGCACAGCGGCGGCGATCGCAAATGCGGTATTCCACGCGACCGGGGTGCGTGTCCGCGACCTGCCGATCACCATCGATAAGATTCTTGGCCTTCGGAAAGGCACTGACCTTTGACGCCCGGCACAAGGTCCACGCCGGATTGGACCGGTGTTGAATCCGCCGAAAAACGCCTTATCTCGTGGCTCAGAGCACGCCCGCATCAAGCCGGCGGCGATCGGCAAATTCAATAATGACATCAGCCTCTTTCCATCCCGCAGTTGCCGGGTGGTTCAATGAACGCTTCGCCGCGCCCACGCCCGCGCAAGCCGACGCTTGGCCGGCCATTATGGCAGGGCAGAACGTCCTCATCGCCGCGCCTACGGGGTCGGGCAAGACGCTCGCTGCCTTCCTCGGCGCCATCGACGCGTTGGTGCGGCAGGGTGTGGAACAGGGGCTCAAAGACGAGACCCAGGTCGTCTATGTTTCGCCGCTCAAGGCGCTCTCCAACGATATCCAGCGAAATCTCGAAGCGCCGCTGGTCGGCATCCGCGAGTCATTGCGGAAACAAGGGCTGCCTGAGCTCACCATCCGTACCTGGGTCCGCACCGGGGATACGCCGCAGGCTGAGCGGCAACGCAATCATCGAACGCCGCCGCATATCGTGGTCACCACGCCGGAGTCGCTTTACATCCTGCTTGGCTCTGCGTCGGGCCGAGCCATGCTCAAGTCGACCCGCACCGTGATCGTGGACGAAATCCACGCTTTGGCCCCGAACAAGCGGGGCTCGCATATCTCGCTATCGCTCGAACGTCTTGCATCTTTATGCGGCGGAGCCCTGCAAAGGATCGGCTTGTCGGCCACGCAGAAGCCGATCGATAGCGTCGCGCATTTTCTGGTTGGCGCGGGCACGCCCGGCGAGCCGAAACCGGGTTGCCTGATCGTCGATAGCGGCCACTACCGCGAGCGCGATCTCGCCATCGAAGTGCCGCCCTCGCCGCTCGAAGCCGTGATGTCGGCGGAGGTCTGGGATCAGGTTTACGACCGCCTGGCGGAACTCATTGGCGAGCATCGCACCACCTTGATCTTCGTGAACACCCGTCGGATGGCCGAACGGGTCACGCGCAAACTGTCCGACCGGCTCAATGAGAGTGACGTCGCCGCCCATCACGGCAGCCTGGCGAAAGAGCAGCGCTTCGACGCCGAGCAGCGTCTCAAGAATGGCAAGCTCAAGGCAATGGTCGCCACGTCGTCGCTCGAGCTCGGCATCGACATCGGCGAGATCGAGCTCGTTTGCCAGCTCGGCTCTCCGCATTCGATTGCCGCCTTTCTGCAGCGCGTCGGGCGGTCCGGGCATAGCGTCGGCGGCAAACCCAAGGGCCGCCTGTTTCCTCTTTCCCGCGACGATCTCGTTGAGTGCACCGCCCTTGTCGACAGCGCCAATCGTGGCGAGCTCGATCGGCTTGTGATGCCCGAGGCGCCGCTCGACGTTCTGGCGCAGCAGATCGCCGCGGAGGTGAGCGCGCAAGACTGGAAAGAGGACGAGCTTTACTCCCTGGCGCGACAGGCGTGGCCCTATCGCCGCCTCGAGCGCGAGCAGTTCACCGAAGTCGTAAGCATGCTCGGGGACGGCTTCAGCACGAGCCGGGGTCGCCGCGGAAGCCTGATCCACCGCGATCAGGTTAACGGCGAGCTACGCGGTCGGCGCGGGGCGAGGCTCACGGCGCTGACGTCTGGCGGGACCATTCCCGACAATTCCGACTTTCAGGTTCTGCTCGAGCCGGAGAACCACGTGGTCGGCACGGTGAATGAAGACTTTGCCGTAGAAAGTCTCGCTGGCGACATTTTCCAACTCGGCAATACCGCCTATCGGATCATGCGCGTCGAACGCGGAGTTGTCCGCGTCGAGGACGCGCATGGCGCGCCACCCACAATTCCGTTCTGGCTCGGCGAGGCGCCAGGGCGGAGCGACGAGCTCTCAACTGCCGTCTCCCGCTTCCGTGCCGAGATCGAGAAGTGCTTCCACCTGGACCCGAGCGGCGGTGTCGCTCTGCATTGGCTCACTCATGATCTCGAGCTTACCGAGGCGGCGGCGGATCAACTGGTGGACTATCTGCGCGCCGCGCATGGTGCGCTCGGATGTCTTCCAACACAGGGCAACCTCGTATTCGAGCGTTTCTTCGACGAAGCGGGCGGCATGCAGCTCGTCATCCATTCGCCCTTCGGCAGCCGCATCAATCGCGCCTGGGGACTTGCCCTGCGCAAGCGGTTCTGCCGCAAGTTCAACTTCGAGCTTCAGGCGGCGGCCACCGAGGACAACATTGTGTTGTCGCTGACCACGGCGCATAGCTTCGAATTGGCGGACGTCGCACGCTATCTCAATTCGAAGAGCGTGGAGCCGTTGTTGGTCCAGGCGCTGCTCGACGCGCCCATGTTTGCCACCCGTTGGCGTTGGGTTGCCGGGGTTGCTCTGGCGTTGCCGCGTTTTCGCGGAGGAAAGAAGGTACCGCCGCAGCTTACGCGGATGGCTGCCGAGGATTTGATCGGCATGGTTTTTCCCGACCAGATTGCCTGCGCTGAAAATCTCGTAGGCGAGCGCGAGGTCCCCGATCACCCGCTCGTCAATCAAACAATTGCGGATTGCCTGCACGAAGCCATGGATCTTGGTGGCTTGCAACGTCTGCTCGCCGGTGTGGAACGCGGCGACATTCAAGTGATCGCGCGCGATCTGACCGGGCCTTCCCCGCTCGCGCAGGAAGTGCTGACCGCGCGTCCCTATGCCTATCTCGATGACGCTCCGCTCGAGGAGCGCCGCACCCAAGCGGTAATGAGCAGACGGTGGCTCGACCCGGAGACTTCCTCGGAGCTCGGCCAACTGGACGCAGCAGCGATCTTGCGCGTGCGCGATGAAGCGCGGCCCGACCCCGCCAATGCGGACGAGCTTCACGATGCCATGGTCTGGCTCGGCTTCCTGACCGAAGCGGAAACCGCCTCACCCGGCACGTGGGCGCCATGGCTCGGCGAGCTGGCGTCCGCGAGGCGCGTCACGCGGTTGAGAAAGCCGGATGGTGGAACGCTGTTCGTCGCAGCCGAGCGCCTGCCTCATTTCCAGACGCTGTGGCCTGACGCAGCGTTGGAGCCTTCCATCACGGCTCCCCGCGGCGTCGCATTCGGGGGGACGCCGGAGCAAGCTCTGGTCGAGCTCGTTCGCGGGCGCCTCGAGGGGCAAGGGCCGTCAACGCTGTTCGAACTCGCCCGGATGTTGGGGGTAGAAAACGAGCCGGTCGCTGCCGCGCTCGCGGCATTGGAAACCGAAGGCTTCGCCCTGTCGGGCCGTTTCACGCCGGGAGCTACCGCTCAAGAATGGTGCGAGCGGCGCCTGCTTGCCCGCATTCATCGCTATACGGTCAAGCGGCTGCGGGCTGAGATCGAGCCGGTGGCGGCTCGCGACTATCTGCGCTTCTTATTCGAGTGGCAACGCGTTACGCCCGATTCTCAGTCGGATGGCCAAACCGCGCTCGGCCAAGTCGTCGATCAGCTGGCAGGCTTTGAGGCGCCGGCGGCGGCCTGGGAGAAAGAGATCCTGCCGGCGCGCCTGACCTCATACGCGCCCAAATGGCTCGACGACGAATGCCTTGCCGGGCGCGTGGCCTGGGCACGTCTCACTCCAGCCAGCGGCAAGAGCGGGCGCAATGGACGACGCACCATGCCGTTAAAGTCGACGCCGATAAGCCTCATGCCGCGCCGGAACGCGCGAATATGGGCGTCGTTTCCTCCAATTCCCTCTCCGATACAGCCAAGCGCGAGCGCCGCGAAAGTCGCCGACTTCATCCGCGAACACGGAGCATCGTTCTTCGAGGAGATCGTCGAAGGCACGCATCTGCTGCGCGTGCAGGCGGAAGAGTCGCTTTCCGAGCTGGTTGCGCTTGGCGTGGTGAGCTCGGATAGTTTTGCCGGGTTGCGAGCGTTGCTCAGGCCGGAAAGCGAGCGCAAGCGTCGGTCCGCTCGCCGGCGCGGCTCGCGCCTCGATGGCGCGGGCAGATGGGCTTTGGCCTTGCCGAACCGGCGGAAGCAAAGCCCATCGGCGTCTCGACACGCTGACGATATCGAGCACATCGCCTGGGCATTGCTTAGGCGCTATGGCGTCGTTTTCCTTCGCATGCTCGAACGTGAATCGGCCTGGCTGCCGAAATGGCGGGACCTGCTAAAGGTGTACCGCAAGCTCGAAGCGCGCGGCGACATCCGCGGCGGCAGGTTCGTCGCCGGCTTTTCTGGTGAGCAATTTGCTTTGCCCGAGGCCGTCGGCAAATTGCGCGAGGTGCGGCGCCAGGGAGAGACCGGGTCTTTGGTCTCTCTGTCGGGAGCCGATCCGCTGAATCTCGCCGGCATCCTCACGCCCGGACCTCGGCTGCCGGCATTGACGGGCAATCGCGTTCTCTATCGCGACGGCATCCCGGTCGCGTTGCTGGAAAGTGACGAAGTGCGGTTTCTCGACGTCCTCGACCCGGCGAGCGAAGGGTTGGCCCGGATGTCCTTGCTTGGGCACCCCTCGCCCGCATCGCATCTGCGCGATATTGGCCGGCGGGTCGCGGCTGAGATGCGTCGCGAAATGCCCTGAGATCGGCCACGGTCTAAGCGTCCACGGACGCCCGGACACTATGCGGCTTGATGCGCAGTTCGAGGGCGCGCAGCCAGCTGAACCTTTTCGGCTCGCCGGAGATCAAAGCTCTCCCGGGTTAGTTGTCGGCAAGTAAGCGAGAGAGTAAGCCCGGCCATTGGATCCGCCGGGCTTTTTCCTTTGGTTCAAAAACCGTAGCCTCAATGGACTCCACCGGCTCTTTCCGCAGATATTTAATTGGTCGGCAAAGCCGGCCTCAGATCACGGCGCTCGCGGTCTGGAGGTCCGGGCGCATAGAGGAGAGATGGGTCGCCGGCGTGCCAAGGGGGAGTGAATCGCTTCGGTGAATATCGCCGTCGATGGTGATCCAGGCGGCCGCTGATTTCGCCAACGCTATGGAGCCGTTGCCGGCCAAGGCTTCGATCACCACGCCTCTCGAGTCCTTTGCCATGGGCGATCAGCGTCCAAGCTCATCGAGCCGGTCGGCCAGCTGTTTCAGCTGCCATCGTCCCGCTAGATCAGCCGCCCTGCCCCACGTTGGCTTTTGGTTGCGAAGGCTCGGCAGGGGTGCCTTTTTGTTCATCGTCGCGATCGATCGGTAGAGCCGCAAATTTTCTGCCTGCGCAGGAAAGCGGCCGGCAGCGAGCGCAGCTTCAAGCGTGCCATATCTTTGCAGCAGCGTTGCAGCACCGGCTGCGCCTACACCTGGAGCGCCAGGCAGCTTGTCCGAAGGATCGCCGCGCAAGGCGACAAAGTCCGGAACCTGCGCCGGATCGACGCCATATCGCGCCCGAACTTCGTCGGGGCCAATGCGTGCCATCTCGCCGGCGCGGATCGGGTAGAGGATAGTGGTGCGATCTGAGGCGAGCTGGAAGCTGTCGCGGTCACCACTCGCAATGAGGACCATACCGCCGCGCTTTTCTTCTTTTGCAGCAGCAGCGGCGAGGAAGTCGTCTGCCTCGAAGCCTGGCACTTTTGCATTTTGAAAGCCGCATGCGGCGACAAATTCCGGCAGCGTCTCAAGTTGCTCGAGCAATGCGTCGTCGAATTCGCGTCCGCTTTGGTAGGCCGGAAATTTCTCATGCCGATAGGTGGGGGCTTCCAGCGTGTCCCAGGCGACGAGCACGGCGCGTGGCTGCTCGTCCCGGTAAAGTCGCAACAGCAGATTCGCAAAACCGAGAATAGCGCCGGCAGGCTTGCGTCCAGACCCCAGGATCGATTTCGGAAGCGCGTGATAGGAGCGATGGGCAAATGAATCGCCGTCGATGACGAGCAGCGGCCGGCGAGAAGCCGGCGCCGGGTTCCGAGCGCGGCTTCCACTCGTCGGCCTCGATGGTCGTTTTGACTGCCTAACCGCTTTCCGACTTATGGTTGGTTTGTCGCTGATCACGATCCAGGTCGGGGCATGATCGCTTGCACCTTCAAGTCCTCTAACCTCACGGTCGACGCCAGCTTCAACCAGGCGCCTTGCTGCTGCAGGGTTAAGCAGCAAATGATCGATGCGAAGGCCGGCGTCGCGTGGCCATCGGTCTCGCTTATAATCCCAGAACGTGTACATCGGCGTATCAGGATGTATTGTGCGGATCGCGTCGACCCAACCGTGCTCGAGCAGTCGCCCAAACAAAGCCCGAGGTCTCGGCTGCACCAGCGCGTTCTTTGCGTAGGACCTGGAGGGATAGATGTCGGCATCGGTCGGCGCGACATTGAAATCCCCGGCGAGCACGACCGGCGCATCAACGGCGTAAAGCTCGGCCGCATGGGCCAAGAGTCGCTTCATCCAGGCGAGCTTGTATTCGAATTTCGGTCCCGGCTGCGGGTTGCCGTTGGGTGCATAGAGCGTCGCAACCAGCACACCTTTCACCGCCGCTTCGATGTAGCGGCTTTGCCTATCGTCAGGATCGCCTGGCAACGCGAAGCGGGTTAAGACCGGCTCGCAGCCGCTCGCGAGAATGGCGACGCCGTTCCATGATTTTTGCCCCACCGACACGGCGCCATAACCAGCCTTTCCGATTGCCGTGAGCGGAAATTCGGAGTCTGTCGCCTTCAGCTCCTGGAGGCAGGCAACGTCCGGCCGCGCTCGGCGTAGCCATGCCAAGAGATTAGCCAAACGCTTATTGACGTTGTTGATGTTGAAAGTCGCGACTTTCATGTTTGCACTGTGGAAGAGCTCCACTGCTCATGTCGCTCGGCTTTTCCCGCGACAGTCGATGCTGAGTATAGTGGCGCTCGTGCGGCTGTTTGCGCAATCTCCGAAGCGATATGTTCAGCGTTTGGGCGCCACCGAGGTAATGTTTTTCATTGAAGGCAATCTCGTCGGGATGGCGTCCCGGCAGGCTCGTATCGGGGTTGGCCATGCAATCGATCAATGAGTCGAACATCAGCGCGAGCGAGGATCGCTTCACTGTTCGCGACGTGCCGCTCATCGTATTGACCGCCTCGTCAGGAGCGGTCGATGCCATCAGCTATTTCGGTTTGGGGAAGATCTTCTGGGCCTTCATGACAGAGAACATCGTCTTCCTGGGCTTCGATCGCACACCTCGGCAGACCCGACTTATTGCCGGTCATCGTCGCTTCCGTGATGCCATCGCATGGGCACATTATCGTTCAGGACGACGGCGAAACTCTCAAGCGGCAAATTCAGGACGATGTTTTTCGAAGAAAGCACGCTATATTCTCAAGCGAGCGGGCGGAGCGATGTGATGTTTCTGCAGATATTCCTGTGAGGCGTGGCATGACTAGAGCAGAGCTAATGGACGCGGCCATCAAAAAATTGAACGAGGTCGCAACATTACTGACTATCGCCGGCGAAGATCGGCTAGCAGCGGATGCGCAAGAGTTGGCCGAGTGGGTAGACTTCAGCTCGCCGAACTCTTAGCGCGAATGTCAACGCTTCCAATTGATAGCCAGCGACTCGACAGCATGGAGATTGATCGGCTCTGCGTTGGCTATCCCAACGCTAAACTTTGAAACACTCGGGTTTCTTAGCTCCTCCCGGCCATCGTCCCATTCTCCAACAAGTTCAAGGAGCGGTCGAATGCCTTAACGTCGTTTGTCTCGAAGGGAGCGCGGTCGAGGACTTCCAGACGTCGCGAAAAGCCGCCTCAAGGGTCGTCATGACGACGGGGTCATAGGTGCGGGGATGATTTACTGAATAGCGCCCAAATGACAAGCGCTTTACATGCCTTGATCGTCCTCAAATGATTTCGCCTTCTTCGATTCGGGCACAAAGTGGACGTGAACTTCAAACGCGCTCACGAACGCTAGTGTCAGCTTCCTATTGGACCATAGTGGGCAAAGGACACCTTGAATTACCACTTGGCCCAAAGCGCGAGCAGCGCGAACGGCACGGCGACCAGCGCCCATTTAGCAATGTTGGATAGTATCACGCCTTGCAATATCGACTGCCGCGCTTCCGGAGTTGCTAGCGCCGGAGCGGATGCAACGACCGAAGCATAGGTGTCGGTAAATCCGCCCAGCGCCTGAATCAATCCCCATACCGAGAGGAGAGTCCAAGCTGCGAGAAACCCAATGGAACAAACGAAAACTATGTCCCGCATTTGCACCTCGCGAGAGAGCTTTGGTCCCGCAAGGACGTCTGGCCAAAGTCGAAGGCTTGTAACCCTTTAGCCCATGCCTTGGCCGTCCCATTGCGCAGACGGCCTGAATATCCGCAGCAATTTGGCCAACCAAGTTCGGACCCGACGCCAGTTAGGGAACATGACCTGCAATACCATGAAAAGGGGCCGGCGCGAGGAGGCGTTCCCCTGCCTCAGTCACACGCAATCTAGTGCCAGGCTTGCTTTTTCTCGAAGACCACCTTCATCACATTCTTGGACGCGAGAATGTGAGCCTCGTCCTTCGACTCGCAAGCCGTGGCGTAACACCCTCAGGCGACACGGTCATGACTAGAAAAGGCGGTGGGTGGTACACCGCCGTCCTGGTCTTCTTACCTTTTACCATCACGCCACTCGGCACCCGCCCTCTTGAAAGAGGTGCCGCGCCTTTCGAATGATGTCGCATCAGGGTGAAGTTCATGCGTCCCCCTCAAGAAGAAGCCTCGGCGCGAGGCATTGCTCTCGGTAAAGCGGAGCTCCTAGGGGCATAAACCGGAACAGTCCGCATGCATGCAATGACGTTCGCTTCTCAGCCAAAGCAAAATGCGGCTTTCAAAAAACTGCAGGAGTTCCGCTTTGTCATAATCCTGATATGGAAATTCCGTGATCCTGAAAGTGTGAGACTCACAACAGAGCAAATGATGAGCGTTAAACTATTCTTGTCCCAAATTGGCAGAGCACAGGGCCACCTGCGCTGTGAGCCTCAATTATGAAGCAGCTGAAATGGCATTGATCGAGCAGTCGGTCGCACGCGCCGATGGGACGCAGCAAGGGCGTCGAACCAAGTACAAGCGACTGCGGCAGGCAGTGCACCGCCACAAGCCGATTTCCAAGCAAGGCATCCAAGAGCGGCTGTTCACGTTCGCGTTTTCGGGGCTCGTCTACCCGCAGATCTGGGAGGACCCGCTCGTGGATCTGGAAGCTTTGTCCCTAAAGGACGGCGAACACCTGGTCGCGATTGCGTCTGGGGGCTGCAATATTCTGAGCTATCTGACCATGGCGCCGATCCGAATCACAGCCATCGACCTCAATCCGGCGCACGTCGCGCTTAACAAGTTGAAGCTTTCCGCGATCCAGCATCTGCCCGACTACCCCGCGTTCCACCGGTTCTTCGCTGAAGCCGATGCGCGCGAGAACGTGCATGCCTACAAGGCCTATATCCGGCCACATCTCGATGGGACGTCACAACGCTATTGGGAAGCGCGCGATTTGCTCGGTCGTCGGCGGATTAACTATTTCCGCACCAACCTCTATCGACACGGCCTGCTGGGGGCCTTCATTGGTGCGAGCCATCTCCTGGCGCGGCTGCACGGTCGTAACCCCAGAAAAATCCTAGCGGCGACGAGCCTCGAAGAACAGCGCAAGATCTTCGAGAGCGAGCTCGCACCCCTGTTCGAGAAGCGGCACATCCGTTGGCTGCTCAACCACCCGTCGGCCTTGTTCGGGCTAGGAATCCCGCCATCGCAGTTCGAGACCTTGAAAGGTAATGAGACCCATATGTCGAACGTGATCCACCAACGGCTGGAGCGATTGGCTTGCGGTTTCGATCTTTCGGACAATTACTTCGCATGGCAAGCGTTCGGCCGGCGCTATGCGAGAGCCGGCCCTCTGCCACTCTATTTGTTACGTGCAAATTTTGACAACCTCCATTCTCGGATTGGTGGCGTCGATGTGCAGCACCGCTCGTTCACGGAGTATCTCGCCTCGAAGGAAGAGGGGTCACTCGATGCTTACGTGCTACTGGATGCTCAGGACTGGATGACCGAAACAATTCTGAACGATCTGTGGGGTCAGATCGAGCGGACAGCGCGTCCCGGCGCCCGGGTGATCTTCCGCACAGCCGGCGAAGAGAGCATTCTCCCGGGCCGTGTGGCGGATTCGATCCTGTCGAAGTTCAGCTATGACGTGGAGAAGTGTCGCGAGCTGACGGCAAAGGATCGGTCGTCCATTTACGGCGGCTTTCACCTCTATGTTTACAAGTCGGCGGAGGCGGCAGCGTGAGCAGCGCGATGCAGGATGCCGCCCGGCAGATGGATGGCATGTACAAGTATCAGCGCTACATCTACAACGCGACGCGCAAGTATTATTTGCTTGGGCGCGATCTCCTTCTCAATGAGTTGGAACCGGACGATGGGTCAACGGTTCTCGAGATCGGCTGCGGCACCGGTCGAAACCTAATCCACGCGGCGAGACGCTGGCCAAACGCCAGGTTCGTCGGTTTCGACATTTCGCATGCAATGCTGGAGACGGCGTGGACTTCCACCGCCCGGGCAGGTCTCTCCGATCGCATCGCTGTGTATCAAGCGGACGCGACATCGTTCGATCTTTCTGTTTTGTGCGGTGAGGCGCACGTGGGCCGCGTGTTCATCTCCTACACCCTCTCGATGATCCCCCCATGGCGGCGGGTGCTGGCGCGGGCGCTCGAAGCTGTCGGTCCCGGCGGCCGGTTACACATCTTGGATTTCGGTCAGCAAGACGCTTGGCAACCCTGGTTCAAGGCAGTGTTGTTCGCTTGGTTGCGTCAGTTCTCTGTGTATCCGCGGGCGGAACTCGAGGCCGAACTCTATAATCTGGCGAGCGACACCCGTGCTGATTTGGAATTTCGACGCCTGTATCGCGGGTACGCGGACTACGCAGTTATCACAAAGCCGGCGTGATCTGACGCTCCGAATAGTCGATGTGTTGACCGCCTATGGCACGGAGCGGACCTGACGACTTCGCTCATCACGATTCTCCATAGGCGGGCGAACGCCAAACTCATATGCTGCAGCCAGATTTAATCTGGGGATTCGGCAAATGTCAGTTTGGGGAAGGTTGGCCGGCGCAGCGGCAGGGTTGGTTGGGGGTGGATCCATAGATCGGGAGGCGGATGGGCCGCCGGAGAACGAGGTGGCGTTCACAGTGGGCGTAATCGCGCTGGGCGCTAAGATGGCCAAAGCTGATGGCGTCGTTACCGTTGATGAGGTGAATGCCTTTAAGGAGGTGTTCAAGATACCCGAGGGCGAGATGCAGAACGTCGCCCGCGTCTTCAATCTGGCCAAGCAGGATACCACCGGCTACGAGGCGTACGCCGACCAGCTTGCCACTATGTTCAAGCACAATCGCAAGCTCCTTGAGGACGTCTTAGAAGGTCTGTTTCACATCGCAAAGGCAGACGAGGTCCTGCATCCCAGCGAGGAGGAGTTTCTCGCCCAGGTCGCCAAGCGCTTTGGTATCACCGAGACGGAGTTCAGCTACATCAAGGCCCGCCACCTGACCGAGGCGAAGCGTAATCCTTACGACGTGCTGGGCGTCAGCCCTTCGATAGGCAGTGAAGATCTTAAAAGCCACTACCGCAAACTCGTGCTGGAGAACCATCCCGACAGGCTTATGGCCCGGGGCGTACCGAAGGAGTTTGTCGCGATCGCCAACGAGAAGGTCGCCGCAATCAATGAGGCCTATGGTCAGATCGTCAAGGAGCGGGCGATTTAAAGTTCTAAACTTTGCCCCGCGAGATAGTCATTCGCGGTCAGGCACCCCCGGCAACAGCGGGAGTGAGAATGAGAGTTGCGGCGCCTAGGGTGAGCGACGCGGCACCGCCAAGCCCTATGGTGGTGGCCTTGAGCATGCTTCTGTGAGCCCCCGAGTCGTTAAGCCAACACAGAGATCGGTTAGTTCAGTCTTTCTCAGTGACATCTTGTGCGAGAGCCAAAGCAGCATCCCTTAATGCCTCAGCCTCGGTTAGGCCGCTTGACCGGGCAATTTCGACAAGCTCGCCGCATAGAGCTGCTTCAAGGTCCGCGTCGCTTTCGAGGTCATCAAGCACACCGCTCTGTTTCCTTTTCGCCAACGCACCTTCGAGCGCTCTCTCCAAGATTTCGAGATCAAGTGGGTCGAGATCGACCCGCCACTTTGAAAACATCTGCGTCCCATCTTACTCAGTTGAATTTGTGCGCCGTGTTAAGCGAACGCCATGACAGCCCTATGACTCTCGATGCGACATTGCGCGCTCAGGAAAGACCTCGCATCCGGTACACGCCACTCGAAGCGGGTCGGTCCGCCCGGAGGCTAGGGCTGATTGTCGCTAATGGCACGAAGCGGACCTGGTCAGACGCATAGACAATGTCCGCTTTTGACTCAAAGCGGACATGAAGCCACCATTTCCCGCGAGTCATACATGCACTGCCGAACTCATTCTCATCGCCCTCAATAGTCAGCGCCCCACAACGGGTGTTCGTTGAATTCGTCGCAAAAATATCCTATGCACCGCAATTGAGGACGATCCCCATCCTTTTTGGCAGCCTATTTCTGTCAAAAATGCAGCCAAAAAGCGGGTTGACGTTTATCATTTTCGTCAATCGAATCCGTTGGATTTAGAGCTACCTCGGTGAACAAAACATGTCGATTCATCTAACGACCACCGCTGCGGTGCTGCTAGCCGGCGCCTTGGCGCTTTCTTCGCCGTCCGTCGCTAACGACGCGAGCGAAATCAAACTACCCGGTGACAATGCGTACCCGGAGAGCATTGCGGCTGCGCCTGACGGAACGCTTTTTGTGAGTAGTCCCGCGGTTGGTGGGGTGTGGCGTATCAAGCCTCAATCCGGCACGGTGGAGCAGTGGATCACGCCGGGTACATTCGGTACCCGCTCTACGCTCGGTGTCTTGGTCGACACCAAGGCCAACCTGCTTTGGGTGTGCTCCAACGATTTTTCATCTGCCGGCATTCCCGGTCCAAGTTCGGAGCCTGGTAGTTTCGTGAAGGGCTTCGATTTGGCGTCGGGTGAAGGCAAAGTCAGCGCAAAGCTGCCAGGCAACGCAACTCTCTGTAACGATATGGTGGTCGCCCCCGACGGCTCGCTGTTCGTGACCAACTCGTTGGCTCCGGAGATCCTGAGACTGAAGCCCGGCAGCTCGGAGCTAGAAGTCTGGCTGGAAAGTCCCGACTTCGAGCAGCCGCCACAAGGCGCCCCTGGCCTTGACGGCATCGCGTTCGGCGGCGATGGCAATCTCTACGTCAACACTTTTGCGCCTGGTGACTTCTTCCGCGTCGAAGTGAAGGACGGCAAGCCCGGCGCGGTCACCAAGCTTGAGACATCACATCAATTGAAGTTCCCCGATGGGCTGCGGTCGACCGGCGGATCGACATTCATTATGGCCGAGGGTGGTGGAAGCGCCGATCACGTTACGGTTGAAGGCGATCGTGTCGAAGTGACGACGATCAAGGACGGCATCGCTGGACCGACATCGGTAGCGCTAGATGGTCAAACGCTGTGGGTCACGGAAGGTCAACTTCCGCATCTGTTCGAGGCAGCGAAGAGCGGTCCGCCGCATCTTCCTTTTCGGATCATAGCTGTGCCGATGCCAAGTGACGCCGGCCAGGCCAACGGCTCCGGTGAATAGAGAGGTTTCACAACTATGGTATCTCGGCCACGCAGTTTGACGATGGGCTTGGGGCTTGTTTCCATTACGACTTGCCTCGCCGCTACGATCCCGGCATTCAGCGAAGAGCAGGACTGTCCCGAGACCGATACGGGAGTTAGCCTGCCGAGCGGGTTTTGCGCGACCATCTTTGCCGACAAGGTCGGCCACGCCCGCCAGCTCGCCGTGGCACCAGACGGCACCGTCTATGTGAACACTTGGAGCGGCATCTATTACGGCAACGACAAGCCGCATGACGGCGGGTTTCTGATTGCTCTCAAGGACACCAAAGGCACGGGTCATGCGGATGTGAATGTGCGCTTCGGGCCGACTTTCGCCGAGGGCGCTCACGGCGGGACCGGCATTTGGCTCTACAAGAATTCGCTCTATGCCGAGCTCGACGACAAGATCGTGCGCTACCTATTGAAGGACGGTGAGGCCGCACCGACTGGCAAGGCCGAGACCATCCTGAGCGGCATGCCTGTCACCGGCGACCACCCGATGCATGGCTTCGCCATCGACGCCGACGGCAATCTGTTCGTGGAAATGGGGACGGCGACGAACGCCTGCGAGAAGGAGAACCGCATGCCGCACTCCCCCGGCATCGATCCTTGCACCGAGCTCGAAACGCGCGGTGGAATCTGGCGCTACGACGCCAACAAGAGCGATCAGGTATTCTCGCCGAAGGAACGCTATGCGACCGGCAACCGCAACGCCGAGGGCTTCGACTTCGACGCAGATGGGCGCCTCTACATCACCCAGCATGGACGCGACCAGCTGCACGAGGACTGGCCGGAACTGTACACCGCCAAACAGGGCTGGGAGCTGCCCTCCGAGGAGGTGACGATCCTGAAGCAGGGTGCCAATTACGGCTGGCCCTACTGCTATTACGACCCCGAGCAGAAGAAGCTCGTGCTCGCGCCCGAATATGGCGGCGACGGCGGCAAGAAGGTCGGCCGGTGCGACACGCTCGACGGGCCGGTCGCGGCGTTCCCCGCGCACTGGGCGCCGAACGACCTCAAGATCTACAAGGGCTCGCAGTTCCCCAAGGTCTATCAGGGCGGCGCCTTCATCGCCTTCCACGGCTCATGGAACCGCGCGCCCGGACCGCAGGGCGGATACAACGTCGTGTTCCAGCCGTTGGCGGACGGCAAGACGTCCGGCGACTATGTCGTCTTTGCCGACGGCTTCGCGGGCCCAAAGAAAGAGCCGGGCGGCGCCGTGCATCGGCCCTCGGGCCTCGCCGTCGGACCCGACGGTGCGCTCTACATCACCGACGACAAGGCCGGCCGCATCTGGCGCGTGACCTATAACGGCGATCCGAATGCGCCGATCGAGGCGGCGCCGGCGCCGACGAAACAGGCCGAAGCCTCGCCGGGTGCGCTCCCGCCGGAGGGCATGCATCCTGACGCCGGTCTCCCGGTGCCGCCCGGAGCGACCGCCCAGCAGGTCGCGCTCGGCAAGAAAATCTTCCACGGCGAGGTTGCCGGTGGAACATGTGCCGGCTGTCATGGTGCCGACGGCATCGGCACGCCGGTCGGCGCCGACCTTCAGAGCGGCACATGGCTGTGGGGGGACGGAAGCCTTCAGAGCATCACCGATATCATCAAAACCGGCGTGCCAAAGCCCAAACAACATCCGGGGGCGATGCCGCCGTTTGGCGGTGTCCTCTTGTCAGACACCGACCTCGCCGCTGTAGCTGCTTACGTCTGGGCTATCGGACATCGGAAGACTCAGTAGCTGCTGCCGCGGTGGTCCATCGAGCGTCAGGAACGCTATCAAGTCAGCTCGTGACACCCCCCGGACGGAGCTGCACAAAGAAGCACACTTCGAGCGAGTCCTTTGTCCGATCCGGGCACTGATGGTCGCCGCATCCACATGGGTTCCTCCTCGCGGATTTGGCGACTGGGATCGCTGCGGCTGGCGCTAGACTGGCGGTTGCCTGGCAGCGGATTACGGCACAAAGAAGCCAGCAGTCGCCATAAGACCGGCGTTGGCATACCCCTGCGTCGTTATCGTCGCAGGGACGTTAAAGCGCAGGAGACTGGCCGCGCATGGGTACGCTTAGAGTTCGCATCAGGGTTGGCCCGAGCGCCGATGCGGGGCAAGGTCGGGCGAAGGATGCGGACGTAACTCGATGATCAGAGCATGTTGTGCGTTTCTGTCACAAGTCAGCGAACTCGCCGATCGCGGCCCCGTAGATAATTCGTGGCCTTAGGAACCCGTGTTCGACTTTGTAGTTAGCAAGCCGAGGCCAATCGACGGGGGAACCAATGCGCGATATCCGTGACGACTTACGAGACCGTGCCAATTTGCTCGATGGACAGATCAATGATGCGCAGGGTCAATTCGAAGCGCTTGTTCAGCGGTTCAAGCAGGAACATGACAGCCGACTTAAGGACTTGAAGGCGGAGCTGCAAGCCTTGAGTACACTTATAGGGGCCGAGGAGCGAAGACTTGACCGCGAAGCAGCCGCGTCCAAGACACAGTCGCCGACCCAACATCCGCAGCCAAAGCTGCAGGACGCGCAGCCGATGCAGCAACCACAGGTTCAAAGCGCCCAGCAATCGCCGCCACAAAAACCGCAGCAGCGGTTTGCCGATTTTCTCATCCGGAAGCTGAGCGAGGTTGGAGCGATGTCGAAGGACGACCTTCGACATCTGGCCGAACAGGAGGGCTATTTTGCAGAGGCCGAAAGCGCCAGGCGCGGCGTACATATTGCCCTGACGCAGGCTTTGAAAGCAGGTCTCGTACGGGAATTGCCCAACGGCAGTTTCGCTCCGTCCACTCTCCCGGACACGATGAGGCTGCGACGAGCAATTTAGCTTCGATAGGAATGTGAAGCGGGGAAATCGGTTTGCCGAACCGATTTCACGAAAGGGCCTTGGCTAGACTGCTCCTGGAAATTGGCGAACTTTCGGAGGGCGTACTACGAGGTCTGCTACTGGCACTTAGCAGACAACTTCAAGGGCAAGCTAAGGCATCTGCATTTGACCCAGTGATGGGCGAAGGCAGCTGATGACCAAGGCAAATGACTCGACAACAGTCCGTTTACTATCAATCACGTAGCGGCAACTCACCGCCTTCCGCGGCGCAAATTGGGTCGCATTATTCTGGGTTTCTAACAATCAAACCAAGGAGGAGACAATGAAGCTCGCAATTCTGACATCCGTGGTCGTGATCTTCAGTGCCGGCGTTGCTCTCGCCGGCGCCAACAACATGACATCAGGTCGCCCGAGCGCCGTTCTCAATGACACTCAATGTCAAGCCATATGGACGATGGCGTCGCCAAGTGGGGCAACTATCTCCAAGGACCAGGCGGTGCCCTACATCGTCAACTTCACAATGGTTGACGTTGATGGCGACGGGAACATCACGGCGGATGAATTCAAGGCCGCCTGCGGTAAGGGCCTCGTGAAAAACACTCAGTAGTGACCTGAGCATCGCAGTCCGGCAGCCGGGCCAAAAAGGCTCCGGCTGCCGATACCAAAGAGGAATTAGGGCGTTTGATTCCTCGACGCGATAAAGCCCCACACTAATAGAATTAGAACGGCGCCCAAGGTCGCGCCAATGAATCCTGTACTCTGGCCTTCTTGATACCAACCTAGAGCCTGACCAAGGTAGGTCATGACGAACGCTCCTCCGATCCCCAAGGCTGTTGTGAGGATGAAGCCTTGAGGTTCGTGTCTGTCGCCAGGGGTTACAAACTTGGCCAAAACACCAGCGATGAAGCCGATCACGATAGTCCAGATAATCCACATTTCCATCTCCTTAGATTGAGGCCGCTAGGCAAGTTTATTTCAATACCACTCTGCGTATCGGTCGTGTCGCTTCACTCTCATCCTCGGCTTGCGGTCAAGAGACCTTTGTGGAAGCGCTGCTGTCGTTGCCACTTTCAGAACCATAAATTTTCCTCATGGGGATTTCCTGTCCTGTGTACGTAGCAGGTGCATGTGTGCGTTAAGATCTCCGAGACTCATGTCGAGCGCCTTCGCCTTCGCATTATTGGTCCGGGAAGAGCTGCTTCCGCTTTCGCAGTAAGTTCGGCCTCGTGCCGCATCGTAAGGATAAATATTAGGATCAACACCAGTATGCCGATGACACCGAGTGCGGCTGCAGTAAGCTTTGTAACGTGTTCAAGTTCGTGCCCGAGGTAGTACGCGCCGAACCCATAGATCGTAGCCCAGAGGATCGCGCCGGCTGTATTGAACACGAGGAACTTCGGCCAAGCCATCTGATTGGCTCCGGCCAGAAGAGCAGCACAAAGCCGCAAAACTGCAAAAAAACGGCCTAAGAAAACGATCTTCCCGCCGTGAAGCCGAAAAAGGTATTGCCCTACTTTCATACGCCCCTCATTCAGACCGACGTAGCTTCCGTAGCGAACCAACGCCGGAAACCCGAACTCTCGGCCAAGCCAGAATCCGACATTGTCGCCCACGATCGCACCCAAGGAAGCCGAAGCTACGACAAGCCAGATATTCAGTTGCTGACCGGTGCCTGAGTATAAGGCGGCTGCAATGAGAGTAGCCTCCCCCGGCAGAGGAAGTCCGAGGCTCTCCAAACCAATAATGCCGGCTACGGCGAGATAACCGAACTTAGAGATGAGCGTAGTCGGACCTGGAGGCAACATGACAAATCAATCCCGCAAGCTTGCATCGCTGCTTAGGCCTGCCAATCTCGGCGCTCAAGCTGATCCTTCCGCCAACGTGGTCAAGATTCAGCTTTGGCGGAGGCCGAAAATCCGCACTAATCAAGACTTGTTAGATCCCAATTAGGAGAGCCCAATGACCGCCCGAATCGATGCAAGGCTTAGCGCCGCTGAGCTGGAAGTTGTGAACGCAACCAAGTCACCAGCGATAGAGCTGGCGTCAGACGAAAAATTAAAAGTTTTGGCTCAACGCCTGAGGCGAGCCCGCGACAGAGCCACGGATGTTGCTGCCCAGCAGAAACGCGAAATGCGTGGAAAGGCCGATGCCAAAGGAACTAAGCGCACTAGAGACAACTCGGGTACGCTCGCAAAGGCCCAATTGCTTAGTGAGGCGGGTGAGCGCGTCGAGGAGGAACTAAGTCGCAGGCAAAATTCGACGACCGCCACACTAACGCAGGCCGATCTGTCCCGACGAGCGCTTGAGCTCAAGCTGAGCCATTCGGCTGCTCCTCATCCGGGTTCGGGGCGCTCAGGATCTGAAGGGATGAAACCCAAGGTGAGACAAAAAACGCCCAGGGTCGGGGCATCAAAGGGAGAGGTCGGCCGCGTGTCACAAGAGGGAAAGGTTGCTCAGGCGCGGAAAGACAGCGCAGACCGCTGACCGCTCCCTCCTCGTAGAGTGGCCAGATGCTTTGCCGCTCTTCCCCAAGCGCCGGTCACGGTCAGGGCTGCATGTCCGCTTTGGGTCAAAAGCTCACCCGGTGACGACGAACAGGAATGCCGCTTCTTGCCCCTAGCGGACACCAGAACGCGAACGTAGGAGCGCCGGCATCAAAGTCTGCAAAGTTCCACTCACGACAGCGTGCCGATTGCAACTTGCACTGCCCTTCTACATCCGCGAAGATAGGGACGTCAGCAGGGCTAATCCTGGATGCCTTGAAGGCGTCTAATCTCGTTCTAGTAGCGTCACTGCGTCATTCAAGGAAGGAAGATCTCTTGGCTTTGTATGGGCCGGAGTTTCTGTACGTCGCTTGTGTCGCCGTTAGGAGAGTGACATGGGTCAGTGCAACGCTCAGACCAATGCTCGTCCCTCAGGTGTGGTCCCCAGGCGCGTCGACCAAAGCACCGCTCAAGAACCCATAACCACAAAAAAGGAACCGTTGTTGCAGCCAGCTACGCGGGGGCTAGAGCTTATTAGCTCGTGTGCGAAATTCTATGCAAATGGCGTTGTCGTGGCGAAGCCGGCAATTCAACTTTCGCCTGTGGCCGCTTTGAATCAGCCCGCGATGAGACAGATGTGCCCCTCAAAAGTCTCAAAACCGAGCATCAGCACCGTCGCTGTCCTGTGCTCATTCTTCTTGGTTCTACCTATCTTGGCGCTTGCAGCGATTATGTGGTGGGGCGCTACAAGCGGAGCTGCCGGAGGACCGGAAGTGGTCGCCGACGATGCGCGCGTTATCTTAACCCAAACGGCAAACCCGGTCTTCCCACCACGCAATCGAAAGACGGTCGCTGTAGCTGTCTCGACCGCGCAGTCGGATATCATCATACATAAGGTTAAGACGCTGGCCATTGACGGCGGTGCTTCAGGGTGGACCGGATCAAGATAGGGGCGCCTGACTCCAATAGCCCACGCCGGGAAGGTGAGGCAGGGCAGAGGTGCACTGCTTCCAAACCTATCATCAGACGTAAGAGTGGCTGAATGAGCGACTGGTTGCTGAATCTTCCTGTGCTGTGGATGTCCGTCATTTTCTTTGCGGCCACTTATCTCCTTGCCGCTAGTATTTATTGGGTAGTGACCAGGCTCGCCGTGAATGACCGTGCGCGCGCCTTTAAGGCACTCTCGCCCGGAATGCTACCGCCGTTGGGCATTCTATTCGCCCTGCTGATCGGCTTTATTGCTGTCGAGGTGTGGAACAATTTCGATAAAGCAAAGGGCGCGGTGGTGTCCGAGGCCAGTGCTCTGCGCGCTGTGATTATCCTCGCGGGAATTTTTCCGGAAGAACAGAAGGTTCGCATTGACGCGCTGATCGACCGCCACATAGATGACGCGATAAACAAGGAATGGCCGGCGATGGCGCAACAGCGAGCGTCGCTCTCTACCTTGCGGGCAAACGCTCTGATAGAGGCGTTGCAGGTCGTGCTCACCCTAAAGCCCGCCGATGATAGCCAGCGAATCACACAGCCGGAGATGATCAAGGCACTCGAAACGGCGCTTGATGCGAGGCGCCAGCGCATTGTTGTCAGCCAATCGACAGTGGGCAGGGTTAAGTGGGCAGGGATTCTGCTTCAGGGCATTTGCACGTTGATTGCTATCGCCATGGTTCACAGCGATAGCCGGCTTACCTGCGCTATAGCACTGACACTCTTTGCGACAGGCATTGCTGTCTCGCTGCTCTTGATCGCCGCTTACAGTCGGCCATTTACGGGGGAGATAGCCGTCAGACCAGACCTCCTAAAACAAGTCATCACAAGCGGTGCCGCACCGTGAACACTTATCGCTCGTAATGTCCGCTTTGCGTCAAAAGCCGACGTCATCCCTATCGAGCGACAAGTCCGCTAAGTGCCAGAAGTGGACATAGTTCTTAAGTCGCAACGCCCGACAATGGTGCCTCTCGGATGTCAATTTTCGGAGGGCACGCGTGTGTGACTCTCGTGCCAAAATCGAATGCTAATGAGGAAATCGAAAAATGTCGGGCATAGGGCGCATGCCCCAAGAAAAAGCCCCCGCCAAAACGAAGGGGGCTTTCCTACACAAAATAACTCAGCGGGAGATCGGTTTTGCGAGAGTACCGCTAGGGAGAGGTACATGCCTCGCCCCGAACTCCCACAGGCAAGCTAGCACTAATGCTACCCCCAATTGAGACCGTGGGGGGAATTAGATGGGGACAGGTGAGCTAGGCGATCCAGCCGATCTCTCGCGCCTTGTCATTGGCGGTTCGCCATGCACTCGCGAGGAAATCGGGACACGCCATCGAGACCCGAGGATCATTCTCGTTTGCAATGTCCATTGCGAGCAGCCCTGGCGAGCCCCTCGGCTTGAAGTAAGTCACAGAGTAGATCGTGCCGAGGAGGGTGACGATGATCGAGTTGCCGGCCACCTGAACGTTGAGCTTTGAGTCGAACGTCGTTCGTGCGCGAATTTTTGCTCGCCCAGCCATTTTCTCATACCCGGCGGCAATGCTGAGCATCCTGTCTTTCGCCTCAACATCAGACATCTGTTCGGCGCGGCCATGAGCCTCCTCGGCGCGATCAAGCCAGTGCTGTGCGTCTTGAAGAACGCGCTCCGGACGCGCCATCAATGAAGAACCCGCGGCGGCAGCCTGTCCAATAGCCACGGCCAGTATTTCTCGATGAGAGCGCGCATCTCCTCGGTGAGGTCGTCGAGCTTCCTATGCTCGACCAGCCATTCGAGCTGGTCGAGCTCATCAGAGCTGAGTTTTTCACGCGGCACGGTCAAGCCTCCGCAAACAAACCAGCGCTCGCAGTTCGGCAAGTGTCGTCATTGGCTGTTCCTTTTCATCCGCACGCTGAATTTACGGTCCGAACACCGATCCCTGAAAATAAAAAACCCGGCCGAGAGGGCCGAGCCTTTTTGATACTTGAGGCGCGCGCCTAACCGGTTGTGCACTCCTTCATAGAGCTCATGGCCTTCTCCGCCTCGGCTTTGGTGCCGAACTTACCCATCGACTTCATGGGGGAAGCGGGCTGGCTGTGCATCATCGAGCATTTGTGACTTGCTGGATCGAATGCAACGTAAAACTCTTCGGCGAACGCGGGACCGGCCAGCGCCACGACGAAAACAGCCGCTAGAAAATATTTCTGCATGGTTCTTATCCTTTTGAGTGATGGTTTTGGGAATCCGTAGGCATCGAGACCTACGCTAAGTTCGCGTAGTTTGCCGGCCAGGCCCGCGGTCCTTGGGGCGAGATGGTTTTCGGTGTGGAGCGATTCGCGGAAGCTCGACGTGCAAGTCGGCAGTAACCGCCCGAGGCCACCCTTAAAAGCAGCAGCCTCGGAGGGATCGCTATCTAGGCGCCGGCACCGATCTGACGGCCCTTTAATAGCGCGTCGACCTCAGTCTGGGCTTGCGTCTGTGGAAACCCGTACTTGGTCACGACCTGGGACACGAGGTCATCCTTACCCTTCATTGCAGTGACATCCTGCTCTGAAAACTTGCTCCACTTCGAGCAAATTTCCTTCATTACCGCATTTTTCTGATCAATATTCTGTGGCGCGGCGTTAGAATCAGTAGTGGTCGAATTTTCCAATTCATTCTCCGATTCAAATAAATAACTAGATTTTCAGATGAGGTTCATCCGAATTGTTCATACCACATACGCCGCTTTTGAAGAATATACAAGACTCAAATTAAAGATTTCTCAGGAAATATTTTAACATTGTCGATTTCTCTTATTTTTTTCTACAGTATATTTAACACAATACTTGCTCCTGCCAAGTTCTCACTTAGAGAATGTGGCAAGCGCTGGTGGCAGCGCGCTTTCCCTTCAGTCTGACGTGCCCGGTAACCCGACTTCGTCGCGAACCACGCCAAGCCGTGACTTGGACGCCGCTGGTAACAAGGCCGGGGCGAGCGCATAGTCCCGGGATGATCAAAGTCGCCATCTCAAAAATCGCCCAGCTCGTGGCTGACGCGACCATCGAGCTAAAGCGCCTCGGCGTTGATACCAAGGGCAAACGCTCTGACGAGCTTCTGAATATGGCGCGCGAGGAGAGAAATCATCCCCGTGTAACGCCATCCAAACCAGACGATTGGGATCAATGATCGCTGCGATATTGATTGGTTGCTCGTCGCGCGCCTTCTGAGTCGTCATCAGGCTAAACGTCGGAAGACTCACGAGGTCCGAATGTCCGCTATTGGTGATGAGCGGACCTGATGGCGACGAACGCGAATGTCCACTTTGTGCCATCAACGAACATCAGACATAGCCTCCGGCAGACCAACCCGCTCCAATTGGCGAGGCCTTTCCTTGAACGCGCAATGTCGCATCGAGGGTCACAGACCTGTCGCGGCGTTGTTCACTGGCGGACTGGACTGTCCGCCGTGCTTGAAATCCGCTTAAGTAAGGGGACCGAAGCCTCCAAAGAGGGGGGAAGTTCATATGCTGCCAGGGCAAGTGTTTGCAGCACCTCCAGGCTTACATGGGATCGATACCAATACCGTTTTGGATGCGGACCATTGCCGAGCTGCAAAGGCACGGGGCTTCTCCTTCTGCTTGAGATATGTCTCGCGAGGCGATCGCGAGCAGGCTAACGATCTTCATGAGGCCGAAGCCCGAACCATACTCAATGCGGGGCTTGCTTTGATGCCCGTTCAGCATGTCGCGCGTGCTGGCTGGTCGCCGACCCAAAGTTTGGGAACCTCTTATGGGCGGAACGCGGCCGCGCACGTTCGCGAAATTGGGTTTCCACCTGGAGTGAGCGTTTGGCTCGATCTTGAAGGAGTGAAGACCTCGTCAACTCATGCGACGGTTATTGACTACTGTAACGCTTGGATTGCCGAGGTCGAATCCGCCGGATTCGTTCCCGGCGTGTACATCGGTGCCCGCTCCATTCTCACGGGAGAGGAGATTTTCTGGCGTCTTCGGGCGAGGAATTTTTGGAAGTCCGGCAGCAGGGTTCCGGATATCCCGCATCGAGGTTATCAGCTGATCCAAAAAATCATAAGGCAAGACAAAATTGACGGGGTGGAGATCGATCGAAATCTCACCGTTAACGACAATTTTGGCCAATCGGTGCTTTGGCTCGCAACAAAACAGTTCGACGCCAAAATAAAGCTGAGTACCCTGCTCGTGTCGGGTTGACTTCAGTGCCGATTTCGAACGAGTCGGGAAGTACCCATGATGACTCTCACTTAATGCGTAACGCAACTTAGCTGAAGGAATCTCCCTGGTTGAAAAGGGCAATAGTGGTTTCGGCAGTCGCTGGGCTGCTTAACACGAGACTTCTTGGGACGAAATTCCCAGCAATCGGAACAGCGAATTTTTGAATGCAAAGAGGAAAAAAAACGCGCCCAACAGCAAATGGCCGTCTCTCCGCTGGCACCAAGTTCGCGCGGGATAACGTGAAAGAGCGCGGAGCGGTCTCACTGAAACTACCTCTGCTGCTCGCACCTTCAAAGTCCCTTTCTACCTCGTGGCGTACCCTTCACCGCTTTCTTCCCTCCCCCTCCTGGTTGCTTCAACTGCGTGAGGATGTCCTGCAAGATATTGATCACATCGGAGCGGTCTTGCTTTGTCAGATCGACAAGCACGTGCAAGCCGTCACGCTCCTCAAGAACCACCCTTCCGGCCTTGACGAGGTCGTCGTACGTACCGACGAGCTTGTAACCCGAGATTGGCTTGGGGAATCCCTTCACCGTTATCGGAGGCTGTTCCTCTGTCATGACCAGGCCCTGCACGAGCGCATTAGTCTCGTGCGACAGCAAGATGCTCCCTGGCTCTGTCGCGGATTGGAGCCGCGAAGCTAAGTTCACCTCACTGCCGATGATCGTATAATCCATTCGATCACGGCTGCCGAAATTTCCCACCGTGCAGAATCCGGTAGTGATCCCCATACGTATCCGGAAGGGCCGCAGCAGTCCGCGGTTTCGCCATTCCTGCTCCAGCTCACGCATGCGACGCTGCATGGCGATCGCCATAATTACACACGCCTTCGCATCCTCTGCGACACCCTTGGTTTGGGGGTCACCGAAAAACAGAAGCATCGCATCACCGATAAACTTGTCGATGGTCGCGCCATGTTGAAGCGCAATCACGGACATCTCGGTCAGGTAGTGATTTAGAACGTTCGTCAGCTCCTCCGACTCCATATTGTCTGTCGTCTCGGTGAAGCCTGCGATATCTGTAAAACAGATCGTAAGCTTCTTCCGTTTGGAAGAGATTTCGACGCTTTGCTCGCCCTTAAAAATCGACTGATAAATTTGTGGCGATAGATATTTCGACAGCTTCGAGGAAAGGTTTTCAAGTATCCGGTTCTGCTCTGTAACGAGCTTGTTAGCTGCTTCCGTTTTGTCTTTCTCGGATTGCAGTTGAGTCAGTCGGACTCGGTCCAAGTCGCGAAGGCGCTTCTTCTCTATGGAAGAGGTCGCTCGCGCGCGAAGAAGGGTGGGATTAAAGGGCTTGGGTAGATAGTCCTCGGCGCCCGCCTCGATGCATTTGACGGCGTTTTCTATTTGATCGGCACCGGAAATTACAATGACCGGTAATCCGCCTAATTGGGGGTCGTTCTTGAGAGCGAGAAGAACCTCCATGCCGTTCAATTCCGGCATCTCCATATCGAGCAGCATCAGGTCGAAAGATTCCTTGAGCACGAGCTCGAGCGCCTGCCGGCCGTTTTTAGCTTCCGTGATGTTGTCGAAGCCAAGTCCATTCAACGCCCTAATTAAACTCATCCGCATGGTGGAGCTGTCATCCACCACGAGCACGGAGGCTTTCTGCAAGGCAGATGCAGATGATGCTGCAAGTTCCGTCGCAACCTCCGATTTCTCCGAGCTCACTTTCCGTTGGGTATTACCGGGTCGCTTCGACTGCGGTTCTGGTTTCGCGTCATGGGTGGGGCGAGCTACCAGAGGCACGGCACGGGCGGCCTTTGCCAGCAGAAGCTCCTCGTCAAATGGCTTGGTCACACAATCGCGAACGCCCAGGCGAGCCACGGTGGCAATGTTTTCCGCGCTCGATTCGGCGGTAAGCATAATCACCGGCGTGCGTCTCAGATTGGCGTTTTCCCGCAGTTTCCGGAGCATGCTGACGCCGTCCATCACGGGCATGTTGTAGTCGAGAATGATGAGGTCAGGAATTTCCCGTGCGGCCACCGCCAGGCCTTCTTCCCCATTGGCGGCTTCGCACAATTCGCAGTCGAATGGGCCAAACATCCGCGCCAGCAGCTTACGGACAGCCTTGCTGTCATCCACACTAAGGATTTTCGGGCTCATCTCGACCTGAAGCCAAACTGCACGACAACTTTGAGCAAATGTCCCTCGCAAGTCCAGTTGGTCCAAGACGTTTCGGCGCGCGGAGCATTTTCGAATTCCGGCAGTCTACCGCGAGCGACTGTGGGGACGCTCAAAATGCTCGAGTGACCTATTGCAGCCAGGGTCGCAGCGATGCGCCCTGCCAACATGTTGCAAAGCTCGCCTGTCATGTCCACAATCTCTTCGTCCGTGATACGCGCCACCTCCGACTCGTGCAGCGCGGCAGTTATCATGGCGACAAAGGCTTCAGGCAACTCGAGTCTTACGTCACCAGAAAGCAGTTCTCCGGTAAGCTTCACTGTGCCGATGAGGCACTGTTCGGATTGGTCAGCACTTGGCGTATCGGAGGCGATCACTGGCAGCTTGAATTGCGTCGCAAGCACTTCGGCGAGAGCCGATGCGACGACCCCACCCAGTTCAGGGATAGGCATTTCAGGTTTCATTGCTACTGGTCTTCGCGAGAGCCCGGAGAATGGCTTCGGGCATCCGCTCCAGGGTTACCACCTCCTCTGCAGCACCAAGCTTGATGGCTGCCTGTGGCATTCCGAAAACCACGCAACTTTCCTCGTCCTCGGCGATGGTCCGCGATCCAGCTGCGCGCAGCATTTGAAGACCACGAGCGCCATCCACGCCCATCCCGGTTAATAGTGCAGCGACGGCCTGATCACCGGCAAGCTCTGCCGCGGAGCGAAATAGTACATCAACTGAGGGGCGACAGTGATGCACGGGTGGCGACTGCGCCAACCGGACACGGTAACCGCGACCCACCCCCGCCACCAATGCGACATGAAAATCGCCAGGCGCTAGTAAGCAGAGACCAGGTCTCAACTCATCGCCGTCCACCGCTTCGCGTACAGTGAACGGGCATAACCCATTCAAGTGCTCCGCCAGAATGCGGGAAAAATTCGCTGGAATATGTTGCACCACCACAATTGGCGGCAGTCCATCGGGCAACTGTGGGAGCAGGAAACGCAAAGCCTCGACCCCACCTGTGGAAGATCCGATGAGGATGGCCCGACGAGCGGAGAACGAGCCAGGGCGAATCGCCGGTCTGGCGAGGACTGCTTGCGCGGATGCCGGCCTGAGGTGACGAGCCTCGCGGCGCGAGTATGCGGCTGCCTTCACATGATAAGCGAGCTGGTGCGCGAGCTGACCAAGGTTCCCGGTTCCGTCCGGCTTGGGCAGAACATCTATGGCGCCGGCCGCAAGGGCCTCCAGCGCCTTGGCGGAACCGGAGGGAGTGAGTGAACTCACCACCACCACAGGCACGGGATAATGTTCCTGCAAAATTTTGAGGAAGGTAAGCCCATCCATTCGTGGCATTTCCAAGTCGAGCGTGACGACGTCTGGTTGGAGAGCCAGAATCTCGTCGCGCGCCCCGTAGGCATCGCTGGCAGCGCCGACCACTTCAATCTCGGAATCATCCGAAAGCGCATCGCTGATTGCGCGTCGGGCCAGTGCAGAATCATCCACAATCAGCACTCGGATCTTGCGCGCCCCCACAGTCATGGTCGTTGGTAGATTCCTTGCTGGATGGCCTGCAAACCGTGGCGGGTGCCAAGCAGACTTTCCGAATGACCGACTATCAGGAATCCGCCAGGGGACAGGTGCTGGGTGAGCCGATGTACGGCAATCGCGCGGGACGGGGGATCAAAATAGATCATGACGTTGCGACAGAAGATAACGTGCTGTTTCCGAGCCACTGGATAAGTGGCTTGGAAAAGATTGATTCGCTCAAAGCGTACGCGGCCCTTCAGCTCAGGCTTGATCCGACAACTCCCGGTCCGGATGCCGATCCCCTTCTGAAAGTAGCGTTTCAATAATTCCTGTGGCACCGTTCGGACCGCGTCCATTTGATAGACGCCTTGCTGAGCGTGGGCGAGCATGCGCCTGGAGATGTCCGAGGCAGTTATTTGCCACTCCAGGGGCTGACAAGCGCGCAAGTGTTCCGCGACCACTATTGCCATCGTATACGCCTCCTCGCCCGAGGAGGCTGCTGCCGACCAGAGCCGCAACGGCGACCCCAAAGAAGCCAGCCCGGGGATCAGCGCGGGTAGCGCACGGTTGACGAGAAACGAGAAGTGATCGGGTTCACGGAAAAATCTCGTGTGGTTGGTGGAGATCAGGTCCACCAGTTCCTCGATTTCGTCTGGCCCCTCCGGAGACTGCAGGAGCGTGCAGTAATCGTCGTAAGAATTTAAGCCCAGCAGACGGAGACGTTTCTGCAGGCGGTTCGTCAACAGTGTCTGCTTATCAGACCCCAGCCGGATGCGGCTGTGCTCGTAGATCAAGTCAACGAGAATCCGATACGCCTTGCCGGAAAAGGATATCGTCACCAGAGGGCGCCCAATCTAGTGTTGTGTGATCGACGCGCTGGAATCAGAAGTTTCGGAAATTGTTGTCGTCTGATTGGTCCTTCACGACGAGGTCTCCGGGCATCGGAATCGCGCGGCGCCCCGTGATTGCGGGAGTTGACTTCGGGAGGAGCCGCTGCGAGGATACCGAAGGCGGGCTCACGGTAGCGACCTGCCCGTCCACGAGCAAACGCAGTTTCGCGACGAGATCTTTCAGGGTCTCGGCTTGTGCATCGAGCTCTTCCGCGGCGCTCGCGCTCTCTTCCGCGCTGGCGGAATTGCTTTGGGAGACCTTGTCCATCTGGGCGATGGCCGCGTTGATCTGTTCTATACCCTGAGCTTGCTCACGGGCAGCGGTAGCGATTTCTGCGACGAGCGAGTTGGTAGAATTCACCTTGTCGGCAATCTGCGTCAGCGACTCCTCGACTTTGGCTGTGCATTGCGACCCTTTTCGACTGCTGGCAATCGCCGCCTCGATCTTGTTCGCGGTCTCCTTTGCCGCAGCGGCGCTACGCTGAGCTAGCGATCGGACTTCGTCGGCGACCACTGCAAACCCAGCACCCGCCTCGCCAGCCCGTGCCGCTTCAACCGCCGCGTTGAGGGCGAGAATGTTGGTCTGGAACGCGATCTCATCGATGTTCTTGACGATTTTGGCAACCTCTGCGCTCGAGGATTCAATCGCCCCCATTGCTTGAGTCATATCGACCATCGTCAAGGAACCGGTAGCGGCGACGGAGCGCGCTTCGGCTGCCAGTTCTTTGGCCTTCTCGGCATTCTCCGCTGTTGCGCGGATCATGCTCGACATTTGCTCGAGCGAGGTACTCGTCTCCTCGACGGAGGCCGCTTGTTCACTGGCGCCAGAAGCAAGGGTTTGGCTCGCTGTCGATACCTGCCGAGCCGCCGAGGCGGTCTGGAGCGCTCCGCGGTCAAGGTTGACGGTTATGTCGTTAAGGGCCCGATTGGTCGAGCGGCTGATCCGCCATGCCAGAACGATCGTCAGAAGTACGGCTAGGCCGAGGGCAGCGGCAATCAGTCTGACGCTGAGGAGCGCGGATGCCTTGCCGGCATCGGCCGTGGATTGGCCAAGCTTGGCCTTGTAGTCAACCGTAAGGTCGATCGCATTGAGATATTTCTCATAGTCTGGGACGACGACCTCCTGCTGCAATTGCCGAGATTCTTCGGCCTTGCCTTGGTGGGCCAATTCGATGGCGCGAGTGCGGGATGCTGTCATTATCCCTTTCGCGCGCTGGATCTCCTCAAAGAGTCGACGGTCCTCGTCGTCGGCGATCAGACCTTGGTCCTCGTAAGCCTTAAGCAACTCGTCCCGGCGCACGGTGTTGGCGGCGATCCTTTGTTCGTGTGCGGCATTACTCTGGGACGATCCCGTCTCGTCGATCTGCAGAAGGTCAATTAAGTTGCCCCGGGAAACCTTAGATGCCTCGTTTAGCAACAGCACGCTTGGGAGACTACTCTCCGCCAAAGCCGCGACATTTTGCGCGAGGCCAGTCAGTCGCCAGAGGGAAAACACGCCCAGCGCAATGATGATCAGCAGCATGGTGGCAAAACCGGCGATAACTCGGCGCGAGATGGTCCAGGTTTTCATGGTCATGCTTTTTCGGGTTGAAGGGATGATTCCGCTTTAGCGATGTGCGGCAGCGATAGGGTCCTGTCCTCTAAAAAAATCTTCTCGATGTTCAGCAGGATTTTGACGTCGCCTTGGATCGTGGCCAACCCCAAAATATATTGCGTCTCCGGCGCCCCTCCGAAGTCCGGAGTCGCCTCGATGTCGGCCGCACCGAGTTGCACCACCTCTTCGACAGCATCCACGACTGCACCCATCAGCGTGCTGTCGCCGGAGGGAGCCGCCACTTGGACGACAATGATGCAGGTTCTTTCGCCGTAGTCCTTGGGGGGCAGCTGAAATTTGGCGCGCAGATCAAGCACTGCGATAACCGTGCCACGGAGATTGATGACACCTTTTACATGTGGCGGCATCCGGGGCACGGGCGTGATAGGACAGAGGCGAATGATCTCCCTAACATTCAGCACGGGCAATCCGTAGGATTCGTCGCCTAAGGAGAACGTCAAATAGCGTCCTTCCCCGGCGGCAGGCTGAGTCCGAGCTGATGGCTTTTGGCTCATGGCATGGCAGGGGAAACTGGGACAGCCGACTGCGGTGGGTGGTAGGGCATTTGGACCAAGGTGTCCACGTCGAGAATAAGGCCGACCCAGCCATCGCCGAGAACAGCTCCGCCGGCCAGCAGGTTCTGTTGGCCGAAAGCGTTGCCGAGACTCTTGATCACGACTTCCTGTTTGCCGAGAAGCTCATCCACAAGCAGACCCCGGGCAGAGTCGCCGGATTCCACCACCACGACAATGCCATCCTCGGGTTTGATTACCCGCGACGTTCTTCCGAGATAGTGGGCCAGACGTAGCAAAGGGGTTTGCCGCCCCCGCACGCTTACGACTTCGCCGCGCCCTTGTACGGTTTTAACCGTGCCAGGTGATGGTCTAAAGGACTCGCGGACGGAGAGCGTGGGAATGATGTAACGCTCACCACCCACTCCCACTAGCAATCCGTCGATAATGGCAAGGGTTAGTGGAAGAAGGATAGTGAAGGTTGTGCCCTGTCCAGGCAGGGATTGGATCTCGACCTTGCCGCGAAGATTCTCGATGTTGCGCCGAACCACATCCATACCAACGCCACGACCGGATAAATCGGTGACCTTCTCAGCCGTGGAGAAACCCGGCTGAAAGATCAGTGAAAAAATTTCAGACTCGGTTAGGTTCGCGTCGGTGTTTACCCAACCGCGGTCGAGGGCCTTAGCGAGGATCCGGCTGCGGTCGAGTCCTCTGCCATCGTCCTGGATACGGATGACGATACCGCCGCGCTGGTGAGCTGCAGTGAGACGAATCGTGCCGAACTCAGGCTTGCCGCATGCGGCGCGGTCGTCAGAATTCTCCAGCCCATGATCGATCGCATTGCGGATCATGTGAACGAGCGGATCGCTCAGTTTCTCGACAATATTTCGATCCAGCTCGGTCTCCTCGCCTTCCATCACGAGTTGGACAGGCTTCTGCTGTTGCGTGGCGAGATCTCGGACAAGACGGTTCATCTTACTGGAACAACCCTCGAATTGGGACCATCCGAAGCGACATGGCGTTGCGCTGAAGTTCCGTGGTGATCCGGCTCAACTGTCGTAAGCAGCGCACGAGTTGAAGGCTGTTGATCATCTGAACTTCGGGGTTCTGAACGACCATCGACTGAGCAATGACCAACTCACCTACGAGATCTACGAGGTTATCGAGTTTGGCTGTGTCGAGCTTTACGAATCCGCCCGACGGGTTAAGCGCTACTGGCTCGCCAGACGAGCCCGGTGCGATCTGCCGAACTTTTGCCAATCGTTTCGCCGTTGGAGAGAATGCAACTCCAGCCATTTCGTAGGCTTTTTGTTGAGTGGCCCAAACCTCGCTCACTGAGCCACCTTTCGGCAACGGTTCCCCCCGTAGAGCGGACCTTACCCGCGCGATGATCTGCCGCGTGGGAACGAGGATTGGTGTGCCGGCACCCGTGCCCTGGAGTTGAGCGCCGATCTCACGAGTGAACCGTTTCAGCGCATCGGCTCCCGCCAGGATTAGATCGATGATCTCCGAGTTGATGCTTAGCCTCGAGCACCGCAGCTCATCGAAGAGGGATTCCAAGTCATGTGCCAGATCGCGCATTGCGTCCAAGCGCAGGAAGCCAGCGCCGCCCTTGAAAGTATGAAAGGCGCGAAAGATCGAATCGATTGTTGCCGCGTCGCTGGGATTTTCCTCGAGCACAAGAACGCCTTGCTCAATATCTTGCAACAATTCCACGGATTCTCCGTGAAATTCGCGCAGAAGTGCCAGATCCTCCGTAAGGTTGAGGCGAATGGATGGGTCTTCGGCGCCCGTCGCATCGTCAGTCCAGTCCGTCCCGGCCCACCCTTCCGGCCAAGCGGGCATCGGCTTGCCTGCTTGCCAAGCCCGCAATACGGAAACCATCCATGCGTGCCACTGGTTGAGGTTACGGATCGTCTCCTCGGTGAACTTGCCGGGACCGTCCAACGTCTGGTCCAGCCACGCCCGCGCAACCTTCAACCCAGCGGTCAGGGAGGGCGGAATCTCGCTTTCCGGGAACTCCTCCAGGTCCATGACGAATCGGTTGATTGGCAGAATTCCCGCGTCCTCACTGGGCGCTACGAACGCCAGCTCCTCGCCGAGGAGGCCAATGATTTCAGCCACCCTACGTATACCAGGAATTGCGGATTCGTTTGGGCTATCCGGAGACACAGCGGATTGAATTGAAAATGGCCCGCCGAGTCAACGCGAACATGGACGGCCCTTTCTTAGAATTCGCCACCATGAAATTGCGGCGCTCCGCCCGAGAAAGGGGTCATTAAGCGGTAAGTGGCAACTTACCGTGACACAAAAACCGTGATGAGGGAACCGTGAGTAAAGACAACATCGTAGGCAAGATCCGCAAACTTTTGGCCGTTGCAGACAAAAACTCTGGGGCTACAGAAAACGAGATGATGACTGCGATGTCGATTGCTCAGACGCTCATGCTTCGACATCATCTCTCCCCACGGTTCGTTCAGGGATCCCGCAGCAGCATGCGCTAGGGAAACTTATGAAAGCGTGGACGCGGTTGGCCTGAATCCCCGGGTGCGGGCCATATTCTCACGGCCTCGTCGTCTATAAGGGGTGACTTGCGCATTTCGCGACGTCGGCTTCTGGCACTAATCGGACATCGCGAAGCCAGGCCCCTGACGTCAGTTCTGACCCATAGCGGACATAAGCCGTTGGTGAGGACCGGCGCCAGCCTCTCCGACCCGCTGGCGGCACGCCCTACGCGTTACTTGGCTGCATGTGTCCCTTCGATACGGTACAAAAGGCAACGCAGTTCGCTGTCGAGGGCTGGCTTGAGCGTGCCACGGTAAGAGAACCGTCCGCCGCGGCTCGCCGGCCGTGCGACACCAGCTAGGGCTTCTCAGGATCCATGCTGTCGCTTCCGTTTATCGCGGCCCAGCGGCGCGAACGCTTCCAGCCCATTACATCGCCTGTTGTAGGCTGCTCGGAACCGTAACCGGTAGCTTCCACAGACGGCGTCGGAGCGTCGGTAGCCTGAGCCGGTGCAGATGCATAACCTGCGGGCGGAGCGAGGGGTCTGCGGTCTACTGAGGCAAACGGTTCGTAGCTCACCTGAGGAGTTTGAGGCGCATTCGCCGTCGGCTGCAAGTCGGCGCACGAAATCAAAGCCGTTCCGACAACCATCAAAGCCGCGATTGTACCAAGCTTGCGCAAGCCAATTTTCCCGGAAGGCCCCGGCTAATCGACATAAGGCTAGGCTAGGTGGGTTACCAGAGTGTGACCAAGGCCCGCTGAGGCCGTCGGCGCGATGACGGCGCTAAGTCGCGCAAAGCTTATTCGCAGACCGACGGCTTTCGGTCCTGGAGATCCAAATGCAAATGGCTCCGATGGACTTCGTTGGCCTCTGGACCGAGCACAGTAGAGAATATCTTGCAGCCGCCATCATGCGCGAGACGTAAAAACTTGCTTTCGGCAGCCGCGTTAGGATCGACAGTCGAGGCAACGCTTTGACCGGTGGCAAGTGCGCTGCCCGGCGCCGATGTGGTGGAGATCTTCACCACGTCACTCGCGCCCGCAGCCTCCTTCTCGGTAGTTGGCTTACCGGCCGAAGTTGTCGCATTTGCAGCCGCTTTCTTTGCCTTTGCAGCCGCGACCAGATCCCTCTGAGTAGGACCCCAGCCGTGCGTGACGCCAATCGTTCGGCCGTCGGCAAGAACAAACATTGGCAGATCAATCGCATTGGCGAAGGCGTGTTGGCTGAGGCGGCCATTCGGCAAGTTATAGACGTTGCGACATGCGTATGATGAACCGACGATCTTCAATACCGCCGAAGAGAACACGTCTCTCGCCGCAGGCTGCACGCTTTCCTTGAGCCAGCGATCAAGGCCGACCACCATGTCGCAGTCGAGGATCAGAGGAGGGTCGAACGAGACCTTATTATCCGTGCCGCCGATGCTCTTAACAAATACAGGCGCAGGCGTGCCGCAGCCGCCACTTCTGATGGGCGCTAATGGGACTACTTCTGCGGTTATCGAAGCGAGCGATTGCACGCACTGCATGAGTGCAGTCTTGATCTCTTTGTCGCTCCACGCATCCTCTGGCGCCTGAGCCGCTCTAATACCACTTTGCTCAAGTGACGGCGCCGTAGGCAGCCAATCCTTCAGCGGTCCTAACCAAGTGCCAGCCTGGCCCGCCCATAACGAAATTGTCAAAGCGGCAAGTAGGGCAAAACCGCATGCCGCGATGGCGGAGACTAAACCCTGTCCTTTGTTCATCTCGTCATGCTTGCATGGACAAGTTAAAGCGTATTTACCGAAACCAGTCTGCTGTCTGTTGGCGCTGAGCCGATCGTGATTATTGTTCAATATGTCGATGTTGAAATTGGCTTGCGCGTTTGGGTCAAGAGCGGACCTATCGAGTGTGGGCCATAAAGTTCGCTTTTTGTCGAAGGGGGACATCAAGAAGAAATTTCTTAGTCCGTTTCCAGACTATGTCGAGCCGACCGTCGTCAAGCAAATCGACGGTGTCGAGAAGACCATAGCTCAGAAGCTGCTGATGTACGTGGCAGTGGCTCGCTTTGCCGTCTCGAGACCGCCGCAATCGATCGATTTCGAGAGGTCTACACACCATCGGGGTTTCGATCACGCAGCGGCGCACTCGATCGGTGCAGCCTGAAGAAGGCGTAGAAATAGCCGAGCCAGAGGACGACGGAGAGGCCGTAGAAGATGATGGTTCGCACTGACCACAACGGCCAGGAGCCGGCGGGGCCGATGGCGATCACGTTTGGGTACCAAGTGAAGAGCGTGGAGCGCCACCGGTACCACATGAGGGTCATTTCCGAATTGCGATCCTGCGCGGTCTTGGCGTCGTTGAAGACGCGCTCGCTGTTGCGCTTCAACCACCACCAGGAATCGTCGTTGATCAGCTCAAGTCCCCGGTCGGACCGGTTACGCATGTAGATGTATTCGATGTCGGTAGTATTGCCGTGGGCGTCGGGATCACTGCGGCGCACTTCCGTTCCTGTGACGACGCCGGTTGTCCATGTTGGACGTGCGTATTCCCATCCAAACCAGAGGGGGATACCCACCACGAGTGCGGCCATGGCCAGAACGGCAGTCCCCCTGCGCCACAAGATAAAGGCGAGCACGAGAATCGCGAGGAGGACAATGTAACCGAAAGACAGCCAAGCCTGGAGCATAGCTCAAACCTCACCGCAGATGAGACTCGAAACGGTCAAATGCTACTCTAGCTTAGGCAGGGTGGGAACGGCACTTGTCCTTTTGCCTGGAACACGAGTGAAAAAACCAAGATGAGCGGCGAACCGATCAGGAGTGAAGCACATCGCGACGTTTGCCGGGCAATGACAGTGCACAGGTCAGACAATCCAGCGAAGTGTCGCGAAATTCGTCCATAGCATCGATTGGGCGGTTCTGCGTCAAAGGCTATGGACAAAAAGCGGGAATCAACGCAAAACGGAGACGGGCAATCAGTATAGCTCGTTGAGTTCTTTGGCCAAGTCATCTCAGGTCCGGCCAGTTCGTCAATGGCCCACGCCCAACATGCGGAGGCCGTGCTCGCCAAGCTCCATCGTCCGGCTTCTGACGCATGAGCGTTGATCAGCCGACGCCTGATGGTCTCCTGATCGTCGCCCTTCGAAGCAAGAAATTGCCGAGCGCTGATGGCCGGAGGCACCAGCGTAGCCATCACCTTCGGTTCGGCCGTTCTTGTTTAGGTACAGAGCTATGTCCGCTTCTGGCACAAAGCGGACATCGCTAAGCGAGGCCGCTACGTCCGCGTCTAACGCGCCTTCGGCTAGGTGCTTGTTATCCGTAACGGCAGTCATTCTATAAGCCAGGCTTATCACACCAATAGAAAAGACTGATTTGCTGTTATGGCGGCGAGCCCGCTATACGGCCTCGTGTGGTGGATCCCCCCTTCATCACTCAAGGCCCAGGAGTTGAAGAAGCCCCGCCCTGTCCCCCGCATGGTGGGGCTTCTTCTTTGGGACTGATCGTGTGGCGTTGGAGGTCACCTGGCGATGAGATTTGCATTGGTCAGTTTGTTGGCAAGCTTCTTCTCTCATCACAGGAGCCATTGGCTTCAGTCCGAACGCTAACCATCCTCCCGGCTTATCTTAATGACCGCGTTTGGCACTAAGCGGACATTGAGGTTGAGGACTGTCACGTCAGCTTCTGACCCAAAGCGGACTTTGTCGCCGGGCGCTTAAAGTGTGTGTGCAAGCATCCAGACGCCGCCTGCAAAAAGCCCCACTCCGGTAACACGCGAAATCACGCGGCCTACCGGAACCATTTTCTCGACCGACACGAATATCGTCACGGCGACGATCCACAGCACATTCATCACGCCGCCGACGAACAATATGGCCATCAGGACCCAGCAACAACCAATGCAATAAGCGCCGTGTCGGGCACCCAGTACGAGCGAGCCGAACGCGTCAGGGCGAAACCCACCGTACTGCTGAATGAATTGCAGTGGCGTCCGGCATTGCCGCAGGCAGGCGTCCTTGAGAGGAGTCCACTGATAAAGACCGGCTAAAATCAACACGATGCCGCTGAGGATCCCGCTCGCGGCTGCCATTTTCGGGGTGAGCCAACTCCCCCGTTCCAGCGCCCATTGCGCGAACGTCGCAACAAGAGCAAAGCCGACCCAGGCGAGAAGATAGCCGCCTGCAAACCAGGAGCTCGGGGCGAATGGCTTTCCCTGTTGCGCCGCTTGACGCCCTACGCGCGCATAGATGAGGATCATGAGCGTTGCCGATGGCGTCATCATGCCGACCATCATTACCGCCCACATTACAAAGACGAATGCGAATTCGGTCGCATTCCAGGGGGCAGTCGTCGGCACCACCAGAGCCATGCCAGAAGGGATCATCCGAAACCCGGACATGTCCATGCCGCCCATGTCCATATCGGCGACGAGCCAGAGCATGTAAGCCCAGGCCAGCCCGGCCAGCAAAAAGAGTGCGCCGGCTACGATTGCACGATCGTGCCGCAGCACGGCTTCAATAGCCGTGTCGGTCATGTGTTCAGCGCACGATGCCGGTTTGGCAGAGATGGATCTCCGCAAATTGCGCATAGCTGTCAGCAAGCTCGAACTTGATCGGCCCAGCGGTGTTGGTCCAACCGCGTCCGATTTCGGCGAGCGAATATTCGAACCCGTCCACCATGTCGATGCGCACGCGATGAGGTGCGCCTGTCACCGGATTAAGGATCGGTTCGCCGCGGCCTTCCGTTACGCCAGGCACAGCGAGTCGCGCCTTGCGTCCCTCAACGTCGACCTGAAAATCGATAGGAGCGAAAATCGGATCATGCAGCTTTTCCAGCGTCGCGGCGAAGACATTGAAGATGGTTGCTCCTGGCTCCGTGTCCTGCCCGCTGATGATGCGCAGCATTGCTCCACGCTGCGCCTCCGTCGCCCGCTCATCGATTACGACCGCCGCTTCACCTTTGCCCTCATGAATAGCGCCCGGCCAGCGGAAGACTCCGACGAACTTTAAACCGTCAAGCTTCGTCACTCCATGGTAACCCTGCTCGATCTCCATGCCCGCTACCGCCTGGCAATGACCGTACGTAGGCAATCCGTTGAACTGGCAGGGGCAGCCGTAGGAGCAGTTGCAGTTGACAAACTCACGTCCGTGAATTGTCCAGTTCGTGTCGACCATCTCCCCCTCCCCATGGACAGCGCTTGGTGCCCAAACGCTTGCCGAGGCTGCAGCTGCTGTGAATGTAACAAAACGCCGCGCATACCAAACCGAAGGAGCGCCGTGCAGCAATTGCATCGAGACGGTGATGTTGGTCGACAGAAGGTTGTCACCAACGGTAAAGGATGGGGTTAAGTTCGGGACGCCAATCGCGAGGATCGAAACGCCTCCCAGTCCTGCTCAGTCGCTTTTGACATGGCGTGAGCAGCGTTGACGAGCCAGTCCGCTTTACGCTCAGTCAAGTCCCGCAAGATTTCGATCCGCTGATGCCGCGTAGCTAGGTGAAGATTTGCTGTCTCACGCCCCATGTCTTTCAGGATGCGTCGTTCGTCGCGAAGTTGTGGGAATTGCGCCAGTTCGATTCTTTCACAGTGTGGGCCTATCCGGCGGACGATCCATCCCTTTTCGAGGGCGTAGTACGGATCCAGTTGCCGAACCGCCCGATTGAGTAGCCGATTTGAATAGGCATGATCCTTCTGCCGGCCCGCAGCCCAGCCCCAGGCCGACGGCAACCATGCTTTTGCTTCGCGAGCAGCTAGTCCACCATCGCAAAGTGCAGTCGCTAAATATCGTGGCCGACCAAGACTACCCACTCCAGCAATACGGTGTGAGAATGAGATGTCTTGAGCTCCCCGTGGTAACGACTGCTTGAGCAATCGGCGAATGGCCTTCGGAGGTGACACCCGCGGTAGCCCGAGGAGTTTGTTCCAGAACCGAGTTGGATCGCGCTCTGCACCCAAGGCCATGCAGCGAAGATTGGGATGGCTTTCCTCGAGGATGAAGGGGTTGCCACCTTCTTGGAGGAATTCAGTATACCCCTCTAGAACGGCCGTCGCTGCGTCGTTAGGGTCAATTGCCAGCCCGTTCTCGCGTTTTGCGAGGATCGCGCTCGTGGTTAGTCGGGTCAGGTCGACGGTATATGGCATCCGCGAGACTTCATCGAAATCATTGACGCCCCAAACCAGCCTACCCTCGCCATCGCGCCAAGTTCCGAAATTCTCCACATGGAGATCTCCCACCGCCAGCACCTTGGGGGTCTTGGCGAGTCCAGGGCAGACCTCCGACCAAAGCGAAGCCCACCGATAGAAGGTCGCTCTGAGAAACGCGAAGAGCGAAGTGGCCATCTCCTCGTGTTTCCGTTGAAGATCTGCATCGGCCACAGCGACGTGCTTTTTGACCCACTGCTCATAGTCGATAGTGGCCGTTATTATCGCTTCTTCCGACTTCATCGTACTCATCGGTCAGCTTCTCACAAAACGCCCCAGCTCGACTGCCCAGCTATGCGCCGCTTGCGTCCTTGACGCACTTCTTCGTGAAGCTGTCTTTGGCAGCACCCGAGAGCTTCTTGTCAGCGACTTGTGCGTCGCATGCCACTTTGGCGTCGTTTTCACACTTTCGCATGAAGCTGGTGAGCGCTGCTCCAGCAAGCTTTTTATCGCTGGCTTGAGCCTTGCAAGATTCATCCGCCCTGGCGCCAGTAAGTGCTAGAGCAGAAAACATCAGAGCGAGAGCAAATCGTCTCATTGTGATTCTCCACTTCTAATGAGCCTCAAGGCAGCAGATCGGCTGTTTGGAATCGACACCAGCCCGCGAATAGACGCAGGCCCATTTCATCGAAGTCGGGCGAATCGCGATCGCTTTGCGCCAGCTTCCACGAGGGATTGCAGCGAAATTCCCTACGCAGCGAAAGGAATTCATTGAGGTGAACGGCAAGCGTACTCTGAAGCAACAGGGACCGTCTGGCCCTCAAACGTCCGTCAGAGGTCCGTTTCCTGGCACCTAAGCGGGCCCAAGGCCAGTGAACGACGCAGCGTACCATTGCGGCTAACCGGGGAGAGTCGAAGACCGCTTGATAAAGACGAGTGAGAGGTTGTTCGCCGGCATCCGAACAACATCTCGCGGTTCGAGTCCGTGGATCGCTGCCTCACCGACAAGGTCGTCCACGTCGCGCACGCCCCAACGGGAATCTCGCTTCCTGAGATCGAAATCAAACGCGGCGTTGGACGCCGCCGTATGTCTGCCCTCCCGCATGAATGGACCGTAGAAGAAGAGGATCCCATCAGGCCTCAAAAGTTCCCCCGCACGGGCAAGAAGCCCGAGCGCTGCCTCCCAGGGAGCAATGTGGAGCATATTTAGTGAGATGACCGCGTCAAACGGCGCATCGTTTTCGACACCCCATGTTCTGTCTCGCACGTCTATGGAAGCGGGCGCTCGCACATTGGCGAGCCCTTCTGAAGCGATCCACGCTTCTATGCTGGCGCGCGCGGCTTGATCGGGGTCGCTCGGCAACCAAATAAGTCCGGGGAGCGCCTTGGCGAAGCAAGCGACGTGTTCCCCAGTGCCGGATCCGATTTCGAGCACGATGCCCTGCTTAGGCAGGAGGCGAGTCAGTAGCGTTAGAATTGGGCCGCGATTACGAGCAGCCGATGGCGAGTACTGTCGTCCCTCACCATCGCTTTTACGATCCTCCAGGGCTACTTGGCGCGCTGGCTGTTTGTAGTTCGACATACTGATCCACCATTTGACCTGACCCCCGTCAAAGGGCCCGCCGGTCGCCATCAATGTCCGCTTTCTGACCCTTAGCGGACATTGATGATTGGTTTATAGGTAGGATTGCACATAGCGGAGTAATGAGACTTGCCGAAGTGAATGCCTGCTCATATGCCCGAAGCCTTACACTGAGCCACAGGGCTTGGTCACGGAGTATCAGTCATGAACTATCGAAGGCTTGGCGCCATTGGGCCAGAGGTTTCGGCCATTGGCCTTGGCTTAATGGGCATGTCCGACCTTTATGGCCCTGCCGATCGCAGTGAGAGCATTGCCACGATCCATGCCGCTCTTGATGCCGGCATCACGCTCCTCGACACCGGCGATTTCTACGGCATGGGCCATAACGAGCTTTTGATCAGCGAGGCGCTCGCCAGGCGCGACCGAAGCAGCCTGGTGATCAGCGTCAAGTTCGGCGCCTTGCGCGATCCAGCGGGCAACTGGGCTGGCTACGATGCACGGCCGCTCGCGGTGAAGAACTTCCTCGCCTATTCGCTGCGTCGGCTCGGGGTTGACCATATCGACATCTACCGCCCGTCGCGGCTCGACCCCCACGTGCCGATCGAAGACACGATCGGCAGCCTTGCCGACATGGTGAAGGGCGGCTACGTGCGTCACATCGGACTTTCGGAAGTGGGGGCCGAAACCATCCGCCGCGCTGCCGCGGTGCACCCGATCAGCGATCTCCAGATTGAATACTCGCTGATCTCGCGCGGTATCGAGGCGGAGATCTTGCCAACATGCCGCGAACTTGGGATCGGCATTACCGCATATGGTGTGTTGTCGCGTGGGTTGATCAGCGGACATTGGACCAAGACCCGCAAAGACGAGCACGATTTCCGCGGAAACAGCCCGCGCTTCCAGGGGGCCAATCTCGAAGCGAACCTCGCTTTGGTCGAGACGCTGAGACAAATCGCCGATGCCATGGGCGCGTCAGTGGCGCAGGTGGCGATCGCCTGGGTCGCTGCGCAAGGACCTGACATCGTGCCACTCGTCGGCGCACGGCGTCGTGATCGCCTCGCTGAGACTCTGGGCGCGCTCGATGTCAAGCTTTCCGCCGATGCCCTTGCCGAGCTGGCCAAGGCCCTACCGCTTGGCGTTGCGGCAGGCGAGCGCTATCCAGCGGCTGCGCTCGCTCACTTAGATAGTGAAAAGAAGCGCGCCTGACGCTCGGTGGCGGCTGGTTTCTCGTCGCAATGATCAGAGTTGCCATTGCCAAGCGTTGGGCCTGCTGCAATATGCTAGCCATCGGCAAATTCCTATTTGTTGCAGGCGTTTTAGGTTGCGGCGGACACCACGCTCATGTCGCCGATGTTAGCGATGTCTGCAAAGCCAAGTCTCCCGGCTTTCGACCAGCTCAGATGTCCGCAGCAAGTGCTCACCCATACCTTTGAGCGCTGGCTGGCACCCCGAGCGCTAAGGCAATCTCCCAACCAATGCCTGCTTCAAGTTCATGCGGCACATGACGAGGCAGACACCTAGCGGACGACTTGCTCAGAGCCCAATGTCTGCTCATGGCACTTAGCGGACATCGCGATGGAAGAACGTCGTCGGCGAGGTTGACTATTTACCCGCGAGTCTGAAGCAACTTGGGCTTCCTAGAGCGGTCTAGCGGAAGAAAAATCGCAGCCGTCCGAACACCACACGACCTCGACGATGGGGTCGTTTGCGAACTGCGGCGTGGCGCTGTTTCCTCTCACCTTGCACGACAGAGGGAGACGCGTCGTCTTCCACTTCGGCGGAGGCTTGCTGCTCATTGCCACCCACTGCGTCCGCACCAACTGACACTACAGAGTCGGCGCTAATCCAACCGGCGTTAGATGAAGCGGGGTCGCGGATACGTACCCATCCGGACTCTCGTGCGAGAACCTCCGCCACCGCACCCCGTCGGGCGGTTCCAATAACCTGACTCGAGTCGTCAGGACCATTTCGAACCTCGGTCATCGACGTGACTTTAACGAACTCAGAGCCTTCACTTCGGCTGGCTCCGTCTGCGGGCTCCGCCCCTTGCGGGGAGGGCGTAGCGTTCGCTTCCGCGCTTGGCTGCTGCTCAGAGGCCACGCTTGGTTGCTCTTGCTTATCCGGAAGATATAAAGAGGCAGTCCTATCCGGAGGGGACTCGGGCTTGGCGTCCAGGTCTTCCGCTCGAGGCTGATCGACAGAAATGGCGTGGGGGGAGCTACGCGAGGTCGAAAGTGAGGCTATCGGATCGGTTGCAGCAGTTTCTGCCATTTCGACATGAACCGCGGCGGGAGGTGAAATTGCAGCTTTCTCGTCTTCCCCGGCGGTCGTGCCTAGTACGACGAAGGCGGTACCGAGCAAATAGCCGATGCCACCAATAAGGCACAGTGAAAGTATTAGACGTTTCACTTTCTACACTCAACGCGGTGCAAAAATAGCTGAGCTGATCGTGGCACACAGCTAACTCCAAACGTCGGTGTTCGTTCCATAAAGTCCGCCTGACCAACTCGGCACCTAGCATACGTAGCGGGTCGGGCTCTTGATCTGATCCACGCCGGAAGGAATGTCACCAGCAGTAAGGGAATGAAGACTGCGGCGGTGCATTCAAGGGCGAGGACAATTGCGGACAACGTAGAAGTTTGCTCGGTATCCGCCGGGTATGTTGGCTTCGAGCCGGCGATTGCGCTCCATGCTGTCATGACTCTCTGTCGCCTATGTGCGGTTCAATAATCGGCAGCCGAAGCAACGAAGTCCGGGAGAGCGCTGCGCGCTTTACTTCTTCTTGTGGCACTTCGGCGACTTCACGTGGCGGCTTAACGTCCGCTTCCCGGGAGCTTCGCCGGCTACCGCAATAGCTCCTTAATCCAAACATGCTCGGATGATGAGCTTGTGCAAATCACGATTAGGGGAGAGGGAAATCCCATGTACGCAAAAGTGATGCGAGATCAATTTCAGTTCAGAGATGAGTCGATCGTCCACATGCCTACCGGAGCAGAATTTACACGGGTCGTCGGTAATGGAGACTCGATGCTGATTTGGACCGGAGACATCGGTAGGACTCTGCCCGATGGAGCGCTGTATCGCTATGCCGAAGTACTGGCGATGACGAAAAGGTTGTGGCGAGAAATGGCATTAGCGGCCTAGTGGACTTTGCGTCATACATTTCGGGCACAAAGTGCCTTAGCGCAGTGTTACGGTTGAGACTCTCAGTGCCAGTCGCAAAAATGGCAAGGCGCCTCGTCATTGGATATCTTCCACTTGATCGAGGTAAGCCCCATAGCCCTCTGCCTCCATGTCGTCGCGATGGATGAACCGCAGCGAGGCCGAGTTGATGCAATAGCGCAGGCCGCCTCGATCCGTCGGCCCATCGGGAAAGACGTGCCCGAGATGACTATCGCCGTGCGCCGAACGCACCTCGGTTCGGGTCATGCCGTGGGTGTCGTCGGGTAATTCGTTGACGTTGGTGGGCTCGATCGGCTTGGTGAAGCTTGGCCAGCCGCATCCCAATTCATATTTGTCGGACGAAGCGAAAAGTGGCTCTCCCGATACGATGTCGACGTAGATGCCCGGTTCCTTGTTATCCAGATATTCGCCGGTTCCGGCGGGCTCGGTACCACTCTGCTGTGTCACGCGGTACTGTTCGGGCGAGAGTGTGGAGATGGCTTCGGGGGTCTTGCGATAGTTCGCCATCTATCATCCTTCCTGGCCCATTAGCTGATTATTATGCCGACGCGTCCGCGCCACGGGCTATGTCTGCTTTCGGCACTTAGCCGACATCGATGCCCGCGCTGAACGCCTGAAAAGGGAGTCTCACGGCTTTGATTCATCTCGGCGATAGGCTTGTGATCTTCGATCAATGCAGAAGGCTGCGCTCACGCTCTCTTGGCTCTTTGAGAATTGAGCTGCTCCCTCGCATGTCGCGCTGTTGGGCATATCAATAGCGAGTGCCGAGCCACCCCCAAGTTTGAAAACCAAGATCAAAACGAATGGGCTCATTGCGGTTCACGGTAGCAGCACTACGGTTACGATCCAACTAAGCGCGGAATAAGCGCGTTAGGCTTGTCCTAGTGCTAGGGTCCGCTTTTCAGAGCTTTCCTCACGGCGATACGTCAGCACGAGGACATCGCGACAAGCTTTACTCGCCGAATCGAGTGGCGCAATCGGAGTAACGCCGTGAAAGACGCGGCGATCATCGAGAAACACGGCATCGAGCGGATCGGTAAGCGTGAACTCACCCAGCGGTCTAGCTTGGGGATCAAAGATCTGCGTCACGCCGCTCGACACATTGGTTCGCTTGACCAGCATCACGCATACCCAATCGACGCCGTCCCTATGTGCCCCTTCGGGCGTGGGCATTCCTGTCCCACTTGGAGTCGCCTCGATGCGGAATTGATGCATCTCGACATGCCAGGGTGAGATAGCCACCTCGGGCTTGGCCGCCGCGTCGAACAGCGTCGTGCAGATATCAAGCATGCCCCGCGTAAAGCCGTTGGCCGCCACACTATCCGCCACGGGCATAAACCAGCGCTCGATTCCGCCGTTAAGTGGATTGTGGTCGCGGCTCTGATAATGCGGTTGATTCGGCTTGCGCGCGGCGACGCTGTCCGCGACGCTGAAGGCAGCGAATCGCCTGCGCCGATAGCGGCCACCGTCTGCCATGTGGACGTCCAGACCGAGATCGTTCCAGCTCGAGGCGAAGTCCGGCCATGCATCGAGCCCCCGTGTTCGCATGATTGCACGCATTTGCATTCCGGTGCGGAACGCGAAGCCGTTTCGGACGACATCATTCTGGATCGCGGCGAGGGCGTCCGCGCCTTCGTCTCTGGGCTTATCGGGACATGGTTGAAGTCCTGAAATCATCGGCTTCCTGCCTGTAAGCTGCCGAATTGAAAACACCGCACTCGGTGACTACTGCATCAAGCGGTAAGCCATGAGCAAGAGGATATAGAGTTGGGAGTGCGTTTGTGCATGATCCTTCAAAGCTCTCTTATTTGCTGGTTCGTCAGGGAGCCGGGAAGGGCCCTCCTATATGCGGCAATCCCATCCAGTCGCAAATCGCCATGCGAGCGTCGCCGAGCCTGCACTGTTCGCGAAGGGCTATGGCTCCGATAACGATGAGGCCCAGAACGATTGCCACCGCTGCAACGCTGTTGCTCCATCTCATCGGGCGGCTCTTTCTGCGCCTATCAGCGCCCTAGATTAGATGGGCCGAAGGCTCTTAAGGTTCCCACAAAAATTCGTCGGAGAGTGACTCTTTCTGGGAACCTCCAGGCCGGTCTCGCCATCTAATGGCTCATTTCCGAACAGCAAAACTCTCGGAGAGGAAGAGCTATGTACAGACTGACAATATTAGCCGTACTTTCGGTGCTGTTGGGTCTCGCCACAGCCGTCGCCGAACCAGCAGCGAAGCCAACAGACCCGCAAATCGCCCATATCGCCTACACGGCTGACCAGCTCGACATCGAAGCTGCAAAGCAGGCCCTGCAAAAAACGAAGAACCCGCAAGTCCTCGCCTTTGCCCAGCAGATGGTGGGCGATCATACTTCGGTGAACAATCAAGCGCTCGCACTGGTCAAAAAGCTCAACGTCACGCCGGAGGACAATCCGACCAGCCAAACCCTGACCAAGCAGGCCGACGTCACGCGCAACAAGCTTTCCTCCCTCGACGGAGCGGCTTTCGACAAGGCTTACGTCGATAACGAGGTGTCGTATCACAAGACTGTCAACACCGCGCTCAGTGGTACACTCATTCCGGATGCCCAAAATCCGGAGTTGAAGGCACTGCTGCAGAGCGGACTGACCTTGTTCGAGGCGCATCAGAAGCACGCCGAACAGCTCGCCGGCCAACTCCACTAGGCACTCGTTCGGAGTTCTTTGCCATGGCGAGCGTCGCGCTGAGCTACGAGACCTTGAGCGATATCGAGCTCGCTCGTCGGATAGCTCAGCGCGACTCTATTGCCGCCGGTCTTGTGATCAAGCGCAACAATCAGCGCCTCTACCGGGCTGCATGGAGTGTGTTGAAAGACCGTTGGGAGGCCGAGGAGGCCGTTCAGGACGGTTATCTCAAGGCCTTCGCTGCCATCGGGAGCTTTGCCGGTAAGTCTTCCTTGAGCACCTGGCTCACGCGCATCGTTCTGAACGAAGCCCTGGGTCGACGGCGCTCGGCACAAAGAAGGTCGCGGCAGCTCAGGGAGCAATCGGTCGCCATCATCGAAGAATACCGCGAGAAGCTCATGGCAGGATCCAACCGCGCGTTGTCGCCGGAAGCCGACGTGGCCCGGAATCAAATCGCAAAGCTTCTCGAGGCTGCCGTCGCGGATCTGCCGGAGGAATTCAGGCTGGTCCTTATGCTTCGCGACGTTGACGGTCTCAGCGTCGAAGAGACTGCCGAAGTGCTTCAGATTTTGCCTCAAACCGTCAAGACGCGTCTCCTGCGGGCACGAAGGCGGCTACAGGCTACTCTCGAACCAAGCTTGCAGGATGCGCTGAAGGGCGCCTTCCCGTTCGCTGGCACAGACTGCGAAGCACTGACGGAACGCGTCTTGGAAAAATTTGGAGCTGACACAGGGACGATTTCTCAATGACCTCAAACGTGCGTGCGGTGGATCTCTCGAGGGACACTGAACCTTTTAAAGTTAGTCGACCCAAGAGAGCCGATGTTGAAGCGGCGTTCCGGACGATCATCCAATGGGCCGGCGACGATCCAAATCGCCCCGGATTAATCGAAACGCCCGCTCGCGTCGCTCGTGCTTTCCAAGAATTTTTTAGCGGCTACAGCCAGGATCCGGCGGTGATTTTGCAAAGGACCTTTGAGGAAACCGAAGGCTACGATGAGTTAATTGTGCTCCGTGGCATTGGGTTCGAGAGCCATTGCGAGCACCATTTGGCACCAATAATCGGCAAGGCCTGGGTCGCATACGTGCCGAGTGGCCGGGTCGTTGGAATCAGCAAGCTTGCCCGTGTGGTAGATGCGTATTCGAAGCGCTTGCAGATTCAGGAAAAAATGACGGCCCAGATTGCCAACACGATAGATGAAGTTCTGAACCCGAAGGGGGTTGGTGTTGTTCTAAAGGCAACGCATCACTGCATGACCACGCGCGGGGTGTATAAGCCGGATACCGACTTGGTCACGAGTTCGAATGCTGGGATGCTTTCGTGATAACGCATTAACGCGACAAGAATTCCTCAGCATGATCGATTAAGCCCAGGCTGACGACGCGAACATAAGATCGCGAAGGCAGATCGCGATGATCAAAGAAGAAAAGAAGCTCTCCGGTCCAGATCTCTCCAAGGGCGTGCCTTTTGCTGAGGTGCCGCCCGAGGGAATGCTACTTGGTCATGTTGCCAATGAGGAAGTTCTCCTGGTGCGGTCAGGTGGTGAAATTTTCGCCGTCTCTCCGCATTGCACTCACTATCAGGGTCCCCTTGCCGAGGGACTCGTTGCCGGCACCATATTACGATGCCCTTGGCATCACGCCCGCTTCGATCTGCGCACCGGCGAGGCTGTTGGCGCACCAGCCATTGATGCGATTGGATGTTGGGAGATCGAACAGCGCGATGGATTGATTTCGGTCGGGAGTAAGCGCAAACGGCAAAAGTCGAAGCAGAACGATCAAACTGCCGAGGAACCTCAAAAGATCGTCATCGTCGGAGGCGGCGCTGCGGGATTCGCGGCGGCTGAAATGCTGCGGCGAAGAGGATACGAGGGAAGTCTCGTAATGCTGAGCAGCGATGAGGCATTGCCTTGCGATCGCCCCAACCTTTCAAAAGACTACCTCGCGGGGACCATCCCGTTTGATTACGTTCCTCTCAAACAAGAACGCTTCTACGCACAAAACAACATCGAGATCCGCCTCGGCCGACCGGTTCGTGAACTGGACGTGGTGAACTGCCAAGCCGTCATCGCCGGTGAAGCAATTCCGTACGACCGCTTGCTCCTTGCTACCGGGGCGGAGCCCGTGCGCCTTACAATCGCGGGCGCTGATCGACCCCATGTGCACACGCTGCGCTCATTGGCCGACTGCCAGGCGATCATCGAGGGTACAAAGTCGTCACGCCGGGCAGTCGTCATCGGAGCAAGCTTTATTGGGCTTGAGGTCGCGGCGGCGCTACTGAAGCGCGAATTGGAGGTTCATGTCGTGGCCCCGGACAAGCTGCCGATGGAGCGTATCCTTGGCGCAGAAATGGGCACCTTCATCCGTATGCTTCACGAGGAAAATGGCGTTGTCTTTCACCTTGAAAACAAAGTCGTCGCCATTGAGGGACAGGCTGTCCGTTTGGAGACTGGTGCAACGATCGATGCCGATCTCGTCGTTGTAGGCATCGGCGTTCGACCGAGGCTGGAACTTGCCGAGAAGGCAGGACTAAAGATTGATCGAGGGGTCGTGGTCGACCAATTCCTCGAGACTAGTGTCCCGGGTATCTACGCAGCAGGCGATATCGCTCGATGGCCTGACTCCTATTCGGGTGAGGCCATCCGGGTAGAGCATTGGGTAGTCGCGGAACGGCAAGGGCAAACGGCAGCCCTGAATATGATTGGACACCGCACGCCTTTTGCCGACGCGCCGTTTTTTTGGAGCCAGCACTACGACGTTCCGATCAACTATGTCGGTCATGCAGACTCATGGGATGAGATCACAATTGACGGCGACATTATGAGTAAAGATTGCCTCCTTCGCTTCAAGAAGAACGCACGCGTTGCCGCCGTCGCCTCAATCTTTCGAGATCTGGAAAGCCTTAAATCCGAGCTCGTAATGGAGCAAGAAAAAGCGAGAGCTTAGACAGTTTTCAGCCTCATACGACGTCATCAGCCGCCTTCCCGGATCTACGCGACCTTGGAGAAGGCCAGAGTCGAAGGGAACTAAGTGTCCTCCGAGGCAGTTAGCCTGTTGACCGGGTCCGACGACACCGTCCTTGATGATGTGTCCCTTCGACCGACACCCCTCCTTGATGATGTTTCCCTCCTGACACCTGCCGGGCAGTCCTCGTCTACGCATATCGGCGTGGGAGAGCCTTTCATCACAATAAGGAGACGTTCAATGAGACTCATAACCCTTAGCGCCTTGGCGCTTCTCGTCAGCACTGGTTACGCCTTCGCTGGAGCCGGCGCCCCGGTTCCGGAAGGCTCGCAAGCTGGTTCACCTTCGGGTCGCCCGGGCGCAGTCCTCGATGACAGCAAGTGCCAGAGCATTTGGAAAATGGCTTCGCCGAACGGCGACACTTTGGCAGGCGACAAGGCCGTGCCCTATGTCGTGAACTTCCAGATGGTCGACACGGACAAGGACGGAAAGATTTCTGCGGCTGAGTTCAAGTCAGGCTGCGGCAAGGGTTGGATCCAGAGCGCAGACGCCTCGACCACCAAAGCAATGACTCCGCCCGCCAAACTCTAAGCTTCAGCGACGCAGCTTAGACGGCGAGCGATTGAGGCGGTCCCGGGTGTTCTCGGGGCCGTTTCCTTTTGCCGATCCGGCTCGATTTCGCCCGGAGGTTTGCTAAAATCAAACCCGCAAAAAAAGCTTAAAGAGCGGAACCGATTCGGCGTGGCCAAGCGTAATCCTTTTGCCGCCATCGCGCGCGGGCATGACTTGGCCGAGGCCATCGTCGACGCGATACGCGAGCCCCTTCTGGTGCTCGGCCCCGACTTGCGTGTGATTGCCGCGAGCCGCTCGTTCTACCGGACTTTCGCCGTGACGCCACGCAAGACGGAAGGCCGATTGGTGTTCGACCTGGGCGACGGGCAGTGGAACATCCCCAAGCTGCGGGCGCTCCTCGAAGACATCATTCCAAAGCGCCGGACGGTCGAGTCCTACGAGGTCGACCACAACTTCCCGTCGATCGGCCGTCGCGTGATGCTGGTCAATGCCCGCCGCGTGTTTGACGAGGATGGTTCGGCCTCGGCTATTCTGCTGGCCATTGAGGACGTGACTCGGCGTCGAGAGGCTGATCGTGAAAAAGACGAACTCCTTCAAGCAAAGGAAGTCCTGCTTCAGGAGATGCAACACCGCGTTGCCAACAGTCTCCAGATCATTGCGAGCATTCTCCTGCTCAAGGCCAGGACCGTGCAATCGGAGGAAACGCGTCTGCACCTTCAGGATGCCCATCAGCGCGTCATGTCGGTGGCAACGGTCCAGGAGCAGCTGCATGCTTCTGGGCTAAACGAGAGGATCGAGATCCGACCGTATCTCACCAAGCTGTGCGCCAGTCTTGCAGCCTCGATGGTCGGCGAACGCAGGGCTCTCTCGATTAAGGTGCAAGCGACCTCCGGCGGGGCGACCTCCAGCGAAGCGGTAAGTCTTGGATTGATCGTGACGGAACTCGTGATCAATGCGTTGAAGCACGGCTTCCCGGCCGGAGCAGAGGGCGAAATCCTGGTCCGCTACGACGTCCAAGATTCCGGCTGGCGTCTTTCTGTGTCCGACAATGGATCGGGGACCCAAGACGGGGAAGGCGAGCCCGTCCATACCGGCCTCGGTACGAGCATCGTTGAGGCGCTGGCCCACCAGCTTAACGCCATAGTCCAGAAAACAAGTGGACCCGAGGGCACTGCGGTGACAATCACTGCAGCCGCGATCGACGCTGGTGTGGCGAAGGCGGATCAGGCGTTTTGAGGTCGGCCAGGCGAATGAGCAGGCCTGGTTTTCCACGTCGTAAAAATGTTAGTTGAGCCGGGGGTTACAGCTAGAATCGGCCTGTAGTCCTTGAGCTACTCCGCCAAAATCGCCTGGTGGGCTGCATTTTCAGCATCTTGTACCAGGTTCGTTTGCGCCATCCTCATCAGCAGGCGCGAACTCAACTAAAAGCAGCCTAATTCGGCGGTCTGCTCGGGCCAGCCTGGCTAGCCTTTCCCTCGTCACTGTGAACAGATTGTCCGGATGAACCGAAAGTCTCTACGACCGCTGAAGCCTCTCAGGCGATTTGCCTGCCTCACGTGGAGGCGCATAGCAGGGCCCCGTCCCCCCAATATCTCTGACGAGCAGCGCGCGGCCATCGAGCAATGGGCGAAGGGAACGCTGCAAGTCTCAGCGGTGCGGCTCTTCGGTAGTCGAGCGCTAGGGTGCGCTAGCCCTAATTCTGATCTTGACCTCGCGCTCACCGTAGGCGGCACGGATCCCCATCGAGCCCTCGGCAACTATTTGGCTGAGGATGAGAACTGGGAGAACCAGCTATCGCGCGTCACCGGCCTCAAGGTTCACGTGGGCATGTACAACGACCCTGGCCCTGACACCGTTTGGCGCTCCTGCGAAGAGTGCAGCATTAAGCTGTTCGAACGAGAAGGAGAGCCCTTCACCGGCATCAAGAGGCCACGGCCTAGGCCTTAGTGCGTGTGGCGGTGCTAAGGCCGGAAACGCCCGCCCGCAGCGGGGTATGCAAGCCTGATCAGATGTCTATCTCGAGTCTGCCGACTGCGATGACCGATCATCGCAGCCGCGTAGTCAGGGCAGCACGGTCACGCTTCTCGCGCTTAATCTAAAGAAAGAGCGGCCCGGCAATAACCGGACCGCTCTTCGTTCGTCCAGATTTATGTCCGCTAATGACCCATAGCGGACATACGCGTCGGAAGCCTGGGTGCCAGAGATAAGAAACGCCCGCCTAGATCGCTCCAACGATCCCGAGGCCGACATTGTAACCGGTACATGAAATTGCCGTAACGATGGAGCAAGAGGCTTAGCCGGCGTCGGAACCGACCCGCAAAATTAAGGGTTGTTCTCTGGCGCGGTGTTCCTTTGGTGGAACCAAAGCCTTTGTTGACCAGTTATCATTCCAACTGGACTGCCTGCGGCTCCCCTCCCTGCGATCTGCAAGTGGTCCCCACCGACATTAAACAAGAGCCCCGACTTCGGTCGGGGCTTTTGCGTTAGAGACCGTCCGGCCTCGTGCGAGCCCTTGCCCGCGATTTTGTCGCAGGCTTTCGCGCTTATGTCACAGCAACAGAGCTTTTTTCGGGCGCTTGCCTCTCCACGCCAGTTAGTGGCGAACTTGGAGGAGAACGCAGATGACGAAACTCGTAGGACGGCCTCCGGTGCTGGCCCCGAGGGCTCTTCGGGGCGCTCTAAGTGTCGATAACTGAAGTCAGGTGTTGGTGCAGCCAAGGTGGGGCGGGAGCGATCTTAGCTCGTGTCAACGTCAAAAGACGTAGCGAATTGACTCGCCAGAGCATGGCCCGACGCGCACACTTGAAGCATCGTCGGCAAATAACCACAAACAGGCCCCGACGACTGAGAGAGGTGCGTCGCGCTCCCGCCTGCTTAGGTCATCAGGAGTCCTGCGATCATGCCCCTCGTTCGTGAGCTATCTGACGAGTACAGCCCAGAACTTCTGGCAGCGCTCGAGCAGGCATATGACAATGTTTGGACGACGCTCTATGCCCACATGCCTGCCGCGACTTCCGATCAATCGGTAGCATTGCAAATCAGGCTCAACCGAACTTTGGTCGCCTTAGCCGCCGATGGTGTGACTGATCCCGCGGAGCTGCGTCGTAAAGCGCTGGAGACCATGGCGCTGAGCGGTTAGCGCCGAGCTTCCGCCGGAGCCCTTAACTTTGGCGCGGCGAGGAATCACGTTCGCCGCTACCCACCAGCGCTAGCCAGCAGATCCGACAACTTATACAAGCGCCCAAAGTGGTTCTCGCGTGGTGCTTGCATTTTGCAGCGGCGAAGCCTAGGGTTTAGGCACTGGCAGGCCGACCCTAGGCGCTGACGGTCAAGAATACCGTGCCAACTTCGTGCACGCCCCCTTTTCCGAAAAATTCAGCACCCGAGCGCCACTCACGCTCGACGTCCGCGGCCTTTCCAGCCTGCGAAAATTCTGCTGCGCCTTAACCCCCAAGAGGCATTTTATGATCGCCACCAATAATCCCCAAACTTCCACCGAGCAGACCCGCGCTGCCTATAGTGAAATGACCGATCAACTCGCTCAACTCGGTCTCGACGCTGCCATTCCGGAGGGCGTGCGCGCTCTAGCCGAGAAGACCGTCGCCCAGACTCGCGAGGTCTATGACCGTTCCTTGAATGCATTCGATGCATCAGTGACGACGTTCGAGAGGTCCTTCGACGCTGTCGGCCAAGGTGCGGCTGCATTCAATCGCAAGTTCATCGACCTCGCCCGCCGCAATGTCGATGCGAATTTCGACCTGGCAACGAGTTTAACAGGCGCCAAGAACCTCGCCGACATCGTCGAACTGCAGGCGGCCTTTTTGCGCAAACAGTTCCGCATGTTGACCGCGCAAGCAGACGAAGTGCGCGTGCTCTCGACGAAGGTAACGGCCGATGCCGCAGAGCCAATTAAGGTGCACATGGCGCGCGGCGCGGATGTAGCAACGAAGGCGCTCTAACGTTTGGCCGTCGGACGTGAACGATAATCTCCGCGTTTGACGATTGTACCTCTGCACGTGCGGACGATCTCTGCAGCCCGCCGAGTTTTCAGTGCATTCGCGCTTAGCGGGCTGCCATGGCCACTAGATAGGAGGAGCACCATGAATGCCGCGACCATTCTGAAGTTCAAAGGTGGTGGCGTCGTCACGTCAAAGGCGAATAGATCACTGCTCGATATCGCAAAACTGCTCACGCAACACGGTATTGGCTGCATCGTTATCTTGGGAGACGATAACCAGATCGCGGGCATCGTGTCGGAGCGCGATCTCATGCGCGCGATCAGCCAAGCCGGCGACCAAGTTCTGAACGAGCCGGTCTCTGATTTTATGACCAAGAAAGTAGTTACGGCGCAGGAGGCCGACACCAGCGAGTGGCTCATGTCGGAAATGACGGCACGCCGATTTCGTCACATGCCGGTGGTAGAGAAGGGCCGGCTGGTTGGCCTCATCTCCATCGGCGATCTGGTCAAGATGCACCTGGCGAACCTCGAGATGGCGGCGACCGCTACGCGGGAGTACGCCTCCTAGCGTCGCCAGTCGGAATAGCAACAGAGAAGAGGAAACGCTTTTCGGTTTGGTGGGCTTTTTCTTTAGCTCAAATTTCGGTCCAACGGGCTTGGTTGCGGCGGCCTTACCGCGTTAGCTGAGATGGTAAATCGCGAATAGGGTGGCGACTGCGGCATCATCGATCCGAGCGACGAAATGGCGGCGACCACTATGCCGAGAGAGAGGTAGCGTTCGTTCCTCACGGCAGCGCACCGAATTATCTTGGCTCGAATCTGGTCACCGTATACTTGGCCGAGCGGATAACCCCGCTCCTCCAAAAGAAGCTAATTTCTGGTCCACTCGTGGATCGGCTTTTCCACTACGCTTTTCACAGTTGTCATCGCCTCGGCGCGTTTGAGCGTGAGGTTCGGTGGTTGTGACTGCGTTTATGTTGCAGTTCGACGAATGGACTGCAATTCGGAAACACCACTACAGGAGCAAGTGATGTCGGAAAATCGGCTGGCCGTCGTTCTAGCACTTATCATCTTTGCAATGGTAATTGTTGGTTGGATCGTTCAGCTTGGCGGCGGTTTAAGAGCGGGAACCCGACTTGGTTCATATGGGGAGTGCCAATCCGAAGCACACTGGGGAGCAGCCAAGTGCGCTCCATGAGCATGGAACGATGACGCGAATTGATTGGCCATTCGCGGTCGCGAGGAGCATGGTCCAACAGTATCGAGCGACATCCCCGCATTGCTGGCCGGCAAACTACGGGGACTTAGCGTAGGTCTCGATTGCAAGGCGGAGGTTCGAACGGGGCCTTCACTTGGGGCGTGCTAGATCGCTTGCTACAGGAATCGTGGCTTCGACAGCTTCGTCCACCTGGACAACCCTTCGACGTTCAGGAGGTACCGATCTGCATCGAGGGGCGAAGCTGCATTCGAAATTGTATCGAAAGGGCAGGTGAGAATTGCGACGGCCTGCAAAAGTTCATTCCGACCCATTCCGCTATGGTAGTTTCTAAGGAGGGCCGGTCGCAAGAGGAGTGCCCTATCAATGTTCGTACATGATCTGAAGTCCGCTTGGTGCGTGCGCGAACGAATCAAGCTACGACAGTTTTTGAATTTGCTAGAATCGGGAAAGATAGGCACGCATGAAGGGTCGACCGACACCACGGATGCGACAAAAAAAGAAGTGAAAATGACAATCGCTGAACTCGATGTGCTCCTAGACGAATAACTGCGCGATTATCGCTGCCCGAGGCGCCCGGCACACTCTTGGATGGTTCATCGGTCCGTTTGAGCTAAGAAGTCCGCGCCACCGCGGGCATCCGTATATCGCTCACCCGAGGCGAATCCGCAGACGATGAATCCTACCGTCATTCGACATTAAAACTCGCAATGGCCGTTTGACGATCTCAGTGTCGTCTAGCTCGGCGAAAGCAATGCCTCGGCCAACGCCGCCGGAGTTGTCGATCAGGATTTCGTATTGTGCGGAGCAGTAGCGAACCATCATCTCGAAGCTCGGCCAAGCCTTCGGGATGCAGGGGTCTAGATTCAGAACGTCACCCCGTAAGCGCAGTCCGAGGATACTCTCGATACCCGCGCGTTGCATCCATCCCGCGGAACCCGTGTACCAGGTCCAGCCCCCGCGCCCGACGTGACGGGGATGCGCATAGACGTCGGCGGCAACGACGTAGGGTTCCACCTTATAGCGCTGCATACCCGCGCGGCTCCGGGCGTGATTGATAGGGTTGATAAGAGAAAACAGTCGCCCCGCCGTGTCGCCTTGTCCGAGACCCGCAAAGGCCATCACCGACCACGCCGCGGCGTGCGTGTATTGACCTCCGTTCTCTCGAATGCCCGGCGGATATCCCTTTATATATCCGGGATCGAGCCGCGTGTGGTCGAATGGCGGCGTGAATAGAAGCGCCAGTCCGTGCTCAGGACGGATCAATTCGCGCTCGACCGCCGCCATGGCGCGGGCGGCGCGCTCGCCGTCCGCGACCCCCGAAATCACCGCCCAAGCTTGCGCGATGGAATCGATGCGGCATTCTTCACTTGTCGCCGAGCCTAGCGCCGTACCGTCGTCGAACCAGCCGCGCAAATACCAGTCTCCGTCCCACGCCTCACCCTTAAACGCGTCTCCGAGGGCGGCGGCCTCCGCTCGCCAAGTCGCGCCGCGGCCCGTCTCTTGGCGTACATCGGCGAGCGGAGCGAATGCGGTGAGCGTTGAGTACAGGAGCCAGCCGAGCCAGACGCTCTCCCCCTCGCCATGGTAACCGACGCGGTTCATGCCGTCGTTCCAGTCTCCGGTACCGATCAATGGTAGTCCGTGGACGCCAAACGTTAGGCTTCGGTCAAGTCCGCGCGCGCAGTGCTCGAACAGCGTGGCGGCCTCGACGGAAACGGTGGGCTGGAAGAAGCTGTCGTGCTGGTCCACCGCTAGCCTCGGGCCCTCCAGGAAGGGAATCACCTCATCCAAAACAGCGTCGTCGCCAGTCGCGTCGATATAATGGGCGGTAGCGTAGGCGAGCCATGCTCGGTCATCGGAGATCCGCGTACGCACGCCCTGCCCCGACTCTGGCAGCCACCAGTGCTGAACGTCGCCTTCGACGAACTGCCGTGCCGCTGCTCGCAGCAAGTGCTCGCGCGTAATCTCCGGTCGGGAAGCGACGAGCGCCGTGCCGTCCTGAAGCTGATCGCGGAAGCCGTAGGCGCCGCTTGCCTGATAGAAAGCTGAGCGGGCCCACATACGGCAGGCGAGCGTCTGATAGAGAAGCCAGCCGTTCAACATGATGTCCATCGGCCGATCAGGCGTTTTTACACGGACCGCGCCGAGCACATCCTCCCAATACCGACCGACAGCGGACAACACGGTGTCAAGATTGGTTGTACGATAACGCGCGATCAGGCTCCGCGCGTCCTCCACGCTCGCAGCCTGGCCCAAAAAGAACACGACTTCGACGGTGCCGTGCGGTGGCAGCTCGATGGTGGTGCGCAGCGCACCGCAGGGATCAAGCCCTGCCCCAGTGGTTTTGGAGAGAGCCGTCGCGCTGGCGAGCGCTGCGGGGCTCGCAAGCGTACCGTTGCGGCCAATGAACTCCCGCCGGTCGCCCGTCCAGTCCGTTGGTCCGAACTCCCGCCGGTCACCCGTCCAGTCCGCTTGAGCCCCGTTCAGATCGGCGAACGTGACCCGAGATCCGAAAGCCGCGTTCCACGCGTTGCGAACGAACATCGCGCCAGTCACGGGATCAATTTCCGTCGCCACGAACGGAGCCGAGACGCCCCGCGATGGACCGAGAACCCATTCGGCGTAGGCAGTCACAGATAGGTGCCGAGTGCGGCTCGACGTATTCTGGATACTGAGACGCGAGATCTTGATCGGATCGTCGAGCGGCACGAATTGCAGGAGATCGAGCGCAATCCCGTTTGCCGTGTGCTCGAACCGGCTGTATCCCCTCCCGTGGCGGGCGACGTAGCTACCAGCTTCATCGCGGATGGGCAGGGCAGTAGGGCCCCACAGGGCACCAGTGTCATCGTCGTGGACATAGAACGCCTCCCCTGGACGATCGGTGACGGGATCGTTTGACCAAGGGGTGAGCTGATTCTCGCGGCTGTTCACGGACCAAGTGGTACCGCCGCCTTCGGTCGCCACCTGAAAGCCGAACGTAGGATTGGCGATGATATTTATCCATGGGGCCGGCGTCGACTGATCAGAGCCGAGGATCGTTACATATTCCCGTCCGTCTTCAGCGAAGCCACCGAGACCGTTGAAGAACTCTAGGTTCGGCAGGGACGGCACGGTCTGCGACTGAAAAGCGCGCGTGCGCCGCTTCTGAAGTGGTCGGGCCGGAGATTTGAGATTCGAAACCCGATCAAGCTGATCCAAAATTCGCCCGCGCTCTCCTACAAACACCGCGCGCGCAATTGACGCGAGAAAGGCGCATGTCTCTGTCGAGACCAGGTCCGCTCTCAGTACGAAGACGCGGCCAGAAGGTCCGTCTGCGCCGAGCTGCGGCAGAGATCGGCTCTGCCGCGCCAGTGTTTCGAGCCCAACCTGAAGGTCCTGCACATAGGAAGACGAGCGCTCGTTTAGGATTACAAGATCGAAGGCGAACTTCTTCATTCTCAAATATTCGTGGGCATGAAGCAGTTGCCGGGCGACGTCGAGGTGCTCGGTGTCGGCAATGCGTAGCAGCACGATCGGCAGGTCGCCGGAAATGCTCAGTGGCCAAAGTCCCGATTGCGCGCCGGCACCTCGAAAGATGGCGTCGGAGGAAGGCCTCAGGGCGGGAGCCGAGTAGATGAGGTGTCCCGCAAGACGCTGGAACATACTTGCTTGGCCCGGACTGATACCAAGGTGGCGCAGCTGCACTTGCGCCTGAGTCCAAGCGAGAGTTCCTGCCCGCTCAAAGGCAGTTGTGTCGCGATGCTTGTCGATCAGGTCAAGGAGCGCTTCGCGAGATGATGCGACCACGGTCCAAAAGGCGATCTGCGCGATGGCGCCGGGCGCGATGCGCACGCGCCGGCGCAGGGCGAAGACCGCATCGAGCACCGTACCGACCGTGTTCGAGAGCGGCCGGCCGTCAATAGCCGCGATCGCCGTTCGTACACTGCGACTGCGACCGATGAATCGAACCCTATCGGTCTCAATCTCGGCTTTTCCAACCACGCCACTATCGACGACAGCGAGATGTGCAGCCCAGATTTCTGATTCGGAAGGGGCTCGCCGTCGGCGGGTCGCTAAAATGGCACCTACTTCGACCAGATATTCGGTTTCAACGAATAGCTTGGAAAACGTTGGATGAGCGACGTCGGCAGCCTGAGGCGCCAACACGAGCTCGGCGTAGGACGTGACGTCTATTTCTCGCACGCGGGTGCCGTGGTTCGATATCGTGACGCGGCGGACCTCGGCATCGTCTTCTGCGGAGACGAGCACCTCCATGACCGTCTTGAGCGTCCCATCGCGACGCGTGAACTCGGCGCGATCCTCGTTGAAAGTAACGTCGTAGTCGTCGGGCTCGGTGCCGCTCGGCTGAAATCCGGCCGACCAGACGTCGCCACTGTCGACGTCGCGAAAAAAGATATAGGAGCCCCAATCGTCGCAGGTTGCGTCCTCGCGCCAACGAGTCACAGCCATGTCGCGCCAGTGGCTGTACCCCGAGCCAGCAGCCGTAAGCATCACGGAATAGCGTCCGTTCGAGAGAAGCTGAGTGACCGGCGTCGCGCCGTGCGCTGTCGTTAGTCGCCGTCCGCCGGGCGGTTCCACGTCCAAGATTTTGGCGGCCAACTCCGCCGCCGCCCAGGGATGCACCGCCGCCACGCCACGCGGCGTGCGCTCCTGCAGCAACAGCTCCGTCGCCTGAATGATTGGCTCGGCGTGGAACCGCGCCCGCATCGCGCCGTCCAGAAGCGCGTCCGCGATGGCCACGATCGTCATTCCCTGATGGTGCGCCATAAAGGCTCGCACGATAACCTTGCCCTTTCCTTCCGGCACGCGGCTGGGCGTGTAGTCCACAGCCTCGTAGAAGCCATAGCGGCCGCTCGCACCGGCTGCGGCGAGCAGCTCGAAGTTGCGCGCTGCAGCGTGCGGATCGACCATGCTCGCGAGCGCGGTGGCATAAGGAGCAACGACGACGTTCTCACCTAACCCTCGCTTTAGTCCGAGGCTGGGCAGGCCGAAATTTGAATACTGATAGGTGAGCTCGAGATCGCGGGCGTTGTACGCGGATTCCGAAACGCCCCAAGGTACCCCGAGCTCGGCACCGTAGTCGATCTGGCGCCGCACAATCAGCCGGCTCGTCCCTTCGACGAGGCTGCCCTCCGGCGCCCGCATCACGAGCGATGGCATCAGATATTCGAACATCGACCCCGACCAGGAGATGAGCGCCGCGCCGCGCGAGATGGGAGTGACAGCGCGGCCGAGGCGGAACCAGTGTCGAGCCGGAACGTCGCCCTTGGCGATCGCCATGAAGCTCGCCAGCCGCGCCTCAGAGGCGAGGAGATCGTAACAACTAGGGTCGAGCGTGCCCTCGGCGACGAGAAAACCGATCGAGAGCAGCTTGCGGTCGTGGTCAAGCAGAAAGCCGAACTCCATTGCGAGCGCTGTCGCTCGCGCGCCCTCCTCCAGAGTCGAGAGGCGCGCCGCCGAAGAAGCGGCCGTCTCCGCCGAACCTTCGAGATCACGACGGTGGCTCTCGATTGCCCTTCGGGTCGCCTCCGCCCAGAAAAGCATGTCAGCGCCGGTGCCGTCGCTTCGTTCGCTTGCAAGTGCAAGAGCGATGTCCCCCAGGATTTCCGCATCGACCGCAAGCGTCGGGAGACGTTTCGCGATCCCGTCGCCGTCAACGAGCGTCCGTCGCAAATTCGCCACCAGCACCATGAACGCCTCGTCCAGCTGGCGCCACGTCACTGTTTGCGTTCGCTGATTCTCGCGCAGTCGGCTGGCTTCTTCGCGCATGAGCTCAAGCGCGTCTGCGATACCGGCGAGACGGCGCTCGTCGGTGAGCGCCTGACCCGTCCACTCCCGGCAGGTATTGGCGAGAGCGATTAGGTGGCCGGCTAAATTTCCGCTATCGACGGAGGAGATATATTGGGGATCGAGCGGACGCAGATCCCGCGTGTCGTACCAGTTGTAGAAATGACCGCGGAAGCGCGCCAGTCGATTCATAGTCGATAGGGTCGTCTCCAGACGTTCGACCGCTTCGATCGTTCCCGTCCATCCGAAGTCGCGGGCGCTCGCCACCGATAGGAGATAGAGGCCGAGATTCGTCGGCGAGGTTCTATGCGCCAAGGCGGGCGCCGGATCTTCCTGGAAATTGTCCGGGGGCAACATCTGATCGGCCGGCGTCACGAAAGTCTCGAAGAAACGCCAGGTCCGTCGGGCGATCAGGCGTAGGGTTTGGGCGTCGTCATGGGACACTGAGAGCTTGCCCGCCACGGCAGGAGATCGGCTCGTCCAACGGGCAATCGCCGGCGAGGCGATCCAGAGCGCCGCGAACGGCAATGCGAGCGGCCAAGTCCCTTGCCCCCCAGACGCAGCGACGAGCGCCGCAACTGCAGCGATGACGATCGCTCCAGCCATCCGGCGATAGAAGCCGAAAAGGTCTAGCCTCGGACCGATCGCTGCCTGCGCGGCCGGAATCCACTCGAGCAGATGCCGTCTGGTAAGGAACAGCCGGGTCAGGGTTCGCGCGATCGCGTCGCCCATAAGCCATGCCTGATGTGCAAGGAAGCTGATCATGAGCCCCGACTGAGCCAGAGCGAGCCGGAAATCAGCGCTCAGCGTGCCTAGATGGCTGCGCACCGTGATTCCTCTGCGCTCCGGGATCGCGGCTGCGACGACAGGAATGAGGGTCGGCAAGATGATCGTCGCGAGCACGAAGAAAGTCCAAATCGCCGCTGCCTCGAATGGCAGGGTCCATCCGACCAGCAAGGCGAGGACTGCAGCCGGAGCCGACAGCGTACGTCTTAGATTATCGAGCATTTTCCAGCGACCAATCGCCGGCGTGGCACCACGCTTCCGATCATCGGTGGCGACGGGGCCGCGACCCAAGATCCAGGGTAGCAATTGCCAATCGCCACGCGCCCAACGATGGTGGCGCATGGCCGCGACGTCGTAGCGGGCGGGGAACTCGTCTACCACCTCGACGTCGGAGGCGAGACCGGCACGCGCGAACACGCCCTCGAACAGATCGTGGCTCAGCAGCGTAGAGTCCAAAACACGGTCGGCGACTGCGGCCTCAAAGGGGTCGACCTCGTAGATGCCCTTGCCAGCATAAGAGCCTTCACCGAACATATCCTGGTACACGTCGGACACGGCGGCGGCATAAGGGTCGATGCCGCTCATGCCGGAGAAGACTCGCTGGAAGAGCGATCCATCGTGGCCGACCGGCAGTGACGGCGTGATTCGCGGCTGCAACACCGCGTGGCCCTCGACGATTCTCCCGGCCTCGGCGTCAAAGCGCGGTCGGTTGAGTGGATGCGCCATCTTGCCGATTAGCCGGCGAACAGTGTCTCGCGGAAGTTTCGTGTCGGCGTCGAGCGTGACAACGTAGCGAACGCCATCGGGCACAATGCAAGGGTGCTGGGGCGTTGATATGAAGGTTGTGTCGGTCGCGCCGCGCAACAACCGGTTTAACTCGTGAAGCTTACCGCGCTTGCGCTCCCATCCGATCCACCGTCCTTCGCCTTCATTCCAGATTCGCCGGCGATGGAGCAACAGGAAGCGGTCGCCTCCGCCTACGGCCCCGTGACGCTGGTTAAGCTTTGCAATGCCCTCTGCTGCAGCGGCGAGGAGAGCGTCGTCGCCCTCGAGGTGCTCGGTCATAGCGTCGACCCAGTCGGAGAGCAGTGCGAAATGAAGGTTGCCTTCCGGGCTGGCGAGGTAATGGATCTCCAGCCGCTCTACCTGCTCCTCGATAGACTCTTGTGTTGTCAGTAGCGTCGGCACTGCCACGAGCGTGCGCAGATGCGAGGGCACCCCGTCGCGTAAGGCCAAAGCAGGGAGGATCCTGGCGCCAAAACCGCCTGCCACGCCCCGATTCACCAGCGCGACGGCCGCGTCGATGGCGGGGATGGCACCAAGGCCAGCGAGCAGCCTTAGCCATGCCCCATCCAGCCCAATGGCGGCGATCGCGAGCAATGCCAAGGCGAGGATAACGCAGGCGACAATTGCAACAGCGCTAACATAGCCTCCAATACCAATCGACCGACTCGCTCGTCCAAGCCAAGTGTGCGGAGGAGGCCGAAAACCGATCCCCACCTCGAACGCGGGACGACCACTACCAAGAAGGTGGTAGCCCGGATCGCTCTGGCGGTCTTCCATAGCGCGCGCGCATCCGTCTGTAGTTTGGTCCGCGGCTAAGACGGCGCGGTGCGCGATCTCGACCTCGGTGTGATCTGAACCGCGCGCCAGTTCCTCGACGGCGCTGCGATAGAGATTGCGCGTCGAGAAGTCCATCTCGGGAAAGGTGCCCGCTCCGGCAAGCACATCGTCAACAATGCTAATGCGCTCGAACAACTCCGTCCAATCGACGTCGGAAATCAAACGCATACTGGTGATGATGTTGCTTACCGTTACGGTCGCAGCACCCTGTCTCTGGTGTTCGTCGCGGACAACTGCGTCGGCAGTGGTTCCCTGCGCCGCTAAACTATGGTCGAGCCACCTTAGGGCCGGCGTGATCCGCGGATCCTGATCGCGCAGTCGGTGCACAAGTTGGACCGCGAACGCTTCCGGGAGCCGGGCATGTTCGTACGCCGCAAGAGCCGCCGGCACCGGTTCGGACGTGTATCCACCCGCGCCCAACAGCCGGTCGGCAAGATCGTCGGCCTCCTCGCGTGACGTGCGACTGTGCACTATCCGTTCCGCCAGCCGCCTGAGATTCTCGACGAGCACGATCCGCAAGGTGATGGCCACCGCCCAGAGTTCACCGATCGTCAGTGCCTGGACCTCCTGGTAGGCCCGCACGTATCGGACTAGAATTTCGGGGTCGAAGCGGCTGTCCGTGTGGGCTACGAAGGCCCAGGCCACGCCGAGCATGCGCGGATATCCTGCGAACGGTCCCTCAGCAAGCTTGGGCAGCTGGCGGTAATAGCCTGGAGGCAGGTCGGAGCGGATGTTGCGGATCTGCCTCTCCACGACATGGTAGTTGTCGATCAGCCATTCGGCCGCGGGGGTAGTCGCCCGGTCCTCGCCCATCGCTTTGGCGACAGTGCGATAGGAGTGGAGGAGCACCGCTTCGTTGTCGGCTAGTCGATCCGCCAGCGGATTGCCCTTGGGCGCCCGGGGCGTGAGGGGCTGTGCCGCCGCGAGGGTCCGCGCGTGTTCCTCCAGGCGCTCCACGCTGAAGAGCTCTGCGCGAATAGGGTCGCGATTGTTCCACGGTGAAATCGAGGGCGCATGCGCGAAGGCCCGGCCGATGAGCGGTATCAATTGGCGCTTTCTGCCCTAAGGTGGCGATTATCCGCCGTTCTGTCTGTAGAGACCGGAAACGCGGGCGGGCGGGCTTATCATAAATCCAAATGATGGGTTGAGCTAAAGAATTAACCCCCATGAGAGGGTCGGCAGGGGGAGTCCGCTCATGGCACTAAGCGGACTGCACAAACGAACTCGGCGATGTCCGCTTCTGACTCAAAGCGGACATGGCTCGCTTGCTGTCGCCGGCACGCCAGGCCTACACTGACGATGTGAGAGTATTTCTTGCCGGCGCCTCCGGCGTGATTGGGCAGCGGCTGATTCCCCGGTTGGTTGAGGCCGGGCACGTAGTTGGCGGCCTTACGCGTTCCTCCAGCAAAACAGAGCTACTGAGACATCTCGGTGCCGAACCGATTCTTTGTGATGTCTTTGACCGGGAGGCACTGGTCCAGGCGGTTCGTGACTTCAAACCCGACGTCGTGCTGAACGAGCTGACCGATCTGCCGGATGATGTCGCGCAAATCAGTGAGTTCACAGGTCTGAACGCGCGCATCCGAACCGAGGGAAACGGGAATCTGATCGAAGCCACGCGTCGAAGCGGGTCGCCAAAAATCCTGGCGCAAAGCGTCGCCTGGCAATTACCTGATGGGCCCGACGCCCATGCTGTCGCAGAACTGGAGCGCTCGGTTCTCGCCGAGGGCGGTGTTGTGCTGCGCTATGGACAGTTCTACGGGCCTGGAACGTATAACGAGCAGAAACTACCCAACGAACCTCGGGTTCAAATCGACAGAGCTGCCGAACGAACGGTGGAGACGCTTAGCGCGCCAACGGGCATCGTTGTCATTATCGACTGAGCGCGCGATCGCGGTTCCGTCGACCGTCGAGCTACGTTGAGTTCGGATGGATGAGAGCCTGCCCGATTGCAACGAACTACTTTTCCCCATCGGGTAGTCGCGGAAGGGATCGCCCTTACCTGGTCATCCCATCCTCCACAAGGTTCAGTAGCTTTTGCCCGATGGCAAGTCTCACCTGGTTCCAAATGGTGGCGAACGCGTGGTCCGTCACTGCAAGCGTCTTAGGATCGTATATGTCCAGTCGGGGATTTTGAGAGGTCATTGGGGTCCCTCCTTCGCAGGCGGGAGCCCGATGTAACTCTCTCAACCAGTCCCTGTGGCGGTGCCCGTACTGGTGATTATCAAGTATGCACCCCTGATGTGACATTACCAAGGCCGCTGCTTGGCATTTGCACCACTAACTCAGCCTTTCCGCAATATTTTGCAGCCAGGGAATTTTAATTGTCTTGCCGGTCATTGTACTTCTCATGTCTGTTGACCATATACAGAGTGAGAGTCGGCGGCGCCCGTCTAAGCGCTGAGACAAAAGTTTCAGTAAAAAATCAGTCAAAGTTGGTGTCGTCCGCTCTGTGACGGGAGTCCCTCCCCATCACAGTTCCCCCCAAAAGGAACTTATAGAAGCCCCGCTCCCCCCGTGCGGGGTTTCTTCTTTACGGCGATCGACGGGAGCGAGCTATGAACAACGAGACCAGAGAGCGCTATCTGAAACTCGCGCTTGTTGTTTTCGGTGTCGTCTTCTTGCTGATCTATCCGCTTGGCCTCGTGTGGCCTGCGGGCTGGGTCTGGCATGGCGGTGAGGGCATCTACTATCTGCAAATGATCTGCGGTATCTATGCGGTTCTCGGCATTTTTCTGATTGCCGCTGCAAGGAACCCAGCTGAAAACCGCAGTTTGATCTCCTTCACCATCTGGTCGAGCGTCGTGCATGCGGCAATCATGGCGGTTCAGGCACTTTCTGACGGCCTCGAACATGGCCATCTAGTAGGTGACGTGCCGGCACTGCTCCTCGTGGCGGGCGTGCTCTGGTTTCTTTCGCCAACAAAGAAATTAGCCAGCGAAGCGCGGCGATAGTGGCGTTGTATCGTTCCGTTGCATCAGCAGCATCGTGCTGATTGATCTTCGTAGCGTAGAGAATCTGCTTTGCGAGCTGCAAAAACATTTGATCTTCGCCACGGCTAGGAATGGCGTCTTGGTTTACGCTCATTTGTCGTCTGACAGTGCGCGATGAGGACTGCAAAGCGGCGATCATTCGCCGGCTACTCGATCTCGCCGCATCCGGATGCATGGAGCGGAATGAGCTCGTCGCCAAGCTGCTGAGCGACCGCCCGTGTGCCTAGGCGGGCCCCTCGAACTCTTCTTCCCTAACTAACAATGCAAGCAAGACCCTTCAGAGGCGCCTTGCCTAGCCGACCAGGCCAGTAAGGAGGCAAGGGCGACACTGTGTCGGCGGGAACTGCGATGAACGACATAGCGTTGATCAAGCGCGTTCCTTAAGGAGGGCTGAGAATGGGCATTTTATGGACGATCATTATTGGATTTGTAGCCGGCGTATTAGCGAAGCTCATTACACCAGGCGACAACGAGCCTAGTGGGTTTATCCTAACCACACTCCTTGGCATCGTCGGAGCATTCGTCGCCTCTTACCTCGGCCAAGCTCTTGGCTGGTATCACGCGGGTGAAGGGGCTGGTCTCATCGGCGCGACTGTCGGGGCCATCATTGTGCTTCTCGTTTGGGGTGCCGTTGCGGGTAGGCGCACAACCACGCTTCCCTAGACGCTTCAGCGATGTCGGCCTCGGTTCATCAATCGGTCCGAGGGATAGAGAATTCAAATGGCAAAAAAGAAGCGAGCGTCGAACGGCTGACTTTTCCAAAACGTGATGGAAGGAAAATATGGCTACTTGGTCACTTTGCGGTAGGCACGCCGGTCCCGATAAATCCCCGAAATCTTTATCAATCTCGACAACGTCCTCACAGCCCGGTCCTCTGCTTTACCTATTCATGTTGTCCTTCATGTCTTGCGCGGCCTTGTTATCCTCGGGCAACATTTGCGGTGGTCCGAGGCTAACGGACTGGCTAACCGCCGGAGATCCGTATCCCCGCCATTGAGTGGAATGGCTGACGTCGCTATCGTGGGCCACATGCAGAATATCACGTTTCACGAAGTTGACGCTTCCCGCTGGGATGATCTTGAGCGCTTGTTTGAAGAGTCGCGGTGGACCAAAATCCTGCTGGTGCATGGTCTGGAGAGCCGGGGCAAAAACCGCGAAGGGTCCAGACAGGAAAGCGGCGATGAAACGATACGTCTGCGAAGGCGTCCCAATCGGGTTGCTGGGCTACTCCGGCGGGGAGCCTGTTGCTTGGTGCTCCATCGCTCCGAGAACAACTTACCGTGACTTTGGCGGCCCAACCAACATCAGCGGACTTCCTGAAGAAGTATGGTCGTTGGCCTGCTTTTTCATTCGTCGCGAGTTGCGCGGCAAAGGCCTGACAAAACGGATTATCGAGGCTGCGGTGCAGCACGCCGCCAAGCGCGGAGCAAAAGTCGTCGAAGCATATCCTGTTGAACCAGGATCACCGAGCTACCGTTTCATGGGATACCTGCCGACATTTTCAGCAGCAGGGTTTTATGAAGTCGGTCGAGCGGGAGCACGCCGGCGTGTCATGCGGCGCGAGTTGCGCAAATAGAATTCGTCGATTGACTTCTGACGGGCCAAGTCACCTATGGCGACCATGAGTCACCGCTTAGTCGGTAACTAGGTATGACGTGGCGGCAGGTCTTCTTTCGTCTTTGGGTCGTGCTGACTTTTTTTTTGAACAGCGGCAGGCCTATGAAGGTACGAGAGTTCCTTGTGGTCCTGGCCTTGACTCTTCTGATCGTGATCCTTCTGGCCGTGGTTCTGTTGCACGGGTGTGATCTGATCGGCAACGCGCCGCTATCGCCGGCTTTCGGATAGGAGAGGCATTTCTTTGACGCCAGCAAGCTCTGGCAGTCCCTCATCGGCGAGGCTTGATGGATAAATCGCGCCGCCCATGACCTTGGACTTTGCTGAACTGGATCATGCGGATTTGATCGCCGCGATAGGTGAGCTCGGCTCGGCGCGCGCCGCATTGGTCCGGGTTTGTGATTGCTAGACGCGATGCAAGGGGCTGGGCGGGGCGGGGCGCTGACTAAGGAACGTGAACCTGCGATACCGCTCGAAACGCTCTGATCGAGTTGTCTGGAGACGGATTCAGTACGGCAAGCCACTGCGCGTCGGATCGGAGATGGGCGCCGGTCGAGGTTGGTCCGGGGTCAGCGCCTAGCCGCCGCATGGCGGCGGTGAACTGAGCCCCGTCATGACGTGTGCGCGATAACGAAGATGCACGCTTTCATGCCTGTCTTCGTCGGCGCATAGCTGCGGCTCTCCACGTCGACACCGTAGCAATCGCGCATCGCCTTCTCAAGCTCGCGGGTATGATGTTTTATCCGCTCGAGCGCATCGCTTTCGAGGCCGTTACAAAGTCCGACAGAGGGAATAGCCGCCAGGGCGGCGGCGATGCCCCCGGTGACGCTACGGCGGCTCAGTGGCTTAATATGAGTCATATGAATCATCTCCCTTTGGTCCGCTCAGTGCCATCAGAATTTTCATCGGCTAGGCGTGCGTCCACTTCGTACAGGTTGTGTATCAGGCCACAAGCCGGACATTTGATCTCTGCAAGCACTTTGGGTAAGGCCCGATAGCTGTCGGGATCGATTTCAAGCCCAGTCGAAACTTCGTGGCCCGATTTGGGGCAGACAAAAATCAGCGCACCCATGTTCGCCTCCACGCATTCGTTCATGGCGAACGGAAGATGGAGTGCCGGAGGGTCTGAACAACTTACCCTGGCATGAATAGCTCATTATAAATTCATGAAGTTCCGACATGTCTTTTGACATACGTGCTGACTCTAGAGCCGTGCTCCGAGGCGAACTCAAATCGGTCGAAGCGCAGCGCCTCGCAGAACTTGGCGAGAATGGGGTCCTGCGAGAGGCAATCGATGCGAAGGCGGAAGCGCTGTCCGCAATCGTTGACTCTTTGAAAACCTGTAAGGAGTGCCCAGCAATTCGCTGCTTCGCATTCTAAGCGCTATTTGCGACCGCCGAGAAGCCACGATGCGTTCGCCTCCAAAAACAACAGCATCCCTTTCGCGGTGCTATGGTGCTGCTGAGAACAGCGAAAATAACAGCGAAGCGGAGAGCCGCGCATGGCCGTTGATTTCAATCACACCATTGTTGGGGTCCGAGACGGCCAAGCATCGGCCACCTTTCTGTCTGAGGTCCTGGGCCTGCCCTCTCCGAGACGTTGGGGGCCGTTTCTGGTCGTCACAACCGCCAGCGGCACGAACCTAGACCTCGGATGCTGGTTGAGCATCAATCCGGACGCTCATTCGACGGCTGAAATCGATCTCACCAAGTGGGGCGTGGCCATGGCGCGGAAGGGCGGGGTATCTCCGGATCGTGTCCTAAACGCGCTCGATCTGACAGCCTTCCGTGCTCACATTGAGGCCCGCAACCGCTCTAAGTTTCGCGAGAACAATCTAGCGCCGCGTGCCTCTGTGCCGAGTTTTTGAAGATGTCTCGCTCGTGGATGCTTTTGCCCAATCAAAAACGGCTCGTCCCTCGAAGGAGGCTGATTGTCGATACTCTTCAGCAATCACATCTTCAAAGTTAGGACCTTTAGCCCAGCTTTCTATGCGCCTTGCCTGTTGGTCGAGGCGTTGTAAAGCACCCAGCTCTTCCTCCCGGCCAAGCCTCGCGTTCTGAACCGCCGATTTTAGCACACGAATGGTTTCGTCATAGACGCGGAGCGGTACGGGAAACGGGTGACCGTCCTTGCCCCCATGGGCGAGCGAGAATCTCGCGGGATCAGAAAATCGACAAGGCGCTCCATGCACCACCTCAGCCACCATCGCCAAGGCGCGCACAGTACGCGCTCCGACACCCGGCACTAAAAGGAGTTCTGGGAAGTTGGTAGGCGCGCAATTAGCTGCGGCAGCGAGACTGCCGCGCAGCCGTCGCATAACTATGTCACTTTGACGTACATCATGGTGTGCCGGCATTACTAGATGAGGCAAAACCATTTGCGCGGAAGCAGGTTTCGGTGCTCCGCGATCTCCCAACAAGTTAGCTTCCCTCGTAATGCCGTCAGGTCCGAGATTTGACAACAAATCAAGTTGAGCAGATCGTGAAGCAGCTGCGAGGCAATTGGTGAGGTTGATGATTTCTCCCTGGTCGTGACCTTCGATCGCGGAGTGCGGCTCATCCACGAAATCCTTCAACCCCTCTGAAAGCCAATGATAGCGGCGGGCTTGCCTACGCGCACCATTCATTCCTTGCTGCACCACTGCCCAGTTGCCGTCATCGGTCACGACGAAGCCGTGCAGGTAAAGATCGAAACCATCCTGCACCGCCGCGCTATCCACTTTGGCGATTAGGCGACTGCTCCTTGCCAGGTCTGTACCGTCGATTCCGACGCGCTCGCCAATTGAGACAAGCTCATGAGGTGTCTTTCGGGAGTGTTTACCCCGTCCGCCGCAAACGTGAATGCCGAGCTCATGCTCAACCGGAGCCAGTCCCCGTTTCAGCGCACCGATCACGCTCGTAGTAATGCCGGAGGAATGCCAGTCCATTCCCATCACAGTCCCGAACGATTGAAACCAGAATGGATGTGCGATCCTGCGCAGCAGTTCGTCGCGCCCATAGTGATGAATGATAGCCGCGCTGATCACTGCCCCAAGACGTGACATCCGAGCGGCAAGCCAACTCGGTACGTGGCCGCCGTGGAGCGGGAGATCAGCGCTTCCGGTGCGACGAGGCATTATTATTCCTTTATAAAGGTAGAGCTTCAGCTCCTTCAACTTAGAAGGTGCTGATCAAGCTAGAAGCAAAGTGCGGCCCGCTGGTTACGTCTTGCCCCCGACCAGCTCGCGCGCCGGCTGAGGTGTGCTGAGTGTGGAGGGCCGCTGCACTCTCGGTAAAGCCCGTGGCGCCAGGCGGGCGTGCTCTGTAAGCCACAAGGATGCCGGGGCTAGCGTTATGTCTTTTGACAAAGACAGGGCTGAAGTTCGCTGGCTAAATCGCATGCTGCGTGGCAGGTGTCTCCCCGCCGCGTACGCTTCCAGGAAGCCCGGCCCGCCACAGACCGGGCTTCTTTATCTGTCGCAGTGCGAAATTAAAGTGAGCCCAAGCAGGCTGATTTAACGCCCCTAAGAGGAGACAAAATGTTTAGAAAATTTAGTTTCGCGGTCGCCCTTACCGCCGCCGTGATGTTCTCGCCCACTGCGATCGCAGGCAAGGGCCATGGTGGGCATGGACATGGCGGGCATGGTCACGGTGGGGACATGGTGGTCATGGACATGGTGGTCATGGACATGGCCACGCGCCTTGGAACAATAATTGGAACCACGGCCACAGGCACGGTCACGGTCGTTATTGGGGCGGTCGTTGGTACGGATATGGAGTAGGCGCCTGCTGGCGATGGACGCCTGGGGGCTACGTTTGGATTTGCTACTGAGCATCAACTGAGGATTAGAAAAGGGGCGTCGGCCTCGGGTCGGCGCCCCTTTGCCCAGCGCCAAAAGGAATGAGACGATCAAGGTCGCGTAGGCACTCAGCCGATCGTGAGGCCACAAGACCCCCCGCGTCCCGTCACGATCCGCTGTCAGCATTCTCTAAGGTCCACTTGGTTGGCAAGGATGCGGATATGAGTCATCGAAGGGCAATGATGGTACCGAGCCCGCGGGGCCACCTACGGGTTATGGCGTGTCAGTCGTCCCGGGCCCGCTTGAAATATCAGCTCGCCTCGGTACTCCAGAAGAGATTCGCGGTCTTGTGAAGGTTCTTAAAGCAGGGCGGATTCACTGATTTGAGGTGAGTATCTTCGGACGAGTTGAGTACCTTCGTGCGAGATGAGCCCAGAAGTCTCAAGGCGCATCCGCAGCGTGGATGATGCGTGACGAATTGAGCCACCAGAAGTGGCTGGAGTGTCCTACGAGGACCACCACTTTTCTCGGCCTTAAAGCGCAAATTCGAGACGGTTCTGTTATCACTATTTCTTCATTCATGGGTAGCAGTGCTAATGGCGGATATCGTGATTATCAATCCCCGTTTTGACATCTCATTTTGGGGATTGGAGCATTGCATGCAGTTTTTCGGAAAGCGCGCAAACTTGCCTGTCGCTAATTTAGCGCTCTTGGCAGCGCTGGTGCCCAACCATCATAAAGTGACGCTGATCGATGAAAATGTCGAGGATATCGACTTCGACCGTCTCGGCCGAGCCGATATCGTTTGTCTGACCGGTATGAGCATCCAGGGTCGGCGTTTAATCGAGATTATCGAGGAAGTGAAGTCGCTCGGCGTGATGACCATCGTTGGCGGACCGATGGCGACAGTCGAGCCGGAATCGTTGGAAGGGCTCGCCGATGTGGTCTTTGTCGGCGAAGCAGATGAGACTTGGCCCCAGTTCTTGAAGGATTGGGAAACGGGATGCCAGAAAAGCCGGTATGAGCAACACGAGAAGACAGACGTAACCAAATTGCCGCTGCCACGCATCGACTTGTTGAAGGTCGATCGATACATGTTCGGAAGCCTGCAGATTTCTCGGGGCTGCCCGTTTACGTGCGAGTTCTGCGACATCATCGTAACCTTCGGTAGGCGGCCCCGCCTTAAAACGAGCGAGCAGGTTTTAGCCGAGCTTGAGGCGTTCCGACGCGCCGGATTTAGGATTGTCTTTGTCGTTGACGACAATTTAATCGGCAATAAGAAGGGCATTAAGCTAATACTCCGCGACATCATTCGCTGGCAGCAAGAGCGTGCCTATCCTCTGACGCTTTTCACCGAGGCGTCGCTCGATCTTGCCGACGACGAGGAGCTAATGGAATTGATGGGTCTAGCCAATTTTCAGAACGTTTTCATTGGCATCGAGACCCCTAACGAGGATTCACTTCGGGAAACTAAGAAGCATCAAAACGTGAGGCCGAAGGCCGGCACGCTCCTTGAGCGCGTACATCGTGTTCAACAGCGTGGCATCGACGTCTGGTGCGGTATGATTGTTGGATTCGATCACGACGATCCTTCAATCTTTGATGTGATGCCAGGATTCCTTGGCCAGGCGCATATCGCTGCGGCATTGATCAGCATGTTGCACGCAATTCCAACGACACCCCTCTATGATCGACTTAAAAAAGAGGGACGGCTGAACGATGACGAGGGAAGCGACAAATACGGTACCAACGTCATTCCGCTTGGCATGTCGCCAAAAGCCTTGCGCGACGGTTTCGTCCAACTGATGCAAACCTGCTATTCGGCCGATGCTTACTTTCAGCGGCTAGATGCTCAGTTTATTGATGATAATTTCAAATTCGCGTTACATCATCTTCCTTATTGGGTGAGCCATCGTTGGGCCTGGGCAAAACGATCATTTCTCAATTATTGCAGGTTCGTTGTTTTGGCTTGGCGCCTACTGCGCTTCGTGCCGAATGGGGCGCTTCGCTTGAGATATAGGCAGCAGCTTTATCGAGTGCTCCAGGCACGCTGGCGCGAGCCGCACATCTTGTTCATCTACGCTCTTAAGGTCGCGACCCATTATCACTATGCCGCAATTGCGCGCGCCTTGATTCAGGTCGCGGGCAACAGCGACCTATTGCCAAATGCGGGTCGTTCCTTCTCGCGGGTGAAACGGCGACGTGAGGTACAAACTGCTGCCTAGGCGAATGTCGAGCGCGACAAGACCCGCCCCACCAAGATAGGCCCGCACATAAAGGTCGATTGTATGCTCATTGTCGGAGGTGCGCTCGCGTTGACGGCCATCAGCGTCTTCATCTTGTGGCGCTTCATCCTTACATGGCGAGCACGAAAGGCGAAGGGCAAGCGCGTGGCAGAACATATCTGATAGGGTAGGTTCGCCCCGGGCAGTCTAAAGGCCGACCCGGAGCGAAATCCTTTTCGCAAAGATCATGGGCTGATGACGTCCGCTTTGGATCAAAAAGCCGACGTGCGGCTCACCGCCAAGGCGAACTCACCCGGACTGACGAAGCTCTGAATTTCTTGCCGCCGCCCACCTGGCTCGACAGCTCTACAACAATGGTTGTGTCGAGGTATGACGCGCCCAGCTACGCAACGGCGGTTGAAGAAGCGGAGACGGCCCTACCTGGGGGCTACTGGCGGGTTACCTACTCCACCACGACCCGCCATGTGAAACCACCGAGTTTCGCCCTGAATTACTAGTAGCGCTCCCGGCGGAAGCAAGCCCGATCTGCTTTCGCGCTAGACTGATAAGGCCCTCTTTGTTCGAGATAGTTCAGGCCAACAGTGACGCCGGCCCTTACTTAAGGGCGCCGACCGAAGCCGACGCCCTCATTAACAGGAAAACCGCAGCAACTTACTGCTGTTTCGCCGAGCACTTGTAGGCCTGCGCATCCCACAGGCCGCCAGCCTTCTGGCAATCAGCCGCGTTCTTTGCGGTCGTCACGTCGCCAGCAAAGGCAGGGCCAGTGAAAGCGAGTGCCAAAGCCAACGCGAAAGTTGAGATAAGCGTTTTCATGAGCATTACTCCTTACGCTTGATTCGCAAGTGGCGGCCCGACACTGCAAGGCGTGGTCGGTAGCCAAGGGAAAGGCGCCGGGTCGCATTCGCCGGCACGGCAAGCTGCTTGCCATTTCGTGCGGCTAAGAAAAAAACGCATGGCTCGATCGCTGAGTTCCCACGTTACGTAGCCCGTTTTCTTGCCTCGACGGAAAAAGAGCGGCCGCCGCCGCCGCTAACCGGCTTTACGTTTCGGATCACCCCAATGCTCGAGCAGCGCTTTGGCATGCTCGAGGTCGTTGGCGAGCCTCAGCCAGGTGTGGGCCAGTCCTTCAAATCGCATCTTGCTGATGAGGGAGGGCGCGGACTTCGCCATCTCAAGACAACACTTTGCATGTTTGCGGCACTCTTCGGGATCACCAGGCATGAGAGCCTCCAACGCTGGTACATACAAACCCCGTTGGCGGATTCAACTCGGGAACCGTCACGCAGTTCAACCCGAACTTGGTATGGTTTCAGACTAAGGTTTTCAGGCACTTCCCCAGGCAGACGTTTGTTGATCGGCTCAGGCGTCCTTACGCTTCATCCCCGATCGGCGCCGCCCTTGATCCTTTCCCATAATGCAAAAAGGCGTCGGCTCGGCGCCGGCGCTTGCATGAAATTCAAGGAGACCCTGAAGGCCAGAACTGATTATGTCCGACGATCCGAGTGCAGCCTATCCCCCTCGCGGTTGACTTCCGCCGCCGCCGTCACAGAAGAAGTCGCAAGCCGATTGGGTTCCGATAACTGACGTTCTCGGAATCGCACTAAGGGTCGCTGAGCAACAAGTTCTCCATCCCTACCCGCATGAGAACTGACAGGCATCGCTACGTGTGAACGAGCACGATTTAGTGCCCCGCATTTCACGCAGATCGCAAGGCGTCATGAAATCGTTATAACCGCCACAGCTCGCGCCAACGGCACCTATTGCGAGCCCTGAGCACGGCGCGATTGAGGAAGCGCAGCGTCAGAACAGATCGGGCTAGTGTGGCGGGGAGAGAGGCAAACCCTCCAGGGTAAGTCTCCGAAGCTGAGTCGGATCGGTCACACCATCAGCAGCAAGCTCGACGAGCTTCCGACTGATCTCGAGATGGGTCTTCCAATAGAATCTGCTTGCCACCCACCCCTTGGACCACATTGTTGCGAAAATGACTGCCAGCCGCCTCAAGTTTAGCGATTGCAGCGTCCAAGTCATCAATCGTCAGATGGATACGATTCCAGCCTCCTGGAGCCTGCTGTTCGCCGGATGGCACATGGGTGACCCGCCTCCGATGCCCCCAGGCTGGGTTAGATAGAGGTGCATGTCACCACGCGATATTTCAGCGAAGGGTGGGGCAGGATGCATCTCAAGCTTGAATGCGAGCTGCTTCGTGTAGAACTCAATCGCGGCGTCCACATCTCGGACGATATAGCGAAAGCATACTGGCATCAGGGACTCCTGCTCAAAGCCTAACATATGGGAGCCGGGTACAACCATCTTTGCGGCAACGCCTACGGCCATGCAGGCATCCAGCAAAGAATGGGCCGCTTCGTGGCGCCGAGATGACACCTCAGCTGACAACTTCAAAACGCGCCGAACAACTCTCGTCCCTGAAAGACATAAAATCGTTCTATAACAAATAGTTAGTGTGGCTGTGCTGGCAGTCCGAAGCAAACCTGTCTCTCGCTGCAATTTAGAGAAATGCAGGGTGATTTTAGCAAATTGCAGGGAGAGCGCCGTCTTATCGCAGGAGAAGGCGCTCAAATCTCAATGGGTTGGATAGGTCTCTCCCTAATTCAAGTAGCAGGGAAGCCATAATTCCATAGCAGGGAAGACCGATTTGGAAACACCCGCACCCACGTTGCAGACAGGAACGCGAGATGGGAGATCAAGACATCCGAGCTGCGCTGGACCGGCACTGGGCTGCGTCTGAGGCCGGTGACGACGATGCTGAGGATGAGATCTACCACGACGACGCCGTGCTGGAGTACCCCCAGTCCCGCGAGCGCATCCTTGGTCGGCTCGCCATCCGGACGACGCGGGGGTTGCTTCCCAACAAGCACTTCACCATTCGGCGCGTGATTGGGCGTGGCGATCTTTGGGTTACCGAATATGTCATCAGTTATGATGGGAAGCCGTCCCACACTGTCAGTATCATGGAGTTCAGGGATGGAAAGGTCTATCGCGAGACGCAGTACTTCGGTGATCCCTTCGAGCCTTGGTCTGGGCGCGCCCAGTGGGTTGAACCGATCGATTAGTAGGCAAGCCGAAAATTTTTGCCGGCGACGGAGAGGGCATGCCGTGACTTTCCCGCTTCTCTCATGAGATGGAGGAAGATCTCGACCCTCATTACACCTTCCTCCATCGCGGCATCGCCGCCCGCAGTTTCGAGATTGCTACTGCGCGCGGAATAATAGACGCTAACACTCGACGCTGATCTGACCGCGCCATGGAAGGGCCGCGTTGACTCACGACAGCATCGACATTGGGATCCGTCTGGTAAGCGCACTCGCCGCCGGAAGTCTGCTTGGCTTTGAACGAAGCTTCCATGGCCGACCCGCGGGCATCCGGACGCATGCCCTCGTCTGTCTCGCTTCCGCGCTTTTGATGCTGGTGCCGGCCTACCAGGCGACGTGGCTGGGCATTCCGCTTGACCCGAGTTCAAGCACCAATCCCAGCCGTATGGCGCAGGGCATCATGACGGGTATCGGCTTCCTCGGCGCGGGAGTCATCTTCCAGCAGGGGTTCTTCACCGTCCGCGGCCTCACCACTGCCGCTTCAGTCTGGCTGACGGCGGCACTTGGCATCCTTTTCGGCATCGGTTTCCTCTATGCCGCCGTCATCGGCACACTGGCCGCGCTTGGAGTTCTCGTTGCGCTTCGCTGGCTCGAATGGCAGCTGCCGCGCCAGTTGTTCGCCCGGCTATTGCTGCGCTTTGACAAGGACAAGGCGATGAGCGAAGAGGACATGCGACAACTCCTTTCCACTTGCGACTTCACGGTGCATCAGATCGACTACCGCCAAATCGAACACGGGGCGCGATTCGAGTACAAGATGATCGTACAAACAATTGAAGTTTTGAACATGCGCCGGCTAGCAGAGAAACTCCGGGGAACGCCCGACATCCTCGAGTTCCACCTCTCACCAACTGGCGACTAATTTGTCCACGCCACAGGTTCGCAATTCGGTCGGCGCCGTGTCGCTCTGGGCTCGGAATGTCCGCTTTGGATCATTTGCTGACCTACGGCGCCCAGCAGAATAGTCCGCTAAGTGCCAATAGCAGACATGGCAGGATGGCCAAGCAATCTCAACTCGTTCTGTTTCGAGGCCAGTGTCGGCGAAGGCGAGATGCTCAGCTCGGCCCGCGACTGGTTGAGAACAGTCCAGGCTCCTTGGAGGGCAAGGCTCGCCATGATCGCGGCTACTATCACGTCGGGCCAGCCAGTGCCCGTGCCGAACACGCCAAGCGCCGCAAGCAACACCGCAAGATTGCCGAGCACGTCATTGCGCGTGCAAATCCACGCCGAGCGCATGTTGCCTCGGTGGTGTCGATGGGATGGCCCCGCGCGCTTTGGGTCCGACGTCCGCTTTGGGTCATAAGCCGACATTGTATACGCTGACTAGGCATGTCCGCTTTTCGGCTGGAACCAGACCTCGCGACGCGATCGGCTGAACGTCCGCTAAGTGCCATGAGCAGACGGTGCGTTTCAATGTTGCGATGTCGCGCGGAACTTGTACATCAATGGGATCGGCTCGACAGGTCAGGTGAGGATCGAGTGAGTTTGCCGATGACAGGAAGACGAAGGCAGGCCGTTATCGTCAACGATCGGATGCAGAGAGACTACCAGTACGAACGGATAGCCCCCCTGGGCCGCAATTTCCACGCGGAGTTTCGTCCTGAACTGACGCCCAAGGAAATGCTGGAGCTTGGGGTATTTTGCGGAAAATACATGACGGATACGCGGAAGGAGTTCCCCGCCCAATGGTTCACACGCGCCAAGCTGTCGCCGAACTCCCGCGACTGCTCACTCAACTATTTTGGCGTGGATGCCAGTCAGCCGCTGTCAGTGTGGCGCAAGAAGGGTTGGATCCATCCCGACGATCCTCGCGGATGGTTCCAATGGTATTGCCGCTATTATATGGGCCGGCGGATGCCAGAAGAGGATGCGCGTCAGATCAGGCGGTGGAACGCTATGCGCCGCCATGTGGCCCAGATCAAACGCCACTGCGAACGGGGTGATCAGACCTGCCGCAAGCGCCAGAGGCAGGCCCTCCTGCACTGGGCCTATGACAGCCGAAAGATCTGAAGGACTGCCGGATGGCGAAGCCACCCGTGATAGGAACTTCAGTCTCGGCTTTGGGTCAGTTGCCGACACCGGCCGACCACGCCTGCAGCTACCCACGATGGTGATCTGCTGAAAAGACCTCCGACGATAAGGCGCCAGGATGGACATCCCCTCGATACTTGTACTCGTTGCCTTCGTCGGCGCCTGTTTCCTTGCGGCGGCGACGGGTGCAGTGTTCCCCGCCGGGGACTGGTATGAACGACTAGCCAAGCCGTCGTGGCGGCCACCGAACTGGCTGTTCGCGCCGGTCTGGACCGTCATCTACCTGACTATTGCCGTTTCCGGCTGGCTGGTATGGCGGACGTACGGCTTCGTCGGCGCGACCCTGCCGCTCGCGATCTATCTCGTGCAATTGATACTGAATGCTTCTTGGTCGCCAATTTTTTTTGGAATGCACCGGCCCGACCTGGCCTTCGTTGAAGTCGTTATGCTGTGGTTGTCGATCATCGCGACCGTTGCGGCTTTCCATCGCTTAAATGCAGCGGCTGCCTGGCTATTGCTGCCCTATCTCACTTGGGTAACTTTTGCGGCGACGCTCAACTTCGCTATTTGGCGCCTTAATCGCGGGCCAGTCTCCCGAAGCTAGTGGGAGTGCGAACCTTAGGTGCAGGCCTTGTCTTCGCACTGCGCGAACCGAGTCGGCAACGGTCATTCCGCTTATTCGGCCAATCTTGAAGCACCCTGCGGGCTAAACCCTTACCGGCTAGCGGTGAACTGACGTAACTCGAGCAATGAAAGCCCGGCTTTTGACAGCTCCACGAATGCGAAGTCTAGAATATCGATACAGGTGATAGTTGGGATGCGCGGTATGGGTAGCGTAGACGACGCCGCGTAGTGTAACGGCAAGTGATGAAGCGGCCTCGGGCCTTTCCTGGTTGGAATGTCTGCTTTGGGTCAGCAGCGGACATATGCACCCGAATCTCCGAATGTCCGTCGCACCAGAGAGCGGACGGCCCTTCCTGGCTGAGGTGCCACTACCCGAGGTGCCGGGGATATTCCTGCCTCAAAATCGTCCTTACCGCAGTGTATGATGTTAGAAATGATAGTCGGCCGACGACCCTCGGCTGAGCACAACCCAAGATCAGCTCACGGGCCGCGTTTACTGGCACCTAGTCCAATTCGCGAACAAGAACTTTTAAGCGCTCGGTTCCAGTCGGTCGGCTATTCCATGGAGGATATCATGGAACACCGAACATCAGCTGAGCTTAAAGGCTTCGCGGCGGTTATTCGTCCGGAGAAACTCTCGAGGAAAGAGCTCCTCGAGAGGTGGGCTTCGGCGCTTGAAAAACGACAGGGTGCCCGCCTGCGAACCCTGAGAGAGATCGAATATAAACTAGTGAAGGAACAGTTGGCACTGCGGGAAGAGAACTCCCCGCTGACTGTAGCCTTCGAGGACCCAGTGTTGCGATCGGCCGGTCTGACGAGCGATACATTTGGCGAAGTTGCACGCTTTTTTGGCCTGTCGCATTGGCAGCTTCACGATGTGGTCTGTAATTGCCATTTCGGTGAGACTGTAGCCGCCGAGGTAGTAGCCGCACGCGTGCGGCGCTTATCGCGCACGAGTAGCTTCGCGACGTTTGCTTACACATATGCAATTGCAATCGCCGCCGCGCTTTTGGCCGGAACTGTTTTGCTGAACCATTAAGCTCGCCGCAAACGAGGTAGAAAATCAAAAAGCGGGAATGGCACGTCGCTAATCGATCGAGTGGTAGTCGCTCACCCGGTCGAGACGGCGTCGCAGTTCGCTAGTGTATCGGCATCCTATCTCTCGACAGGACGCGCGCACCCAATCGCTGAGCTTGGTTGTGCCGAGGGGCGGCGAGTCAACGTAGAGCCGCTCCTGCATTAAGCCCCTGACCTCATCGCGCGTATTGATCACATCTTCGAGGATCCAGCCAAGCATGCGGACACCCTGGTAAGCGAGCATCGGCGGCATCGATACGATCAGTGCCTGGGAGCCGATTTCGCGAGCGATCATTTCCACCATCCCGCGGTAGTGGAACGTTTCAGGCCCGATTGCATCGACCGTCTCGTTGACTTCACCCTCAATCCGGGCAACTGCCGCGGCGGCCAAGTCGTCGACATGGATCGGTTGCAGCCGATAGCGTCCATGGCCGTATATGCCGAACACCGGCAGATGCCGCAACGCCCAGGCGATATTGTTGATCAGAATGTCTTCCTTACCGAACAGCACCGCCGGTCGAAGTATGGCGTAGGACAGGCCGGTCCTTTTAATGTGCTCCTCCATTTCCGCCTTGCCGCTGAAATAGGGAAGATCCGAGCTGCGGTCGGGATTGGTGATGCTGATGTGCACGAGGCGCCGAATGCCGGCGCGCTTAGCGGCGTCGAACAGTACCTTCGCGTTGGCGAGCGCCTGCGCAAAGGTAAAGTGCGGCGGCTTGTCGAACCTGACCCAGTAGGTGTTGATCAGGACGTCTAAGCCACTGAGAGACTTTTCGAGCAGGTGCGGCTGCGAGAAATTATAGGGAAACGCCTTGATGGATTCGCCAAACGGATTGGCACGGTGGGGCGAATTCGTGAGCGTGATCACCTCGTGCCTCAGGTTGAGCAATCGGCGCGCAATGTACTTGCCTGAGAAGCCATAAGCGCCCGTCACCGCGATCCGCATGTCTCGGGAACCGCCTTGGGAAAGGATTGGATTGGAGCAGTGCTACACATCCATCAACGCCAAGCCTTCATGTCGATAACCCTCCCAATCGAGCAGGTAATCTTATTGTATGGTCCTGGGCATCATCGTAGGTCCTTTCTACTTTTGCCCGCGCTTTAGATTTACCGCAAAGCCCCATGGCAGAGGCCGCATGAGCATCGGCCCAAAGCAAAGGGCCTCGCACGGCTCGGAACGCTGCCGTCGCCCGGCCGGACCTACAGCACTGGCGGATAGAACTAAGCCAGGGAAGAACAAATCCTGGCTGCCGGGGTTGATCTAACACATCGGGAGGCGATGCTTGGCGAGCCAGGCGCGAAGACTAGGCCGCCCAAGAGCGAAGATTTAAAACAGAGGGCAAAACCTCGTAAGGCTCACAAGCCTGCGGGCTGAACTCCAACTCAGACATGGCATTGAGGAACGCCTGATCAGATTCTAGTTCCGCAGCTAGCTCTTTCCATAGGTTTGCCAGCGTGATGAAGCTTCGTCGCGACTCTGGCGTCGCTGCGATCTCGGCTAGCTCGGAACACCGAGCCGCATTTAGACGGCACTCGTGGGGATTGCCAGGCATGTGACCCTCCCTGAGTCACATACACAACGCTAATCGATTCCAACGTCGAGCCTGAGAGTCAATAGGTTAGCAGTGCGCTGCAACAAGGCCGGCCGAAGCGGCGCTAGGAACCGAGCCCTCTAATTCGTTGGCCGTTGTGCAGACATTGGGGGTTGCGTCACTGATGTCTGCTTTACCCCCAAGAGCGGACATGCGCCCGCGTGTCAGAAATGTCCGCTAAGTGCCAATAGCGGACATCGGGGAAATTCTGGCGTCCAACCCTTTCTAAGCTGGTGTTCGTGTGATGGGCCTAGACCTCGACCTCGATATCAGCTCCAGAGACGCGCACGTTGTAGCGCGTGACGTCGCCATATGCCGGTGCGCAAAGGACCTCTCCCGTTCGGATATCGAACCTTGCACCATGCCAAGGGCAAGTCACTTCGTGGCCCTCGATGTCTCCCTCCGCCAATGGCCCTTCCTCATGGGTGCAGGCGTTGTCCAGGGCAAAGAACGAGCCCTCGATGTTGAATAGGGCAATCTCTTTGCCCTTAATGTTCACCATCCGCGCCTGACCTGGAGCGATCTCGCTCGCGCTCGCAACCTTCACAAACTCACCCATGCCGCTGACGTCCAGCTATTTCAGGCGTGAACACTGAAACTGCCGTGTCGTGCTGTCGCGGTAAGCGATGCGAACTGCGTGTGTGTCATATGAACGAGCGTCGCGTGGTCTCCGCCCTCGAGATAGACGTCCGGCTGTTCTTCGATGCTGTCATCGACAACGACATCGAGGCCGTAGCATTCGCCAACTGGAGGAATGGCGCCCGGCACGCAATCATCGAACAATTCTTCGATCTCGTACTCGGCTGCCAGGTCAACATCCAAGCCGAGTTGCCTCCGGAGGTCGTCTAGGCGGATCTGGTGCGAGGCAGGCAATATGGCGAGTACATAGCCATACTCATCGCGGAGCACGACGGCTTTGGCAATCCGGTCAGCTGAAACCCGGCAGGCCTCAGCAGTACGCATCGCTGACTTCGTTGGTTCGTGTACGATGATGTCATACACGACGTTCTTGGTAGCCAAGTATCGTTGGAACGTGGGGGAAATAGCCATGTTCGACTCTCCTCTCCGAGGCGCAAGCCGCGCATTCCGCGAGAGTCGCAGCCGACGCCTCACTATGCGCCTGCTCGAAACGTAATAGTTATTATACGCTCGTCGCCTCCTAGCGACAATCCGGGATCGGTCAGTTCGAGAAGTGGAAGCTGTTCTAGGCGTCGCTCTACTGAACTGATTCACGGACGTCCAACGACGTCGCGAAACACGTGGGCCCCGGTGCGTGAAGCATCGCGGGGCCCTTTTGTGTCTCGCCTCGGCGGAGGATTTGGTTCCTCCCCTTGCGAAGGATGTCTGGACTTCAGCAGTCATTTTCGAGACCCTCCCGCGTCTAGCCGCGCTTGAGTCTCGACATGATTTCGATTTGTCGGCGGTGCAGATCAGCGGGCTGCCTGGCAACGATCGACCCTTGACCCACACCGTGACCTTGCGCGTGGCAAGGTCATTCGCTCTTGCCCGGTGGCGTCATTCGATCTCCTCAACAAGATTGACTAGCGGACACCATTATCCGCGTTGGCTGCTCGCTACCTGATCAGGTGCAAATTCCCACCACTCGCGGGAGCACCGCTCCCTGACGCCGCGGCAGGTGCAGCACTCCAAATATAGGGCGCGATCTCGATGGGTGCCAGGTCCGTACGCGGATGTCCGCTATGGGTCATTAGCGGACATTAGCGACAAGTCCGCGCCATGTCCGCTTTACCCCCAGAAGCGGACATTCGTCAGCGCATTGAGCATGTCCGCTAAGTGCCAAAAGCGGACCTAACTACCAGGCCACGTGCTCCCAGAACCGATCTCCCGGTTCGCGCCGCATCCAATTGATCAGTACTGACCGCATTTATCCTCTTGGGACGTTAAGGCCACTTGAGCGCGGCATCGTTCGAGGAACACTACAGGCGAGCCGATCACAGGGATCGACACATCCTCGGGGGCGCTCGCCGAACACGGCACCGCCCTACATAGCAAGCGCGCTACTCAGGGGCTTGCGCGGCAAGCTCTACCGAGAGCGGCTCGACACCTTTCATAAGTTACTGCACGGGATTATCCTGCATGGGCGGATAGGCCGTCCATCCGCGTCGCGCGTTGTGAGCAGCATGGAACAGCGACGATTTTTCGAAGTGATGGGTGAAGAAAGCGGTGAATGGCTCGTCCTAGACGGCAAGCGCCATCCGCCGCGCGTGATTTGTAGGTGCCGCGGCTGGAACGCGCCGAAAAATGCAGTGCTGATCGTGGCTGCTTTGGAGGCGCACCATTCGGAGCTCTACTCAAAATTCCCCCTCGACGGTTCGGGGCGGCCCAATGAGCAGCCAGCCGTCAAACCGTGCTTGCCATCAGGCGAGGCTGAATTTGCGCCTGCACCCAAGCCTGCAGCTCGAAAGTCCCGGGCAGCGCACCGGGGCTAGGCGGCGATCTCGATCAGATCAGATCAGAAACCCAGCTTTTGCAGCCACCGCCGAACCGGGCCCGGTGGTTTGCCGGTCTCTCCGCTTCAGCTGGCGGCAAACGGATGGTGTGCCGAGTTCTTCTTCGCGGTGACCTCGGAGGCCTTGGGCTCGCCCTTGATGGCGCGAGCAAGAGCTTCCTTCGTGGCGCGATAGTTGAAATCCTGGATCTTCTTGTCGTCCTTGGCTTCCCAGTGGATGAAGACGCCGACGGTGACGTAGAGATCGTCAGCCTCGTTGGCGGGGATCACGCCTTCTGCCACGGAGTTGGCGACGGCTTTGGCCACGGCGTACTGCGCCGGACCGAACATCTGCACCGCCTGGCGCGCGTCCTTGATCGTCACCTTGTTGTAAAGGATCGTTGGGGGTTTACACATAAGGTTCGGGGCGACCAACGCGAGAAGCGTGGTGAACCCGTCCTTGTTGTTGGTCAACGCATGGCAATAGGCCGTCTCAACGGCGCTGCCGCGGGGACCGATCAGCAAATCGACGTGAGCAACTTCATTGCCGTCACCAACGAGCGATTCACCGACACATACACTACTGATCTTGGCCATGAACTAACCTCCTCTTTAGGTTCGCTGAGATGACTTCCCCGAGTTGCGGGTCAACGGCAAGCCGAGGAAAGTGCTAGCTGAACGCGTTCGCTCGGTCAGAGCTACGCGACGAGTAGATCCGCCGGAGATGGAACGACCGGCAAGGTCGTTGTTAGGATAGGACCGTGACGCCGATTGAGCCAGCCCAGAGTTGAGCCTTGATCCAAGCCTTTGACGATACCAAAAGCTCGAAAAGCCCCCCCGTGTAACTTTTGGAGGTCAATCCTCTTTGGCTTGCCAGCCACCTTCACCGCTATCCTGCGGCGCGGAACCTAATGCGCTTCTGCGCTGGGTGCCTCAAAAGAATTGTCAGAGAAGAAATACCGCCGCCGGAAGGGAGTCCACGCTTTACTGCAAGCGTCTGGCTGGCGGGCTCTCCAACAAGGGCCAAAGGCTGCAACGTCTCGCCAAGCGCTAGGGACACTCGCCGTATGGCCAAGACCTCTTGGGCTAGGTTCACGAGTGGCCCGGTGCCTTTAGGCAAGCGCAATGCCTCTACACGGGTAGAGAGAGACACCAGTAGGTCAGCTCAGCGGTAATTGCCGCGGCGAAGAGCATGGTGAGGTAGAAGTCACCGGTTTCGGACCTGAACCAAACAGGTAGGTAGCGCCTGAGCGATAAGTTGATCGATGGCAATTCCCTCAGTGTGCCACTCCCTACTGCGACAACGTCAGAAGAGGGCCTCGTGTTTCGGCTCAACGCGGATTAGGTTTGAGAGAGACGGGATCGCGACCTCATACCAACTACGAGACACCTATGACGATCCCGCTGAACCCGTATACGGGGGGTCCTTGCGGTAAACGCAGGTTGAGGGTGATCGTTGCATCGCCCTCAAGCAGCCTACAGCAGATACACAAGCACCATTACAGCAGCGAGACCCAGCACCACTACTATCATCAGCGCCAGCGAGACCTCAGCGTGGATGTCTGATTGTGCGGTCATCAATGATTAAACGCCTGAGTTAGCTGATTGGGGCCAATTATTGCGAGAAACACGCACCTAATCTCAGTCCGTATTTGGCTCATTTTGACCCCTGAAAACCCCTTCGGACGCTCCACAATCCTCTGCGCCCTTTGTGGTGTATCAGCGGCTCACCACTTCAGAAATCGTTGCAAACAAAAGCTATGTCCGCATTCCAAGGTGGAATAGGTAACTGCAAGGTAACAAATGCTCGAAAATGAGGGCGAAAACCGGGCTATTCCCACCCCGCTGCCTTTAGCGTCGGAGCGAGGTGGTTGGCGGGTGGATCTCGGGCTACCGAAGCCGACGCCTCACAGGACCCAGCCCCAGCCGAGTTGTCTCGCCTTGTCGTTGGCTAGGTTCCTAGCGCGAGCCAGGAACTCTGATAGCTTCATTGCAACGTGCGGATCGTCTCTGTCCGACTTGAATTTTGCGAGCAGCTTGGGCGATTTGGCCGCCTTGTAGTACCTAGCAGAATAGTGCGACCCGGGCAGCGTCACTATGATCTCGTCGTCCACCACGTCGACACGGAGATCTGGCTCGGAGTTCATCGTTCGCTCTCAGTCTCACCAGCGCGCATAGCAATTAGCCCTTAAAGGCGAAAGCAGCCTTTGAAGCTCAGGACAAATTGCTCTCTGACGGATAATAGGTCAGCCCTACCTTTGAAATTCTAACCTAAACTAGCGTTACTCAGCTTCGCCATCTGATCTGACCACCAAGCTGCGGGGTGCTTTCTTTTAGGTCTTAATTTTTGACCCACGAAGACAAGGAAAAAAGGCCGAGCTTTCGTGGCTGAGTTCCCGGCTTCTTCTAGAGAAGACACATGCCGCTTCAAAAGCGCCTGGACCCGCAACCTCCGGAACTGAAGTCACCCTGGCGCACTGGCGCACGCATTAAACTTCAGATGGAGGCCCGCACCTTCGCCCGGGACATCGTCCTGCCGGTCGCGGATAAGCTCGATCCCCAGAAGGCGGAGATGCCGAAGAGCCTTATCGATCAAATGGCCGCAAAGGGCTGGTTCGGCATTACCATTCCCGCTGAGTACGGCGGTATGGGGCTCGGCGTTTTCGAATACTGCCTTGTCTCCGAAGAACTCTCGCGCGCTTGGCTTTCGGTCGGCAGCATCCTCGCGCGGGGCCAGGGACTCGGCACGCAAACGATCGACGACGCACGCAGGCTCGAATTGGTGCGCCGCTCGGCCCAAGGCAAATGGATCGGTGCGCTTGCGCTATCAGAGCCAACCGCCGGCTCAGACTTGGCCGCCGTACAGACCCGGGCCATCCGCGAGGGAGATCACTGGCTCCTCTCGGGAACCAAGCGGTGGGCGGGTTTTGCGCTCGCCGCCAACTTCATCGAGGTGCTCGCCAGGACGCGAGAACCCAGACAGGGCGAACCGCGCTCCGCCGGTCTCGAAACCTTCCTGGTAGTCAAACAACCAGGCACGTTCCCCGACGGCATGACCGGGCACGTGATTGACAAGATCGGCTACCACGGCTTCCTGACTTGGCACCTCGAACTCGATGGAGTACGCGTTCCAGAAGGGGATCGCCTAACCGGTCTTTACGGCGATGAAGGTGCCGACGCGGATTTGGGCGGCTTCGCCGCAGTCCAGCGGGGTTTAAACATCGCTCGTGTACATACCGCAGCACGCGCTGTCGGCGTCGCTCGCGCCGCCCTTGAGGACACTTGGGCATATCTTCAGGAGCGCGAGCAGTTCGGCCATCCGATTGGTGAGTTTCAGGCGCTGCGGTTTGCGCTGGCCGACATGGCCGCGGAGGTCGCCCAGGCTCGAGCCTTCTGGCAGCAGGTCGCGCATTTGCTAGATGGGGGCGAGGCGGCGGAAAGCGAGTCCGCGCAGGTGAAGCTGCTCGCGACCGAAATGGCCGTGCGTGTGACCAATCAAGCCATGCAGCTCCACGGCGGCAACGGCTACACCACAGAACGGCGAATTGAACGCTATTGGCGCGACGCAAGGCTGACAACAATCTTCGAAGGTACCAGTGAAATCCAACGCCGCATTATCAGTGATCGCATGCTCCCGAAGGCATGACGGTCCCTTCCTGGACCCGCAGGTAGATTTGTTCGGGAGGGGCTCGAGCTTAAGGCCTTCTTCGCAGTCGCTGGCTGTCAGCGTCGCAGCCTACGGAAGAACTTAAGAGTTCTCGATCTGCCAGAATGGCTAGACGTGCGATTTCGGCGGTTACTGTGACCAGCACACGATGAAGCGCTGCTCGCTGAATTGTTGCGAGACTAGGGGTAAACGTTGACGCATCGTTCCATCTAACGTCCCTTCCCCCGCGAGGGTCAAGGCCGCCCCCTACCCCCTCGCCCTATAAGATGCTGCGTTGTCGCACGGCTTCGCGAATATGGCTCTTCGCGCTCTCGAACTACCATGGCGGGGTTGCGCCATCATCTTGGTCATCGGAGCTTAGCCGCGTCGACGATCCTCGCCGCCCGGCAGGGGGTGTCATGGGCCAGGCGGACGATATGTCCGCTACGGCATGTTGATCTTCAAAGCAATTCGGTGAACGGGCTAACGTACCCACAAATCGGCACACATATCGTTGGCCTCGCGCTAGTGGTCATCCGCGCGGGTAGTTAAGTTCTAGTCACGCGCCCGGCGCAGAACGTTCTCTAGTTTCTCCTTCTGCTTCTCCCACCGAGCGTCCTCCGTTTGCGAGCGACTGTCCCATCAATTTCACGCCGTTGCTGCGAACTCCAGATTTTCTCGAAACTCCTCGACGGTCCAGCTTAAGCGGCATGAGCCAAAAATTTTGGCCACATTCTAGAACTGGCTCAGGCAAAGTCAGAGCGCTGCTCGGCAAACCGAAATCGCACTGAGATGATGAGGAGAGGACCATGCCCCTCCCACGTTTAGTCTTTTGGTCACCTTGCAAGCGCAGACTGACCCCCGGTGAGAACGAAAGAGGGGTCGCCATGAAGGGCTGGAGGCTCTTGTTGGCCACGGGGTGCTGCATTGCACTCTCGACGCCGAGTTATGCGGGCAACGGCAACGCCGTTGGTGCCGGGTTGCTGGGATTCGGAATAGGCGCCATCGTCGGCAGTGCGCTCACGCCTCAAACCGTGTATGTCGCGCCAGCTCCAACCTATTATGGCCCGGCCGCCTATGGGCCTCCGCCATGGAGCCCCGGCTGGTACAGCTATTGCCGCAATCTGCATGGTCCCTATTTCAATCCCAATACGGGCTACTTCCAGGGGGCTGATGGCGGCTGGTATTTCTGTCAATAACCTCCGCATCGTTCCATCTGAGAATCCATCCCCGGACTTTCTGGAGAGGGGTTCGGTGCCGCTATCGACAACCAGCAATTTCAGCAGCCCCCTTGCCTGCGCGGCCCTTCCTCTCTTCGCAAGTGGCTTAGCAGCATGGGTTGGCTCAGCAGGCGCAGGCGGAATGACGAGACGTTCAGCGGTGGAAGTGACATGACCAGATCGATATCGACTGCGCTGCTCCTCGGCCTCTTTGCGGTCTTCACTTCCCAATCCGCGGTCGCGGAGAGTGCCGGGACTGCGACGCCAGTCTCACAGGTCGGTGAGTTCAAGCAGTTCGGCACAATCAAGGTCACGCTCCAGTCCTTCTCCATCCAAGGGGTCAACGCGGACGTCGTGCTGCGCATGGACAATCTTGGCGATGAGGAAAAAAGTATCGCATTCCTTCTTTTTATCGACGCGCGGTCGGAGAGCGGCGAACTCGGCGATTATGATTATGCTAAGACCAATTGCGACGGGACCATTCCACCCAAGGGAAGTTTTAATTGCAAGCTGGCGCTCATTTTTCCCATTGCACCGAACCAGGTTTCAATTCGGGTCGGCGAAGGAATGAAGGGAGACGGCGTCTTTTTCACCCTTGCCCGCTGACCGCTGCATCCAGAGAATTCGAGCCATACTCGCGACGAACCTATGCCCCCTTCCCGCGCGTAAGCCTATGCAGCGAGGTTATGCCTTTTGAGAAAATGCGTGCCGTCTCACTAGGGTCTTCATCGATCTTGGGCTTGCCTCGCGCTTGATCTGAATCGAAATTGCTTCGCGAACGAGGGTTTATCAATCCGCCAAGAGCCCACTGGCTACGAGTTTCGCCCACAGCTCTTCGACTCCTTCGTCCAGAATTGCGTCATACCTATCGAACCGCTCAACATAGCGATTATAGGTCCGCCAGCGCATCCACTTAGGCTTAGGCGGAAGCGCCCATTCGTCCGGATCATGTTCGCCAATTAAGCGGGTCTTGATCTTCGCTTGGCCGCGATGAGCGCGGTTAGTGCTATCGAGAAACTGCGAGCTATAGGCAACACGCCGGCCCCAGCCCTGTCGGCAGCGAAACTCTCTTGTGCCAGGCGGTCGCCACAACACCGAACAGCAACGGTCCTCATAGGGGCACATGAAGTACCATTGATGCCCACCGAGCCGTCTCCGCCTCGGCGTGAGGATGATCGTCTTCTCCATGTCGGCCATTCGGATATGCAGTCTCCCCTCATGCTCGCACCTCATGTCTGAGCTAAGGAATGCATTCGCGGTGAGTTCGCCCGTGTAGCTGTTGGTCCACCCCATGACGAAAGGTCCTGAGCGCACGCCTCTTTGCACCCATCCCTGGCGCATCAGATGATTGAGGTCGAGCTTGAGACCTGATTCCAGGGCAATCCGTTGTCGGGGTCTAGCCAAGTGGATGATCCAATCTTTATCGAAGAAGGCGCGTTTAGGAGTTCCTTCCTTGAGAGCCTATCCCTGTAGGGAAGTGTCTATTTCTTATTGGTGGTCAAAACTGACCACCCCATGCACCAAGACGATAGATGGCCGGAGAACGGAAACTCGCGGGCGCGACCATTTGAATAAAGCCGAGAGCCTGCAGCAGAGTGCGCGCGAATGCGAAGCGCTTCCGGGTCCAACCGAGTTGATCGGCCATCGCGTTCGCCAGCACGAAGCTGCGTCCCCAATGGTGCCGTTGAATGAGAGTGAGGAGGATGAAAGCGTCTTGGCTTTCGCCAATCAGCTCATCGATCAGCGCATGAGGTGTCACAACAGCACGTCCACGCCCGATGAGATTTCTACCTTCCTGCTCGTAGCGCCATGCGGAATTGGCGGTTGAAACAATTACGTCGTCACCGAGCTGCGGTTCACAATCCACATTTCTCGTTCTCATGACGTCGAGCAGGGCGTCTAAGGTGTCGCAATGTCGGGCCTGCTCAAGCGCAAGCCGGAACATGGTGTTGTTGCGCGTACCTTCGACGATCCGAGCTTCGGGCCGTAAACTGTCGAGCACGGTATGGAGGGGTGGAAGATTTTCCAGATCCTCGAAAGTTCCGGCGATGATTTCATAACGCCCTTTGGCTGAAACAGACGGAGGTGCCACCACATAGCCACCGCCCAGCACGTCAATCGGTTTGTTTGCATAAGGCCGTACGCGACGGCGTTCACCGGAGTAGCGGTAGTAAGCGTGATAACCGCCCCCAGTGCGGACGACGAATGGACTCTCTCCGTGCTCTCTTAGAGCATCTGCAAGAACGCCTTCGTTTCGTGTGTCGACATCGAGCACCGTTATTTGCGACCGCGGTCCGACTTGAAAGCCAAGTGCGTTGGCCTCCGTGAACCGCTTTGCGAGTTTCGCTGAGCCGCTGAGCCCGAGTTTATTCCAATGCCTGACTTCCGGCTTCTTGTCGTGGCCGACGGGGAACGTCGCTATTCGCTTCTCCGCATAATGCGGCTGCCACTTGGAGAAGATCCCCTCGCTAGTCACTCGCTGCCTCATCTCTGTCGACGAGGCGCGCCTGCAGTCCATTTAGTTCTCTGATTGGGTTCTCGACGAAGTACTCGCCTAAGGCACCTCTCGCCATCGCGAGCGCCTGCGACTTCGCTTCATTGAATGATGTTGGATTGCAAATCTGGTTGCCACAGCGGGCGACCCAAGCATCGGATTCTAGCTTGATGATCCAAGCCAACGCTTTCGTCGTGCGATAGCCACCCCACTGCCCGTGCGATGCCGGGGTGTTGGTAAGTTCGCCATTGGTGATCTTGAAGGTGCAGTCGTTTATCCGCTCGCAACGGTGGGGTAAGCTTTTTGGAGATAGATTTTTCGGTTCAAATTCGTTCTGTATTTCAAAGCCTTCTAAAGCCGATTTTTCGCGTCACTCGGCGTGTCCGGTATCTCAATCCGTTTTCGGTTGTCGCTACGATTTTCCGGTGTGACTGACGACAGGCGTCGGAGCAAAATTTTCGTCTACGTCCCCGCGGCCTGTTCAGAAGTGGCTTCCCGCAAAACTCACATTGAAGCCTCACCTCCGCGTCCATCAGACGATCCCCGCGCCGCCAGCTCTCCCATCTCCTTTTGAGTCGCGTTCAGCGATGCAAGAGGCTTGCCATTCTGAGATTTCTGATTCGAGCCAGCCGACCGCGCGAGGCGATAGGCGCACCTGTTTGGGGAACTTCTTCTTGCTGACCATCTCGTAGATGGTCGCGCGGGGAAGTCCCGTGACGCGGCATACGTCCGCGATGCGTAGGAAGGTTTGAGTCATTGTCCGAACCTCCATTGTTGCCGACACGAACGTGTCGAATGGGTTCGGACTAACGAAAGTCTTTAAGTGAGTAACACCAAAACGACTGCGCGAATTTGGTACTAAAGCTGCTTGGGTCTTCTGTTAGCTTTTTGGCGGCGGCTATAATTTTCTGGCTTCGTTCCCCGTCCCCCAATCACCCAGTTCGCGTCCTATTTTTTCAAATAGTGCATTGTCGATAGGATCGCGCCCCTTCGTTGGCAGCGGTAACAAGCTTCAGCACGACGCTGTAAAATCATGTTTTGAAAATCCCGGCTGGCATTTGCTCTGTTATGAGGCAAGACGCCCAGAATGCCACACCGTCCCACGAGCTTGCGCGGCTCCAAAGCCCCCGGGCAACTCGAAGGCAAAACTCCTTTTTGACAGCTTTCGGGCAAGGGCGGTTCAAAAGCGGTGGCAAAGGAAGATTGCTGCCAGAACTCTAAGTCCGTTTTGACCTGCTTGGGCCGCTGGGAGTTTACTTGCCGATCCACCATAGAAACCAATCAAGGGCAGCTGCTCTTATGACCGTCTCGTGTTGGGGATCTTCGTATACGATCCGTTCTGGCCACGCCAAATCGCGTGCTCAGGAGACCGCTCTTCAGCCTTCGATTTCGTCGAACTGCGAGGACCATATCTGCGAACTTATCCATGCAGCGCCACCACTTCGGAGGCGATGACCGGCGAGCTACAATACTTCGCCCATTCCTCCATCAAGCGGCGGCGCTTCTCCAGCGCATCGCTGCGGCGGTAAGCGGCTTCGGCCTTATCCTTGATCTGATGCGCCAGCGCGTGCTCGATAACCTCACGCGCATAATGCGTGCGGTCTCCAGCCCAATCTCTGAATGAACTTCGGAAGCCGTGCACGCTGTAGCCGTTGGCCGACATGCCCCGAAGCAATTCGAGCATGGCCATGTTGCTTAAGGGTGCTTTGGCCTTCGCACCGGGGAAAACATAACCACCTTTCTCGCGGGGGATGGATTCAAGAATGGCTATCGCGCGTTTGCTGAGCGGAACCTGATGTTCCTTCCCGCCCTTCATCCGCTCGGCGGGCACAGTCCATACACCAGCGTCGAGATCGATCTCGGACCACTTCGCTCCGATCACCTCACCAGTTCGAGCGGCGGTGAGAATTGCAAACTCAAGCGCGCGTGCTGAAACGCTGTTCTCGCTTGCTGAGCCTCTCCATGAAATCGGGAAGCTCGGTAAACGGCATCGCCGGATGATGACTTCACCCGCTTGCTCGCCCGTTTCATTGGAAGCGGCTGGCCATCCCGTCACCCATTGGGTGACGCGCTCGATGCGCTGCTTAACTCGTCGCGCCGTCTCCGGCTTCTTAGTCCAAATCGACCCCAGTGTTTCGGTGATCACTGCGCCGTCGATTGCGGCAATAGGTCGCGATGCCTAACGACGGGATAGGCATAATCGCGAAGCGTGTTTTCCCACTGCTGTTTGTGCTTCTCGTTTTTCCAATTGTCGCGGTGCAGATCGAGGAAGCGCTTAGCGGCATCCTTGAAGATCAGGCGCTCTGCGGATTGGTTTCTTGCCTCGTCATGGCGTTGGCGACGGTGCTCAAGCGGGTCGGCGCCGGCGTAGATTAAGATCGCGCGCTTCCTCTGCTCGTGCCCGAGCCTTTGCGAGGGGAACCTGACGCAACGGACCGAGTCCCATGTAGCGGGCCGGCCGGCGAACATGAAGCGGAAGATCCACGCCTTGGAGAGACCTCCTTCGATCTCTCTCACTTGCAGCCACAGACCATCGCCGTCGCCATACATGCCGGCCGATTGCACTTTCGAAACCTTAGCAGCCGTGAGCTTGTTGGTTCGGCGCATGAGTTCAAATCAGCTATCGTCCGCCGCACCCTTGCGGACGAATCCTACAAACATCGCTACCCACAAATCATTCTTGGATAGTGCCGGAACGTACTGGAACCGTCTAGAACCAAAAACGCGGAACGACGGCGAAATTCACAAGCTTGTCGGAACGCATCGGAACGGTCAGGACGCTAATAAAACGGCCTCCCCATCCGCCACAAGTTCTTAGTGTTCACCGCTGCGCTGGCGGCGAAGGGTATTACCGATCCGAAGGAGTTACGGCGGGAGGCGGTGGAGAGAATAGTCCTCGGAGACGGGGTTGGCAGTGGGCACTAGTGCTCGGCGCTGCTCGGCGGGTCCACGGCATCACTCATATCGGCGATCTCATCGCTGATCTGGTAAAGCATCGCGCTGATGGCCGCTCCGTCGGCGCCCCTGCCCCTCCGGCGCCCAAGGCCTTCGACTGCCATCGCCAGCACGCGCAGCTTGAGTCCGAGCTCAAGCAGATGTTCGGCGATGGTGTGCTCTTGCATCTCCACTTCGCCCCCACGCCCAATGACAACGTCGCTCTCATCAGGCTTAGCCAGGAAGGAGCCGGAAAGAACTGAGACTCTGTGGCGCTGAGGCTAAGAAGCGCTGAGGCAAAATGACCGATAGGAGCACATCCAGAGTCGGATTTGCGCTGTCCGATAACGCTGAAATCCAGCCGCTCGCCTAAACCTCGCCGATCGGCGTGAGCTGGCGATTGCGCGCTTCGGCAGAGCGTGGACCCCCGACCAGCCACGACATCCTCTCGCCTTTGACCGGCGCGCTGGCCGCCTGCCGCCCCGGGCCTCTGCTGGCAGTGGCCTCGGGGGCCGGGCGCGATTGCGGACCGGCCGCGGCATGGGAGACGGTTCCGGTCCAGGCCCGGGGACGGCTCAGATGCGGCGGCAGGAGGGTGAGAAGGTCGCCGGCGGCCTCGTCGATCTGCCCTTGGGTTATGTTGCGGACCTCGAGCAGGCTGGTGCCGGAGAGATTGGCGTCGGCAAGACAGGCGCCGGCAAAATCGGCTTGGTCGACCAGCGCCACTGAGAGATTGGCGCCGGAGAGATTGGCGCCGATGAGGCGCGCCTCCCTGAGATCGGTGTCGGAAAGATCCGCGCCGGTCAAATCGGCATTGGTCAGCGTGGCGAACCGCAGCGAGGCGTGCCTGAGCCTCGCCTCGGCGAGGTTGATAGGCCCGCCATTGATTGGGCCCACCTGCCGCTCGGCCACGCTCAGCGTGATGCCAATCAGGTTTGGCGTGATGTGAGGATTTTGCGCACGCCAAAGATTCCAGGTCCGGGGGCCGCGGCGCAACACCTCGACATGATGAGATTCTGACGACACGACGCTACCTACGCTACCCACCAACACAACGGATGCAACTCTATGTTACGCGCAACAAACTATACGCAACGACACTGAAGTTATCACCCTAAGCAAACGCGGCGTTACCCGCAACGATCCGGGAGTTGAGTCTGCTCGCCGCGTCCTCTTTCCACGCGCGTGTTGCGGAAGCGCATCACTCTCACACCAAAAGCAGAAGAGCCGCCCGGAGGCGGCTCTTGCACAATCAGGCTCCGATGCCAGTTTAATACGATGGCGCTTAGCGGCCGAGGCGGGCGGTGCCGGAATGGCCGTCATTCCTCAACCACTGCACCGAGGAGCCGCTACGGCTGAGCTTGTAGCAATAGGCCTTGCCGTCCATCCAGCTCGACCATTGCTGGCAGAGCTGATTGTCGGCGACCCACCATTTGCCGGTGTCGGACGCACCGTCGCCGCGCGAGAAGCTCGCGGCGATCGTACTCATCTTGCCGGACATGCGGCCGTTGGCATTGTAGCGGATCGGCAGCTCGAAGCCCGAGATATTGAGGTAGACGGTCTTGCCGCTGATCGCCTGGCGGAGCTCATCGCCCGAAAGTGTGGTGGGCTGTCCAGCGACGGCCGCCACCGCCGGTAGCGCGAGGCCCACGGCCACAAGAAAGGTTCCGATCTTCATCGCTTCCCCTTTTGTTGTCTTGTAACTGACATACTAGAATAGTCGGATAGAACCGCGAAACGAGGTCAATTTGCGGCCAACCTTAGGGAATTGCGTGACAAAGTTAAGATTTAGCAGGAGCAGGATTTCTTAGGCGGGGGAAAGCTTAGGGCTTGGCCGATTGTTTGGCGACTTGCTTGACGGGCCGCTTGGCCCGCGCCGCCGCCTTCATCCTTTGCCGCCGGCGCATGGCGATCACGTTGACCACCTCGACCCCTGCGGCGAAGGCCATGGCGGTGTAGATATAGCCGCGCGGGATATGGAAGTGGAAGCCGTCGGCGATCAGGGCCGCACCGATCAGCAGCAAAAAGGAAAGCGCGAGCATTTTGGTGGTCGGATGCCGCTCGATGAAGCCGGCGACCGGCTCTGAGGCGAAATACATGACGGCGATAGCGACCATCACCGCGGCAATCATCACCTCGACATGGTCGGCCATGCCGACCGCGGTAATGATCGAGTCGATGGAGAAGACGAGATCGATGATCGCGATCTGGAGAATGGCGGAGGTCATCGTGTCGACGACGCGGGCGCCGGTGCCGTTTTCGTCCTTCTCCTCCTCGCCTTCGATGTCGTGATGCATCTCGCGCGTGCCCTTGACGAGAAGGAACAGCCCGCCGGCGATCAGGATCAGGTCGCGCCAGGAGAAGTCGTAGCCCGCCACGCTGAACACAGGCGTCGTCAGATGGATGATATAGGCGATGCCGCCGAGCATGATGATGCGGAAGATCAGAGCAAGCGACAGGCCGACGCGACGCGCCATCAGCCGCTGCTCGGGCGCCATGCGCGACACCATCAGCGAGATGAATACGACGTTGTCGATGCCGAGCACGATCTCCATCGCGCTCAGTGTGATGAAGCTCGCCCAGGCATGCGGATCGGAGAGCCAGTCGATAAGCGTCATGCTGCGTTAGGTTCAGGCGTCCGTTAGTCCCCGCTTGAGCTTTAGCTTAGGCGGAAAGCGAGGTCCATGGCCACCGGTCCGGCCAGAGAAAAATCTCGTCCCCTCATGCAAGAGAGCGCGCGAGACCTATACTCGCCAAATAGACAGCCGTCAGCACGAGCAGCACCTGGACCCACAGCGGAGACGGGAAAGGATTGGCAACGGCAAACGCGGCGGCAGCGATCCACACCAACGTGACCGCGCAAGTGAGCGGGCGGAGTCGCGCCACGCGGAAGGGATGCACGCTGAGGATCGGCACGAAGGTGAGCGTCACGAACAGCATAACGATGACGAGTGCGACATAGGGCGGGAGCTGGAAGGCGAACAGATACAGCAGCACGACGTTCCAGATCGCCGGGAAGCCGACGAAATAGCCATCCTCGGTTTTGCTGTTGAGGTCGGCGACATGGAACACACTGGAGAGGAGCATGGCCGCGGCGGCAGTCAGGCGGAACGGCTCCGGGAGGAGATCGGATAGATAGAGGGCGAAGGCCGGAACGACGACATAAGTAAGATAGTCGATGATGAGGTCGAGCCGCTCGCCGCTGAAGCGCGGCAGGACCGTCTTGACGTCGATCGCGCGCGCGAGCGGGCCGTCGACCGCATCGACGATCAGCGCGACGCCGAGCCAGACGAACATCATTTGTACGTCGCCGTCATTCGCGGATCTGAGCGCAAGCAGCGCGAGCATCGCGCCCGAGGCGGTGAGCGCATGCACCAATGCGGCGCCGACCAGTCTGCTCATCTAGAAGTGGCGCTTGACCTTGCCGAGCACGGTAACGTCCTGGCTCTCGTCGAAGCTCAGCCCCTGCTGAATCTGCAATTCCTTGTCGTCCTCGCCATAGAGCAGCTCGAGCCCGAAATCGAGCTTGGGCAGGATGGAGTAGCCGAACATCTTGACGCCGCCGCTGTCGGCGCTCTGGTCGGCGCTGACGCCTGGCATGCCCAGCTGGAGGGGCGTCGTCTTGGCTTGAGGCGCCTGGGTCACCGGCTCGGGCGGCGGCGCCGGGGTCTCCTGGAAAGCGAACGCCGGGGCGACGCTTCCGAAAAGTGCGGTGATCAACCCGGCAATGACGAGATGCGTCTGCATCGAACAAACTCCACTGGCGACGAGGATGCGCTTGCGCTCCAGGCCGTGCAAGTCTGTCAAGGGCGTGGTTAATTCGCTGTTAGGTTTAGGAATTTCCGCTCGATTGGGAACGCCTGTTGCCGCTGCGCCACAGGAATTTCGCCGTGCGATTGGCGGGCATTCCCACAAAGAAAAAGGGCCACCCAAAGGGCGGCCCCGCTCAGCTCCTGGGAAGGGGGAGCTTTCGCTTAGAAATACATTCTCGCGCCCGTGTAGAAGAGATCGAAATTGTCCAACGGCTCGCTGACGTGATTCAGGTTGTTGTCGATCAGATCGACTTTGGGCTCGAGGTGCTGGTACACTGCGTAGAGATGCATCGCCGCCGAGTTGATTGCCTGATCGAAGCCGAGGTACCAGCGACTGACTTCCGAGCCGGTGATCTCGGTTGCGACGGCAAGATCGGGGAAGGTGCCGGCCGCGCAAGCCCGCGTCGGACCGCATGCGCCGCCGATGCCGTCGTTGATCTGAAGGTAGCCGCCGAAGAACGATGAGTCGCCCAAGGCCCCGAGCGACCAAAAGTGGCGCTGGATGCCTATGCGCACGTCCCAAGCATTCATGGGGGGCGAGTTGGTGCCGTCGAACACTCCGGCGTTCTCCCGGTTGCTGTCGTTGGTGTCGGAGAAGCTGAAGGCCGTGAAGGCGAACAGACCAGTCGGGTTGTGCTTGATCGAGGCCGAGCCTGCCCATTCGTCGATGTCACGCTTGAAGCCGTTCAGACCACCGCCGGAGTTCTGAACGTTCTCGTCGCGGAATTTCTCGTAGGCGATACCGGCGCCGACCTCCCACGTGTCGTCTTTCGACAAGCCCGTCCCACCACCAAAGGGCGTGAAGCTGTTCTTAAAGCGGAGGCTGCCACCCCAGATGTCGTCTTCGAAATAGCCCGCCTGCGCGCTGAAGCCTCCCCAAGTCGGCGTGGTGTAGGCGGTTCCGTTGCGGCGGGTCGAGCAGTCGAAGGCAGAGCTCGTGCTGTAGCATTCCGAGATCGCCTGCCACTTCAGCTGACCGGCGCCCCCGACCTCAGTGTCGAAGCCTTTGGGCCGCAGGAAGAAGCCGCGGTTCATGTGGTTATCTGACGTCATCGTGTCTTCGAGATCGGTGACGTCGGTATCTTTGGTGATGTCGTCCTTCGGCGTCTTGGTCAGACCCCAGCGCACATTTCCAAATGTCTTGTTATCGAGATACATGAAGGACTGGCGCAACAGCAGGAGGCGGCCTTCGTTGCCAAGCGTGCCGCCCGAACGGGTGCCGTTGTCGTCGTCGAGCTGATTGACCGCTTCTGAGGAAGCCGCCCTGGTCTCGATCTCCATCTGATATCCCGCCGACCACTCGCCGGTGATCTTGGCAGAACCCTTGAACCCGAAGCGGCTCAACTCGTAAGAGTTGTCGACCGAGTAGACATTCTGCTCGGCGCCGTCATCCCAGAACAGCACCGCACGGTTCATCTTACCGTAGAGGGTGACCGAGACCTTCTTGTTGCCTTTGCGGACGGTCGTCGCCTCAAGCTCGGCAACCCGCTCCTCGAGATCGGAACAGCAATCGCCGCCGAGATCGGCTGCTCTAGCCGGCTTCTGAACGAAGACCGCCGTGCCTACGGCGCCCAGCAACGCGGCAAGCGCCAGCCGGCCAGCAGTCCCCCGAAATCCCCCGATCATGACCCCTCTCCATGTTTAACGGTGTTGTTTTGGAACCTTATTTCAGTCGCTAGAGACCCCCGCCTCTCACACCTCATGCGCTCAGGACCGTGGCTTTCGGTCACATCGGCTGTTCCTAGCGTTTTATTTGGCGAGCAATGACGTTCTCATGACAGCCAAGAGACAGTAGGGATTTTGCGGTTCACTGTGGCGCGTCGGCCACAGTGGGCCGGCCACGGCTTCCGGGCCGCCAACCGGCGCTCGGCGCGGGAGAATCGCAGAAGGTGGCTGCGTGTCGCGCCAATAAAAAAGGGGCCGCCCGACAGGGCGGCCCTTAAACTGCTCTCCCCAGGGAAAGGAGATCAGTCCTTTAAAAGTCGAGACGGGCGCCGGTGTAGAACAGCTGGAAATTGTCCAGCGGCGCCGCCACGTGGGCAAGATTCGAGTCGATCAGGTCGACGTCGGCATCGAAGTGCTGATAGACGGCGTAGAGGTGTAGCGTGCCCGCGGCGTCGACCGCCTGGTCGTAGCCGAGATACCAGCGACTGACGTCGGCGCCGGTGATCTCGGTCACCACGTTCACGTTCTCGAAGGTGCCGACTGCAAGCTTGCGGGTCGCGCCACCGGCGCCGCCGATACCGTCGTTGATATTGCTGAAGCCGCCAAAGAACGATGAGTCGCCAAGCTCGATGAATTTGCGCTGGATGCCGATCTGGAGGTCATAGGCATTCATGTCAGGCGAGCTCTTGCCGTCGAACACGCCGGCGTGTTCGCGGTTCGAGTTGTTGTTCTGCGAAACGCTGAAAGCGCCCATGAAGAACAGCCCAGTCGGCTTGTGCTTGATCGATGCGGAGCCGGCCCACTCGTCGATGTCGCGCTTGAACCCGTTGAGGCCACCGCCGGAGTTCTGGATATTCTCGTCGCGGTATTTCTCGTAGCCGAAGCCCGCGCCGACCTCCCATGTGTCTTCTTTCGAGGAGCCCGTTCCACCACCAAAGGGCGAGAAGCTGTTCTTGTAGCGAAGCGCGCCGCCCCAGATGTCGTCCTCAAACACGCCCCACGAGGCACTGAATCCCGACCACTCGGGCGTCCAATAGGCGACGCCATTGCGGCGCGTCGAGCAGACGAAAGCGTTGCTCGAACCATAGCACCGGGAAATGTCCTGCCATTTGAGGGTCGACAGATCCTTCTCGGTATTGCCGCCTTTCGGACGCAGGAAGAACCCCTGGTTCATCCGATCGTCGGAATGCATGGTGTCTTCGAGCTCGGTGACGTTGGTGTCCTTGGTGATATTGTAGATCGGTGTCGGGGTGAGGCCCCAGCGCACCTGACCGAGCTCCTTGTTGTCGAGATACATGTAGGAGTGGCGCAGCAGAAGCAGGCGCGACTCGTTGCCGAGCACGCCTCCCGAGCGCGTTCCGTCGTCGTCATCGAGCTGGTTCACCGCGTTGGAGGACGCGGACAAGTTTTCTGCCTCGATCCGATAACCCGCCGACCAATCGCCCTTGATTTTTACCGAGCCCTTGAGGCCGAACCGCGAGGACTTGTAGTTGTTGTCGACGGCGTAGATGTTCTTCTCGGCGCCGTCGTCCCAGAACAGCACGGCCTTGTTGACCTTGCCGTACAAGGTGACCGAGACCTTCTTGTTGCCCTTGCGGACGGTCGTGGCCTCGAGCTCTGCAACCCGCTCTTCGAGATCGGCGCAGCAATCGCCGCCAAGATCGGCGGCCCGTGCAGCGGGCGCGTGCGACAGTGCGCCCACGAAAAGAATGACGCCGGCAGCAATGAGCAGGCGCGAATGTATCCCCAGTCCCCGAATCATGACGCTTTGTCCCCCGTTTTGTTGGCTAAATCCTACTCATTTGGTCGTGATTGGCAATGTCCTTGTGTTTCTTTGTTTCGCAGATTGGTAGAACCGCTTTTCTGTGTGGCACTTTTGACACATTCGGAAACATTGGGCTCCGCGAGCGCGGTGATGGGCGTGAGGGGATTGGCTCCATGGCTAGTGCGGGGCACCCGCGCTACGGTGGCGGTGCGGTTTGGGACCTAAGGTTCGGAATGAGCAAGAGAATCGACGGTTGCAAGCGACTGCGCTAGCCTGTGATGCCGCAGTCGTCGGGGCGGTCCCGCGGGCATCACCGCCGCGCTCGCCCTCGCCCATGTCGGGGCGGAAGTGGCACTGATCGGGCCGCCGCCGGCAAACCCGAGCGCTCCTTCCAGTGAAACGCGCACTGCGGCGTTGCTTGCGAGCTCGGTGGACCTGTTGAAAGCGCTCGGGATGTTCGAATTCGCTTGAAGCTGACGCAGCGCCGCTCAAAGCCATCCGCATCATCGATGTCTCGCGGAGCCTCATCCGTGCGCCCGACATCGAGTTCAAGGCGAGCGAGCTGTCCCTCCCCGCCTTCGGCTACAACATCGCCAATACCGCGCTGATCGAGGCGCTCTATGCCCGAGCGCAAATCAAGCTCCGCACAATCGTTCCCGCGAGCGTGACGCGCGTCGCCTTGGATGGCGCGAAGGCGAGGCTCGATTGCGCCGATGGGACCGCGGTCGAGGCCTCGCTCGTGGTCGCCGCCGACGGCAGGCGCTCGCTCTGCCGGGAGGCTGCAGGGATCGAGATTGACGAGTGGCGCTACGACCAGGGCGCGATCGCCACCAGCTTCCGGCATGCGCGCAGCCATGAGGGCGTGGCGATCGAGCTCCATCGCGAGAACGCCTCGCTCACCACCGTGCCGCTGCCCGATCCGCGCGGCTCGGCCATCATATGGGTCGGCTCGACGGCGGAGATCGCCTCGCTGATGGAGCGCGACAACGAGCGCTTCGCCGATGCGCTCGCCGAGCGGCTCGAGGGGCTTCTCGGTCAGGTCGAGAGCGTGGGTCCGCGAAGTTTCTTCGCCGTGGCCGGGCTCACCGCCAAGCGCCTCGCCGGGCGCCGCACGGTTCTCGTCGGCGAGGCCGGGCACATCCTTCCGCCGATCGGCGCACAGGGTCTCAATCTCGGCTTGCGCGACGCCGGCGCGCTTGCGGACTGTGTCGCCAATGCGCTTAGCGATGCCCGTGATCTCGGCGGCGACGATGTGCTGCAAGCTTATGCCGGCGCGCGGCGGCTCGACGTGCTCTCGCGCACGGTCGGCGTTGATCTCCTCAACCGTTCTCTGCTGACGAGCCTCGTCCCGTTGCAGGCGGCGCGCGGCATCGTGCTGCATGGGTTGAAGGCCCTGCCCCTCTTGCGCCGCATGGTCATGCGCGTCGGGCTCGAGCCGCCGGGCGCGCTGCCAAGCCTGATGCGGGGCGCCCAGGCTTGACGCGGCGGGAAGCATTTGCCACGAGGAAGGCTTCCCTCACACACGCCAGACCCGACGCTTCAGCGACAAGGATTTGTGGTGATCAAAAGCTCGAAGATTTCGCTCTGGCGCGACCTGCGCTACCAGGCCGAATATGTCGGCTTGCGCTTCCTGATCGGGCTGGTGCGGCTGCTTCCGCTTGACCTCGCCTGCGCCATCTCGGCCAAGGCTTGGCGGCTGATCGCGCCATATAACCGTCGCCACAAGCGCGCGCTCGCCAATCTCGAGCGCGCCTTTCCCGAGAAGACGCCTGAGGAGCGCGAGAGGATCGCGCGTGCGGCGTGGGAGAATCTCGGCCGCGTCATGGTCGAGACCATGTGCATCGACCGCATCCTCAGAGACCCTGGGCGTTTGCATGTCACCGACGGCCACTGGATCAGCCGCTACAAGAACAAGATGGGGCCCGCGCTGATCGTCACCATGCATATGGGCAATTGGGAGCTCGGCATGTGGCCGGTGACGCTCGCCGGCGTGCGCCCCGCCGGCGTCTACCGCCAAGTCAAGAATCCTTACGTCGATCGCTATCTTCGTTCGCAGCGCGAGGAGCTATATCCGGGCGGCTTGTTCGGCCGCGGCCGGGCCGCCGGCCAGGACGAGACGCAGAAGACCGCGCGCCTGATCATGGATTATGTGCGCCAGGGCGGCCGGCTCGGCTTCATCTCCGATCTCTACGACGCCAACGGCATCGAGGTGCCGTTCTTCGGCCATCCCGCCAAGAGTATGCCGATCGCGGCGATGATCGCGCGGCGGGTCGGCGCGCGCATCTGGATCGGCCGTTGCTTGCGGATCGGCAACCGCGCCGTGTTCGACGTCAATGTCAACGAGCTCAGGATCCCGCGCACGGCCAATCAAGCCGAGGACATCCGCTCGATCACCGCGGCGATCCAGCGCCATTTTGAAATCTGGATCAGAGAGACTCCAGAACAGTTCATGTGGTCGAACCGTCGCTGGTCCTAAGACACTAACCGGGGTTAGACGATTCCTTGATCGTCGGCGATGGTCTGAAACGATCTGTGGCAAGATCATGCCCAAATAAAGGGCGAGAACGACATCGCGATTCAACTTGGCGGAGTTTCGTCGGCGCAACACTCCCAAGTTAAGTTGACAGCGCCCGCTTGCTTCGCTCTTATCGTCACAAAGACTCGGGGTTGGGTTTCCTGTCGATGTCTACCGTCCGTAGCGCAAGATTTCAGATTGGGCAGGTGGTGCGCCACCGGCTCTACCCGTTTCGCGGCGTGATCTTCGACGTCGACCCCACCTTCAGCAACACCGAGGAGTGGTATCGCTCCATTCCGCACGAGGTCAGGCCCAACAAGGACCAGCCCTTCTATCATCTGCTCGCCGAAAACGCCGACACTGAGTATCTCGCCTACGTGTCGGAGCAGAACCTCGTCGCTGATGCGTCCGACGAGCCGCTCCGCCATCCTCAGGTGCCAGAGTTATTTGAAGATCTCCGCGACGGCATCTTCCGCTTCCGCTTCCTGCAAGAGCATTGAGCAGCGCCATTCGCGCTTCAGCTCGAACCCTATCCTTCCAGAAATGAAAGGGGCCGCCCCGACGAACCGGAGCGGCCTGCTTGATCTCGGCAAGCTTGCGAGAGCGCGAGCTACTCGACAGGCGGCGGCGGCGCGATCTTCTTCGGCGCGGCCGAGGCATTGGCGGGCGCTGGTGCGGCGGCTTGGCCCTGTGCGGGCGCCGTCTGCTGCGCTTCCTTCTTCTGCTGCGCCTCGGCGGCCTTGGCGGCCAACTCCTGCTGCCGCTTGCGGAACACTTCCATCAGCTGGCGGCGGGACTCCTCGTATTTGGCATTGTCCACCGGTGCCCCGTCATAGGCCTTGGCGAAGCCCGTCAGCGGAACGGGAAAGCCCATTGTCTTCTGCTGGATGTTCATGGCAGCTACGACCATCTGCTTGCCTGTGCGCATGGAGTCGAAAATTTCCTTGGTGAGCTCCATCTGCACTTGGCAGCTGGTCGGGAAGCAGAGGGTGTATTGCAGCTGGATCGGCTGGGCATCATCGATCTTGATCTGCACCCCGGCCGGGATCACCAACGCGTAGGCGGTCGGCACCCTGACGAGAAGCTGCTGCTTCTCCTCGCCCTCAGCCTGACGCACGGCAGCGGCGATCAGCACCATGCCGGTATTGGGCTCAAGGCCTTCGTGATTGATCAGGCAGATCTGCTTGTTCTGCGTCTGCTCGCCCTTCATGCAAAGCTTGACCCAGGCATCGTCGGGCACAGCGGTGGGATCGCCGGCCGTGGCGGTGGGCTTGGCAACGGCGGGAGCGCCAGCAGCCGGGGTCTTGGGAGCTTGCGAGGTCTTGGGCACGGCAGGCGCTTGAGATGCGCCGCCCTGCTGCGCCATGGCCGAAGGCATGGCGACGCCGAATGCGAGCACACCTGCGCCCGCGTAAAGCATTACACGTCTCATAGTGTTGCGCAGCATGTTAAACCGATCCCTGGACCAGATCATCAATCGACCTTTCCTCTCTTCGCGGGCAGGTTCAGGTCTTGAACCGTATAACCCCGTTCCCGCGTCTTTGCGAATAGGGTCAATACCCGAATTGAGGCGTAGGCGTGGCTGACCGCCGCGCTCTGAGGACTTTCTTGGCCACCCACTGTGGTGGCCTAACCTATTTCGTTAGCATGCCCGCGGCCGCCGCGCCGGATTGCGTTGCAGGCGATATTACCCTTAAGTCCTGCTGCAATGCGGAATGCATCTATAGCCATGCGCGCGCGCCGTTGAAAGCCCCTATTTCATTGCTGCTGCTGGTGCTTCTGGCAGTGCCACGCAGCGGCCACGCCGAGCCTCTTCTGGGCATCGCCATGCATGGCAGCCCGCGCGAAGCGGCCGGCTTCGCTCACTTCCTCTACGTCAACCCGGACGCGCCGAAAGGCGGTCGCGTGACATTCTCCAAGCAGGGCTCCTACGACAGCCTCAATCCGCTGATCGTGAAGGGCGAGCCTGCCGATGGCGTGCGCGATTATGTCTATGAGAGTCTGCTCGCGCGCGCCAACGACGAGCCGTTCACTCTTTACGGGCTGATCGCCGCGTCGGTCGAGACGCCGCCCGACCGAAGCTTCGTCGAGTTCACGCTGAACCCAGCAGCGAAGTTCTCAGATGGCGTCCCGATCACCGTGGACGACGTGATCTTCTCGCACGCCCTGCTGCGAGATCACGGCAGGCCCAATCACCGCTCCTATTACAAGAAGGTCGTCAAGGTCGAGCAGACCGGAGAGCGCAAGGTGCGCTTCACCTTCGATCAAAGCGGCGACCGCGAGATGCCGCTGATCATGGGCCTGATGCCGGTCTTGCCGAAACACCTCATCGACCCCGACCAGTTCGAGAAGACGACACTCAACCCCCTCGTCGGCAGCGGCCCCTACACCATTGCCAAGGTCGACCCCGGCAAATCGATCACCTTCAAGCGCGATCCCGACTATTGGGGACGCGATCTCCCGGTCAATCGCGGGCTCTATAATTTCGATGAAATCCGCTACGACTATTATCGCGACGCAGGCTCGATGTTCGAGGCGTTCAAGTCGGGCCTGGTGCAGCTTCGCAACGAGGACGACCCGACGCGCTGGACGGAGACCTACGACTTTCCCGCAACGCGCGACGGACGCGTGGTCAAGGAGGAGTTGCCGCTCGAGACTCCGGCCGGAATGTCGGCGCTCGTCTTCAACACGCGGCGCCCGTTGTTCGCCGACCAGCGCGTGCGCGAGGCTCTGATCAGGCTGTTCGATTTCGAATGGGTGAACCGAACGCTCTATCACGGCCAATACGCGCGGAGCGAAAGCTACTTCGCGCGCTCGGATCTATCCTCGCATGGTCACCCGGCTGACGCGACCGAGCGGGCGCTGCTCGCGCCTTTTCTCGATCAGGTGAAGCCCGCGATCATGGACGGGAGCTTCGCTCTTCCGGTGAGCGACGGCACCGGCGAGAACCGGGAGGGGCGAGTTGCGGCGCTCAAGCTTCTGGAGCAGGCCGGTTATCAGTTCAAGGACGGCAAGCTTGTCAATGCGGCGACCGACGAGCCTTTCCAATTCGAGATTCTCGCCGCCACCCGCGTCCAGGAACGCCTCCTGCTCACCTATGCAGCGGCCTTGAAACAGGTAGGAATCGAGGCGCGAATCCGTCAGGTTGATTCAGCCCAATATCAGAGGCGCAAGCAGACCTTCGATTTCGACATGATCCAGTATTACTGGCCGGTCTCGCTATCGCCCGGAAACGAGCAGTCGTTCCGGTGGGGCAGCGAGGCTGCGGTGACTGAAGGGTCGTTCAACTATGCGGGCGTAAAGAGCCGAGCGGTCGACGCCATGATCGAGGCGCTGCTCAAGGCCGACGACGGCGACGCTTTCACCTCTTCCGTGCGCGCGCTCGACCGCGTGCTGCTCTCAGGCGATTATGTCATTCCCCTGTACCACCTGCCCCGGCAATGGGTCGCCCATTGGCGCGAGCTGAGGCGGCCCGAGATGACGCCGCTTTACGGCTATCAGATCGACAGCTGGTGGATTGCGTCCGCCGCCGCCTCGCCTTCCCGCCAAGGCGCCGTCCAACCCTGATGCTGCCGATGAGCACGCTCCCCTTGCCACAGACAGAGAGGGAAAAGATAAGGCTGGAGCCGCCGCTTACCGCCGAGGGCCTGTTGCGGCGGCGCGCCCTGCAGCGTCTGGATGGCGCCGCCCTGTTCGATCCGCCGAACCGCTCGGTGCTTGGGCTCGGTCATGCGCGCAATTACACCTATCGCGAGACCGACCATCGGTCGATGGAGTCGCCTCGTTCTTCCTCGAGATCGTGCTTGTGGCCGGCGACAAAATTGCCGTTCCCTTCCCAATCTCGCGCTGCAACCGCTCGTGCTGCTTGCCGCGTGGCGCGCCGGGCTCGCCGTCGCCATGCTGCCAAGCTGTGGCGCGGCCATGAGATCGGCAGAGTGTGAGAGGCGATCGAGCCGAAGGCGCTGATCGGATCTCTAGTTTTGTCGGCGGCCGTCAATGCGAGGAGCTTTGCCGGGTGGCGGCGCCTCATCTGTCGGTGCGCCTCGTGCTCGGCTTCGGCGAGGACCTTCCTGACAGCGTCGTCTCGCTCAACGAGGCGATCCTAGGCTACGGGCCTTCGCGGCACGCGATCGAAGCGCCACCGCGCACGGGACCGGCGCTGATCAATACGCGGCTGCTCTCGCTCGGCACCGGAGCGTTTCTGTTCGGTCTCTATTTGCTCGGCGATCTCGCTTCCGTCGTGCTCGGCCCCGCGCGAAGCGACCGGCCGCGATCTCCGCGACCAGATCATGGCGCAGGTGTAAGCCGCCAAAATACCGGCACCTGTCATGGCGGGGTCAACCGCGATGGTTACTAAGCCGCCTGTTTCACCTTGCCGGCGATCTTGACGAGGCGCTTCAGAAGCTCGCGCGCGCCGGTAAGCCGCTCCTCGGGCGTCTCCCAATCGGCGTAATAAATCAGCCGGTGGTCGGGCTGGAGCTTCACCCGCTTCCCCTCTTCGCGGATGAAGGCGATCAGCCCCTCGGGATTGGCGAAGGTCTTGTTGCGGAAGGCGATGACCGCGCCCTTGGGCCCGGCATCGATCTGCTCGATGCCGGCCTGTCGGCACAGCCCCTTGATCTCGACCACGTCGAGCAGATGGCGTACCTCTTGCGGCATCGGGCCGAAGCGGTCGATCAGCTCGGCGGCAAAGCCCTCGATGGCATCGTGTCTTTCGACGCCCGACAGCCGGCGATAGAGCGCGAGCCTGACTTGGAGGTCGGGAACGTATTCCTCCGGGATCAGCACCGAGGTGCCGAGATTGATGCGCGGCGACCATTGGTCCTCGATCACGCCCTCGCCGCCCCTGATGGCCGCCACAGCCTCTTCCAGCATCGACTGATAAAGCTCGTAGCCGACCTCCCTGATGTGACCCGACTGCTCCTCGCCCAAGAGATTGCCTGCTCCCCTGATGTCGAGGTCGTAGCTTGCGAGGGCGAAGCCGGCGCCGAGCGTGTCGAGCGATTGCAGCACCTTGAGCCGCTTCTCGGCCGCAGGCGTCAGGCGCGCATCGGCGGGAATCGTGAAATAGGCATAGGCCCTGATCTTGGAACGCCCGACGCGGCCCCGCAGCTGATAGAGCTGAGCGAGCCCGAACATGTCGGAGCGATGCACGATCAGCGTGTTCGCCGACGGGATGTCAAGTCCGGATTCGACGATCGAGGTCGACAGCAGCACGTCGTATTGCCGGTCGTAGAAGGCATTCATCACGGCGTCGAGCTCGCGGCTTCCCATCTGGCCGTGGGCGCGCCCGACCTTGAGCTCAGGCGAGTGCTCCTGGAGGAACGCCGCCGCGTCGTCGAGGTCGGAGATGCGCGGCACCACGTAGAACGTCTGGCCGCCGCGATAGCGTTCGCGCAGCAGAGCCTCGCGCAGGATGACCGGGTCGAACGGCGTCACGTAGGTGCGCACCGCAAGGCGATCGACCGGCGGGGTCGAGATCAGCGACATCTCGCGCACGCCCGACAATGCAAGCTGCAGCGTGCGCGGAATCGGCGTGGCGGTCAGCGTCAGGACATGCACGTCCTCGCGGAGCTGCTTCAGGCGCTCTTTATGCTGCACGCCGAAATGCTGCTCTTCGTCGACGATCAACAGGCCGAGATCGGCGAATTCGATACCTTTGGCGAGCAGCGCGTGGGTGCCGACGACGATGTCGATGTCGCCGGACTTGATGCCCGCCTTCATCTCGGCGCGCTCCTTGGGACTCACCAAGCGCGAGGCCTGAGCGATCTTCACGGGAAAGCCACGGAAGCGCTCGGTGAAGGTATGGAAGTGCTGGCGCGCGAGCAGGGTGGTCGGTACCACCACGACGACCTGCTTGCCGGCTAGCACGGCAATCAAGCTCGCCCGCAGCGCCACCTCGGTCTTGCCGAAGCCGACATCGCCGCAGATCAGCCGGTCCATGGGACGGCCGCTGCCGAGATCCTCGACGACCGCGCCGATGCTGGCCGTCTGGTCGTCGGTCTCCTCGTAAGGGAAGCGCGCCGAGAACTCGTCGTAGACGCCTTCCGGCGGGGTGAGCACTGGCGCCTGGCGGAGTTCGCGCAACGCTGCGACCTTGATCAGCTTCTCGGCCATGGCGCGGATGCGCTGCTTCAACCGCGCTTTGCGCGATTGCCAGCCGACGCCGCCCAGCCGATCGAGCTGCGCGCCGGATTCGTCAGAGCCGTAGCGACTGAGCAGCTCGATATTCTCGACTGGGAGATAGAGCTTGTCGCCGCCGGCATAATGCACTTCGAGGCAATCATGCGGCTCGCCGGCCGCCTCGATGGTTGCGAGACCGGCGAAGCGGCCGATGCCGTGGTCGGCATGGACCACGAGATCGCCGAAGGCGAGGCTCGACGCCTCGGTCAATACATCGCTGCCGCGCTTGCCGCGTGACTTGCGCACCAGCCGGTCGCCGAGAATGTCCTGTTCACCGATCACGGCGATCCCCGGCGCCTCGAACCCGGTCTCGAGCGGCAGCACGGCCACGGCGGTTGTGGAGGGCGGCAAGTCGAGCGCCTCGGCGAAACTCTTCACGTTCGCGGTGTCGCCGCCGCCATGCTCGGCTAGGAGCGTAGCCAGCCGCTCGCGCGCACCATTGCTCCAGCAGGCGACGATGACGCGCTTATAGTCGCCCTGCAGCCGCTTGGCATGCGTCACCACTGCATCGAACACATTTACGCCTTCGGTCTGGCGCTCGGCGGCGTAGGTGCGGCCCTGCCGTCCGCCGAACGAGACGACGGTGGCACCCGGCTGCTCGGGATGCTCGAACGGATCGAGCGCAATCACATGCCGGTCGGCAAGCGCCTGCTCCCAGTCGGCCTCGCTCAGGAACATGCTCTCTGGCGGCACTGGATGATAAGGCGGCGCGCCGAACGCCTTGCGCTCCAGCGCCTGCGCGCGCGCATCGTAATGATCGGCGATCTGCTCGAGCCGCTTGCTGCGCGCATCTTCGACCAACGGGTCGAGGCTGACCACGGCGCACGGCAGATAATCGAACAGCGGTACGAGGCGCTCCTGGAACAGCGGCAGCCAATGCTCCATACCCTGATGCTGGCGTCCGGCCGAGATCGACTCGTAGAGCGGGTCGTCGCCGGTCACGGGTCCGAACAGGGCGACGTAACGCTGGCGGAAGGCGCTGCGCACCTCGGGCGTCAACGCCACCTCGCTCATCGGCAGGAGCTGGACCTCCTCGCGCCGCGCCTTGGTGCGTTGCGTCTCGGGATCGAATGCCCTGATCGATTCGAGCGTGTCACCGAAGAAGTCGAGCCTGACCGGCTCGCCGCCGGGTGGATAGAGGTCGAGGATGCCGCCACGCACAGCGTATTGGCCCGGGTCCATCACCGTCCCTGCCCGCGCGTAGCCGGACGTTTCGAGTTTCTCGATCAGCGACTGCATGGAGGTGGCGTTCCCGGCATGCAGCTTCACGGCCGATCCGCCGATGAACTCGCGCGGCGGCACGCGCTGGAGCGCGGCGTGAATGGTGGTCAGCACGACGAGCGGGCGTTTTGGCTTAGGCGCGTGGTCCATCAGAGCCGCCAGCGTCTCGATCCGCTGCGCGATAGTCTCGGCGTTGGGCGCGACGCGGTCGTAAGGCACGCCGTCCCAGGCGGGAAAGCTCAGCACCTGCACGTCGGGGGCGAAGAACGGAATCGCTTCTTCAAGCGTGGCGAGGCGGTTCGCGTCGCGCGCCACGTGGAGCAACGCGCCGCCCGCAGCCGCATGCCGCGCAAGCTCGGCGAGCAGCAGCGCATCGAGCCCTTCGGGAACGCCGCCGGCGATGGCGCGCCTGCCCTTGAGCAGGCGGTCGACCGGCAAGGTTGGGAGCTGTGAGATGGCCATACTTTAAGTTTCGTCGGATCTAGCGGCCCTGGTTGAGGCCGTGGAAACGCCTCACCTGCCGCATGAGTTCGTCGAGGTCGGGATCGCCCAAGGAGTGCCCCTCGAGCACCGAGTTCTCGATGTCGGGGTCAGGAATGTCGATCAGGCGCTCGAAGATGCTGATATCGTTGGCGTTCATTCCATCGAGCACGGCTTCGGCATAGCGGCCGAGCAGAAAGTCCATCTCCTTCGAGCCGCGATGGGTGGCCCGCCATAGCGCCCGACGGCGGCGCATTCCAACATCACTGCCCGACATGGCGATGCTTCCAGATGCCGAACGCCTGGGTTAGAGCGAGCGCAGCTATGGCTTGTCAAGGGCGCGCGGCTCGGCGGCCGATTCGACGCGGGCCGCGTTTGCACCCTACTGCCGACTTAAGCGACGATAAAGGAACTGCGTTAAGCTCAAATCGTCATGCGCCCTGCCCGCTTAGCTCCACTCTTTGCCCCCGTGCGTTCACTCAAGGGCGTAGGGCCCAAGGTCGAGACGCTGCTCAGCAAGCTCGTCGCGCCGCGCCATGAGGGGGAGGGGGCGCATGCGCGGATCATCGATCTCGTGTGGCATCTGCCGGTCGCCGTGATCGACCGCGCCGTCAGCGCGCGCATTTCAGAGGCGAAGATCGGCGAACTCGCCACGCTGGAAGTCACGGTGAGCGAGCATCGGGGCGGCGGCGGACGTCGAGGCGCGCGCGCGCCCTACAAGGTGCTGGCCGAGGACGCGTCGGGCGCCGCGCTCGAGCTTGTCTATTTCAACGCCGACCCGAGCTATCTGAAACGGCTGTTGCCACCTGGGAGTCGCAAGCTCGTTTCCGGCAAGCTCGAATCCTATAACGGCTGGCTGCAAATGCCCCACCCCGATTATGTGGTGGCGATCGATAGCGCGGACAAGAACAGCGACGGCGCGCTCCCGCTGCACGAGCCGCTCTATCCCCTGACGGCCGGTCTCTCCAACTCCGTCTTGCGCAAGGCGATCGGCGAGGCGCTGGCGCGGCTGCCGGCGCTACCCGAATGGATCGACGATGCCTTCCGCATGCGGAACGCCTGGCCGTCTTTCGCCGAGGCTCTCGCCAGCCTACATGCGCCGGAGGACGCGGCCGATCTGGCGCCGTCAACCCCTGCCCGCGACCGACTCGCTTACGACGAGCTATTGTCCAATCAGCTCGCGCTTGCCGTCATTCGCCAACGCATGACGAAGCGCGCCGGCCGGAAATTCGCCGCAACAGGCAAGCTCCGAAAGGCGATCATCTCCAAGCTTCCCTTCAAACTCACCGGCGCGCAGAGGCGCGCGCTCGCCGAGATCGACGCCGATCTCGCGAGCCCGCATCGCATGCTCCGGCTGCTGCAAGGCGATGTCGGCAGCGGCAAGACAGTGGTCGCGCTGCTCGCTCTTGCAGGCGCCGTAGAGGCGGGTGCGCAAGGGGCGCTGATGGCGCCGACCGAGCTGCTCGCGCGTCAGCATCTCAAGACCATCAGCGCGCTCGGCGCGGCAGCGAATTTGCGCATCGCGTTGCTCACCGGTCGCGAGCGCGGCAAAGAGCGCGAAGCGATCCTCGCCGCGCTCGAAGCTGGCCAGCTCGATATTCTGATCGGCACGCATGCGCTGTTCCAGGAGGCGATCGCGTTCCGCGATCTTGGTCTGGCCGTGATCGACGAGCAGCATCGGTTCGGCGTGCATCAGCGGCTCGCACTGCAAGGCAAAGGCAGCGGCAACGGCGCCGAGCTTCTGGTAATGACCGCGACGCCGATCCCGCGCACGCTGCTGCTCACCAGCTATGGCGACATGGACGTCTCGCGGCTCGACGATAAGCCGCCGGGGCGGAAGCCGATCACGACCGCCACCGTGCCGCTCGAGCGGCTTGATGAGGTGATCGCGCGGGTCGGCCGCGCCGTCGTTTCTGGCACGCAGGTCTATTGGGTCTGCCCGCTGGTCGAAGAGTCGGAGCAGCTCGACGTCGCCGCGGCGGAGGCCCGTCACACAGACCTCGCCGAACGCTTCGGCGAGACAGTCGGACTGGTGCATGGCAAGCTCGCGGGCAACGAGAAGGACCGCGTCATGGCGGCGTTCGCCTCGGGCGCGCTGTCGATCCTGGTGTCAACCACCGTCATCGAGGTCGGCGTCGACGTGCCCAACGCCTCGATCATGATCATCGAGCATGCCGAGCGCTTCGGACTCACTCAGTTGCATCAGTTGCGCGGCCGCGTCGGGCGCGGCGCGAAGCAATCGTCGTGCATCTTGCTGTATCGCCAGCCGCTGTCCGAAACCGCACGCGAGCGCTTGGGGGTGATGCGTCGTACCGAGGACGGCTTCGTCATCGCCGAGGAAGATCTGCGCTTGCGCGGCGGCGGCGAGGTGCTCGGCACGCGGCAGAGCGGGCTCCCTGCCTTCCGCATCGCGAGTTTGCCTGAGCATGAGGCCTTGCTCGCGGCCGCGCGCGACGAAGCGCAACTGATCCTAGCGCGCGCGCCAGACCTGACAGGCGACAATGCCGAGACGTTGAAGCTGCTGCTCTATCTGTTCGAGCGCGACGACGCGGCCCTTCTGATCCGCGCGGGTTGAGGGCACGTGGAGTAAGCCAAGGCGCGCGGCGCCGTGAACGCCGTCAGACGACGGGCTCTTCCTCGGCGACAGGCTTGGCCACCTTTGCCTTGGCGAGCTTGCGCAGTTCTTCCTGCTGCTGGTCGGGCCCGACCAGACCCGCCGACACAACCAACTTGGCGGCGTCCTCGACCGCGAGATCGAGCGGGATCACCTCGCTCGCCGGCATGAACACGATGAAGCCGGTGGTCGGATTGGGACCGTTCGGCATGAATACTGTGATCAGCGGATTGTCGCCGCCGATCTTCTCCTCAACCTCCTGCGGCGGATCGCCGGCGAGAAACACCAGCGCATAGAGACCGCGGCGGGGAAACTCGATGAGCCCGACGCGCTTGAACGAGGTCCCGCTCTTGGAGAAGATCGTCGTGAAGATCTGCTTGATCAGCCGGTAGACACCGCGCACCACCGGCATGCGGTCGAGCATCATCTCGCCGTAACTCACAATGGTGCGGCCGAACAGATTGGCGGTGAGCGCGCCGACCACCATCAGTGTGAATATGCCGACGATCAGGCCGACACCCGGCAGCTTGAAGGGCAGATAGGTGTCCGGCAGATAGTTTTGCGGCAGGAGCGGCTTCACCCAGGCATCGACCAGATTGATGAACCACCACACCACATAGACGGTGATGGCGACCGGGCCGACGACGATGAGGCCGGTGAGGAAGTAGCCGCGAAGCCGTGCGACGAAATGCGAGGAGGCAGGCTCCTCCTCGACGATCAGCGCGAGGTCGCTCTCCCGCCGGGGCTTCTCGGCACGCTGCTTGGGAACGATCGTCGTCTTGTCGATTGGTTTCATCGCGGGGTCGGGAAGGCGTCCCAGTCAAATTTCAATGGTCAGCCACTTCGCGCCTTCGCTCTCGATGAAGGGATGGCCCAATGCACCTCGGCTTGCAGGTATTATACGGCAAATAGGATTACTGCGCCCCAGGCGTCACGACCGAACAATCGACGCCGTTCCGCTTCAGCGCATTGCAGACCTTAGAGCTTTCCGCCTTGTCCGGGAAGGGTCCGACCTTGAGGCTGTAGAAGGTGCCGAAATTGCCGATATCGACCTGCTCGATCGCCGGTCCCTTGCCGGCAAGTTGCGCGTTCGTGCTCGACACCTGCTTCCACAACGCCTGGGCTTCAGCTTGGGAACGGCTGGTGGCAAGTTGCAATTGGAAGCCGCCTACGCCTCCGGTCGCGGGGGCTGCCGCCGGCGCAGGCACCGCCGCCTGATCGGCCTCTGCGGTTCTCGAGAACCAGCGGCCGAACCTGCTCTGGCTTGGGGTCGCATCGCTGGCAACCACGGTCTCACCTGGCTGCGTCTGGGTTCCCCAGCCGGTGCTCGGCGCCGGCGCGGCACGCGGGGCGCTCGGCACGGGTGCGCTGGCATTTTGGGTCGCGGCGCTCCAGCCGGTGCTCGGCGCGCGTCTCGCCTCACTCGACGGCACGGCGTCGCCAGCTTGGGTCTCGGCACCCCATCCGGTGCTCGGCGCTGAGGGCGGCTTGACGGGGGAGGGCACGCTCGACGCGGCCGCGGACTCAGGTGGCGGAGGCGGAGACTCTGACGAGCCGCCAGTCAACGATCCCCACCACCGGCTCACGCGGCTGCCACCGTTCGAATTTTCCCCCTCGCCGGAATTCGCCGCCGTGTTCCATTGACCTGAAGCATTTGCGGCATGCGTCGCCGGCGTCGGGCTCGCTTCGGCATTCGCCCCATAGGACTGAGCTCCCGGTGAGACCGAGGTCGAGAAGGCGGCGATCAACTCTGCGCCCCGCGGCGCGCCGCCACCTTCCGCGATCAACTGCTCGACCGCGCCGCTGCCGCCGGCTTTGCGGGCCAGCGCGATCTCCGCATCGCCTTGGGCCGAGAGGCCGGCGGCCTGATAAGCGAGCCCACGATTGACCAGCGCGCCGACGCGGTCCTGGTCGGGCAGGCCGAGGAAGATCGCCGCGCCGAGATCGGCGATGGCCCGTGAGGGCTGGCCGAGCTTGCGATAGGCGATGCCGCGGAGATAAAGCGCCTTGGCGGCCTCGCCTTGCGAGGCGTTATCGGAGTTGATCGTGGAAGACAGCATGCGGACGGCATTGTCGTATTTGCCAGTCGTCAGCGCAGCGGCGCCGTTCTTGAGCCCTACATCCTCGGCGAAAGCCGGAAGAAGCGAAGCGACAAGCACGAATGACGCGCCAAATACCAGATGGCGCGGCCGGAAAGTCTTCCGCTGAGCCGCCATGTCCTTGCTCAAGCAAAGAAATCAGGCAAATCCGAGGCCCAGTCTATTCGACGGTGACGGATTTGGCGAGGTTGCGCGGCTGATCTACGTCGGTACCCATGAACACCGCGGTGTAATAGGCGATCAACTGCACCGGCACGGCATAGACGAACGGGGTCACGAAGCGGTGGACCGGGGGCACTGCGAGATGCGTGGCGATGGCGCAGCCGGTGCTCGCCGCGTCAGCGTCGCTGATCAAGAGGATCTTGCCGCCGCGCGCCGCAACCTCCTGCATGTTCGAAACGGTCTTATCGAACAGATCGTCGCGCGGAGCGATGACGATGACCGGCATGTTCTCGTCGATCAGGGCGATCGGGCCGTGCTTCAGCTCGCCTGCGGCATAGCCCTCGGCGTGAATGTAGGAAATCTCCTTGAGCTTCAGCGCGCCCTCGAGCGCGATCGGATAGCTGAGTCCGCGCCCAAGATAGAGCACGTCGTGCGCCTTTGAGAGATTGTGGCCGAGCGTCTCGTAAGGCTGCTCGTCGCGAAGCACGGTCGCCATGTGGCGCGGCACCTCTGCCAGCGATTGCACCAGCTCCGCCTCGAGCGCAGGACCGATCACCCCGCGCGCCTTGCCGGCGGCGATGGCGAGGCAGGCGAGCACGGTGAGCTGGCAAGTGAATGCCTTGGTCGAGGCGACGCCGATCTCCGGCCCGGCGAGCGTCGGCAGCACGACATCCGATTCCCGCGCGATGGTAGATTCGCGCACATTGACCACCGACACGATGTGCTGGCCTTGCGCGCGGCAATAACGCAGCGTGGCGAGCGTGTCGGCGGTCTCGCCCGACTGCGAGACGAACAAGGCGGCGCCGCCCGCGTCCATCGCAGTCTCGCGATAGCGAAACTCGGAGGCGATATCAACATCGACGGGGAGCTTGGCCCAGCGCTCGAACCAATATTTGGCGACGATCCCCGCATAATAGGCGGTGCCGCACGCCGAGATCGATAGCCTGCCGAGTTTGGCGAAGTCGAACGGGAGCTGGGGAATGTCGACGCGGTTGGTGGCGAGATCGACATAGCCAGCGAGCGTGTGGCCGATCACCTCGGGCTGCTCGTGGATTTCCTTCACCATGAAGTGGCGGTGATTGCCCTTGTCGACGATCAGCGCATTCGCCTGCGATCGCGTCACCGGCCGGTCGACCGAATTGCCGTTGCGGTCGCGGATGGCAATGCCGGTTCTGGTCAACACCGCCCAGTCGCCGTCCTCGAGATAGGCGATGGCGTCGGTGAACGGCGCCAGCGCGATCGCGTCGGAGCCCACGAACATCTCACCCTCGCCGAAGCCGATGGCGAGCGGGCTGCCCTGTCGCGCCACGATCATGAGATCGTCGTAGCCGGCGAAGATCAGCGCCAGCGCGAATGCGCCTTCGAGGCGCTGGAGCGCGTTGAACGTCGCCGGCACCGGATCGTTGCCGGCCTTGAGCTCGGAGGTTACGAGATGAGCGATGACCTCGGTGTCGGTGTCTGAGGTGAACATCGCGCCTTGCGCCTGGAGCTCGGCCTTGAGCGCGCGGAAATTCTCGATGATGCCGTTGTGCACGATCGAGACGAGATCGGTCATGTGCGGATGGGCGTTGGCCTCGACCGGCTTGCCGTGAGTCGCCCAGCGGGTATGGCCGATGCCGGTCGAGCCCGGAAGCGGCTCGGCTTTCAGCTTCAGCTCGAGATTGCGCAGCTTGCCTTCGGTGCGGCGGCGGCCGAGATGGCCGTGGTCGACGGTGGCAACGCCAGCCGAATCGTAGCCGCGATATTCGAGGCGCTTCAGCGCATCGACGAGCTGCTCAGCGACCGGCCCCTTGCCGAGGACGCCAACGATGCCGCACATCGTCCCCTACTCCCGCCCACCCTTGCTTCTGACTAATTTGCACCGGTGTTGGCCGCAACTCACGAGCTATGTCCCTTTGTTTCCGCCGTCCTTGGCTTTGGCGCGGCCCCGCCGCTCGCGCACGCGCGCGGCCCAGCCCTGGCGCTCCTCCTGTGGCGCGCGGGAGAGCGCGAGCGCGTCCGCCTCGACATCCTTGGAGATGACGCTGCCCGATCCGATATAGGCGCCGTCGCCGATCTTCACAGGGGCGACGAGCGACGAGTTCGAGCCGACGAAGGCGCCGGCGCCGATCTCCGTCCGGTGCTTGGCGAAGCCGTCAAAGTTGCAGGTGATCGTGCCGGCACCGATATTGGCGCGCGCGCCGATGCTCGCATCGCCGATATAAGTGAGATGATTGACCTTGGCGCCCTCGGCGATCTCGGCCTGCTTGATCTCGACGAAATTGCCGATGTGCGCGCCCTTGGCGAGGTTTGCGCCGGGCCTCAGCCGCGCGAACGGGCCGACGGTCGCGTTATCGCCGATGCGGGCGCCTTCGAGATGCGAGAAGGCCCTGATGGTGGCGCCGTCGGCGATGGCCACGCGCTCGCCGATCACCACATGCGGCTCGATCAGCACGTCCTTGCCGATCTTGGTATCGTGGCTCAGAAACACCGTCTCCGGCGCGATCAGCGTCGCGCCGTCGGCCATGGCGCGGGCACGCAAGCGGCGCTGCATGGCGCTTTCGGCTTGCGCCAGCTCGCCGCGCGAATTGACGCCGAGCACCTCCTCGCCGGTCGACGTGACGATGCGCGTCTCGAGCCGGTCGCCGGCGGCGAGCGCTACGGCATCGGTCAGGTAGAACTCGCCCTTGGCGTTGTTCTTGCCAATCCGGCCGAGCAGGCCGAGCAAGGTCTTGCCCGAGCGGAAGCCCATGATGCCGGAATTGCAGAGCGTCAGCGCGCGCTCGGCATCGCTCGCGTCCTTCTCCTCGCGGATAGCGGCGAGCCGTCCCCTGTCGTCGAGCAGCAGACGCCCATAGCCGATCGGGTTCTCCGCCTCGAAGCCGATCACCACGAGGTCTGCGCCGCCATCGAGCTCGTCGCGCACGGCATCAAGCGTCTCGGCCCTGAGCAGCGGCGTATCGCCGTAGAGGATCAGCACGTTCCCCTTGAAGTCCTCGAACGCCTGGCGCGCGGCCTTGACCGCATCGGCCGTGCCAAGCTGCTCGGCCTGCACGAAGACCTGAAGTTTGGGCGCTGTCGCGGCTTTGGCTACGTCCTCCATGCCCGGACCGACCACAAGCGAGGTTTTGCCGATTCCCGCAGCCTGCGCGGCGCTCAGCACATGCGCGATCATCGGCGCGCCGGCGATCTTGTGCAGCACCTTGGGCAGCGCGGACTTCATGCGCGTGCCCTTGCCGGCGGCAAGAACGATGGCGAGGGAGGCGGAAGATTGCGTCATGAAGCCTTGGATCGCTGAAATCTAAGCCGAAGCCGAGCAAAAAAAGCGTGCCTTAGCCGGCACGCCGGAGGACAGAGTTCGCCAACGCCGTTATTCCTGCTTGAGCCCCGCGAGCCACTCAGACATGAGCTTCGCCGCGCCCGAATCGCTCAAGCCAGGCCGGCCGATGTGCGAACTGTCTAGTCCAAAGCGAAGATGAGGGCCATAACTTGCAAGGGCTCGCTTCCTGCCAAATTGGCCCGGCCGAATTGACGCGAGGGAGCGAGGGAGTCATCCTCCGGGGGCGTCGACGGGGAAGCGTCGCGTTAGCCATATTGAGGTCGCTTTTGGGCCGGAATTTCGAAGGCGGGAGGCTTCGACCCCGATGCTGAGGAATTGCCGCAGCGAGGAGAAGAACTGGACGAAGGGCCTGTTGGCCTTCTTCTGGATCGTGCTCGCCGGGTTTTCGGCCCTCTATCTGTTCACCCTGTTCGGCGATCCGACGGCCTTTGGCGGCCAGACCGCGAAGTTGGGCACCACATTCAGCAGCTCGGGCCTCACCGCCGACCAGGCGTCGCAGGTGATCGAGGCCAACGAGGCGCGCGACAAGGAGGTTGCCGAGATCAAGGCCACCATGCGCGAGTTGTCGCAGCAAGTGTCCGATCTTAGCGCGCGCGTCGAGCCTGGCGAGAAGGGCACGGGCCCAGTCGCCTCGGCGACGCCGGCAAGCCCTGTCACCGTCAAATCGCCTGAGCCAAAAGTGTTGGCCTCCCCGCCGAAAAAGCCTGAAGCGGCGGCTGCGACGCCCGTCGTCACGCCGCCTGCGCCGGAGAAGCCGGCGGCCAAGCCGGCAGAGGCGGTGGAGGCGGTTGCTGCCGCCGAGCCGAAGCCGGTGAAGCCCGAAGCCAAGCCGGCCGCTGCCCCTCCTCCGCCCGTCACCACGTCTGAGCCCGGCAACGACGACGTGGAGAATCCCAAGATTCCGCCAGTGACGGTGTCGGAGCCTGATGAGCCGGCCGAAGACGCCGCGCCGAGCGTCAATCTATCCGCGCCCGCGCCGCCGTCAACGAGCACTCCGTCTGCGCCGCAAACGGCGGCTGAGACGCCCTCGCCGCCGGCCGAGGTCGCAAATCTCGATCCCGTCGTCCTGCCGCCCGCCGCCAATGACGGCAGCACGCGCTACGGCATCGAGATCGGCACCGTCGCCAAGCAGGACGGTTTGCGCCCGCTCTGGCGCGAGTTCCTGACCAATCATGCCGCCCTGGTTGCCGGGCTTCAGCCGCGCCGCGTGCTTGCTCCCGACAAGAAGTGGCGGCTGGTCGCCGGCCCGTTCGCCAATGCCGCGGAGGCTGAGCAGGCTTGCGCGCTGTTCAAGAAGGCGTCGCGTCCATGCGAGGCGACGGTCTACGCCGGTGACGGGCTTTAATCGCCGCCGAGAAACAGTTTGTTCATGGCGGGGTCGGCGAGAAGCCCTCGGTGCCAGATGCCGAGCGATGCTTACAAAGACTTGAGCGCGCGCCGAAGACTAATCATTGCCGGCTATTGCGGGGGACGCGGGATGATCGGCCTGTCAGTCGCCATTTGGCGGGCGCGACCACCACATATTTGCCGTGTTGCACCCTGGCTCAGCACCATGGATTCGGTGACGTTCCGCCCGCCTCGTCGAACTTCACCGGGCCTAGAACGTGTCGAGCTCGGTCGCGGCGATCGCGTCGGGGACCTTTTCGGGATCGAGGCTCTGCGCCCGCTTGAACGCATCGGCATAGACATGCACGGCTGGTAGCGATGGGCGCCCTTGAAGGCCTTGGCGAAGTCGCCGGCCGAGCCGAGCACGATGACGTCCTCGCTCACAGGGGGCCGCGACCAGACCAATCGCACCGATGACGAGCGTCGTGTAGAGGCCAAGCTACAACCAATGGGCTAGCCGCACTTTTTCAACCCCGCCGCTTCGTTCGTTCTTTCGAATCTTGTTCGCGGCAACAGACTACGCCGCTAGCGGTCCCCCCACAATTCGGTCCGAGAAGTGTCGGCGCCCCACGAGTTGCACGGCACGGGTAACGTCTTGGCTAAAGCTGGTCGGCGTTGAAAGTATCGCAGCTCTCGAGCTTCCCGCTCTCGTAGCCACGCTTGAACCAGCGCTGGCGCTGGGCGGACGAGCCATGGGTGAAGGCATCCGGCACGACATAGCCTTGCGTTTGCTTTTGGATCCTGTCGTCGCCGATCGCGCTCGCCGCGTTGAGCGCCTCGTCGATGTCCCCCGGCTCGATGATGTTTTTGCTCTCCTGGGCATGGTTGGCGAAGATGCCGGCGAAGCAGTCGGCCTGGAGCTCGACGCGGACCTGCAACGCGTTTCCCTCGGTTTGACTCATACGCTGCCGCGCCGCCTCGACCTGGTCCATGATGCCGAGCAGCTTCTGCACGTGGTGGCCGACCTCGTGGGCGAGAACGTAGGCCTCGGCGAAGTCGCCTTGCACCTTGAAGCGGTCCTTCAGCTCGTCATAGAAGCCGAGATCGATGTAAACTTTCTCGTCGTTCGGACAATAGAACGGCCCCATCGCTGCCATGCCGGTGCCGCAGGCGGAGCGAACCGCGCCGGAAAACAGCACGAGCTTCGGGTCGCTGTATTTCTCGCCGTACTGGCGGAAGATGTCGTGCCAGACGTCCTCGGTGTCGGCGAGCACCACGCCGACGAACTGCCTGAGGTCGTCTTCGCTGGCGCTCTTGGGATGCTCGAGCGGCGGCCCCTGCGTGCCGGGCTCGGGAACGTCGGAGGTGTCCGGCCCGGGCTGTGACTGCGGCAAGTGGATGTCGGGGAAATTGCCTTGGTCGCCGCCGGGACCGCCGCCCTGCATGAGCACGGTCGGGTCGAGGCCGAAGAACCACATCAGCCCGAGGATGATGAGAATGCCGATGATGCCGATGCCGCCGCCGCCAGAGCCGCCGCCGCTCGGGAAGCTGACGCCGCCCGGAAAGTTGAAGCCGCCAGCGCCGCCTTCGTCCCGCCGGTCTTCGACGTTCTCGCTCTCTCTTTCGCCGCGCCAGCGCATGATGAGGCTATCCTCGACGAGCTTCGGCCCGATTGCCGAAATTTCGATCATTGTGCATGGCACGCGCCGCCGCACAAGGCTCGCGCGCGCCGTTCCCTAGGGGCATTCGGCCGCCGCGCTGGGCCAGATCGCGAGCGAGGATGAGATAAACGGCGCAAATCCTTGTTGCCAAAAAGGAGATTGACAAGGAACCGTCAAAAAACTGCCACAGGCTGAAGGCATGCTGCACATGCCCAGTTGTGTTCGGTCTGGGTAGTAGTGCGTTCTGTGTAATGCGTACGAGCCTCGGCACTCCCCGCGCCGGGGCTCTTCTTTTTGGTCAGGCCGCATCCCCGGTCCCGCCTTGGCGAAAGCAGCGACCGCGGCCTATCCTTGCTCGGGTGGCTGCGCATCGCGCGGCCTGAGCCTCGCCACACGGGGAAACCTCCATGAAGATCGCCTTCAGCGGCGCCGCCGCTCTTCTGCTGATAGACGTCATGAGCGCATCGGCCGGGAACCTTGCCGGCCAATACCAAGTCACGGGCAAGAACGTCGACGGCTCGACCTATTCCGGCACGGCGCAGATCGTCGTCACCAGCGACACGACCTGCAGGATCTCCTGGCAGACCGACGCGGCAGCGTCCCAAGGCACCTGCATGCGGAACGGCACAAGCTTCGCGGCGAGCTATACGCTCGCCGACGCGATCGGGCTCGTGCTCTACCAGATCAAGCCCGACGGAACGCTGGAAGGATCGCGGATGATCTCCGGCAAACCTTGCGTCGGCACCGAGACGCTTACGCCGACCAACTAGTGCCGCGGCTCGGTTACTCGGCAGGAGCCGGCGCCGAATATTTCGGCGCGGGCAAGGCTGGGGCGCCGGTCGCATGAATCGTCTCATCGTCGGCCTCGATGAACACGCGCTTGCTGAGATAGGTGTAGACCACCGGGATCACGAACAGCGTGAACAGGGTGCCGACCAGGAGGCCGCCGACGATGACCCAGCCGATGTCCTGGCGGCTCTCGGCACCGGCGCCGGTGGCGAGCGCGAGCGGCACTGCGCCGAGCACCATGGCACCGGTCGTCATCAAGATCGGCCGAAGACGCAACGAGGCCAACTCGATCACCGCCTCGCGCAGCGGCTGTCCCTTGGCGCGCAGCTGATTAGCGAACTCGACGATCAGAATGCCGTGCTTGGTGATCAGCCCGATCAGGGTGACCAAGCCGACTTGGCTATAAATGTTGAGCGTGCCGCTGCTCCACCAGAGCGCCAACAGCGCTCCGGTAATGGAGAGCGGAACGGTCAGCATGATGATGGACGGGTCGGTGAAGCTTTCGAACTGGGCGGCAAGCACTAGATAGATGAAGGCGAGCGCAAGCAGGAAGGTCAGGTAGATGCCCGCGCTCGCTTCCTTGAACTCGCGCGATTGGCCGGCATAGTCGATGCGGGCGGTCCCCGGCAGTGTCTCTTTCGCAGTCTGTTCGAGAAATTCGAGGCCCTCACTCAACGAATAGCCAGGAGCGAGCTGCGCCGTGATCGTTGCGGCCCGCAGTTGATTGAAGTGATTGAGCTCCTTCGGCGCCACCGTCTCCTTGACCGAGATCAGGTTGGACAAGGGCACCATCGCGTTGTCGCGCACACGGACATAGATGCGGCGGAGATCCTCGGGGTTTTGCCGGTCGATGTCGGCGACCTTCACCACCACGTCGTATTGCTCGCCTTCGCGCTTAAAGCGCGTCACCTGCCGGCCGCCGAGCATGGTCTCGAGCGTGCGGCCGAGCGTGTCGATCTCGACGCCGGTTGCGGCAGCCTTTTCCCGGTCGACAACGATGTCGAGTTGCGGCGAATTCAGCTTGAGGTCGCTGTCGAGATCCGTCAGGCCGGGATAATCGCGCGCCTTGTCGAGCATGGCCTCGACCACGTGTTGCAGCTCGTCATAGGGCCGCGACGTCTGGATAACGAGATTGACCGGCTTGTCGCGGGCGCCCTGGCCAAGCGGGGGAGGATTGCTCGGAAAGCCGACGACGCCGGCGACGGTGGACATCGCCGGCGTGATCGAGCGGCCGATCTCCTGTTGCGTTCGCTTTCGCTCGCTCCACGGTGTCAGGCGCAGAATGACGCGGCCTTGCGAGACGGTCGGATTGCCGGAGACCGAGAACACCCGATCGGCCTCTGGAACAGTGAGGGCGATCTCTTCCAGCTTCTTGGCGTAGGCATCGGTGTAATCGATGGTGGCGCCTTCCGGGCCGCGGAACGTGACGATGATGTTGCCCTGATCCTCGACCGGGGCCAGCTCGCTCTTGATCGTGGCGAACAGGAAATAGCTGGATGCCGCCACGGCCAGACCGAGCAGGACGATGAGCGGACGGACGGCGAGCGCGAGCTTCAAGAGGGCGCGATAACCGGACGTGATCCCATTCAGGACACGCTCGATGAGGCGATAGAGGAGATTGTGATGGCTCTGGTGCTTCAAAAGCTTGGAGCACATCATCGGCGACAGGGTCAGCGCCACGAAGCCGGAGACAATCACCGCGCCGGCCAAAGTCCAGGCGAACTCGGTGAAAAGCCGCCCGGTGACGCCGGTCATGAAGCCGATCGGCGCATAGACGGCGGCCAGCGTGATGGTCATGGCGATGATGGCAAAGCTGATCTCGCGGCTGCCCAACAGCGCCGCCTTGACCGGGGGCATGCCTTGCTCGACGTGGCGGTAGATGTTCTCAAGCATGACGATGGCGTCGTCGACCACGAGCCCTATGGCGAGCACCAGCGCCAGCAGCGTCAGCGTGTTGATGGAAAAGCCGAAGACGTACATCAGCGCGAACGCGCCGATCAGCGACACCGGGATGGTCACTAGCGGGATGAGCGTCGCCCGTATCGAGCGCAGGAACAGGAAGATGATGAACACGACGAGCAGAATCGCCTCGCCGATGGTCTCGTAAACGTTCTTGATCAACTCGGCGATGAACACCGACTTGTCGTTGGCCATTCTCACCTGCATGCCTTCAGGCAATGATGCGGTGATGGTCGGCAATATTGCTTGCACCTCTTGGGCGACTTCCAGCGGATTGGCGGTCGCCTGCTTGATGACGCCGAGCGCGATGGCCGTTTTGCCGTTGAAGCGGACGACGAGCCGCTCGTCGAGCGGACCGAGCTCGGCATGCCCGACTTCGGCGAGCCGCACCAGATAGCCGTTGGCCTCCTTGACGATCAGGTCGTTGAACTGCTCGGGCGTGCGCAGGTCTGTCTCGGACAGGACGGTGAACTCGCGTTGCATGCTTTCGACGCGGCCGGACGGAACCTCGACGTTCTGGCGCCGCAGCGCCGCTTCGATGTCTTGAGGGGTGAGGCTGTAGGCGGCAAGCCGCTCGGGATCGAGCCAGATGCGCATTGAATATTGCCGCTCGCCGAACAGGCGTACCTCGGCGACCCCGGGAAGGGTCTGCAGCTGATCCTTCACGTAGCGGTCGGCATAGTCGGTGATCTCGAGCTCGGAGTGCCGGTCGCTGAAGAAGGCAAGATGGAGGATCGGCTGAGCGTCGGCTTCGACCTTCTGGATGATCGGCTCATCGATCTCATCGGGAAGGCGACCGCGCACGCGGCCCACCCGGTCGCGCACATCGGCGGCGGCATAGTCGGCATCGCGACTGAGCTTGAAGCGAACGGTGATCTGGCTCGATTCCTGGCGGCTGATCGAGGTGATGAAGTCGATCCCCTCGATGCCCGACAGAGTATCCTCGAGCACCTTGGTCACCTGGGTCTCGACGATCGCAGCGCTCGCGCCCGGATACGTGGTCTGCACGGTCACGACGGGGGGGTCGATTGCCGGATATTCGCGTACGCTCAACCGCTGATAGGAAACCACACCGACCAGCACGAGCGCGAGGCTCAGGACCGTGGCGAACACCGGCCGTCTGATGGAAAGTTCGGGGAGCGTCACGGCTCAGGCTCCGGTAGTGCCGACGATCGTGACGGGGCTGCCGTCCCTGATCTTGAGTTGGCCGGCGGTCACCACCTGGTCGCCCGCGGTAAGCCCCTCGACGATCTCGACGCGACCCTCGCGCCGTGTGCCGATCTTTACCTTGGTGAGCTTCGCCTTGCCGTCGACGATCTTGAACACGAACTGACTCTCGCCTTGCGGCACGATGGCCTGCTCGGGGACGCTCAAGGCATCCTCCTTGAGCTGGAGAAGCACGGTCACCCGCGCGAACAGCCCCGGCCTCAGCCGCTGGTCGCGATTGGGCACCATCGCGCGGACGAGAAGGCTCCGCCCTGCGACGTCCAGGCGGGGATCGATGGCGTAGACCCTGCCCTCGAAGCTGTCCTCGGGAAACGCATCGACCTTAATCTTGATGGTCTGCCCGACCCTGATCGCCGGCAGAAACTTCTCGGGAACCCTGAAATCGGCCTTTACCGGATCGATCGCCTCGAGATTGACCAGGGCCTGCCCGGCGGTGATGTATTCGCCGGCGCTCACATGGCGCAAACCGACGATGCCGGCGAACGGCGCGGTGATGCGCGTCTTGTCGAGCTGGACGCGGGCGAGTTCGACCGCCGCCGTGTTCACGGCGAGGTTCGATGCCGCCTCGTCTGCCGATTGGGCCGTCGCGTATTTGTTGCTGAACAGCGTGCTGGTTCGCTTGTTGGTCTGCGCGGCGAGCTTGAGCTTGGCGGAGGCGTCGTCGAGCTGGGCGCGATAGACGGAGTCGTCGAGGCTGAATAAAAGCGCCCCCTTTTCGACCGGCTGGCCTTCCTCGAAATGGATCTCCTTGAGGCGGCCCGCAATCTCCGAGCTGATGGTGACGGCTTCGTCGGAGAGAAGCGTGCCGATTGCCGTCACCTGCTCGCTGAGCGGCGCGGCGACCACCTTGCTGGCCTCGACTGGAACGGCAGGCTTGCTGTCCTCTGCGGCTTCGCTGCCACAAGCGAAGCCCATGGCGGCCGCCAGCAGCGCTGCGGTCACGCCTCCCCTAAGCCAATCCCGCGCCATGCAAGCCATGTCCCGCTCAAGGTCCCACAATTTAGCATCTTTTGGAGCCTACCAGGCCGGGTTCAGTCTGAACCTCACATGAACGGCGAGCGCATTTGCGGAAAGCCTGGACGCAAAAAGGGGCGGAACCCTAAAGCCAAGGGCCCGCCCCCGATCGCGACGCGCTGTTCGTCCTATTGTGGGGGATTTTCACCGGAAGGCGGCGGAACCTCGCCAGGGCTCGACTCTTCGGCAGGCGGCTCAGACGGCTCCTCGGTCAACTCGTCGGGAGTTTCGGCGGCAGGCGCCTCTGCCGGAGGCGTGTCTGCAGCCGGAGGCGCCGTCTCGGTGGGCTGGGCCGTGGGAGGAAGCTGAACCTTGACGTTGGTGTCGCCCTTGTTGCCATACATGAAATAGGCGGCGATCACGAGAGCGAGCACGATGCCGCCCAGCACGATCGCGAGAAACGTCCTGCTGCCCTGATTATCGTTTGCCATTGTTAGTCTCCTCCCTCTCGAGGTCTTATTCGAGTCGCGACCCAGAGGAAATTACCGAGGAATCTACGGCCGGTCGAGCTTTGCTTGGCCGCTTCAGCCGCTAGGGGCAGCCTCAATCCGCGGCATGCGCCGGGCTCGGCTTCGTCACGCGGTCGAGAACCGGAGTGAGAACCGCCGCGACAACCACGTTGATCACCACCGAATACAAGGCCGCGTAGCCCGGCACGGTGACACCAAAAACGGTGAGCGGATAGGTCGAGGAGATGAAGTGCTGGGTTGCTGCCATGTAGGTGCCCGAGCCGATGCCCGCCGCCCAGCCGATCAGCAGCGGCCGTGAATTGAACGCATTGGTGTAGAGGCCCAGCAGGACGACTGGCAAGATCTGGATGATCCAGATGCCGCCGAGCAACTGGAGCTGGATGGCGTAGGCCTGCGGGATGGCGAGGATGAAGGCGACCGCGCCGATCTTCACTACGAGCGAAACGATCTTCGCCATTCGCGCTTCCTCGGCGTCGGTGCAGTTCGGCTTCAAGAACTCCTTGTACAGGTTGCGGGTGTAGAGATTGGCACAGGCGATCGACATGATGGCGGCCGGCACGAGCGCGCCGATGGCGATCGCCGCGAAGGCGACGCCGACAAACCAGGATGGGAACGAGGCAAGGAACAGCGCCGGCACGGCGAAGTTCGAGCCGTACTCCTCGAAGCCCGCAGCATAGGCCGGATCCTTTTGGACCCCTGCCGCGATCGCCATGTAGCCGAGCAGCGCGATCAGGCCGAGGATGAAGGAATAGGCGGCAAGCAGGCCCGAGTTCCTGCGGATCACATCGCCGCTCGAGGCGCTAAGCACGCCCGTCATGGCGTGAGGATAGAGGAACAGCGCGAGGGCCGAGCCGAGCGCGAGCGTCGCATACGCGCTCAGCTTGCCGAAATTGTCGGCGGTAGCGGGCGGGAGGATCAGCTTCTCCGGCGGCACCGCCGCGAAGATCGCGCCATAGCCGCCGAGCTTCGCCGGGATAACGATCACGGCGGCGAAGATGGTGATGAAGATCAGCATGTCCTTGACCACGGCGATCAGAGCCGGCGCGCGCAGGCCGCTGGTATAGGTGAAGGCCGCGAGCACGATGAAGGCGATGATCAGCGGCATGTGCCCGGCGAAACCGCTGGTCGGGAAGCCGAGCGCGCCGATCACCACCTCCATGCCGACGAGCTGGAGCGCGATATAGGGCATCGTGGCGACGATGCCGGTGACCGCCACGGCGAGCGCGAGCAGCCGGCTGTCGAAGCGGTCGCGCACGAAGTCCGCCGCCGTCACGTGGCCGCGCTCGCGCGCGATCGCCCAGAGCCGCGGATAGATCAGATAGAGAAACGGATAGATAAGGATCGCGTAGGCGATGGCGAAGAAGCCCATGGCGCCGGCGCCGAACACGAGCGCCGGCACGGCGATGAAGGTGTAGGCGGTATAGAGGTCGCCGCCGAGCAGGAACCAGGTGACGACCGTGCCGAAGCGCCGACCGCCGAGGCCCCATTCATGCAGTTGGTTGAGATCGGCTTTGCGCCAATGCGCCGCGACGAAGCCGAGCCAGCTCACGAGCAGGAACAGGACGACGAAGATGATGGTGGCCGTGACGTTCAAATTCACAGCACGTCCCCCGTCGCGCCAGGATCGACGCTGGCATCGCCCGCGCGCGGCGTCACCTTGGTGAGCCGCGTCTCGAGCAGGTAAACAGCGAGAACGATCGTTGCGCCGATGAGGACAAGGGCGAGCTGGTACCAATAGAAGAAGGGAATACCGCCCAGCGAAGGCTCGAATCTATTGTAGAACGGCACCCACAGCACCGCGATCATGGGGATGAGGAACAGGAGGCGCGGCCAATAGACGATGAGGGGATTTCGCTTGTGTCTCGACCCCGCGGTGCTGATCCGCGCGATGCCCAGCTTGTTCACGGCGGGTTTGGCCGCTTGGCGCGGTCTGGCCTTTCCCTTCTTGGCTGTCATGTGGGGTCCCCTCCCCGGGCGCGCGATGCGGCGCGAGCTTACTGAATGGAAGCCGCGGGCGCGACGGGCTTTATAGCCCCCGTTCAGGGAATTCGCGCGCGATATTGACCTTGGCGCTTACCGTGGCCCATATGGGAGCCGAGGAGCCCGTAGCTCAGCCGGTAGAGCACTTGACTTTTAATCAAGGGGTCTCGGGTTCGAATCCCGACGGGCTCACCAACTAAAAGCAAAGATTTCCGGCCTTAGCGTCCCAAGTCGTCCCTCTCCCTAAGGTAACTCTCTGGGTACACCGCGAAGGAGAGACGAATGTCTGCGAAGCTAAGTCGACGTGGTGCTCGACAACTCGCTCGGGCGACGCGGATGATGGTTCGCGAAAGCCCGGGCTCCAAAGAGCGCCGCATTGTTGCGGCAAACCACGTGTCGCGCATGGCTTGCTCCTTAGTGCTCTTGTTGGCGGGCTGCGCCACAGGCGATGTCGGCCAAGTTAAAGAGGTTGGGCCAGGAACCTATAAAATCGCCACTGGCGCAGGCGGCAACTCTGTTCTGATCGGAGGACACGACGCGACAGATGCCGCCGTTGAGCAGGCTGGCCAATATTGCCACGCGAAAGGACAGAAGCTCGTTGTCGTCCCGACCCAAGGGAAGGATGTGACGTTCCATTGTGGGGACGCCGTCAAAGCTGACCAGTGAGTGCCATCAGCGCTTGCGTCTCGACCGTCGGGCTCTCCACCTTTATCGATAGCCCAGCAAAAAGGCGCCGGCCTGAGCCGACGCCTCGCAATTACTCGCGATAAGCGATTATCAGCGCGGACAGATCTGCTTCCAGCGGCCGAACATGCCCTGCTTCCAGAAGCAGCTGGGTTGCACCGGCGGGGCCCAAGCGACCGCATAGGCCGGCTCGACGACCGAATATGTCACCCAAACGCATTGATCGGCGCCGCATAACCAGTCGGCTTTGGCCGGCTGCCCGGCGAAGAGAAACGCGGAGGCTACAATCACTCCTGCCAAGATTGCTCTGATCAAGTCTCAACCCTCCCATGACGTTAGATGCAAGGCCCCGGCGATTTAAACTCGACGCCGCGGCAAAGTCCATGCGGCTGAGTTGCGTCCGCGCCGCGTTGGCGTTAGCAGTTTGTGAGCCATATCTGTCGGCCGAGTGTGGGCTTGGTGCAGGTAGGCCTGCAATGAAGCGGGCGTGGTTGCGTTGGCTGTTGCGTTGCTTTCGGCCGGCCTTGCCGGCTGTACGACAGGGCGGCGCCACGGCCGGGCATCGCCGGCTTTGCTCTGGCTGGATCAGGGGGCACTGCGGGAGTCGCGGTCGTGCGCCCCACGGACTAAAGCGAAGTCCAAACCTCGGTCTTGAACGGGGCAGCTAGTCTTGAGCGCGGCCAACGGCCCTGCGGACATACTGAAACACGGTTCGCTTCAGGAAATTGTAGGCCGGCCGTCCCATCAGGGCCACGGCGATGACCTTGGTGAGGAACGGCGTCGCGCCGAATAGGCCCGATAGAGCGGCCTTCACGCTCGGCTCAAGGTCGGCCTCGATCACCACTGGGATCAGCGACCAGGCGCCATACCCTCCAACGATCAGCGCCGTGCCCAACGCGAAGCGCCAGCCAAGCTGATCCGGCCCGAAAGTCTCGTCCCTGCCGTTCTCTATGGCGACCTCCCTCAAGTCGTCGGCTCGCGCCTATCGATGGGTTCTATCGAGGAATTTTGGTCTTCCGGAGGCAGTTCGGGAGTGCCAGCCCGAAACCCCTGCCCGTTAACGATGGTAACCTTCACTGTCCCAAAGCGAAACACTTAATTCGTCAGTGCCTAGGCCGGCGTGACCTGCATGTTTCTTGGGCGTTCCCAACTTTTTTCATGCCTACAATCTCACATTTTCAAATCTTGATCGGTAACCTGTAATTCGACGGCCTTCTTGACCATTGCCACCGCTTCGTCCTTGGTTGCGCCGGTCGCGGCGATTGCCGATGCGCTTAGCAGGCAAAGCGGGGCGGCCACTGCGACGCTCGCAGTCAGTCGTCCTCTACGCATGCTCATATTCCGTCCTCCACATCGCCCACGGCCATTCCCGGTGCGCTTTGGAAGCCTGTGAGACTAGCGTGAAGCGGCTACGCCTCCCCATCGTGTCCTCCGGCCATGCTTTCGGAATTGCTAGTGACAGGCGGCTACTGCCTTGACGCCGCGCCGGAGGCGACCAGCCAGGCCGGATCGAACCAGCGGTCGGCCTCGCCGTCATATGGGAGCCGCGTAATGTCCCAATGGCGGATGAAGGGCGCGTAGGTCGTCCACACCGGCGGACCGCCGCCCACGAACACGACACGATCCGCAAACCGAGCGAGGACATCGCGGGCCGCCATGGTCGAGCGGATCTCGAAGATCGTGCGGTCCTCATAGGCGAAGGGTGGAATCGAGCCGACCGTGGTCGGCCCGGCGATGATCACGTGGCCGCGCGTCATGTCGAAGAAGCGCGCGACGTCGGCGACATACTCGCGCCCCTTATTGCCTTCCCACGGGAGCCTGCCATTCAGGCCCAATTGCCCGCGCTGTCCTACGGCACACATCGAGCGCACGTCAGCCACGATGGTCCTCCCTGGTGTGGCGTTTCGTGAACGACCTTAGCGGTCGATGGCCTTTTGGCAAAGAGTCGTGCACAAGACGCACCTCATGAGTTCCCGCCACCTCATCCATAAAGATGCCCATCCTCACCGGAGGCTCGAGGCGATCGGGCTGATGGCGCTCGCCACGATCTGCTTCGCCGGGCTCGACTCGACCGCCAAATATCTCGTCGGCATCAAGGGCGTCCCCGTCGCCGAGGTCAGCTGGTTCCGCTTCGCCGGCCACGCGGTGTTCACCGCGCTCGTGCTGTCGCCGCTCGCGTTCAAGCCGTCGCTCAGATCGAAAAAACCGGTGGTACAGATCGTCCGCTCGGCGCTCATGGTGGTGACCACGGGGTTCAATTTTGTCGCGCTCCGCTATCTCCAACTCGATCAGACCGTCACCATTTTCTTTCTCACGCCGCTGATCGTCGCGGCGCTGGCCGGGCCGCTGCTCGGCGAATGGGTGGGCTGGCACCGCATGCTCGCCATCGTCTCGGGCTTTCTTGGCGTATTGCTCGTCATGCATCCGGGTTTCGGCACGGTGCATTGGGCCATGCTGCTCGTGCTGGTGGCGACGTTCGGCTATGCGCTCTACAACCTCGCCACGCGCTATCTCGCCGCGTTCGATCCGCCGGAGGTGACGCAGACTTTTACGCCGCTGGTCGGCGTCGTGGTGCTGGCGCCGTTCGCGCTGTCGGCCTGGCAAACGCCGCACGACACGCTCGTCATGCTGCTGCTCGCCTCGCTTGGTTTCTGGGGCGGGCTCGGCCATTGGCTGCTGATTCTGGCGCACCGCATCGCGCCGGCTTCCGCGCTCGCGCCGTTCATCTATTTCGGGCTGATCTGGATGTCGGGTATCGGCTATCTCGTTTTCGACAATGTGCCGACATGGTGGACGCTGTCAGGCGCGGCCATCGTCATTGCCTCGGGCCTCTATCTGTTCGGCCGCGAACGGAAGCAGATGGGCGAGGCCAAAAGCGGTCCGGCTTCCGACATCGCCATGCAGTGACAAGCTGGCTCTGGCCCATAACCCATGGACAGTCATGGCCGGGCTCGGCCCGGCCATCTACGATTTATTTCCTCGCTTAATCGTGGATGCCCGCCCCAAGGCCGGACATGACGAGGTAAAGGTTGTGGCGCGCTACTATTCCTCAGACTCGTCGTGCGGAACCGAGTAGCGGCGCTTCATTTCGGCGGCGAAGGTCGCGAAGCACCCTTCAGCGATCGTATCGCGCGCGCGCGCCATCAACTCCTCGTAGAACTGCACGTTGGCGTAAGAGAGCAGCATGGAGCCTAACATCTCGCCCGACCTGACGAGATGATGCAGATAGGCGCGCTCATAGCGCGCCGCGGGGCATGCGCTCTCCGCATCGAGCGGGCTCGTGTCCTCGGCATAGCGCGCATTCCGCAAGTTCAGCCGCCCGCCCCACGTAAAGGCAAGGCAGTGACGTCCCGAGCGGGTCGGCAGCACGCAGTCGAACATGTCCATGCCGCGGGCGATCGATGCGAGCAGATCCTCAGGCGTGCCGACGCCCATCAGATAGCGTGGACGATCCGCCGGCAGAACGGCAGCGGTCGTCTCGACCATGTCGAGCATCGCGCCCTGCCCTTCGCCGACCGCCAGCCCGCCGACTGCATAGCCATCGAAGCCCATCTCGATCAGCGCGTTGGCGCATCGCCGCCGCAGACCGGGATAGACGCTGCCCTGCACGATGCCGAACAGGGCCTGGCCGGGCTCGGCCATCTTCGTAAAGGCGTCCTTGCAGCGCGTCGCCCAGCGGAGCGAAAGCTCGAGCGAGGCACGCGCCTCATCGTGCGTCGCCGGATAAAGTGTGCATTCGTCGAGCACCATCTGGATGTCGGAGCCGAGCAGGCATTGCACCTCGATGGCGCGCTCCGGGCTGAGCGCGACGGTCGCACCGTCGATATGCGATTGGAAAGTGACGCCCTGTTCGTCGAGCTTTCTGAGCTTCGCCAGCGACATGATCTGATAGCCGCCGGAGTTGGTCAGGATCGGGCCGTCCCAGTGCATGAATTGGTGGAGCCCGCCCAGTCTTGCGACGCGCTCGGCGCCGGGCCTGAGCATCAGATGATAGGTGTTGGCGAGGATGATATCGGCGCCGCTCGACTTGACGTCCTCGGGAAACATCGCCTTCACGGTCGCGCCGGTCCCGACCGGCATGAAAGCCGGCGTGCGCACGATGCCGCGCGGCGTGGTGATGGCGCCGGTGCGAGCCACGCCGTCTTGCGCCTTCAGCGCGAACGAGAAGAGTTCGCTCATGGCTGAGGCGCCGGGCTGAGCAGGCAGGCATCGCCGTAGGAATAGAAGCGGTAGCGCTTACGGACCGCGTGCGCGTAAGCGCGCTGCATCAGATCGAGCTTGGCGAACGAGGCCACCAGCATGAACAGGGTCGAGCGCGGCAAATGAAAATTGGTGAGCAGCCGGTCGACGAAGCGAAAGCGATAGCCCGGCGTGATGAAGAGCCTCGTCTCACGGGAAAATGGCCGAAGCGTTCCATCTTCGTCCGTAGCGCTCTCAAGCAGACGGAGCGAGGTGGTGCCGACGGCGACGATCCTGCCGCCGCGCGCCTTGACCGCATTCAGCGCCGACGCCGTCTCGGGCGTGATGGAGCCGCGCTCCTGATGCATGACGTGATCCGCGGTATCGTCGGACCTGACGGGAAGGAAGGTGCCGGGTCCGACATGAAGCGTCACGAAGTGGCGTGACACACCGCGCGCGTCAAGCGCCTGAATGAGCGCCGGCGTGAAATGCAGCCCTGCGGTGGGCGCGGCGACCGCCCCCTCCTCGCGCGCGAACACAGTCTGATAGTCGCTCCTGTCGCGCTCGTCGGGCGCGCGGCGCGAGGCGATGTAAGGCGGAAGCGGCATGGCCCCTTGCGTCCTGACCGCGTCGTCGAGCGCCACGCCGCCAAGCTCGAAGGCGAGGCTCACCTCGCCCTCCTCGCCTCGCCCCTCGACGGTAGCGGCAAGGCTTCCGAGCAGGCAGACATTGCCGCCCTCGCCGAAGGTGATGCGATCGCCCGGCTTCAGCCGCTTCGCCGGGCGCGCCAGCGCCTGCCAGCGGTGGTCGTCGATGCGCTCGATCAGGGTGACCGAGACCTGCGCAGCGCGCCCGTCACGGTCGCGCACCCCCCCGAGCTCGGCCGGGATCACCTTGGTGTCGTTGAACACGAGCGCGTCGCCCGGCCGCAGCAGGCACGGCAGGTCGCCCATCGCGCGATCGGTCAAAGGCGCGGCAGCCAAAGGATCGACCACCAGCAGCCGCGCCGCGTCGCGCGGGATCGCCGGGCGGAGCGCGATCAGCTCCTCGGGCAAATGAAAGTCGAAGGCGGCGACGCGCACGGCCGCCCGCGACTAGGCCTGGTCGGCGGCGACCCGCACGCTCACGATCTTGTCGGGGTTCGCCGGCGGTTCGCCGCGCTTGATCTTGTCGACATTCTGCATGCCGTCGATCACCCGCCCCCACACCGTATATTTCTTGTCGAGGAAGCTCGCGTCGTCGAAGCAGATGAAGAACTGGCTGTCGGCGGAATCGGGCGATTGCGCGCGGGCCATGGAGACGGCGCCGCGCGTATGCGGCTCGGCGTTGAACTCGGCCTTGAGCTTCTTGCCCGAGCCGCCGGTTCCGGTACCGGTCGGGTCGCCGGTCTGGGCCATGAAGCCTTCGATGACGCGGTGAAACGGCACGCCGTCGTAAAACCCTTGTCGCGCCAGCTCCTTGATGCGGGCGACATGCTGCGGCGCGAGGTCGGTCCGCATCTCGACGGTCACCTTGCCCTGCGTCGTCTCGATGATGAGGGTATCTTCGGGTTTTGCCATGAAATCGGCTCCTGGTGTTCCGGATGATGCGCTAGGGCTCGATCGTCGCCGTCTTTACGTAGTCGAGCTTGGCAAACGCCTTTTCGAGGTAAGCGTTGCCCATGCTCTGCACGACGCCCTGGTTCGGACCGTGCCCTTGCGGCGCGCCTTCGCCATAGCCGCTATAGAGCGAATCGACCACCTCCATGCCGGAGATCACTTGGCCGAACGGCGCGAAGCCTTGGTCGTCGAGCCCGGCATTGTTGCCGAAATTGATGAACACCTGGGTGGTGCGGGTGTCGGTGCCGGCGGTGGCGAAGGTGATGTTGCCGCGCTTGTTGCTGGCCTTGACCGGGTCGTCCTTGATGTTGGCGTCGCGCCAAACCTGCGACAGCTTGGGATCGCCGTTGATGCCGAACTGCACCATGAAGCCGCTGATCACCCGGAAGAAGCGCGTGTCGTTGTAGAAGCCGTTCTTGACCAGGTTGTAGAAGCGGTCGGCGCCGTTAGGCGCCCAGTCGCGATGCACCTCGACGACGAACACACCTTTGCTGGTGTCGAACTTCACCTTGTAGGTGGCCGGCGCCTTCGCATTGAGGCTCGCGGGATTGGTGAGATCGCCGGCGCGTGCTGGCACCTGCGCGGCCATGAATGAGAGCGCGAGGCTCGCGCCGAACAATAGCAGTGCCTGAATTCGCATGAGACCTCCTTGGAGGGGCTTGGACCGGACTTAGGCGGCGAACTTCTTGTTGAGCGCCGCGGTGACGATGCCCGGCACGAAGGCCGAAACGTCGCCGCCCATCGCGGCAATCTGGCGGACGAGGCTCGCGGCGATATGCCGTGACTCCGGCGAGGACGCCAGAAACACCGTCTCGATCTCCGGCGCAAGGGCCTGGTTCATGCCGGCCATCTGCATCTCGTAGTCGAAATCGCCGGCGTCGCGCAGCCCCCTGATCACCACCGTCGCCAGCGCCTCGCGCGCCGCATCGATGGTCAGATTGTCGTAGGTGGATACTTCGAGCTCGAGCCCGACCTGGCGCGCCACCGGATCGAGCACCTCGGCGACGAGATCGACCCGCTCCTTGGCGGTGAACAGGGGATGCTTGTCGTGATGGGTGCCGATGGCAATGACCAGCTTGTCCACCAAGTGGCCGGCGCGGCGCACGATATCGACGTGGCCGTAGGTGACCGGATCGAAGCTTCCGGGATAGAGACCGACGCGCATGATTCAAGCTCCAGAGCGGGACGGCGCAACACCGAACCTCGCGCGAGCCACCTTCTAGCCGCGCCGCCGCCAAATAGAAAGGCCCCGCGCGAGCCGCGCCCTTCCGCACCCCCATTGACTTTGTGATTATTTTTATCGGGGCAGCTTACGCTTGACGGCCGAAAACGTCGCCGAGATTGAAGCGATAACCGACCCTGGCGGAGAAGATCCACGGATCGAAATCGCCGTCGCTGACCACGTTCACGCCGCCGAGCGCGTCGTTGTTGTACCAAGTGACGGTGGTATCGAGCCAGGTCTTCTTCACGCCGAGATTGAGCGACCAGCCGTCGCCAAGACCGATGTCGACGCCGGCCTGGAGAGTGACGCCGAAGGCGTCGTCGATATCGATTCTGCTCGCGCCGAGAATGTTGTCGCCGGCGCAAAATCCGATGCGGTCGAGCTTCGTGCCGCGCGAGGTAGACGCTCACCGCGGCAAGTCCCGGCGAACTCTGGCGCCTGCGCCGGTCCTTGCTTGCCGAGCTCGCCACCAGAACCCACGTCGCGAGCTTCCTGCATGAGGCGGTCAGCCGCCAGATGGCGCGGCACGCCATCCATGCCGCAGCGATCGACCAGTTCGACTGTCAGCAGAAGGTGGCGACCTTCCTGATCGAGCTTGCCTTTCGTACCGGCGTCGCGTCTGCTGGGCGGGGTGGCGTTCGAGATGCCGCTCTCGCGGACCGACGTCGCCGACTATCTCGGACTGAATACCGACACGTTGTCGCAACATCTCTCGGCTCAGATCATCCGGCGTGCTGACGCACACCGACCGGAACCGCGCCGTGGTGCGCGATTTCCGCGCGCTGGCGACGCTGTCGCGCGGCGGCGCGCTCGCTGATCTATATTCGCGAAAGATCGGCTGAACCTTTATTTTATTCGCGTGGCGTTCGCTCTAGACCCCTATTCGGGGGCGGCGTCCTCGCCGAGGTTATCGCCGCCGTTGTCTCCATTCTCGGCGCCGTTCTCGACGTCGGGAATGTGCTCGACCGACACCACGCGCTCGCCCTCGGCGGTCGAGAATACGATCACGCCCTGGGTCGAGCGGCCCATGATCGAGATGCCCTCGACCGGCACGCGAATCAGCTGGCCGCCGTCGGTGACCAGCATGATCTGATCGCTCTCCTCGACGGGGAACGAGGCCACCAGCTTGCCGTTCCGCTGATTGACGGTCATGGCGATGATGCCTTTCCCGCCGCGGCCCGAGATACGGTACTCATAGGCGCTGGTGCGCTTGCCGTAGCCCCGTTCGGAGACGGTGAGCACGAATTCCTCATGCGCGCTCAGCTCGGCGTAGCGCTCGGGGGTCAGTACCACCGCCTCGTCGCTGTTCTCCTCGGCTTCCATATCGGATTCGATCTCGGCCCCGCCGCGCCTGACGCTGTTGGCCTGGCGGACATAGGCAGCGCGCTCGGACGGCGGCGCCTCGACATGAGTCAGGATCGCCATCGAGATCATCTGGTCGTCGCCTTCGAGCTTGATGCCGCGCACGCCGGCCGATTCGCGGCCCTTGAATACGCGCACCTCGGTGACCGGGAAGCGGATCGCCTGGCCATCGGCCGTGGTCAGGAGCACATCCTGCTGCTCGTTGCAGACCTGCACACCGACGATGCGATCGGGCGGCTCGAGCTTCATGGCGATCTTGCCGTTCTGCCTGACCTCGATGAAATCCGACAGCTTGTTGCGCCGGACGGTGCCGCCATTGGTGGCGAACATCACGTCAAGCTTCTCCCACGAGGCTTCATCCTCGGGCAGCGGCAGGATGGTGGTGATGGTCTCGTCCTTGTCGAGCGGAAGAAGATTGATCATGGCCTTGCCGCGCGCCTGCGGCGCGGCGAGCGGCAGCCGCCACACCTTCATCTTGTAGGCCATGCCGCGCGAGGAGAAGAACAGCACAGGCGTGTGTGTGTTGGCGATAAAGATGCGGGTGACGAAATCCTCCTCCCGCGTCGCCATGCCGGCGCGGCCCTTGCCGCCGCGGCGCTGGGCGCGGTAGGCCGACAGCGGCACGCGCTTGATGTACCCCTTGTGGCTGACCGTGACGACCATATCCTCGCGCTGGATCAGGTCTTCATCCTCGACCTCGCCTTCCATCTCGAGAATCTCGGTGCGGCGCGGCGTGCCGAACTCGGTCTTGATGGCGGTCAGCTCGTCCTTGATGATCGAGATGATGCGGGCGCGCGAGCGCAAGATGTCGAGATAGTTGCCGATCTCGGTGCCGAGCGCCTTGAGCTCATCGCCGATCTCGTCGCGGCCGAGCGCGGTTAGCCGCTGCAGGCGAAGATCGAGGATGGCGCGGGCCTGCTCCTCCGACAGGCGATACGTCCCCGTGGCCGAGACCTTGTGGCGCGGATCGGCGATCAGCTCGACGAGCGCGACGACGTCCTTGGCCGGCCAGTCACGCGTCATCAACTGCTCCCGCGCCGTGCTGGGGTCCGGCGCGGCGCGGATAAGCTTGATGATCTCGTCGATATTGGCGACGGCGATGGCGAGGCCGACAAGGATATGCGCGCGCTCGCGTGCCTTGCGCAGCAGGAACTTGGTGCGGCGACCGACCACCTCCTCGCGGAACGTGGTGAAGGCGCCGATCAGGTCTTTGAGGTTGAGCTGCTCGGGCTTGCCGCCGATCAGCGCCACCATGTTGCAGCCGAACGTGCTCTGCAGCGCGGAGAAGCGGTACAGTTGGTTCAGCACGACATCGGCCATGGCGTCGCGCTTAAGCTCGATCACCACGCGCATGCCTTGGCGATCGGATTCGTCGCGGATGTCGGAGATGCCCTCGATCTTCTTGTCGCGCACATATTCGGCGATCTTCTCGACCATCGCCGCCTTGTTCACCTGATAGGGAATCTCGGTGATGACGAGCGCCTCGCGCTCCTTGCGGACGGTCTCGTTGTGCACCCGCCCGCGCATCACGACCGAGCCGCGGCCCTTGTGATAGGCCGAGCGGATGCCTGTCTTGCCGAGGATCATGCCGCCGGTCGGAAAGTCGGGACCGGGCACGAGCTCGGCGAGCTCATCGATCGAGATGGCCGGATTGTCGAGATAGGCGATGCATGCGTCGATCACCTCGCCGAGATTATGCGGCGGGATGTTGGTCGCCATGCCGACGGCGATGCCCCCTGCCCCGTTGACAAGAAGGTTGGGGAACTTCGCGGGAAGAACCGATGGCTCCTCGAGCCGGTCGTCGTAGTTCGGCTTGAAGTCGACCGTGTCCTTGTCGAGATCGTCGAGCAGGAACTGGGCGATCTTGGAGAGCCGCGCCTCGGTATAACGCTCTGCCGCCGGTGGATCGCCGTCGACCGAGCCGAAATTGCCCTGTCCGTCGATCAGCGGCAGGCGCATCGAAAACTCCTGCGCCATGCGCACCAGCGCGTCGTAAATGGCGAGGTTACCGTGCGGGTGGAAGTCGCCCATCGTATCGCCGACGACCTTGGACGACTTCATATGCTTCTTGTTGAAGTCGAGCCCGAGCCGCTGCATGGCAAACAGAATGCGCCGATGCACCGGCTTCAGCCCGTCGCGCACGTCGGGCAGAGCGCGCGACACGATCACGCTCATGGCGTAATCGAGATAAGACCGCTTCATCTCATCGATGAGCGAGATCGGTCTGATGTCGGAGGGGGCAGGCCCCTCGACGTCGTTATTCTCGTTGTCTGCCAAAGACGGAGGACGCCTGTTCCGAAGCTTGAAGCCGGCAAAGCCTCCGCCGACCGGGAGGGGAAACTCTCCCGCGCGAGGGGCGAAAGCGATTGCGTAAGGACCCTACTCTATAGCTGATATCGAAGCGCCTCCGCAACCGCTCATAGGGGCAGGATGCGTCTAAATTTTATCCGTAATATCAATGCGTTATACGACCATCAGACCGCCATTTTGCGGTCGCAGATTGGATCAATTCGCGAACCGGCAAAGAGCGATTCGTCATTCGCGGAGGATGCGCTGCGATGCGAGTTTTTGGGAACGATCGGTGTGGGGGAACGTTGTTCCAACAGGCGGCAAAAGGCCTCACCGGCCTCGCCCCTCCTGGCGAAAGATAACGCCACCCCCCGTTATTAACGATCCAAGGAGTGACATCATGAATCGGTTTTTGACCACCACCGCAATCGGGCTCATGCTGGGTCTCGCGCCAGCTTTGGCCGAGACGCAACTTCCTTCGAACGACAACGCACCTGCGCTGGAGCAGCCGGCAACGCCGTCAGAGGCCATGCCCGCCAACCCGGCGGACCCGACCGCCAACGCCGATAAGGCGTCGCAGGTGCCGCCAGAGGTCATGGCGCCGGTACCGGGCGCCGAGCCGCTGCCGCAATCTTCCGAGATCGAGAAGTCGCCGACACCAGACGCCTCCACTGCGGAGGCGCCGAAATCGCTCTCGCCCGATCAGTCGGCATCGGCCGCGCCTGAAGGCTCGCCCTTCCTGATCAAGCAAAACGTAAGCGATCTGCTCGTGGCCAATTTGATCGGCCAGTCGGTCATGGATGCGAACAACCAGTCGATCGGTGAGGTCACCGATCTCATCACCGACAAGGACGGCAAGGTCGTTGCGCTTCTGATCGGCGCCGGCGGCTTCCTCGGGCTCGGCGAGAAGGACGTCGCCATCCGCTTTGAGGACGTCAAGATTTCCCGCGACGAGAACAACGATCTGAGCGTGATGGCGAAGGTCAGCAACGACCAGATCGCCGCCGCGCCCGACTACCAGACGCTCGATGAGCAGCAGCTGATCGTCGGCGAGAAAGACATCAACCAGTAGCAAGTTGTGTCCACGCATTTGGCGTGATGAAAGCTCGGCCTCGTTGAGAACGCGAGGCCGGGCTTTTCTATGCCGGCTTGGCGATCATCAGCCAGAAGATCGGATCAGGGACAGGAAGGCCGCCAGCCGAGCCAGAACCAGATCCGCGACAGCCGGCAGTAAGCGGCCGGAGCTCCTTTGCCCCCCGCAACCGCCGCACCGGCGAGGTCGCGCATTCTTATCTGCAACGCGACGACACGAAGCCAGCAGACGCCGATCAGCAGGTAAAGTGCGAGGCTTGCCCAGATCCGGTTTGGCTGAGGTCTTAGCCGCCGAGATGAACGAGCTGCGTCCCTCGCCCGGCAGCGGCAGGACGAAGGGCAATCCACGCAGCGCATGAGGACGCGCTACTTAGAACGGAATCTCGTCGTCGAGCTCCTTATCGAAGGATGCACCACCTCCGCCGCTCTTGCCGCCGCCCATCGGTCCCGGGCGTCCGAAATCGCCGCCGCCGCCCTGGCGCTCCTCGCCGCCTGCGCCTTGGCGACCGTCAAGCATGGTCAGGGTCGAGTTGAAGCCTTGCAGCACGACCTCGGTCGAGTAGCGGTCCTGGCCGGACTGATCCTGCCATTTGCGGGTCTGAAGCTGGCCCTCGAGGTAAACCTTGGATCCCTTCTTGAGATATTGCTCGGCGACGCGGCACAGCCCTTCATTGAAGATCACCACGCGGTGCCACTCGGTCTTCTCGCGCCGCTCGCCGGTCGCCTTGTCGCGCCAGCTGTCGCTGGTCGCCACGCGCAGATTGACGATCGGGCGCCCGTCCTGGGTCTGACGGACTTCGGGATCCGCCCCGAGATTGCCGACCAAAATTACCTTGTTGACCGATCCGGCCATATTCGACACCTCCCCGTGCGGGCCTCGCGTCGCCTGACGCCCCGAGCCGCGCCAATCTAGCGCCCCGATAGAGGCGTCTTCCAGCCCGCGCGGCGCCTGTCCACAGGGCAGGCCCCGGCTCCGGCGCCGCCCATGGGCTGGGCTGGTTTGTACACGTTTTGTTCCAATCAATCCAGCCCTCTCGGGGCCTAGCATCTTGAGATTTGCGGAGGTGCGCCCTATGGCTTACAGGGGGATTATCAACAAATAACGAATTGGCAGCGCGTCCGGCTTGGGGGTAGCTCGCCTAAAGCAGGGACGAAAGAGAGATGCAGCGGTCGGCCGAGCAGCGCCAAACTCCTAAGCGACGGGCGAAACCCAGGCGCGACCCGCGCATTCAGCGGTTCGGCTTCACCGCGCGCCAATTGCCTTTCATCTATGTGCTGGTCGGCAACTGGCTGTTCTCGGCGGCGTTCTTCGCCGGAGCCAAGTTCTTCTGGCACTGGATCCCATCGGACTGGACGCTGGGCGACCGCATCGCTCTCGTCATCAAGGATGCGATGTTCGCCATCCTGCCGGCGGTGATCGGCATCTGCATCGTCGCGGCACAAAGGCTCGATCCAAATATGTGGGTCGGGCGCACGGCCAAGCCAAACTCCGCGCTCGACATCAACACCCGGTTCATCCTCAACACGTTCGAGCAGTTCATTCTCTATTTCATTGGCAATGCCGCGCTTGCGCTCTACTGCCCGCCGGAGGAAGCGCGCACGCTGATCATTCTCACCATCCTGTTCGTGCTCGGCCGCATCCTGTTCTGGCTCGGCTACCACGTGAACCCCTATGTCCGCGCCTTCGGCTTCGGCATCACTTTCTACCCGACGGTCGCGGTCTATGCCTGGCTCGTCCTGTTCATGGTGTTCGGGGTCCGCGTCCCGCTCTAGAGCGAGCGCGCCTATCTCGACTGCTGCCAGTGCAGCACCGAGTCGAGCGGCCAGACGAACATCAGGACGTTGAGCGTCAGATTGTCCCTGATCATGAAGCCGACGAACAGCTCGAGCGCGATCGCGATCAGCACGGTGAGCCAGACTGGGAACCAGCGCGCGACAAAGAAGCCGAACACCATGAACAGAATGTCGCTCACCGAATTGATGACGCTGTCGCCGTAATAGTCGAGCGAGATCGTCAGCTCGCGATAATGATTGATGACGAAGTCGGTGTTCTCGATCACCTCCCACGACGCCTCGATCGCCACGGCAAGCACGAGCCGCAAGCCGAGCGACATCGGCACGAAACGCGAGATGAGCCACAGCAGCCAATAGAAGATGAAGCCGTGGATGATGTGCGACGGCGAGTACCAATCGAACAAATGCTGCGAGTTCTCGGCGCTCTCGACGTCGAAATGCCAAAGCTTGACGTAGCCGCATTTGCAGATGAGCGGGTGGCCCATCGCATATTCGGCGATCGCTGCAGCCAGGATGATGCCGGCGACGATCGCGGCGGTCTTGGCGGGGGAGAGTGCGGTCCGGCAGGCAGTCATGGCGGGCGAGCATTTATGCACCAAATCGACGCGTCGCGTCTTCCGACGCCCTATAAAAGATTAGCGATTATGTCGTTGACAAATGCGCCGCGTGCTTATGGCGCTATTCCGTCTCGTCGGTTACGACTGCCTCAGTGATCCCGCAAACCAGCGACTTGATGGGCCTGCAAATCAGGATTCGCGTACGTGGTCATCCGCGGCAAATGACTGAGCATGCGTCAAGGCCTCAGCTTCTGACTCGAAGTCATCGGCCAAGGCGCTAAAGGCTTCCTCGCGGATCACGTAGAACGTGCCCCTTCCTGTCCTTCCTAGTTTGCTCCGCGACCCGCCGCATCACCTCATCAATATCGTATTTAGCAACGCGCGCAGCTCTGCGAACTCGCCTAGCTTGCGTCACTTCGTCTAGACGCTTTGCCTCGCGCCATTTTGTTTTTGACTTGGCCTGACTGGCACGCTCGCCGCGCGCAACCTGCTCAAGCGCTTCGTCGATCGCGGCCAGCTCTTCGGCTGAGGCGCGGTGGGCGGACGGTCGAAGGCGATCAAGCGCCAAAAGCAACTCGGCGGCCGCGTCCTGACGGTTCCGCGGCCAACCGCGGATCGCCTCAAGTGTCTTTTCCATGAGCGGGGTCATCGGCAAGAAATAGCATGCGAACAGGCAAAGCCAAAGCTGGCGGGACCCCCTTGTCCGCCGTGCCGCCTGGGATTAAGGCTTCGCCATGACTCAAGACGAGGCGCTGGCACTAGTGAAGACCGGCGCATCCATCTTCCTCACCGGCCAGCCCGGCAGCGGCAAGACCCACACCGTCCATCGCTATATCGACGCGCTGAAGCGTAACGGCGTCGATTACGCCTATACCGCCTCTACCGGTATCGCTGCCACGCACGGGCATGGAATCACCATCCATGCCTGGAGCGGGATCGGCGTGCGCGAAGCGCTCACGCGGCGCGACCTCGACACGATTGCCACCAATCGCCGGATCGCAGCGCGGGTCGAGAAGACCAGCGTGCTAATCATCGACGAGATCTCGATGCTGCCGGCCCGCAGCCTCACGCTGGCCGACGAGGTCTGCCGCCATGTCAGAGGATCCGCGGCGCCGTTCGGCGGCATGCAAATCGTGCTGGTCGGCGATTTCTTCCAGCTTCCGCCGGTGGTACGGCGGAACGACAATGCCGACATGCTGCTGCTCGGCGACGAGGCATACGGATCGGGCTTCGCGCACGGCTCGCCCGCCTGGCGCGACCTAGCGCCGACCGTCTGCTATTTGTCCGAGCAGCACCGGCAAAGCGATGCGCCCTTTCTCGACGTGCTTGCCGCCATCCGCGCCAATGCCTGCGGACCGGTAGAGCGCGAGCGTCTTGCCGCGCGGCGGGTCGAGAGAGATCGCCTCCCCTCCGGCTGCACGCTTCTGTTCACCCACAATGCCGCCGTGGACGAGATCAATCATCGCGCGCTCGCCAAGCTCGGCGGCAAGACGCAAAGCTTCGTCATGACCGCCAAGGGCCCGGACCCGTTCGTGCAGGCGCTAAAGCGCGGCTGCCTATCGCCCGAAGCGCTCGAGCTCAAGGAGGGCGCGGTGGTAATGTTCACCAAGAACGACCCTGCCGGCCGCTACGTCAACGGCACGCTCGGCGTGGTCGAAGGCTTCGATCCCGACGAGGGCCATCCGGTGGTGCAGACGCGGCGCGGCGCGCGCATCGTCGCCGAGCCGTCGAAATGGAAGATCGATGAAGGCGGCACGGAACGGGCGAGCATCACGCAAGTACCGCTCAGGCTCGCTTGGGCGATCACCGTGCACAAGAGCCAGGGCATGTCGCTCGACGCCGCGGTGATCGACCTCGGACGCGCGTTCGAATACGGCCAGGGCTACGTGGCGCTATCGCGCTTGCGAACTCTGGCCGGCCTGCACCTGTTGGGCCTGAACGAGCGGGCGCTCCGCGTGCACCCGCTCGCGGTTGAGAAGGACGAGGAGTTCCGCGCCGCCTCCGATGCTGCCCGCGAAACTCTAAAGTGGGACAATGCCTCACTCGCGCAGCGCCAACAGGACTTCGTCGAGGCGAGCGCCGCGAAATCCAACAGGCCGGCGAGCGAGGCCGCTCGGCCGCGCATGCCGTGGACGCCGCATGGCGCCGCGCTCGACGCCATGCGGGTCAATCATGCCAAGGCCTATGCGCCCTGGACCAAGACCGACGATCTCGACCTTAGCCGCCGGCACAGAGCCGGCGAGAGCATCGAGGCCATCGCTGCTGCATTCGGCCGCAAGCCGGGAGCCATCCGCTCCCGCCTCAAGAAGCTGGCTTTGATCTAGCGGTCTCGATCGGCACGAAAAGGCGGTGTGGAAGCCACGCCGCCTGGTACCGCCGTGGAGCTAGCCTACTTGCGGCTCTCGGTGCCCTTCATATCGGTCGGCTCGTCAGGCTTCTGAATCCAGCCCTCGCCCAGCCGGCCGTGAACTCGGCTTGGGAGATCTTGCCTTCTTTGTGGGTGTCGACCATCTCGAAAATGACGACGAAGGGTGTGGCCTTGTCCTTGGCCAGCGTGTCGGCGGCGGAGTCTGCGAACCTTCGGGAACGGGGGCGCCGGCACCCGCATGGGCATAGCCGACCATGAGATGTCAAATGACATAAGAAACAAAGAACAGGCCGATCACGACCGGAGCTATCAAAACCGCGGGACAATTCGGTTCCTGTTTCCCCTGCCCGGCAACCTCTTGGGGACTAAGCCTTTGCGACCCTTGTTTAATCGGCTGGCCACGCCGACATTGCAGACAGAATGACCTCCAAATTCATCTCCATTCGCGGCGCGCGAGAGCACAACCTCAAGAACATCACGCTCGAGCTGCCGCGCGAGAAGCTCGTGGTGATCACCGGGCTGTCGGGCTCGGGCAAGAGCTCGCTCGCCTTCGACACGATCTACGCCGAAGGCCAGCGACGCTATGTCGAGTCGCTGTCGGCCTACGCGCGGCAGTTCCTCGACATGATGCAGAAGCCGGATGTCGACCATATCGACGGGCTGTCGCCGGCCATCTCCATCGAGCAGAAAACTACCTCGCGCAACCCGCGCTCGACCGTCGGCACGGTCACCGAGATCTACGACTATATGCGGCTGCTCTGGGCGCGCGTCGGCATTCCCTATTCGCCGGCGACCGGACTGCCGATCGAGAGCCAGACCGTGAGCCAGATGGTCGACCGCGTACTGGCGCTGCCCGAGGGCACACGGCTCTATCTGCTGGCGCCGATCGCGCGCGGGCGGAAGGGCGAATACAAGAAAGATTTCGCCGAACTGCAGAAGAAGGGCTTCCAGCGGGTCAAGGTCGACGACAAGTTCCATGAGATCGCCGAGGTCCCTGCCCTCGATAAGCAGGTGAAGCATGATATCGAAGTGGTGGTCGACCGCGTGGTAGTGCGCGCAGACGCGAGCGCCCGGCTCGCCAATTCGTTCGAAACGGCGCTGCAGCTGAGCGACAGCATTGCCGTGGTCGAGTTCGCCGACGAGAAGGACAAGCGGATCATCTTCTCGGCGGAGTTCGCCTGCCCGGTATCGGGCTTCACCATCGAGGAGATCGAGCCCAGGCTGTTCTCGTTCAACAACCCCCATGGCGCCTGTCCCGAATGCGACGGGCTCGGCACCGAGTTGTTCTTCGAGCCCGAGCTGATCGTTCCCGACGAGTCCCTGAGCCTCGCGCGCGGCGCGATCGCGCCCTGGGCGCGCACCAGCGCGACCTCGCCCTATTATCAGCAGACACTGGAAGCCCTGGCGCGCGCCTACCGCCAGCCGATGACCAAGCCGTGGAAGGACCTGCCCAAGAATTTCCGCGACGTCGTTCTGTACGGCTCGGACGAGGACGAGATCACTTTCACCTATGACGACGGCGTGCGGCACTATTCCACCACCAAGCCGTTCGAGGGCGTGATCAACAATATCGAGCGGCGCTGGCGCGAGACGGAAAGCGCGTGGGTGACCGAGGAGCTGTCGCGCTACCAGTCCGACCAGTTCTGCGACGCGTGCAAGGGCTATCGGCTGAAGCCCCAGGCGCTCGCAGTGAAAATCGCCGGGCTGCATATCGGCCAGGTCACCGAGATGTCGATCAGGCAGGCGGCCGCCTGGTTCGAGGACCTGCCCGCACAGCTCACCGCAAAGCAGAACGAGATCGCCGCGCGCATCCTGAAGGAGATCAAGGAACGGCTCGCTTTTCTCAATGACGTCGGCCTCGATTATCTGACCCTCGCCCGCGCCGCCGGCACGCTGTCGGGCGGCGAGAGCCAGCGCATCAGGCTCGCCTCGCAGATCGGTTCAGGGCTGACCGGCGTGCTCTATGTGCTCGACGAGCCGTCGATTGGGCTGCATCAGCGCGACAATGCGCGGCTGCTCGACACGCTGAAATCGCTGCGCGACATGGGCAACTCGGTACTTGTGGTCGAGCATGACGAGGAGGCGATCCTGACCGCCGACCATGTGGTGGACATGGGCCCGGGCGCCGGCGTGCATGGCGGCGAGGTGGTGGCGGAAGGCACGCCGGACGAGGTGATGGCAAATCCCAACAGCCTCACCGGACAATACCTCACCGGCTTCAAGCAGATCGCCGCGCCAAAGGAGCGGCGGAAGCCGACACGCGGACGCAAGCTCACGGTCAAGGGCGCGAAGGCCAACAACCTCAAGAACATCACCGTTGACATCCCGCTCGGCCTGTTCACCGCGGTGACCGGCGTCTCGGGCGGCGGCAAGTCGACCTTCCTGATCGAGACGCTCTATCGCGCGGTCGCCCGCAAGGTGAACGGCGCGCGCGAGATCCCCGGTGAGCACAAATCGATCGAGGGGCTCGAACTGCTCGACAAGGTGATCGACATCGACCAGAGCCCGATCGGGCGCACGCCGCGCTCGAACCCTGCGACCTATACCGGTGCGTTCACCCCGATCCGCGAATGGTTCGCCGAGCTGCCCGAGGCCAAGGCGCGCGGCTACAAGCCGGGGCGCTTCTCGTTCAACGTCAAAGGCGGCCGCTGCGAGGCCTGCCAGGGCGACGGCGTCATCAAGATCGAGATGCATTTCTTGCCTGACATCTACGTCACCTGCGACGTGTGCAAGGGCAAGCGCTACGACCGCGAGACCCTCGAGATCAAGTTCAAGGGCAAGTCGATCGCCGACGTGCTCGACATGACGGTCGAGGAGGCCGCCGATTTGTTCAAGGCGGTGCCGTCGGTGCGCGACAAGATGGAGACGCTCGCCCGTGTCGGCCTCGGCTACATCCATGTCGGCCAGCAGGCGACCACGCTATCGGGCGGCGAGGCGCAGCGCATCAAGCTGTCGAAGGAGCTGTCGAAGCGCGCCACGGGGCGCACGCTCTATATCTTGGACGAGCCCACGACCGGGCTTCACTTCCATGACGTCGCGAAGCTGCTCGAAGTGCTGCACGAGTTGGTCGACCAGGGCAACACGGTGGTGGTGATCGAGCACAATCTCGAAGTGATCAAGACCGCCGACTGGATCGTCGATCTCGGCCCGGAGGGCGGCGACGCCGGCGGCGAGGTCGTGGCGGTCGGCGCGCCGGAGGAGATCGCCGCGGCGCGGGCGAGCTACACCGGACAATATCTGAAGCAGGTGCTGAAGCGCCGGCCGACAGCCAAGGCCGCGAGCGGCAAGCGCGCGGCCGAAGCTGCCGAGTGACGGCCCGGCGCAGTCAGGAATCAGTCGCCGTTAGCGCCCGGTCGAAAACTACCGCAGATGATGAAGCGCGAGCAGGGTGGCGATCGCCGCGATCATCGAGCCGAGCGCGGAGATGGCAGCGACGATCACGCCGGCCAGGAGGTAGCGCTCGTTTCGCAGCAAAGCGCGACGAATGATCTCGGCGCGAATCTGGTCGCCGTATTCCTGGCCGAGCGGAGAGCCACGCTCCTGGCGAAGAAGTTGATCGCGCGACCATTCGTGTAAGGGCTTTTCCGTCAGAGAACGCCTCCACAGACTTGAATGAGACCCTGCTTCTGCAGGCCCGCGAATGGCGTTACCGCCGAAAGTTGTCCCCCGAACCGCGCTCACTCGTGTATGGTCACCCCGCTCAGGCCCAAGATGCGGCCTTGCCCAGCCTGTCGGCCGCGACGAGCACCCAGGAGAAAACCCGAAATGACCGAACAGAACCAGCCCAGGCATAGCTTCCTCACCGGGCACGAGGTCCAGCTTAGCCGGCGCTACCCGCCCCGCAAGGCCGCGCCTGGCCCCTACAAAGTGATCGCGCAACTTCCCCCGCGCGACGGACAATTCCAGTATCGCATAAAAAGCGGCTGCGAGCCGTTCTACCGCACCATTTCGGAAAGCGAGCTCGAGCGCATCTAGGCTCGAACGCGAGCCGACCGCCGCGCAAGCACGCGCCCGGCGATGCCTGAAGACGGGACGCCGACCCACGGAGCGACAATCATCATGCGATGCCTAGTGTGCGCGGGCGAGGCCAAAGACCTCACCCCATCGAATTTCGACGGTCACGTCATCGACTGCCCAAGCTGCGGCAAATACGAAATCGCCGGCTGCACTTGGGGCAAATTCCAGAGCGCCTCTCAGCCAGAGCGCGCTGCGGCGCTCGGCAACGCCACGTCGCTGCAAGGCTTCTGCCGGTGGCCGACCATCAAGACTATCAATTTTTGATCGCAAGATGGTTGGGCACGCTGGCGGGGATCGCCGCAGCGCATCAGGACTGCGCGGGGCTATGTCTAAAGCAGTTACCGAGGCGCGATCTAAGGCGCGGGTGTCATGCCACCAAGTCCGATGCCTTTGACCTGCCTGTAGCAGTCGACGGCGAATCAATTTGTCATACCAATCCGCTCTGCTCCTGCCGGCGGTTCGCCGAGTGGGCGAATGACGTGAAGGACGCAGCGGAACGGGAACACGATGCAAGCGACCCAAAGATCGAAGGCCTGAGATTGGAGTTTGGCCAGAGGCTCCTGCGTATCGCCGGGACGCCGCGGGACGAACCCTGAGAGACGCTGAGCCATCGGCACGTAGGGTCGCAACGGCTCGTCCGTTGCCCCGCGAAACGGACGGTGGGCCTAAGCCCACCCTACAAGCTCTCAGCCTGGCGAAGCGCCGGTGGAATGGATCGCCGGGTCAGCACGGCGATGAAGGGCGATGCGCGTCAGGCGCGGGTGGCGCCCCAGACGCCGGAGCAGACGCCGGATGGTCCGGTGCCGTTCCATTTGCCGCTGCCCATAGCCGGCGTGAACTTGCCGGTGCCGACGGCCTGGCGCGGGCCGGCGACGCCGTTGATCTTGGTCGCGCCGGAGCCGGCTATGCGCCCGGCCAAGGCAATCTTGTGCATGACGAATTTGCCGCTGGTCGCGGAAATCTGCCCGCCGGTGACGGCGACGCCGATATTGATGATGCCGCAATGGCCGTTGGTCGTGGTGAGCACCATCTTCCAGCTACCGTCGAACTTGGCCGCGATTGCGGGCCGGGCGAAACAGAGGATTGCGAGAGAAGCCGCCATTGCGACGGCGCATAGGCGATTGCCGATCATGAAAGCTCTCATGCTGGTCGTGTCCTGCCCGTCGATCCGGGCAGTCCTGTTTGGCGGAAACCTCGAGACCTTCTACTTGATATGCTGCACGAGACTTTCGCTCACTTCAACCCTTCGCCGAGGTCAGTGGGTCTCGGCCGGCGAGGGCGAAACGGAGGCGGGCGGCGTCGTGCCCGTCGCGCCGTCGGGGGCGGTCGCCTCGTGAACGTCCTTGCGCACCTCTTCTTTGACGGCGCCGACCCGTTCGGCCAGCACGGTCCAGTTCACGATCATTCGCGAGTTGGGCTCGGAGCCGAAATGATCGATGAGGAACACGGCGAGGATCGTGAGAACGATGCCGGTCAGCACGCCGGTCAGGTAAGGCATTTCGTCTCTCCTCGAGGGTCTCGGCAGTGGCAGAACGCGGCCGCGAAACCGCCGGTTCCAGCTCGCGACTTACAGCGGGCGGATGGAGTAGATCAGCTCGCCCTTGAACTTGCCTTCGGCGGGCGCCCAGGGGAAGTAGATGACCCATTGCAGGTGCAACGTCTCGCCGACCGAAGTGAAGCCCGCGAACGGATTGACCAGCTTTCCCGTCATGTTCACCACGTCGAGGACGCCCTGGGGGCCGATCACCAGAGTTTGCGGAACCCAGGCCATCTTCGTGAGCGAGCCGAGGAAGACGCACCCCTCCCGCGCTGGACGGAAGGGCTTCGCCACCGAAAGTTCGAAACGGAAGGCGCGAGCGTTCGCGCTATTTCGCCGTCATGTTCTTGATGACGCCGACGAGCAGCGTGAGCACCACTCCGCCGATGGCGCCGCCGGCAATATTGCCGACCCAGCCCTCGACCATCTGGCCGGCAAACGTGCCGACGAGCTGGCCGACGATGCCACCGCCGACCGCGCCGGCGATCGCGTTGCCAAGCGCGCCGAGCGAATATTGCTTGGCCGCCGCGCCGGTCGCGCTGCCGCCGACCGCACCCGAGATGACCTGAACGAGAAGACCGGTGAGATCCATTTTGCTTTCCCCCCTTCGTTTGCACCGTCCTCCCTCGCCGTCTAATGGAGAGGGAGGCTTACTGCCTCAATCGCTAATCGGCGTCGCTATCCCTAGCAGGCTCGGCACTTGCACTTCTTCGTATCGCCGTTGGCGTTCGATCCCTTCACGCACATCCATTTGGTGCCGGCGGCGCAACGCGTCGTGCCGAACATGCATGACGCTTTCTCAGCGGCGGACATGCCCTTGCTCATCACCAGCGGCTCGACCGATCCCGTTAGCGGCGTGGCTTCCGCCTTCCACGCCATAACTCCAGAAAGGAGCACGGCTGCGGTCACCGTCGCAAAGCAAGCGAACTGCATCCTCCTCATGGCTTACCTCCCTGGTTCTGACGGGCAAGCGTACCACGAGACCGCCGATTTATCTCGGCCGGCGTTCGCCAAAGCGACCGCCCGAGGCAAAATTGGGGCTTTTTACCCTGTTTTCAGGGCTTGCAGCGATTGGGCCATGTAGGCTTACTTGCGGAGACAGGGGCGAATCTGCCAAGCGTCATAGCCGCGAGTGCCGAGTTTCCAAGGCGGCTGGTGATTATCTCATAAGGGGAACAAATCGCATGATGTCCAAATCGGAGCTGATCCAAAAAATCGCCGATGACCTTTCGCTGGCCAAGAAGGACGTGAAGGCCGTTATCGAGTCGCTAGCAACTGTCGGCCACAAGGAGATGAAGAAGGCCGGCGTGTTCCTGCTTCCCGGCTTCGCCAAGTTCATCGTCGTGAAGAAGCCGGCCACCAAGGAGCGATCGGGCATCAATCCGTTCACCAAAGAGCCGACCGTGTTCAAAGCGAAGCCTGCGCGGAAGATCCTCAAGGTCCGCCCGGTGAAGGCCGCCAAAGACGCCGTGTGAGGCGTCGCGAAGCCGATCGAGGAGTGGGGCTTAGTTGGTTGCCCGCCCGCTGGAGAGAGCGCCTGCCGGTTTGCAGGCGCCATCGACCGTGCCGTTGAGGCATGAGTGCGACGCGGCATCGCTCGGGCCGAGCGTCATCGGGCTCAGGTTGAGGTGCCCCACCTCGCATCCGGCGAGCGCAATCGGCATCAGCAGCATCACGAGGCGTGTCACGACGGTTTCCCCTCTGAATTTCTGGGCTAAACGAACGATCGGGCTAGAGATATTGCCGAAAGAGCCGGATACAAGGTCTTGAAAGACGCACCGGTCGCACCGATCCGCGGGTTTCCTACTTCGTCTCTTGCGCGCTTGAGAGTGCGGCCGGCGATTTGCAGTCGCCATAGGTGGGGGTGTTGCCGTAGCCGAGGCATGAAGCGGGCGCCGTGTCGGCAGGCGCGAGCGCCATGGGAAGCGCCGAGTTCTGCTCGGTCACGCAGCCTGCGAGCGCCAACGGCAGCAACAGGATCACGAGCCATCTCACGGCGATTTCCCCTCAAGAAGCGGGCCTTACGGCCGGTTCCACAAAGATATTGCCTGAAACGCCGAATACAAGGGCTCGATCCCCAGTTCGCCTCCCCCTCGGGAGACGCCTTCAGCGCATGGTGTTGAAGGCGAGCGAGATGCCGAACAAAAGCTTGGCCGCATAAGCGAGGGCGAGATAGATCGCTGCCGTCGCCGCGTGGCGGAATAAACCGAAGATGCTGTTGGAGATAAGGTGTTCGGGTCGCGATCTGCGCCGCATGCGCTCGGCGACCCGGCTGATCAGGCGATCCTGGCGCGCCTGCACGCCCATGAAGCCAGAGGCTTCGGTGACAAACCATGTAGTTTGCCGAATGTCGTCGTCGATTTCGACGGTATCTGCGTCGTTCATCGTTCGATTGCTCTCCTTTCCTGGTTGGTCGAGCTCACTCTTTGCATATAGGCGTGTCCGCGGATTTTGCGAGCGCGGGCCGCGCATGAATCATCTCTAGTTCCCGCAAACTTCCGAGCCTGAGGTGCAGACGAACGGCACGGTGATGCCGGTGAAGCAGGTGGTGTAGGTGCGCGCGGTGACGAACGAGCCGACAATCACGTCGCTTGAGACTTGCGGCCGAACCGTCTTGAAGAACGGGTCGGGCTTGACGGCATGCGCCTTGACGGTGATCGAGCGCCACTTCTTCTCGGCCTTGAGCGCGCTCGCGCTCCGCGCCGCGAGCGCCTGGGACATGCTCAAGGCCTCGCCCTTCCAATGGCCGCCATGGGTCGCGGAGATCACTTGGCAGGCAGCGAAAGCCGGCTCAGCGAGCGGCACCACCAGCAGGCCTGCTAGCAGTAGAGCGACCTCAACCTTTGAACGGCGCATGCTCTCCCCCTTAAATGGTTGGAAGCGGGGTGTGCCAAAGTCCAGCCATCGTCGGGGCAATCTTAGCCAAAGAGCACTGCCTGATCAGCTGTCTTTCGGGGTAAAATCGCGGCTTGGTTTGGGGGTAAGCATCGATGCGGCGAGGTTTCGCGGTCTTTGCAGCCGTGCTCATGCTTGGCGGTTGCGCCGCGCAGCGCGAAAGCTATCGCGCTCAGCGCGACGCCCCCGATCTCGCCTTCAAGGGCCCGCTCCGTTCCGTCAGCCTGTCCGCCGGTCAGATCAAGCAGGTGCAGAAGGGCATCGCGCAGGCCCTTACCGACCAACCGTCACCTAACTTCGGCAAGAGCTACCGGGCCGGGAGGGACGCCGACGGACAGACCGTGGTGTGCGGCTATGTCGACGGCAAGAGATTTGCCGGGGTGTTCGCCAAGGCTGCCCCCGGACCCACGCAGTTCCTGCCGATCGGGATCGGTATCGACGATCAGGAAGTGGACTCCGTCAAGCAATATTGCCGTGCCAACGGCATCTACGTCCCCCAGTAAGTCTCACTGGGCGGATGGCGCGCTCATCGCGAGCACGCCGGACTTGGAGACCCCGTCCATCAGCCTCGCGAGTTCATCGTCGCGGATGTTCCACAGGCGCCACCAGTCCGCGAAGCTAGCCGCCGATGCGTCCGGATCGACCTTGAGCAAACCATCGCCGACGCGGGTGCCGCTTGTATCAATGACAAGTGGGACGAAAAGGAAGTCGAAAAGGGCCACAACCTGGTCGATGCCGGCGGTGCCTGAACATTCCGGACGATGCCGCGACGCCGAAATATACCGAGGAGTGCGTCGGCAAGTACGCGTACATGCCCAATGAAAGCTGGAAGGGCAGCGGGTCGTGCACCTACAAATATAAAGACGGCGATACCGTGACCGATACATTCGAGGAAGGTTCGGACCTCAAGGAATACACGTACAAGATCACCGGAGGCACCGGCAAATATAAGGGCGCGACCGGCGGCGGAACCTATTTGTACGAGAACCTGACGGACACGCTCGCCGGCGGGCGCTTCAATGGCAAGATCGAGCTTCCGTAGCTCGCGTTATCCCGCCAGCGCCTTCCTCTTCTCGAGCAGCGCGTCGAGCTTGGCCTGCTGCGTCGCGATCCGGTCGGCGTTGCGCTCCTCGTCGGCAGCGCCCGAATAGGCTGCGGCCTGCTCGACAAGCTCGCGGATATTGTCGCTGACGGCGGCGATGGCTGCGTCGAGCTCGGCGAGTGTTGCGGTGTCGACCATGGGGCGCTCCTTGTTGTCCAATTCGTCGGTGGCATAGGCCAAGATTGTCGCGCTGGCTAGTCCGAGGGTCTCGCGGTAATGGCGCGCCGGATGGCCGCCAAGGGCGCGCTGTCGTCGAACGTCACTTGTCCGTCGCGCACCGAGACGCCAAGGTCTCGCCAGAGCTCGTCGAGATCCGGCGCGTAAGGCTTATCGCGCATTTTTGCGTAAAGGTCGGAAAGCACCTTGGTTCCGGTCGCCTTGTCGCCGACGCTGAAGATGCGCTTGACCGGCCACGCGTTCCAGTCCTGCTCGTGATCGCCGCCCGCGTCGAGGATGCCGCGCAGCGCCTGCTGCAAACCGAGCCGGTTTCCGGTCTGCTTGCGGATGTCGATATCGGCCAAGAGACAGAAGATGGCGCCCCCCCAATAAGTGCGTCCCCAGGTCGGCGTGCGATCGAGCCCGCGGTCGCCTGGCTTGGGCAAGCCCTGCTTCATGTCGCGTACCATGTCGCCCCAGATTTTCTCGGCAGCCAGGTCCCTGTCCTGCACGCGGGCTATTGGCTCGACATAGACGGCGATGCCTTCGGCAAGCCAAAGCTGCGAATCCTCGACATCGGGCAGAGCGAGATGGGTCATCTCGTGCACGGCCTTCCAGTCTTCGTCGAGATCGGCTTCGGTCGCGTCGCTCCCGACCAGGAGACGAATGGCGGCGCCGCGAAAGCCGAAGGTGGTTCCGCTCTGCACGCCGTCGCCCGGAACCGGGACGATCAATACGCGCGCCGACTTGACCGGGAACTTGCCGAAATAGACCGCCACCGCATGCGCCGATTTCTCGAGCCAGGCCATGATCGTGCGCCGCGGCAGCGCGAGCTCGCCTGGAGCGAACGCGACATTGAGCGTGCCGCCGCCGACCGTGACGGGCGTGGTGGTCAGCGTGTCGAACGCATCGTAGGGGAAGCGCTCGCCAGTGAACTCAGGTGCGGCGCGCGCCGGCGCGCAGACAGCGACGCCTAGGAGAAAGGCCGGCACAAAGAGCCATAAAACCGATTTCATCGTGCTGAGAATATTGAAGATCGGTCGCGAGTATATTGAGACAAATCGCGCCCCGCGATCAGAAGGATTCATTGGCGATGAATTGCGCCTTAGCCAGCGCGGCGAAGATCCCGCTCTTCCGCACCAGCTCATCGAATGCGCCGCTCTCGACGATGCGGCCCTGGTCAAACACGAGGATCCGGGTCGCGTTGCGCACGGTCGCAAGGCGATGGGCGATGACGAAGGTGGTGCGGCCTTTCATCACCGCGCTGAGCGCCGCCGTGACCTTTGCCTCGGTGGCGGCGTCGAGCGCGTTGGTCGCTTCGTCGAGGATCAAGATCGGCGGATCCTTGAGCAGAGCACGTGCGATCGAGAGACGCTGGCGCTCGCCACCGGAAAGTGCCCTGCCCCGCTCGCCGACGACGGCGTCCAACCAGAATTGCGTGAGAACCGCTTGCCGGCGGCGGTGCGCTAGCCGGTCGGCGAACAGCGCCACCAGCGCGCTGCAAACGATCATGAAAAGCCCGAAGCCGACCCAGGTGGCGAGCAGCGGCAACAGATTTTGCCAGGAGAGCGAGGGTCCTCCGCCTTGGGACTGGGCTAGCGCGTCGATGATGCGCCCAAGCAGGACCGGCGCGGCGAACTGCGCCAGCGCGAGCGCAACATTGGCGATGGCAAGCGCCCACCCCAGTCGCGCCTGCGGTCCGAGCAGTCGCAGCACGCGCGTATAGAGGTTGAGAATCGGCATGCGCCCATGTGCGCCGGAACCGATCCGAGCGGCGATCGTCCTCGGCTAGTCTTATGCCAGGCTAAGCTGCGATCAGGTCAGCTGCTTGATGACCCGCACGATTACAAGCAGGACCACCGCGCCGATGAAAGCGAGCAGGATTGCGCCGATCACGCCGCCGCCCAGCGTGAGCGTTAGACCAAGGGCCGGAAACAGAAAACCCGCGATCAGCGCCCCCAAAATGCCGACGACGATATCGCCGACCAGGCCGAAGCCCGTGCCCTGCACTAACAGGCCGGCGAGCCAGCCCGCGATCGCCCCGATCACGCATGCGATAATGATTGCTGTTAGCATCGTTCCCCCCTTCAAGTTCAAATTTCGATCCCGCAATCTAGCATGAGTCGAGGCCCGGACTACGGCGTGGAGGGCTACTTAGGGGCGTAGAACACGCTGTCGATCTCGGCGATGTCGTTGTCGATCAGGCGCTTCGCCTCGATCATGGTCCGCGGTGGATAAGGGGGTCCGCCCCACAACTCGGTCTGCGCCTTCTCGACCATCGGCGCTTGTCGGAGGCGACCACTTCGCACTTGCCCTTGGTCCCTTTGAATGAGGTTGGATTCGAGTTGGCAGCGGATGAAGTGGCCAGCGACAGGTTCTCCGTGATGATCTTAGAGGAACCACCGTATTCCCAACCGTTCGATGCAACTATGTCGCCGCGAAGTCCCGGTTATGCCGCGGTGCCGCAGGACTCTCGCATTCTATTCTAAATACGCCGACCCTCGGCTCGCTCAGGCGGCGGCGAGCTCCCGGTCCAGCCCAGTCGCGCGCTGCAAGGCGGGCCGCTGCTCGAGCCGGTCGACATAGGCCCTGAACTCGGGGCGCTCGGGCAGCAGATTGAACATCATGCCCCAGCGTAGCATCGAGCCGACCACCACATCGGCAGCGGTGAACTGATCGCCCATAAGGTAAGGCCCTCCTGCCACGCCCTTACCAACAACGTCCATGACCGTATCGAAGTCGCCATAGCCGACCATGCCGCGGCGGGGCGTCTCCTTGCGCGGAGCGGCCTTGTCCAAGACCGCAGCCTCAATGCAGGTCGGGCTGAAGAACAGCCATTTGAGATAAGGCCCGCGTCGCGGATCGCCGACCGGAATATTGAGCCGAGCATGCGGAAACTCGTCGGCGAGATAGGTACAGATGGCGGCGACCTCGGTCACGACCGCATCGCCGTGCTTAAGAGAAGGTACCTTGCCCATGGGATTGATGGCGAGATACTCGGGCTTGCGCTGGTCCTCCTTGGCGAGAGAGAGCAGGACCAAATCGTAGGGCTCGCCGAGTTCTTCGAGCATCCATCTGACCACTGACGAACGCGATGGCGCGGCGTGATAGAGCGTGAGATCGGCCATGAAATTCCCCTTCGTGGAAAACCGTTTATCTGTCTTTAGCCGAACAGCGAGGCAAAGCGATGGCAGCCCGAAGCCAGCCGAAAACGCAGAGACGACCGTCAAAGCGCTGGTCGCAGGAGGTGACCCCCCGGCACTCCGACGCGCTGGATCTGAAGAAGGGTGCTCACCCTCAACGATCCCAAGAAGATCGCCGCCTAGCTCAAGAGCTCGGCACAGGCGAGCACGCGCCGCAAATCGGAGCCCATCAATCGTGCGGAAAGAGCATCGACAAGGCCGAGCGGGCGCCGCGGGAAAAAGCCAAGGATGAATTGCGCAAGGCCTTCGGCAAGGATGCAAGGCCCCGCTAGCCCTGCTCGCTCCGCGCCCAGCCCTCGACCTCGTCGATCCAATGCTCGGCGTGTTGGGCGAAAGTGCCGAGCACGGCGTCGAAGGTTGCCGTCTCCGCCGTCTCGCCGCCGCGCTCTTCCTGGATTGTCTTGAACACTGCGCGATAATCTTCGTAGCCCTGCATCTCCTCCCAGCGTTGCCACCAGAAATCGCCGACAAAAAAGAACTTCACCCAGGAGAACAGGCAGTCGGTCCAATCTTCGAGGTAATAGCGGAGGTGGATGCTCGGGCTCACTAGATAGGCGCTCGCCGCCGGCAACTCCTCGCCCTGGCCCGCCAGACAATCCTCCATCGTGGCGATCTCGACCAGGCGGCCGTCGAGAAACGGATGCTCGGGGCATTCGAGGAAGACGAAGCTCATGCGATCCTCGGCAGGGTAGATACCCCGCGGATCGAACAGCTTGAAGTTGAGCCCGCTCAGCCGAAGTTTGTCGATGGCGATCAGGGGAGCGTGACCACCCTCCTGCCGATCGATCACCATTAGGCCCGCCTCGCGGGCGCTCGACACGAGCGCCGAGGGGCTCGCACTGATGAAGCTCGAGACCAAGGCAGGGCCGGAGAGCGTGCGATCGACAGTCTCGACATTGGCGCGGGCGCGCAATCCCTGCTCACGCTGCTCGTTCACCAAATTGAGAAAGGCGGGGCGCTCGGGCTGATCCAGATTGAGATAGATATCACTCTGCCTCGCCAGGCGATGCAGATGACCCAGCAGCCGGTTGCGGATCTTGGCGTCGCGGCAGCTTCCCTTCCAGGCGACGATCACGGAGAGCATGGGCCTGCTTGAGTCTCCTTGATGCCTTGGGGTGAAAAGGAGCTGGAGATTGCCCTCCAGGAGCGGCCGGCGCAAGCCGTCACCGGCAAACAGGGTTGCCTCAAAATTCACCCTCGCGGCGCCACCGCGAGGCTCGCAATAGCGAGCCGCAGCAGGAAACTCGCTTCCGATGCGTAGCGGACGGAGAACGGCGCAGCCTGAGCACTGAGGCCACGCCGTTTTCCGCGCCATGCGCCCGCGAGCAGCGCCAGCTCCGGGCCGAAAATGCCTCGCCGCTTTAGGCCTTGGCGTGGTGGGGATGCGATCCCATGCCAGCCAGCATGCCGGCAACCTTTTCCGACACGTAGCCGAATACGGCACCCACGATCATCGACAGGATGACGATGACGACCGGATTCTCAAACGAAGCTGCGGTCAGGCTGCCGGCGGCGTCCTTCATCAGCGTATAGGCGACGACGGAGGCAAAGCCGTAGACCTGCGCAGGGATCGCGGCGAATAGCGGGATATTGGCGAGCAGAACCATCGCCGTAACGCCAATGCCGACGCAGATCGCCGCCCAGACCGGCAGGCCGAGTCTGTCGGCGAGGCCAGTCTTGGTGGCGACGATCAGAGTGATACCGGCGATGACGGCGCCCACCGCGTTGCAGAGGATTGCCGATTGCAGGCCATGCTCCTTCCCGCCACAATGGAAGAAGCAACCCCAGGCGATGAACGCGGCCCATATAGCGAGCGCGCCGCCGAGCGGCCCCAGGAACAGCCAAGTGGCGATTGCACCGAGCACGCCAACGCTAATTGCAAGTGCGGTATTCGTGGACATCTCACCCCCTTTTGGTTAAGGAGCGGGCGGATGCGCCGTCAGGTGCCGGCGGTCCACCGGCTCAATGATCGGAAGCGCCTCATTTTTTGCCAGGCGATTCGGCTTCCGCGCCGATCATAACGCAAAATCGCCGCAATCCGAACACCGACGGGCCATTATGCACCATTTCTAGTCAAAACCTGCCTGCCCGATGGCGGGGAGCAAAGCAGCCCTTGAAAGCGCGAGCCGAGGCGGCCTAGCTACGACCATGATCGATCTCGTTCATATCGTCGGCGGCGGTCTTGCCGGGAGCGAGGCCGCCTGGCAGCTCGCTCAGGCCGGCGTGAAGGCGGTGCTGCACGAGATGCGCCCCGTGCGGAACACCGAGGCGCACAAGACGGGTTCGCTCGCCGAGCTTGTCTGCTCGAACTCGTTCCGCTCCGACGAGTGGGAGACGAATGCGGTTGGGCTACTGCATGAGGAGATGCGCCGCGCGGGCTCGCTGGTCATGCGAGCCGCCGACGCTAACAAGCTGCCGGCGGGCGGCGCGCTCGCGGTCGACCGCGAAGGGTTCGCCGCCGAAGTGACAAACGCGCTCGAGGCGCATCCTCTGATCGTGATCGCTCGCGAGGAGATCGTCGGACTCCCTCCTGCCGACTGGCAGAGCGTCATCGTGGCAACCGGCCCCCTAACCTCGCAAGCGCTCGCGCGCGCAATCCAGACTCTGACCGGCGAAGCCGAGTTCGCCTTCTTCGATGCCATCGCGCCCATTGTGCATCGAGAGTTCGATCGACATGGGCGTGTGCTGGCTTCAGTCGCGCTACGACAAGGTTGGTCCCGGCGGCGGCGGCGCCGATTACATCAACTGTGCGCTCGACAAGGACCAATACGAGGGTTTCATCGCTGCACTGCTCGCCGCCGAGAAGACGGCGTTCAAGGATTTCGAAGGCACACCCTATTTCGAGGGCTGCTTGCCGATCGAGGTGATGGCAGAGCGCGGGCCTGAGACGCTTCGCTTCGGCCCGATGAAGCCGGTTGGGCTCACTAACACGCATCAGCCGGGCGTACGCCCCTATGCGGTGGTGCAGCTCCGCCAGGACAATGCCCTCGGCACGCTGTGGAACATGGTCGGCTTCCAAACCAAACTCAAGCATGGCGAGCAGGCTCGCATCTTCCGCATGATCCCGGGCCTTGCCAATGCGGAGTTCGCGCGGCTCGGCGGACTGCACCGGAACACATTCCTCAACAGTCCGAAGCTGCTCGACGACAGCCTTCGCCTGAACGCCGACAAGCGGCTTCGCTTCGCCGGGCAGATCACCGGGGTGGAGGGCTATGTCGAGTCCGCCGCCATCGGGCTCATCGCCGGTCGCTTCGCCGCGAGCGAGCCCCTTGCCGGCCGCCTGACGCCGCCGCCGCCGACCACGGCGCTCGGCGCGCTGTTCGCGCATATCACCGGCGGCCATTTGAGCGCCGACGGCGAAGGTGCGGCACGGAGCTTCCAGCCGATGAACGTCAATTTTGGCCTGTTCCCGCCGCTCGCCCCTTCTCCTCAGGGCAAGCGAGGCCCGAAGGGGCTCGACCGCAAGCGTGCTCTCGCGGCGCGCGCGCTCGCCGATCTCGATGGCTGGCTCGGCCGCTCCGCTTCCGTCGCAGCGGAATAGCCTAGCTCTGCCCGAGCACGAGCCAGAAGCGCAGCAGCGAGATGTCGAAATCGGGCTCCTTGTAGGTGCCGTTGAGATTGTCGATCACCATCGTGCTGGCAGGTCCGTTGCCGGCGCCCTTCACCTCGACCGGCCGGTGATCCTGCGTCTGCGGCCAACCGCGCCGGTAAACCTCCTTTACCGCGTCCTGAACGTCGAAAATGACGGTCTCGCCCCCCTCGAGCTTGGCAGTGACGCGGTTATCGTCGAGCCCGATCGTCACGGATCCGAGTCCCTCGACCGCGATGGTCTGCGGTGGAATCGCGCCGGGCAGAGAGCCCGAGGATTGAAATATGACCGGGCCGATGACATGCGCGTCCTTCGCGAGCGAAAGCACGACCGGCACGTCGGAATGGTGCGTGAAGTAGACGACGCCGGATGAGTTTGCCACGTCGGCGCGAAGGCGGAGCACAAGTAGGAGGTCGCGTGCCGTCTCCTCCGGCGTTTTGCCGGGTGCGAACGGATCGTTCGGCGTCCCTTCGAACCATGGCGCCAACAGATCAAGCGAGCGGTGGGTGTTGAGATACCACTCGATACTGCGCGCGCGCCACGCGTCTGTGCCGAGCGGATTGTCGGGGAGGCCGTCGCCGCGAGGCACAATCTTGCCGTCGACCAGTATTCCCGTACCGGTCAGCAGTGAAGCGAGCTGTTGCTTCTGACTCATGACGGAGAGGCCGATGGCGCCGCCAGGACCGACCGATGCAGCAAACATGAGAAGGGCCAGCACGCCCGGCACGAGGCGAAGATCGAAATTGGCCCCGCGCACGAGACGGAGGATCGCGAGGACGAGTGCCCAAACGCCGATCAGCACCATCAAATAACGCTGCTCGGTGACTCCGTAATCGGCGAGGCGCCGGCCGACTGCGATGAACAGCAGCACCACGGGAAGCGCCGTGAGCGCCACCCAATAGCGCCAGAAGAAGCGGACGAGCGGCCCGCTGGTCTCGCGGCTCGGATAGCCGACCATGAGTGTTGCCGCGCCGACCAGCAGATAGCCGACCACCATGCCGCCGAGCGTGCCCTTGGGCAGCTCCCAGGCGAAGGCGATCTTGACGGCATAGGCGTAGAGGATGGCGGTGTAGACGAGCAGCAGCGGGACGAGCACGAACTTCACCAGCGCCGCCGCCGCGCGCATGGTGAAATCGCTTTCCTCCCTCGCGGTGATGGGGTCGTCAAAGCTCCGCGGTGCGAACGCGAGGAAGCTCACCGGTCCGACGAAGCAGAGGCTGATGCTGATGATGTGCTCTTGAGCATGCCCCGGCGGGGAAAGGCCGAAGAGCAACTTGATCGTCTCGATGATCGCCACCAGTCCGGCTGCGAACAGGCCGGCACCAACCAGCGCGAGAAGCGCGCCGAGCCAGAGCCGGTGATTGAACAGCCAGAAGGTCGCGTTTGATTCCCTTAAGGCGAGATGACCCGACAGACCGACGAGGATCAGCAGCGCGCCGAACAGGAGATAGGGGCTGAGCCAGATGTCCCAGAAGAAATAGAATAGAAGCGCGATGCCGAAGATCCCGGCGATCCACAGCACGACCCGGGTCGCCAAGGAACGCGCCCCGCTCTCGACATAGAAATCGACCGAGACCGCCCAGAGAAACGAGGCGGCGAGTGCGCCGATGATCCTGGCATCGACGTCGCGCGCCAGATCGTGGTTGAGCCGGTAGAAGGTGAGCAGCCCGGCGATCAGGACCGCGACGGGAAAGCGCGAGGCCGCGGCGCTGAGATCGGGAAGGCGGCGCCGCCACCAAGATTTGAGAGACCGCTCGCCCATTCTCGCCTCCAAACTACCTCGCGTCACCGCCAGCACGCCATGCGCCACAGCCGGTAGAGCGGATTGATGTCGGCGATCTCGTGCAGCGGGTCGCGCCCGCTCTTCTCCATCGCCGCAAGGTAAGGGTCAACCAGGGAAAGCGGCACGAAGGCGGTTCGCGCCGAAATATCGAGCTCGGCAATCAGAGCTTCCGCTTCCCGCAAGGCCTCTCTCGCCGTGGCGCGAAGCTCGGCGAGCAGCTGGCCGAGGCCATCGCTCGTCCTGCCCGAAAGCAACTGCTCCGGAGTGATTCCGTGGCGGCGGAGTTGATCGGCGGGAAGGAACACGAGACCGCGCGCCGCATGGACTGGCAGCGCGCGCATGAGTCCGGTCAGGCCATAAGCCGTCCCGCCGGCGGTGGCCGCCTGTTCGACGCTCGCGTTCTTGACCCCCATGGTCTCAGCGGCGAGCGCAAACAGCGCGGCCGCCGTATCGTGGAGATAGGCGTAGAGCGCCGCGCCGTCCGGCATGATCCTGGTCTCGACATCGAAGCCGCGGGCATCGATGAGGCCTATGATCCGCTCGCGCGAGACCTTGCCGCGACCTAGCAAATCGCCCACGGCGTCCGCCACCGGGTGGCCTGAAGCTTCGCCGTTGGCGGCGCGCTCGATTGCCTCGCGCCACCATTGCAGGCGAATAGCGCCGAGACCGGGCTCGCTGACGAGCTCGGCCACGCGAGCAAGCTCGGCGTTGAAAGCATAGAGCGCAAAAAGATCGGCGCGCGGCCCGCGCGGGGCGAACGAAGCGGCGATGCTCCGGTCGGGATCTGCCTCCCGCGCGATGCGTCTTACGGTGTGGCCTCGCTCGCCGCTCACAAGGTCAGCTCGCCTCCGCGGAGATCAAACGCGCGCCGGCGCGGGTCCCCTTCCCTTGGCGGCCGCCGGCGCCGCGCTGAACGCGTCACGCCGCACGCCCAAGATCAGCTGCAACGGCGAGGCCACGAAGATCGACGAATAGGCGCCGATGACGATGCCCCAGCACATGGCGAGCGCAAACCCGAAGATCGTCTCGCCGCCGAAAAACAGGAAGGGCAGCATGGCCAGGAAGGTCGTCACATGGGTCAGCACGGCGCGCGCCAGCGTCTCGTTGATGGAGAGATCGAGCAACTGGACCAAAGGCATTCGCTTGAATTTGCGCAAATTCTCGCGGATGCGGTCGAAGATCACGACCTTGTCGTTCAGCGAATAGCCGATGATGGTGAGGAGCGCGGCGATGCTCGAGACATTGAACTCGAGCTGGAACAATGCGTATAGGCCGATGGTGCCGGTCACGTCGTGGATCAGCGAAGCGATGGCTGCCACCGCGAACTGCCATTCGAAGCGGAACCACACATAGATGAGGATGCCAAGAAGGGCGACGACCACGGCGATCGTACCGCTGGAGATCAGCTCGCCGGAAATCGTCGGGCCGACGATCTCGACGCGACGATATTCGACCGTATCGCCGAGCGCCTGCTTAACCTTGGCGATCGACGCCTGCTGCTCCTGCTCGGTCGGCTGCGAAGCGATGCGAATGAGCACGGCATCGGGTGCGCCGAATTCTTGGATCTGAACTTCACCGATGCCGAGCCCGCTTACCTTGCTGCGAATGTCGGCGAGATTGGCAGGGCTCTCCTTGGTCTTGATCTCGATCAGCGTGCCGCCCTGAAAATCGATACCCATATTCAAGCCGACGGTCGCGACGAGAATGAGAGGAACGACGGTCAAAAGAGCCGAGACGATCCATGTGATCGTCCGCAGCCCGACGAAGTCGATCTTGGTGTCCGGTGGGATGAAGTGCAGGCCGCGGAACATATGGCTATTCCTAAATCGGTATGAGTTGAGGCCGCGTCCAGCGCAGCCAATAGGAGACCATTAAGCGCGTTACGGTTACGGCCGTGAACATCGACGCGAGGATACCTACCGTCAGCGTCACGGCAAAACCGCGCACCGGTCCCGAGCCGAGCCAGAACAGAACCAGCACAGCGATCAGCGTCGTCACGTTGGAGTCGATGATGGTGATCAGCGCTCGCGAATAACCCGCATCGACGGCAGCATAGGGCGACTTTCCGGACCTGATCTCCTCGCGGATGCGCTCGTTGATCAGCACGTTGGCGTCGACGGCAATGCCGATCGTGAGCACGATGCCGGCGATGCCGGGCAGCGTGAGCGTCGCGCCCATAAGCGAGAGCACGGCGAAGATCAGCGCGACGTTGAAGATCAGGGCGATGTTGGCGAACATGCCGAATAGGCCGTAGCCCGCAAGCATGAAGATCATGACCAAGAGAAGTCCCATCAACGCCGCCTTCTTGCCCAACTCGATCGAGTTCGGCGCCGAGGCTCGCGCCGACAGTGCGTTCCTCGATCACGGTGAGCTTGGCGGGAAGCGCGCCAGACCTGAGCAGAACGGCGAGATCGTTCGCCTCCTGCACGCTGAAATTGCCGCTGATCTGGCCGGTGCCGCCCAGGATCGGCTCGCGGATGACTGGCGCGGAGACCACCTTGTTGTCGAGCACGATGGCGAATGGCAGGCCGACATTCTCTTGGGTCACCAGGGCGAAGCGCTTGGCGCCGGCGGCGTCGAAGCGGAAGGTCACCACCGGCTCGCCGGTGCGCTGATCGAAGCCGGGCTGCGCGTCGACCAGGTTCTGGCCACTGACCAGGACCGGGCTCTTAAGCACATAGGGGATCTGCGGCGACCCCTGAGGCGAGCCGCTCGGCGGACTGCCATAGACCAGCTCGTCGCCGATCGGGACTTGTTTGGACTCGGCGACCTGCGCCGCGTTGACCGAGGGGTCGACCAGCTTGAACTCGAGCTTGCCGGTCTCGCCGATCAGCTTCTTCAGCCGCTCGACGTCCTGGATGCCGGGCACCTGCACGAGCACGCGGTCACGTCCCTCGCGCTGGATGCTGGGCTCGGTCGTGCCGAACGCATCGACGCGCCGCCTGATGGTCTCGATCGAGGCCTGAATGGCGGAGCCCATGCGGTGCGTCAGCCCGGCGTCGGTGATGATCAGCGAAACGTCATCGTCACCCTGGCGGGCCACGTCCAGGTCGTAGCCGGAGAAGCCAGAGAACACGTTGCCACCGACCGGCTGGGCGAGCTTGCGCAGTTCCTGGAACGCCTTGTCCATGTCGGCAGCGTCACGGATCTTCACCGTGACCTGGCGCGCAGCGACGTTCTGGCTGAGATCGGTATAGCCGACGCGGGCCTTGCGCAAAGTCTCGCGCACGTCGCCGCGAATGGTCGCGAGCCAGTCGCCGGTCATCTCCTTCTCATCGAGCTGATAGAGGAGATGAGCGCCGCCTTGCAGGTCGAGGCCGAGATTGACCTGCTTATGTGGCAGCCAGGCCGGCATGCGCGCCATCGTGGCCGCGGGGAACAGGTTGGGAAGCGCAAACAGGATACCGGCGATGACGACGCCCAGTATCAGGATCAGCTTCCATCTTTGGAAATGCAGCATGAAGCCTTGAAACTCCAGTCAGGCTAGCGGTTGTTGCGGTTGGTCGTTGCGGGGCTCATGGCGACGTGGCCTCGTCTTTTTCCTTGTCCTTATCCTTGTCTTTGGCTTTGCCCTTGGCAGCGGGCGCTGCCTCCCCCTTGCCGCGCACTTCGGAGATGGTCGAGCGCAGCACCTTGATCTTCACGCCCTCGGCGATTTCGACCTGGAGCTCCTGCTCGTCGACCTTGGCCACCTTGCCGATGATGCCGCCAGAGGTCACGATGGTATCGCCCCTGCGCACGCCGGCGACCATCGCCTGATGCTCCTTGAGCCGCTTCTGCTGCGGCCGGATCATCAGGAAATACATGATCCCGATGATTAGCATGGTCGGGATGAGCAGGCTATTCAGCATGCCGAACGTATCCTGCGCGGCCTGAGCGTAGGCAAATCCCGTCATTGCTCCTGTCCTTTGCTTGGCTTAAGGATGGCCGCCCTCCGCCAACGGTCCCTGTTTCAGGGCCTTATATTGCGAAGGTGGCGCGACTATAGCGGCCAAAAATGCCTTTGCAACGGGCGTGGACCATGAACTTTCAGGAGCCGATCTCTGGATTGATCGAGCGGATCGCCCGGGCGCTCGAACGGCTCGGGCCACGCGAGGCCGAAACGCCCGATTTCGGAGCGGCCGATGCCTTCGTCTGGCAGGCCGAGAACGATGCCTTCCTCCCCGTGGCCGAAGTCAACCGAGTACCGCTTGCGCTGCTGAAGAGCGTCGACCGGATGCGCGATACCCTGCTTGCCAATACGCAGCGCTTCGCCCGCGGCCTCCCCGCCAACAACGCGCTGTTGTGGGGCGCGCGCGGCATGGGCAAGAGCTCTCTCGTCAAGGCAGTGCATGGCGAGGTCGGTGGGCTCAAGCTGGTTGAGATCCACCGCGACGATATTGCCTCACTGCCTCGCCTGCTCGGCCATCTCCGCGCCGCGCCCGGTCACCACTTCATTTTGTTCTGCGACGACCTCTCCTTCGAGGCGGTCGACACCTCCTACAAGTCGCTGAAGGCCGTGCTCGAGGGCGGCATCGAAGGCAGACCCGCCAACGTTCTGTTTTACGCGACCTCCAACCGGCGTCACCTGATGCCACGCGAGATGGTGGAGAACGAGCGCTCGACCGCGATCAACCCGTCAGAGGGGGTTGAGGAGAAAGTCTCGCTGTCGGATCGCTTCGGTCTTTGGATCGGCTTCCACAATTGCAGCCAGGACGATTATCTCGACATGGTACGCGGCTATGCCGAGCATTACGGCTTGCAGGTCGCGCCCGAGACGCTCGACCAGGACGCGCTCGAATGGACGCGCGGCCGCGGCAGCCGGTCGGGGCGCGTCGCCTGGCAGTTCATACAGGATCTCGCGGGTCGGTTGGGAAAGCCGCTTTAGTCTGTGGTCATTCCGGCGCAAGCCCAAATCCAGCTACCGGCTTTTGCCGGATGACTGACGGCCGCTTTCGACGCAACCCTTAGTCGGCACTGGCGGCTTCGCTCGCCATGAACTTGGTCGGATCGACCGGGCGAGAGCCCTTGCGCAGCTCGAAATGCACCTGCGGCTGACTTACGGTGCCGGTCGCCCCAGCCTTGGCGATGACCTGGCCGCGCCGCACCTTGTCGCCACGTTTGACCAGGATCTCCTCGTTATGAGCGTAAGCCGACACCCAGTTATTGGCGTGGCGGATCAGGACGAGATTGCCGTATCCCTTGAGCTCGTTCCCGGCATAGGCGACGACGCCGTTCTCCGCTGCCATGACCGAGGTCCCTTGCGGCACGGCGAGATCGATGCCGTCATTGTGGTCGCCACCGGGCTTCGCGCCGAACTCGGAGATGACGCGGCCTTTCACCGGCCAGCGGAAGCTGTTGCCCGACATCGGCTCGGGACTCGGCAACTGGTCGTTGCTCGCAACGCGCTTGCCGCCCTCACCGGTGACCTCGGGTGAGGATGCAGCCTCGGTATTCGCGGGCTTGGACTTCGACTCTGGCTTGCCCTTGATCTTGGCGGGGTTAGCCTGCGCGTCTTCCTCTTCGGCGAGAGAGCTGCCCTGTGGCGAGGCGCTGGGCGCGGTGATGGTCGTGGTCTTGACCACTTGCACGTGGGGCTCGGTATTGTTCTCCTTGGCAGCCACGACTGGCGCGTTCTTGGCGGGCACGATCAGCACCTGACCGACGCGGAGGCTCTCGGCGCGAAGCTTGTTGCGGGCGATGAGCGACCGTTCGCTTATGCCGAGTTTGTCGGCGATGGAGTGCGGCGTATCACCCTTCTGCACCTTGTAGGTTTCGCCGGAGGGCGCGGGCGCAGCCTCGGCGGTCTCTTCGGCTTTCGCACCGGGAATGACGAGCTCCTGGCCGACATGCAGACGCCCGTCGCTGAGATCGTTTGCGCCCATGATGGTCTCGACCGGCACGCCGTAGCGGCGCGACAGCACCGAGAGCGTATCGCCCTTGGCGACCTTGACGTGACGTCCCGAGACCGGCTTGTCGGCTTCCCTCCGCATCACACTCTCGTCGTGGGGCGCGATGCCACCGGCATACGTGGCGCGCGCGATACGGGTGCGGTCAGGCGGCGGAAGCGGCGAATAGGAGGCGGGACGCGGCGTATAGTTGGGCGGCGGAAGATTGGCGCGAGCCACTCCGCCGCTCGCATAGACCGACTCCGGAGGCACCGGCAGCGACGAGGTAGAATTCGGATCTGCTTCCGTGCCGGTGGAAGCGTTATCGGTCAGGTTGAACGAGGGAAAGTCGAAGCGCGACATGTTCGAGCTGCAGCCTGCCACGCAGAGTGCGACACCGGCCGCCGCCAGAACGCCGGAAGCGCCGCGGCCGTATTTTGACCAGAACGCCCGCATTCCCCTGACATCCCTCACGCTACTCACCCCTCCCGGAGTAAAGCGCGCGAGCGGTTACCAAGCTGTTAAGACTCTTTTGCGCCGTGGAGCTGCCTCGCCAGGGCCTAGCCGTTGTCGCGCGGGCCGCCTTTACCGCCCCTGGCTTGGCGCGCGCCGATTCCTGCGCGGCCATGCACCAGTGGTACGAAGCGCACCGGCAGCAGCTTCGTCTCGCTGATGCCCGTCTCGGTCTTGTGGATCTCGACAAGCTGCTGGGTATCGCGCGTCTCGCCGAGCGGGATGATCATGCTGCCGCCGATCGTGAGCTGATCGATCAGGGCGAGCGGGGCCTCATCGGCCGCCGCCGTCACGATGATGCGGTCGAACGGCGCCTGCGGCGGCCAACCGAGCCAACCGTCGCCGATGATGGTGGTGACGTTGGTGATGCCGAGCTTGGCGAGGCGCCGCTCCGCCGCCTTCTGCAGCTCGCGCCAGCGCTCGACGGTATAGACGCGGCGGCAGAGATGCGACAGCACGGCCGCCTGGTAGCCTGAGCCGGTGCCGATCTCGAGCACCTTGTGGCGCTCGTCGAGCTCGAGATGCTCGGTCATGAAGGCGACCACGTAAGGCTGCGAGATGGTCTGGCCGCACTCGATGGGCAGCGCGATGTCCTGATAGGCGTGGTCGGCGAACGCCTCATCGACGAACAGATCGCGCGGCACTCGCTCGATCGCGCGCAGCACCTTGTTGTCGCGGATGCCGCGACGCCTGAGCTGCATGATCAGGCCGATCTGGTCCTGGGCGCTCGCCATATCCCTTACCCACCTCCTGAGAGGCGCGGCTTGAGATTATCCGCCGATTCTTGCGCCCTGTCGCAGAGACTATTGCCGTTTATCGCCGAGCACCTTGGCAAGCTCGGCGCGGGTGCTCTCGTCGGTGTAGTCGAGGCAGAGCGGCGTGACCGAGATCAGGTTCGAGCGCACAGCCCAGAGGTCGGTGTCTTTCGGCGGCTTGGCGCGGCGGCGCTCGAAGCCGATCCAGTAATAGGCTTTGCCGCGCGTATCGAGCCGGTCCTCGATGCGGAGCAGGCCGGGATTGCGCTGCCCCTGCTGGGTCGCAACCATGCCCTTCACCTCGTCGGGCTCGCAGTCGGGAAAGTTGACGTTGAGCACGATGCCTTCGGGCCAGCCGGCGTCGAGCAGCTGGCGTAGGAAATCGGCGCCGTGCCGCATCGGCGTCTGCCATTTCGGCGCGCCGAGCTCCGGGCTGCCCGCCGGCCCGAGCGCTAGGCTGAGCGCCATCGACGGGACGCCGAGCAGAGTGCCTTGGATGGCGCCCGCGACGGTGCCCGAATAGGTGATATCGTCGGCGAGGTTCTGCCCGCGATTGACGCCCGAGAGCACCAGGTTCGGCGGGGTGTCGCGCAGCAGGAAGCGCACGCCCATGATGACGCAATCGGTCGGCGTACCCTTGACCGCGTAGCGCCGCTTGCCGAGCTCGCGCATGCGCAGCGGCTCGGCGAGCGTGAGTGAGTGCGAGGCGCCGCTATTGTCGGTCTCGGGCGCAACGACCCATACCTCGTCGGTGAGATCGGTAGCGATCTTCTCGAGCACATCGAGGCCCGGCGCTTCGATGCCGTCGTCGTTGGTGATTAGGATGCGCATTGATCGACTCTTGTCAGAGGCTTGAGCGTTCGCGCTGCATCAGGCTCTCAGCTAACCGGAGGCGCGATCTTAGTGAGGCCGCCCATATAGGGCTTCAGCACCTCTGGGATGCGCACGCCGCCGTCTTCCTCCTGGTAGTTCTCCAACACGGCGATCAGCGCGCGGCCTACCGCGACGCCCGAGCCGTTCAGCGTATGCACGAACCGCGTCTCCTTGGCGCCCTTCGGCTTGTAGCGCGTGTTCATGCGGCGCGCCTGGAAGTCCCCGCAATTCGAGCAGGAGGAAATCTCGCGATACATCCCCTGCCCCGGCAGCCAGACCTCGATGTCGTAGGTCTTCTGAGCGGCGAAGCCCATGTCGCCGGTCGAGAGCACCATCACGCGATAGGGAATTTCGAGTCTTTTCAGCACAGTCTCGGCACAAGCTGTCATGCGTTCGTGCTCTTCGGCCGATTGCTCAGGCGTGGTGATGGAGACGAGCTCGACCTTGGTGAATTGGTGCTGGCGGATCATGCCGCGCGTGTCTTTTCCCGCCGCTCCCGCCTCCGCACGAAAGCACGGCGTGCCGGCGGTTACTCGCATCGGGTAACTTCGCCTCGTCGACGATCTCCTCCCGCACGAGATTGGTCAGCGGGACTTCAGCAGTGGGGATGAGCCAGATACGAGTCGTAGACGACTGGCGTAATCCCAGTTACGACGCCCTCGGCAAAGGTCGGAGTTGGAGTTCGAATTGACCAGCGAAACCACGCTGCAGATCGCGCTGCCGTCCCCGATAAACTTGACTGACACTGTTCCAGGATCTGTTCCGACTATGACTTGAAACTCGTCGGGCTCGATAGGCACTTTTGCAATTGCCTTAAATTGATCGTCGGAAACTTCGGCAGTTGGGCAGTGCCGAACATAGTGTCGTCGCGCACGAGAAGTGGCGGAGCGACTTCGGTGTATCCGTGCTCGCTTGTGTGCAGGTCGAGCATGAACTGGGCGAGAGCGCGTTCAAGCCGTGCCAGCGCTCCCTTCAGCACGACGAAGCGCGCGCCCGAGATTTTAGCCGCCGTCTCGAAATCCATCAGGCCGAGCGCCTCGCCGATGTCGAAATGCTGCTTCGGCTGGAAGCGCCTCGGCGTTGAAGTTTCCGTAGTTCGACGACTTCGCGCTTGGCTTCATTGAAGCTCGCGTCGCGCCCCTGGGCACGTCGGCTGCAGGGATGTTGGGGATGGCGGCTAGCAGATCGCGCAGCGCCGTGTCGGCCTCGCGCTTCGTTGGCTTCGCCCTCCTGGATCACGGTCTTGAGGCCCGCCACCTCTCTTTCGAGGGCCTCGGCGACGATCTCGTTCTTGCCGCCCTGGCCTGACCAATCGCCTTCGAGGCGGTGTTCGGCGCTAGCTTGCGCCTCCTGCAATTGCTGAATTGAGTCACGGCGTTGCTCGTCCAGGTTCAGAATTCGATTTAACGTGGCTTCCGGATCGTCGAAACGCGGTTCGTCAGTCCTTTGATAAAGGCGTCTTGGTTGTCACGTATCCATTTGATGTCGAGCACGGGGGTGTTCCTGACGGCTGACGTGATTCCGAAGTGTGGCCTCCGTATAGAGCGGGCCTCTCCCCTTGTCATCGCTCGGCTGACCGGGCGATCCAGTAAACCCTACCGGTCGCCGTCGCAAAGACCAATGATTACTGGATGTCCGCCTTCGCGGGCATGACATCGTCCTTGCACTCACTCCAGATCGGCGGAGGGTGACGATGGCGAGTCGCCCGTCGGTGTGCCAGGGGTCGCCGCCGCCGTTTCGGCCATCGCATCTCTCGTGGAAGCCGTCCTTCCATTCCACCGATTGCGCCGTGCCGGCCTTCTGCAATTCCGCGACGAGCCGGTCGCGTTCGGCGTCGACATTGGGCGCGATGTGATGGGTGACTTGGCCGGTGGTGTGGCTGAAACCCACGCTTTGGTCGTAGGTCGCCGCGCCGAACCAACCGTGCCTCCCCTGGTATGACTGATCCCACAGCCAAAAGCGGACGTGATGGCGCTTGCCGGGCCCACCCGCCAGAGGCTGCTCGAAGGCGAGATCCTCCTTCCGCCCGAACAGGAAGAGATTACTGACCGGCGCGTCGTCGTCGGGGCGGCGAAAGACGGTGTCAGCGGCAATGCGCACGCTGCTGGCAAACGTGATCGGGGCGGCCGGGTACCAGCCGGCGGCCGTCATGCCCCGCACGACATCTTCTTCGCTGCCGACGAGACCGATATTGACCGGATCGCCCGGGTGGCCGTTGCCGGTCGCGGTGATCCGCGCCGGCTGAGCCAAGAACGGATGCTTGCGGAAGTGGCGCCGCCAGAGCTTTGGGACGATCAAATAGGCGGCTATCACCCAGATCAGGGTGATAGCGAGCAGCGTCTTGGTATCGGGCAGATGCAGGCCGAGATGCAGCACCGGCGCGCTCACGCCGGCTTGCCGGCACCCTTGCTTGCCGGCTTAGACGGTTTGGCGGAGGCCGGCGCGGCGCGCTGCTTCTCGGCCAGCTGCACGGCAAAGATCGAGGCCTCGTAGAGCAGCACGGTCGGAATGGCGAGCGCGAGCTGGCTGATCGGGTCGGGCGGGGTCAGCACGGCGGCAACGACGAACACGCCGAGAATGGCGTAGCGACGCTTCGCCCGTAAATCGTCGGCGGTGATGAAGCCGGCGCGGGCGAGCAGCGTCAGCAGCACCGGCAGCTGGAAGCAGATGCCGAAGCCGAGGATCAGCGTCATGATCAGCGACAGATATTCGCTCACCCGCGCGGTCAGCTGGATATGCACCTGGCTGTCGCCGGTCTGCTGCATCGACAGGAAGAATTTCATGGCGAGCGGCATGGCCACGAAATAAACGAGCGCGGCGCCGATCATGAACAGGATCGGCGTGGCAATGAGGAACGGCAGGAAGGCCTTGCGCTCGCTCTTATAGAGACCAGGCGCCACGAACATGTAGATCTGCGAGGCGATCACCGGGAAGGCGATGAAGATCGCGCCGAACAGAGCGAGTTTCACCTGGGTAAAAAAGAACTCCTGCGGCGCGGTGTAGATCAATTCGATCGGCGCATCGGTTCCAGCGGCGAGCCGGTAGGGAAACAGCAGGAGATTGTAGATCGGCTTGGCGAACCAGAGGCAGATGAGAAAGGCGACGAAGATCGCGAGCAGCGTCCAGATCAGCCGGCGGCGGAGCTCGATCAGATGCTCGATCAGCGGCGCCTTGCTCGAACTCGATGTCCTCATGGGTCACGGCTTGGACTCTGCCTTCGGCTTGCGGGCCCGCGGTGTCTTTGGGGCCGTGGCCGCCGAAGCTGCGGCTTTGGACGGAGCGGATTTGGGCTTGGCAGCGCGCTTAGCCTTCGGTGGCGCCTTGTCGTCTGCCGCGGGTTCCGCAGAGACCGTTTCAGCGCCCGTGCCCTTGCCGTTGGCCGCACCCTGAGCCAGCTTGGTCTCTGGGTTGGGCAGCATGATCGGCTTGTCGATCGGCGCCTGGAGATCGACGACGGTCTCCGTGCTGCGCACGCTGTCGATCGCCTTCTTCACCTCCTCCAGCTCGGTCTCGCGCATCGCGTCCTCGAACTGGCGCTGGAAGTCGGCCGCCGCGCGGCGAAGCTTGCCGGCGTAATGACCGAACGTGCGCATCAGCCGCGGCAGGTCCTTGGGACCGACCACGACGATCGCCACCACCGCGATTATCAAAAGCTCCGACCAACCGATGTCGAACATGGACGTGATTTGAGTCCGATGCGGGACGCGCGAAGAGCCTCGCGCAGCGAGGCATCTAGACTAGCCCGATTTCTGCTTGCGCGGGGCCTTGGCGCGGGAGGCGGTCTTTGTGCCGCGGAGCTCGGGCGGGGCCTGCTTATGCTCGATCACCTTGGTGTCGGCGGGGGCCGCCTCTGCCGGCTCCTCGTCCTCCGCCATGCCCTTCTTGAAGCTCTTGATGCCTTGGGCGACGTCGCCCATCAGCTCGGAAATTTTGCCGCGGCCGAACAGCAGCACGAACAGCACGAGCACGATCAGGATATGCGACCAGCTCAATCCCATCAGCGATCTCCAACGACGGGGCGCCTTCGCCCCGCTCCAATTCGGGGGCACTATGGCAGCAAAGACCGCCCCTCTCAAGCACGCCCCGGAACCCTAGCGCGACGGGCTTTGACCGCCGTTCTCCGTCTCGAACACCAGCACGGCGCCGGATTCCACCGCGACACCGATTTCGGCGCCTTCTGCCGGCACGTCGCTCTCCCTGACCCTGGCGAGGATCGGCGTGTCGAGCCCCTGCACGGCGACCTCGACCAAGCCCACATCGCCGAGAAAGCGGGTATCGAGGACGCGGCCCGGCACGCCCTGACCGGCGGTCAGCAGCCGCACGCCCCGCTGGCGGATGCAGACGGTGGCGTCCTTGCCGTCGGCGATGCCGCCGGCGAAGAAGCGCCCGAGCGGGGTCGACGCGCTCCCCTGCTCGATGCGCGCGGCGAGTTCGTTCAGGTCCGAGAAGGTGCGTGCGGCGAGGATGTCCTTCGGCGCGCGATAGAGATCGAGCGCCTTGCCGATCTGCACGAGCCGGCCTTTGCGCATCAGCGCCACGCGGTCGCCCATGCGCATGGCCTCCTCGGGGTCGTGGGTGACGACAATCGAGGTCGCACGCGTCTCGTGCAGGATGGCGAGCGTCTCCTCGCGCATGCTCTCCCTGAGCCGCGGGTCGAGACCCGAAAACGGCTCGTCCATCAGGAGCACGCTCGGGCGAGGCGCGATCGCGCGGGCAAGCGCCACGCGTTGCTGCTCGCCGCCAGAGAGGATGTGCGGATATTCTGCCGCGTAGTGACCGAGGCCGACGCGCTCGAGCGCGGCGAAGGCTTCGGCCTTGGCCTCGCCGCGCGTCAGCGACTTCAGGCCGAACGCGACGTTATCGATGATTGAGAGATGCGGAAACAGCGCGAAGTCCTGGAACATCAAGCCAACGCCGCGCTTCTCCGGCGCCACGAAGCGGTCGGGGCCGGCGACCTCCTGGTTGTCGATCAAGACGCGCCCACCGGTCGGGCGCTCGACGCCGGCGGCGATCCTGAGCAGAGTGGTCTTGCCGCAGCCCGAGGGCCCGAGCAGGCACACCACCTCGCCCGGCTCGACATCGAGGCTCATATGATCGAGCGCAAGCCCCTCGCCGTAGCGGCGGGACACGTCGTCGAAGGTCAGTCTGGCGGCGAAGGTGACCGCGGCCTTGCCGCGGACGGCGCCACGGGGCGTGGCAGAAACTGAGCGCCGGCGCGCTTTCAGGGCCTCGAACATGGCGCTGATCTACGCGGTTCGGCGCGCCCCACGCAACCCTGAGCAGGCCTCTCTGACTTCGGCCTGAGGATGCAAAGCCCGTTGCCGCTAGGGATTGTCGGTTGTTCACTGAAATCCGCCCGCCGATTGAGGATCAGTGCAAGCGATGAACGAATCCGTGCCGCCTATCAAAGTCCATCACCATAACCAGTATCTCATCTCATTCTTCGCCGGCCGGGAGCCGGGCAAGCGCCACGACGAGGAGCGGAACTGGGTTGACGATTCCGCCATAAAGCTGGGCACCGCCATGTACGCAATCCACCGCGGCACTGAGGCGATCATCTACGACACCTTTACCAGCGTGCCCCATGCAGAATTCGTCCGCTTCTACCTCGGAAAAATGGGGATCAGGAAATTCACCGTGGTGCTCAGCCATTGGCACCTCGATCACATCGCCGGCAATGCTGTGTTCGACGATTTCGCTATCATCGCCACATCGCTTACGCGCGACGCGCTGGTCAGGTACAAGGCCGACATCGAGGCGGGCAAGGTGTGGGGACCGCCTCCCATCGCGCCGCTGGTGTTCCCGAACATCATGTTCGACGACCACTTGGAAATCCGCGTGGGCGACATCGACCTCGACCTCCGCCGCATGAACATTCACAGCATCGACGGCTGCGTCATCTATCTGCCGAAGGACAGGCTTCTGCTCGCCGGGGATACGCTCGAGGACCCCCTGACCTACATGATCGAGGTGGAGAACCTCGCCGACCACGTCAAAAGCCTCAGGGAAATGCAGAGTTGGGATGTCACCAAGATCCTGCCCAACCACGGGTCTCCAGCCGTCATTAGGAACGGCGGCTACGACAAGACCCTGATCGAGGCGACCGGGGACTATATCACCAAGATGCTGTCCCGAGCCCACGATGCGGACTATTTGCAGGCGACGATGGAAGACTATATCGGCGAGTCGGTGGCCAAAGGCTGGATCTTTCCCTTCGAATCCTACCGCGAGGTACACGATCAAAATCTCAAGCTCGTGCACGACTACTGGAAAGACAAGGCGCTGCCGAAGATTGCACCTTAGCTGCGCGTAGCTAATCAGGGTGGGCTTGCCGGACTATCCCTCGCCCTCATCCTCGCCGAGCGGCTCGTCCTCCAGCGGATCCTCGTCGTCGCGGAGATCGGGCGCATCGTCGGGGCTCGGCATGGAGAAGCCGGGCGGCAGCGATGAATCGAGCAGCCCGGCCCCTTTGAGCTCGTTCAGTCCGGGCAGGTCCTGGATCTGATCGAAGCCGAAATGCTCGAGGAAGCTCGCGGTAGTGCCATAGGTTACCGGGCGGCCGGGCGCGCGGCGGCGGCCACGCAACTTGATCCAGCCGGTCTCGAGCAGAACGTCTATCGTGCCCTTCGACGTGGAGACGCCTCTGATCTCCTCGATCTCGGCGCGGGTGACCGGCTGGTGATAGGCGACGATGGCGAGCGTCTCGAGCGCCGCGCGGGACAGGCGCCGCTGCTCGACCGCATGCTTCTCGAGCAGGAAGGACAGATCGTCCGCGGTGCGGAACGCCCACTTGCCGGCGACGCGCACCAGATTGACGCCGCGCCCGGCATAGATGCCCTGCAGCTCCTCGAGCAGAACGCGCACATCCTCGCCCTCGACGAAATGCCGCGCGAGCGCAGCCTCGTCGAGCGGCTCGGAGGCCGCGAACAGCAGAGCCTCGACGATCCGGAGCTTCTCGCGCCGGTCGGTCGCTTGCAATGCGATCACATTGGAGGGGAGCGCCAACACCGGGCGCGGGCTCGTCGGCTCGCGCTCCGTCTCGTCTTCCGTAGCTACCCTACCCAATTGCTTCGCTGTCATGCCTGGCCTCGTCCTTGTTCTTTCCTAGGGCTTTGCATCTTACGCGGCTCGGTTACGGCGGCGGACCATCAGTGGTGCGAACGACTTCGACTGCCTGATCTCCAGCGCCCCCTCGCGGGTCATCTCGAGGGTCGCCGTGAAGCCGCTGGCGAGCGCGGTCTTGCGGAGCTCGGGCTCGACCAAAAACTCGGCGAGAAGCTGATCGAGCGGCACCCAGTCGCAGGCGATGCCGAGCAGACGCTCGAGCTCCTCGCGCGCCTCTTTCAGCGACCACACGGTGCGCTGGCGGACCTGCCAGGTGTGCGTCGCGGTGCGCTGACGCTGTTGCGAATAGGCCTTGAGCAGGTCGTAGACATTGGCGTCGTAGATACTCTTGCGCGTGACGCGGGTCGGCTCGGGCCGGCCCCTGCCGAACACGTCGCGGCCGAGCCGCTTGCGGGTCATGAGCTGCGCAGAGACGTCGCGCATCGCATCGAGCCGCTTCAGCCTGAAGGCGAGCAGCGCCGCAAGTTCGGGCCCGGTCGGCTCGCCCTCTTCGGAAGGCTCGGCGGGCAATAGGAGCTTAGACTTGAGATAAGCGAGCCACGCCGCCATAACGAGATAATCGGCGGCGATCTCCAGGCGAAGGCGCCGCGCCTCGCCGATGAAATCGAGATATTGCTGGGCGAGTGCCAGCACGGAGATTTTTGCGAGATCGACCTTCTGCGTGCGGGCAAGCGCGAGCAAGAGATCGAGCGGCCCCTCGAATCCCTCGACATCGACGACGAGCGTCTCTTCCGCCCCCGCCTCCATGCGGTCCTCGGGCGCGTCCCAATCGGATTTAACGGGCGCTTCAGGCTCGCAAGGATCTTCGGCCACTGTCTCGTCTTCAGCCATCATGCGACATACGTCTCCGCAGCCTCAGTGACCAGCGCCATCGCCTCGGCCTCGTCAAACGGTTCCGGCGCGTGCAGGAAGGACAGGGCGCGGGCGAAGCGCTCGGCGGCGACGCCATCGAGCGGCGGCACGGCGCTTGCGGTATCGACCATCTCGGCGAATTCGCCGCTGCAATGGAGGGCGACATCGCAACCGGCGGCGATCACCGCGCGGGCGCGCTCGGCGAACGGGCCGCCAAGCGCCTTCATGCCGATATCGTCGCTCATCACCAAGCCTTCGAGGCCGATCAATCCACGAATCACTTCGCCGATTATAACGGGCGAGACGCTTGCCGGTCGCCGCTCGTCGTAGCACGGAAGCAGCACGTGGGCGGTCATGGCGAGCGGGGCGTCGCGGAGCGCCTGGAACGGGCGGAAGTCGATCGATCGCAGCTCGCGTTCGGCCACGTCGATACGCGGCAGCGAGAGATGGCTGTCGGCCTTGGCGCGGCCGTGGCCCGGCACATGCTTGATCACCGGCAGCACGCCGCCGGCGAGCGTTCCGTCCATCACCGCGCGACCGAGCGCGGCGACGACGTCCGGATCGGTCGAGAAGGCGCGGTCGCCGATGATGTCGTGCGCCCCCTTCTCGGGCACGTCGAGCACGGGGGTGCAATTGACGTTGATGCCGAGCGCCGCAAGCTCCTGGGCGATCAGCCGCGCGGCGGAGAAGGCCGCGTCCCTGCCGAGCTTAGGGTCGGTCTCGTACATGACGCCGAAGCAGCGCGCCGGCGGCATGTTCCGCCAATGCGGCGGGCGCAAGCGCTGCACGCGGCCACCCTCCTGGTCGATAAGGATGAGCACGTCCTCGCTCTCTACCGCGTTCCTGAACGAGGCAACGAGCGCGCGAAGCTGGTCGGGGCTCTCGCAATTCCGAGCGAAAACGATCAGCCCGCAGGGACGGTTCTTGGCGAAGAACGCGCGTTCGGCGTCGCTCAGCGAGGTGCTCGCGCAGCCCGAGATGAAAGCTTTGAGGTCCACGACGCGGCCTAGCTTGCGTCGCCGCTTGGGGTCAAGCCCTGCGGAATCGCGCGCGCTACTGCGAAGCCACCAGGCAATCAGGCAGGCCTTGGGCCTTGAGCTGACTGCAAAGCTTGGCGGCAGCGGTCTTGTCGGGAATCGGGCCGATGCGCAGCCGGTACCAGACACCCTTGGCGCCGAGATCGGCCTTCTGAACCATCGGCCGGTAGCTCGCCAGCAGCGCCGGATATTTCTGCTGCATGTCGGCGAAGCTCGCGAGCGCCTCGGTCTGGTTCTTCTTCGAGCCGACCTGAACCACATATTTGGTGTTGGCGGGCGCGGGTGTAGCGGCGGGCGTGGCGGAGGCCTGAGCGACCGTAGGCTTGGGCGCCTTGGGCTTGACCGGCGCCGGCTGAATAGCAGCGACCTGCTGCGGCTTGGCGGGCGCGGCTTCAGCCGCCGGAGCATCGGCAGCCGGCACAGGCATCGCGGCAGCGGGAAGCGCCGCCGTATCGCCATCAGCTGCGGCCGTGGCGGGTTGAGCGGCATCGCCGGCAGCTTCAGGCGCCGCGGCAGACTCTTCCACCGAGCCATCAGGGCGAACTTTCATGGTCTTCACGCGGCGGGGACCGCCATCGGCCGTATCGTCGGCGGCGGCAACGGCCATCGGTGCGGCGCCATCGGCCTGCATGTTCTGGGGGTTCACCATATCGGTGGTGGCGACCGGCGTCGGAAGCCCTGCCATCTCAGTCGGCGCGGCCGGGAGAGCCGGAACCGCAACGTCCTCCTGACGGGGCACGATGCGCTCGGCCTCAGGCTCGTCACCATTCTGCAGACGATCGTAGATCAGCTTGTTTTTGTGTGGAAATTCCTTTCCGCCAGGAGCGTCCGGCAGTTCTTTGACCGGGCGGGCGTCGGCGGTGACGAGGGGCGGCTGCTCGCCGCTGCCAATCCCGCCGCCGCTCTGCTTATAGGCGAAGGCAAGCGCCCCACCCAGAGCGATCGCGCCGAGCAACGCGCCGCCGACCATGAAGGCGCTGCGGCTCCTGAGCGTCGCCAACTTGGAGCGCGCGCCTGGGAGTGGAGCGACCTGTCCCTCATCGAGGAAATCGGCGTCGACCCGCTCGCTCTCGAAGAAGTCCTGCGGCGCGCGGCGCGCCTGGTCGGCCGAGCCGAGCGCGATCTGCGGCGGCTGGTCGTAAAGCGCGTCGAAGGCCTGTAGCTGTCGGCGCGGGTCACTGGGCGGTACCTGACCGTCCTGCGAAGACATCACGTAATCCTGCGCGGCCTCTTCGGTGTAGGCCTGGTAGCCTTGCTCGGCCTCGGCATGCTGGTGCTGAACGAGACCGCCGCCGAGGCTCGACTCCAGATGGCTGAACGGCGAGTTCGACGCGGCGAAACTGGTGTCGGAGAAGCCCGCATCCTCGAAGCTTGCGTCGCCGAAACTCGCATCGCCATAGGTCTGCTTGCCGTAATTCTGCTCGGCAAATTTAGGCTCGGCATAGCCCGCGCCCTGCGCTCCGGTCTCGGGATAGCTCGCATCGCCATAGCTCGCGTCGCCGAAGCTCGCATTGGGATAGGCCTGTGGCTGATAAGACTGGCCCTGGAAACCCTGGCCGCCATCATAGCTTGAGGCGGGATAGGTCTGGGCGCCGCCCTGCGCGGCCGTGGAGAAGCCGGGCGCGCTCGGCTGCTGATTGGCGCCGCGATAGGGCTGAGGTTGGAAGCCAGGCGCCTGATAGCTCGGCGATGCATTGGTTTGAGGATTGGAATAGTTCGGCGCCGGTGGCGGCGCTGGCTGAGGAGCGGGTTGGCTCGGTGCGAATGGATTTTGGAAGGAGGGCTGTGCGGGTTGGTTCGGAGTGTAGGGGCTATAGGCTGGCTGCGGCGGCTCTGGCGCCTGTTGGGCGGGCCCGCGCGTTACCGGCGTATAGGTCGGCATCTGAGCGAAGACGGGACCACCTCCCCCGAAGATCGAGCGTTGTCCGGCGTTCGGCTGCCCTGGCCTACCCGCTCCTTGTACCATGAAGGCTACCTCGCTCTTTTGCGTGTTGAGTGCATTGGCGCCCAAGTCTGCGGCGTACTTCCGGCACCCCGCCTGTTGGCGAACTCTACTGTAACTCAGCGGTCGGCTCAGCCTTACGGCCGTACCCGCTATCGTGCATGGACATTGCTACTTCCCTCGACCCACCCCTGCCCCCAGATCGGCTTAGTGCAACTCGTGCATGGCGTGAACCCCGAGAATCCCCAAACCCGACGCCAAAACACGCTTCGTGGCAGCCACTAGCGCTACACGAGCACGCGTTAACTCTCGGTCACTTTCGTAAATAAATCGTAATTGTGGCAAGTCTTTGCCTCTGTTCCAAAGTCCATGGAGGTCACCGGCAAGGTCATAAAGATAGAACCCGATGCGGTGCGGCTCATGGGCCAACGCGGCAGATTCGACCAACCGGGGAAACTGGGCTATGCGCCGGATCAAGGCGACCTCAGCCTCGTCTTTCAGCAGACCCAGGTCGCTCGCTGCCAACGCCCCCTCCTCCAGACCGAGATCAGGGAAGGCTTCCCGAACGTTACGCAGAACCGAACTCGCCCGCGCATGGGCGTACTGAACATAAAAGACCGGGTTGTCCCGCGACTGCTCGGTGACCCTGGCAAAGTCGAAATCGAGCGGCGCGTCGTTCTTGCGATAAAGCATCATGAACCGAACCGGGCCAGCGCCCACCTCGTCCACGACCTCTCTCAGCGTGACGAACGTCCCGGCACGCTTGGACATCTTGACAGGCTCGCCCGCCCTAAACAAGCGAACAAGCTGACAAATCTTGATGTCCAGCGCCTGCCCTTCGGTGATGGCCGCGACCGCGGCCTTCATGCGCTTCACGTGGCCGCTGTGATCGGCGCCGAGGACGACGATCATCGACTTGAAGCCGCGTTCGAACTTGTCGCGGTGATAGGCGATGTCGGAAGCGAAATAGGCGTAGGAGCCGTCGGATTTGACGAGCGGACGGTCGCTGTCGTCGCCGAATTCGGTCGAGCGAAACAGGAGCTGCTCGCGATCCTCCCAGTCTTCGTTCGCCTGCCCCTTGGGCGGCGGCAGGCGGCCCTTGTAAATGAGGCCCCTCGCCTTGAGATCGGCGATGGTCTCGGCGATCTCGTCGCGCGGCCCTTCCGTCAGCGACCGCTCGGAGAAGAACACGTCGTGGCGAATGCCGAGCGCCCTAAGATCGTCCTCGATCAGCGCGAGCATCGCTTTCAGCACGGCAGCGCGGGCAATCGGCAGCCACTTCGCTTCGGGCATGCTCAGGAGTTCGTTGCCGTGCTCCGCGACAAGCTCCTGTCCAACCGGCTTCAGATAGTCGCCGGGATAGAGACCCTCGGGGATCGCGCCGATGTCCTCGCCGAGCGCCTCGCGGTAGCGCAAGAACACCGACCGCGCGAGCATGTCAACCTGCGCGCCCGCGTCATTGATGTAATATTCGCGCGTCACGGCCCAGCCGGCAAAGGCGAGCAGATTGGCTAGCGCATCGCCGAACACGGCGCCGCGCGTGTGCCCGACATGCATGGGTCCCGTCGGATTGGCCGACACATACTCGACGTTCACAGCTTCGCCACCGCCGATCGCGCTCCGACCGTAGCTCTCGCCCTGCTCGAGCACCATGCGAAGCACGTTCGGCCAGAAGGCATGGGCAAGTGTCAGGTTGATGAAGCCCGGGCCGGCGATCTCGACCTTCGCGGTGAACGGGTCTGAAGCGAGCAGCGGCACGATGCGCTCAGCGAGCGCGCGGGGCGGCTTGCCGGCGGCCTTGGCAAGCACCATGGCGGCATTGGTCGCGAGATCGCCGTGCGAGACGTCCTTGGTCGGCTCAAGCGTGACGCCGTCGGTGCTCGCCTCGTGCGGCACGACGCCGTCATGCTTAAGCTGCTGGACCGCGGCGAGGACGCGCCCGTGGAACCCTGCAAAAACGTCCATGGAAGCTCCGCAAAAGTGAGGCGCCGCCGCGACTAACGCAAATCAGTGGTCGCGTCAAACAGGCGCCGATGTTCGGCGAGCGCGTAGCGGTCGGTCATGCCGGCGATAAAGTCGGCAATGTGGCGGGCATAGGCGCGTGTGCCGGGTGAAGGCGCGTGATCGCGCCATTCGGGCGAGAGCGCCGCGACATCGCCGTTGTAGCGAGCGAACAGATCGGCGACCACCTGCTCCGCGCCACTCATGACGCGCACGATGCGCGGATTGCGGTAGACGCGCGTAAGCAGAAAGGCGCGGAGCGCATCGAGCTCTTGCTGCATCGGCGGCGAGAAGGCAACGACCACATGCTTGGCCCGCCGCACGTCGTCGGCGCTTTTGGGATCGAGCGCCGCAAGCCGCCGCCCTGTCTCGGCGGTCACATCGTCGATCATCGCGGTGATCAGACGGCGGTTCGAACTCGTAGAGGAGACGCGTACAATCGATGCCGGGATGGGCCGCGCGAACCTCCGCGAGAAGGCGACCGGCGATCGGCACCTCGGCAAGCTCGGCGAAGGTGAATAACCCGGCACGGTAGCCGTCGTCGACGTCGTGGTTGTTATAGGCGATGTCGTCCGCGAGCGCGGCAACTTGTGCCTCGACCGACGGATAGGTCTGGAGCTCGAGGTCCTGCTTGGCGCAATAGGCGAGGATCGGCTCGGGAATTGGCTTTGCATCGTCCCGGCCGAGCAGAGGACCGTTATGTTTGACCAGGCCCTCGAGCGTCTCGAAGGTCAGGTTGAGGCCGTCGAAGCTCGCATATTTCTTTTCCAGTTCGGTGACGACGCGCAGCGACTGGGCGTTGTGATCGAAGCCGCCCCTCCCCGTCATCGCGGCATCGAGCGCGCGCTCGCCGGCATGGCCGAAGGGTGGGTGGCCGAGATCGTGGGCGAGCGCCAGCGCCTCGGTCAGATCCTCATCGAGATGAAGCGTGCGGGCGATGGCGCGGGCGATCTGCGCCACTTCGAGGCTGTGGGTCAGCCGCGAGCGGTAATGGTCGCCCTCGTGATAGACGAACACTTGGGTCTTGTAGTTCAGCCGGCGGAAGGCAGTCGCATGCAGGATGCGGTCGCGGTCGCGCCCGTAAGGCGAGCGCGTCGGGCTCGCCTGCTCGGGGTGCAACCGCCCCCGGCTCGAGCGCGGATTGGCGGCATAAGGGGCAATCTCGCGGGTTTGGTCGATTGACAAGCCCGTTTGTCATCCTATCTTCCGGGAAAGGATTGGCTACACCCGATATGAGCGAACAGTCCATCACCTTGAGCGCGCGAGCGGCCCACCGTATCGCCGAGCTTTTGAGGAGCGAGAAGGCCGCGACCCTGTTCCGCGTCAGCGTCGAGGGCGGCGGCTGCTCGGGCTTTCAGTACCGTTTCGATCTCGTCAAGGAGAGCGCGCCCGACGACCTCCTGATCGAGCGCGACGGCGCGCGCGTCGTGGTCGACCCCGTGTCGCTCGGCTTCGTGCATGGCGCGGAGATCGACTTCGTCGACGATCTGATCGGCGCCCAGTTCAAGATCAACAACCCCAACGTCACGGCGGCGTGCGGCTGCGGCACCAGTTTCTCGGTCTGACGCAATCGGTTTCGTTATCCTTGGTCATGGCCGGGCTTGTCCCGGCCATCCACGTTTTGCCGGGAAGGAAAACTGTGGATGCCCGGCACACGGCCGGGCATGACGAACTCCGTTTTCGCTGTAAGTACCCCACCCATGAAGATCGCCACCTGGAACATCAACGGCATCAAGGCGCGCATCGACGCCGCCACGACCTGGCTAAAGTCGGCTTCGCCCGACATCGCCTGCCTGCAAGAGATCAAATGCGTCGACGAGGCGTTCCCCACGGAGGCCTTCGAGGAGCTCGGCTATAACGTCGCCGTACACGGGCAGAAGGGCTTCAACGGCGTGGCGCTGCTCTCCAAGCTCCCGTTCGACGAGATCAAGCCGAGGCTTACCGGCGACGAGCAAGACGCACAGGCGCGTTATCTCGAGGCGGTCGTGTCGGTGCCGTCTGGCGTGCTCCGACTGCTCAATATCTATCTGCCGAACGGCAACCCGGTCGGCACCGGGAAATATGTCTACAAGCTCGCCTGGATGGCACGGCTCCGGGAGCGGGTGAAGGCCCTGCTCGCGCTCGAGGAGCCCTTGATCATTGCCGGCGACTTCAACGTCATCCCGACTTCAGACGACGTCTACAACCCGGCCGCCTGGATGGAGGATGCGCTGTTCAAGCCGGAGACCCGCGCGGCATTCCAGGCGCTCGTCAATCTCGGCCTGACCGATGCGTTCCGGGCCTGCCACGACGAGCCACATCGCTTCACGTTCTGGGACTACCAAGCTGGCGCCTGGCAGAAGAACCAAGGCTTGCGCATCGATCATCTGTTGCTGTCGCCGCAGGCGGCAGACCGGCTCCAGGCCTGCGAGATCGATGCCGCGCCCCGAGGTTGGGAAAAGCCTTCGGACCACGTGCCGATCTTCATCGAGCTATCGGTTTGAAGCTGCTTAGGGCTTGAGCCGTTCAGCCTCGGAGCTCTGGGCGCCGAAGCCGACCGAGAGCCCGATCGGCGCCGCCGGCGGCGTGCCCGGCTTGCCGAGCGGAATGGTGGCGGCCGGCTGTGCCGCGCCCGCAGCGGCTGGCGCAACCGGCTTTGCCGGGGCTGCCCCAATTGCCGGCCGGATGACGGAGTCGGCGGGTTTCACGCGGAGGGCCGTCTCCGTCGAGGCGGCGGAAGGTGAGCCGAGTTCGGGCAGCAGAGCCGCAGCCTCCTTGCGGGTCGCGCTATCGGACGTGGTGAAGGCCTCCTGATAGAGGTCGCCTATCCATTTCGGCTCCTTGCCGCTCGCCTTCGCGTTCTCATGCGCGAGCGTAATCAGGGCAAGACCCCTCGCCTCGCGCTGGCGCACGTCGTTGCCCCGCCATAGCATCTCGCCCAGCGTCGCCTGCGCGGCTACGTGTTGCTTCTTTGCGGCCATGGCGAGCCAGTTCACTGCAAGGCCTGTATCCTTTTCGACGCCCTCGCCGTTAAGATAGAGCCGCGCCAGGCCGTATTGCGCGTCAGCATTGCCGAAATAGCTTGCGGCGTGCCGGAACAGATCGGCGGCATAAGACGGATTTGACGGCAGCTGGATCGCCTTGATGCCGTCGAGATGGTAGTGGCCGAGCGCCACGAACGCCTCGCCGACATATTGGGCAACGGGGTTCGACGGACTGATGTCGGCATATTGGTCGGCGATCGCCTGGAAATAGGAGAACGCTTTGACATCGTCCTCCGCCACGCCGCCGGCACCCGAAGAATAGATGCGCGCCAGCTTGAGCTCGGCGCCGAGCACGCCGCGCTTGGCGGCGTATTCGAGAGCAGGCAGCGCAACCGCGGTCTTCCCCGCGTTGACTTCGCTCACGCCCTGGCGATAAGCCTCGGTGGCCGAGGCATAAGGCGGCGGGTCGTCGGCGCCGACGGCCACAGGTTCGAGCATCATCAGCGCCGCGACGGCGCCAAACGCGAGCTTACACGTCCGCATAACACTCAACTTCCACACCAGCTCCGGGATGGGTCACGGCCCCGGTCCGCGCCGGCCCCACCTCGTTCGAATATTTCCAAAGATAGCCGCTCTTGAATTGGGTCGGCCGAGCCTTCCATGCCTTGGCGCGCTCCGCGAGTTCGGCCGCAGTCAGCTCGACATCGAGCGTGCCCTTGTCGGCGTCGATCGCGATGATGTCGCCGTCGCGCACAAGGCCGATCGGTCCGCCAAGTGCAGCTTCGGGACCGACATGGCCGACACAGAATCCGCGCGTCGCGCCCGAGAAACGGCCGTCGGTGATGAGCGCCACCTTGTCGCCCATGCCCTGGCCGTACAGCGCCGCAGTGGTCGACAGCATCTCGCGCATGCCGGGGCCGCCTTTGGGGCCCTCGTAGCGAATGATCAGCACCTCGCCTTCCTGGTAGCGCTTGGCGCTTACCGCGGCGAAGGCATCCTCCTCGCAATCGAAGCAGCGGGCAGGGCCGCGGAATTTGACGCCCTTCATGCCGGCGACCTTGACGATGGCGCCGTCGGGGGCGAGCGAGCCGCGCAAGCCGACCACGCCGCCGGTCGGCGACAAAGGCTTGTCGGCAGGACGGACCACATCCTGGTCGGAATTCCACTGAACCCGCGCCAGATTCTCCTTCATGGTCCGTCCGGCGACGGTCATGCAGCCGCCGTGCAGATAGCCGTGATCAAGCAGAGTTTTTAGCAGGAGAGGCACGCCCCCCGCTTCGAACAAATCCTTGGCGACATAACGGCCAGACGGTTTCAAATCCGCGATATAAGGTGTCCGTTTCAAGACTTCGGCGACGGCAAACAGGTCGAAGTCGATGCCGCATTCATGGGCGATGGCGGGGAGATGCAACGCGGCATTGGTCGAGCCGCCGGTCGCGGCGACGATCGCCGCAGCATTCTCCAGCGATTTCCTCGTGACGATATCGCGTGGGCGGATGTTGCGGGCGATCAGGTCCATGACCTTCTCGCCGGCCGCCATGCAAAACCGGTCCCTGATCTCGTAGGGTGCGGGCGCGCCTGCGGAGTAAGGCAGCGCAAGGCCGATCGCCTCGGACACGCAGGCCATAGTATTGGCGGTGAATTGGGCGCCACAGGCACCGGCGGAGGGACAGGCGACATGCTCGAGCGTGTCCAGGTCGTCGGCCGACATCGTGCCGACGGAATATTGGCCGACCGCCTCGAACAGGTCCTGCACGGTCACCGGCCGCCCCTTGAACGAACCGGGAAGGATCGAGCCGCCATAGATGAAGATAGAGGGGACGTTCAGGCGGCACATCGCCATCATCATGCCGGGCAGCGACTTGTCGCAGCCTGCCATGCCGACCAGCGCGTCGTAGCAATGGCCGCGCATGGTGAGCTCGACGCTATCGGCGATGACCTCGCGCGACGGCAGCGACGACTTCATGCCCTGATGCCCCATGGCGATGCCGTCGGTGACGGTGATGGTGCAGAATTCGCGCGGCGTGCCGGCGGCGGCGGCAACGCCCTGTTTGACGGCTTGCGCCTGGCGCATCAGAGAAATGTTGCAGGGCGCAGCCTCGTTCCAGCAGGTGGCGACGCCGACGAAGGGCTGATGGATCTGCTCGCGCGACAGACCCATCGCGTAATAATACGAGCGATGCGGCGCGCGGGACGGCCCCTCGGTCACATGCCGGCTCGGCAAGCGTGTCTTATCGAACGTCTTCGCGTCCATCTGCTAACGCCTAAATGTGAGGTGCGAAGGGGAAAATATGGCTCTTCGGCCACCGTTTCCCAATGGTTCGGCCTCATTTTCTGCCGGCTCTCCCCCAAATCGGAGCCGGGAAAAGCATTCGAGGCCGATGCTCCTCCTACAAGGTAGATTTCTCAAAGTTTTATGGCGCAAACGAGGCATAAATGCCGCAGGTTGTTGCAGTTTAGCTACAGTTGCAAAGATTCTAGGTGAACATGGCGCGGCCAGCGGCCGGGACCTTTATCCCAACCTCGCTCCATTAGGCGCGGCTGACCGGCCATTCAATTAGTCTAAGCGTTGGAGCTGCACTTAAAGCGCGGCTTGGAGGCGTTTCAGCGCCTGCTCGAGCTTGGCGGCAGTCGCCTCGGCCTCGGTCTTCCGCTCGCGCTGCTCCTCGACCACGTGCTCGGGAGCGCGGCTGACGAATTTCTCATTGGCGAGCTTGGCGTCGAGCTGCTTGATCTCGCAGTCGACCTTGTCAATTTCGCGCTTGAGCCGCTTCTCCTCGACGCCGATGTCGATGATGCCGGCGAGCGGCAACGCAAGCGTTGCCTCGTCGAGCACGATCTGCACAGCGCCCGCCTGGGGCCTTCCACAATCAATGCTGTCGAGCCTGGCGAGACGAAGCAGTGTGTCCCGGTGGCGGGCGACGCGGGCCTTGGTCAGCTCACCCGCGCCGGCAATGATGAGCGGCACCTTGGCGCCGGCCGGAACGTTCATCTCGGCGCGCACCGACCGAACCTCAGAGATGAACCTGATCAACCAGCCGATCTCGGCGTCGGCTTCCGCGTTCTGCAAGCCTTCCTGCTCGGGCCATTTCGCGAGCATCAACAGGCTTGCCCGGCCGCCAACTTCCTCGCCTAGCTTCACCCATAGCTCTTCGGTGACGAACGGCATGAAGGGATGCAGCAGCTGAAGCGCTCGATCGAGCACGAAGGCAGCGCCTGCGCGCGTCTCCGAAGCGGCCGCCTCGTCGCTCCCGGTTAGGATCGGCTTGATCAGCTCGAGATACCAATCGCAATAGACATGCCAGATGAAATGATAGATCGCGGCGGCGGCCTCGTTGAAGCGGAACGCTTGCAGCGCCTCGGTGACGGCGGCGGCGGTGCGCTCGCTCTCGCCCAAGATCCAGCGATTGACCGTCAGCTTGGCGGACGCGGGAATGAAATCGGCGCACGGGCGGGAGCCGTTGATCTCGGTGAACCGCGCGGCGTTCCACAGCTTGGTCGCGAAATTGCGATAGCCCTCGACGCGGCCATGGCTGAGCTTGATGTCGCGCCCTTGCGCCGCCATCGCCGCCAGCGTGAAGCGGAGCGCATCGGCACCGTAAGCGTCGATCAGATCGAGGGGGTCTATCACGTTCCCCTTCGACTTCGACATCTTCTGGCCCTTCTCGTCGCGGACCAGAGCGTGGATGTAGACGTCGCGGAACGGCACCTCCTCCATCACGTGCAGGCCCATCATCATCATGCGGGCGACCCAGAAGAAGATGATGTCGAAGCCGGTGACGAGAACATCGGTCGGATAATAGCGGGCTAGCTCGGGCGTCTTGTCAGGCCAGCCGAGCGTCGAGAACGGCCAGAGCGCGGATGAGAACCACGTATCGAGCACGTCCTCGTCGCGTGCCAGCGCGACCTCTTTGCCGTAATGCGCTTTGGCAAGCGCCGCCGCGCCCGCCTCGTCCTCGGCGACGAAAATCTTGCGGTCGGGCCCGTACCAGGCGGGGATCTGATGGCCCCACCAGAGCTGGCGCGAGATGCACCAGGGCTGGATGTTCTCCATCCAATGGAAATAGGTGCTCTCCCAATTCTTCGGGACGAACACGGTCCGGCCACGCTTGACCGCGTCGATCGCCGGCGCGGCGAGCGTCTTGGCGTCGACATACCATTGATCGGTGAGGCGCGGCTCGATGACCGCGTTGGAGCGGTCGCCATGCGGCACGACGTGGGTGTGCAACTCGATCTTCTCTATCAGACCATCGGCCTCGAGCTTTGCTGCGATCATCTTGCGCGCGGCGAAGCGGAACACGCCGTTGAACTCGAGAATCGTCGTCTTGAGTTGCAGGCTCGGCTCGATGCCGCGCGTGAAGTCCGGGTTGGGGTCGAGCAGGAGATTGCCTTCGGGTCCCATGATGCTGATCATGGGAAGGCCGTGACGCTTGCCCACCTCGAAATCGTTGAAGTCGTGCGCGGGCGTTATCTTGACGGCGCCCGAGCCCTTCTCGGGGTCCGAATATTCGTCGGCGACGATCGGAATGCGCCGGCCGACCAGCGGCAGGATCACGTTCTTGCCGACGAGATGTTTGTAGCGCTCATCGTCGGGGTGCACGGCGACGGCGCTGTCGCCGAGCATGGTCTCGGGCCGCGTGGTGGCGACGACGATGTAGGCGCCGTTGCCGCCTTCGATCGGATAGCGGAGATGCCAGAGATGCCCTTTGGTCTCGATCGCCTCGACTTCGAGGTCGGAGATGGCGGTCAGCAGATCGGGGTCCCAATTGACGAGCCGCTTGTCCTTGTAGATGAGGCCGGCGCGGTAAAGCTCGACGAAGACCTTGCGCACGGCGCGCGAGAGCCCCCCGTCCATGGTGAATCTGAGCCGCGACCAGTCGCACGAGCAGCCGAGCCGCTTCAACTGGCCGACGATGGTGTTGCCCAACTCTTCCTTCCACTGCCAGACGCGCTCGATGAAGGCCTCGCGGCCAATGGCGCGGCGGTTCGGCTCCTGGCGCTCCATCAATTGGCGCTCGACCACCATCTGCGTGGCGATGCCGGCATGGTCGGTGCCGGGCTGCCACAGCACGTCGCGCCCGCGCATGCGCTCGAAACGGACGAGGATGTCCTGAAGCGTATTGTTGAGGGCGTGCCCCATGTGGAGCGAGCCGGTGACGTTCGGCGGCGGGATGACGATGGCGTACGGCTTGCCGGGCGGCGCGCCGCCGTGCCGCGAGGCGCCGGCGGCAAAGGCTCGAGCCTTTTCCCAAGCGCCATAGATGGCGTCTTCGATCGCTTGCGGCTGATAGGTCTTGTCGAGCATGGACGCGTTGGATTTCGGCGCGAAAGAGACGCGCGCGTCCTACGCTGTTGGCTTCTTTGCTGTCAACCCGCGGTAGCGGCCCTAATCCCTTTGGAGCCGCGAGGGGTTGTCCTTGAGCTCGTCCTTGAGCGCCGCCGTCAGCACCCGCGTCATGTTCTCGTCGAGCCATTGCTTAAGCATCGGCCGAAGCATGTCCTTGACGCTGTCTTCGAGTGACCGCGATCCGCCGGCGGCGGCATAAGGCTGATGCGACCCGCCATTGACCCGAGGCGGCTCTGGCGCTTCCTCGGTCTCAAACGCGGGCTCAGGCTGTCGCGCCCAGGGGGGGGTTCCGCTCGTGGACCAGGAATGATCCGCCCTCGGCGTGCTGGCCTCCCCCTCGACCGACTCGTCCTTGACGGTCTCGAATTCGGCCAGAACGAGTTCAGGCTCAGCCTCGGGTTGCGGCTCAGGCTCATATTCGGGAGCCGGCTGGGGCATGGCTTCGGGCTCGTAGGCCGGGGCCGACCCGACCAGCGGAGGAACCGGCTCGTAGGCCGGAGCAGCGGTGACGTAAGGTGCCGGCTCGGGAATGGCTTCGGGGTCGTAGGCCGGCGCCGAGGCGACCAGCGGAGGAACCGGCTCGTAGGCCGGAGCAGCGGCGACGTAAGGTGCCGGCTCCGGTGAAAGCTCGGCCTGGGGCTGGAAGGAAAATGAACTCATCGATGTTGGCAGCTGCCCTGCCCTGAGCGCGGCGATGGCGCGCTCAAGGGCTGACGCCGCCTCCTCGCTCGCCGACATGCGCGGCGGCTCGACAGGCGACTCGGCCATGACAGACGGTTGCGGCTCGGGGGCCGGCTGAGGCGCGCTCGCATCAGCCGCGATCGTCTCGTCAGCGACCTCGTCCAGGAGCGCGAGCTCAGGCTCAGGGTCCGCCACAACCGGCTGGGGCCGTGGCGGCGCGGGCTGATAGACCTCAGGGGCGGCCTCAGCCACCACCTCGATCATCTCGATGTCTTCGATTTCCTCGACATCCTCGACGATCTCGAGCCCGCCGAGCTCGGCGGTCAGATCGAGAATGTCTTCTTCCTCGAATTCGGCATCGACCGCGGCGCCTGCGGCCGGGGCAGCATTGGAGCCGCTGCCCTTCAGCACGCGCGCAATGTCGTTGATGATCTCGTCGTCGGCCTCGCCCTCAGCATCATCCAGACCCTCCTCGTCGGGTTGGCTCTGAGGAGCCGCGCGCTGACGAGGCGAACTCGCCTTGTCATCCGAGACAATCCGGCGGATGGAGGCTAGAATTTCCTCCATCGTCGGTTCGGGAGCCCGCTCGGTGCTGCTCATGACTTGATCCCTTGCCGCCATACAATCCTCGCATCACCCGGCGGTCAAGACCAGGGTGACCCTAGGGTTTCTAGCTTAACACCCGTTAAGACCCAAGTCTCGATTTCGATGGGTGAACCGCCCCGCTAGTTAACGCGCCAAGCCCGACTTGGTTCATTCGTCGGGTGCGGGGGGGGCCGGCGGGCGAAGGCCGAACCACTTGTTCTTGACGATATCATAATGCTCGATCGGATCGTAATAAGGCACTGGCAAACCGAGTGTTTGCGCATCCATGCGGCCGATCGCTGCGTACAACGAATATTCGGCGACGACGCGATCGCGCAACGCCGTGACAAGTCCGATCTGTGAATTGAGCAGCTCGCGCGTGGCGTCGAGCACGTCTAGCGTGGTGCGCTGGCCGACCTTCTCCTCCTCGCGCACGCCGGTGAGCGCGATCTTGTTGGCGTCAACCGCGGCTTGTGCCGAGGTGATCGCCGGCCCCGAGGATTGCAGGATGCCCCAATTGGCGATCACATCGGCATGCACGCGCAAACGGGCGTCCTCGACTTCCTTCTTCAACTGGTTGTCGGTCTCCTTGGCCTGTCGAACGCGCGCCGAGACGCCGCCTCCCTGATACAGGGGGACGTGCAGCCTTCCCGTCACCGTGGTCGTCTGGATTTCGTCGGGGCGGCCGCTTGCGGCGGGAAACTGATCATCAAACGATGCCTCAAGTGTGGCCCTGGGCAAGAGCTCGCCCATGATCTGCTCGACGGCATAGAGAGATGCCTCTTCCTGATAGACGGCGGCGAGGATGATAGGGTTCTCGCCGTCGCCCAGAGTCATGGCGCTATCGATGTTGCCCGGCAGGAGATGTTTGATCGAAGGCGGCGTGACCAGACCACCCGGCGGATGGCCGATGATCTGCTCGTAAGCGGCTCGGCTCGTCTTCAGATTTGCCTGCGCGGCGGCCAAAGTGGAGAGCGCCTCGGAGCGGCGGGCCTCGGCCTGGGCCACGTCGGTGCGGGTCACCTCGCCGACATCGAAGCGGTCCTTGGTCGCCTTGAGTTGCTCGCTCAGAACCGTCACGTCGTTCTCGCGCAATTTCACGATGGCCGTGTCGCGCACGACATTGACGTAAGCGGTGGTGGCGTCGAGCAGCACGGTCTGCTCGACGGTGCGCAAGCTCTCGCGCGCGGCCTGAACTGTCGACTTAGCCCCTCGAATGGCATTCAGGTTCTGAAAACCTTCGAACAGCGGTTGTGTGAGAGAGAAAGTATAGCCGTGGGGGTGGCTGGTGCCGTCACCGGTTATGATATTTCCCGCGCCAGTAGTGAAAGCATTATTGGCGGAAGAATTGCCGCTATTTCGGGATCGGCGAAAGTCGGGGCTGGAATTTTGATTGACGTAGTTCGTATCGGCATCCCAACTAATGAACGGACGCAAGCCGGATTTGGCGACCGCCACCTGCTCGTCGGTCGCTCTTAGCCGCGCGCGCTCGGCATTCAGCACTGGATTGATCAAATAGGCGTCAGACAACGCCTGTTCTAGCGTCTCGGCGTGAGCCGGACGACCAAATACGGCGATGACGAGGAACGCGATTACAAGAGTAGCCCCGCCACTGAGCCGCCACGGCACTCCCGCGCAGGCCGACAAGTCGTGCCTGCCCACGACGCCTTGCACTTCCACTCTCCCGCAAGTTGGTGACGCCCCCACCCCCACTGCGGCTGAAACCATAGAGCAGCATAAGCAGGGAGCGATACCCACGAAAAGCTGCTTTGAGCGGGATTCGTAAAAAGATCAAGCCACTGTGGGATCGGGGCAACAGTGCCTAGAAGACCTAGAAGGCGAAAGCCGGCGCGCGGGAAAAGCCGGGCAAGGCCCGCGCGCCCGCGTCGAAATGCGGCAGACCGCTCGCCTCGCCGTCGATCTTGACGAAAAGAAAGGCTTTGCCGGGTCTCGCGCTATTCGCACCGCTCGCAAGGATTGCAGCCAGCCTGGCCCCTTCCCGCAATTGGCCGAGCACGCTCGCGGGGATCTCCTCGATGCTTCCATTGAGCAGGATAACATCGTAAGGGCCATCCTCGGGCGTGCCCGCGGCAAGGGCGCCCTCGACGATCGTCGCATTCTCGATGGCAAGCTCGCGCAACATCCGGCGCGCCGTCTCGGCAAGCTCGGGCTCAGGCTCGAGCCCGACCACGCGGCGACCAAGACACGCGAGCACAGCGGTCGAGTAGCCGGTGGCGCAGCCGATATCAAGAACATGATCTTTGGGCTCGACCGCGGCGAGTTGCACCAGCCGGGCGAGTACCATCGGCGGCAGGAGGAAGCGTGCCGGAGCGCCGTCGATCGCCGGAAACACCTCGACGCTCTCATCCATATAGGCGAGCAGGCTGAGTCGCTCAGGCACGAAGCGCTCGCGCGGCAGCGTGCGCATCGCGGCAAGCAGCCGCCGGTCGGTGACCTCGTTCGGGCGCAGCTGGGACTCGACCATCGTGAGTCGCTGCTGATCGAAGTCCACCATGCTGCTTCCTCTCTTTCGTGCGACACCACAGGAGTCGATTAACTAACGCACGCACAAGCCGATCGCCAGCATGACGGGTGCTGATAGCATCGCCCACTCCCTGAATTGCGTCACACATATTGACAGGGGTGGGGGACAATCACGTATTAGCGGCGTCGAGATTGGCCACGTGGCGGAGTGGTGACGCAGCGGACTGCAAATCCGCGCACCCCGGTTCGATTCCGGGCGTGGCCTCCACTTAAAAACCCCGTCAGCTCAACAGCTTGGCGGGGTTTTTCGTTTAAGAACAAGCTCATATTTGCGCCTCTTCCACTATCATCAATTCCCAAGCATTTCCAACGACGCCGCGAGAGTGTCCGCAATTACTGGCAACATGCTAGCAACATGGTTAGGGGCACAAACGCGTAGTCTCGATCGTTGGCTTGTTCAGGGGTTGCCCTTGAAAACCAGCAGCGCGCCAAGCGCAATAAACGCGAAGCCTGCGCTCTGAATGAGGGTGAGCGGTTCCCGAAAGTAGATGGCGGTAAAGCCGGCGAAAACGATCAGCGTAATGACTTCTTGAATGCTCTTGAGCTCAGCGGGCGAATAGACCGCATTGCCCATCCTATTTGCCGGGACCATGAAGCAATACTCCACGAAGGCAATGCCCCAGCTTACGACGATCACCAAAAATATCGGCGACGTCTTGAACTTGAGATGGCCATACCATGCAAGAGTCATGAAAATGTTCGAGCAAACGAGCAGCAAAACGGGAACGACGTACGGCCAAAGGCTCAGCTTGGGAGCGAGGGGCATGGACGGCCTTGGAAATTGTTGTTGGCGAGAATTGGCAGATTGCCAAGACTAGGACTGCTCGAAGCTAAAGGCCACAAACTATCCCAGACAGCCGCGCGGCCTCGGCGCCGAAGCCATGCTTTAAGTAGCAAGGACGAATTTTGCCATCATGGGGCGCGGCTTCGGCTGGCGCCCCATGACTGCTTCCCTCGAAGCGCTCGTGAGTGGCGAAGGCGCAAGCGTCTCACCCTCAAGCCAACATCCTGAACAGCAGCAGAAGAGCCACTCCGATAATGAGCCATGCCACTACGACTTGGGGACGCGCTCTGATCGTCATGCCAACCTCCAAAAAAAGCGGTCGTCTCCTACGTGGACAGCCCAGTTACAGAACCAACAATCCTATCCAGAGAACTATTCCAAACAGCGCGAAGCCGAGAGCGGCCAAGAAGTAAGTCCACACGCCGCGTTCATACCGAGCGAGTAGTTCGTCTCGCGACTGTTTGTGCCGATGCCTCGTGACCATGATCTCCATCCTCGCGAGGATCGGGACCAGAGTAGTACTGAGAATAGGTCTACTCTGGCCCCTTCCCAACATGGCAGCACATAGGGGTCCCCCCTAGCGCGGCCACCGAGTTGGTTCGCGCAGCTAGGAACCTAGTGCGATCCTCGACAAGCGTTAAACGTGCCAAAGTCTTGTCAGTAGGTGACCAACCCATTTTGTGGCCAGGGCGTCGGCTTCGGCCGTCGCCCTTTTTGCTGTAGGATTGTTAGATGCCGACACCCGAGGAGCAGGAAAAGCAAAAATTTCGCGATCGGCTTGAGGCCGAGGGAAAAGCCGAAGTCTGGCGCAGAGCCGGCGTCGGGTTTTATTGGCGCCCTCGACACGCCGCGTGGGCCACCGAGTGGCTTCGCGAGCAAGAGAAAGCGGAGGCGGCGGCAGTCGTGGCGTCGCGACGAGAGAACTTGGTAATGGTCCTCCTCGCCGTCATCGCGATCTTGGTCGCGTTTCTCGCTCGCTAACCTCAGCGTCGCCGCGTCGGCTTCGGCCGGCGCCCTTTTGCGTTCCGTGGCCAGTCTCACGCCGGGTGCGACGAGAGACGCAATCGCTTGCGAAGCCGTCGCGGGATATAGCGGGAACTGGCGTTCAGTCGTGAACGTCTCCTGTGTTATGGCAAACTCAGGCCCGGTCGCCCGGCCGGGTCCTTTTTCTATGCCGCAAACGTGATGGTGGAAACGGCTGGGAGGAGCGTTTAGATGATCGACGTGGTCCGCTTTCCCTGAGATCACGTCCAAGGAGCAACCCCCATGAAAAAGTATCTCCTAGCAGCTGTTCTAATCGTCAGCTTCGCAGCCCCCGCTTTCGCGGAGGAGATTTATGTTGCTTTCGATCCCGCGAGTCACAAATGCACGATGATGCACAGCCAGCCAGCCGCGCCCATGAAGAGCATGGGCCACTTTAAATCAGAGGCCGAAGCCAAGGCAGCCATGGCTAAGATGAAGGAATGTACGGCCTAATCAGATAAACGAACCGGTAAGGGCGTCGGCTTCGGTCGGCGCCCTTTTTGCTCTATTCTCGCCGGACGGACCCACTGGCTCCTTTTAGAAAAGATGGCCAGGTCAGACAGAAACGATAACGATTCCCTCGGAAGCCTTCTTAAGGTCCGACAGATTCTTATCCTTGTCGCGCTAGTCCTCGTATTTGCGTTTGCAGTTCGACTGGCAAGCGGCGATCCGCTCCCTCATGACCTACGAGATCTTGTTTCGGGTTGGTTAGGCCTGAAGCATAGCTCGGCGACTACGCTGCGCTGAGTGCGGTGGTCCGCTGCTATCGATCGAGCACGGGCCATCCGCCTCCCTGCCGCCACGCGTGAGCTGTGGCCGCCGTGTTGGCAACATATTGGCGACATGCGGTATAAAAGCTGTGGAAGATCAAACGTCACGTTAAGACTGCAAATCCGCGCACCCCGGTTCGATTCCGGGCGTGGCCTCCAATCGCACATACGGAAAGCGCATCAGAGGGTTGCGGATCGCGGCAAACGAAGTAGTTCGGGCCCAGTCCTTGCATTCTAGCTCGCGCGGAGATGACCCAACCCTGTTTGCGCAGGCTGAGCTATAATGCCCTTCTCAGAGGGAGGGCAAACAACCATGGAACTGACGGCACCGAAAGTTATCACCTTTGCAATCGCTGTCCTGATCGCGCTTGCGGCCGTTGTCATCCACTATGCAAATGTCGCGATCCCGCACGTGCACAGCGGCTTCGTCATTCTCTTGATCGGCTTCTTGGTGTTGGCCGCCGGGAATCTGTTGCGGGGGTTCTGAGGCCAACGGGGGCGTCGACTTATCGCCGGCGCCCCTGTCATCCCCATCGTGCTACAATTGAGCCCATGTCCGATGTCGGCAACGAACAGCGCTGCAATCAGTGTGGGCAGGAGCTCATCGAGATCGACAATCGCGAAGAGCACCTCATCGGCTGCCTGACGTGCAATCTCTGGGCGGCCGACGGCAGCGCGCGGTGGACGAGGCTCAACGAGGAAGACCTCCGGGCTCTGCACCAGCTCCGCCACGGCGGCTCGCGATAAGCGACCCAGGGCCAACCGCGATCAGATGCCGTGCCAATGACCGTTATTCCGCTCAGCCAGAGCGGAAGCTGACAATCATCAGAAGAATGAGAGTCGTCAGGAGAAGCTTCATTGCGCTCCTGATCGGGAGCGACGATCCGCCGACATGTCGTTACCTTGTCTCTTGCTTGGATGCCGAGCCGGCGGAAGCGACCGGCACAGCCTCGACTTTCCGGCGGTGCCACCAGACCGTGATCTGGCGGCGCCAGCGCCGCACGATCGGGATGTCGACCGACAGCACGAGGAAGCCGAGCGGCAACATCCAGAAGCCGAGCACGGGCAGGAAGCCAAGCAGTCCGCAGGCGATCAAGACGATGCCGAGCCCTATGCGGATCGGTCGCGATTTCGGCAGATGCCAATGGCGGTCGAACAGGCGGACTTTGTGGGCCATGCGGTCCTTCTAAAGGTATCGAGAGGGGACATAAGGGCTGCTCCAGGCCGCTGCAACGGCGCCTTAAGACGCAACGGTGCTCAGCCGAGGGGCTTTATGCTTTGGGGCGCGCAAAGCCCTGGAAAGACCCCTGCCCTTTTGCTATCTAGCGTGCAATGCCCGCTTGCAACGAGTGCGCATGTTCCCCGGTAGCTCAGTTGGTAGAGCAAGCGGCTGTTAACCGCTGGGTCGCTGGTTCGAGTCCGGCCCGGGGAGCCAATTAAATGCAACGATTTCAACCCCGCCCCAACCAAGTGCCAACCCTCAAGGGTACGGCATAGGTACGATGCTCGGCACGAATACAAAGATCTCGTAGACCCTCGCAATCCGTAAGTACCGCTGTGCCGTCTGGACTGTCACTTGCAGAAGCACCCTTGCGTGAGGAAGGCACGGTCTCCCCACTGGACGTGGATGGGTTAAGGGAGAGACCGTGCCAACGCCTCGAATGAGCAACAGCGACTCAAACTAGTGAAGTTCTAAAAATACGTCGAGACGCGAACCACTCTCTCTATTTCGCGTTCGCGGAGAAGGAGTGCGACGAGAGCGGGATGGGCTTCGCGCGCGGCAAGCGGCGATTAACTATAATCGTCCAGCCTCTAGGCTCACGAAATCTCCGTTCGGCGTTCCCCATCTCGTGACTTTAACGGCCCGGTCCAACTGGGGCCGTTTTTTTAACCTGGTGCGTGCTTCAAGTGCCAATTCCTCAACACGCTTTTTTCGCTTTGGCGCGGGCGCTAAAGCAAGGGCACGAAAATCTCCCTCGATGGGGCTTACGCTCGATACACTGGCGCGGCGGTGCGCTGTGCCTAGTGCTGTCGGTTAAGCCGTGGCTGCAGAGATTGATGCGGTCGGCAGACCGTGGGGGCGGCGCGGCTGACTTCAGGACCGTTAGATTTTACGAGGGATCGCAATGCGCCGTCTGATCGTAGTGACTATCCTCTGCCTCATCTCAACTCCGGTCTTTGCCTGCGTGTTTGACACCGACTGCAAGCCGGGCATCCTCTGCGTGAGAGGCGAGTGCAACAGCATCGAATCCAACTCGGGAGACGAGGAGGATAAAGCACCCAGGGAGCGGGTGAACGGCGCGAAGTATTGTCAGTACGACGGCGATTGCAGCGAAGGTTCGCGTTGCATCAAAGGATCTGGCCGAGAGGGTGTCTGCTTAGGCCGCTAACAACGGCCCGGGGCATCACGGGTTAGTCTCACATTCAAACGATCCAGTCTCATTGCGCAGTCCCATGCTTTCCAACTGCCGCAAGTGCTTCTGGTAACGCTTGAACGCCTCGAAGAACGTGGCGCATGGCGGCGTAGGTTGGCGTGCAGGCCTCAGCTTCGGCGCGGCGGGATGAAGACCGTCCCTGAAGCTCCTCTAGGCTGGAAACCAATTCACGCTCCCGAAAATCCCAAAGGTGGGCCTTAACCGCTTCGAAAGCGCCGTCGCTGTATGTCTTGCTGCATCCTGGGAAGGACCGGGGGGCGTATGTTATGCGTGTAAAAACCACCATCACCGCAGCTTTGGCGCTTTCGGTCGTTGGCGGAGGCTGTTCCCGCCCTTGGCAAGCATCCACGGCCGACTTGGCACCACTTAACTCTCGGCCGTACGGACAGACGCGAAACTCGAATTCATTCGATCCGCCTTCACAATACCCGGACGGTGAACGGGCTTCGCCATCAAACCCATTGGGCCCTGAGTCGGAACCGCAACCGCCGCCTGCGTGGCCGGGAGCACGCAAGGTCAAGACGATCACCATTCCCGGCCCCGACGCACACCAATAGTAGTAGGGATCTCCGCAATAGTGAAAATCGAGGCCGCCGCGCCGATACGATATACTGTGCGGCACGCGGATGTGCGCTTATGGCACTTAGCGGCCATCGCGATGGAAAGACGTCACGTAGACTTCCAAAAGCGGACATTTTCCCACGGCCGCGTTGCCCTCTTGAAATCAGATGGCCCGCCACCTAGTTTTCACCACAATAATATTTCTTTCCCGGCATTAAATTAGGTGGAGGAACCTTCATGAAGTGGTCACAAGCGGTGTGCGCTTCCATCCTCATTGACGGGCTTTATCCTTTATCGCCGCCAGCCAGATCTCACCCACGGTTGGATTGGGATTTTCCTGGCTCTCCCAGGGAGTCGGCGTTTGCGCCGAACGCCCTCGCGGCGGACTGGAGGCCTTCGCAGGCCGGCAGAAGCTCGATCCTGAATCTCGCAAGGGGCTCGCGAGGCAACGGCGCTCGGTCTATTGAGGCTGAGGACTAGCCTTCAGAACTCGCCGAGTTGTTGGTCATTGCCCGCTGGAACGTCTCGACCTGCTTGGCTGCTCGGCCAGCACCGCCCAGATATCTTTGCCATAGGCCTCGCTCACGCCGTCGCCGCCGGTGCGCAGGCAGTCTGTGATATGCGCATAGTAGCGGAGCGACGCCGGCGCATCGGTCGCAACGACGCGGGGTTTGATTCCCACCGTGCCTCTAGGGCGATTTCTTGTCGTCGGCGCTGTCGGAATTCGGAATCGAGATCGTGGTGGTGTTCTCGACGAAGGTCAGCGTCACCACCGTCGAGGGATGATTGAACTTGACCGGGCCGGAGAACTCGGCGAAGCGCGCGTCCTTGGCCTTGTATTCGGCGTTCTCGATCTTGAACGGCTTATTCAGCACGCTGAACGCGCGGTCGTTGCCCCAAGACCAGGTGGTCTTGTTGCCGTCACCCGTGTCGATGGCATCGGTCTCGGCGTGATAGAAGAACGTCGTGATGTCGGGATAGTCGGTATCCTCGTAGCAGGAGTCCGGCTTAACGCCGGTCCAGCCGTTGGAAATCCAGCCTTTGCTCGTCTCATAGGCGACGGCGATGTGTATGGCGTATTTGAAATCGTTGCAGAACTTGATCTTGGCGAAGACCGGGGAACCAGACGCCACAAGAAGCAATATGACCGCGAATACGCGCATCAACCCTCCCTGCAAACCACGCTGCGAACCATTAATCGGCGCTGACTTTAGGCCGGGACGCGGCTCCGTGCCACGCCGTTGATGGCTGTGCGGAACGACCCGCCCGCGGTCACGCGCTTATTTGGCAGCCGCTCCAATTCGCATGCGGAATGCACTGCCACGGGGAGACTTCGATTGAAGGGGGAAGAGGCGTTACCAGTCCAGCAAACAGCTCCGGTAAGCGAGCGAAAGGGCCGGACCCCGACCCCTTCACCCCCGTATACGGCTCGGCGGGAACTCGAAACATAACCCACCGAATCAAAAACGTTTGCGGAATCGCGAAGGTTCCAGAATTTTGTCAAGCCGGGCTCGCGAAATATCCGAACCAAACTGGCCTCAGGCGACCACGAATTTGAGCGCCACCCCATTCATGCAATAGCGCTTGCCGGTCGGCGGCGGACCGTCGTCGAACACGTGGCCGAGATGCCCGCCGCAGCGGCGGCAATGCACCTCATCCCTGACCATGCCGAAGGTATAATCGCTCTCCTGCCTGACGGCGCCGTCGATCGGTGCATAAAAGCTCGGCCAGCCGGTGCCGCTGTCGAACTTGGTGTCGGAAAGGAACAGCGCCAGGTCGCAGCCGGCGCAAGTGAAGGTGCCCTTGCGCTTCTCGTGATTGAGCGGGCTGGTGAAGGCGCGCTCGGTGTCCTGTTCGCGCAGCACGGCATATTGTTCCGGCGAGAGCAGCTTTCGCCATTCCTCAGGCGTGTGGGTGACCTCAAACGTCTGGGTCGCGGCGTTGGCACGGCTCCGCCAGCGCAACATTGCGATGCCGGCGGCGCCGAGCGCCACCACGCCGACAGCGCCAAGCGCAAACTCGCGTCGCGTCACCATGATGTCTCCTTGCGGATCTGCTGGATGCTTGCCTCGAGATATATGCACTCTAGCCCAGCCGGCAATTCAACTTGCGCGCACGTACGATCACGAGCTCGTTGACGCAACGGCAGCCTGGGTCGTGGCGTTACCTTCCAAAATTGTCGCCTGAGCGAGGACAATTGCGTCTGCTTGTCATTGGTGAAACCGAAGGCGTCCCGAGCGACAGAAGCCTTATTAACGCTTCTCAGACAAGCTCTGAGCGTTATCGTGCCGACCGATCTTGCTGAAGATCACCCCGGACTGTGCGGATTGAAACAGCGGGGATGCGCCTAGCCGCGCGAGGTGACCTGCGCTGCCGGAATGACAATCTCGCAGCGCACGCCCTTGGGCGGGAACGACAATCTCACATCGCCCTCGAGCGCCTGGCCGACCACGGTCTCGATCATCGCGCGGCCGAAGCCCGACCGCTCGGGCGGGGCGACTTTGGGCCCTCCCCGCTCCTGCCAGATCAGCTTCAGCTTGGAGGCCTCCTCGCAGAATTGCCAGTGGATCTTGATCTGCCCGCAGGGCATCGACAGCGAGCCGTATTTCTGCGCATTGGTGGCGAGCTCGTGCAGGGCAAGCCCAAGATTTTGCACAGCCTCGGGTTTCAGCATTACGTCCTCGCCGTCGATGGCAATCTGCCCACCGAAGCGGTCGGCATGCGCACCCAGTTGCTGCTCGACCAGCATGCGCAACGACGCACCGTGCCAGTCATCGGCGACCAGAAGATCGTGCGAGCAGCCAATGGCAACCAGTCGCGCGCTGAAGCGGTCGAGGAAGTCCTCGATCGTGCGGGTGCGAGATGCGGTCTGACGGGCAATGGCGTGGATCACCGCCAGCAGATTCTTGGAACGGTGAGTCAGCTCCCTAAGCAAGAGACGGAGCTGGTCCTCATTGGCCTTGCGCTCGCTGATATCGACGGCAACCGAGGTCGTGCCGATGACAGCGTTCCTCTCATCGCGAAGCGCCTCGACCAGGAGATAGAACGAACGCTTGCGCCCAAGCAACTCGAAATTGGTCTCGAGCTCTTGCGGCTCGCCGGTTTCCATTACCTTGCGCTTGGCAGCCATGATGGCAGTGGCGGCGCGTACGGGAAGGGCCTCGGCGTCGGTCTTGCCAAGCAGCATATCACCGCTAAGACCTTGGGGCGCGTTGTGCGCCCAGGTGAAGCGCAAGTCCTTGTCTTGGGTGAACACGGAGATCGGAGAGCCGCGCAGCGCGATCTCGAAGCGCTGCTTCGCCTCGGCGAGCTCCTTAGTGCGCGCATCGACCCGCTCCTCGAGCTGATGGCGGGCAGATTTCAGCTCATCGAAGGTGCGGAGATGCGCTTCGACTTCGGCTTGCAGGCGATCGCGGGAGGGAAGGCGCAAGAGATGCGGCGCTAGCCTCCAGATGACGATGGCGGTGGTCAGCGCGAGCAGCGCGGCTGTTGCCTTGAACACGCCCTCCAGGCCGGTAAGCGGAGTCCATAGCCCGATGAAGGCGGCAAGATGCACGACCCCGACGGCGGCGATGAACAAGATGAAAAGGGTCGTGAGCGCCGCCTCGCGTGGACTGTTCTCCTTTCGCTGCCCGTAGAGATAGAGCAGAGCCGCAGGGATGAGCAGAAGAGAGAGCGCAATGACTCCGTCCGCCACAGCATGGAGCAAGAGCATGCCAGAGGCCGAGACGTCAGAATGAAGCGTAGTCGGCATAATTGTTTTCAATCATCGGCGTGGCGAGCCAGCCGACGCGCGGCCAGGATTTTCAGCTAAACCACGGAGAAGGCTAATAGTTCAAAGACCCTCAAAATTCCTGCCATGAATTTGGGTGCGGCATAGTCGATCCGCAAGCTCCCGATGTCCAACCGAACTCCGGGAACCAATCTCCTCTACGATGGTTTTGTCAGGGTTCGAGGGCATGCAAACTATCCCTTCTCGCCCCTCCCCAGCAGTCCTCGAATATTAAACGCCCGCAACCGACCTCCCCCGGTTGCGGGCGTTTTGCACGCCGCGGAACGACGATTGCGTCGCAGCGCTCTAGGAGGAGACCTCGCATAAGCCTTATCGGTCGCAGGACTAGAGCAGCGCGGCGATCAAGGTGACGAGGAAGACGATAAGGAAGATGAAGAACAGGATGCGGGCGATGCCGGCAGCGGCAGACGCCACGCCGCCAAAGCCGAACACGCCGGCAACCAACGCGATGACAGCGAAGATAAGCGCCCAAGTCAGCATATCTATCTCCTAGCTTGGATATTCGCTGGCGAAATGCCTGCCATCCTCGTCCCTGCCAAACGTCAGTTCCTCCGTTTTCGTTGCAATCTCGCTATCAACTCACCTTCAGAAATGTGCGACCGCGGCCAGGAGGTCCTTGGCTGTGAAGGGCTTCTTCACCAAAGGCGCGCCCCGATGTGCGGGCGGAAGCTGCTCGCGGCCATACCCGCTGACGAAGGCGAAGGGAATGCCGCGCTGCGTGAGCTCGTCGGCAACGCGGCTGACCGGCTCGCCGGCGATGTTGGCATCAAGCAGAGCGCCGTGCACCACCTCCTGCTCGATCGCTTGCAGCGCGTCGCCGACATTCGCGGCGGGCCCGATCACGGCCAGGCCCGCCTGCTCCAGCACTCCGGCAATATCGAGCGCAATGAGGAACTCATCTTCGACGACGAGGATGCGTGTTGCTGCCATCGCTGTTCCGCCTTGGTGGGGCGACCTTACTGACCCGGTCGCAGTTATCCGGAGTTCAGTTGATTTAGCGCTCCCGATCAAGCCCTCCTGCTCACGACGTAACGAGCTTGCGGCACGTCTTTCCGACGGGAACCCGCCGGAAGCCCTGAACGTTGACGCAAGACCTGTGCACAGGGCCCCCTGTGACCACAGTTGGAGGCCACCGCGCTAGTGGGAGCCGCAACATAGGAGTAGATTTCGATGAATTGGGATCGAATCGAAGGCAACTGGAAGCAGTTCAGCGGCAAGGTCAAGCAGCAGTGGGGCAAGCTCACTGAGGATGACCTGGAAGTCGTCGAAGGCCGCCGTGTCGAGTTGGTCGGCAAGATTCAGGAGAGATACGGCATTGCCAGGGACGAGGCGGAGAAGCAGGTCGACACCTGGATGCGCAATATGTAAGCGAGACTACGGTTCGCCGCGGCGGTCGATGCAGGCCTCGTGCCGCAGAACTGCCGCGTCGCGCCGGTTCACAGTGCCGGCACTTCTTTCAGTTTCGGGCGCGCCTTGCGCTCGATGTTAGCGTTTAGCGAAACGAGGCACTGGGACCGTTACGCATTCCCCGCTGCCCAATCATTGGCTGGAGCGCAGGCTTGGCTTGCGGCTCGCAGCCGCTTGAGAGGCAACATGCTTACGACTGTTCTGATCATCATTCTGATCCTGATCCTGCTCGGCGCGTTCCCATCCTGGCCCTACAGCCGCGGCTGGGGCTACGGTCCGTCAGGCGTGGTTGGACTGATCCTCGTGATCCTTCTCATCCTGCTTCTGCTTGGCAAGATCTAGCTTCATGGCCAGCGAGCGGGGGGCTCGCTGCCATTCGATTTCATAAGGGGGGTGACATGCTGACGACCATTCTCATCGTCATATTGATCTTGATTCTGCTTGGCGCTTTTCCCGCTTGGCCGCATAGCCGGGGTTGGGGCTATGGTCCGTCAGGCGTGGTCGGCTTGATCCTGGTGATCTTGCTGATCCTGCTCCTGCTGGGAAAGATCTAGCCGGATTTAGCCTTCAGTCGCACATCGGTCATGGCCGGGCGTGTCTCGGCCATGACTTTATTTCTTGGCGGGTGGGGAAAATACGGTGCCCGGCCAAAGGCCGGGCAAATCGCTTCCATGATTTGGCTGACGCTAAGCGGACACCGCCGGGCGGTCGCGGAGATGCGCGCGGCGCTCGAAGAACAGCGCCTGGCTCACGATCGCCTTCACCGTGTCGGGCTGGTAGGGCTTGGTGATGAGGAAGGCAGGCTCGGGCCGTTCGCCGGTCAGTAGTCGGTCCGGATAGGCGGTGATGAAGATCACCGGCACCTCGAATGAACCAAGCATCTCATTGACGGCGTCGAGACCGGAGCTGCCGTCGGCGAGCTGGATGTCGGCGAGCACGAGGCCGGGCGTCGCCTTGCTCACCGCCTTCACCGCTTCCGCGTGCGTGCGGGCGATACTCGTAACACGGTGGCCAAGACCCTCGACGATGCTTTCCAGGTCCATGGCGATCATCGGCTCATCCTCGATGATCAGCACGTCGGTCGCCACTTGGGCGGCGATCTCGCGCCCTGCCGCATCGATCAGCTCGTCGATTTTGGCGGAGTCCACGCCGAGTATCAGGGCCGCCTCTTCACTGGAGAAGCCTTCGACGGCGGACAGCAAAAACGCTTGCCGGGGCAGCGGCGTGATCTGCTCGAGCTTGCGGTCGAGCGGGCTTGCGGGTCCGGCAGGACTCTCGGTCTTGAGATTGACGCCGACCGAGTTCCACAGGCCAAGAAAGGTCCGGTAGAGGGCGACGCGCGGATCAATGCTCTGGTCGAACAGGGATGGATCCTCGATCAGCACCTCAAGGGTTGCCGCGACATAGGCGTCACCCGCGGCTTGCGTGCCGGCAAGGGCACGGGCAAAGCGTCGCAGATAAGGGATATGAGGGGCGATGGCCTTCGATATCGGCATCAGGCTTCCTTCGCTTGAATAGCCTAAGGGTCTCATTTCTCACAAACCCCGAGAGTGGTGGCAACCTAAAACGAGGTGGCAACGATCCAAAACCCGTTTTATAGCCGCGAACAACGCTTTCGAGGCGCTTCAGGTTCCATGGCCGGGAACCGTTTGAGCTGTTAAGCGTTTTTACCGCTCTTATGCCCTAGGAAATCCGCTATCTTAAGTGTATCCGGGAGGGCGGATAGGGGATGGTCGTGGTCAGTGGAAACAAGAAGGACCGCCGGCGCAAAATGCCAGGCGTAAAAGAGAAGATGAATCACTCAACCGAGAGCGGCACCCCCGCCGATGCTCGCATTGCGGCGGAACTCGGGGCCGAGCTCGAAACCGGCTTGTCTCCTAACCTGCAAGCTCATATCGGCCGCCACGTCCGTGCGGTGTTCGATGAGGTGGCGCGCGAACCGGTCCCCGATCACTTGCTACGCCTCTTGAACGATCTCGAGCGAAGCGGAGACAAATAGTTGGGACGCAAAGTGTCGGCGAGCCTACGAGACGCTCTCGTGGCCGAAATGGGCAATCTTCGAGCGTTCGGCGTGTCGCTTTGCGGCGACAAGGAGCGCGCCGACGATCTCGTGCAAGAGACTCTGTTCAAGGCCTGGAACCATCTCGACTCGTTCAAGGAAGGCACCAACCTCAAAGCGTGGTTGTTCACCATCCTGCGCAACACGTATTTCTCCGAGCGGCGCAAGCGGAAGCGCGAGGTCGAGGACGCCGACGGCAGCTATGCCGCGCGCCTGTCGACCCATCCCGAGCAACACGGCCATATGGAAATGCAGGACTTCCGCGCCGTGCTAGTGCGACTGCCAGACGATCAGCGCGAGGCCCTGGTGCTGGTCGGCGCCGCCGGCTTCTCCTACGAGGAGGCCGCAGAGATTTGCGGCTGTGCGGTCGGCACCATCAAGAGCCGCGTCAACCGCGCGCGAAACCGTCTCGCCGACATGCTGGGGCTCGCCGAGGGCGAGACCGGCCAGTCCGGCGACGATCTTGGCCTGACGAAGTCGGCCTGAGCCCTCCCCCCTTTACCGATCGTTCGCGCGATCCGCCTATTGTCGCCAACGGGAACGCTGCACAGTTCTAAGCCGTTAGCCTCATCGAAGTGGATCAGACATGACAACCACGACCGCAGTTGATTTGGACAAGGCCAAGCTCGATCCGGCCTCGGTGTTTCGCGCGCCGAAGGACGTGCTCCAGTCGCAGGGGCTGTCGCCCGAAGACAAGAAGTCGATTCTCCTCCGTTGGCAGGAAGACGCCGAGGCGCTCATGCGCGCGACCGGCGAAGGCATGCCGCCAGAGGGCCAGTGGAGCCCCGCAGAGCTGCTACTCGCCGTGCACGAGGCCATCGAGACACTTGACGGCCAAGCCAAGAAGGGCTGCTGCTGCGGCTAGGTGCTCGGTCTGGGCTGGATCTTCCCTCCCTGGGTCGGCACGCCCAATTTGTAGGCCCTCTTGATCTTCCGCATGCGCGAACAAATGTAAGGTGAAGGAGCAGCGAACGATGGGAAACTCCTTTGCCCGTGAGCTCGTCATCTTTGACCATAGCCTGCGCCCTTGCTGCTGTTCTCGGCGCTCTTGCCGTTGGAGCCGCGGTCCCGGCACTGGCCGAGCCTATTGAACCGCAACAAAATTCCCTGCAGGACGCGGTCGACGGCTTTGCTGGTTACCTGAAATCTGAGACCTACGACGCGGCGGCTGCCGCCGGTAAGATCGCGCGCGACAACAGAGAGACGATCGACGCCGCCAAGGCTGCTTTCGGGTCACAGCTCGCCGATCTCCGCACCGCGTTAAGCGACCAGAAAGCGTCAGCGGAGACACTGGCGCGCGCCGCCGCAAAGAAGTTCGAGACATGGAGCAACTCGGCAGGGCCCGCATGGAGCGAGGCAGAGCGCCTTGCGCAAAACATGCTCGATCGCTTTGGCGCGTGGCTGCGCAGCCAGTCACCGCCGGACGTAAGCTCCGAGACACCCGTTTGATCGCGTAACCCCGTTTTTTATCCTGTTCAGTGAGGCGAGATATGCAAGACAACAACCCTTCCGAATTCGGCAGCCAAACGCCGACAACTTCAAGCCAGCCAAACCAAAGTGACAAGGAATGGGCCGATCTTCAGCGCGACCTCGACGTTTTGGGCCGGCAGCTCGCCGAGCTCACCACGCATACCGCGCAGCTCGGCGAGACGTTCCTTGCGAATCTCCAGGCGCATTTCCGCGATGTGCAGGACCGGGCCGCGACCTATCGGCGGACCACCGAGCAGCAGTTCGATGAGTTGCGCCAGACGGCGACCAACCAGGCCGACACCACCTTCAGCGACATGCGGGCGCGCTCCAGCGAGGCCGCCAAGCAGGTGTGGGAGCGATCGGAGCCGCTACGCCAGGGCGCCCGCGACGTGGGCGAAGGCGTGGTCCGCGCCTGGTCGGAGATCCGCGCCTCGCTCGGCAAGGCCGCGGGCCGCCTCAACGAGCAGTCCACGGTGGACGGCCCCGCGACGACCCAAAACGATGACCGTCGCGAGACGAACTAGCTGAAGCTATTGACAGGGTGATGGCTGGGACGAGCCCAGCCTTCCGCTTCTAGCGTGCGGCCGCTGTGTCGGCTGGCTCGCGCGAGCGTTCCTGCTCGGAGCCGCTCAGCTCGGCGCGCACCAGCCCACGCACGGAATTGCCCAGATAGATGCGCTCGGCGCCGAGTAGGTCCTGCGGCGACAGCACCGCTTCGCTGGCGGCGGCGCGCGGCAGATCGAGCAGCTCTTCGCGCAGCGTGCCGGGCAACAGCCCGCAGGTCAGAGCCGGCGTGAACAGCCGACCGTCAAGCTCGACGAACAGATTGGTGCGCGTGCCTTCCGTAAGCTCGCCCTTCTTGTTGAGGAACACCACTTCGTCGCATCCGGTCAGCGCTTTCTGCCGCTCCATCTCCCGGTCGTAGAACTGCCGCCGCGTGGTCTTGTGATAGAAGAACGGATCCTTTTCATCGAGACGCTGATCGGAGATCACGAAGCGCCACACCGTGTTCTTGGTGGGCAGCTGGATCGCGGTCGAGGTGACGGTGATGGTGCCATCCTCGGCGAGCAGAAACCGCAGCATGGCGACCGGCGTCTCAACCAGAGCCGCCTCGCGGTCGAGCGCTTGCAGCACGTCCTCTCGCGCGAAAGGGTAACCGAAATAGGCGGCTGAGGTTTGCAGCCGCGCGAGGTGCCGCTCGAGCAGGTGGAAGCCCGTTCCCCGCTCGTAACGAATGGTCTCGATCAGGGCGAACGGCGCGTCCGGCCGGGTCAGGAACTGGGCTTTGAGCAGGCACTCCTCGAACTCGGAATCGGCCTTTGAGTTGGCGACGATGCCGCTGCCGATGCCCATCTCGCCACCGTCGGCATCGAGCACGACGGTGCGGATCGCCACGTTGAACTGGGCATCGCCCGACGGGGTGATGTGGCCGATGGCGCCGGTATAAACGCCGCGCGGCGCCGGCTCGAGTTCGTGGATGATCTCCATGGCGCGGACCTTGGGCGCGCCGGTCACCGAGCCGCACGGGAACAATGCGCGGAGCATGTCCTTGAGACCCATGTCGGATCTGAGCTCGGCCGAGATGCCCGAAGTCATCTGATGCACCGAGCGATAGGTCTCGACCGTGAACAGGTCAGTGACCTCGACCGAGCCGATCTTCGCCACGCGGCCCAGATCGTTGCGCAACAGATCCACGATCATCAGATTCTCGGCGCGCTGCTTCTCGTCCATGGCAAGCCAGGTCTTGAGGCGCGCATCCTCGCGCGGGGTGCGGCCGCGCGGCGCGGTGCCCTTCATCGGCCGCGTCGACATATGCTTCCCTTCGCGGCGGAAGAACAGCTCAGGAGACAGCGACAAAACGTTGAAGCCGGGCGCGCCGATCACAGCGCCGTAGGCGACGCGCTGCTTGCGCCTTAGCGCGGCATAGAGCGCTACCGCATCGCCCTCGAAGGCAAAGTGAAATTTCAGCGTAAGGTTGATCTGATAGACGTCGCCGGCGGCGATGAATTCCTCGACCTTGTCGAAAGCTTGCGTGTATTGCTCGCGCGTCCACGACAGCGTGAGGTCCGAGATCTTGGCGCGCTCGGCGCCGCCATTCTTGTCGAGCCAGGCCCGGGTCAGTGCGTCGTCGAGTGCCCGCGGCGCGCCGAACAGCCCGATCCAGAACAGCGGCACGCGCCGGTCGCGCGGAAGCAGGCCTTTGAGCTTTGGCTCCAGGCAATAGCCGAGTTCGTAGGAGAAGAAGCCGGCGGCATGAAGCCCGCGCGCGAGGCCGGCCGAGACCTCATCGAGCGCGCCCTCGACCTCCTCGGGCGTGTTGGCGAGCACCAAGCGCTCGGGCTCGGCATAGAGCAGGCTCCTGCCGCCCTGGGTCAGGCTGTCGTCGAGCAGAACATATGGGGAAGCGGTCATCTCAAGAGCCAATCAGCGGCATCCGCTTGGGACCAGAGCATAGCCCATATGGGGACTTGAGGCGCGAACAACGAGAGCCTCAGACCACGATCAGCACCTCGCCCTTGCCGAGCACGGACATGTCGCCCATCAGCCGCCGCGCGCGGCCGCTGAGGCTGATCGTCTTGCCGGACTCGCGGAGCCAATGCTCCAGCACCTTGAGATAATCGAACTCCATCACGCCGCAGTCGCCGAAGGTCGGCGGCAGTTCCTTAGGCTCGTTAAGCAGGATGAGGCTGCCGCGGCGGAGCCCATAGCCGGCGAAGCGGCCGACGCGATGCTTGATGAGGATGGTGCCGGCAACCATGCGGCCGCCGGCATAGTCGCCCGCATCGCCATACACGATCACCAAGCCGCGGCGCATGCGCTCGCCGAGCATCGGGCCGGCATTCCCGCCGATGGTCAGAAGTCCGCCTTTCATGCCGAGCGTCTCGCCGACGAGGATGCCGCCGGCGCGCTCACCGGCGTCTCCGTTGATGGCGATGGCCCCGCCCGTCATGCTCGCGGCCGCCAGCACGCCAGCATTGCCCTTCACTTCGATCTTGCCGCCCTTCATGCCGGCGCCGAGATAGGCACCCACGTCGCCGTCGACCACGATTTTGCCTTCGGTCAGCCCGCCGCCGATCTTGTCGCAGCGGGCGTCGGTGCCGGCGAATCTGAGGCTGGCAACGTCCTTGCCCTTCACCTTGAACAGATCGCCGACGGTGAGCTTATTGCGCGTGGTGCCGACCACCAGCGCCTCGATCTCCTTCGCCTTCAGGTCCTTGAGCCCCGCCGGCGTGAGCGGCGACAGGTCGAGCCTCTGATCTGGCGACTGCTTGAGCTCGAAGACAAGCGCGCTCACGCGATGATCTCCTTGAGGTGGAAATGATGCGGGCCGAGATTGCCGCCGTAATTGCCGGCAGTGATATGGGTGACGCCCTGCTCGGCGCCGCCCTCGGCGACGGCGTGAATGCCGGCGCGCATCGCCTCAGCGATCGACTCTTTGGTCAGGCCGTCGATGACGATCTCCATCACCGCCTCGACGTAGAGCGGTAGTTCGGTCTTCACCGCTGCCTTCAGGGTCGGGCAATAGGCGTCGTTGGTAGAAGCGATCTGGCCCTTATATTTCGAGCCGACCTTTGAGCCCGAGCGGACGATGCCGCCGGGGAACGGCGTGATAACTTCGGGCACCTCGTCCATGGCGCGCACCGCCCGCTCGCAGGCCGCGAGCACGCCGGCATGCGATTTGCCGAGCACGAGCAGATTGCCGCCACCGACCGCCTTCTTGGTAAGCCCAGTCTTCTCTTCGCAGACGAACTCGCCGTCCATCACCGGGATGCGCCAGAATCTCTGGCCGCCGACCTTCTTCGAAACTTGCCAGCCGTCGCCGAAAAATCTGAGCGAGGAGCCGAGTTTGAGGCTCTTCTCGCCTTTCAGCCCGGCGAAGCAGGCGGAGCCCGGGCTGGTCAGAACGCATTGGCCGACGCGATTGCGGAGCTGGGTCTGGAGCTTGTTCACATCCATGGTGAACAGCAGCACGGCGACGCCGGGACGCGCATCCAGCGTCTCGTCGGGGGTCAGAGTGCGCTCGATGCCCGCCTCCGCGCCGCAGGCGATTACCGAGGTGGCGAAGCCGGTCATGGTGCGCGCGGAGATCAGGGCCCAGTCGAGCGTGGGCGCGGTGATGATGATCCGCGTGCCGACCATGGGGAAGGCCTCGGCGAATGTCTCGACGATGGTGACGCCTTTGACGTTCAGCTTGGACATGGGCTGCCCGGCCTTCTTCCCTTGTTGCTCAGCCGCCATCGCGGCGCACCATTAAACAGGTGCTTCAGATGGCGCAAGCGCATGACGCCACCCATCGATAATCCGTCAACAGCAAGATCAAGCACTAGGCGGCGTCTGGGCGTGGAGGATGCCATGGCCGGGCTTGTCCCGGCCATCCACGTCTTGAGCGAACCGCAGAAAACCCGTGGATGCCCGGCACAAGGCCGGGCATGACGAAGGATGTTTTTGAGGGCCTTGGAAGCTCAGCCCTTCGGCTTGTCGTATTTGATGTAGGCGAAGCGCATGTCCTCGGCGGGAGTGCCTTCGAGCGCGCCCTCTTCCTTGCCGGGCTGCCAATGGACGACGTCCTCGATCTTCTTGGCGAGTTCGAAATCCTTGTCGGTGATGCCCTTGGCGGCGTGGTTCTTGAGCCTGATCTCGACCCAGGCATAGGACGCGGTGATATCGGGATGGTGCCAGGCGGCCTCGGACAGATGGCCGACCGTGTTGATCACCATCAGCGTGCCCTTCCAGCTATTGGTGCGGTAGCGGCGCCTGATCCAGCCGTCCTCTAGATACCAAAGGGGCAGCTCCTTCTTGAGCCGCTCCTCGACCTCAGCGTCGTTATAGGTACGCTCCGGCGTTGCCATCGCATCCGACTTTTGAAACAGTAAGGCACTCCCCGCTACAACGAGCATATCGAGAGGCTTGCGCCCGATCAATGGAGGCCTATCCCCCGCCAGCAAAAGGCGCGCGCGAAGCTCGTCTTCCCTCGCACCAGGCGACGGTAACCACCACGGCGCGCCTGCATCTTGGGTTTCTGGACCCGAGCGGACGGGGCCCGCGGCCGTTCGGCTCGTTCGGGTTGTCGCTCGACCGCCCTAGGACGCGATTGACCTTGCGGCGGTCGCAAACGCTCGAAGTTTCCGGGCCCGAGAGCGAGCGCGCGCTCCGCTACCTCAAGGCCGTCGCCGCGAGCTTTCGCTTCCCCAAGGCCTACGCGCTTAACGTCGAGCAGGCGATCCCGCCTCACGCCGGCCTCGGCTCCGGCACTCAGCTAGCGCTTGCGGTCGGCTCGGCCTTTGCCGCGCTCGGCGGTCTTCGCCTCGACGCGCAAGATGTCGCCGCGCGGCTCGGCCGAGGCGCGCGCTCCGGCATCGGTATCGCCACCTTCGCATTGGGAGGTGTCGTGCTCGATGGCGGCCCGCGCACCGACGCGCTGCCGCAGCTCGTCAGCCGGCTCCCGTTCCCTTCCGCCTGGCGTGTGCTCCTGATTCTCGATCCGCGCGCGCAAGGCCTTGCCGGGGCTGGCGAAACCGCCGCCTTCGATCAGCTTCCGGACTTCCCCGAGAGCGAGACCGAGGAACTCTACCAGCGCATCCAGCAGGGCGCGCTCCCTGCCCTCGCCGTATCCGACTTCGCCGGTTTTTGCGCGCAGGTCGGCTATCTGCAGGCCGTCATGGGACGCTATTTCGGGCCCCTACAGGGCGGCCCCTATACCAGTCCAGCCGTCAGCTCGGTGCTCGAATGGCTGCGCGGCCAGGGGTTCACCGGGATCGGCCAGAGCTCGTGGGGACCGACCGGCTTTGCCTTCGTCCCCTCGCAAGCTTCAGGCGAGGCGCTGCTCGGCGCAGTGAAAGCCCGGGCCCACGAGTTGGGCCTCAGCTTCGATTTGGCGGAAGGGCGGAACGAAGGCGCCATCATCGAGACGGCAGCGGGCGAAATTCGCTAACGCAGCCTCACGCGAGAGGCTTTCCGCAGCCGTGCGGTGTGGTAAAGCGTGGGCCGCTTCAAGCAGGGAGATGGACGCGCCTATGGCGAACCCCCGGATTCTGCATATGCTCACGCCGCTCAAGCATATGAGCCCGTTCGACGTGAATATGGGCCTCGATGCAGGCTTCGACCACGCGATCCCCTATACCAATGTCACCATCGAGGACGTGTACGGCCTGGTGCAGGACGCAATCTTCTCGCGTGGACCCGAAGGCATCAAGCGCACCGGCATGTTCATCGGCGGCAAGCGCGCCATCGAGGCGCTCGACATGATGGACCGCGCCAAGAAGGCGATGGTGCCGCCGTTCGAGATCTCGGTGTTCGCCGATCCAGCCGGCTCCTTCACCACGGCGGCCGCTATGGTCGCCTGCGCCAAGAAGGCGCTCAGCGGGAAATTCTCGCTCGACCTCAAGGGACTGCGGGCAATCGTATTCGGCGGGACCGGCGTGGTTGCGTTTGCCTCGGCGGTGATTGCCGTCAGTGACGGCGCCAGGGCGACGCTGGTCGGCTATGACGGGCCCGAGCGGGTCAAGAAGCTCGCGCTCGAATCGAATGCGCGTTTCGACATGACGCTCGATTACGCCGATGGATCGACCGAGGAGCAGAAGGCAGCGCTGGTGCGCGAGGCGGATATTATCTTCGCCGCTGGCCCGGCGGGGCGCAGGCTGCTCACCACCGATCAGCTGAAGGAGGCAAAGAATTTGCGGGTGGCCGCCGACGTCAATGCCGTGCCGCCGTCAGGCGTCGAGGGCGTCGGCGTCAACGACAACGGCAAGCCGATACCTGGGACCACCGCGGTCGGCATCGGCGCGCTCGCCATCGGCAACATCAAGTACAAAACCGAGTTCGGTCTGTTCAAGATGATGATCGAGGCGGAAAAGCCTCTCTATCTTGATTTCAGGGACGCTTACGACCTTGCCCAGAAGCTCGTCGGCTGAACATCCGGCGCTCCTGATCGCGGCGATCTCGGGACGGGCGCTGGCGCAGTCCGCGCGCCGCGCCGGCCTCGTTCCACTGGTCGCCGATTTCTTCGCCGATGCCGACACGCAGGACGCGGCCCATGCCTGCCGCAAGCTCGACGGCAACATCGCCCGCGGCTTTCAGTGGACGAGCCTCGCCAACGCGCTTCAAGCGCTCGCGGCGGCGAGCCCCGCGCCTATCCTTGGTCTTGTCTACGGATCCGGCTTTGAGGACCGGACGAAGCTGCTCAGGCTGATCGCCGCACGCTGGACGCTGCTCGGCAATGACGCGGCCACTGTGAATCGGCTCAAGGATCCGAACATCTTGTTTGCGGAACTCGACCGACTCGGCATCTCCCACCCGGCAACATTGAGCAAACGGCCTGCCCGCGCGAGTGGGTGGCTCGTGAAGCGCAAAGGAGGAGCCGGCGGCAGCCATATCGGCGTGAGCGGACGCGCGGCGGGGGGTCGCACGGTCTATTACCAGGAGCACATCGAGGGTCGCCCGGTCTCGGTGCTGTTTGCCGGCAACGGCAGCAAGGCATGCGTGCTCGGCTTCAGCGAGCAATGGACCAAGCCGTCCAAACGCAGCCCTTGGCGCTATGGTGGAGCGGCGCGCCCAGTCCGCCTCCCGGCGACCGCGAGGATGGCGATGGCCGCGGCGGTCGAGCGCTTGACCGAAGCGTTCGGTATCGTTGGCCTCGCCTCAGCCGATTTCATAGTAGGCGGCGACAATGCCTTGCTGCTGGAGATCAATCCGCGTGCCGGCGCAACGCTCGATATCTTCGACAGCGCCCGCACGCCGCTCGTCGCGCTTCATCTCGACTCGGTGCTGAAGCGCAAGCTCCCCAAGGCGCAACTCACTTTCGCAGGCGCCATGGCCTCGGCCATTGTCTTCGCGCCCAGTGCCGTGACCGTGCCCTTCACCATGACTTGGCCTGATTGGGCCGCCGACCGGCCAAAACCGGGCGAACTTATCGACAAAAACCGCCCGATATGCACTGTGTGGGCCCGCGCCGCCACGAGGGTGGCCGCCAAGCGCCTGATCGCGGCGCGCACGACAAAAGTCCTGGCAAATCTTCACGACAAAAGTCCTGGCAAATCTTGAGGTGGGAAGCAGGGGGATGACGGTGAACAAATTGGACAAAAAGACGGAAGAGAACGCAACCCGCCAAACCGAATGGCCGAGCGTCAACGCCACGGTCGAGCCGCTGGTCAAGGCGCTTGTTGCTGAGGCGCAGGAGCTCCGGGTCGAGGTGACGCGGGGCACGCTCGGCGAATGCCGCATCGATTGCGGCGTCCGCGCCGTAGGCGGCCTCGAGGCCGGGCGCCGTATCGCCGAGATCTGTCTCGGCGGGCTTGGCAGCGTGTCGCTCGAGACCACCAACCACGAAAGCTCCTGGCCGTTCATGGTGACCGTGCATACGAGTCAGCCGGTGCTCGCCTGTCTCGGCTCGCAATATGCCGGCTGGAGTCTGTCGGTCGACGACAAGGGCAAGAAATACAACGTGCTCGGCTCAGGTCCGGCGCGCGCGATCGGCTCCTCGGAGAAGCTGTTCGACGAGCTTGGTTATCGCGACGAAGCGGCGAGCGCGGCGCTCGTGATCGAGGCCGACCGCGCCCCGCCCCCGGCCCTGGTCGAGGCCGTCGCCAAGGCCTGCAAGCTTTCGCCCGAGCGGCTGACCTTCGTCTACGCTCCGACATCGAGCCTCGCCGGCACGGTGCAGATCGCCGCGCGCTGCCTCGAGGTCGCGCTGCATAAGGCGCACGAGCTGCACTTCCCGCTCGACCATATCGTCGATGGCATCGCCACCGCGCCGTTGCCGCCGCCGGCGCCTTCGTTCGTGGCCGCCATGGGCCGGACCAACGACGCCATCATCTATGGCGGGCGCGTGCAACTCTACGTCACCGGTGGCGAAAAGGAGGCGAAGGCGCTCGCCGACAATCTGCCGAGCCTGACGTCCAAGGACTACGGCAAGCCGTTCGCCGAGATCTTCGCGGCGGTGAAGGGCGACTTCTATGCCATTGACCGCATGTTGTTCAGCCCCGCCAAGGTGACGGTGACCGCCCTCAAATCCGGACGGAGCTTCCAGGCGGGCCATATCGACACCGCCGTGCTGGCGCGCTCCTTTGCCTGAGGCGATGGCGGACGGGACGGCGCCTGACGCGAGCATCGTCCTGTTCGGTGACGGGCGTGACTGGCACGGGAAGAGCCTGCTGCGCGCCTTCAAGAAGCGCGGGCTCACCCCCCTGCTCGTCCCGCTCGATGCTTGCGGCTTCTCCACCGAGACCGCCAGCGGGCTTGCCATCCCTGGGCTCGGCGACCGGTTGCCGGAGGGCGCCTTCGTCCGCTTCGTGCCGGGCGGCACGTTCGAGGAGGTCACGCTCTATCTCGGGGTTCTGCATGCGCTCCACGAGCATGGCGTCGTGGTGTGGAACGATGCCCGCGCCATCGAACGCTGCGTCGACAAATCGACCACAACCTTCTTCCTCCAGCGCGAGGGATTGCCGACGCCGCGCACCTTCACCTGCGTGGATGCGTTACAGGCAGCGGCGATCGCTGCGCGCGTGCTCGGCGAAGGCCAAAAACTCGTGCAGAAGCCGCTGTTCGGCGCGCAGGGCAAAGGCTTGCGCCTCATCGCGGCCCTTTCCGATCTCGCACCGCCTGATGAGGTGAGCGGTGTCTATTATCTCCAGGAGTTCGTTCCGCCGGCGCAGGCGCATCACCAGGACTGGCGGATTTTCGTGTGCCAGGGCGTGGTGGTCGCCTCGATGATCAGGCATGGCGCGAGCTGGATCACCAACATCAAGCAGGGCGCGCGCGCCAAGGCGGCGATTGCCAGCCAGGAACTCATCGATCTCGCGGTGCGTTCGACTTCTTGCATCGGCGCCGACTATGCAGGGGTCGACATCATCCAGGCGCAAGACGGTGGATTCCTCGTGCTCGAGGTGAACTCTATGCCGGCGTGGAATGGTCTCCAGGCGGTGAGCCGGCAGAACATCGCCGACCATCTCGTCGGGGCGTTTCTCGACGCGGCGCTGGCCGAGACCCGCCGGAAAGGCCAAGAGGGCGCTTGAGCAGGACGTCAAAGCTGAACCCGGTCGCTCAAGCCTTCCATGACTCATGCCTTGCCGAGCTCGATGCGCTGAAGCCCGGCAACGTGCATCGCCTCGGCGAGGACAAGCGCATGAGAGTCGCCGATTTCGAGTCGAGTGCGGCCGCCGCCGCTCCCGCGATCGGACGGTCTGGCCTTGGCGTTGGGCAGCGGATTGGTCGCGCCATAGAGGCGACGAGAGCGGCGGTCGGGCACAACACAAATCTCGGCATCGTGCTGCTGGCAAGCCCTTTCGCCTCTGCGCTCGACCGCAAGCACGACGATCTCAGGACGCGCCTTGGCGAGGTGTTGGATGCCCTGACGGTCGAGGATGCGCGCGAGACCTATCGGGCGATCCGCATGGCGGAGCCTGGCGGTCTCGGCGCCGCGACCGAGCATGACGTGGCCGCGGAGCCGGACGTCACTCTGCTCGAGGCCATGCGCGCGGCGGAGCTCAGAGACCGCATCGCCTGGAATTATACCCACGGTTATGTGGATATTTTCGAACTCGGGCTCGTTTGGCTGAAACACGCGCGCGAGCGCTGGGGCGACGGCCCGTTTGCCGTGACCTCGGTCTATCTCGGCTTCCTGGCCCACATCCCCGACACGCTGATCGAGCGGAAATTCGGCGCCAAAGTTGCCGCATCGGTGCTCGATGAGGCGCGTCCAATCGAAGCGGGATTGGCCGAATGTGCGGCACCCGAGGCCATGACCGCGCCGCTGATGGCCTTCGACCTTGCGCTCAAGGAACGCGGGTTGAACCCCGGAACGTCGGCCGATCTCACCGTGGCGACGCTGTTCGCCGACGCGCTCGAGGCGCTGGAAAACCCCAATAAAGCTTAAAAATCTGCCAATGCTCGCTGCGAACAATCGACTTGCCGATGTCGTGAGCCCCGGCTTATGTTCTCCCCGCGGAGCTCTAACCAGGAGTTGCGGACGGAGGCGCTTTACCCAAAGAACTTTCGTCGGCTTGCGGTCGGCGGTCTCACCGCCAGCGCCCGCTAAATTGCTCACTTAGTATCAGCCCATTAGGGAGGGGGTTTCATGCCCAAAATCAGTGGTACGTGTGTTGGCGAGTCGCTCGTCGGCGACGGCAACGAGGTTGCTCATATCGATCTGTTGATTGGTCCGCGCGGCGGTGCCGTCGAGTCGGCGTTCACGCATGCTCTGACCAACAACAAGGACGGCTTCACCACGCTGCTCGCGGTGGTCACGCCGAACCTTCTCTGCAAGCCCCCAACGATCCTGTACAACAAGGTGACCATCAAGGACGCACGCCAGGCCGTGCAAATGTTCGGCCCCGCGCAATATGCCGTGGCCAAGGCGGTTGCCGATTCCGTCGCCGAAGGCGTCATCCCGGCCAACGAGGCCGACGACCTGTTCATCTGCGTCGGCGTGTTCATCCATTGGGAAGCCAAGGACGACAAGAAGATCCAGGACTTCAACTATCGCGCCGTCAAGGAATCCATCGCCCGTGCCGTCAAGGGCGAGCCGAAGGCCTCCGAGGTGACCGCGAAGAAGGACTCCGCGCACCACCCGTTCGCGGCCGGTTGAAAGGGAGAACCCCCAGGTCGGGGGCAACCCGGTAAAGACGGCGGTCCGGGCCCGATTCGGCGGTGGCTCCAAAAGCTGGGTTTCTGACGAACGGGCGCGAAACAACAGCGCTCTGGATTGCAACGATAGATCGCCGCTCTCAACCAAGGGCGGCGATCTCATTTTCAGTGATGGCGTTGGTGTGCAGAGCGGTCGCGATCAGGGCGCCGCTCGCGTCAAGGTCCTTGATCGCAGCAAGATCGCGCGCATCGCGCACGCCACCGCCGGCAAACACGGCACAGCTGCCTGCCGCCATGTCGAGGATGCTCTGCAAGCGGCCGACGTCTGGACCGTCACCCGTGCCGACGCGGGCGAGATCGATGGCAACGACGCGGTTCGGCCAGAGCACCGGATCGCTGAACAAGGGCTCAGGCCCCTGCCTCCCCTCGGAGCCGAAGTCGAGCGACAACACGACGCTTTCGCCGAAAGCGCTATGAATGTCTCGCCAATCGTCGACGCCGACCAGGCTCTCGCTGCCGATGACCAGCGTCGCACCGAGCGGCAGCCAGAAGGCGCAGTCGGCGACATCGGAGAAACCGGCGTCGACCCAGAGCGTGGTGCCCGGCAGCGCATAGGAAAGCCCGCGCACCAGCTCGAAATGGTTGCCGATGCCCGCGATGGCGTCGAGATCAGCGATATAGAGGGCGGGAGAGCCGGTGACGGCGAGCATGCCGCGAGCGATTGAGGCCGGGTCGTCTGCCTGTCCGAACGGGCTCGTGATCGGGGCATAGTCGGCGCGGCGGCCGGCCACGGCGTGCACGGCAACGCCGCCTTTGAGGTCGAGGACCGGGATGACGGTGAAATTGTTCATGGCGTTGCTGCAATCACTGTTCGTTTCACCCCTGACACTGTCATGCCCGGCGTTATGCCGGGTATCCTTACTCTTGTCATTGCCCGGCTTGAACCGGACATTCCAGTAACCGGTGGCAGTGGTTTATGGCGAAGTCCAAGGGCTACTGGATTCCCGCTTTCGAGGGAATGACATCTGAAAATGACAATGGGCACAACCATTGGCTGGGATCTGGGCGGCGCCAACCTCAAGCTGGCGCGCCTCGAAAGCGGCCGCGTCACGCTCGTGGCGCAGATCCCCTGCCCCGTCATTCCCGACCGCAGCAAGTTCAATTGCGCTCTGAGCGAAGCGCTGAATCTCTGCCCACGCGGCGAGGCCGCCAGCCACGCCGTCACCATGACGGGCGAGCTGTCGGATGTGTTCGCCACCCGTGAGGAGGGCGTCGCCTATCTGGTAACGGCGATGCAGAACGCCATCGGCACCCAGCGGCTTTCGATCTATGCCGGCAGCGCGGGATTCCTCGCGCCCGACCTCGCGGTCATAAGGCCACTCGACGTCGCGTCCGCCAATTGGCACGCGAGCGCGGTGCTCGCAGCCACCTATTGCCCAGACGGACTGCTGGTCGATTTCGGCACCACGACCACCGATCTCGTGCCTCTCCGGGCTGGCGCGCCCGCGTCACGCGGCGTGACCGACGGCGAGCGGCTAGCCGAAGGCGAGCTGGTCTACACCGGTGTGGTGCGCACGCCGGTGATGGCGGTTGCCCGCGAGGCGCCGTTCAAGGGCCGCGCGCAGGGGATCGCCGCCGAGCGCTTCGCCACCATGGCCGACGTCTATCGTCTCACCGGAGAACTGCCGAACGATGCGGACCCCCACCCGTCGGCCGATCACCGCGGCAAGAGCATCGAAGAGAGCGCGGCGCGGCTTGCGCGCATGCTCGGCCGCGACGCGAACGAGGCTGAGCCCACCGTATGGATCGACGTGGCACGCCATTTCGCTTGCCTTCAGCTCGCTGGGATCGAAGCCGCAGCGCGTCATCTGATCGGGCGCGAGCAGCTTGAAGCCGGAGCTCCCATCGTCGGCGCGGGCTGCGGGCGGTTCCTCGCCAAACGTCTCGCCGCGCAACTCGACATTCCCTATCGCGACTTCGCCGAGATGATCAACTGTGCGCCCGAGGCGCGCGAGATGGCCGCGCGCTGCGCGCCCGCCGCCGCCGTCGCGATCCTGCGGGCCAAATCAGCCGCGGTTTAGCCCTTGCGGCTTCCGCTCGCCTGGACGATCTTCCGCAAAACTTCTGTCAGGATCGGAGCCCTCGCTTATCATGTCCCATACGAGCAGCTGGAGCTTGCGCGACACCGAACGCCTGATCGAGGGCAACAAGGCGCTGCTCGGCGAGAAGCATGGGCTGGTCGCCGTCACGCGCATCAGGAACGAGGCGCTGATCCTGCCCGACACGCTCGATTATCTCGGCAAGCACGTCGATGCGATCGTCGCTTATGACGATGCGAGCACCGACGAGACGGTGGATGTTCTGCGCGAGCATCCGAAGGTCGCCCTGATCATCGAGAATGACGCGTGGGAGCAGGACATGGCGGCGCGGCGCCTCGCCGAGGGCCGCCATCGCGGCCTGCTGCTGGACATGGCGCGCGAGAAGCTGCCGCATGACTGGATGTTGTGCTTCGACCCAGACGAGCGCGTGACCGGCGACATCAAGGGCTTTCTCTCGGCCCTTCCCGATGAGGTCGACGGCGTGCGCGTCAAGCTGTTCGACGCTTACATGACCGAAGGCGACCACGCGCCGTTTCGGCCTGACAGCGAGCTGATGGACTTCCGCCGTTTCTTCGGACCCGAGCAGCGCGACATCTTGATGTTCTGGCGGGGCCGGCCCAAGATCCATTTCGCCGAGCACCATGCGCGAGAGCCCGGCGGCCTCGAAGAGATCGCCACCGATCTCTATTGCCAGCATTACGGCAAGTCGCTGTCGCTCGACCATTGGGAGGAGACTTGCGACTATTACATCAAGCACTTCCCGTTCGAGACCTACGGCAAGAAATGGACCGAGCGCAAAGGCAAGGGCATCCACACCCAGTCCGACTTCGCACGGCCGCTCTATGAATGGGGCGATGAGCTGTTCGCCAACGCCGTCAGAATCGAGCGATAGTCGCCCCTTCCCCGGCTGTGGCTGTTGGCCACAGAGACAAACCCACCATCGATGCGCTGAGAGGTCTCGATGACGCTGCTGCAGGCCATCGTCCTCGGGATCGTTGAAGGGTTTACCGAGTTCCTGCCGATTTCATCGACAGGACACCTGATCCTCGCGAGCAGGCTTTTGGGTCTCGCCCAGACGGACTTCCAAAAGAGTTTCGAGATCGCGATACAGCTCGGCGCAATCGCTTCGGTGATTCTGCTTTATTGGCGGCAATTCTTGGTGCCCGCGGTGCTTGGCCGTGTGTTGGCGGCATTCGTGCCGACCGGTCTCATCGGCTTCGCTCTCTATCATGTCGTGAAGACCTATCTGTTCGACAGCGACACGGTCGTGTTGTGGGCGCTCGGATTGGGCGGCGTGGCGCTCATCGTGTTCGAGCTGCTGTACCGGGAGCGAGACGACGCCGTGGCCGATGTCACGGCGATCCCCTACTCCAAAGCGTTCCTCATCGGCTTGTTTCAGAGCCTTTCGATCGTGCCAGGCGTATCGCGGGCCGGAGCCACCATCGTCGGCGGACTCATTCTTGGACTGAAGCGCAGCACGATCGTCGAGTTCTCCTTCCTGCTCGCGGTTCCAACCATGCTTGCCGCGACCGGCTACGACCTGTTCAAGAATGCCTCCTCCTTCGCGCCACAAGAATTTGGCGTCCTCGCCGCGGGCTTCGTCGCCTCCTTCGTGGTCGCTCTCGTCAGCATCAAGTTCCTGCTTGCCTTCATCCGCACCCGCACCTTCATACCGTTCGGGATCTACCGCATCGTGATCGCCCTCGCCTTCGCGTTTCTCTGACGCGCAAGGCTCATGCCCAGCGTAGTCGCAATTCGAGCGCTAAAGCGTATTCTCATATCATCGGCATGAAGATCGAGCGGAGCGCCTCGAGCGCGCGCATGCGTCCGTCGGCGCGGCGACGCTCGATGCCTAAGGAGGAGAAATCGCGAAAGCCATACTGATCAGCCACCTCTTTCGCCGGAAGCGAGATCTCGACCGAGTTGACGTGCTTGTATCGGCGGGCCGCCTCGACCTGTGCGGCGACCTCGGGTGGAAGTTCCCCCGGCACCAGGCCGGCAAGCGCCTCGATCGTGCCGACCAGCTCGTTGATACGGCTCGCGGTCTTCTTGTCCTGCTGCGTTCGATTGCCGAAGCGAAGCTGGTTGATGCGCTCATTCACTTCGAGCAACGAGCTCGGCCGCTTTGCCTCAGCCGGGAACAGGTTCATAATCACCAGCACCCGATCCACGTCGTCGCCGGGGTTGAATGCGTCGATCGCGTCACCGAGCGGCGTATTGTCGACCAGACCGCCGTCCCAATAGGCACGGAGCTCGCTCCCCTCCTCGATGTCGGTCCAGGGAAATTGCGGCGGCAGGCTGCCGCTCGCCAACACATGACGCGGACCGATCGTGGTCTGCGTCGCCTTGCGCACGGGCCGATTGGAGAACCTCTTCAGCTCGCCCTTCTCGACATCCACCGCGGTCACGACGAATGCGGTCTCGCTCGCATTCAGAGCGTCGAAGTCGATATGCTCGGCAAGCGTCCTGAGCAGCGGGTTGGTATCGTAAAGATAGGTCCAGCTTGACAGCGCCAGAAGATCGGGGCGCATCGCATAGAAGCGCGGCAGCCCGTAGAGCGACAGGTCGCGGGCGATATGCGCCGGCCAGAAGAACGGCGTCGTCAACGCAAAATCGTTCCACAGCGCCGCAAGCCGCCTTCGCGCGTCGAGGCGGTTCACCGAGCCCACCACGCAAGCCGCGTTGATGGCGCCGATTGAGACCCCGGTTACGGCCTTGAGCGTGACATCGCGACCCTTGGCGACCGCGGCGTCGATCAGCTCAAGCAAGGCGGTGATGGCGCCATATTCGTAGGCGCCGAGCGCGCCGCCGCCTTGCAGCACGAGGCCGATCTCGGTCGCCTTGGTAGGTTGTGTGGCCATGGACTCGCGGCGTCCGGCTGAACATGGATATTACAGGCCGCGGGATCGGGCTGACAGGGCGAAAGACGCTATTGATCGTGACACACGATGCTTGGCCAGAGCCACACCAGCCGTGCTACGAAGACCGGCCAATGCAAACTTGGGAGGTTAGATTGCGTCACGTCCTCATCCTCATGACGGCCCTTACCATCGGTGGCTTCGGCCTCTCCGTGCTGCCGGCAAGCGCTGGCCCGCTGCCGGGCGCGAGCGCCTACGGCCCCGCTTCCGGCATGGTCGAACAGGTCGCCAATTGGCGCCGCTACTGCAAATTCCACGATTGCACCGGTCCTAACGTCGCGATCACGGCAGACGCGCCTCCGCCTGTCCTGAACCCGGACAACCCGGCGATCATCGCCATCGTGCCGATCCGCCCGGTGAGCTGCGGCGAGTTCCATTATTGGAACGGCGCGGCGTGCGTCGATGCGCGCTACAACAAAGTCTATGTCGGCCCGCGCTAGGCTTTAGACGCCTCGCCGAAGAGTTGGCGAGGGCAGCGTTTGCCCACTTGGGGGAATGCGCGGCCTGAGCGATGGGTCGACGCCGGTGATGCCGCCGAGGTAGCTCAGGATCGCCACCACCTGCTCCGTGGAGAATTGAATGTGCGGCATGTCGCGGTGCCGCGAGCCCATGCCTTCGGCGAAGCCTTCCTCCAACTGCTCGATCGGATATTTGAGATAGACCTCGCGAAGCGGCGGCGCCTTGGCGAGCGGGGCTGTCGCCGGTCGCTTCGATCGAATGGCACTTCGCGCAATTCTTCTCGAGGATGGCTTTGCCGGCTGCCGCGTCCGAATCGACGGCGGCGCGCGCGACGCCAGTGGTTGCCGCAAGCAGGATGACAAATGCAAAGCCATGACAAGGCAGAAGAACGCGGGACACCGGCCATCCTCGCGAGAGTCACACCCAGCAAAGGGGTGAACGCCGAGACCGCAAGACTACGCCCATCCCACTCGGTCGCCTAGTCACGGGGTCTCGTGGTCGGCTGACCTTGGTCAGACCGCGGGTGATCTCAGCGTGCACAGTCCGTAATGGTCGTAGATCACCGACTGCATCGGCCGGTCGGGCCAATAGAGGCGGAACAGCTTGCCGACCGTCGTTGCGTCGGCGACGGCAAGGCCCGCCTCGCGCGCAAGCGCAGGCAAATCGTCGAGGCCGTAGGTCCAGGGCGCGCCCATGCCAGCGAAGCGTTCGACGAAGGCAGTCGCTCCTTCTTCTCCCGTCGTCATGCCGACCACCGCCTCATCCATATAATCGAAGGAGATAGCGAAGCGCCGCACATTGTCCTTGAGGTCGTTGAGCACCTTCATCACGTGAGTAGGCGTGAGATACATCGTGTTGCCTTCCCAGATGAAGAAGGAGGGTAAGCCCCGGTCGAAGCCGTTCGCTTCGAGCAGGGCGATCACGCCTGAGGTGACGTAATTGGCTGAGATCAGCGTAACGCGCGCGTCGGTGCCGGTCTCCGAATAGCGCGCCCTCTTGAGGTCAAGCGTGCCGGCATCGTCGATCTCGAAATAGGCGACGCCGGGAGCTGCCTTGCGCACGGGCCGCGTGTCGAGGCCCGATCCAAGGATCACCACCTGCTTGCAGCCTTGGGCGATCTGTTCCCCGAGCCGGTCGTCGTAATAACGCGTCCTGAGGCGCGGCATGTGCTCGCCGGCGGGGAAGTCGGCCCTGATCCTGTCGGCTGCGGCGCGCGTTCGCTCATCGAGAAAGATCGGCACCACGCGGTCGGTGTAGAGCGGGTGCGCCTCGTCATTCTCGCGCGCGCGGAACTCCGCGACGACAAAGGCCGTACCGGTCACTTCTCTCACTTCGCTCATCGCGCGTTCCTTCGCTGATCGGTCGCTATAACGGGGGAGTTGATGACGGAGCTCAGAGCGGCTTAAGGGGACGCGTGCTTGTAATGGTCCTCGATCTTCTCGATCAAGAGCCGCCATGCCTCATGCTCGCGAGGGCCTGCCGTCTTCTCCATGGCGATCTGGAGATAGCCGAGCTCGCGCTCGATCTTGTCGCGCGGCAGCATATGCAAGCGGGTAGCGAGGATCGCCGCCTCGATCACCGCGCCTTGCGCGCGGTTGAAGCCCAGGAACGGCGCATGCATCGCCTGATGCACTACGCGGCAATGAAAGCGCGGCCGCTGCTCGTCCTCATCGACCTCCTCGACCTTGAGCTCAGCATGGGAGAGCGCGCCGTCGAGCACGACGCCAGGAACATGGGTCGCGGGCCGCGTCGGCCAATCCTTGCGGCCGGTGAGGCAACCGGCGAACACGAGCACGTCGTCGGTGAAATTGGCGACGGCAAAGGGCGTGACCCGAAGATTGTCGAGCGTGGTCGAGGGGCGGAACGGGGCGACGATCCAGTCCTTCGCCTCCTCCTTGCCTTGACGCGGCGGCGCGGCGATCAGGCCGAGCGGGGCGAGATGCACCCTGCCCTCCTCGCTCAGCGTCGTGACGATGCATTCCCGGATCATGGGCATGGCGGCTTAGCCTTCCCCCTCCCCCTGCAAGGGGGAGGGTTGGGGTGGCGGTCGGTGGGAAGGCACTTTAGCAGGATGGCGCAGGGCATTGACCCCCTCCCGGCTTGGCTTGCACCCAAGCCGACCTCCCCCTTTCAGGAGGAGGACGCTTTGCGATTCTGCTTAGCGACCAGAGTATGGCCCGCCTCTTTCAGCCGCGTCTTGTCCTCGGCCGGCGCGTCGGCGGCAACACCCCAATCGAGCGGCTCATCCTGGGCGTAGCGCTTGGCGAGCCGCCAGGCAATCTCGGCGCGGGCGAGCTCGGTGCCGAGATAGAAGGCGTGCGCGCCGTCCGCCTCGACACCGAGCTTGGGGAACAGATCGAGCGCGCTCTTCGCCACGTGGTGGCCGTCACGGTTATAGACGTGGATGCCGTCCTCGGCGATCTCGATGCGGAAGTTCTTGTCGCGCACCTCGCCGGCGGTCTCGGCGATCTCCTGTGGCGTGAGCGGAAACGGCCACCGCGCGTGCAGCGCGAGCAGCCCGTCGGCATAGTCCTTCGGCAGATCGTGCTCGGCGCGCGACGCATACATGATGCGGCGCGCGAGGTCGTGCTCCTCGACGGTGCGGCGCGTGTGCGGGCTGACTTGCACCACGAGCACGTTCCTGATGTGAAGCTCAGAGGCGATGCCGAGCAGGATAGCGGTGATGCCCGTCGTGTCGGCGTCGGTGAGCTCGGTGAGATTGCCGGTGCCCATCAGCATCTCGGCGTTCGGGCGGGCGCGGCGCAGTTCCGCATAACGCTCCAGCGAGCGCATAAAGCCGAAATTGATAGGGTCGAGAACGGGATCGACGAGATACCGGCGCTTCTTGGCGTCGAGCGCGTCCATGGCGCGGTAGAGCGAATCCATGTCGCCGTGGTCTTTGGGGATGAGCACGGGAATCGAGGCGACCGGGTCAGCGACGCGCAGCGTGTCCTCGTTGAGGCTGAGCAGATAGTCGGCGCCCGCTTTGCCGCCGCGCAGCAACTCGTCGGCGTTGGCCGAATCGACGCTTGTCTTGTAGCCGTTCTCTTTCAGGGTTCGGATCGCCTGTTCGAGATGCGGAAAGGGCGTGTCGGGCAGGCAGCCGAGGTCGATCACGTTCGCGCCGCGCTGAACATAGTCTTGCGCGCGGCTGACGATGGTTTCAACGGGCAGCGCCGAGGCATCGACGATCTCGGCGAAGATCTGAATGTCGTAGCGCGTCATGTCGGCGGCCCTGCGGGCGCGGCCGAAAAACACGGGAAGGTCCTTCAGCTCGTCGGGTCCGCGCACGACCGGCACGCCGAAATTCGTGCTCAAACGCGAAAGGTCCGCGCGGCAGCGGCCCGGCAGCATGATCTTGTGGGCCTCGACCGGCTTTGGCAGGCGGCGCAGGATGATGTCCTCGGTCATCAGCGCCGCGACCTTGACGCCGATATCGAGCACCTTCCAGTCGAACGGCGCCTTCATGCCGCTGAGCACGGCTTCGAGCCTCGCTCGCGCCAAATGCCCGGTCAGGAACAGGATACTCTCAGTCATCTCAGGTCGCGTCTTGTGGGCCTCGTCGCCCTTCTACCCTGCTTCGCGGGCGAAGCCGAGAGTTTCGAGCCTCATTCTGAACGGAGCGCTAGCGCTCTAGTCGATCTCGGCGCCGCAGGCCCCGTCGCCCGAAAGCGCGGCGGCGAAGGCAGCTTGGTCGAGCCGGCCGAGCAGAACCGCGGACACACCGCCCTCTTTCAGCATGGCCGGAAACGCCGCATCGACCACGCCGTCACGCGCGAGCTGCGCGGCGCTGACCTGCTTCTGGGGTTTGCGCGCGATCGACTTGATCAGATAGCAGCGCCTGGCGCCAAGCCGCCGCGCGAGCCAGAGCGCGAGGCTGTCGGAGGTGATGCGCCAGCTTTCCTCGATGTCGGTCCGCTCGGCGATCAGCTGGTATGGCGCCCACACCCCGACCAGGCCGCGGCCGAGCGCGGCTCCGAGCTCGGCCTCGGTCGCGCCGACGACGAAGCCTGACCGCAAGCCGGCTATCGCCCAGGCGAGCTGATCCATGGCGAGCAGCGCCATGCGATGGGCTGCGGGATCGCCGAAGCCGAGCTCTGCCTGGCAGGCGCGCACCTCGTCGGCGAGCGCTCCTCCTCCCGCTACCACGACGATCGGGCGTCGTGCCGCCACGATGGCGTCGAGCCAAGACGAGAGCTCCGGCGCGCGCACGACGCTGCCGCCGAGCTTGACGATCACGGGACGGGTGTCGGCGGGGAGCGCCAAGGGTTCGGCAGCCTCGCGCAAGGCGGCATCGCGCATCCTCACGCCCTTCCCTTGCCGCGCCTGATCTCGACGCCGACGGCGCCCGGCTCCTTGTCGAGTTTTTCGATTCTGACGGTGACCGCCGATGCGCGCGGGTGAGCGAGACAATGCATCGCCAAATCCTCGGCCAGGGTCTCGACCAGATTGATATGGCCGCGGGCGACGAGGTCCTTGGTACCCTTAATGATCGTGTCGTAGTCGAAGGCGCGGCCGATGTTGTCATCGAGCGCCACGGTGGTCGGGATCACATCGACATCGACCGAGATGCGCACGCGCTGGGTCACGCCTTTCTCATGGGTATAAACGCCGATCTCGACCTCGAGCACGAGGTCGTGCATGAACACGCGGTCGAGAGCGGTCGCTGCGATCTTGCGCTTGGCACCGATTTTCGGCTTGGCGCTGCTTGTTCGCTTACCAGCCTTCAATCGCTTGTCAGCCATCGCAGCTCACTCCGTCGCGGCGTGCTGGCTCATTTAGCATGGAGACGGCGAGAGAGCAGGCATGGTGGCGTCGGCCGCTGCGTGCGCCGCACGGGGAACGAGCGCACGGATCGCCGCGCAAGCGCCCGCATCGAGACCGGCGCCCCTCGCCTGCCCCTCGCAGAGCGCGCCTCGGAAGCCGAGAAGATCGGGTTGAAGCGCGAGCAGCTTCGGCACATGCGAGGCCTTGAGCGACCCGGCCAATCCGACGAGCAGGCCTTCAGCGCGCGCATCCGTCACGAAGCGGGCCAGCGCGGCGAGCGGCAGATGGTCGGGCAGCGAGCTTCCATCCTTGCCGGCGGTATCGAGCATCACGCCAAAGGCGCCGATCCGCGCCGCGACCCTTATTGCGTCAAAAGTCGGCAGCGCGTCGGCAAAGATGACGAGGATGAGCGACACGCGCTGCGTCTCGACGGCGAGCAGACTCAAACACCGCTCGGCGTCCCCTTCGGGAAAGAGACCGAGCTTGACGTGGTCGACGCCTAACGCGGCGATCTTCCGCACAGCGCCGCGGATCGTCGCAGCACGCATCGGCAGATCGCCGACCGTCGCGCTCACTTCGGCGCGTCCGGCGATGCGCGTCACGCAGGAGGCGATCGCAGCGGGATCGAGAGCGCCCAGCGCGCCCTTGGCGGGGTCCTTCAGGTCGATGATGTCGGCACCGGCGGCGAGCGCGGTTTCGGTCTCGGCCACATCGCGCACGCTCACGAGAAATCGCGTCATGATCTATCGCTTGCCCCACACGTCATTCCGGCGCAAGCCGGAATCCAGGGTAGCCCCATCGATTGAATTGTTGGATTCCGGCATTCGCCGGGGTGACGAAACATCAGCGGAACAGCCAGCCGAACATGCCGGCGCCGCCACCGCCGCCTTCTCCGCCGCGCCGAGCGCGGCGTCCGCCGCCACCGCCGCCACCGCTGCCGCCACTATTGTCGGCGGCGCGCGGCTGCTCGACGCCCCAAAAGTCCGTCGGAGCCGGGGCTGTCCGCCGCGCCTTGCGCAGCTGGACCTCGCTGGCATTGCCGTCAGGATCGGTGACGACCACCGAAACCGCCTGCCAGTTCCACTGGGCAGCCGCCGGCCCCCAGCTATGCGGCTCGATGGAGATGACCTTATTGGCGCGGGTGTCGACGATGGCGACATATTCGAGACCCGTATCGCCGCCCTCGCCGAAATCGCCAGCGTAATATTGCAACAGGCCGATACCCGAGAGCGCGTCCTTCAACAGCTTCCATTCCTGGATCTTGGGCTTGCCGGAGCCGAACATCTCGAGTTCGACCCTCAGCGAGGGATATTTCTCGTTGCTCGCAATGTAGCGGTCGGGCGCCGGCTCCTTGATCACCCAGCCATCCTCGGGCGGACCCAATGGCTGGCCGGCTTCCGGGGGGACCTCTTGGGCGAGACGCTGGAGCGCGTCGCGGCTCTCGGTCTGGAACGGGTCCTGGGCGAGAGCATTGCGGTAATCGACGATCCCCTCGTCGGTGCGATAAAGCGCCTCGTAGATATTGCCCCTGATCCGCAAAGCGAGCGGATCGGTCGGCGCGATCTGGAGTGCCTGATTGATGTCCTCCAGCGCGTCGTCATTCGACTCGGCCTGCAACTTGGCCTCGGCGCGCATGGCGTAAGCCCGCACGCTGTTCTGATCGAGCTCGATGGCCTTGGTCAGATCACCTATCGCATCGTCGAAGCGGCGGTTCTGCGTGAACAGGATGCCGCGCTCGATATAGGGGTCGACGAGATTGGGCGCGGCCTCGATCGCCTTGTTGAGATCATCTGTGGCCAAGTTGAACTTCTTCTCTCCCGAATAGGCGCGCGCTCGCAGCAGCAGGAGATCGGGATGCGGCTGCTCGGGCTCGAGCGTCATGGCTTGCGTCGCGTCGTCTCCGGCCTCCTTGAAGTCGCCGATGGCAAGATAGGCGTCGGCGCGGTTGTGATAGGCCGCAGCATATTTCGGGTTCAGCGTGATGGCGCGGCTGAAGTCACGCACCGCGGCGTGATAACGCTTGAGCTGGGCATGGGCCTTGCCGCGGCCGTTATAGGGCACGGCATTCTGCGGCATAAGCTCGACCGCCTTGCGGTAGTCCTGGAAGGCGGGATCGAATTGCGCAAGCTCGGCGCGGGCGTTACCCCGGTTGTTGTAGGCGGCGCCGTAATTCGGCGAGAGCGTGATGGCGCGGTCGAAGTCCTTCACCGCCTCATCGGGGTGGCCGAGATCCATCAGCGCGTTGCCGCGATTGTTGTAGACCGCCGGGCTATCAGCGGCGAGCTGGATCGATTTGTTGAAGTCCTCGATCGCTTCCTTGGTCTGCTTCAGCCGCCATTTGGCGACGCCCCGGTCGCTATAGATGCTAGCCTCGATGAAATCGGCGATCTCGGGCGCGGTCAGTGCCTGGTCGTAAGAAGCGATCGCCTTGTCGTAGGCACCCCGCATGAGCGCGGCCGCGCCCTCTCGCGCGCGAAGCAGGGTTTGGTCGTCCTCGGCGGCGCTAGCCATGCGGGCGAACGCAGCGACGACCAGCACGAAGACCGGCAGCTTGATCCGTAACGGATGCATTGGCAGCGAGGAATCCCGTTTCCTGCGAAGCTTCCCTCTCATGTCCCCCATAAGGTCGAAGTGTGTCAATAACGGGTCATCAGACGGGCGGTCAGTGGCTCTTTTGCTCAGTTTTTCTCAGCAGACCCCCCAGGACTTCGGGCAGCATCTCGGGCAGGTCTTCGGCGATCAGACCCGGGCCAAAGGCCTCCGCTGCCGCGCCATGTAGCCAGACGGCCGCGCTCACCGCGGCGAAGGGCGGCATCCTCTGAGCGAACAGCCCGAGCACAATGCCGGCGAGCACGTCGCCGCTGCCCGCCGTCGCCAGCCAAGGGCTCGTTGTGGCATTGATCGAGGTTGTCCCGTCAGGGGCTGCGACAACGGTATCCGGGCCCTTGAGGAGCAGGATTGCGCCTGAGCGTGCCGCGGCTTGGCGCGCGCGCGCGAGCTTGGAGGGGCCGGAAATGTCGCCGAACAGCCGCGCGAACTCGCCGTCATGCGGGGTGAGCGCCACGGGCGCCGCGCGGTTGGTTATTGCCGCGAACAGCTTGGCGGAATCGCCGGCGAAGCTCGTGATCGCGTCGGCGTCGAGCACGACGGCGGCAGATGTAGCAAGCGCCGCCAGAACGAGCGTCTTGGTGCGTTCGCCGACGCCAATGCCCGGCCCGATCAAGACGGCGTTCTTGCGTTCGTCCGAGAGCAGGCTCGCCAGCGCGCGCGCATCGTCCGCTTCGCGTACCATGATGGCGGTCAGTTCCGACGCATTCACCGCGAGCGCGTCGCGCGGGCTTGCAACCGTGACGAGGCCGGTACCCACCCTGAGCGCGCCGCGTGCGCCGAGCCTCGCAGCGCCGGTGCTGTAGAGAGGTCCCGACACCACGACGGCGTGACCGCGCGCATATTTGTGGCCCGCGGCCGTCGGCCAGCGGAAGCGCGCAAGCCAGAGCGCGGGCTCGTTGACGAAAGTCTTGGGCTTGATGACATCGAGCACGCTCGTCGGGATGCCGATCTGGGCGACGCTCACCTCCCCGCTTTTGAACCGCCCGGGCAGCAGCAAATGCCCCGGCTTCAGGCGAAAAAAGGTGACGGTCGCTTGGGCCTCGATGGCAACGCCCCTCGCCTCGCCGGTGGTGCCGTCGATGCCGCTCGGCACGTCGATGGCGATCACGGGCAGGTTCGAGGCCGTCACCGCCTCGATGAGAGCGGCATAGTCGCCCTCGATCGGCCGGGCGAGGCCCGCGCCAAACAGGCCGTCGACCACGACATTGGTGCCGGCGAGGATGTCGGCGGTGAGAGGCTCACGTGCTCCGACGAATCGTTTGGCGTTGGCCGCGGCGTCAGCCGGGAGGCGCGAAGGGTCGCCTTTGAAGCCGAGCTTCACCTCGTAGCCGCGCTCGGCGAGATGGCGCGCCGCTACAAAACCGTCCCCGCCATTATTGCCAGGTCCGCACAAGACGGCGACCGTACCGGCGTCGGGAAAGCGGCGCGCGACCTCATCGGCGACGGCGCGGCCCGCATTCTCCATCAAGGTTAGTCCGGGAACGCCGCCGGCGATCGCAAGGCGGTCGGCCTCGCCCATCTCCTCCGTGGTCAGAAGCTCGATCATAAACTCAGCCGATCCGAGATTGCCTGCTTCCTGATAAAGCAGAGGCGGTATAAAGAGGACAGCCCAAGGCGCTTGTGCTTCCAATCTGCACAATTGTTTTGCATATAGCCTATGTCTTGAGCAGTCGTATTCTAACAATCCCAATAACCGTCCGCTCCACAGCCATAGAACCTTGAAACGAGAGACAAAACTTGCGCGTCGAGGATTGGCATAGGGCGTGCTTCGGCTGGGCGCTGGTTTTGAGGGATGGCGAACGGAAGCGCGCGGCTAAGCGCTATTCTGCGTCCAAGGGAGGTGCAGCGAAGGAATGAAGAAAATCGAGGCGATCATCAAACCATTCAAGCTCGATGAGGTGAAGGAAGCCCTACAGGAAATCGGTCTGCAGGGCATCACGGTGACCGAGGCCAAGGGCTTCGGGCGGCAGAAGGGCCACACCGAACTCTATCGCGGCGCCGAATATGTCGTCGACTTTCTCCCCAAGGTAAAACTGGAGCTGGTGCTGGGCGACAGCATGGTAGAAAAGGCGATCGACGCCATCATCGCTTCGGCCAAGACCGGCCGCATCGGCGACGGCAAGATCTTCGTGTCGAACGTCGAAGAGGCTGTGCGGATTCGCACGGGCGAAACCGGCAACGATGCCATTTAATGTGGAGTTGCGAGCAAAGCCGGCGCCAAGGCCGGTTCGTCCTATCACCGCCTTGATGGCTTCCAGGCGGCTCAATCAATCAGATGACAGGGGAGTAAAATGGCCGACGCTAAGAGTGTGACCAAGAAGATCAAGGACGAGGAGATCAAATACGTTGACCTGCGCTTCACCGACCCGCGCGGCAAGATGCAGCATGTCACGATGGACGCAAGAGAGATGGACGAGGACGCCTTCTCCGAAGGCATCATGTTCGACGGCTCCTCGATCGCCGGCTGGAAGGCGATCAACGAGTTCGGACATGAAGCTGATGCCGGACATCTCCTCGGCGGTGATCGACCCCTTCTTCGCTCAGAGCACGCTCGCGGTGTTTTGCGACGTGTTGGAGCCCTTGACCAACGAGCCCTATGAGCGCGATCCGCGCGGCATCGCCGGCAAGGCGCAGAACTATCTGAAGCAAACCGGCGCCGGCGACACCGCAGTGTTCGGTCCCGAAGCCGAGTTCTTCGTGTTCGATGACGTGCGGTTCAAGGCCGAGCCTTTCAATTGCGGCTACAAAATCGATTCGATCGAGCTGCCCTCCAACATGGACACCGACTACGAGATGGGCAATCTCGGTCACCGCCCGCGCACCAAGGGCGGCTACTTCCCGGTGCCGCCGATCAACTCGGCGCAGGACCTCCGCTCCGAGATGCTGTCGGTAATGGCCGATATGGGCGTCGTCACCGAGAAGCATCACCATGAGGTGGGCGCCGCGCAGCACGAGCTCGGCATCAAGTTCGGCCCGCTCGTGAAGATGGCCAACTCGATGCAGATCTACAAATACGTGATCCATCAGGTGGCGCAGGTCTACGGCAAGACTGCGACTTTCATGCCGAAGCCGATCTTCGGCGATAACGGCTCGGGCATGCATACCCACCAGTCGATCTGGAAGGACGGCAAGCCGATGTTCGCCGGCAACAAATACGCCGACCTCTCGGATATGGCGCTCAATTATATCGGCGGCATCCTGAAACACGCCAAGGCGCTCAACGCCTACACCAACCCTCTCACCAACTCCTACAAGCGTCTGGTGCCGGGCTACGAGGCGCCGGTGCTGCTCGCCTATTCCTCGCGCAACCGCTCGGCATCGTGCCGCATTCCGCTCGGCTCCGGGCCAAAGGCTAAGCGCGTCGAGGTGCGCTTCCCCGATCCCGGCGCCAATCCTTATCTTGCCTTCGCCGCCATGCTGATGGCCGGCCTCGACGGAATCGAGAACAAGATCAATCCCGGCGATCCGATCGACAAGAACCTCTACGACTTGCCGCCTGAGGAGCTCGAGAAAGTGCCGACCGTGTGCGGCTCGCTGCGCGAAGCTTGCGAGGAACTCGACAAGGACCGTGCCTTCCTGAAGAAGGGCAGCGTGTTTACTGACGACGCGATCGACTCTTATCTCGAGCTTCGGATGGAAGAGGTCGAGCGATTGGAGATGATGCCGCACCCAATCGAGTTCGACATGTATTACAGCGTCTAGCCGCGGGACGCCGAGACGACGACACCGAAGAAAGATGGGGCGGCCGCCTCGTGACGGCCGCCCCACTTTATGCCCGGCCGTTCGAACCTCGAGGCTCTAGCCGCGTTCCCCCGTGGATGCGACAGCATCAAAGTCCCCCGCCAGGCTCCCCCAGAACCCCGTGTTCGAATCATGGGCGGGCTTCCGCCAAATAGAACATCCCGTAGAGTGCGCCGCCGATCATGAAGGCGTAGATCCAAGACCTTTTGTCCCCGTACCATTGGTCGAACATCGACGGCAGGCCGAAGACGACGAAGCGTAACAACGAAAGCGTGATGAGCGTGGCGATACTCGCGAGCAGCCAGAACGACGTGCTACCGAGGTTGCCTTGGCCTAGATCGGCCAGAAGCATCCGGCCGCCATCGCTATTGCTAACGACGACGAGGCTCCAGACCGCAGAGCCGGCCATCGCGACCAGCATGGCGTAACGCACGAACATGACACGCAAAACCCCGTCGCATTTGCGATGAATTTTAGGGGCCGGCGCGTAAAGAAAGGGGTAAGGGTCAGGCTTAAGAGGGAGTAAACGGGCGCACGCGTGCCGCCGTCCTCCCTCTCAGACGGAGCAGTCTGCTAAGACGCTTTCCACTTGATGGAGCAGCCGATCGACGGTGTCTGCTGGCGCGGTCCCGCTCCGGTCGCCGCAATCTCTTTCATTGCCTGGAACAGCTCGCGGCGGACGCCGGCACCGGCCGGCTCGCGTTCGCTGGCATCGAGACGCCCGCGATATTGCAGCTTGAGGTCGGCGTTGAAGCCGAAAAAGTCGGGCGTGCAGGCTGCGTCATAGGCGCGCGCAACCTCTTGGCTCTGGTCATAGAGATAGGGAAAGCCAAAGCGATGCTGAGCGGCAAAGCGCTTCATGTTGTCGAAGGAGTCGTCCGGATAGTGAACCGCGTCGTTCGAGGAAATGGCGACCGCGCTCACCCCCACGCCATTGAGCTCGTTCGCGTCGCGCACGATGCGGTCGATCACCGCTTTCACGTAAGGGCAGTGATTGCAGATGAACATCACCAGAGTGCCGTTCCGTCCGCGCAGGCCTTCGAGGCTGTAGGTCTTGCCGTCGACGCCGCGAAGCGTGAAGGACGGCGCCTTCCAGCCGAAATCGCAGATCGGAGTTGCTTCAGCCATCGGGTCTTCCTCTTCGCAAATCTGTCATGGCGCGTCTCTATCTTGACGCGCCTTTCCGCACATCCCATGCAGGCATATGGCTAGAACCGACCAATTCCGCAACCGGGCCGCGGCCTGCGAGGCGCATGACGATACGCTGCTGAGTCCCGAGACCGGCGAGACGATCGGCGATGTAATCGCACGGCGGTTCAACCGCCGCGAGATGGTGCGCGGCACGCTCGGCGTGGTCGCCGCCGCGTCTTTGTTCGGACCCGCCGCGCTCGCCGCAAGCAAAGCCCGAGCGGAAGCCTCGCCCGAGCGTTTCCAATTCAAGGAGATCGAGGCGGGCGTCGATACGACCCACCATGTCGCCGAAGGCTATTGGTGCAAGCCCCTGCTCCGCTGGGGCGACGCGCTGTTTCCGGATTCACCGGCATTCGATCCGCTCAAGCAGAGTGCGGCGTCCCAGCTCAAGCAGTTCGGATACAACAACGACTACGTCGCCTATTTTCCGCTCGATGGCTCGAGCAGTCACGGCATCCTCTGCGTCAATCACGAATACACCAACGAGGAGCTGATGTTCCCGGCGCTCAAGGAGCGTCAAGACACGACTGGCTTCAAGGAGATGACTGAGGAGCTCGTCAATATCGAGATGGCGGCGCATGGCGTCACCATCGTGGAGATCGCCCGCGACGAGCTCGAGTGGCACGTGGTGCGCGACAGCTCCTATAACCGCCGCATCAGTCCCCTCACCCCGATGACCGCCGACGGCCCTGCCGCGGGCGTCGACCGACTCAAGACCAAAGACGATCCGTCGGCGCGGGCACTCATGGGCACGCTCAACAATTGCGCCGGCGGCTCAACGCCGTGGGGCACTTACCTCACGGCCGAGGAGAACTTTCACGGCTATTTCTGGACAGACCAGCGTGATCCCGAGTGCAAGCCGGCCAAGGACCTCGGCGGCGGTCAGGCCGTGAGCTATCAGCGCTACGGGGTGCCGGGGCTGTGGCAGGCCTGGGGCAAGTTTCACAACCGCTTCAATGTCGACGAGGAGCCGAACGAGCCGAACCGGTTCGGCTGGATCGTCCAGATCGATCCGTTCGATGCGACGTCGGTGCCGGTGAAGCACACGGCGCTCGGCCGCTTCTGTCACGAGGGCGCTGAGACCGTGCTCAACAGCGACGGCAGGGTTGTGGTCTATTGCGGCGACGATACGCGCGGCGAATATGTCTATCGTTTCGTCACCGACGGCAGGTTCGATCCAAACGACCGCAAGGCGAACATGTCGCTGCTGTCGGAGGGCACGCTCTACGCCGCGCGCTTTGACGCCGACGGCACCGGGCGATGGCTGCCGCTCAAATTCGGCGTGCCGTGGCTCACGCCTGAGTTCGGCTTCAACTCGCAAGCCGACGTAGTGATCGACGCGCGACGCGCCGGCGATCTGCTCGGCGCGACCCGGATGGACCGGCCGGAAGACGTGCAGCCCAACCCGGTCAACGGCAAGGTCTATATAAACCTCACCAACAACGATAAGCGCAAGGCCGATCAAGTCGACAAGGCGAACCCGCGGCCCGAGAACTATTTCGGCCACATCATCGAGCTCGCTCCGAAGGACGGCGACCACGCAAGCGACATCTTTAGTTGGGAAATCCTGGTGCAATGCGGCAATCCGCATGATCCGCGGGGCGGGGTGGATGCCCTGTGGAACCCGGCCACGTCCGACCAGGGCTGGTTCTCCTGCCCCGACAATTCTTGCGTCGACGACGAGGGCAGGCTGTGGATCGCGACCGATCAGGGTGACAACTGGGCGCGCACCGGCCGGGCCGATGGCCTGTATGGGCTCGAGACCGAGGGGACGCGGCGCAGGACGTCCAAGATGTTCTTTCGCGTTCCGGTTGGCGCCGAGTTATGCGGGCCATGCTTCACGCCCGACCGCGAAACTCTGTTCCTCGCCGTGCAGCACCCTGGCGCCGATGGGACCGAGGCGCTGTACGGCTTCGGCCTCCCCTCGACCTACAAGAGGCCGGCCACTCGCTGGCCCGATTTCCAGGAGGATCGCCCGCCCAGACCCTCGGTGGTGACCATCACCAAGATCGGCGGCGGCAAGATCGCCTGATCCGCGTCATTCCGGCGCAAGCTCAAATCCAACGCGCGAATCGCCACCAAAGGAAACCCTGGATCCCGGCTTTTGCCGGGATGACTGCATTATGGAGACTCTTGAAAAAGCCGCGAACGCGTGCGAGCTAACAGCGTTCCCTGTGCATAGAGATTCGCGAATCCCTCGCGTCATTGGACCCATGGCCAAGACCGCAACATCGCGCGATTTGTTCGCCAAGCTCGAGGACGAGTTGAAGAAGAAGCCTATCAAAGGCTCCAAGCCGCCTGCCACCACAAAGCCATCATCCAAGGCCGGCGAGGAAGGCTATACCGCTGCCGACATCGAAGTGCTGGAAGGACTAGAGCCGGTGCGCCGGCGCCCCGGCATGTATATCGGGGGCACCGACGAGAAGGCCATGCATCACCTCTTCGCGGAGGTGCTCGACAACGCCATGGACGAGGCGGTCGCCGGGCACGCCTCGCGCATCGAGGTCGAGCTCGCGGACGACGGCGATCTGACCGTCACCGACAACGGCCGCGGCATACCGGTCGATCCGCATCCGAAATTCAGGAAGAAGTCGGCGCTCGAAGTCATCATGACGACGCTGCATTCGGGCGGCAAGTTCGACTCCAAGGTCTATGCCACGAGCGGCGGCCTGCACGGCGTCGGCGTGTCGGTCGCCAACGCGCTGTCGGAGCATTTGGAGGTCGAGGTGGCGCGCGGGCAGAAGCTCTATCGGCAGAGCTACACGCGCGGCGAGCCCGACGGCCCGGTGAAAAATCTCGGGCCGATCAAGAACCGGCGCGGCACCAAGGTTCGTTTCAAGCCCGATACCAAGATCTTCGGCAAAGACTGCGCCTTCAAGCCCGCGCGGCTGTTCCGCATGGCGCGCTCCAAGGCTTATTTGTTCCGCGGCGTCGAGATCAGGTGGTCATGCGCCAAGGCTGCGCTTGGTGGCGACAGCGAAACGCCGGAAAGCGCCGTCCTCCATTTCCCCGGCGGCCTCAAGGATTTTCTCGCCGACCGGATCGATGGCCAGGAGGCAGTCACCAACGACGTCTTCGCCGGGCGAATCGAGCGGACCGAGGGCCATGGCTCGGTCGAATGGGCGATCGCTTGGATCGCGAGCGACGACGGCTTCCTGAGCACCTATTGCAACACCGTGCCGACCCCCGATGGCGGCACGCACGAAGCTGGCCTTCGCGCGGCGCTAACCAAGAGCTTGCGAGGCTATGGCGAGCTCACCGGTAACAAGCGTGTGGCACGGCTCACGGCAGACGACGTGCTTGGCACCGCCGCCGCCATGTTGTCGCTGTTCATCCGCGAGCCCGAATTCCAGGGCCAGACCAAGGACCGGCTGGCGAGCGCGGAAGCACAGCGCATCGTCGAGAGCGTGCTCCGCGATGCGTTCGATCATTGGCTGACCGGCAATCCCACGCAGGCCAACCGGCTGCTCGATTGGGTGATCGACCGCTCCGAGGAGAGGCTTCGCCGCAAGAAGGAGAAGGAGATCGGGCGGCAGACGGCGACGCGCCGCTTGCGCCTTCCCGGCAAGCTCGCCGATTGCGCGGCGAGCGGCGCGCAGGGCACCGAAATCTTCATCGTCGAGGGCGACTCGGCCGGCGGCTCGGCTAAGCAGGCCCGCGACCGCGCGACGCAAGCCGTGCTGCCGCTCAGGGGCAAGATCTTGAACGTGGCCAGCGCCAGCTCCAACAAGCTCGCCGACAATCAGCTGCTCGGCGATCTCATCCAGGCGCTCGGCTGCGGCACCGGCACGCACTACCGCGACGAGGACCTGCGCTACGAGAAGGTGGTGATCATGACCGACGCCGATGTCGACGGCGCGCATATCGCCTCGCTCCTCATCACGTTTTTCTATCGCGAGATGCGCGGGCTGGTCGAAGGCGGCCATCTCTATCTCGCCGTGCCACCGCTCTATCGCCTGAGCCAGGGCGCGAAGATCTTCTATGCGCGCGACGACGCGCACAAGGATCAGGTGATGGCGTCCGAGTTCAACGGCAAGGGCAAGGTGGACGTTTCACGTTTCAAGGGGTTGGGCGAGATGATGCCGAAGCAGTTGAAAGAGACGACCATGGACCGCGGGGTCCGCACGCTGCTCCGCGTCGAGATCGCCAAGGACGACGATCGCGGCACCGGCAAGCGGGTCGATCAGCTGATGGGCAACAAGCCGGAGGCGCGCTTCAAATTCATCCAGGAACGCGCCGCGTTCGCCAAACCCGACCAGCTGGATATTTGAGTCACAGCCAGCGAGGCACGCGCGCCTTGTAGCGGCGGTAGGTGGCGCCGAAGCGCCGCTCGAGATACTCCTCCTCAGGCACGACCACACCGCGCTGCAGGATCACGAATACCGGGATCAGCAGCAGTAGGATCCAAACGCTCGTCATGATGATGGCCAGGCCGAAATAAACGAGGATGAAGCCGATATAAATCGGATTGCGCGTGATCTTGTAGGGTCCGTAGGTAACGAGAGCGGTTGACGGGCGTCCCGGCACCACGTCCGTGCCGGCGAGCCGAAAGGCGCGCGCCGAGAACGCCGCCAGCACAAAGCCGATCGCGATGAACGTAAGGCCGGTGGCGATCGCCGTGCCGTTAGCCGAGGCGAGCCTTGGCCCGATCGGAATGACGAGGGTCAGCAAGCAACCGAAGGCGAGCGCACCGAGGAACAAGAGTGGCGGCTTGATCGTCACATCGGCGTAGTCTTCCGATGTCATGGTCATGTCATGCTCACCAGTTTCCCCGGCCGAAGCCCTATCAATCGCGCGGGTTTCGCCGGCACACAAGCGTCGCGTTGGACGCACCGCGACGCTATACGGAGGTTTTAGGCGCTTTCGCGCGTATTTGCCCCTTGCGCCAATGCGCCGAGCCGCTTATTTGAGTGGGGACATCGTGAGGCCAGTAGGCTCCGATGGTCCAGTTGGTCTTGCGCAACACTCGCGAATCGTAGCAGCAAGTTATTGCGCCTAAAGAAAGAAGATGCGCGAGATGCTTATGGTCTCGCGGTATTTTTGCTAACGCATGAGCTTCTCACATCTTGGCTTAAGCCCTAAAGTTTTGTCCGCCGTCACCGGGGCGGGGTTCGAGACGCCGACCCCAATCCAAAATCAAGCCATCCCGCATGCCGTCGCCGGTCGCGACGTGCTCGGCATTGCCCAGACCGGGACCGGCAAGACCGCGTCCTTCGTGTTGCCGATGCTGACGCGGCTCGAGCGTGGACGCGCCCGGGCGCGAATGCCGCGGTCCCTGATCCTCGAGCCCACCCGCGAACTTGCCGCCCAGGTGGCGGAGCATTTCGAGATCCTCGGCAAGAGCCAGAAGCTCACCGTCGCGCTCCTGATTGGCGGCGTGTCCTATGAAGACCAGGACCGCAAGCTCGATCGCGGCGCCGACGTCGTGATCGCCACTCCCGGCCGGCTGCTCGATCATTTCGAGCGGGGCAAGCTGCTTCTCAATGGCATCGAGATCCTGGTGGTCGACGAGGCCGACCGCATGCTCGACATGGGCTTCATCCCCGACATCGAGCGTATCTGCAAGCTCCTCCCCTTCACCCGGCAGACGCTGTTCTTCTCAGCGACCATGCCGCCGGAAATCCAGCGCCTCGCCGATAAATTCCTGCACCATCCGGAGCGCATCGAGGTTGCCCCGCAAGCGACCGCCGCGGCCACCATCATACAGCGGCTGAAGAAGGCCCCCGACGATCCGGCCGGCAAGCGCGAAGCGCTCCGCGCCCTGATGCGCGAGATCGACGTCAAGAACGCCATCATCTTCTGCAATCGCAAGAAGGATGTCGGCATCGTCTACCGCTCGCTTCAGCGCCACGGCTTCAATGTCGGCGCACTGCACGGAGACCTCGACCAGCATCAGCGCACGGCGACGCTCGATGCCTTCCGCAATGGCACGATCGCCTTCCTTGCCGCGAGCGACGTGGCGGCGCGCGGCCTCGACATCCCCGACGTGAGCCACATCTTCAATTACGACGTTCCGATCCACCCCGAAGACTATATCCACCGCATCGGCCGAACCGGCCGCGCCGGTCGCGAAGGTTTCGCCGCCATGCTGGTGACGCCAAAGGACGTGAAGGCGCTCAAGGCCATCGAGAAGATGCTGAAGCAAGAAATTCCATGGATCAATGGCGCTCCTGCTCCCGGCGAGATGACCGAGAGTTCCGAAGGGCGGTCGAATGATCGGCATCGGCGCGACGGCCGCGCTAAGCGGGGCAGAGGCGGCCAGACCTCGGGCCACGGCACTCCTGCCAAGCCGGTGCCTCGCCAGGAGGCCTCCCGCGCGTCAGCGGCTGATGGCAATGGAGGGGATGCGAAGATGGGGGACGAGCGCCAGCACGCTCATGAGCGGCAGAGCGAGCCAAGACACAACGATCAGCGTCACAACGCTCAGCGACGCAATCAGCACAAGCCCCACCAATACGGCGATCGCAAGCCGACCCACGGCGCTCAAGCCGCAGCCGCTTCCGGCGATCGCCCTGCGCCTGCGAACAAGGCGGCCCAACTCCAGCCCGCGCCATCGAAACAGCAGGGCATGGGCGACCACGTCCCAGCCTTCATGATGCGCCCGGTGCGCATTACCTAGCCGCCGCGCGTTCCCTTTCGGAGCTGGATTGACTGCCGCAGCTTTTGGTGTGCGACAGCACCTGTCCGGTCTCGAGCAGGCTCTTCAAGTTCGACAGCACTTTCGGCCAACCGCCCGATACCGCCTCGATGAACTTCGATTTGGGTGTGTCGATCTCGTGGGTGACCGTGAGCTTGGTTACGTCGCCATCGGCTTCGATGTCGAATGTGCAGAGCGAATAGCCCTCGGCGCGGAGCTCGGGCCTGAATTCGTTCCGCCATTTCAACACCAGCCGCCTTGGCTCGTCGATCTCGACCACCTCGCCCGAATCGCCGACCGTTCCGTCGGGAAAGATCATTTTCCACGACGCTCCCTGCTCCCAACTCGACTCATGCCGGATGCCGAACCAGTACTCGCGGGTGAATTCCGGCTTGCGCAGCGCGTCCCACAGTTTCTCGGGCGTGGCGCGGATGTAGGTCACGTAGACGAAGCGGTCAATTGTCATTGCTTTTCTCCTTCCAGGTTGCGCTTGAGCTCGGCGAGCGCGCGTAGTCGCGTGCGCTCGTATTTGCCAATCCAACGGTCGGCGATTTCCTGAATGGGCACCGGATTGAGGAAGTGAAGCTTGGAGCGGCCGCGCTTCTGCGTCGCTACGAGATTGGCGGTCTCGAGTAGCGCGAGATGCTTGGTGACCGCCTGGCGAGTCATGTCGTGCCCTTCACAAAGCTCGTTCAAGCTTTGCCCGTTCCGGGCATGGAGGCTGTCGAGCAATTGCCGCCTCACGGGATCGGCAAGGGCCTTGAAGACCGCGTCCATGTCCATAGTGCACAATAGGCAACCATTCGGTTGCATGTCAAGGCGCCGACCGTCGTGGCACAGCGAACCCCATAGAGGACGGCTAAGAAGGAGCTAGGAGGCCCGCTCGGGAGCTTCGGTTTCAGTCGCAGGCTTGAGCGCGACCGACTCGCCGCAACCGCAGGCGCTCGTTTGGTTCGGATTGTTGAACACGAAGCCCGAGCGCATCTTGTCGGTGCGATAGTCCATCTCGGTGCCGAGCAGGAACATCACGGCGGTCGGATCGATCAGGAGCTTGACGCCCTTGTCCTCGATCACCTCGTCATGGGGCCCACGCGCTTCCGCGTAGGTCATGGTGTATTCCATGCCAGCGCAACCGCCGTTCTTGACGCCGATGCGCACACCCTCGATCGCGCGGCCCGAAGCCGCGGACAATGCGCGAATGCGATCGGCGGCGGCCTCGGTCAGTCGCATCACTTGCGGGCGGGGTCTTGCGGCGGCGGTCATGCCCTGAACTTGGGGTAAATCGGGAGCCTGTTCAAGGCCTAGAACATGTTCAGCGCGAGCTGCGCCTCTTCAGACATGCGGCTCATGTCCCAAGGCGGGTCGAATACGAGATTCACCTTCACCTGGCCGACGCCAGGGACCGAGGAGACGGCGTTCTCGACCCATCCCGGCATGTCGCCGGCGACCGGGCATCCCGGCGCGGTCAGCGTCATGTCGACCTCGATATTGCGGTCATCGTCGACGTCGAGGCGATAGATCAGACCGAGCTCGTAAATATCGACGGGGATCTCCGGATCGAACACGGTCTTGAGCGCAGCGATGAGGTCGTCACGCAAACGCTCGAGATCGGCCGGCGGGATGGACGAGCCGTCACCCTTGGGCTGATCAGCGGAAGGCGCTAGCCCCTCTTCGCCAACGACGCAAGCCTTCATCTCGGCAGGTTCCTCGGGAGCAGCAGTTGCGGTTCCGGCGCCAACTGGCGGGATATCCTCGGCCGAGGCGGTCGTCTCGCTATCTTGAATCTTTTCAATCATCTGGCCCATCGACCTTCGATCTGTGTACCTAGGCGAACATGTCGCGCGCCTTGTGCAGCGCCTCGACCAGGCGGTCGACCTCCTCGACCGTATTATACATGGCGAACGATGCCCTGCACGTGGCCGTTACGCCAAAACGGGAGAGCAGCGGCTCGGCGCAATGGGTGCCGGCGCGAACCGCCACGCCATAGCGGTCAAGGATCGTACTTATGTCATGCGGATGCGTTCCCTCGACATTGAAGGCAACGATGCTGCCCTTGTCTTTGGCGCGGCCGAAGATGCGGATCCAGTTGAGCTCGCCGAGCCGCCCCATGGCGTAGTCGCCTAGGACGTCCTCGTGCGCCTTGATGGTCTCGCGACCGACGGCCTCGACATAGTCGAGCGCAGCTCCGAGCCCGATCGCCTCAACGATGGCCGGCGTCCCCGCTTCGAATCGATGTGGCGGCTTTGCATAGGTGATCTCGTTCTGCGTCACGTAGCCGATCATCTCGCCGCCGCCCTGATAGGGCCGCATGGTCTCAAGGTGTTGCTTCTTGCCGTAGAGCACGCCGATACCGGTCGGCCCGTACAGCTTGTGGCCGGTGAAGGCATAGAAATCGCAATTGAGGTCCTGAACGTCGACCGGGAGGTGCACCGCGCCTTGCGCGCCGTCGACCAGGACGGGGATGCCGTGGGCATGCGCGATGCGCACCACCTCCTTGATCGGGACGATGGTGCCGAGCACGTTGGACATGTGAGTCAAAGCAATGAGTTTGGTGCGGTTGCTGATAAGCCGCTCGAACTCATCGAGCAGGAACTCGCCCTCGTCCGACACCGGAGCCCATTTCAGGACCGCGCCCTGCCGCTCGCGCAGGAAATGCCACGGCACAATGTTGGAGTGATGCTCCATGATGGTGATCAGGATCTCGTCGCCCTCCCCGAAATTCGGGGCGCCATAGGACGAGGCGACCAGGTTGATCGCTTCGGTGGCATTGCGGGTGAAGATGATCTCCTCGTCGGAGCGCGCGTTGACGAAGCGGCGTACGCTCTCGCGCGCCTTCTCGAAATTGACGGTCGAGAGGTTGCTCAGATAATGCAGCCCGCGATGGACATTGGCGTATTCCTCGCCGGAGGCGCGCTGGATGGTGTCGAGGACGACTTTCGGCTTCTGCGCCGAGGCGCCGTTGTCGAGATAGACGAGGGGCTTGCCGTTGACGTCGCGCGCGAGGATCGGAAAATCTGCGCGGATCGTCGCAACGTCGAACGGCACCTGGACGGTGTTGAGCTCTTTTGCCGTCGGCGTGAACACGGTCATCCGGCCCTCGCTCACTCGGTCCTGACGCCGAGCCATTCGGCGGAAGCCGCCGACAGCGCCGCGCGCAAGCCCTCATGCTCGACGCGCTCGATCGCCTCGCCGACAAAGGCCTGGATCAGAAGCGCCCTCGCCTCAGGCTCCGGGATGCCGCGCGCCTCTAGATAGAACAGCAGCTCCTCGTCGATCTGGCCCGAGGTCGAGCCGTGGCCGCACACCACGTCGTCGGCGAAGATTTCGAGCTCCGGCTTCGAATCGAACTCCGCCGTCTCGGAGAGCAACAGCGCCTGCGCCATCTGCTTGCCGTCGGTCTTCTGCGCGTCGGGAGCGACGATGATCTTGCCCTGAAACACGCCGCGCGCCTCTCCGTCGAGCACGACCTTGAACAACTCGCGGCTGGTACAGCGGGGCACGGCATGCTCGACCAGAAGGGTGGTGTCGCAATGCTGACGCCCGCGCATCAAAAAGGCGCCGGAAATATCGAGTGCCGAGCCCTCGCCCGTGAAGCGGGCATAGGTCTGGCTTCGGGCGACGCTAGCGCCGGTCGAGAACTGGAAGGCCTGATAGCGGGCGTCGGTATCGATCTCGACCAGCGCGCTGCCTATATGAATGGCGTCGTCGGCCTCCCGCTCGATCTTGAAATGATTCACTGCGGCCTTGGCGCCTATCCTGAGCTCGGTCACGGCGTTCCGCTGCAAACCTCGCAAGCCAAGGCTCGAGAAACTCTCGATCAGGGTGAGCGCACTTTCCGGCTCGGCGATCACGACGATCCGGGTGAAGATCGAGGCAGGCTCGCCGGTCCCGTCGAGCTGGATCACGTGGATCGGCTTGTCGAGCGTGAGGCCCTGGCCGACGCGCAAGGCAGCGCCCCCGGTCATCAAGGCAGCGTTCAGCGCGATCACGGCATCGTCGTCACGCGGGTTCACGGCGCCAAGTGCTTGCTTGAGCCACGACGACGGCTTCTCGAGCGCCTGGGCGAGCGACACGGTCTCGACCCCGGCAGCCTTGAGCCCCGCGATGTCGGAAAGATCGGCCCGAAGCTCGCCCTCGACCACGACCAGGCGATAGGCGGGAAGCTCTGCGACGCTCGCGCCGAGCGCTTTCTTGACGTCGGTGGCATCTATCGGCAGCGCGGTGGCGCGGATCGGCGGATAGACTTCGGTCAGCAGCGCGCGGAGGTCGGTATATTTCCAGGCTTCGATGCGGCGATGCGGCAGCCCAAGTCGGGCATAAGCCTCGATCCCCTTGTTCCGCAAGCTAGAGACGAAGGCATCGCCTGCGCCGGGAAGCGCCTCGCGGGCGCTCTCGAACGTGTCGAGATAAGCCTGCTCGGCCTTGGTGCGAAACTGCTGGACCGACAACTCCATCTTGCGCCTTTAGGCCGCCTTGCCGCCGAATTCGGCGTAGCCCGTCTGTTCGAGCTCGAGTGCAAGCTCAGGCCCGCCCGAGCGCGCCACGCGCCCGTCCGAGAGCACATGCACGCGGTCCGGAACGATGTAATCCAGCAGCCGCTGATAATGGGTGATGACGAGCGTCGCGCGGTCGGGCCTACGGAGCGCATTGACGCCGTCGGAGACGATGCGGATCGCATCGATGTCGAGGCCTGAATCGGTCTCGTCGAGCACGCAGAGCGAGGGCTCGAGCAGCGACATTTGCAGGATCTCGTTCCGCTTCTTCTCGCCGCCCGAGAAGCCGACATTGAGCGGCCGCTTCAGCATCTCGGTGTCGATCTTGAGCAGTTTCGCCTTGGCGCGCACGAGCTTGAGAAAGTCGGGGGTCGAGAGCTCCTTCTCCCCGCGCGCCTTGCGCACCGCATTCACCGCCGTGCGCAGGAAGGTCATGGTGGCGACCCCAGGGATCTCCATCGGGTATTGGAAGGCGAGAAACACGCCGGCAGCCGCGCGCTCGGCCGGTGAGAGATCGAGCAGATTCTGCCCTTTCCAAGTGATCGAGCCCGACGTGACCTCGTAATCGTCCCTGCCGGCCAGCACGTAAGCGAGGGTCGACTTGCCCGACCCGTTAGGCCCCATGATCGCATGCACCTCGCCGGCGGGCAGCGTGAGGCCGAGACCTTTCAGGATCTCGCGGCCATCGACATTGACGTGAAGGTTCTTGATCTCAAGCATTCGTTCGACTTCCTAACCCTCTGGCACCGACTCTTATTCCATTCCATTGTCATTGCCCGGCTTGACCGGGCGATCCAGTAATCCCCGCCCTTCGGCGGCTATTGGATGCCCGCTTACGCGGGCATGACACCATTCATTATCCGACGCTCCCTTCCAGCGATATGCCGATCAGCTTCTGCGTCTCGGCCATGAACTCCATGGGCAGATGCTGGAGCACGTCGCGCACGAAGCCGTTGACGATGAGCGCCACGGCCTCCTCGGGCGAGAGCCCGCGCGACAGGCAGTAGAACAGCTGGTCGTCGGAGATCTTCGACGTGGTCGCCTCGTGCTCGAAGGTCGCGGACGCGTTCTTCGCCTCGATATAGGGCACGGTATGCGCGCCACATTTCGCGCCGATCAGCAGCGAGTCGCAATTGGTGAAGTTCCGCGCATTGGTGGCGCGGCGATGCGCCGAGACCAACCCGCGATAGGTGTTGTTGGAATGCCCGGCGGCGATACCCTTGGAGATGATGCGGCTCGACGTGTCGCGGCCGAGATGGATCATCTTGGTGCCGGAGTCGACCTGCTGATAGCCGTTGGAGATGGCGATCGAGTAGAACTCGCCGCTCGAGCCGTCGCCGCGCAGGATACAGCTCGGATATTTCCAGGTGATGGCCGAGCCGGTCTCTACCTGGGTCCAGGAAATCTTGGAGCGCGGGCCGCGGCAATCGCCACGCTTGGTGACGAAATTGTAGATACCGCCCTTGCCCTGCTTGTCGCCCGGATACCAGTTCTGCACGGTCGAATATTTGATCTCGGCGTCGTCGAGCGCGACCAGTTCGACCACGGCGGCGTGGAGCTGGTTCCGATCGCGCATCGGCGCGGTGCAGCCTTCGAGATAGCTGACGTAAGAGCCCGTGTCGGCGATGATCAGCGTGCGCTCGAACTGGCCGGTGTTCTCGGCATTGATGCGGAAATAGGTCGACAGCTCCATCGGGCAGCGGACGCCCGGCGGCACATAGACGAATGAGCCGTCCGAAAACACCGCGGAATTGAGCGTCGCGTAGAAATTATCGGTGACCGGCACCACGGAGCCCAGATATTTCTTCACGAGCTCGGGATGCGATCTGACTGCCTCCGACACCGAGCAGAAGATGACGCCCGCCTTTGCCAGCTCCTCCTTGAAGGTGGTGACCACCGAGACGCTGTCAAACACGGCATCGACCGCGACCCGCGGTCCCTCGATCCGCGCGCCATCGACACCGGCGAGCACGGCCTGCTCTTTGAGCGGGATGCCGAGCTTGGCATAGGTCTCGAGCAGCTCGGGATCGACCTCGGCGAGACTCTTAGGCCCCTCGGTGCTTTTCGGCGCCGAGTAGTAATAGAGGTCCTGAAAGTCGATCCGGGGGTAGCGGACGTTGGCCCAAGTCGGCTCCTGCATGGTCAACCAGCGGCGATAGGCCTCGAGCCGCCAATCGAGCAGCCAATCGGGCTCGCCCTTCTTGGCCGAGATGAACCGCACAGTCTCCTCGGTGAGGCCCTTCGGGGCCGTGACCAACTCGATATCGGTTGTGAAGCCATATTTGTACTTGTCGACGTCGATCTCGCGGACGCGGACGACGGTCTCCTGCACTGCCGGCATTGGCCTAACTCCAAATCCTTCCGCGGCAAACTCTAGGCCGCCACCTTCCGGCTCTGCTTGAGCCGCTTGATCAACGCGCCAAAAGCGCCCAGGAACCTTTCGATATCGTCACTCGTGGTGCCAATACCAAGGCTCACCCGGATCGCTCCTTGCGCGAGTTCGGGCGCTACACCCATTGCCCGCAACACATGCGAGGCCTCGACTTTGCCCGACGAGCAGGCCGAGCCCGCGCTGACCGCCACGCCGGCGAGATCGAGCCCAATCACCAGCGTCTCGGCCTTGGCGCCGGGAACGGCGATGCAGCTCGTATTCACGAGCCGCGGCGCGGCTCCCGACAGGATCACCGCCTCAGGGGCGATGGCGAGAGCTCCCTCCTCCAACGCCGCCTTGAGCGCTCCGATCGACCCTGTGTTGGCAAGATCGGCGCTCGCCAACTCGGCGGCGACGCCGAAGCTGACGATGCCTGCCACGTTCTCGGTTCCAGCGCGCTTCCGCCGCTCTTGGCCGCCCCCTTTCAGCAGTGGCTCGACCGAGACGCCGGGCTTGACCACCAGGGCTCCGATACCCTTGGGGCCGCCGATCTTGTGGGCCGAGAGGCTAAGCATGTCGGCCCCGAGCGTTGTCATGTCGAGCGTCATCCTGCCGGCCGCCTGAACAGCGTCGCTGTGCAGAAGCCCGCCTGCGTCGTGGACGATCTCGGAAGCTTCGGCGACGGGCTGAATGCCGCCCGTCTCGTTGTTTGCCGCCATCAAGGAGACGAACGGCCGCCAACCCCCTAGATGGTGCTTTTCAAGCTCGGTCGCAAGGATTTCGAGGTCGATAACCCCATCCCCGCTCACCGGAAGCAAGGTGGTAGTCTCGCGATAGAAGCGTCCGCCGGCAAGCACCGAGGGATGCTCGATTGCCGACAGATAACAGCGCCACGCATCGCCTGACTGGGCGGCAAGCGCAAGCGCGTTCGCTTCGGTGCCGCCGCTCGTGAAGATCACGTCTTCGGGCGCGGCGCCGACGAGCCTCGCCACCTTGACCCGGGCCGCCTCGATGGCGGTGCGCGCGGCGCGCCCCTCTTCATGCACCGATGACGGATTGCCGAAAATACCAAGCGCCTCGGCGAACGCCTCGCGCACCTCGGTGCGGATCGGCGCGGTCGCGTTATAGTCGAGATAGGAGCGCTGGTTCATCGGTAGCCGAGACTCGCGGCCGATTTGCCGCCGGGTTAGCGCTTGCACGAGCCCCCATCGCGCGTGCTATGAAGCGCGGCCTGAAGTCGGGACCGCTCCGAGCGCCCAGCTGCTCTAGAAGGGTCTTGTTTGGAACAATTCTAATCTTAAATTCGTATAGGATTCGGGAGCGGCAAAGTCAAGAATTGCGGCGGCGGTTCGTGCGTCTTATTTGCCGCCGACGCCAAACCTTCCTTCCCTGTGCCCCAAGATCGGTATCGAGGCTAGTGTTTCATGCCTGAAGTGAATATCAGCGGCCCGGGCGGCAGGATCGAGGCCCGCTATCATCACGAGCGCGGCCCGAACACTCCGATCGCACTCATCTTGCATCCCCACCCGCAATTCGGTGGGACGATGAACAATCAGGTCGTCTATCACCTCTATTATGCGTTCCAGAAGCGCGGCTTCTCGGTGCTCCGCTTCAACTTTCGCGGGGTAGGACGGAGCGAGGGCCTGTTCGACAACGGCCCAGGCGAGCTCGCCGACGCCGCGACTGCGCTCGACTGGCTCCAGGCCTACAACGCCGACGCGCAAACCTGCTGGATCGCCGGCGTCTCGTTCGGCGCGTGGATCGCCATGCAGCTTCTGATGCGCCGCCCCGAGCTCGAAGGTTTCATCTCGGTGGCGCCGCCGGCCAATCTCTACGACTTCACCTTCCTGGCGCCCTGCCCCTCCTCCGGCCTGATGGTCAACGGAGCGAAAGATCGGGTTGTGCCAACGGAATCGGTGCGCGGGCTCGTCGACCGTCTCAAGACGCAGAAGGGCATCGTCATCGACCATCAGACTGTGCCGGATGCCAACCACTTCTTCGAGGGCCGCATGGACGGGCTGATGGAAGTGGTCGACGGCTATCTCGACAAGCGGCTCGGCAAGCGCAAGAAACCCAAAGACTCAGCCGCGTAGGTCCTTGCCCTTACCGTCATGCCAGGGCTTGTGATAGGAGGCTCTGCGACATCAGCGCTTCATGAGCCGGCCGACCACGCCCATGACCACCCTTAAATCGGACTTCCTGAACGAGCTACAGGCGCGGGGCTTCATTCACCAGGCGACCGACGAGGCTGGGCTCGACCAGCTGCTCAGAGGCGGGCGCGTCACCGGCTATATCGGCTTCGACGCCACGGCGCCGAGCCTCCATGTCGGCAACCTCGTCTCGATCATGATGCTGCGCAAGCTGCAGCATGCGGGCCACAAACCGATCGTGCTGATCGGCGGCGGCACAACCAAGGTCGGCGACCCGTCAGGCAAGGACGAGGCGCGCAAGCTCCTGAGCGATGCCGAGATCGGCGCCAATGTCGTCGGCATCGAGTCGATCTTTCGCAAGTTCTTGGGTTTCGGTCACGGCGCCGACGACGCGGTGATGGTCAACAACGCCGATTGGCTCTACCAGCTCGGCTATATCGATTTCCTGCGCGATTACGGACGCCATTTCAGCGTCAACCGCATGCTAAGCCAGGATTCGGTGAGGCTGAGGCTGGAGCGCGAGCAGCCTCTGAGCTTCATCGAGTTCAATTACATGGTACTCCAGGCCTACGATTTCGTCGAGCTTGACCGCAGATTCGGTTGCCGCCTGCAGATGGGCGGCTCCGATCAATGGGGCAATATCGTCGGCGGTATCGAGCTTGGGCGCCGCACCGACGGCATCGAGCTATTCGGGCTGACCTCTCCGCTGCTCACCACGGCCTCTGGCGCCAAGATGGGCAAGACGGCAGCCGGCGCGGTGTGGCTCAACCCCGACATGCTGTCGCCTTACGACTATTGGCAATTTTGGCGGAACAGCGAGGACGGCGACGTGAGCGCGTTTCTTGAAGCTGTTCACCGAGCTCGCTCTCGATGAGATCGGCAAGCTCGCCAAGCTCAAGGGCTCAGAGCTGAACGAGGCGAAGAAGGTGCTCGCCACCGAGGCGACAGCGCTCGTGCATGGGCGCGACGCGGCGGACCGCGCGGCAGAGACGGCGCGCACCACGTTCGAAGCGGGCGAGATCGCCGCGAGCCTGCCCACGGTCGAGGTGCAAGCGCCGCAGAGCTCGAGCGCGGGCTCGGCGTGCTCAATGCCAGCGTGCTCGCCGGCTTCGTTCAGTCGACGGGAGAGGCAAGGCGCCAGATCAAGGGCGGCGGCATCAAGGTGAACGACGAAGCGGTCACCGACGAACGCAGGCTGCTGACGCCGTCAGACCTCACGCCGGAGGGCGTGATCAAGCTCTCGCTCGGCAAGAAGCGCCACGCACTGATCCGTCCCGTGTAGAGAAGCGCAGCGGCTACTGCGGCGGGACGAAGCCGCCACTCGCCGTGCCTGAGGATGAGGAAGAGGATGCGGCCGCCGCGTCGGGAACGGTGCCGGTGAACTCGAAGATCTGGCGGAAGATGCCGGGCGTCATCACCGACATGGGATTGACCAGCACCGACGGGTCGTCGAGCTTGCCCTTGATGGCGAAGGTGATGCCGACCAGTCCCTCGCCTTGCCGGCCGCCGAGCACCGGGCCGAGGATGGGGATCGCCCTGAAGGCGGAGTTCAGGCCGTAAAGCGGCACGTAGGTGCCGCCGAGATCGACGGTCTGCGACTTGAAATCGACCGTGCCGCGCATGGTGGCGCCGAGCTGGTCGCCGTTCATGTAGGCATCCTTCAAGTGGAACTTGCCGCCGCCGACCGAGAACGGCGCACGCAATTGCTTGAAGTCGATGCTCGATCTCGTGACCTGTTTCTTACCCTGGCCACCAAGCACCGCCTCCGAGCTTGGATCGGTGAGCACGTCGTTCACCACCTGATCGCCGAGCACGGTGAAGTCGCGCGCCCATAGCGTGCCGCTCTTGGTGCCCGGGACCGCCGGCGTCAAGATTGACCTCGAGCTGCGCCTCGCCGCCATCGACGCTCGGATAGAAGCCGATCAGGCGGAAGGCCGCGCCAGCGTCGCGCGACTCGGCCTTGATCTCGCGCGCCCCGCCGCTCGTCACCAGAGTGACCGCGGCCGGCGTCTTGCCGTTCAGATCGCCCTTGCCGTCGAGCGCTACGATGCGGCCGTTGCGCTTCTTGAAGGTGACATGCACGTTGCGCGCGGTCGTATCGTAGAAGCCGACCACCGAATCGATGTCGGCGGCGAGATCGATGCCGAACGGATCGGCAGGCTCGCTCGAGCCGTCGTCGGTGAACTGACCGGCGGAGAACAGCGAGCGGAAGAACTGCTTGCCGTCATAGCTCGGGCCCTTGGCCCTGATGTCGAGCACCTTGTCGTCGCGGACATTGGCGGTGATCTCGACATGAGTGATCGAGTCGATGGAGAAATCGGAAAAGTAGAAGCTCTTGAGATGCTGCTCGGAATCGAGCGCGAGCGCGCCCTCGATATTGATGTCGTCGCCGAGGATTTTCAAGTTTTGCAGCTCGGTCGTACCGTCGTCTTTCTGCGCCACGTCGAACTGAATGTTGGCGCGACGGCCGGCGGGTTTGGTCCAGCCCATGCTGCCGAACAGCAGCTGCGCATCGGTGAGATCGGCGTTGAGACTCATATTCGGGGAGGCTTCGCCAAGGCCGGTGACCGAGAGGGTGACCGGCGTCGTTCCCTTGACCAGGTGGTTGACCTTGAAGCCGAGCTTCTCGCGCGCCTCCTCGTCGAGATTGGCCGTCACCCTGATCGGCGGCTGGCGATCGTTGGGCGCGTCGAAGATGCGCTGCCAGACAAGCTCGGCGGGCACGCCCTTGATCTGAATGATGCCCTTGGCCTCGACTGCCTCCTCGGTGAGATTCACGTCGAGCGAGCCGCCCTCGACATCCATGCCGCCGATGAGATTGGCGGCAATTGCCTGGTCGAGCCGCGCCATGCCGCGGAACTTGACGTCCTTGAATACGAGGCTTTCGCTGAGCGGCATCGTCAGAGTGAAGCCGCCAGAGGCGGTGCCGCCGAGAAAGTCGGGCTTCAGACCGACCGTCTTCAGATAGCCGAGCCGCTCCCCGTCGAGCAACGCGAGTACGGTGGGCGTCGCCCCGGCGGCCTTGAACGAGACGACCCCTTGTAGCGGGTCCGGGCGGAGGTCGGGGACGTAGAAGCGGCCGTCGCTGAGCGCAATCTCCCGCCCCGTAGAAGGCTCGACGAGCTTCCCTTGCGGAATGTCGACGGAAAACTCGGTGCCCTTGATGGTCAATTTGGCGTCGCCGGCGAGCACGGGAGGCAAATCGTCCATATAGGCGATGCTGAGCCCGGTGAAATCGATATCGACGTCGATCGCGCCGTCCGGTGCATCGGCGCCGGCTTCGATCTTGGCAAGCTCGCCGGCCGGGAAATTCACCTTGAACTTGCCGCCGAGCATCTGCCCTGCGCCCACCCGCTGCAGCACCCATTCGCGTGCGCTGCCGGCGAAGAATTTCGGCCAGAACCGCTTGAGCGTGTCCATAGTCATCGGGCTAAGTTCGCCGGCAAGCTGGATTTCCGGCGAACCCGGTGCATCGTGAATACTGCCGGCGAAGGCGATCGAGGACGCGCCCGAGCGGATGACGAAACGCGAGATGGTCACGCGCCCGTCCTTGGGAGCAATCGAGCCGGTGACGCTCCATTCGTCGATGCGCATGGGCGCGAGCCCGAACTCCTCGACCGCGAGTACCGCCTCATCAGCCTTCAACGAGAAGTTCCAGGAGGTCGGCGTCCCCCTCGCATCGCGCACCGGCGTGACCGCGCCGCTGATCGTCGCCTTGCTGTCGCCCCAGGTGAGCGTCGAGGGGGCGATCTCGACGATGTCCCTCTCCTTCAGATAGCGCACCAGGAGATTGCCATGGTCGATGTGCATGGCGTACTCGGGATCCCATTCGGGCGTGATCTGCCCGCTCTCCAATTCGAGCTTCGCCTCGCCGGCCAGGAACTGGCCTGAGCTTGACAGCTCGACCGTGCTCTCGCCGTTGACCACCATGTCGAACGCCTTGAGCGCTCGGAGCGAGGGGAAATTGCCGGCGAGACCGGAGGGAACGAGATTCTGGAGCAGCGCGGTGATGGCGAAGCTCTGGCGTCTCGGGCGCTGCTCGGTGCGGACCTCGAGCTGCCAATCGCCTTTGGACGAGGCGACATTGGCCTGGCCGACGATGATGCTGCGCTTGTCCTTGTGCTCAAGGTCAATGGCGAAATCGGGCACCTGCCAGGAGGTCTCGGTGCCGCTCTGACTGAGGACGACGAGGGCGTTCTTGAAACCGAACCGCGTCAGGTAGGAGGTATTGCCCTGGCGCGCGCGGTCGAACATCTCGGTGATGGTGCTGGTCAGATCGAGCTTGCGCCCGCCTGCTGCCGGCGCTTCGGAGCGCTTGGCTATGACCGTCTCAGGCGCGGCGGCCGCGCCCTCGTCGGCAGGAGGCCCTTCCGCCGGCAGAGAGCCCCGGATCAAGGTCTCGCTCTCGCCTGCGGCCGGCTTCTGGAAGGTCAAGGTAAGACCCTGCTGCTGATTATAGAACATCAGCAAGCGCGGGCCGATGAAGTCGACGCTTCCAGGCGCAAGCCGCCCGCCGAGCAGCGCCGCGCCGCTCATGCCGATGGCGGCGAGAGGGGCTTGGGCGACGATCGAGCCGTCCTTGTCGATCAGCCTGATGTTACGCAGGCGAAACAGCACGCCGGGCCCGTCGGCGGTGCGCGTCAGGATCGCGTCGTCGATCTTGACGTGCATGTCGGTGAGCTGGCCGTTGATCGCGTCCTCGATGGTCGGCACCAGGCTCGGCAGCGAGATGGGACCGCGGGCAAGCCGGCCGTAGCCGAGCACGATGGCGATCAGGCCTACGACCAAAATTCCGGCGAAGACTTCGCGGCAGACGCTGGCGCCGCGCGTCGAGAGCTTGGCGAGCTCGATCTGAACCGGCGGGGGCATCCGCTTCACCAGCGCCCTGCCCCGCTCAGGCAACGCAAGAAGCGCCTTGCCACCTTCGGTGAGCGCCTTGCCACCTCCAGTGGTCAGTTTCGCGAGCGCACCTGCGATCGGCTCGTTCATTCAGTCACAGGTCCCCGACAGGCCCGTCGACGCGCGCTCGCCGCTACCGTAGAGGAGGCTGGCAAGCGAACAAGCCGGAAAACGGCCTCGCTATCGAACGGCAAGCGACGCCCCGGTCTGCTCATGCTCTTGGTCAGCATCCCCCAAGACGGGCCCTCAGATTTCCCCTGGCGCCGCGGCAAAGCCGACGCACAACCTAAAGCTAAGGGCAGCCTCAATAAGAGGCAGTAAAATCGGCCAAAGGAAGGCGGTAATCCCGTGGCGAGACCTAGGCTTAGCCCGGAACAGGGCCGCTGGCCGCAGGACGGAGAAGCCCAATGACAACCGGTGGGCGAGACGATATTGTGAGCTTGAGGAGTGGGCGCCGGGGCGACGACCCTTAGTCGGGAAACTCCGCGACAATCCCTTAGAGCGGCTTTAATGTGTCGAGGTTGCGAGCTTAGCGTCTGGTCCCGCGTCGGCGCTGCGTCGTAGTATCGGATGGGGAGGTACACGTATGTTCACGAAGAAACCAGAGCCGGGCGAGAGTGTGACGAAAATGGGAGAGCGGCCAAGCGGCGAGGCCAAATCTCCGTTTACCGAGCGGCCAGCGACCTACGCGGCCAAAGCGCCGAGCCCCGCGGCGAGCAAGATGGTCCCCTCGATCATCGGCGAGGACCTGACAATCACCGGTAACGTCACTTCCAAGGGCGAGATCCAGGTCGACGGCGAGATCCAGGGCGATATCAATTGCGGCTCCCTCCTGCTCGGCGACAAGTCGCAGGTGATGGGCAGCGTGATCGCCGAGGACATCGTGGTGCGCGGCCGCGTGACCGGCTCGATCAGGGGTTTGCGCGTGACGCTCCAGGCCCAGTCCCATGTCGAGGGCGATATCTTCCATCAGAGCCTCGCCATCGAGCAGGGCGCCTATTTCGAGGGGAAATCGCGCCGCTCCGACGATCCGTTGGCCGAGCTCAAGAACGCGCAGGCCGCAGCGAGCCCGCGTCCCGAGCCAAAGCCGGCAAGCTTCGATCACGCGGCCGACCGAGCACGTCACCACCAGCTTCGGCAGCGGCTCGAGCCCGCTGACCACGCGCGCCGCAGAGTAAGCAGCAAGGCAGGATGGCCCCGCGAATGGGGCCAGCTCTATGCTTTGGCGGCTCTATGCTTTCGCGTCGGCGTGGATGCGCTCGGCGAGCGCAGCCTCGATGAAGCGATCGATGTCGCCGTCGAGAACGGCCGAAGGATTGGTGCTCTCGACCCCCGTCCGCAGGTCCTTCACCAGCTGATAGGGCTGGAGCACGTAAGACCTGATTTGATGGCCGAAGCCGATATCCGACTTGGCGGCTGCGGCCGCTTGCGCCTCCTCCTCGCGCCGCTTGAGCTCGGCCTCATACAGCCGCGCGCGGAGCATCGCCCAGGCAGTCGCCCGGTTCTTGTGCTGCGAGCGCTCGTTCTGACAGGTGACGACGATGTTGGTCGGGAATGTGCGTGATGCGCACCGCGCTGTCGGTGGTGTTGACGTGCTGGCCCCCTGCCCCCGAGGAGCGATAGGTGTCGATGCGCACGTCCTTGTCGTCGATCTCGATCTCGATCGTGTCGTCGATCGCCGGATAGACCGACACCGAGGCGAAGCTCGTGTGTCGGCGCGCGTTCGAATCGAACGGCGAGATGCGCACCAGGCGATGCACGCCCGACTCGGTCTTGAGCCAGCCATAGGCGTTGGTGCCCTTGATCAGCACGGTGCCTGACTTGATGCCGGCCTCTTCGCCGTAATGCTCGCCGATGATCTCGACCTTGTAGTCGTGCGCCTTCGGCCCAGCGCACATACATGCGCTCGAGCATCAGCGCCCAGTCCTGGCTCTCGGTGCCGCCGGCGCCGGCATGGATCTCGACATAGGCGTCGTTGGGGTCGGCCTCGCCGGAGAGCAGGGCCTCGACCTCGCGGGTGTGCGCCTCCTGCCTCAGCTTGGCGAGCGCGGTCTCGGCCTCGGCGACGATGCAGGCATCGCCCTCCTCCTCGCCGAGCGCGACCAGCGCGATGTTGTCGTCGAGTTCGCGGGCGATGCGGTCGAAGGCGCTGAGCGAGGCCTCGAGCTGCTGGCGCTCGCGCATCAAGCCTTGCGCGCGCCGCGAGTCGTTCCAGAAATTCGGTGCCTCGGCCTCGCGGTCGAGCGCCGTCTAGCCGCGTCCTCGCCTGATCAGGGTCAAAGATGCCTCCTGAGCAGGGACAGCGACTCCTTGATTTCGTTGACGACGGATTCGGTCTCGGCGCGCATCGCTTCCTCGTGCTGCACAAACGGCGAGCGACGGCGAAGCGAGCGGAGCCCGACACACGCCGTCGCGGGTGGATCAGATGGGCTTAGTAGAGGCCGCCGGGGCCAGCTGTCAAAGCGTTGCTGGGCGGAGGCGGAGGCGCCATGGGCCGCGGCCTTGGCGCAGGAGCAGGCCCCGGAGGCGCCGCACGGAGCGGCGTCAGGCGGCGGACCGCCGGCATCGGCGGCGTCCGCAGGCGCGCACCGGTGTCGAGATCATCGGCGGCGACCGGGCCGTCACCCATCTCCTCGGCCACCGAACCGGCCGGCTCCTCGCCCGGCTTGAACGCCTCGAGGATGGCGGTCTTGTCGCCGGGACTGGAGGGCAGTCCGGTCTTGTGGTTGACGCGGACCAGCTTCATGCCGGGCGGCGCGCGGAACGGAATGGGCGGAACGTCGGCCAGCGCCTCGCGCATGAAGTCGCGCACCACGGGAGCGGCAAGCATGCCGCCGGTCTCGCCATGGCCGAGCGAGCTCGGCTGGTCGAAGCCGAAATAGACGCCGACCACCATGTCGGGCGTGAAGCCGATGAACCAAGCGTCCTTATAGTCGTTGGTGGTGCCGGTCTTGCCGGCGATCGGCCGCTTCAGCACCTTGAGCTTCTGCGCCGTGCCGCTCTGGATGACGCCTTCCATGATGTTGGTCATCTGGAACGCCGACATCGGATCGATGACCTGCTTGCGATCGTCGACGAGCGTCGGCTCATCCTGACCGGTCCACTCGCGCGCCGCGCAAGTGCCGCAGTCGCGGTCGTCATGGCTCCAGATGGTCCGGCCGTAGCGGTCCTGGATGCGATCGATGAAGGTCGCCTTGATCTGCTTGCCGCCGTTGTCGAGCATCGAATAGCCGGTCACCATGCGCAGCAGCGTCGTCTCGCCGGCGCCGAGCGCCATCGACAGCGCCGGCATCAGATTGTCGTAGACGCCAAAGCGGCGCGCATATTCGGCGATGATCGGCATGCCCATGTCGCGGGCGAGCCTGACGGTCATCAGGTTGCGCGAATGCTCGATGCCGAAGCGCAAGGTCGAGGGACCGGCGGCAGAGCCAGCTTCGTAGTTCTTCGGGCACCATTGCGGCATGCCGGCGCCCTGATCGATGCAGATCGGACCGTCGACGATGATGCTCGACGGCGTATAGCCGTTGTCGAGAGCGGTGGTGTAGATCAGCGGCTTGAACGACGAGCCCGGCTGCCGGCGTGCCTGCGTGGCGCGGTCGAACTGGCTCGCGGCGAAGCTGAAGCCGCCGACGATCGCCAGCACGCGACCGGTGTGCGGGTCCATGGCGACGAGCGCGCCGCCGACCGAGGGAACCTGTTGCAACGACCATTGCCCCTTGAGGCTGTCGTCGGGCGCGCCCGGCGTGCCGTCATCGGCCGGTTTCGGCACGCGCGGCGAGACATAGATCACGTCGCCGGGCTTGAGCACGGCGCTGACCGACGCCGGGGTGCCGCCGAAGCCGGCGCCGACCTTCGGTCTTGCCCATTTCACTTCCTCGTAGGGAATGACGCCGGTATCGCGCTCCTTGACGAGCACACCTTGCGGAGTGCGTCCGGGCCTGAGCCCGATCGTCGCCTTGTCCTTGGCAACGTCGAGCACGACGGCGAGCCGCCACGGGTCGATGTCGGTCCAGACCGGCATCGAGCCGAGCCCCTTGCCCCAATCGCCCTTGATGTCGATGGTCTTCACCGGGCCGCGCCAGCCGCTATGCCGGTGATCGTAGGCGACGAAGCCGTCGATCAGCGCGGTGCGTGCCATGCGCTGGAGCTTCGGGTCGAGCGTGGTGCGGACCGAGAGCCCGCCGCCATAGAGCTTCTCCTCGCCGAAGCGGTCGAGAATCTCGCGGCGCACCTCCTCGGCAAAGAACTCCGAGGCGAAAATCTTGGCGCCCGGGGAGCGCTTGGTTACACCGAGCGGAGAAGCCTTGGCCTTCTCGCCCTCGTCGGCGTTGGCAAAGCCGTTCTCGACGATGCGGTCGATCACCCAGTTGCGGCGCGCAACCGCGCGGTCGGGGTACTTGAACGGGTCGTAGTTGGAGGGCGCCTTGGGCAGCGTCGCCAGATAGGCGCAGTCGCCGAGCGTCAGTTCGCTCAGCGCCTTGTCCCAATAGGTCTGCGCCGCGGCGGCCACGCCATAGGCGCCAGCGCCGAGATAGATCTCGTTCAGATAGAGCTCGAGGATCTGCTCCTTGGTGAAGGCGCGCTCGATGCGGATGGCAAGGATCGCCTCTTTCAGCTTGCGCTCCATGGTCTGGTCGCTGCTCAAGAGGAAGTTCTTGGCCACCTGCTGTGTGATGGTCGAGGCGCCGACCACGCGCCGGCCCGACTGCACGTTGTTCAAGTTGGTGACGACGGCACGGATGATGCCCTGAACGTCGAGGCCGCCATGCTGGTAGAAATTCTTGTCCTCGGCCGAGATGAACGCCTCGATGACGCATTTCGGGATGGCGGTGATCGGCACGTAGATGCGCCGCTCGCGCGCGAAATCGGCGATCAGCTCCCCGTCATTGGCGTGGATGCGTGTCATCACCGGCGGCTCGTATTTGGCGAGCACTTCGTAATCGGGCAGTTCGCTCGATACCTTCCACAGCACGAAAGCCGCAGCGCCAGCGACCGCGATGAACACGATCATACTGGCCGCGAACATGAAGCCCAGGAAGCGCAGAAAGAAGCCACCACGACGGCGGCGCCGGCGTTGCTCCGGCGGCTTGACTGGAGCCGTAATATCCATGTGTTCAGACCCGTCCCGTCCCCGCTTGTAAGCGCGCGGGGCACCCGAGGCAACCCTAGCGAAGATTATGGCAACAAAACGCTGTGCGGGCGGAAAATTGTCTGGCTTGGATTAAGAGCCGAAGCGAACTCAAAACGGGGCGCGGGCGATGCGTTTGGCGAAATAGCCGTCGATCGCCTCGACGATCGAGGCCCCCATGCGTTCGCGCCAGACATCGGAGACGAGATGCTTCTCGTCGTCGGGATTGCTGAGGAAGCCGATCTCGAGCAGCACCGAAGGCACGTCCGGAGCCTTCAGCACGCGAAAGCCGGCCGAGCGCAATTTCCTCGTGTGCAGGCCGCCGGCCAACTCCCCGACGATCGAGCGAGCGAACACGGTCGATCGATTCTGCGTCTCGCGCTGGGCAAGGTCGATCAAGATATTGGCGACCACCTCGTCTGAATCGCTCGGCAGCGCGACGCCAGCAATGGCGTCAGAGAAATTCTCCTTGGTCGCCAACTCTTTCGCCTCATCGTCCGAGGCCTGCTCCGACAGCGTGTAGACGGTTGCGCCCGTCGCTCTGTCGGTCTGCTTGGGGAAATAATCGGCATGTATCGACAGGAACAGGCTCGCGCCCTTCTTCTGCGCGAACTCCACGCGCTCGCGGAGCGGCAGGAAGGTGTCGTCCTCGCGGGTCAGATAGACCTCGTAGTGGTTGGTCGCCTCGAGCTTCTGCTTCAGCGATTTGGCAAAGGCGAGCACGACCTCCTTCTCGGTGACGCCGGTCGCGCTGCTCGTGCCGGGATCGATGCCGCCATGGCCGGGATCGAGCACGATGACGGGCTTAGCGTCCTCCGCGCGGGCGGGCGGCTCAGGCAGCGGCATCGCTGCGCCGCTCTCGGGATCGGCCGGCTTCGCTTCCTTCAGCTTGGCGAGAAACGTCTTCTCGTCGGTCGGCACGAGATCGACCACGAGCCGTGCCGGCTGGTCGTCGCGCGGCTCGAGAACGAACGCCTTGTCGATCAGGAACGGGCCGCCGACATCGATGACGATGCGCGACTTGCCGGGCGCGAAGAGGCCGTAACGATAGGCGGTGATCAGGCCCCGCTTCTCCTTGCCGCTGCCCTCCGGCATCTGAAAGTTCACGTCGGGGGCGTCGACGATGACGCGATATGGGTTCGCCAGCGCGAAGACATGAACATCGACCTTTTTCGACAGATCGGCGATGAAACGGGTGCGCTCACGGTCACCGGCGACGCGGGCGTCCTGGGCGATGATGGACTTTGCCTCGGCGCAAGCGGGCGTGGGGCCCGAAACCATGGCCATAAGGAGAAATGCCGCGCAGGCGAACGCAAGCGCCCCTATCGCGCGCATACTCGACATCGTCACCACACAACCGACCCTTCAACCTGCACGCGTTCCGGCCCGCGCTTGGGGGCCTTACTCCCGGTGCCCCTCGCGTCTGCGCCAAAATAGGCCTGGACCGGCGCAAATCTTAACCACGGCAGGTTAAGCGACTCTTTTGACGCGATTGCGGGCAAGTGCCCATCGAGGCTTGCCAAATCTCCCGCCATACCCGTAATAAGGATCAGGCTCTCGAGTGAGCCCTAGCCCTGGACGCCAAACGGCGATACGGGCGGATTTGTTTCCCGCGGCCCTCGCTCTATTCGAACGGCGAGGACGCAGAAAGAAGCGGCGGCCAGGTGACAGCAGCCGTCAAATTAACATCTCGAAGCCGCGGCTCTAGCGCGGCGGTGAGGATCGCGATGCAGCGTCAGAGCATTCGGCTAAGTCTCAGAAATACTGAGACTTTGTGTGGACCTCTGGTCGCCTGGCGACCATCAATGGTCGCACCCTTCAGCCCCGAAACGGGGCTCGTCATGGGTCGTCGCAACGAATCATGGTCTATTGGTCATTGGCGCGCGAGGGCCTTGGGCGCGAACCCGGAATGGCGGATTTCATCTCCGCTTTCCTCGGCCTACGCGGCGGAGAACACAAAACATGCCAAGCAAAATGTTAATCGATGCGGCGCATCCGGAGGAGACCCGGGTCGTCGCTGTAAAAGGTAATCGCGTAGAGGAATTCGACTACGAGTCAGCAAGCAAGAAGCAGCTTCGGGGCAATATCTACCTCGCCAAAGTTACGCGCGTAGAACCCTCGTTGCAGGCAGCCTTCGTCGATTACGGGGGCAACCGCCACGGCTTCTTGGCCTTTACCGAAATCCATCCAGACTATTACCAGATCCCCGTGGCGGACCGTCAGGCCTTGCTCGAGGCCGAGGCCGAGGAAGAAAGCCGGGCCTCTGCCGCTGAAGCAGCCGAAGACGATGCTGCTGCCGGACGGCGGCGTCGGCGTGGCCGGCGTGGCCGCGACCGTCCAGATCAGCAAGGGCACAGGGGCGCAAGCCCAGCGGCCGAGGAACCGATCGCGATCGCCCGCCTCGAAGTCACCGACGACGAGATCGACACGACGCCGCGCGATAACACGACCGTCGCCATGGAGGCGAGCGACCTCGTGCGCGAGGTTTCCGAGCCGGCCGAGTATGGCGAGACCGATGAGGGCCATGTGCGCTCGGCGCCCGAGCCTGCCGCCGACGATGAGGACGGCGAGGAGGGCGAAAACGGCGAACAGCCGCAGACCATCGGCCAGCCAGTCGCGTTGAAGGAGGGCAACGGCGAGACCGTCGCCGAGTCCGTCGAATCGGTCGGCTCCGAGGACGCTCTCGAGGAACTGCCCGAGCGGACGCGCCGCCGACGCGGCCGTCCCTACAAGATCCAGGAGGTGATCCGGCGCCGCCAGATCATCCTCGTGCAGGTGGTCAAGGAGGAGCGCGGCAACAAAGGCGCGGCGCTGACGACCTATTTGTCGCTGGCCGGCCGGTACACCGTGCTGATGCCGAACACCGCGCGCGGCGGCGGCATCTCTCGCAAGATCACGCAGCCGACCGACCGGAAGCGCCTGCGCGAGATCGCCGGCGAGCTCGAAGTGCCGGAAGGCATGGGCCTCATCATCCGCACCGCCGGAGCCCAGCGCACCAAAACCGAGATCAAGCGCGACTACGACTATCTGCTGCGCTTGTGGGAGAACGTGCGCGACCTGACGCTGAAATCGACGGCCCCTGCCCTCGTCTACGAGGAAGGCAGCCTGATCAAGCGCTCGATCCGCGATCTCTACAACAAGGATATCGACGAGGTGCTGGTCGCAGGCGACGAGGCCTATCGCGAGGCGAAGGACTTCATGCGCATGCTCATGCCGAGCCACGCGAAGAACGTGAAGCCCTACAAGGAGCCCGAGCCCATCTTCATCCGCTTCCAAGTGGAGCGGCAGCTCGCGGCGATGTTCTCACCGCAAGTGGTGCTCAGGTCGGGCGGCTATATCGTCATCAATCAGACCGAGGCGTTGGTCGCCATCGACGTCAACTCGGGCAAGGCAACGCGCGAGCACAATATCGAGGACACGGCGCTCAGGACCAATCTCGAGGCGTCGGAGGAGATCGCGCGCCAGCTCAGATTGCGCGATCTTGCCGGGCTGATCGTCATCGACTTCATCGACATGGACGAGCGACGCAACAGCCGCCTAGTCGAGCGGCGCCTTAAGGAATCGCTCCGCCACGACCGCGCGCGGATCCAGGTCGGGCGCATTAGCCATTTCGGGCTTATGGAGATGTCGCGCCAGCGCTTGCGTCCAGGCATGCTCGAAGGTTCGACCAAGCCCTGCCCGATGTGCACCGGGACGGGCATCGTACGCTCGATCGAATCGGTCGCGCTCGACATCCTGCGCTCGATCGAGGACCGGCTGATCACCGACGGCGTGGTGCCGCTCGTCGCCACCACCGCGGTCGAGGTCGCGCTGTACATCCTCAACCAGAAGCGTGCGCATCTGAAGGACATCGAGGCGCGCTACCGCATTCCGATCACCGTCACCGCCGATGAGGACATGCATATCTCGCAATTCGTCATCGAGCGCGGCGCCGAGGGTGCGGTGCTGGATGGCGAGAGCACGGTCGTGCATATGGACTGGGCGCATCACCGCGAGAGCCCCGCTGCTCCCGCTGTGGCGCCAAGCCCGGCGGCTCCGCCTGCTCAGGCGGCACGAGAGGAGGGCGACGGCGAGCAGAGACGCGGGCGTGGACGGCGCAGGCGCCGCAAGCGCCACGGCGAGGGCGGCGCCGAGGGCCATCGGGCGCCGCAATACGCCGGGCGCGAGATGCACGAGCCGCAAGAGGCCGACGACGACGAGGCTTCGGACGAGAGCATTGCCGCGGAAGCGAGAGCCGCGGAAGCCGGCGGAGACGGCGCCTCGCAGGGCCAGCAGCGCAAGGGGCCCCGGCGGAGGGGCCGTCGGGGCGGACGTCGCGGCAGGTCGGGCCAGCGGCCAGACCAGGCGCCGGGCGAGTTGGGAGCTCAGGGCGAGCCGCGCGCGATGCGTGCCGAGCGGAGCGACCGCGAGAGCGCGCGGGACCATCCCGAAAGCGACCATGCTACGAAGCAGGCCCCGGCGGACCGGAAGAACGGCGACGCGCGCCCGAGCCGGCCGAGGCCCGAGGAGAGTTTCGCTAACGAGAGCGAGCCGGTGCTTAATGCGCGTCCCAAAAGGAGAGAAGAGCCGGCGACAAGCGCTTCGGTGAGCGCTCAACCTGAGGCCGAGCAATCCTCAGCCCTGCCACGCAAGGGCTGGTGGCGGCGCTAGAACGTTAATAAGGGGAGCGCGAGCCGCGTGCTTCCCCTCACCTCTCGCGCCGAGTTGAAGCGCCGCCTCCGCTTCCCTGTCACGTTGTCGCCGCATTCCAACGCCAATCAAGCGGTGGCTGGAGCGGCTCGCCAGCCTGACATAGGCGCCGCCCGAGGGCGCGGAATCGGTGACTTTGCCCGATCCTCGCACAACCTTTACAATCAGCCGACCATGTCTGCTCCGGGTCAGTCCCTTCAAAATCGAGCGCCGCGGCGACTTCGTACTACGCTGGTCGGAGGACTTGCGGCCGTATTGGTCGGCTCCACCACGGCCGACGCCGCGGGCATGATCCGCGACGCCGAGACCGAAGCCCTGATGCGCACTTACGCCAAGCCGATCTTCGCGGCTGCCGGTCTCGGCTCGCAGGCGATCGAGATCCACATCGTCAACGACCGGAGCTTCAACGCCTTCGTCGTCGATGGGCACAATATGTTCATCCACGCCGGCGCGCTGATGGGCGCTAAGACCCCGAACGAAGTGATCGGCGTCATCGCGCATGAGAGCGGCCATATCACCGGAGGCCATCTCGCGCGGCTTCGCACGCAGTTGTCGCGGGCGAAGTCGGCGGCGCTGATGCTTCAGTTGCTCGGGCTCGCGGCGATGGCTGCCGGCGCGCTTGGCGGCGCGCCAGGCATCGGGCAAGCCGGCATGGGCGTCGCCTACGGCGGCCAGGATGCGGCCATGCGAAGCATTCTCGCCTATCGCCAGGATGAGGAATCCTCGGCCGACCAGGCCGGCGTCAGCTTCCTCAACGCCACGCATCAATCGGGCCGCGGCATGCTCGTGACGTTCGAGGCCATGTCGACCAAGCTGATCGGCGTCCAGGGCATCAACCCTTATCTGCAAAGCCACCCGATGCCGCAACAGCGTCTGACGCAACTCCGCGAGCTAGTCACGTCGAGCCCTTATTACAATGCCGTCGATCCGCCCGAGCTTCAGTTCCGCCACGACCTGGTCAAGGCGAAGCTCTACGGCTTCCTCGACACCCCCGAGGTGCTGTTCAATCGCTATCCACAAACCGACCAGTCGCTTGCCGCGCAATATGCCCGCGCCATCGCCACCTATCGGAAGTCGGGCGTCAGGTCCGCCATGCCCCTGGTCGATACGCTGATCGCTGCCCAGCCCAACTGGCCGTATTTTTACGAGATCAAAGGGCAGTTCCTGTTCGAGAGCGGCAATCCGGCCGCCGCGGTGGCGCCGCTTCGGCAGGCCGTCAACCTCGCCCCCAACGAGCCCCTCATCCGCGTCATGCTCGGCCAGGCCCTGCTTGGCACCAACGATGCCAAGCTCGTCGACGAGGCCATCACCAACCTTCGCACCGCACTCGCCCGGGAGGATTCCTCGGCCATGGGCTACCGCCAGCTCGCAGCCGCCTATGCGCGCAAGGCGGACATAACCCAGGCAGCGAGCGCCAAGAAGCAGTTCATGGCGCAAGCCGAGCTTGCATCGGCGGAGGCGTATTTCTATGAAGGGCAGCTCAGGCTCGCCAAACAGCAGGCCAAGCGAGCCAAAGCCGGATTCCCCGACGGCACCGCCAGCTGGCTCAAGGCCGACGACATCCTCGCTTTCGAAGTTCCGACCACCAACTGACTTCAGCCCCCGGAGATTTCAGCATGAACCTCAAGACAGGCCTTGTGACCGCGCTCGTGGCCGCGGTGGTGGCCGCGATCGTCACCGGCGCCACGCTTTCCGTGCTGTGGCGCACGGCCCCAGACATGGTCAATGCCCCCGGCCAGGCGCTCCAGGAGAAACAGGTCGTCGACATCGTCCACAATTATCTCACCAAGAACCCCGAGATCCTGGTCGAGATGACCACCGAGCTCGACAAGCGGCAGGCGGCCGATCAGGCCGAGAAGCAGCAGAAACTCATCAGCGACAACGCAAACGCCATGTTCCGCTCGCCGCTCGCCTTCGTCGCCGGCAATCCCGACGGCGATGTGAGCGTGGTCGAGTTCTTCGATTACAATTGCGGCTACTGTAAGCGGGCGCTGCCGGACGTGGTCAAGCTGGTCGACAACGACAGCAAGGTGCGCGTCGTGCTGAAGGAGCTCCCGATCTTCGGCGAGGATTCGGAGGCCGCTGCCAAGGCCGCGCTTGCCGCTCACAAGCAGGGCAAATATTTCGAGATGCACCAGAAGCTGTTCACCGAGCCCGGCAAGGCCGACAAGGAGAAGGCGCTGCGTATCGCCGGTGAGCTCGGGCTCGATACCGCCCAGCTCGAGAAGGACATGGCCGATCCAGAGGTGCAGAGGTCGCTCGACGAGGCCAAGGAGCTGGCACAGAAGCTCGGGCTGCAAGGCACGCCGCTCTATCTCATCGGCGACCGCGTGATCCCGGGCGCTCCCGACGATCTCTACGATCAACTCACCAAGAACGTCGGCGAAATTCGCGAGAAGGGCTGCAAGGCGACCTGCTGATTGCCGAATAAGGGCGGAACGTTGCCTTCATCCTGACGTCTGCTCGTTTTGCCGAAAGGCGGAAAAGCTGATAAAGGGGCCCGTTTCGTCTGCCGGCTCGGGCGGCCGATCTTGCGCGGCCCGGCATCATCAGGCGTCAAGCAACCGTCATGGCCAAACCGATCTACGTCTTGAACGGCCCCAATCTGAACCTGCTTGGGTCGCGTGAGCCGGAGGTCTACGGCAAGGACACGCTCGACGACGTGAAAGCAAAATGTGAGGTGAAGGCCAAATCGCTCGGATTTGCGGTAGACTTCCGCCAAAGCAACCATGAGGGCGAGCTGGTGGCGTGGATCCAGGAGGCAAGGGGCGAGGCTTCAGGGCTGATCATCAACGCCGGCGCCTTCACGCATACGTCGATCGCCATGCTTGACGCGTTGCTTGCCTGCTCAATTCCTTCGATCGAGGTGCATTTGTCGAACATTTTCACGCGCGAGCCGTTTCGCCACCACTCTTATATCTCCAAGGCCGTGAGGGGCGTGATCTGCGGCTTCGGCGCCAAGAGCTACGAATTGGCCATCGAGGCGCTCACGGGCCTGATCGCAAGCAAGAGGCTGAGCTGATGGCCGAGGACGAGACGAGCGCTGCCGGAAAGCCGGCCTCCGTCGACAAGCAGCTGATCCGCGAGATGGCGGACCTGCTCGACGAAACCGGCCTGACCGAGATCGAGGTCGAGCACGACGGGCGCCGCATCAGGGTGGCGCGCGGGGTCAACCTCACGACCACCCTCACTACCGACGGCGCGCCGCATGAGCATCGCGAGCCGGCACGACCGGCGGCCAATAATCGTGCGTCGCCGCGGGCCGAGGACGTTGTCGTCCACCCCGGCACCATCACCTCGCCAATGGTCGGCACCGCCTATCGCTCGCCTGAGCCAGGGGTTCCCCCCTTCGTCGAGATCGGCGCCAAGGTGACCGCCGGACAGACGCTGCTGATCATCGAAGCCATGAAGACCATGAATCAAATCCCCGCTCCCCGCGCCGGCACGGTGATCGCCATCCTGGTGGAGGACGGCCAGCCGGTCGAATATGGCGAGCCGCTGGCGGTAATCGAGCAACGCTGATCGGAGCGCGATGTTCGACAAGATCCTGATCGCGAACCGGGGAGAGATCGCGCTTCGCATCGAACGGGCCTGCAAGGAGCTTGGCGTCGCCACCGTCGCGGTCCACTCCACGGCAGACGCCGACGCAATGCATGTCAGGCTCGCCGACGAGAGCGTGTGCATCGGCGCCGCGCCGTCGAAAAGCAGCTATCTCAACATCCCGGCGATCGTCGCCGCCTGCGAGATCACCGGCGCCGACGCCGTGCATCCGGGCTACGGCTTCCTGGCCGAGAACGCGCGCTTCGCCGAAATCCTGGAAGAGCACGCCATCACCTTCATCGGCCCGACCGCCGAGCATGTCAGGATCATGGGCGACAAGATCCTGGCCAAGGACACCGCGCAGACGCTCGGCATCCCCGTGGTGCCGGGCTCGGGCCCGGTCGGCGACATGGAGGAGGCGAGAGTATTCGCCCGCGACATCGGCTATCCGGTGCTGGTCAAGGCCTCTGCCGGCGGCGGCGGGCGCGGCATGAAGCTCGCGCTCGACGAAAGCCAGATCGAGCCCGCGGTGCAGACTGCGCGCAACGAGGCGCGCGCCGCCTTCGGCAACGACACAGTCTATCTCGAGAAATATCTCGTCCATCCTCGCCATATCGAGGTGCAGGTGCTGGCCGACGGGCTCGGTAACGCGATCCATCTCGGCGAGCGCGATTGCTCGCTGCAGCGGCGCCATCAGAAGCTCTGGGAGGAGGCCCCCTCGCCCGCGCTCAACGCAAACGAGCGGAACCGCATCGGCGACATCGTGGCCAAGGCGATGCGCGATCTCGCCTATCGCGGCGTCGGCACCGTCGAATTTCTTTATGAAGACGGCGAGTTCTACTTCATCGAGATGAACACCCGCCTCCAGGTCGAGCACACCATCACCGAGATGATAACCGGGCTCGATCTCGTCATCGAGCAGATCAGGATCGCGGCCGGCGCGCCGCTCTCGCTCCGCCAGGAGGACGTGCGCTTCAACGGTCACTCCATCGAATGTCGCATCAACGCCGAGAACCCGCATACTTTCAGGCCGTCGCCGGGCACCATCACCCATTTCCATCCGCCTGGCGGCCTCGGCGTCAGGGTCGATTCGGGCGCCTACGCCGGATACACGATTCCGCCCTACTATGACAGTCTGATCGGCAAGCTCATCGTGCATGCCCGCACCCGCAACGAATGTCTGATGCGGCTCAAGCGGGCGCTCGGCGAGTTCGTCGTCGACGGCATCGAGACCACGATCCCGCTGTTCACCTCGCTGATCTCAGAGCCTGACATCGTCGACGGCAATTACGACATTCATTGGCTCGAGGCGCATCTCGCCAAGCAAGGGAAGCGCAGCTAGGTCTGATGACCTCCATCGACGACGTCATGATCGAGATCACGCCGCAGGTCCTGCTCAAGGCTTATGCGTGCGGCATCTTCCCCATGGCGGAGAGCGCCGACGACAACGCGCTCTATTGGATCGAGCCCGAGCGGCGCGGCATTCTTCCACTCGACCATGTGCACGTGCCGCGGCGGCTCGCCCGCACGATTCGCGCCGGCGGCTTCAAGGTAAAGATCGACAACGACTTCGAGTCGGTGATCGAAGGTTGCGCCGCGCCCCGCTCGGGGCGGCGGTCGACCTGGATCAACGGCCGCATCAGGGCGCTCTATCGCGATCTGTTCGCGCTAGGCCATTGCCACACCGTCGAAGTATGGCAGAACGGTGCGCTCACCGGCGGGCTCTACGGCGTCCATCTCGGCCGCGCGTTCTTCGGCGAGAGCATGTTCTCGCGGGAGCGCGACGCTAGCAAGATCGCGCTGGTTTATCTGGTGGCGCGGCTCAAATATGGCGGCTTTACCTTGCTCGACACGCAGTTCGTCACCGGACATCTCGCGAAGTTCGGCGCGATCGAGGTGAGCCGTCAGGAGTTTCAGCGCTGCTTGGAGGCCGCGTTGGCCGGCGGCTTGGTGGCCCACGGCAGCACCTCCTCGGCCGGCTCGGCTGGCGCAGGCTCAGCAGGTGCGGCCGCGGCTGCATCAGCCGGCGGCTCGGCAGCCGCGTCGGCCGGCGGCGCCGGGGCGTTCGCGTTGTTGTCTGCCGATGTCGCCCCCGGAGGCGTCTTGCAGCTCGTGAGCCAGACGTCGAAGACCGGGTGCTCGACGGCGTGAAGGCCGGGACTTTCGGCGAACATCCACCCGGTGAAGATGCGCTCGACCTCGCCGGTCAACTTGGTCTCGTCGACCTCGACGAAGGAGGCGGTATGCGGCGTCTCGGTGGGCGGGGTCGTGTCGCACACCCGGGGCGTCACCTTGAGCGCGCCGAACTCGACGGTGTGATTGATCGGAATCTCGAGATGAGAAATGCGCCCGGTAACCTTGTCGAGGGCGGCGAATACGGCGATCGGGTTCTTGATCGAGTTGGCCAGGACTGGCGACGACATGCCGATGGCCGCTGCCAGGCATGCAACAATCAGGGCAAGTCGGGCGTGGGCCTTGCGCCCCGCCGCATCGTCAACGCGTCGCATCATTCCGCACACCTTCTGAACGGCGCCGTTCTCGCATCGCTCCGGTGCGCTCCTGGTTTCGGGCATGACTTTGGAAATCCTCGTCCCGCATTTCCCGTCATCATGCCTTAGCAGCGAATGGCTCGTCCATGATTTGGGCATAGGTGTGGCGGCAATTTTTCGCCCCTTTATCCTCAAGCTGCGCGCTCGGCAACGAAGCGCAGCCTGATATGGTCGGCGGTCCACACGCCGTTCTCATCGCAGAGCGAGGGGCGCAGCAACTCGATTACCTCGCCCAAAATGTCGGTCCGCTCGGGCTCCGAGAACTGATCGAAGAACGACCGGCCGAACGTCCTGAGCCAGCCCTCCATGCCGGTCTTGAGAGGTGTCGGTCGCGGCACAAGCGCGATCTCGCGCACCGCGAAGCCGCCTTCGGTGAGCAGCGCCGCATATTCGTCGACAGTCGGGAACAACCACGGCGCGACCAGCGCCGGGTCGCCGTTCCGCTCCGAGCCGACCGCGCGCATGGCGGTGGCGATCGCCGCCACATTGCCGTGGCCCCCGAGCTCGCCGACGAAGCGGCCATAGGCTTTCAGCGCGCGGTGGACGCCGGCGATCACCAGCGCGGGCTTGCGCATCCAATGAAGAGCCGCATTGGAGAACACGGCGTCGAACTCCGAGACGAAGTCGAGGGCGTGGCCGTCGAGCTTGCGGACCCTCAATCCTTTCATCCGCGCCACCGCGAGCAGCTCATCGCTCAGGTCGACACCGAGCACATCCGCGCCGGAGGCCTTGATCTCGGCGGTCAGCGCCCCGTCGCCGCAGCCGAGGTCGAGGATGCGCTCGCCCTTCTTCGGCTCGAGCATGGCGAAGACGGGCCCTGCCAGCTCCTGGACGAACCGGCCGTTGCGCGCGTAGTCCGACGCCGACCAGCGCTGAACGGCCTTGGGAGGAGCGGCGTCGAGCAGCCGCCCGCGTTTTATTTGGGTTGCCACGGCTCATAATCCAAAGGCGGCGTGCGCACATCGGGCCGGAGCGTCGAGCCCGGCGGCCGATAGGCCTCGTAGGTGCCGGTCATATTGGGGCGATGCGCCTCCTCCCATGGCCGCGGGGTATAGTGCTCATCGCTCGGCGGTACATCGACGGTGCGATGCAGCCAGGCATGCCAGGCGGGCGGGATTTGCGAGGGCTCGGCGAGCGTGCGGTAGGTCACCCAGCGACGGGGACCGTTGCGCTCCTCGTAATAGATATTGCCGAGCCCGTCCTCGCCCACGCGCACGCCCTTGCGCCAGGTATAGAGGCGCGTGCCGATGGTATTGCCCGTCCACCAGGCAAAGAGCTCGGTGAAAATTCCCATGAGTGGTTTTGCGCTGTTTTTCCAGTATCGCGCGGGGACTATGGGCCTTAGCCCCGCCCCTGTCCAGTCAGCGCGGCCGGGCCGAAAGCTAGCGCGTGCCGACGCGCGCCTTCTGCACCAATGGCGTGGTGTCGGCCGGCTCGTCGGGGGTAATGCTCGCGGCGAGCGAGGCGAAAGAGGCTTGCATATAGATCGGCCGCTGGATGGACAGCAACAGGCGCTCCTCGATGCCGGCCACGACATAATGCTCGCCCTTGAGCTCGAACGGGCGGTCGTCGTTGAGCAGCCAATCGATGCGGCGATACAGCGTGCTGGCGGAGGTCGGCAGCACCAGGACCTGATGCGCCCCTGCCCTGAGCGAACTCTCGACGATCGCCGGGTTCGCGTTGGAGCTCATCACCATGGCGGGAATGAACGCGCACGCGCCGGAACTCGAATGGCGCATGCTTCGGACGAGGGCCTGGCCGGTGAGCGGCTGCATCGCAGCGGCGGCGAGCACAAGGTCCGGCACGCTGTCCACCATGGCCTCGAGCGCCTGGAAGGGGTTCTCATAAGTCTCAATGCGGCCGGTGCCGATTGCCGCCAGCATGCCCCGCATCATCGACAGCATCGGCGAGCGATTGTCGATGACCGCGACCGACAACGCCTCGAGATCCTGGCCGAACGCGCGATGCTGACCCATGAACTCCCCCGACTGCTGACGAGACCTACTTTTTCGCTCGCAACAGGTTAGTGATCGGCTGGTAAATACAGGATGAATGCAGAGCTCGAAATCGGTCAATTGGCGCATTCGCCAGGGCGCGAAAGTGCCCACTTATCCAGCCTGTACCAACAGGCTTTCCACACACCATTCCCGTGCTCCGCACAGCCTTTAGTGGTAAAGTAGTACTTTGATGCATACATGTTGATGCGTCGGACGAATCGCATCAGTTTCGTCCGTTGCGCGCCTTGAACCAAGCGCGGGGAAACCCGAGCGAATTTGCGGGGGTTGGAGCACGATGCGGATCGAACGGAAATTCACGGAGGCTGGAAAGTCTCCTTACGCCACCATCCCCTTCCGGGAAAGCGGGAGCGAGATTCGCAATCCCGACGGCTCGGTGGTGTTCGCGCTCGACAAATTCACGGTTCCCGAGCATTGGAGCGGGGTCGCCGCCGACATCCTCGCCCAGAAATATTTCCGCAAAGCTGGCGTGCCGCTGAAGGCCAGGAAGGTCGAGGAGAACTCCGTCCCCTCATCTCTCTGGCGCTCGGTGCCGGACGAGGCGGCGCTCGCCTCTCTCCCTGAAAAAGAGCGGTTCGGCAGCGAGACCGACGCGCGGCAGGTATTCGACCGGCTGGCCGGCACGTGGACCTATTGGGGCTGGAAGGGCGGCTATTTCTCGTCGGAAGAGGACGCGCGCGCCTTCTATGACGAGCTCCGCTACATGCTCGCCATGCAGATGGGCGCCCCCAACAGCCCGCAATGGTTCAATACCGGGCTGCATTGGGCCTACGGCATCGATGGCCCGAGTCAGGGTCATTATTATGTCGACTACGCCACCGGCGAGGTGAAGGCCTCGACCTCGGCCTATGAGCATCCCCAGCCGCATGCCTGCTTCATCCAGGGAATCGAGGACGACCTCGTCAACGAGGGCGGCATCATGGACCTTTGGGTGCGCGAGGCGCGGCTCTTTAAATATGGCTCGGGCACGGGCACGAATTTCTCCAGGCTTCGCGGCGAGAACGAGCCGCTGTCGGGCGGCGGCAAGTCCTCGGGCCTGATGAGCTTCCTCAAGATCGGCGACCGGGCTGCGGGTGCCATCAAGTCGGGCGGCACCACGCGCCGCGCCGCCAAGATGGTGGTGGTCGACATCGATCACCCCGACATCGAGGACTACATCAACTGGAAGGTGACCGAGGAGCAGAAGGTCGCCGCGCTGGTCACCGGCTCGAAGATCCTGTCGGAGCGGCTGAATGCGATTCTCAGGTCTTGCATCAATTGCGAGGCCGACGACGACGGTTGCTTCGATCCGAAGCGCAACCCAGCGTTGAAGCGCGAGGTGAAGGCCGCGCGCAAAGCGCGCGTGCCCGACAACGCGATTCGCCGGGTGATCCAGTTCGCCCGCCAGGGCTACACCTCGATTCATTTCCCGATCTACGACACCGATTGGGATTCCGAGGCCTATCGCACCGTTTCCGGCCAGAACTCCAACAACTCGGTGCGCGTCACCGACGAGTTCCTGCGCGCGGTCGAGACCGACACCAACTGGAACTTGACCTTCCGCAAGAACGGCGCCATCGCCAAAACCATGAAGGCTAGGGATCTGTGGGAGCAGATCGGTCACGCCGCCTGGGCTTGCGCCGATCCCGGCATCCAGTTCCACACCACCATCAACGATTGGCACACCTGCCCGGCGGCCGGCACGATCAAGGCGTCGAACCCGTGCTCGGAGTACATGTTCCTCGACGACACGGCCTGCAATCTTGCCTCGCTGAACCTGATGGCGTTTCGCAACACCGACGGCAGCTTCGACGTCGCGGCCTATGAGCACGCGATCAGGCTGTGGACCGTCGTGCTCGAGATCGCCGTCACCATGGCGCAGTTCCCCTCGCGCCGGATCGCTCAGCTCTCCTACGAGTACCGAACGCTCGGGCTCGGCTACGCCAATATCGGCGGATTGCTGATGGCCTCCGGCATTCCGTACGATTCGCCTGAGGGCCGCGCGCTCGGCGGCGCGCTCACCGCCATCATGACCGGCGTCACCTATGAAGCGAGTGCCGAGATGGCTGCCGAGCTCGGCGCCTTCCCGGGCTATGCGGCGAACCGCGAGCCGATGCTCCGCGTCATACGCAACCACGCCCGCGCCGCGCGCGGCGAGCGCGGCGGTTATGAGGGCCTGGCGACACCGCCGGTGCCGCTCGATCACGCCTCCTGCCCCGACCCGCGGCTGATCGCGCACGCCACCCACGCCTTCGAGCGGGCGATCGAGCTCGGCAGGAAGCACGGCTTCCGCAACGCGCAGGCGACGGTGATTGCGCCGACCGGCACGATCGGGCTGGTGATGGATTGCGATACGACCGGCATCGAGCCCGATTTCGCGCTGGTGAAGTTCAAGAAGCTCGCTGGCGGCGGCTATTTCAAGATTATCAACCGCATGGTGCCGGCTGGCTTGCGCGCGCTCGGCTATCCTGAAGACGCGATCAAGCGCATCGTCGACTACGCCGTGGGCCGCGGCACGCTCGCCGGCGCCCCCGGCGTCAATCACGAGGCGCTGGCGGCGCGCGGCTTCACGCACGAGAAGATCGCGGCGATCGAGAAGGCCGTGGCCTCGGCTTTCGACATCAAATTCGTGTTCAACAAATGGACGCTCGGCGAGGAGTTCCTCACCGGCATGCTTGGATTGAAGCTCGAGCGGCTGGATCAGCCCGATTTCGACCTCCTGACCGAGATCGGCTTCGGCAAGCGCGAGATCGAGGCCGCCAACGAATTCGCCTGCGGGGCGATGACGCTCGAAGGCGCGCCGGGGCTCGACCCCAAGCACCTGCCGGTGTTCGACTGCGCCTCACCGTGCGGGCGCAAGGGCAAGCGGTATCTGTCGGTCGAGAGCCACATACGCATGATGGCGGCGGCGCAGCCGTTCATCTCCGGCGCCATCTCCAAGACCATCAACATGCCGAACGACGCGACCGTCGAGGAGTGCAAGCAGGCCTATCTGCTGTCGTGGCGACTCGCGCTGAAAGCCAACGCGCTGTATCGCGACGGCTCGAAGCTGTCGCAACCGCTCAACGCGCAGCTGCTCGCCGATGAAGAGGAAGAGCAGGACGAAGTGCTCGCAGCAGTCGCGTCGGATCAGCCGCAGGCGCAGCGCGCGACAGTGATCGCCGAGCGAATCGTCGAGCGCGTGGTCGAGCGGATACGCGCGCGTGCCGATCGTGAACGCTTGCCTGATCGGCGTAAGGGATATACGCAGAAGGCTGTGGTCGGCGGGCATAAGGTCTATTTAAGGACTGGAGAGTATGCAGACGGTCGCTTGGGCGAGATCTTTATCGACATGCACAAGGAAGGCGCTGCCTTCCGCTCGCTCATGAATAACTTTGCGATCGCGGTGTCCGTCGGTTTGCAGTATGGAGTTCCGCTGGAAGAGTTCGTCGATGCCTTCACCTTCACTCGCTTCGAGCCAGCAGGTCCGGTGCGCGGGAACGAAGCCATCAAGAACGCGACCTCGATCCTTGACTACTTGTTTAGAGAGCTTGCAGTTTCTTATCTTGGGCGGTACGAGCTTGCTCATGTTGATCCAAGTGAGATCGGCAGCACTACACTCGGCTCTGGTGACGCAGGCGAAAGCAGGCGTCTCACTGAAGCTCTCGTCTCGCCAGGCTTCACCCGTGGTCGCCTCAGCGAGCGAAAGTCTTTTGCGCCGAGCAAAGCGCAGGGCACTGGTGCTCAGGCGCGCGTGTTACAGGCGAGAGCCGATGACGACGCGCTTCCTCGCACCACAAGCCTTGCCACCGCATCCACACCTTCAGCCGAGACGGCCGAGCACGTTGCACGCGCCGTCGAAGCACTCGCCGAGCGCGGCGCATCAGAACTCGTCGCCGAGGCGCGCGTTAAGGGTTATGAAGGGGAAGCGTGTGGAGAATGCGGTAACTTTACCCTCGTACGAAATGGCACGTGTCTCAAATGCGATACGTGCGGTTCGACGAGCGGATGTAGCTAGAGTGATTTTCACAGCCAGCCAGCCCTGAAGGAGGGATGCACTATGGCAGTAGCGAAGAAGAAGCCCGCAGCGAAGAAGAAGCCCGCGCGCAAGACCGCCGCGGCAAAGAAGACGACGGCGAAGAAGACGGGCACCGCCCGTCGTAAGACCGCCAAAAAGAGATAGATTGCAAGGGCGCGGGGCTCGTCCCCGCGCCTTCTTTATTCATTTTCAAAATCAATCGGTTACAAGCAAGCGCGGGACGCTCAACGGCTCCCGCGCTTTTTCTGAGAATCCTCCCGGCGCTGCACACTGACGCTGCCGATGCGCTGCGCCAAGCGCGCCCGCGTTAGCGCCCCGGCACGCCAGCCCGATCATGCTGCATCCTCTGCCGCGGCGATGAACAATGCCGCTTTAAGGGATCGCCTATGTCAGCACCTCGCTGCTTGTCGGCACGCTGCGCGAGCGGGACGAGATCGTCGCGATCCTGCTCGCCTCGCGCCGCAACGAAGAAGCCGAGATCACCGGCGCGCTACTCGCGACCGATCATCGCTTCGCTCAAGTGCTCGAAGGAGAGCGCGGTGCGATCGAGGCTACCTATCGCCGTATCGCTCGCGATCGGCGCCACACCGGCATGATGCACCTTCTCGGCAACGCTATCGCCGCACGCGAGTTCCAGAAATGGTTGATGGCGTTCATCGGCAATCGCAGTCGGCCGCGGAAGCGGTGGCGCTCGTGACGCGTAGCCTTTCGAGCTCGAACGCCAATGAGGTTGCGTGCGCCCTGGTGACCTTCATAAGCCGGGCGATCGAGGACGAAGCGCCAGCGCGCGCGGAGGTTCTCCCCCAGTGATTCGCTTTATGGACGAAAGTGGGCTCAGCCGTCGCCGGCGGCAGCTGAGAATCCCTCTTCGGCAATAAATTTCCACAGCGCATTTTCGGCCGCTGCGAGCTTCGCTTCGTCGACGCTGCGGAGCACGATGTAGGTGCCGAGGCGCTTGTTCTCGAAGAACGGGTAGCTGCCGATCTGCACGTCGGGATGCGCCGCCTGGAGCTCGCCTAAGCCTTCCGCCGCGTCGCCCTCCGGCACATCGAGGCGGACCGAGCGGGCGAGCATGGGCCGCCCCTTGGCGAGGCGCGGGCTCACCGTATCGAGCATCACTTGCATGATGCGCGGCACGCCCGCCATGACGATCACGTTCTCGATCATGAAGCCGGGCGCGCGCGAGATGGCGTTGTCGATCAGGCTCGCGCCTTCGGGGATGCGCGCCATGCGGAGCCGCGCCGGCGTAAGCTCGGTCGGCGTGAAGCGCTTGCGCATCGCGGCGACCGCGTCGGGATCGGTGACCACGGGAACGGCGAAAGCCTTGGCGATGGCGTCGGTGGTGACGTCGTCGTGGGTCGGGCCGATCCCGCCGGTGGCGAACACGTAGGCGAAGCGGAGACGAAGCTCGTTGACGGCGGCGACGATCGAGGCTTCGCAGTCGGCAACCACCCGCACCTCGCGCAACAGAATGCCGATTTTGGTCAGATAGGCGGCGATATAGGCGATGTTCTCGTCCTTGGTGCGCCCTGACAGGATCTCCTCGCCGATCACCACCAAAGCAGCGGTGACGGTCTGCTGGCGTCCATCTCTGTCAGGGGGGTTCATGCGACATTATTGACCGCGAACACCGCACTTGTCGCCACCCCTCCGCGCTAACTGCCTTGGTGCGGCGCGATAAAGCGAAGCAGCTGCCGTTGCACATCGGGGAATTTCGCCCTAAGTCATCAGAGGTTGATTTATGACTTGAGGGCCATGTCCAATCTCGAATTCGCCCGCGCCCAGGCGCGCGACAGCAAGATCAAGCTGCACGGCGCCGATGCCTTCGCCGGCATGGCCAAGGCCGGGCAACTCGTGGCCGAGGCGCTCGACCTGCTGGTCAATCAGGTGAAGCCCGGCGTGACTACCGATGCGCTCGATCAATTCGTGTTCAATTTCGCGCTAGAGCATGGGGCGATCCCCGCTCCGCTCAACTATCGCGGCTTCCCGAAATCGATCTGCACCTCACTGAACCACGTGGTCTGCCACGGCATCCCCGGTCCCCGCGCGCTGAAAGAGGGCGACATCCTCAACATCGACGTGACGCTGATCGTCGACGGCTGGCACGGCGATTCGAGCCGCATGTACGCCGTGGGCAAGATCAGCCGCGCCGCCGAGCGTCTGCTCGAGGTCACCTATAATTCGCTGATGAAGGGCGTGGCGGCGGTTCGCCCGGGCGCCACCACCGGCGATATCGGCGGCGCCATCCAGGCCTATGCCGAGGCCGAGCGCTGCAGCGTCGTGCGCGATTTCTGTGGCCACGGCTTGGGCAAGGTGTTCCATGACCGGCCCAACATCCTGCATTACGGCGAGCCCGGCGAAGGCCTGCCGCTCAAGCCAGGCATGCTGTTCACCATCGAGCCGATGATCAATCTCGGGAAGGCGCACGTGAAGATCCTGTCGGACGGCTGGACCGCAGTCACCCGCGACCGCTCGCTGTCGGCGCAGTTCGAGCACACGGTCGGAGTCACGGAGACGGGATGCGAAGTGTTCACCCTCTCGCCGTTAGGGCTTGACCGGCCGCCCGTGGGTCGTCAATCGAGCGAAGGTTGACTGGGCTTCAAGGGATGCGGGCAAACGACATTTCTGTTCATGCCACGCGCGAAGAGCCGATGAAGTTCCACAATCCGCCCCACAAGAATATCAAACGGCAACGGCGCGAAGTTTCGCACCCTTTGCGAGCTCGGTGAGATAGGTAGCAAACTGAATTAATCTTCGGGCGTTAGAGAAATGAGCCTTCAGCGGGCTGATCTAAATAATCTCATAGGGAGGAAACTTCGAAAAGTTGGCCTTGTCGTTGCCATCGCCGCCACGGTGATGTTCTCGCCCGCAGCGATTGCCGGGAAGGGGCATGGTGGCGGTCACGGCCACGGACATGGCCACGGCGGTCATGGTCATGGACATAGCCACGGGCATGGTCATGGTCACGGCCACGGACATGGCCACGCGCACTGGGATGGTGATTGGAACCATGCGCATCGGCGCGGTCACCACGGTCGTTGGTGGGGCGGTCGCTGGTACGGCTACGGAGTAGGCGCCTGCTGGCGGTGGACGCCGGGTGGCTACGTTTGGATTTGCTACTAAACATTTGAAGAGGGGCGTCGCCTTCGGTCGGCGCCCTTTCCCTTCGCCGGGCGAGAATCAGCTATCTGGCCCTGGCGCTAACGTTTGTAATTAGTCCGCTGTAAGTGAAAGTCCCACTCGGGCCCGACCGTTGTAGTCGCTCGCCGCGGGAGAAAGTGCCCGAGAAGAGTCCCCTTCAGAATCATCGTCCGATATAATCGCAACCGGCGTCCGCTCTGCGAACGCCCCAGTACCTCGCCTCGGTCACTTCGGCCGGGGCTTTTTCTTGTATGTTAGTGCACGATGTCCGAGAAAGAGCCATACAGAAACCGTTCACCTGATCCTCTTTTCAAAGTCCGCCAAATTTTTATCCTTATCGCGCTGGTCTTCGCATTTGCATTGGCTGTTCGATTAGCAAGCGGCCAGCCACTCCCTCGTGACCTCCGAGATTTTGTCGCACTGATATTAGGACTGGAACGTCGATGACCTCCACCCCGTCGGTTTCGGTCCCGCCGTAATGCCCGGCTAAATGCCGGGCTTTTTCTTTAAGTGACGCTCACCGCTGCAATCGGTCAAACCAGTGGCGCCGGGCGGATATGATTGGCAAGCCGGAGGAGCTGATAATTCATGACGGAAGACGACAGAGAGAGAGCCTAATGCTCTCCGACTCGATCTGAGCGCCAATCTCGAGTCGAGACGCCCGTCGGGCAGCTCGTCAACGAGAGAACTACTCAGTCTAGATGATCACAGCGAAGATGCCGGCGAGGTCGAAATCCTCGAACTGATCAATCTCGCGAGAGGTTTTCTCATTCAGCATGGCAAGCCAGCGCGGACTCCACCGCCGACCGAGGGAAGTGGCCGCCACAACGGTTGGCAAAGAACTGACCTACGGCGTTCGCATATGGCTCATGCGATTGCTCGCCGCGAACCAACTTTCCGCGGTATGCTACGTGACGTTCTTCGGTGTCCTTGCTGTCTGATGTAGATCCGAGACTGCATTCCAGAACGTATTCAGAGTGAGAGGTGTTCTTGATCTCGGCCGCATCGGCAATCGCGGCGCGAGCTCCGTGGGGCCGCCTACACGCGCGGATCTTCAGGAAAGTGCCCTCGCCCGTCATCAATGATCGGTTGATAGGCTTCGTGCATCGCCAACTCCAAATCGTCGCTGATCGTGACGAATATGGATGCTGCGAGTCGGAGACGGAACTCCGCCGTTTCTGCCGCGTCGTTTCGGCGATGCCATTTAAGCCACGCTGTCACTGGAGTCATTGGTGCACAAGCGTGCCAAAACGGGAATTAACCAATCGGGTCCGTTTTTGTTAACCTAGGTCTCAAAGCGTTGCCCCCGTGCTACCCCGCACACCCATCTCTCGGAGGCAGGGAATCGGAGAAGCCCCGCACGCGCCTCGTCTGCGGGGCTTTTTCTTTCGTCGTGTCTGATGCTATTGTTCAAGGGTAATGCGTACTCTGGTATAGCTAGCCCCACCTTCCCTGTCGGCGCTTTTCTTTAGCCCGCTTCCATAGCCCGTCAATGGACCGTCGAAGGTTGTCCGTCTTTGCAATGTCACAGACTGATGGCGCCGCTCGGGACTGCTAGCGAATACGCAACCATGTCAATTGACGCCACCAGTCTGCTTTTACCCACGTTAGTTTGTCTGCTGGCCGCGGCACGATAGGTCTTGGCTTCGGCTTGCGCTTGGTGACGGAGGGCGTGGCTACGATAAGCGTGGGTGCTTTTGCCTGAGGTAACGCCTCCTCGATCGGCCACGGCGTTGCTAATATGATGAGGTTCGATATCGTGTAGTCGGCCAACTTCAGAGGGCGCTCTTCTGTTGCGACTAAGCCGAATCCAGGGGTGAGCGGAAGCGCGCTAACTCCGCGAGCCAAGGCTCCCTTGGTCACCACCGTTACGCTGTTTTCGGATGCCATCGAGGCTGACGCTATTGCGCCTGCGAGGAAGACAACCGCCAGAGCTTCCGAAAATCGATTGAAAGCCCGTTCCATTAGGCCTCGAGCGTCGAGGTGCACCATCATCGAATCGAAGCATCAAAGTTCTAAAAAACTCTCAACAAAGACCTAAGGATGCACTGGCTGCCGCTGGTCTGCGGCATGACCGAGAATCGCGACGAGCACAAACTATTCGCTGACCTCGAGGCCCTCACAGATGACCAAAATACCGGTCGGCCTTGCGGCTGGCGTTTGGAGTGACGAGGTCCGTCCGTGGGTGCAGCACTATCTATACGACCTGAAACTGAAGCGTATTGAGGTCGCTGCCGAACATTTCGACGAAGTGCACGACGCAATGAAGTTGATGGTGGGCGAGACCCTCAAATCAAAGACGCGAGCCACGGATGCGATAATTATCGCGGTTGAAGCGATGGGCGCAGCGAGTTGGCCGCCCTGGTTGCCTTCCTCACTCTGAGGGGTTCTGAGCCGATGGTCTTTGGTGATGTCCTTACCAACGCAATGCTCCTAATTTCCGCCTTTCGCTTCTCGCCCTGCCCGTTCGTTCGCATCAGGGCATAGCTCCGCTTTCCGCTACCTTCCCTCCCCTCCCGACTTGCTGAGGGGCGCGGCTCTCGGGGGTCACATTCCAGCACGCGCCGTATCGAGGCCAAGCTCTCCGGTGATGCGGAGCGCCTTCGCCTTGGTGGCGTGTCCTGGCTCTCGAGATACTTGCCTTGCGGGGCCGCGGCGAGCGCGACGCGCGCCACCTCCTCGGAATCCTTGCCGAGGACGGGAAGCTTCTTCAGCACGAGACGTACCTTGCCGTCTTGCGCAATGAGCTTGGCGAGGTCGGGCGCTCCTTCCCGGCAATAGAGGCAATTATAGTCGAGGAAGGTGACGACGCTCACATCGCCGTTCGGATTGCCGGCGACGAAGCTCGATTTCGCGTGGAAGATCTGCTCGGCACGGCTGGCGATCCCCCTCTCCTGCCGCGCATGGCGCATGGCCGGCGACGGCATAGGCCAGGACCACGCTGGCGAGCGCGGGCAAGCGCCAAAAGCAGGAACAGACGAGGGGGTGCGCGCCAAAGGCTAAGGCGCCAGGCCTAAGCGGGTGCCGGTCCGAACACGAGGACCGCGTTCAAGCCGCCGAAGGCAAACGAGTTCGACATCGCAAAATTGACCTCGCGCTGCTTGCCTACATTCGCCGTGTAGTCGAGATCGCATTCGGGATCGGGCTCGTCGAGACCGACCGTCGGCGGCACGAATTTCTCGTTGATGGATTTCACGGCCGCCACGGCCTCGATGCCGCCGCCGGCGCCCAGGCAATGGCCGTGCATCGACTTGGTCGAGGAGATCGAGAGCTTGTTGGCGGCGTTGCCGAACACCCGCTTGATGGCCCGGGTCTCGTTGATGTCGTTGACCGTGGTTCCAGTGCCGTGGGCGTTGATGTAATCGACGTCTGAGGGCGCGAGCGAGGCGTCATCGAGCGCCATCTGCATGGCGGTCGAGGCGCCGTCGATCGATGGGTTGACCATGTCTGCCGCGTCGGCCGTCATGCCGTAGCCCATCACCTCGGCAAGGATCGGCGCACCGCGCCGTTTGGCGTGCTCCAGCTCTTCCAGCATTAAGATGCCGGCGCCCTCCGCGAGGACGGTGCCATTGCGGCGCTTGGCGAACGGCCAGAGGCCGTCAGGGCTCAGCACGCGCATCGCCTGCCAGGCACGCGTCGCGCCCCAGTTGAGCGAGGCTTCGGCCGCGCCGGCCAGCCCCATGTCGACCAGGCCTTCGCGAATCATGCGGTAGGTGAGCCCGATCGAATGCGTCGCCGTCGAACAGGCGCTGACCACGCCGAAGGTCGGACCCTTGATGGCATATTCGATGCTGACATGGGCCGAAGCCGAGCTGCCGATCGCCTTCAAAAGCGTGAGCGGATGGGTCGCGCGCTTGTTCTCCTTGAACAGCATCTTGTAGGAGAATTCGAGCGTAGTGAGGCCGCCGACGCCCGAGCCAATGATGCAGGCGGCGCGATAGGCCTCGTGGTCCTTGAGCGGCACATCGAGCTTCGACATGGCGACGGCTTCAGCCGCCGCGCAGCCCGCATATTGGGAGAATTTGTCGGCGAGCAGCAGAGGTTTGCTCTGAAGCCGCTCCTTGGGATCGAAGTCAGGCACCTCACCGGCGATGGTGATGTAAAGATCGTGAGTGTCGAAGCTCTGCACCTGGCGGATGCCGCACTCGCCCTTTTGGAGCGCAGCCCAAAACTTGTCTACACCCGTGCCCAAAGGAGTAACGACGCCCTGGCCAGTGACCACGACGCGCCTTCGCCCATTAGTGTGTGTCATGTAGTGCTAAGCCGTAACTCCAAGCGTGGTCTAACGTCCCGGGAAGGCCGAGCCAATGTCGGGGTTCAAGCTGCCGCGCCCGAAGCCTTCGTCTCTGCGATGATGCCCTTCACCCGATCAACGACGGATCCTACCGTCGCGAACGCCTCGACCTCTTCGTTGGCATTATAGGGGATTTCGATACCGAAGGTATCCTCAATATCGAACACGATCACGGCGAGGTCGAGCGATTCGATTTCAAGATCGCTCAGGGGCGTTTCGAGCGTGACGGCCTTCGATGGGTCCTTCATGTTCTTGCGCAAAATCTCGATGATCTTGGTGGCCACCTCGTCCATGTCGCTCTCCCTGCCCCGTTAAGGGGTCCGTGTCTAATGGTCCCTGGCTAAATCATAGCTAATCCGAGGGCAAGTCGGGCATTGGAATAGACTTAAAATTTGGTCGAGTCTACCCGTGTGGTGCCTATTCATGCCCTGTATGGCGCTCTAATCGCCAACAAAATTGGCGTTTTTGCGCCGGACCGCGCCACCCTTTCAGCATATTCGCGCGAACCCTCGCGCGAATGCTTCTGCGCCACCCTCATAATGCCTTCGTGCTAAATATACTATGCTCTAACACGCGTGCGGCCTATTGCCTCCGGGCAAGACTCGCGCGCTCGTTAAGCGGCGGTAAAGCATGGCAAAACCATAAGACGCCAATGGGCACCAAGCCAAATCCGAAGGCATGGAAGGCGCGCAGTTCCTTGGAGAGCGCGCACTCCGAGGCGCCGGCGCGGCCGCATCCCTGGCTGAAGGCCTATCCCAAGAGCGTCACTTGGGATGTGAAGATCGAGCCGAAGCTGCTCGGCGACCAGCTCGACCAGGCGGTCGCGGCTTACGGCGCGCGTCCTTGCACCTATTTCATGGGCAAGCGGCTGAGCTACGCCGAGATCGGCGCATTGTCCGACCGCGCCGCCAAGGGTTTGCGTGAGGAGGGCGTCGGCGAAGGCGTGAAGGTCGGCCTGTTTATGCCGAACACGCCGGCCTTCGTGATTTTCTACTACGGCGTGCTGAAGGCCGGCGGCACCGTCGTCAATTTCAATCCACTCTACAGCCTTGAGGAGATCGAAACCCAGATCCGCGACAGCGGCGTCAAGATCATGGTGACGCTCGACCTTGCGCTAACCTACGACAAGATCGAAGCGTTGCTTAAGCGCCGCGCTCTCGAGCGCGCCGTGGTCGTGAGCTTCACCTCGCTCCTACCGGCGCTGAAATCGGTCGGGTTCAAGCTGACGCAACGGGCGAAGCTTGCCGCGGTCGGCCGGGCGGGCGAACGGGCGAGACTCGTTCGTGCCGAAGACCTGCTCGCCAACGATGGCCAATTCGAGCGCCCGGCGATCACGCCCGATGCGATCGCCGTGCTGCAATATACCGGTGGCACCACCGGAACGCCCAAGGGGGCGATGCTGTCGCACGCCAATCTCTCGGTCAATATCGGCCAGCTGGAGACCTGGCAGAACCGGATCGTCAGCGCGGGCGATCGCATCGTCGGGGTGCTTCCTCTGTTCCACGTCTTCGCGATGACCACTGTGATGAATTTTGGCATCAACCACGGGCTCGAGATCATCCTGCTGCCGAAATTCGAGTTGATCCTGACCTTGAAGTTGATCGCCAAGTTGCGGCCGATCATGATGCCTGGCGTGCCGACGCTATTCAACGCCATGCTCAGGTATCCGCATATCGGCAATTTCGACCTGACTTCGCTCAAATATTGTATGGCCGGCGGCGCGCCCCTGCCGATCGAAGTGAAGCGGGGCTTCGAGGCAATCTCGGGCGCCATTCTGGTCGAGGGTTACGGCTTGAGCGAGACATCGCCCGTCGCAGCGTGCAATCCGCCGGACGCGCCGCGCGAAGGATCGATCGGTCTGCCGCTGCCGGCCACCGAGATCTCCATCCGCTCGCTCGATGATCCCACAGTCGAGGTCAAGACCGGCGAGACCGGCGAGATCTGCATAGCCGGTCCCCAGGTGATGACCGGCTATTGGAACAAGCCTCAAGACACCGAGGATTGCTTCGCCGGGCGCTTCTTCCGCACCGGCGATGTCGGCTACATGGATGAGGACGGTTACATCTTCATCGTCGACCGTATCAAGGACGTGATCAACGCCTCGGGATTCAAGGTCTATCCGCGCAGGATCGAGGAAGCGCTTTACGAGCATCCTGCTGTCGCCGAGGTGGTGGTGATCGGCATAAAGGACGCCTATCGCGGCGAGGCGCCGAAGGCTTTCGTCAAGCTGACAGAGGGGAAACAGGCGACGGCGGCGGAGCTCATCCACTTTCTGAAAGAGAAGCTCTCCAAGCTCGAGCTTCCCGCCGAGATCGAGTTCCGCGACGAGCTGCCGAAGACTTTGATCGGCAAGCTCTCCAAGCGCGAGCTCCGCGCCGAGGCGAAGCGCTAGATCGTCGCCGAAACGATCTCGCCGGCCAAAGGCCGGCGAGAGTGCAATCCAAATCTCGAATCTGGCCTAGCGCAGCCAGGGCAGGAACGGCGCCTGCTGTTCCTGCTGCTTGCGAAGCAGCCGCCGCTGGCGGCGCGTCAGCGGCTCGGCCACTGCGGTATCGACCTCTGCCGATTGCGGATCGACGTCGGCTTGCGCCATTGCGCCGTCCTCGGGCATTGGCGCGCCCTGCTCGCCGGCCATCGCTCCGGCAGGAGCCTTAGCCGTCGACTTGACGGTAGGTACATGCGTCTTGGTCTTGGGCTTCTGATCGGGAATCGGTACCGGACCACCGGCAACCGAAGCCTCGATCGCAGCAGGATGAGCGGGAGCGGCGGCAGGCGCGGGTGCCGCGGCGGCGGTCTGCGGCGCGGGCGTAGGCGCGACAGCGCTTGGCGCGGGAGCGGCTCCGGTCGCGACCGGGCTCGTCATCTTGAACATGCTCGTCAGGTTCTCGCCGGTATATTGCGCGGCGGTGTCGGACGTAGCTGATGCGTTCAAGAAGCCATAGCCTTTCTGAGCACCGCCGGCACCGGCTTGCGGTGCGGGCGACATAAGAGCGACCGGCTCGGCCGAAGGTTGGGTCGATGCCGTCTCGCCGGCTTGCGGCGTAGGATTGACGGCAGCTTGCATCGTCGGTGCTGGAGCCGCAGTCATGATAGCCGCCTGATCGCTGGCGGCCTCCATCGACGGCGTGACGGCTGCGACTTCGACCTTCGGCGCAGGCGCGGGCGACGCGGCAGCGACTTCGGCCTTAGGAGCGGCTGCAGGCGCGGTGGCAACGGCGGCGGCAGGCGCAGGTTGAGCCGGCGTCGCCGAAGCCTCGATCTGCTGCGTGCCTTCAGGCGCCGTCTCCGGCACTGCGGCAGGCGGAGCCGAGGTCCTGAGCCACTGCTTCTCGCCGCAAAGCAGCCAAGCCTTGCAGCCGCGGAGCTTGATCTCCGAACGCGAAATCATGGTGAGCGTCGCAGCGTAAGTGTGGCCGTCCTCGGGATTGTAGATCTGGCCGGTCCAGGTTCCGGGCGCGCTCGCCTGCATCCCGCTAAAGAGAGTGAGGCCGACGATCGGCCGGTCGTGCATCGAGGGGTTCTCGTTCCGAATATCGTGGAGCGGCTTGCCCTTGGTGTCGTTGGGGTCCTTGAGCCAGGCGATCTTGGCGCAAAGTTGCGACTTGCCCGAGCCGCATTTGAAGACTTGGATCTTCGATTCGCGCACAGCGTCCGGCTTGTACCAATAGCCGGTCGGATCAACCGCGGCCGCCTGGGAACTGCCGGGAGCAAGGATAGCAGCGGTTACAAGTCCCATCGCAGCGAACGCATGATACCTCATAAGAACCTCCGTAGTGCCTCAGGCCGATGGCGCTTGCGGCGCCATGGCGAATTCCGCTTCCTTGCCCCCTGTCCCAACGCCCCCTGCACGAGGACCAAGTTTCGCCCATTACACTTTATTCGCGTTCTTATTGTGGACTCCGGCCGGTTATTCCGGCGCTCGCTATGCTTTGGACTGTACCCCTTCAAGTATGGCCGCGACACCCATGCCGCCAGCCGTACACACCGAAATCAGGCCCCTGCGGCCGCCTCCACTATGCAGCAATTTGGCGAGAACCGCCAGAATGCGTGCGCCGGTCGCTGCAAAAGGATGCCCGAAAGCTATTGACGAGCCCTTGACGTTTAGCTTCGAGCGATCGATCGACCCCAAAGGGGCGTCCCGTCCCAACCGGCGCCGGCAATAGTCCTCAGATTCCCATGCCTTCAATGTTGCCAGTACCTGCGCAGCAAAGGCTTCATGAATTTCATAATAATCAAAGTCCTGAAGCGCAAGGCCGGTTTGCTTCAGCAGTTCGCTCACGGCAACGGTCGGCGCCATCAAAAGCCCTTCACCTTGAACGAAATCTACGGCCGAAGTGCGGCCTTGCGTCAGATAGGCCTGGACCGGAAGGCCCCGCTTGGCCGCCCAATCCTCCGACGCAAGCAAGATCGTCGCCGCCCCGTCGGTCAAAGGGGTGGAATTGGCGGCAGTAATCGTGCCCTTGCCGGACCGGTCGAACGCGGGCTTAAGCTCCGCCATCTTCTCGAGCGAGATATCGCCGCGGATATTATTGTCGTGAAACACCCCGGCGCAGGGAACGACGAGATCGTCCATGAAGCCCTCGTCGTAGGCGGTAGCCGCCTTCTTGTGGCTTTCATAGGCGAGCAGGTCTTGCGCCTCGCGGGTGATACGCCATTCCTTGGCCATCAGCTCGCAATGCTCGCCCATGCTTAGGCCGGTGCGGGCCTCCGAAGTCGAGGGAGGCTGTGGGGCAAGCTCGGTTGGGGCGAAGCCCTTGAACGCCGCGAGCTTCTGGCCGAAGCCCCGGGCGCGGCTTGCCTGCACCAGACGCTGGGCGAATCGGCGCTGGAACACGACCGGCGCATCGCTCGTGGTGTCAGTGCCGAGCGCGATGCCGCATTCGATCTGGCCGGCGGCGATCTTGGCGCCGAGATTGAGTGCGCCGGCGAGGCTCGTGCCGCAAGCTTGCATCATGGTGGTGGCGGGGGTAGTCGGCGCGAGCGCGCTGCCGATCACCGCCTCGCGGGCGAGGTTCCAGTCCTTGGCGTGAGTTACGACCGCGCCGCCGACCACTTCGTCGATATGCGCGCCGGCAAGCGCAAAGCGATCGATCAGCCCGGCGAGCGAAGCGATCAGCATGTCGAGATTGGTCAGCTCGGCATAAGCGGTGTGCGATCGGCAGAACGGAATACGCGACCCGCCCAGCACCGCGACACGCCTGATCGAAGCTTCAGCCATATGTCCTCGAGGCCGCTCGCCTATGCCGCAGCGGCGGTCGCCGCCGCCGCAGCCTTTTCCGCTTTTCGATAGTGAAGGGGGCCGCCGCGGAACGGGGCGAAGCCCGTGCCGAAGATCACACCGGCATCGATGTGGTCGGCGTTTGCGACCACCTGATCGGCCAGCGCCCGCTCGGCCTCGTCGAGCATCGGCTTGACCAGCTCGCGCCCAAGGCGATCAAGCTCGGCCTGATCGTAGACCGCCTCCTCGCGCTTGGGCTTGCCGTCGATCCAGACGTAGAAGCCCTCGCCGGTCTTCTTGCCGAGCTTGCCCTGCTTGACCAGGCTCGCCAGCACAGTGTCGCTCTCGGGCGCCAAGTTCAGCTCCTGGCCGACGTGATTGGCGATATCGAGGCCGACCATGTCCATCAGCTCGAGCGGACCCATCGGCATGCCGAACTTCATCGCCGCCTGGTCGATCTTCTCGCGCGGCTCGCCGAGCTGATAGCGGCGCACCGCCTCCATCATGTAGGGCGCGAGTACCCGGTTGACGAGGAAGCCGGAGCAGTCCTTGACGATCAGCGGCAGCTTCGCGATGGCCGCGACGAACGTGCAGGCCTTGCGCACCTCAGCTTCGCGCGTCTGACTGCCGCGCACCACTTCGACCAGCGGCAGCTGCGCGACGGGGTTGAAGAAATGCAAGCCGACCAGCCGGCCCGGATCGGCGAGCGCGCGAGTGATGTCCTCGAGCCTCAGCGAAGAGGTGTTGGTGGCGAGTACGGCGCCGGGCTTCAGTTGCTTTTCAAGTGCCGCGAACAGCTTCAGCTTGATGTCGAGCTTCTCGACGATCGCCTCGATCACAACGTCGGCATGTTTGATGCAGCTCCCCTTAGGGTCGGCGATCAGCCGCGCCACGCCGGCATCGATCGCAAGCTTGGTGCGGAGGTGGCGCTTGAACAGCCCCTTGGCGCGGGCAAGCGCCTTGGCGATCTGCGCCTCATCGAGATCCTGCAAGCTCGCCTGCATACCTTGCGTCACACACCACGCGGCGATGTCGCCGCCCATGGTGCCGGCGCCGATCACGTGAACCCGGAGCGGCTTGAAGCCGTCCTTCGGCGCTTCGTCCTTCAGCATCTCCGACAGCTTGAACACGCGGCGGAGATTGCGCGAGGCCTCGCTCGCCATCAGCGGCGCGAACATCTCGGTCTCGGCGACGCGCATGCTTACCGGATCGTCGCCGTAATGCTCGAACAGCTCGATCAGGCGGAACGGCGCCGGGTAATGCTCCTCGCGCACCTTGGCAGCCGTCTTGGCGCGCATCTGCTTCGCCAGCATGCCGCGAATCGGCTGCTTCAGCATCAGCCGCTTCCACCACGGTGCGCCCTTGGACGCGCGCTTCTGCAGCACGGCCTTTCGCGCGGCCCAGCGGAGAATGTGGTGCGTGGCGACGAGCTGATCGACAAGACCAATGGCGCGTGCCGCGGACGGTCGCAGCATGCGGCCCGTCAGCATGGCGGTCATGGCATCCATCGGCCCGGCGAGCTCGATCGAGCGCAGCGTGCCGTTCAGCCCCGGAAAGATGCCGAGCTTGACCTCGGGGAAGCCGAGCCGCGTGCCCTCCTCGCGGTCGGCGATGCGCCAGTCGCATGCGAGCGCCAATTCGAGGCCGCCGCCGAGGCAATAGCCGTGGATCGCGGCGACCACGGTGACCGGAAGCCGCTCGATGCGGTCGAACAGATCGAGCGTCTGCCTGACCACCTCCTTGATCTTGGTCTCGGTGTCGAAGCTCTCGAACTCGCGGATGTCGGCGCCGGCGATGAAGCTCCGCTCCTTGGCGCTCATGATGACGAGGCCCTTGACCTCGCCGCTTGCGGACGCAGCTTCGACCGCTTTGACGATGTCGCCGAGCTCCTCGGTGGGGCGGCGGCCTAGCGAGTTCATGTTCTCGCCCTTGCGGTCGATGATCGCCCAGGCGATGCCCTCGAAATCGATGGTAAAGCGCCAGTCTTGCAGGTTAGGGAGTGTGGTCGCCATGATCAGCTCTACTCGGCGGCAATGTGCTCGGGATCCTCGGCCCGCGCCATTTCCGTCTCGACCGGCCGTGGCTTTGGCTCGGGCGGCATGTGGCGCGCGGCAAGCGAGGCGGCATCGAAATCGTCGACCGCGATGACGCGCGCGACGAGATCGCGGAGCTCGGCCAATGCGCTCGCTTCGTCGGCAGTCAGCACGCCCTTCGACTTTGCCTCTTCGATCCAGTCGTTGTTGTGATAGCGCCTGACCTCGCCCCTGCGGATAGCGCGCTCGAGCTTCTTGTCGGCCTCTTCGCTGGCGATCACTTTCTTCAGCGTATATTCCAGCAGTCCTACGCGATCGGCAGGATCGTCAGAGACAAAGATGTCGCGCGTAAGACGGTCGCGGAAGGCGCCGGGCTGGAGTGCAGCCCGCACGATCTCCTTGCCGTCTCGGTCGCTGGCCGGGCGGCGCGTGCCGAACGGAAACACGAGCGGCCACAGCGCCCACGCCGCCGAGCGCAGCGGGAAATTGCGGAGCACGCCGAGCAGAGCCTGGTCGAAACGGTAGAGGCAGTTCCGCGCGCAATAATTCAGGAGCGGCAGGTCCGCCGCCTGACGGCCATCGTCCTCGAAGCGCTTCAGCACACAGGAGAGCAGATAAAGCTCGGCGAGCGCGTCGGCCATGCGGCCGGTGATCTTCTGCTTCACCTTGAGCCCACCGCCGAGCAGCGCCACGGTCATGTCGGCAACCAGCGCGAAGCAGCGCGCGGCGCGTGCAAGCTGTCGCCACCAGCGCCGCGTCGCGCCAGCATTCGGCGGCGATGAGGCCAAGACGCCGAAAGTCAAATTATGGAACAGCGCGCCTGTGGCGTTGGAGAGGGTGAACGCCACGTGCTGGTCGAAGGTGCGCTCGAACAGATTGATCCCGCGCTCCCGGTCCTCGTCCTGCAATGCCTCGATCTCGGTGAAGAGATATGGGTGGCTGCGTAACGCCCCTTGCGCGAAGGTGATGAGCGTACGGGTCAGGATGTTGGCGCCTTCGACCGTGATGCCGACCGGCACCATCTGATAGGCGGCCTGAATATAATTGGAAGGACCGTCGCAGATGCCGCGGCCGCCATGGATGTCGAGCGCGTCGTTCACGCTGCCGCGCATGCGCTCGGTCGAGACATATTTGAGCAGCGCCGAGATGACGGCTGGCTTCTCGCCGGCAGAGACCATCGAGGCCGTCACCGCGCGCGCCGCCTCGAGTTCGTAAGCCGTCTCGACCAGGCGGGCCAAGGGCTCTTCGACGCCTTCCATGAAGCCGATCGGCAGGTTGAACTGCTTCCTGATGCGGGCGTAAGCCGTGCTGGTGCGGAGCATCGCCTTGGCACACGCCGCGCTCGTCGCCGGCAGCGAGATCGAGCGCCCCGCGGCGAGGCAGGCCATCAGCATGCGCCAGCCCTGCCCTACGCGCTCGGCGCCGCCGATGACCCAGTCGACGGGAATAAACACGTCGCGGCCGCGGGTCGGGCCGTTGGGGAACGAGGCGCCCGCCGGTAAATGCCGTCGGCCGATCTCGACGCCTGGATGGCGGGTTGGCACGAGCCCGAGCGTGATGCCGATATCCTCGCCGCGGCCGAGCAAATTCTCCGGATCGAACAGGCGGAAGGCGAGTCCGAGCAGCGTGGCATTGGGCGCGAGCGTGATGTAGCGCTTGTCCCAGCTGAGCTTGATGCCGATCGTCTCCTTGCCCTCGTGCAGGCCGCGGGTGACGACGCCGATATCGCGCATCGATGCAGCATCCGAGCCGGAGAACGGACCAGTCAGAGCGAAGCAGGGAATTTCATCGCCGCGCGCGAGACGCGGCAGGAAGTGCTCCTTCTGCGCGTCGGTTCCGTATTTCTCGATCAGTTCGCCCGGCCCGAGCGAGTTCGGCACCATCACGATGGTGACGCCGTCGGGGCTACGCGATGAGATCTTGCCGAGGATCAGCGACTGCGCTTGGGCGGAGAAGCCGAGGCCGCCATGGGCGCGCGAGATGATCATGCCGAGAAAACCGTTATCGCGCACGAAGCGCCACACATCGTCGGGTATGTCGTGCAACTCGTGACGGATGCGCCAATCGTTGAGGCGCTTGCAGAGCTCGACCGTAGGCCCATCGAGAAAGGCGCGCTCCTCATGGGTGAGCGTGATCGGGGCCGTGCGGCGGAGCGTCGACCAGTCCGGCTTGCCGCCGAACAATTCGGCGTCCCAGCCGACCGTGCCGGCCTGCAATGCCTCGCGCTCGGTCTGCGAGATGGTGGGCATGGTGCCCTGAAGCGCGCGGTAGGTGGGGAGCGTGATGTATTTACGCTTGATCTCGGGGAAGCTCGCGATGAACAGGAGCGCGGCGATGAGCCAGCCTAACAGCGACCACCACGGGAACATCGGCCAATGCAGCTGGCCGTGAACGAGGCCCATCTGCGCGGTGAAAGTGAATACGCCGGCGGCGAGCGCCCAGAGCCAAAGCGACGCGCGGTTCATGGCGAGCGCGAACAAGGCAGCGAGCGAAATGCTCACGAAAATCAACTCAGCCATGGACGGCCTCCAAACACGCCTTGGCCACGATCCGTCCCCAGCCGCAACGCCCTTGAAGGCGGTTATTGCCACCGGCGCGAGCGGCGCGGGTCCACCTTTTCCGCCCTCTATGGTCCGATTGCGCCATCGACTCAAGCTCTTTTCCTGCCGTAAACGCCGCGGGCGGCTTGCTCGCCGAATCGCCGGTGAGTTCACTCCAATCCTGCGATTCTGCGGCCTAACAGATTCCCGGCGAATTAACGGCCGGAGGTGACGCTCTCATGGCGTGGTTCGGGCTCCCTCTTCCTTGCCGGACAACGGCGAATTGGCTAAGCAGGGGCAGTTTTGGCCGAAGAGCCTTGCTGGGAAACGTGATGTCGGAACCAGAGCGACCGCAGCTCAGCCCCTATCAGGTCGAGCTTGAAACCGGCAGACGCTATGCCTGGTGCCGCTGCGGGCGGAGCCAGAAGCAGCCGTTCTGCGACGGCTCGCATGCCGGCACCGGGATCGAGCCGCTGATGTTCACCGCCGAGCGCGACGAGACGGCCCTTCTGTGCGGCTGCAAGGACACCGGCGACCCGCCGTTTTGCGACGGCTCGCACCTTCTGCTGTAATTTTGGGCCATTCGTGCGTCCAAGCAGCGTTGTACGCGGCGCGCCCTTCTTGCTAAGAAGGGGGCCGCAAACGGGTGGCGCGGCCCGCATTCCTTAGTCTGCAAGCCCATTTTGGGGGAAAGGCGAGGCAGGCAAAACCATGGCCTATTTTCTACAGCAATTGATCAACGGGATCGCGCTCGGCTCGATCTATGGCCTGATCGCCATCGGCTACACGATGGTCTACGGCATCGTCGGCATGATCAATTTCGCCCATGGCGACATCTTCATGGTCGGCGCGTTCATCGCGCTGATTGCCTTTCTGCTGCTGATGAGCCTCGGGGTGACCATGATCCCGCTCGCGCTCCTCATCGTGCTGATCGTCGCCATGGCGCTGACCGCGGTCTGGGGATGGACGGTCGAGCGCATCGCCTATCGGCCGCTCCGCGAATCGTTCCGGCTAGCACCGCTGATCACGGCAATCGGCATGTCGATCGTGCTCCAGAACTTCATCCAGGTGGCGCAAGGGGCGCGGGTCAAGCCGCTCCAGCCGGTGATCACCGGCGGCTACGAGCTGTTCGAGCAGGACGGCTTCGCCGTCATCCTGTCGAACATCCAGATCCTGATCGTGGTGACGACGCTCGTGCTGATGACGGCATTTTGGTTGATCATCAGTCGCACCGCGCTCGGGCGGTCGCAACGCGCCTGCGAGCAAGACCGGTTGATGGCCGCGCTGTCCGGCGTCAATGTCGACCGCACCATCTCGCTCACCTTCGTGATCGGTGCGGCGCTCGCCGCCGTCGCCGGATTGCTCTACCTGCTCTATTATGGGGTGATCGACTTCTATATCGGCTTCGTCGCAGGCATCAAGGCGTTCACCGCGGCCGTGTTCGGCGGCATCGGCTCGCTGCCGGGGGCCATGCTTGGCGGGCTCGCTATCGGCCTGATCGAGACCTTCTGGTCAGCCTATTTCACGATCGAATACAAGGACGTTGCGGCGTTCTCGATGCTCGCCATCGTGCTGATCTTTTTCCCGACCGGGCTGCTCGGCCGTCCCGAAGTGGAGAAGGTTTGATCCCCTTGGTTGAGCCCGGCAAATCCTACGGCCAGCTTCTCCAGTCGGCCATCGCCGATGCCATCATCGCCGGCTCGATCACATTCTTTCTGTTCTGCCTGCTGCTCGGCATGCGTACCGTCGATAAGGTCACGGGCCTAACGCTGCAGCCGCGCCCTGCTCTACTCGCCACCGCCGTCGGCATCGTGGTGGTCGGGCGCTTCCTGCTCAATCTGTTCGTCTGGCACGCCGACTATCCGATCACCACGCCGTTCGCCAAACTGTTCACCCGCGAGAGCTTCGACCGGCGCGACGTCGTCGTCCTCGGCAGCGTCGCTTTCGTCGCCTTTATCGTCTTCATCGTCGGCGCGATCGTTCGCGCCCCCGCTTATTGGCTGATTGCGGCGCTGATCCTCGGATTCCTGTTGGTCGGCGCGGTGCGACGGGCGATCGTCTACTTCTTTCCTGACCTTCCCTACGGCCGCATCTTCACCGTCGCCGGCATCCTGTTTGCCATCTTCTTCCCGCTCTCCTCCTACCTCCTGGAGAAGGCGTTCCATCTCGGCCTGCCGCTCCGCTATTTGTTCGACCTGTCGATCCTCGTGCTCACTTATGTGATGCTCGGCTGGGGCCTCAACATCGTGGTCGGGCTCGCCGGCCTGCTCGACCTCGGCTACGTCGCCTTCTACGCAGTCGGCGCCTATGTGTTTGCCCTGCTCGCCACGCATTTCGGCCTCGGCTTCTGGATCTGCCTGCCGATCGCCGGGGCCGCCGCCGCGATGTGGGGCATCGTTCTCGGCTTCCCCGTGCTCCGGCTACGCGGCGACTATCTTGCCATCGTCACACTCGCCTTCGGCGAGATCGTGCGCATCGTTTTACTCAACTGGACCGTGGTCACCAACGGGCCTAACGGCATCTCCGGCATTCCGAAGCCCACCTTTTTCGGCCTGCCGTTCACGGCGACAGGCAACGAGACTTTCGCCAGCTTCTTCAGCCTCAAATACGATCCGATCCAGGGCATCATCTTCCTCTATTACGTGATCCTCGGCCTGGCGCTCATCACCAATCTGGTGACGCTTCGATTGCGGCGCCTGCCGATCGGGCGTGCCTGGGAGGCGATGCGCGAGGACGAGATCGCCTGCCGCTCGCTCGGCATCAACACCACCATCACCAAGCTCACGGCATTCGCCATCGGCGCGCTGTTCGGCGGCGTAGCCGGCAGCTTCTTCGCCACGCGTCAGGGCTTCATCAGCCCGGAGAGCTTCACCTTCATCGAATCGGCCATCATCCTCGCCATTGTCGTGCTCGGCGGTATGGGGAGCCAGCTCGGCGTCGCCATCGCCGCGATCGTCATGGTCGGCGGCTTCGAGGCGCTCCGCCACACCGATTGGCTGCAGGACGTGTTCGGCCAGGAGTTCGATCCCGCGCTCTACCGCATGCTGCTGTTCGGCATCGCCATGGTGGCGATCATGGTCTGGCGGCCACGCGGCATCGTCGGCTCGCGAACGCCATCGATCATGCTCGAAAAAGCCGGAACGATCGCCTCGGCGCACGTCAAAGAAGGCCACGGATGAGACCCTGGCGGAGCGATCCCCTGCTCAAGGTCGAGCACCTCACCATGTGCTTCGGCGGGCTGACCGCTGTCGACGACGTCTCCTTCGAGGTCGGACGGAACGACATCACCGCCCTGATCGGACCGAACGGCGCCGGCAAGACCACGGTGTTCAACTGCATCACCGGATTCTACGAGCCGACCGAGGGGAGCATGGAGCTGCGGCACCCCGGCGGCGAGTCGTTTCGGCTCGAGCGGCTCGACGACCACAACATCAATTCGGACGCTCGCGTCGCCCGCACGTTCCAGAACATACGGCTGTTCCGCGGCATGACGGTGCTCGAGAACTTGCTGGTGGCCCAGCACCAGGTGTTGAACCGCGCCTCGGGTCTCACCTTCGGTGCGCTGCTCGGTTTACCGAGCTTCGCCAGGGCCGAGAAGCAGGCGGTGGACTACGCGCGGCACTGGCTCGACCGCGTCGGCATCACGCGGCGAGCCGACGAGGCGGCGGGCTCGCTACCCTATGGCGATCAGCGGCGCCTCGAGATCGCCCGCGCCATGTGCACGCGGCCCCTCCTGCTCTGCCTGGATGAGCCGGCCGCTGGGCTAAACGCGCGGGAGAGCGACGGGCTGAACGAGCTTTTGTTCTCGATCCGCAAGCAGGAAGGCATCGCGCTACTCCTCATCGAGCACGACATGAGCGTGGTGATGCGCATCTCCGACCACGTCGTGGTGCTCGATTACGGCAAGCGGATCGCTGACGGCACGGCCGATGAGGCGCGCAACGATCCCCGCGTCATCGCCGCCTATCTCGGCGTTCCCGACGAGGAACTGCCGCTGGTCGAACGCGAGGTGCGCGCATGAGTGAGCCGCTGCTCGAAATGCGCAAGGTGACGAGCTGCTACGGGGTTCTTCCTATCCTGCACAGCGTCAGCCTCGATATCCAGAGGGGCGAGATCGTCGCGCTGATCGGCGGCAACGGCGCCGGCAAGACAACTTTGATGATGACGATCTTCGGACGGCCGCGGGCGAACGCCGGACGTATTCTGTTCGAGGGGCACGACATCACCGACCTGCCGACCCACGAGGTGGCGCGGCTTGGCATCGTGCAGTCGCCCGAGGGGCGGCGCATCTTCTCGCGCATGACGGTGCTGGAAAATCTCCAGCTTGGCGCTCTCGTCGCCAACGATCCGGCGAAATTCGCCAAGGACCTCGACCATGTCTACACGCTGTTTCCCCTGCTCAAGGCGCGTCAGTTTCAGCGCGGCGGCACACTCTCGGGCGGCGAACAGCAGATGCTGGCGATCGGCAGGGCGCTGATGGGGCGCCCGAGGCTCCTGCTGCTCGACGAGCCGTCGCTCGGCTTGGCGCCGCTGATCGTGAAGCAGATATTCGCGGCGATCCGTGCGCTCAACGCCGATTACGGCCTGACCGTGTTTCTCGTCGAGCAGAGCGCCTATCATGCGCTCAGGCTCGCGCATCGCGGCTATGTCATGGTCAACGGCAAGATCACCATGAGCGGCACGGGCGCGGAACTGCTCGGCAGCCCCGAGGTGCAGGCGGCTTATCTCGAAGGCGGGGCGCATAGCACTTCGCGAGTCGGGGTGCGCAAATGAGCTGGCTCTCCGACGACGGTCCACTCGTGTTCCTGGTGCTGACAGTGATGTTGGGCGGCGGCGCCGCGCTTCTCTCGGGCCGTGGCCTCGCGCGAAGCTGGAAGCCGTTCTGGCGTATCTCCTTCTATATGCTGATGCTCGCCGCCGCCGTGCGCTTTTTCCACTACGCTCTGTTCGACGGCGAGCTCTTGTCGCCCTATTATTTTCTCATCACCTATGTCTGGCTGCTTGCCACCGCCACGCTCGGCTTCCGCGCCATGCGCACCACGCAAATGGTCACCCAATATCGCTGGCTCTATGAACGCACCGGCCCACTGAGCTGGCGCGACCGCCGCGCCTGAACATTGCCGTCGCCTTTCGACCCGGCAAATGATGTAGAGTTGAAGTGAACTTATCTTTTTAGAGGGAGGTAACGATGAAGCGTTTTGCCGGGCTGATCGCAGCCCTTGCCCTGGCCGCGTCGATGACCGCATGCGGTGACGGCGGCAAGGAGAGCAAGACAACGCCGGTCGCCGTCGTCGGCCCGGTCACCGGCCAGTACGCCTCATTCGGCGCGCAGATGTCGAATGGCGGGCAGATGGCCGTCGACGACATCAACGCCGCCGGCGGCGTGCTCGGCAAGAAGCTCGATCTCGATATCGGTGACGACGCCTGCGATCCGAAGCAGGCCGTCGCCGTCGCCAACCAGATGACCGCAAATGGCGTGGCGCTGGTCGCCGGCCATTATTGCTCGGGCTCATCGATACCGGCGTCGAAGGTCTATGCCGAGTCGAACATGGTCCAGATCTCGCCCGCCTCGACCAATCCCGCCTTCACCGACGACCGCGCCGGGCCGAATATCTATCGCGTCTGCGGCCGCGACGATCAGCAGGGCGGCATCGCCGGCAAATATCTCGCCGCGCATTTCGCCGACAAGAAGATCGCCTTCATCCACGACAAGACGGCTTACGGCAAAGGCCTGGTCGATGAGACCAAGAAGGCGCTCAACACCGCCGGCAAGAACGAGGAGATGTACGAGGCGATCACCGCCGGCGAGAAGGACTACTCGGCGCTCGTCTCCAAGCTCAAGCAGGCCGACATCGACATCATCTATTTCGGCGGCTACCACACCGAAGCGGGCCTCATCATCCGCCAGATGCGCGACCAGGGCATGGATACTATCCTGATGGGCGGCGACGCGCTCATCACCCAGGAGTTCTGGTCGATCACCGGGCCGGCCGGCGAAGGCACGCTGATGACCTTCTCGCCCGACCCGCGCAAGAACCCGGCCGCCGCCGAGGTGGTCAAGCGCTTCAAGGACAAGGGCATCGAGCCCGAGGGCTACGTGCTCTATACCTACGCCGCGATCCAGGCGTGGAAGCAAGCGGCGGAGAAGGCGAAGTCGGTCGAGTTGGCCGAGGTGGCCAAGGCGCTGAACGACACCGAGTTCGACACCGTAATCGGCAAGTTCAAGTTCAATGAGAAGGGCGACCCGAACCTGCCGCCTTATGCCGTCTATCGCTGGTCGAACGGCACCTATGACGAGATCGGCGACGAGTCTCCCAAGCCCGCTGGCTGAGGTCCAAAGTCCCGCGTCATTGCCGGCTTGACCGGGCCATTCAGTAAGCGAGGCGATCGCTGATCGCCGATCGCGGCGGTTACTGGATGCCCGCTTTCGCGGGAATGACGCCCTGGACCTAACGCTTCTTGGCAGCCGCCTCTTGCTCGGCGAAATAGACTTCGAGCTCCCTCTCGACCCGCACCAGGTCGCCCGGCAGCGGCAGGCCGAGCGCTTTGAACTCGTTCAGCTTCTCCATGATGCGGAGATAGAAGTCGTGGGGGTTCTCCGGCGGAGTATCCATCTGGTTGATGAGGAGCGCAAGTTCAGCCTCAAGGTCGTCGAATGCCATGACGTCTCGCCTCCTCAAGCCTTTTTGGTGATTTCGGGGGCACCATAAACGGCCGAGCGGAAGAAGTCAGCTGGCTCGCGTGGATTGCGGCGGCGCCGTTTCCCCGGCATAGTCGCGCTCCGAGGGCACCCGGGGGAATGCGGCAATGGAAAAGTTGACTTTTGACAAGGTGGTCGGCTTCGTGCTCGCCGCCTGCTTCGCTCTGGTCATAGGCGTCTCGATGTGGGCGCTTCTGGTCGGCGACTACATGAACGCCGTCATGACCGATCAGGCCCAGCAGACCTTGCGCATCGTCGGCTTTGCCGGCGCTCTCGCCGCGCTCACCACCTGGTGGGTGCAGGGCTTCGCCGCGAAGCGCGGCTTCGTCGTGCGCTTTCTGTTCGCGCTGTTCATCTTCGTCGTGGCGTTTTCGAGCTTCGGCGGCCTGCTCAGGGTGATCTTCAACCACGTCAACAATCCGAGCCAGCAGGACTGGTCGCTCCAGGGGCTCTATTGGGCCTCGCAGAGCGACCTCGTCTCATTCGTGATCTTCATGCTGGTGCCGCCGCGCGCGGCCTATGCCGCGATGATCCTGGCGGCGGCGCTCTATGTGACGATCTTCGGCCCGCGCGAGGCCAAGGAAGTCGAGACGTGAAGAGGTCAGGACTTGGCCCGCGCCAAGTTCAAGTCTTCCCGAATTGAGCGCGGCCCCCTCGTCTGCTAGAGCTTAGCCCCGCATCCGCAAAATCCTTCGGGAAGAGGCTTTTCCGCTTCAATGATTCCCCGCTACAGCCGCCCCGAAATGGCTGGCCTCTGGGAGCCCGAGGCGAAATTCCGCATCTGGCTCAGGATCGAGACCTATGCCGCCGAGGCAATGGCCGAGCTCGGCCAGATCCCCAAGCATGCGGCCGAGGCGGTCAGGAAGCGCGGCGGATTCGACATCGCCCGCATCGACCAGATCGAGCGCGAAGTGAAGCACGACGTGATCGCCTTCCTCACCTCGGTCGCCGAGCATGTCGGACCAGAGGCGCGCTTCCTCCATTCGGGCTTGACCTCCTCCGACGTGCTCGACACCTGCTTCAACGTGCAGCTGATCGAGGCCGCCGATATCCTTATCGCCGACCTCGATGCTCTGCTTGCCGCACTGAAAGCCCGCGCCTTCGAGCACAAGGACACGCTCACCATTGGCCGGAGCCACGGCGTGCATGCCGAACCGACGACGTTCGGGCTCAAGCTCGCCGTCGCTTATGCCGAGTTCGCCCGCGCCAAGCAGCGCATGCTGCGCGCCCGCCAGGAGGTCGGCACCTGCGCCATCTCGGGCGCGGTCGGCACCTTCGCCCATGTCGATCCAAAGGTTGAAGCCTATGTGGCAGAAAAGCTCGGGCTTCGGGTCGAGCCGATCTCCACGCAAGTCGTGCCGCGCGATCGCCATGCCGCCTATTTCGCCACGCTTGCCGTGGTGGCGAGCTCGGTCGAGCGGCTCGCGACCGAGATCAGGCATCTGCAGCGAACCGAGGTGCTAGAGGCCGAGGAATACTTCAGCGAGGGGCAAAAAGGCTCATCAGCCATGCCGCATAAGCGGAACCCGGTCCTGTCGGAGAACCTGACCGGCCTCGCGCGAGTGGTGCGCGCTTACGCTCTGCCGGCGCTCGAGGACGTGGCGCTCTGGCACGAGCGCGACATCTCGCATTCATCGGTCGAGCGGGTGATCGGGCCCGATGCCACGATCGCGCTCGACTTTGCGCTGTCACGGCTAACGGGGATCGTCAAGAATCTCTTGGTCTATCCGGATCGCATGCGGGCCAATCTCGACAGGCTCGGCGGGCTTATCCATTCGCAGCGCGTGCTGCTCGCGCTCACGGGAGCCGGCGTTCCGCGCGAGGAGGCCTACAAGATCGTGCAGCGGAACGCGATGAAGGTGTGGAACGAGGGCGGCGACTTTCTCGGGAGCCTGCTCGCCGACAAGGAGGTGAGGAAGGCGCTATCGGAGGATGAGCTCCGCGCCCAGTTCGATCTCGCCTATCACACCAAGCATGTCGACACGATCTTCAAGCGCGTGTTCGGAAGCGCGAATCCGCACCCCTAGGGGCAGCGACACCGGCGCTATTCCTTATTGTTATTGTCATAGGCGCCCTTCAGGTTCGTGCTGATGGCCTGAAGGTCGATATTGTCGATGCGGCCGCCGCCATCGCTATTGCCGTGAAAAATGTGCGGCATGTAGCGGTAGCGGTTCTTCTCCTGGGCGATCATGAAATAGCGCTTGCGATAGTACGAAGGCTCGATCGCCACGTAAGGCGGGATGTCGTGATACCAGTCGGCCTTAGGGTAATATCCCGAGCGGTAGGGGTAAGGCGGGAAGATCGGCCAGAGCTCTCCCCCGTCAGCCGTGGCGATGCCGCCGCGCACGGGGCCCCTGACTCGGGTCGAGGCAACGATCACGAGCCCGCTCTTGGGGGCATAGCCCGAATAGCTTTTCCAGCTGACCCAGCACCAGCCGCCCGAACAGGTGCCGACGTCGACATTTGCGCCGGCCGGTATGGTGAGAAGCAGCTCGGTATTGCTCGCGGGACCAGTCCTGAGAGAAAGATCGGTGGTGGTGGTGCCTTGGGCCGCTGAGGCGGGACCCGCGGCGCAGGCGAGCGCCATCATGGCAACAAGACCTAAAAGCAGCGATCGCATGCGAGCCCCCTCATTCCTCTTAAGGCTCATTCTGGCACAACCCCGCGTTAGCGTCAGCCGGAGAGTTGTTTCGTCGGTCGACTCCCCGGGAATTCGTCACCCCGGCATAAGCCGGGGTCACGGCTTCGATTGGTGCTTCGCGCGCTAGATTCCCGCTCGCGCCCAAACTTCGCTGACCAGCAGTGACCGATCCTAGCTACCGCCGGCCTCACGCCTGATCGCTGCCGCGGCCTTGCCGAACCAGCCGGCGTCGGTGCCGACCGCGACGATGTCCCACCCTTCGGCGATCCGCTGTTTAGCGAAATCCATGTCGTTGGCAAAAATCAGTGACATCACAGACATCTCGCGGCATTTGCTGAGGACGAGGGTCATCGCCTCCTGAACCTCTTTGGCCCAGATGTCGAGGCGCCCGGTCAGTGCAACCGAGAGGTCGTTCGGCCCGAAGCAGACCATGTCGACGCCGTCCAGCGCGAGGATGTCGTCAAACGCGTCGAGCGCGCCTTTGGTCTCGATCTGCGGGCAGGCGATGGTGAAGCCGTTGGCGGTGGTGAAATAGTCGCCTTCGTAATCGAGTCGAGCGCGGTGCGGGCCCCAGCTCCTTAAGCCGCGCGGCGGATATTTGACCGCACGCACGAAAGCCTCGGCGTCGTCGACCGTATCGATCATCGGGCACATGATGCCCTGCGCTCCGGCATCGAGGGCGCCGCCGATGAGCCCGGGATCGTTCTTGGCGACACGGACGATCGCCGGCAGCTCGGCTGCCCGCGCCGCGGTCAGGCACGCGAGCAGGGTCTCGTTGCCGCCGAGCCCGTGCTGCTGATCGATCGTTACGCAGTCCCAGCCCGCCTCCCCGATCAGCTCGATGAGGAAGGGGTTGTTGAGGCTGAGCCAGGCGTTGAACAGGGTGCGGCGCTGCTTGGCCGCACTGCGGAAACGATCCTCGTGCATGCGATTTCGCTTACGCCTTGCCTTCGGCTTCGATCTGCCCGAGCGCCGCGCCCATAAGGTCAGACATCTTGTGGCGGATCTGGTGGTCCGACACCTCGATGCCCTTAGCGTCGAAATCGCCTCTGAGCTTGCGGAACACGTCCTCTTCGCCGGGCTGCTCGAGGTCGGCCTTGATCACCTCGCGCGCGTAAGCCTGGGCGGCATCGCCGGCAATTCCCATCTCGCCCGCGGCCCACAGCCCGAGCAGCTTGTTGCGCCTCGCGGTCGCCCTGAACCGAAGCTCCTCGTCACGGGCGAATTTCCGCTCGAAACCCTTCTCGCGATCTTCGAAGCTCGTCATCTGCCCTCCTCAGGGCCCCTCGATTCGAGGGGCAAACCCCGCATAAATTGTTGGAAAGTCGCGTTCCTCCGGGCCCGAGGCATAGCGCCCAAAGCCCCGGAAATCAACAAATTGCGGGGAGAGTATGGAGAAACCCCGCGAGCCGTTGTATGGCCCCTCCCCTTACGCTAAGGTCAGCTAAGACTCCTTGATCGATTCCGGCAATGGCGATCTACACCTTGCGCGCGGCCTGGGTGACCCTCTCCCCGCGCAATTGGCGTTTGTCAGCAGTCAGAGCCATCAGTGGTAAAGGAACCAAACATGAACCGCCGGCGGCGCATATACGAGGGCAAAGCCAAGATCCTCTATGAGGGTCCTGAGCCGGGGACGCTCATCCAGCATTTCAAGGATGACGCCACCGCCTTCAACAACAAGAAGCACGACAAGATCGAGGGCAAAGGCGTCCTCAACAACCGCATCTCCGAATATCTATTCCAGAAGCTCGGAGAGGTCGGCGTGCCGACGCATTTCATCAAGCGGCTCAACATGCGCGAGCAGCTGATCCGCGAGGTCGAGATCATCCCGCTCGAGGTGGTGGTGCGCAACGTCGCCGCAGGGTCGCTGGCGACCAGGCTCGGCATCGACGAGGGCACCGCCCTGCCGCGGTCGATCGTCGAGTTCTATTACAAGAACGATGCGCTCGGCGACCCAATGGTCACCGAGGAGCATATCACTGCGTTCGGCTGGGCGACGCCGCAGGAGATCGACGACGTGATGTCGCTCGCGCTCCGCATCAACGACTTCCTGTCGGGTCTGTTCCTCGGCGTCGGCATCAGGCTGGTCGACTTCAAATGTGAGTTCGGCAGGCTGTGGGAGAACGAGACGATGCGCATCGTGCTCGCCGACGAGATCTCGCCGGACTGCTCGCGGCTGTGGGACATCGAGACGCAGAACAAGCTCGACAAGGACCGCTTCCGCCGCGACATGGGCGGGCTGGTCGAGGCCTATCAGGAGGTCGCGCGGCGGCTTGGGCTCCATGTCGACAGCCCGACGCGGGCTCGGACCGGCCCCGTGCTGGTGCGCTCCAAATAGGTCGAGGCTCGCGAATCTGACCATGAAGGCGCGCATCACCATAACGCTTAAGCCGGGCGTGCTCGATCCGCAGGGCAAAGCAATCGAAGGGGCGCTGCATTCGCTCGGCTTCGGCTCGGTCGGCGGCGTGCGGCAGGGCAAATATATCGAGGTCGAGGTCGAGGAGAAAGATCCCGAGCGCGCCCGCGCCGAGGTCGAGCGCATGTGCGAGCAGCTCCTCGCCAACACCATCATCGAGAATTACGCCTATGAGATCGAGGCGGCCTGAGTCGGATTGTTCGGTCTTTCGTCATTCCGGCGAAAGCCGGAATCCAAACTCTCACCCTCGCGCTTCTCTTTGCTGGATGCCGGCTTACGCCGGGATGACGCACGGGACTAAATCACCATGAGAGCGAGCGTCATCGTCTTTCCCGGCTCGAACTGCGACCGCGACGCAGCGGTGGCGCTCGAGGCCGCAACCGGCCAGCCGCCGGTTCTTGTGTGGCACGCTGACAGCGAGATCCCCGCGACCGACCTGATCGTGCTGCCGGGCGGCTTCTCCTACGGCGACTATCTCCGCTCGGGCGCCATGGCGGCTCATTCGCCGGTGATGCGCGAGGTGGCGAGCCGGGCAAGGGCCGGGACGCCGGTGCTCGGCATCTGCAACGGCTTCCAGGTGCTGACCGAGGCTTTACTGCTGCCCGGCGTGCTGATGCGCAATGCGACGCTGAAGTTCATCTGCAAGGACGTGCATCTTCGCGTCGAGCGGAACGACTCGATCTACACCCACCGCTATCAGGCGGGCGCGGTGGTCCGCTTCCCCATCGCGCATAAGGACGGCAGCTATTTCGCCGACGAGCAGACGCTCGCGCGGCTGGAGGGCGAGGGTCGCGTCGCCTTCCGCTATTGCGACGCGCAAGGGGCGGCGACGAGCGCCGCCAATCCCAACGGCTCGCGCAACAATATCGCCGGCGTCTATAACGAGACCGGCACCGTGCTCGGTCTCATGCCGCATCCCGAACGTCTTGCCGATCCGGCGCTGTCGGGCACCGATGGCGCGAATATGTTTGCCGCGCTCGTGGAGTCGCTGCCGTGAGCGGCGCGTCGCGAGCGGCGTGCCATGCCGAAGGCATCTCCGACGCGCTGGTCGCCGAGCACGGGCTATCGCCAGATGAATACAAACTGGTGCTCGAAGGCTTGGGCCGCGAGCCGACGCTGACCGAGCTCGGCATCTTCTCGGTGATGTGGTCGGAGCATTGCTCTTACAAATCCTCCAAACTGTGGCTGAAGAAGCTCCCGATCTCTGGTGCGCAGGTGATCCAGGGCCCGGGCGAGAACGCTGGCGTCGTTGATCTCGGCGACGGTCAGGCTGCGGTGTTCAAGATGGAGAGCCATAACCACCCCTCATATATCGAGCCCTATCAGGGCGCCGCGACCGGGGTCGGCGGCATCATGCGCGACGTGTTCACCATGGGCGCGCGCCCGATCGCCAACATGAATGCGCTTAGGTTTGGCGCTCCGGACCATCCCAAGACGCGGCATCTCGTGGCGGGCGTGGTCTCGGGCATTGGCGACTACGGCAATTGCATGGGCGTTCCGACGGTCGGCGGCGAGACCAATTTCGACCCGCGCTACAACGACAACATCCTGGTCAACGCCATGTGCGTCGGGCTGGTCGATGCGAACCGCATCTTCAAGTCGGCGGCCAAGGGTGTCGGCCTGCCGGTGGTTTATGTCGGCTCCAAAACCGGGCGTGACGGCATCCACGGCGCGACCATGGCCTCGGCCGAGTTCGACGAGGCGTCGGAGGAAAGGCGCCCGACCGTGCAGGTCGGCGACCCGTTCACCGAGAAGCTCCTGCTCGAAGCCTGTCTCGAGCTGATGGTAGAGGACGCGATCGTCGCCATCCAGGACATGGGCGCGGCGGGCCTCACCTCGTCATCGGTCGAGATGGCCGACAAGGGCGAGGTCGGCATCGATCTCGAGCTCGACCGCGTGCCGACTCGCGAGGACGGCATGACCGCTTACGAGATGATGCTGTCGGAAAGCCAGGAGCGCATGCTCATGGTGCTGAACGCGACCGGCGAGAAGACCGCCGAGCGGGTGTTCCGGAAGTGGGGCCTCGACTTCGCGGTGATCGGCTACACGACGGATACCGGGCGGCTCGTGGTGCGCCACCGCGGCGCGGTCGAGGCCGACATCCCGCTTGCCGCGCTCGCGCATCAGGCGCCGCTCTACGAGCGTCCCTGGACGGTGAAGGAGCCCTTGCCTGTCATTGACCCTCGCGACGTGCCGGCGCCGAACAGCAATTTGGCGGCGTTACAGACGCTGATGGGATCTCCTGCGCTCGCCTCGCGGCGTTGGATCTGGGAGCAATACGACCACATGGTCATGGCCGACACGGTGCAGCGGCCTGGCGGCGACGCCGCGGTCGTGCGCGTGCACGGCACGCGGAAATCGCTGGCGATCTCTTGCGACGTGACGCCGCGCTATTGCGCCGCCGGCCCGCGCGAAGGCGCCAAGCAGGCCGTCGCCGAGTGCTGGCGCAATCTCACCGCTGTCGGGGCCGACCCGCTAGCGGTCACCGACTGCATGAATTTCGGCAATCCCGAGCGGCCCGAGATCATGGGCGAGTTCGCCGAAGCCGTCGAAGGCATGGCGGAGGCCTGCACCGCTCTCGGCTTCCCCGTCGTCTCCGGTAACGTGTCGCTCTACAACGAGACCAATGGCATCGCCATTCCACCGACGCCGACGATCGGCGGCATCGGGCTGATTCCCGACGGCGCGCCGATGGCCACTCTGGCGCTGAAGCGCGAAGGCGACGTGTTGCTCCTGCTCGGCGCCGAGGCTGGCCATCTCGGCCAATCGCTATATCAACTGATCCTGCTCGACCGGAGCGAGGGCGCCCCTCCCCCGGTTCACCTCGACCAGGAGCGGAGCGCGGGCGACCTCGTGCGGCTGTTGATCCGCGAGCGCGTCGTATCCGCCGTGCACGACGTCTCCGACGGGGGCCTTCTTGTTGCCATCGCCGAGATGGCGCTCGCGGGCGGGCGTGGCGTCGAGCTCGAACCCGCGCCCGACAATCTCCCCGCTCATGCCACCTGGTTCGGCGAGGACCAGGCGCGCTACCTGGTCGCGGCGTCGCCCGACAAGGCCGACGCGATCCATAAGGGCGCGGCGATCGCCAAGGTGCCGCTTCGGCTGATCGGCAGGGTCGGCGGCGACGCGATCGGGCTCGCCGGAGAAGCTGCTTTGCCCCTCGCCGCGCTCAAAGCGTCGCACGAGGACTGGTTGCCGAGCTTCATGGCGCACGGCTAAGATCGCGGCGGAGACAAGGAGCTTTCGACCATGAGTATGGCGGCAGACGACATCGCGCGACTGATCAAGGAGCGCTTCCCCGACGCCGAGATCCGCATCGAGGATCTTGCCGGCGACGGCGACCATTACGCGGCGACCATCACGTCGGCTGAATTTCGCGGCAAGACGCGCATCCAGCAGCATCAGATGGTCTATGATGCGCTCAAGGGCAACATGGGCGGAGTGCTGCACGCCCTTGCGCTCAAGACCGCGGCGCCATAAATGACGCGCGCGAAGGAAAGGATCTAAGGATGAACCCCCAGGGCAACGTTCAGGAGTGGATCGGCAAGCAGATTGCCGGCAACGACGTGGTGCTATTCATGAAGGGCACCAAGACCATGCCGCAATGCGGCTTCTCCATGCAGATCGCGCAGATCCTCCAGCATCTCGGCGTCGACTTCAAGGACATCAACGTGCTCGAGGACATGAGCGTGCGCGACGGGGTCAAGGCCTATTCGAGCTGGCCGACTATCCCGCAGCTCTACGTCAAGGGCGAGTTCATCGGCGGTTGCGATATCGTGCGCGAGATGTTCCAGGCCGGCGAGCTCCAGGAGCTGCTCTCGGTCAAGGGCGTCGCCCACAACGCCCAGACGCTGACGGCTTAGCGCTCGAACGCGCAGGCAGTTATCATCCCGGCGCAAGCCGGGATCCAGCCTTGGCGGTGAGTGCTTTTTTGGATTCCGGCGTTCGCCGGTAATGACGCTCCGGTTACCCTTCCCCTTCCTGGCAAGAGTTTCTCAAGAGTGGCGGCGTAGGCTTCTTCCCTGTTCTGCGTGGTCCCGGGCGGGCCTCGCCTGCGTTTCAAGGGAGGGAACTCTTGCCAATCAGCGTCCGGTCCGTTTGGACCATCGATCCAGCCGCGTTCCCCGACCAAGGCTCGGCCAGGGAGAAACTCGCCTTCCTCGTCGGCTACGCGGTGCTTGCCCCATCGGGCCATAATACCCAGCCCTGGCATTTCGTGCTGAGCGACGACCATATCGACATCGTCGCCGATATGAGCCGGGCGCTGAAGACGGTCGATCCGCTCGACCGCGAGCTGACCATCTCCTGCGCTGCGGCCGCCGAGACGTTGCTCGCAGCCGCCAAGGCGTTCGCGCTCAAGGCAACCCTGACGCCGCTGCCGCAAGCCGACGCGCCGACCGTGATCGCGCGGGTGAGCTTGAGCTCGCCTGAGCCGAGCGGCGCCGTCAACCACACCATGTTGAACGCGATCGCCACGCGCCGCACCGTGCGCCGCGCCTATGCCGATACGGCGGTGCCGTCGCACATCCAGGCGCTCATTAAGGACACCGCACGGCCCTATGGCGTCGGCCTACATCTCAGCGACAACGAGCTGCTGAAGGACCGCATCGCCGAGCTCGTGGTCGATGCCGACCATATCCAGTTCGCCGACCCCGCCTTCCGCGCCGAGCTCGCCTCGTGGATGCATCCGCTCAGCTCCGAAAGCGGCGACGGGCTTGCCGGGCCGGGCTTCGGCTTTCCGGATTATTTCACCCGCGTCGCCGCGGCGCTGTTCCGTACTTTCAATCTGAGCGGCGTGGTTGCCGGCATGGACCGGCCCGCCACAATGTCGGCGCCGCTGATCGGTGCGTTCAGCACTTTCGGCGACACTCGCGCCGAGTGGGTGGCGACGGGGCGCGCGCTCGCCGCAGTGCTGCACGTGCTGACCATGAACGGGCTCGTCAACGCCTTCCTCAATCAGCCGATCGAGGTAGGATCGACGCGGCCCCTGCTTGCCAAGCTCGTGGCCCCAGAGCGCACGCCGCAGCTGCTCAGCCGCTTCGGCTATCTGAAAGAGGGTGTAACCATGCCGCCGCACGCCGCGCGCCGACCGCTCGACGAGGTGCTGATCGCGGCGTGAGACTTGTCCGCACACGAGTGTTATCCCGGCGAAAGCCGGGATCCAGCCTAATAGAATAAAGACTGGCTTGTCTGGATTCCCGCTTACGCCGAAATGGCGGAGATGACGGAACTAGCGCGAGTAGAACTCGATAACGAGGTTCGGCTCCATGATCACCGGATAGGGAACATCGGTGAGCGTCGGGATCCGCGTCAGCTTGGCCGTCATCTTGCTATGGTCGACAGCGATATAGTCGGGCACCTGGCGCTCGGGGCTCTGCGCCAATTCAAGCACCATACCGACGTCCTTGGCCTTGTCGCGCACCTCGACCACGTCGCCTTCGCGGCAGCGGTAGCTCGGGACGTTGACGCGCCTGCCGTTGACCCGCACATGGCCGTGGCTGACGAACTGCCGGGCAGCGAACACGGTCGGCACGAATTTCGCGCGGTAGACGATGGCGTCGAGGCGACGCTCGAGCAGGCCGATCAGCTTCTCGGAGGTGTCGCCACGCAGCCGCGCCGCCTCGCGATAGATCGCCTTGAACTGCTTTTCGGTGATGTTGCCGTAATAGCCCTTCAGCTTCTGCTTGGCGCGCAGCTGCTGGCCATAGTCAGACAGCTTGCCGCGACGGCGCTGCCCGTGCTCGCCAGGACCGTATTCCCGCTTGTTGAACGGGCTCTTAGGCCGGCCCCAGATATTCTCGCCGAGCCGCCGGTCGATCTTGTGCTTGGCGTGAATGCGTTTCGTCATGCCTCAAGGACTCCAAAGTCAAATCGAGCGCTTCCGCGGGCATCTTACCCCGCGCCAATGATGAGAACCGCTGCTGGTAAAATACGACGGCCTGCCGGGGTGATCTCCGGCAGGGCCTGAAGCCGAACGGGCTTGAACTTGGCCCCGCTCTCTACACGCGAATGACGGAAAGTGTCAATTGGAGCCGCTGGTGGCTGGAACTGCCGGCTTGGGGGCCGCCGGAGCCGCCGTGGTCGCCGAAGGCGTCATCTCCTTGGCTGCCGCCACATAGGCGTTGATGGCGTTGGTGACCTTCACCTTCTGCTCTGGCGAGCAGGTCGGCCGCTTCGGCGTGACGATTTCGGTCTCGCCCGCAGGCGGCTCGGTGGCCTCAGGCTGCGCTGCTTCCCCGCCCTTGGAGACGGGCACGGCGCCATTGGCCGGCTTCTTCGCGGTCGGTGCCGGCTCCTCCTCGGTGGTGATCTTGGCGCTGCCGGTGAAATACGAGACCGAGAACAAATGCAGGGCGTTGATGAGGAGGATCTGGTCCTGGCTCCAGGTCTTCTTGGCCTCCTCGCCCTTCATCAGCGTCTGGTAATTCGCGCGCGCCAGATCCTGCAGGTTGCAGACCTCGGCATAGGCCGAGCGCGTCGCGGCGCGAACGATGCGGCGCGCGTCGTCGACCGGAATTACGAATTTGTTGGGGTCGTCCTTGTTGACCTTGACCGGCTTGCCGTCAGGCCCCGGATAGGTGTCGGGAATGATCGAGAGCGCATAAGTCATCAGCACGCGCACGGCGCTGTCGCTGAGCCCACCCTTCTGCTCGGCTTCGGGCGCGGCGGCGGGCTTGGTACGTTGACCGAGCTCCTCGGCTACGGTCCTCACGCCGGCATTATCGGCGGCACTTGCCGGCGCGCCGATCAGCAGCGCCAAGGCCACGGCGGCCGCGGCCCCGCTCCACCGAATACACGCCCGTTGCATCAATTGCCCCCCTCCCTTCCGTGGCGGAAGCTAGCATCGTTTGAGGCCATCGCAATAGGAGAAACGGGGCGGAACTATGACACCTTATCGTCCTTGGCTCGACGGACACGTGAGAGCGCGGCGACAATCCCGCGCCACGTGCGCACATCTTGCTCCGATGCCCCCATGCGGTGGAACATGTTGCGGATATTGCGCACCATTGATGCGCGCTTCTCGAGCGGATAAAGAAAGCCGGTGCGGTCGAGCTCGTCCTCGAGATGCTGGAATAAACCGAACAGCTCCTCGCGCGTCGCGGGTCGCGTATCGGTAAAAGCGATGCCCTCTGCGAGTGGCCCGTCGAATTCGGTGACGCGACCGAGCGAAGGCGCGGCGTTGGCGCTCTTCAACCATTCATAGCCGAACAGCAGCACCGCCTGCGGCAGGCTGAGCGAGGCGAACTCCGGATTGACCGGCGCGGTCAAGATGGCGTCGGCAAGCGCAATGACGTCGTTGTCGAGGCCGCTCCGCTCTGGGCCGAACAGCACACCGGTCGGCTCGACGCGTTCGCTACGCTCCTTCAGCTGGCGCGCGGCGGTTTCCGGCGACAGCACCGTCTTCACCATCTCGCGCGGGCGCGCCGTGGATGCGAGCACGTAAGCGAGCTCGGCGATCGCCTGCTCGACCGACGGATAGATGCGCGCCTGCTCGACCACGTAAGCCGCGCCGGCGGCGGCGGCGTGCGCCTTTTCGTTAGGCCAGCCATCGCGCGGCTCGACCAGCCTGAGATCGGTCAGGCCGAAATTCGCCATGGCGCGGGCGGCAAAGCCGATATTCTCGCCGAGCTGCGGCTTGACGAGGATGATGGCGGGCGCTCCCGATGCCGTCGTGCTGCCGCGGCCCTCGCCCAACGAAGAGGCGGCAACTTCGACGCCTGCCGCTTTGACGGGCACGCGCTTCCAGCTCTCGGCTCTTGCTTTCACCATGGAAGCAAGATGCAATAGACAGGCGGCAGGCTGCAATGGCCGCCGCGAACTATTCAATCTTCCCGGGCCGGAGAACAGCAAGCGTGAACAAGATCAAGGTGACGAACCCGATTGCGGATCTCGACGGGGACGAGATGACGCGGGTCATCTGGCAGATGATCAAGGACAAGCTGATCTTCCCTCATCTCGACCTGCGGCTGCTGACATTCGATCTCGGCATCGAGAACCGCGACGCGACCGAGGACAAGGTGACCGTCGAGGCGGCGCACGCCATTCAGGCCTGCGGCGTCGGCGTCAAATGCGCGACCATCACCCCTGACGAGGTGCGGGTAAAGGAGTTCGGGCTGAAAAAGATGTGGAAGTCGCCGAACGGCACGATCCGCAACATCCTCGGCGGAGTCATCTTCCGTGAGCCGATCATCTGCAAGAACGTGCCGCGGCTCGTGCCGGGCTGGACCAAGCCGATCGTGATCGGCCGGCACGCTTATGGCGACGTGTATCGCGCCACCGATTTCCGCGTGCCCGGCAAAGGCAAGCTCACCATCTCCTTCGTCGGCGAGGACGGTACGAAAATCGAGCACGAGGTTCACGACTTCAAGGCAAGCGGCGTCGCGCTCGCCATGTACAATCTCGACAACTCGATACGCGATTTCGCCCGCGCTTCGTTCAACTATGGCTTGGCGCGGCACATGCCGGTCTATCTATCGACCAAGAACACCATCCTCAAGGCCTATGACGGCCGTTTCAAGGATCTGTTCGCCGAGATCTTCGCGGCCGAGTTCAAGGCCGAGTACGACAAGCGTGGGCTGACCTACGAGCACCGGCTGATCGACGACATGGTGGCGGCGTGCCTGAAATGGTCGGGCGGCTATGTGTGGGCTTGCAAGAACTATGACGGCGACGTGCAGTCCGACACGGTGGCGCAGGGCTTCGGCTCGCTCGGGCTGATGACGAGCGTGCTGATGACGCCGGACGGCAAGACGGTTCTCGCCGAGGCCGCGCACGGCACCGTGACCCGCCACTTCCGCCAGCATCAGCAGGGGCGCGCCACCTCGACCAACGCCACGGCTTCGGTGTTCGCGTGGAGCGGAGCGCTCAAGCATCGCGCCAAGCTTGACAGCAATGCCGAGCTTGCGCGCTTCGCCGATACGCTCGAGCGCGTGGCGGTCGACACTATCGAGGCGGGGTTCATGACCAAGGACCTCGCGCTTCTGGTCGGCGCCGAGCAGAGCTGGCTTTCGACCGCCGGCTTCCTCGACAAGATCGACGCCAATCTCCGGAAAGAGATGGCGGAGCGCGCCGCGGCCTAGGCTTCAGGTCGCGCTGCCGGCCTTGCGCTTGCGGGAGACAGGCTTAGCCGCGGCATCGGCGGCTTGACGCGCCTCGGCGACTTTGCGGATGCGCTGCATGATCTCGGGATGTCGGCGGCCGAGACGCGCCAAGGCCTGACTGTCGAGCACATAGACCCGGCAATTGGTCTTGGCGACGACGTCATGCTTATGGCGCCGTCGCTCGAGCAGCGCCATCTCGCCGAAGAAGTCGCCCTCCTTCAGCGTCACGTGATGGCCGCCGCCGGTATCGACCAGGGCCTCGCCGCCGGCGATCAGATGCATGGCGTCGCCGGCATCGCCGGCCCGCACCATAGGGGTGCCGGGCAGATAGTTCCGGGTGTAGAGCAGCTTGGTAATCTCGGCGATCTCGCTCTCGTTCATGGCGGCGAACAGCGGCACGCGCGCGACCATGCTCCAGGTGACCACGAATTGATGGCGTCCCAATTCCTGGCTGAAGCCGGTGGCGATGATGGCAACGGGAAGAGCGATCATGCCGACGCCGAGCAGCATCACCACGCCGCCGAGCATCTTGCCGAGGGGGGTGATAGGCACGACGTCGCCATAGCCGACCGTGGTGAGGGTAGCGAGCGCCCACCAGGAGGCGGCCGGAATCGAGCCGAACTTGTCGGGCTGCGCGCCGCGCTCGATGAAGTACATCGCCGTCGAGGCGAACAGGAGCAGCACCATGATGACCAGCAGCGCGCCGAGCAGCGCCCGGTATTCGTCGGCGATGACGCGGCCGAGCGTCTGCAGCGCAGGCGAATAGCGCACCAGCTTGAGCAGCCTGAACAGGCGCAAGACGCGGAGGACCCTAAAGTCCATCGGCACGATCCAGTAGAGATAGAACGGCAGGAACGCGAGCAGGTCGATGATCATGATGGGACGCGTCGCGAATCTGAGCCGGGCGCGCCAGCGCGGCAGCCGGCTCAGCATCGGAATCTCGACCGAGCTCCACACCCGCAAGACATATTCGACGGTGAACACGATCACCGAGAAGACGTTGAAGATCTCGAACTCCAAGGCGTAGCGCTGATAGAGCTCTTCGACCGTCTCGGCGGCGAAAGCTATGGCATTCAGGAAGATGAGGACGACGATGAAGACGTTGACCACGCGCCCCGCAGGATGCGCATCGCCGCCCACTTCGAGGATGTCATGGACCTCGCGCCGCCAGCCCCGCCAGACGGACGTCGCGGTCATGCGCTTAGGCGCGCCGCTTGGCTTCTGAGGCGGACGGCGAGGCGCCCTCGCCGCCGGCGATTTTTGCGGCGATGGCTTCGAGCGCCTTATCGGCATGCGCACCGTCGGGGCCGCCGGCCTGGGCGAGATCGGGACGGCCGCCGCCGCCTTTGCCGCCGAGCGCCTCGGCGCCGATGCGGGCGAGCTCGACCGCGTCGTAAGTGCCAGTCAGGTCAGCGGTGACGCCGACAACAAGCCCGGCCTTGCCCTCATCGCTGACGCCGATTACGGCGACGACGCCGGAGCCCAATTGCTTTTTTGCATCATCGACCAGTCCGCGCAGATCTTTCGGCGCGACGCCGTGCACGGTCCGGGCGAGCAGCTTGACCTTGCCGAGATCGCGCACCATCGCGGCGCCCGCGCCATCTCCGCCCGACCCAGCTCCACCGCCGAGCGCAAGCTCGCGCTTCGCATCGGCAAGCTGACGCTCGAGCTTTCGGCGTTCGTCGATGATGGCAGCGAGCCGGTTAATCATCTCGTCGGGAGTGACCTTGAGCAGTTCGGCCGCCTCGCGCACGCGCTCGTCCTGGGCGGCGAGATAGAAGCGCGCGGCCTCGCCGGTCAGCGCCTCGATGCGGCGCACACCCGAGGCTACAGCGCTCTCGCTCACGATCTTGAGCAGGCCGATATCGCCGGTGCGGCGCACATGCGTGCCGCCGCAAAGCTCGATCGAATAAGCATGGCCGGACTTGGTGCTCTTGTCGCTAGATCCCATGCTGACGACGCGGACCTCGTCGCCGTATTTCTCGCCGAACAAAGCAAGCGCGCCTTGGGCGATCGCCTGGTCGGGCGTCATCAAATGGGTCTCGACCGCCTCGTTCTGGAGGATCATAGCGTTGGCCAGGTCCTCGACCGCGCGGATCTCCTCGTGCGTCATCGGCTTTTGATGCGAGAAATCGAAACGCAGGCGGCCCGGCTCGACGAGCGAGCCCTTCTGCGCGACGTGACCGCCCAACACCTGGCGAAGCGCCTCGTGCAGGAGGTGGGTCGCCGAGTGGTGCGCGCGGGTGGCCGCGCGGCGCCCATGATCGACTTCGAGGGCGACCTGGTCGCCCACGTGCAGTGCGCCCTTCTCGACCACGCCGTCATGCAGGTACAGGCCATGCACCTTCTTTTGCGTGTCCTCGACGTTGAACGAGGTGCTCTTGCCCATCATGAGCCAACCGCGGTCGCCGATCTGGCCACCGGATTCGCCGTAGAACGGGGTCTGGTTGACGATGACGATGCCGCGCTCGCCCTCGTTCAGCGTCTCAACGTGCGCGCCCTCCTTGACCAGCGCAACGATCTCGGCCGACGCCGTCTCGGTCTCATAGCCGAGAAACTCGGTCGCGCCCACTTGCTCTTTCAGCTCGAACCAGAGCTTGCCGGTCTCGGCCTCGCCCGAGCCGGCCCACGACTTCCGTGCTTCGGCGCGCTGCCGCTCCATGGCGGCGGCGAAGCCGCTCGCATCGATGTCGATACCCTTGGCCTTCAAGGCGTCCTCGGTCAGATCGTAGGGGAAGCCGTACGTATCGTAGAGCTTGAAGGCGATCTCGCCCGGCAGCGTGTCGCCGCGCTTCAGGTGCTTGGCCTCCTCGTCGAGCAGCTTCAGGCCGCGCTCGAGCGTCTCGCGGAAGCGGGTCTCCTCGAGCTTGAGCGTCTCCTCGATCAGTCTTTGGCCGCGCTCGAGCTCGTGATAGGCGCGGCCCATCTCGCCGACCAGCGTCGGTACCAGCCGATAGAGCAGCGGCTGCTCGGCGCCGAGAATATGCGCGTGCCGCATAGCGCGGCGCATGACGCGGCGGAGCACGTAGCCCCTGCCCTCGTTCGACGGCAGGACGCCGTCGGCGATGAGGAAGGACGAGGCGCGTAAGTGATCGGCGATGATGCGATGGCTCGGCGCATGAACGCCGCTCGCCGGCACGCCGGTCAGATCGACCGAGGCGGCGATCAGCGTGCGGAACAGGTCGATCGCGTAATTGTCGTGCGTGCCCTGCATCACCGCGGCGATGCGCTCGAGCCCCATGCCGGTGTCGATCGAGGGCCGCGGCAGCGCGACCCGCTCGCCGCCCGCAAGCTGCTCGAACTGCATGAACACGAGGTTCCAGATCTCGACGAAACGGTCGCCGTCGGCATCGGCGCTGCCGGGAGGCCCGCCTTTGATCTTGTCGCCATGGTCGTAGAAGATCTCCGAGCAGGGTCCGCACGGCCCGGTGTCGCCCATCGACCAGAAATTGTCGGACCCGGCGATCCTGATGATCCTGTCCTCGGGCAGTCCGGCGATCTTGCGCCAGAGCTTTGCCGCCTCGTCGTCGTCCGCATAGACGGTGATCAGCAGGCGGCCCTTGGGAAGGCCGAAATCGCGCGTCAGCAACTCCCAGGCGAGCAGGATTGCGCGCTCCTTGAAATAATCGCCGAAGGAGAAATTGCCGAGCATCTCGAAGAAGGTGTGGTGGCGCGCGGTGTAGCCGACATTGTCGAGGTCGTTGTGCTTGCCGCCGGCGCGCACGCATTTCTGCGCCGAGGCCGCGCGCGGGAACGCGGTCTTCTCCTGGCCGGTGAACACGTTCTTGAACGGCACCATGCCGGCATTGGTGAACATCAGCGTGGGATCGTTGCGCGGCACGAGCGGGCTCGAGGCGACCACCTCGTGGTCGTTTTTGGCGAAGAAATCGAGAAACGCGGCGCGAATATCGTTGGTACGGGTCGGCTTTGTGCCGGACGCAGCAGGGGCGGCCGCGGCAATCGCTGCGCTGGCGCACGCGGCGCCCTTCGGCTTCGCGGTCGGGGTTTTGGCGGAGGTCATGGTAAGCTTTGCGGAAACCTTGTTGCGCCGGGGACAAGGCGTTCTGGCAGAGCCTAGCCAATTCGCACGCGCGCCGAACGCCGCGCGACCCCTTCCCGGGATGGAAAGGGGCGCGCGGTCCCGAGGCACACATAAGGTCAGGAACGGGGAGTGTCCAGCGGTCCGCTGCGTGAGCAGCCGAGCCTCGAGGGGCGGATCAGGCGCCGCGCTTGCCGCGCCTCGCCGCCCCGCCCGCGATCGGCGTCACGGCCTCGCCCTCGGCAAAGCCGCCGCCCGGGCCCTCCTCGTCGGCATCGCCACGCGTGGCCTCCTCGCCTGCGGCTTCGAGGATCCTTCCGGCCAGCAGGCCCGCGCTCTGGCGGATTGCGCGCTCGATCTTGGCAGCCATCTCGGGATGCTCTTTCAGATAGGCCTTGGCATTCTCGCGGCCCTGGCCGATGCGCTCAGAGTCGAAGGAAAACCAGGCACCGGACTTCTCGACGATGCCGGCCTTGACCCCGAGATCGACCAGTTCGCCGGTCTTGGAGATGCCCTCGCCATACATGATGTCGAACTCGACCTGCTTGAACGGCGGGGCGACCTTGTTCTTGACCACCTTGACGCGGGTCTGGTTGCCGACCACTTCCTCGCGCTCCTTGATGGCGCCGATGCGGCGGATGTCGAGGCGGACGGAGGCGTAGAATTTGAGCGCGTTGCCGCCGCTCGTGGTCTCGGGGCTGCCGAACATCACCCCGATCTTCATGCGGATCTGGTTGATGAAGATCACCATGCAGCGCGACTTCGAGATCGAGGCGGTGAGCTTGCGCAAGGCCTGGCTCATCAGCCTTGCCTGGCTGCCCATCTGCATGTCGCCCATCTCGCCCTCGAGCTCGGCCTTGGGCGTCAGAGCGGCGACCGAATCGACCACCAGCACATCGATCGCGCCGGAGCGCACCAAAGTATCGGTGATCTCGAGCGCCTGCTCGCCGGTGTCAGGCTGGGAGATCAGCAATTGCTCGAGATCGACGCCGAGCTTCCGCGCATAGACCGTGTCGAGCGCATGCTCGGCATCGATGAAGCCGCAAATGCCGCCGCGCTTCTGCGCCTCGGCGACGACGTGCAGAGCGAGCGTGGTCTTGCCCGAGGATTCCGGGCCGTAAATCTCGATGACGCGGCCGCGCGGCAGCCCGCCGATGCCGAGCGCGATATCGAGCCCGAGCGAGCCGCTGGAGATCGCCTCGACCTCGACCGCCTTCTCGTTCTGGCCGAGTCGCATGATCGAGCCCTTGCCGCAGGCCCGCTCGATCTGCGAGATCGCCGCCTCGAGAGCCTTCTCTTTATCCATCTCGGCTCCTTCGACGAGGCGCAGCGCGACGTTTTGCATCTGATTCTCCCTTATTTCATAGCCCCAGCGGGCCCGCAAATGACGACACTGTCGGTGTCCCTCCTCCCTCCGGCGCCACGCTCCGAATTCACTCTGTCCGAGCCGCGCGCAGCGGAGTAAGACTAGGAGGCAATGTACACGTTTTGTTCTCTGTTCGCAATATGTTCTTCAGTGCAAGAAGCGGATGGCCGGGACGAGCCCCGCCCTGAGCCGTGCTGAGTAGCCGCGGCACTTATCTCAAATCCTGCCTTATCCTGCTTCCACCTCGTCCGTTGAGGGGCGCTATCAATTGCCCGAAGCCGAAGCGCGGCCCATCGCCGATAGACACCGCAAGGCGCTAATGTTGATTGCGCTATCGCTTCGCTACTTGAGCGCACAAGCGCTCGTTGGTGTGGCGCTTATCGCTTCGCGACTTGAGCGCGCATGGCGCGCCGGAAGGCGCCCGCCTGATCTCGCCGAGATCGCGACACCACAGGTTTGCGTCTTTCGGCGCGCCATCCCCTCCCTTTCGGGCAAAATCTCGGTGAGAAATTTCCGCATACCGCCGTTCCTTGTCATCAACCGGCTTGACCGGGCCATCCAGTAATCAGAGGAGCTCGCGAGCTGACGGTGACATCGACTGCGCATTGGCTGCTGAAGTCCCGCTTTCGCGGGAATGACAGCGCTCAAGCGCCGCGCCATGCACCGCTAGGAAGCTTCGCGCTCGCGGACCGCGGGCTTAGCCTGGACCGCCGCGCAGTAGCCGAAGCGGTCGATATAGGGCTTCAGCCGGTCGATGATCTTGCGCTTCAGCTCTTCGGGCAGCTCGTAGCGCGAGACGCGGTGCTCCTTGCGCCCGCCGAGGAACTCGCGCATCGGCATTTCGGCCTGATCGAAGCCGGGGATGTCGAGCCTTCGATACAGGCCGCGCATGGTGGCGACCGGATCCTTGACGATGTCCTCGTAGCGAAGCTCGACGAGGTGGCTTTCGGGAATCAGGTGGCGATCCTCCTCATAGTCCTCGGTCAGCCGCGCGAACATGTCGAGGATGTAGTCGTCGAGCCAGGGATCAAGCTGCGGCGGGTTGTGTAGTCCCTGCACCGAATAGAGCGCGCGCCAGAGCTTCACGGTCGAGGGAAACACGTCGAGCGGGTTCCGCGCCAGATACACGTAGCGAGCGTCGGGAAACAGCCTGGTGAGCAGCTTGAGCCGGGCGGCGTTAGCCGGCGTCTTCATCACCAGGCGCTTCCCGCCATGCTTCAGATAAAGCCGCCGATAGAGCCACATATAGGCGTCGGCCCATTGCTTCATTTTCTTCTTCGGCACGCCCTTGAAGTCGAGATATTCGCTGTCGACGGGACCGAATCGCGGCCAGGCGTGGGTGAAATAGGGCGTGCCCTCGCCCAGCATCATCATGGCGAACTCTTCTTCCTGCGGGCGATCGAAGCCGACCGGCACGTCGTCCTGCGGGCGTTTCTTTGGAAGAAGCACCTTCATCACTTTGTCGAGATGTCCCTCGGTCAGGAGGAAATGGTGCGGGAAGAAGCACTCATAGGTGGTGGGATAGGCGAGGTTCGGATCGACCGAGAACAGGTCGTGCAGCAGCGTCGTGCCGGTGCGCCAATGGCCGATGACGAAGATCGGCGGCAGATCGAGCTTGATGCTTTCGGCGACGCGCCGGTACTTGGCCTCGGAGATCCAATAGAGCACCGAGTTCCACGGCACCCACAGGAACAGCAGCAGCGTGTCGGGGATGGTGTTGAGCGTGAAGGAAAAGCGGCCGCGCGCGAACAGCTTCATCAGAGCGACGAAGCGCATGCCGAACCAGAAATAGATCAGCCTGCCGCCGTAGCGCTCGATGGTGAGGGCCGGCATGCGCGGCTTGGCGCGGCGTCTGCGAGTGGCCTTGCCTTTTTCCTCAGGCGGGACGATTTCGTAATCCGGCACGCGTCGCTCCAAGTTATAAAGTGTTATGCCCGCGCAAGCGGGCATCCAGTCAGAACGGTATCGCGATCAGGTCGGTCGGTGGTTACTAGATTGCCCGGTCAAGCCGGGCAATGACAATCGTCCAGGGACGGTCAGCCTTGTAGCGCGGCCTTCACGGCGGCGGCGAGCTCCTTCAGGTCGAAGGGCTTCTGCAAGAACATGAAGTCCTCGTTCTCGGCGAGGTGCTTGCGGAAGGCGTCCTCGGCGTAGCCCGAGATGAAGATGATCTTGAGGTCGGGCCGCTCGCGGCGGAGCTTCTGCATCAGCGTCGGGCCGTCCATCTCCGGCATGACCACGTCGCTCACCACGAGGTCGACCTCGCCCTGGTGGTTGTTGAACATTTCGAGCGCCTCGGCGCCGGTGGTCGCCTGCAGCACGTTATAGCCGCGCTGGCCGAGCGCGCGGGCGGCGAAGCCCCTGACCGCGTCCTCGTCCTCGACGAGCAGCACGGTACCGTGGCCGGTCAGATCCTTGGGCTTCTCGACGCGGGGCTCGATCTTGCCCTGCTCGACCTCCTGCGCGGTCTCGATGTAGCGCGGCAGGTAGACGCGCATCGTCGTGCCCTTGCCCTCCTCGCTGTCGGCGAAGATGTAGCCGCCGGTCTGCTTTACGATGCCGTAAACGGTCGAGAGCCCAAGCCCGGTGCCGCGGCCGATCTCCTTGGTGGAGAAGAACGGCTCGAAGATCTTCTGCTTCACCTCATCGCTCATGCCGCAGCCGGTGTCGCTCACCTCGATCAGCACGTATTCGCCGGGCGGAATATGCCGCGGGCCAAGCTCGCGCGATTTCGCCTCGCCGACATTGGCGGTGCGGATCGCGAGCTTGCCGCCGCTGGCCATGGCGTCGCGGGCATTGACGGCGAGGTTGATGATCACCTGCTCGAATTGATGCTGATCGGCCTTGACCGTCCACAGGTCGCGCCCGGGCTCGAGCTTGAGCTCGACATTCTCGCCGAGCAGCCGGCTGAGCAGGATCGAGAGATCGGACAGCACATCGCCGAGCTGCAGTACCTGCGGGCGCAAGGTCTGCTGGCGCGAAAAGGCAAGCAGCTGGCGCACGAGCCCGGCGGCGCGGTTCGCGTTCTGCTTGATGTTCATGATGTCCTGGAAAGCAGGATCGGTCGGCCGGTGGTTCATCAGCAGGAAGTCGGAAAAGCCGATGATCGCCGTCAGCATGTTGTTGAAGTCGTGCGCGATGCCGCCAGCGAGCTGGCCGACCGCTTGCATTTTCTGGCTCTGCGCGATCTGCATCTCGAGCGCGCGCTGCTCGGTGGTGTCGATGGCGTAGGCGATTGCCGCCTCGCCGACGTTCTCCTGCTGCTCGACCGGGCTGAGATAGATCCTGCCGCTCCGTTCGACGCCGCCGGCAAAGGCGATATCGACCGGCTCGATTAGCCCTTGGCGGGCGAGCGCGGCATCGAGTGCGCGGCGAAGCGGCTGGTGGCTCTCGCCGCCGACCAGGCTTTCGAGGCTCGTCTTGCGGGTCGCATCGGCGGCGGCATCGCCGAACAGCCGGACGAAGGCGGTATTGGTGGCGCTGATCAGGCCTTGCGCATCGACCGTGGCGATGGCGATCGGTGCCGAGTGGAACAGCCGTGCGAATCTGAGCTCGGCGGCGCCGGCGGCTTCCGCCTCGCCCGGAGCGCGGCTCAGCACCAGAGCATGGGCGAGCCCGCCGAAGCCGACCCGCGGCAGACGATGCAGGATGCGAACGGGAAGGCTCGTGCCATCGGATTTGACTAGATCGATGTCGAAGCGCCGCGTGCCGCTCTGCGTGCTGCCGCGGCCGGCGCGCGAGATCAGTGCCGAACTGTCCGCCGACATGATCTGCGACAGATTGAGCCGGGCATTGGCGACCTCGGAGAGATCGAGGCCGAGCCACTGGGCGAGCGTCGCGTTGAGATATTCGATATTGCCGTCGGTATCGGCGGTGAAAAAGCCGGCGGGGGCGCTGTCGAGATAGGTGATCGCGGATTGCACCTTGGCGAAGCTCGCCTCCTCGCGGGCACGGTCGAGCGTGATCTCGTCGACCTGCCACACGGTGAGCGCGCCCTTGCGGCCGGAGCGCGGGTCTGGCGGCATTGGTTGGACCGAAATGCGGAACCAACGGGGCGCAACAGAGTCCTCCTCGCCCTCTCCCGGCGGCGGCAGGCGGAACTCCTCTTTCAGGCTGCGGGCCTGCTGCGCCGCGCGAGCGAGACGGAAGATCGCCTCGGCGAGATGCGGGTTGCCGCCAAAGGCGCGGTCGGGCGACGGCACCGCGGCTTCCCCATCGAGCCCGAGCAGCGAGCGATAGGCCTGGTTCGCGTACAGCACTCGGCCGGCACCGTCGGCGATCAGCGCGCCTTGCGGGAGATTGTCGACGAATGCCTTGGTGATGTCGTTCCGGGCATGGCGCTGGCCGAAATAGAGAATGCCGACGGCGCCGGCGAACAGGCAGAACACACCGACGACCGCGAGCGCGGCGAGGATCGCCAGAACGAACGGCTCGGCCATCTCGCGTGACACCATGGCGAGCCCGACCGCGGCAACCGCCAAAGCGAGCGCAAGCAGCACCACGAGCCCAACGCTGCCGTCCCGCGAGGGAACTTCCGCGGCGGGCTCGGCGTAGCGCATCGGCGCATCGACATCGCTCATGGGAAGGCAAATTACCCAATTCGACCGGTCTTGACCGGAGATTGTCATGGAACCGCCGTCAAGCCCATGCGTCCTAAAAACTCTTCGCACGCCCTGGCGGGGCAACGGCTAGCACCCCGCGTCTGCCTATCAAGGGCCACGCGTGGTTAAGGCGCTGTTAGCAGGAAGCGGGTAGGAATTATTTTCGACATGACTTTCGACACTCTCATTCTCGGCGTCGCGGCCGTCCTGTTCGTGGTGGCGCTGATCGCGCTCACCGCCTGGAGGGTCAAGGGCTTTGCCTTGGGTCAGCGAACGGGATGATGCGGCCGCGCGAGAAGCGGCTCGGCGTGGTCGAGACCGCGATCGTCGATCAGAAGCGGCTGGTGCTGGTGCGGCGCGACGACGTCGAGCATCTGATCATCGTCGGCGGCCCGGTCGACATGGTGGTCGAGACCGGTATCAAAGGCCGCCCGCATCTCGAGCCGCCGTGATCATCGCCCATAACGAGACCCGCCCGGCCCCCGACTTTGCCAAGAAATAGCCAAGTGTGGCTGCGCTTTTGGGTTGACTGTTGCGTAAATATCACGCTCAGACCCACTTGTCCCAGGCGTTAAGTTGGGGTAAACAAATGCTTCGAGCTTACGGTTGCCCTGTGTTGTTGGGGCGGTGGTTGAGGCGACGCCGGTAATTTCGATCGCTTAACCGTAAGAGCGCCGGCAGTTCCCTGCTAATGGTCCGACACCGACTGGCTCTGGCCGGTCATGTCAGTCCCCCAAACCTCTCCACTCCCCGCCCTCCAGCGGGGAGTTTTTTTATGCGAAGGCGGCCCATGGCGAATCGCGAACGTGGGAGGGAGAACGGGCGTCCCACGCGGACGATCAGGCTGGCAGCGCGCGTGGCGCCCTTGCTCACACTGCTCGTCCTCCTCGCCTCGCCGGCTTTGGCCGGGATGCCGAAGGAGTTCGTCTATCTCGCCGATGTAGACCCGACCATCGAGCAAGACATGCGCTATTCAACCTCCAATAATTTCATCGGGAGGGTGGTGCCGGGCTACGATGCGGGCGAATGCGTGCTGGTCAAGCAGGCGGCAGAGGCGCTGAAGCTCGTCGAAGTCGATGTGCGCTCCAAGGGCTTCACGCTGAAAGTCTACGACTGCTACCGCCCGGCCCGCGCGGTCGCCGCCTTCGTGCATTGGGCCAAGGAGCCTGACGACCCGAAGGCCAAGACGGTCTACTACCCCAACCTGCCAAAGGCCGCGCTGTTTCCCGATTACATCGCCACGCGATCGGGACACTCGCGCGGCGCCACGCTCGACCTGACGCTCGTTCCACTCGATCAAACGAGGGCTACGCCCGCTCAAACGGGAGAGGTGGAGCCCTGCACCGCGCCGCGAGTGAAGCAGGCGCCTGACGGGAGCATCGCGATGGGGACGAGCTTCGACTGTTTCGACGTGAAGGCCAATACCGCTGCCAAGGGCCTCACGAACGAGGAGAGCGACAATCGCGCGATTCTGGTCGAGGCAATGCGCGCGCGAGGTTTCAAGAACTACATCAAGGAGTGGTGGCATTACACCCTCGACGGCGAGCCCTACCCCGACACGATCTTCGATTTCCCGATTGCGCCGCGCCACCCCACCAAATGACCGTCATATCGACGAAAGTCGGTATCGAAAATCAAAACAAAGGTTTCAAACTGGATTCCGGCTTTCACCGGAATGACCGAGGTAGCTCCGAAACTTCGGCTACTCGTCGCGGTAGACGCGCTCGCGCCGCTCGTGGCGCTCCTGCGCCTCGACGCTCAATGTCGCGATCGGCCGGGCATCGAGCCGCTTCAGGCTGATGGGCTCGCCGGTCTCCTCGCAATAGCCGTAGGTGCCGTCGTCGAGGCGCGCGATGGCGGCATCGATCTTGGCGATTAGCTTGCGCTGGCGGTCGCGCGCCCGAAGCTCCAGCGCACGCTCGGTCTCGGACGTGGCACGGTCGGCGATATCCGCGTGCTGGGCCGAATCGTCCTGGAGATGCTGAAGCGTCTCCTTGGTTGAGCGCATGATCTCGTCGCGCCAGTTCATCAGCTTCCGGCGGAAATAGGCCCGCTGGCGGTCGCTCATGAACGGCTCGTCTTCCGTTGGCCGATAGTCCTCAGAAATCATTTTTTTCTTGGTTGCCCGCATGAGAGTCTTTTCCAGACGCATCATTTGTTCCGTCATTGGGCGCGAAAGCCCCGCTCCCTTGACCGGCTCGCTGAGGATCAGCGTCCCCGCCGGGCAGCCACGTATTTACGGAAGCAAGTCAACAAGTCAAGACGGCAGACGTGGCTTGACAGGAACGCGAGAGAGCGACAGCCGGAGCATTGCAATTCCGTCATATTTCACAGGTTGCAGCAGGCGGGTTCGCGCACATTTCTTGGGCAGTAACCGGTCCGCCGCTGAGCATGCTAAAATTCAAAAGGCGCGCATGGGCGCGGCGCGCGTTTGCAGGGGGACGGCATGGCCGAGTGGACCAGCGACACGCAGACGGTCACGCCCGCCGGGCGACGGCTGATAAACGTTGAGCGACGGCGTTACCCTGCGCGAAACAATCACGACGTGCTGAGGGAGCTTCATCTCATTCTCAAAGACCGCAGCGTCGGATTCGCCATCGAACCCACCGTCGAAGGCCCGTTTCTCTTGCGCGCACGCGCCCACCCGAACGCCGATGCCTCGGTCAAGAACTTGCGCATTTCCTTTCAGCTGGAGCGGACGATGAGACCTTGCGACGTGTTGGCCGACAGTCGAGACAAGCGAGCGCTCGGACTTGCGGTAAATTGGATCGAAGTCGCGCTATAACTGCTCGATTGAGATTGCGCTCAAAACGCTCACCCAACTCTTCCTCGCCTACCGCTGGTAAGGGGCCCTCGTGCCGATTTCCACCTACACCGATGGCGTCGGCGATGCGCTTCGCAGCATCGGCGACTACGCGACCGGCCTCGTCACCCCGACCGTCAGGCTCGGCGTGACCGGCCTCGCCCGCTCGGGCAAGACAGTGTTCATCACCGCCCTGGTGCACAATCTGATCGCCGGCGCGCGGCTTCCCTTCTTCGACGCGTCGGCCGAAGGCCGCCTGCTCCGCGTTTATCTGGAGCCGCAGCCGGACGACGCTGTGCCCCGATTCGAGTACGAGTCGCATCTCGCCGATCTCACGGGCTCGCCGCCGCGCTGGCCGGAGAGCACCCGGCGCATCAGCCAGCTTCGCCTCACGCTGGAATACGAAACGCGGAAATTCTGGAAGCGTCAGCTCGGCCGCGACCGGCTGCATATCGACATCGTCGACTATCCTGGCGAATGGCTGCTCGACTTGCCGCTGCTCCGCATCGACTATCGCGAATGGTCACGCGCGGCCCTCGAGCAGGCCGGCACGCCTGACCGCAAGAAGGCGTCAAAGGAGTGGCGCAAAGCACTCGGCGAAATCGATCCGGCAGGCGCCGGGGACGAGGCGCTCGCGACCAAACTGTCGAACCTGTTCAAGACCTATTTGAGCGAGGCGCGCTCCGACTTATATTCGTTGTCGACGCTGCCACCCGGGCGCTTCCTCATGCCGGGCGAGCTCGCGGGTTCGCCGGCGCTCACCTTCGCCCCACTCGATCCGGGCGAGGAGGCGAGCTTCGCGCGCGGCTCGTTCTGGTCGATGATGGAGCGACGCTTCGAGGCCTATAAGACGCATGTGGTGCGGCCGTTCTTCCGCGACCATTTCGCTAGGCTAGACCGGCAGGTCGTGTTGATCGATGTGCTCGCCGCGCTGAACGACGGAGCCGAAGCGGTCGCCGATCTCGAGCGCTCGATGACCGAGATCCTCGAATGCTTCAGGACCGGAGCGAACTCTCTCTGGTCGGCCCTGTTTGCGCCGCGCATTGATCGCATCGTGCTCGCCGCCACCAAGGCAGACCACTTGCATCACCAAAGCCACGACCGGCTGGAGGCGATCCTCGCCAAGCTCACAGGGCGGGCGATGGCGCGCGCCGAATTTGCCGGCGCCGAAATGAAGGTGCTGGCACTTGCCGCGGTGCGCGCGACACGCGAGGGCGAGGCGAGGCGGAACGGCGAGACGCTGCCCTGCATCGTCGGCTATCCGCTTGCCGGCGAGACCATCGGCCGGCGCACCTTCGACGGCGACGAGGAGTTCGCCATCTTTCCCGGCGATCTGCCCAAGGATCCCGAGCTTGCGTTGACGGGCTGGCACACCGAGCATGGCGACACGCGCTTCGTGCGCTTCCGGCCACCGAATCTCGTCCCGGTCCCTTCCGGAGGCTTCGCTTCCTTCCCAAATATCCGGCTCGATCGCGCCATCCAGGCGCTGATTGGGGATCGGCTCGCATGAGCAAGACCGTGCACAGGAAGCCAGCGGCGTTCCGCGTCGAGGATGTCGAGATCTTGGTGCCCCCGGTCGTTTCGGCCGAGGTCGAGCCCGCATCGTTGCCGAGGCCACGCGCCCGCGCCATGCCCGATCTCGGCCGCGGCCTTCGCTGGGGCAGCATCCTGTTCGCCGCGCTCGGTGGTCTCGTCAGCCTGGTCGCTTCGCTCTGGCTCTACGACTGGACGGTCTCGCTGATCGCGCGCGACGATTGGATCGGCTGGGCGGCCGCCGCGTTGCTGGCCATCGTCATCCTCGCGCTCTTGATGATCGTCTTCCGCGAGGTGGCTGGGCTCGCCCGGCTCGGGCGCCTCGGCAAGATCAGGCACGAGGCCGACGAAGCCGCACGGCAGAACGACAAGCCGCTCGCGATCGACGTCGCAGACCGGCTAAAGCGGCTCTATGCGGGGCGGAAGGATCTCGCCTGGGGGCTCGCGAGGCTCGCCGAGCATGAGCACGACATCATGGACGCTGGCGAGCTGATGCGCCTTACCGAGCGCACCCTCGTCGCGCCGCTCGATCCTTACGCGCAGACCATCGTCGCGGCGTCAGCTAAGCGCGTTTCGGTAGTGACCGCGGTGAGCCCGGGCGCGCTGATCGACATGGCGTTCGTGGCCACCGAGAATCTGCGCGTGTTGCGGCGGCTCGCTACGCTCTACGGCGCGCGGCCCGGCACGCTCTCTTTGCTCAAGTTGGCGCGCATGGTGGTGACACACATCGTGCTGACCGGCGGCATAGCGCTCGGCGACGACGTGATCCAGCAGGTAATCGGACACGGGCTGACCGCGAAGCTGTCGGCACGGCTCGGCGAGGGTATCTTCAACGGCGCGCTCACCACCCGCATCGGCATCGCCGCGATCGATGTGTGCCGGCCGCTTCCCTATATCGAGAGCCAAAGGCCGCGCTTCCGAGAGCTGGTCGCAGAGGTGGCGGGCGTCGGCTGAGTGCGTCTAGCCCAGCAGCCGGCAGCCATCAACGGCGACTTGCTGCGACTGGCCGTCCTTGAATCTGAGGGTCACGGTGATCTTGTCGGCGCAGGCGAGCCCGCCGACGCTCACGCGAAAGCCCGTATTTTGCTCGCTCGAGATCTGCATCTGGGGCATGACCGCCGCGGTGTTGAAGTCGTAGGAGACGGCGACCAGACGCTGCTTCACTGCGGGGGGAGCATCGAGCCAAAGCTCAAAATGATAGAGCGGCCTCCCGCGGTCCTCGCCCTTGACCTCGGTCGCCTTGGCCTTGACCCAGCCCTCGACCACGCCGTTGGCGGGAAGCCGCGCCTGGACCTTGGGGGCTGCGATGGCCGGAGCAGGCGCGGGCTCAGCCGGCGCGGCGGCGGGAGCTATCGAGCCCGTCACCGAAGGCGGCGGGAACGGCTCGACCGCATCCCATGGCAGCTCCTCCCTGCCCTTGGCATCGGGAGAGAATGCCTTCTGCCGGGGTTCAGGCTTCTCGTCCGGTTTCGCGTCCCAAGGCATGTCATGGGGAATCTCGGCGAGACCGGCAAGGTTGGGCTCGCCGGCCTGCGTGACGGGCTTCGGCTCGGCCACTACGTCAAGGGGCCGAGCTTGAGGAGCGTTCACAGCGATTTCGGCGAGCTTGGCGACCACCGTCTCGGCGCCGTCTTGGCCGGTAGCACCGACCGCCGCCTGCACGTCATCGCTCCCGTGCGAAAGCCGAACGAGAACGAGACCCGGTATGCCGACCGCGCCCGCGGCAAGCGCGAGCGCAGCCTCGAACGCAAGCAAACCCGCAACCAACGCGAGACAGATTGTGCGGGCGCCAAGATTGTTGCCTAAAGTGCGCATTGGTACGACCCGCGAATACGCCGCATGAGCCGCGCAAGACCCCTTACGCGAGCCTGATCATACCGGTCTTCACCGATCAGGGGAAAGATTCGTGCGGGCGGAGCAACGCCGCCCTGCCCGGTGGATAGCGTGGATAACCTCTTCCTTCCCCGTGCGCCAGCGGGCCTCTACGCGCTATGCTCCTCGGTGTGAGCGGCCCCGATTGTGGAACGGTGCCGGCGGAGAAATCCGAAGGCACCGGAAAGCAGCCGGCAAAGCTCACAAGGCAAGGCAAGCCTGGGGTCGTCCACAGCCATGGACGGCTGAAGGCGGAGGGGCGCGCAAGCGCGAAGTGCTACGGTCTTTCGGCGCCGCCGCAATGCCGTGAGGTGGAGCCGAAAGGGTGCTCTGCGCCGCAAGTCCCGCCGCCATAGGTTCAAGCCCGGCCAGGGCCTGGGCCGCGTCGTAGCAACGCGACGTAAAATAAGGACCGTGGTCGGGTCACGCCGCCGCTTTGCGGGCAACCGTGAAGCCGAGCGTGTGACCAGAGACCGAAAGGTCTCGCGGCGCCGACTGATCGTCCCGAACGGGCGTGAAGCCGACATCGCACAGGGAGGCGGGGCCCCAAAGCTCCGCCTTTCCTTTTTTTGCGCCAATCAGCGCCGTCCGCCACCCCTTTAGCCGGCGCCGCTCGACCGCTAAGATCGCGCCGCCATGAGAGGGACTTCCCGCAGCATCGCGCCGCGCGCAGCATTCGCCTGCGCGGCCGCGCTCGTTATCGCCGCGCTCGCTGGCTGCGGCGCGGTCGATCGCGTACGCGGCACGACGACGTCCACCAGCGTGGGCGCGACCAGCGACAAGGAGGCGCGCTACGTCTCGCCGGAGAACCCACTGGCACGGCCGATTCAGGTGGGCTGGACATCGGCGCGCGCGAGTCATTGCGGCTTCGTGTTCAACCCCGACCAACTCCGCGCCGACTTTCTCGCCTCCGAGGCGCGGGCGGGCATCCCGCCGGACATTATGCCGAAGATTGAACATGCCTACGACTACACGAGGCAGTCGGTTGCCGACTCGATCAAGGACGACATCAACTATTGCAGCAAGGATCGGACAGCGGCGATCAGGCGCGACCTCAACCGCTATCTGGCCGGCGACTACGAGCCGACCGCACGCATGGCGCGATAGGATCGCGCCACTACGGCTTGGCTTTGACGGTCGGAGGCTCGGTCAGCGGAGGGTGTGCCGCCGATGCGGCGCCGGCCGCCTCACCCGCATCGCGCGTTGCATCGGGCAAAGGTTCAGACTTGATCGTCCCAGCGAGCCGCATCATGTCGGCTTCGTCGGCGTCGCCGGCGAGAAGATAGGCGACGCCTCCTTCGGACCACGTCGCGCCGCCGATCGTGCCATAGCGCTTAAACACCGGCGTCTCTCCGCCCTCGCCCGCCTTGGCGTAGAGCGCGAGCGGTGCGCCGGTCGCGCGGAGATAGAGGATCTGCGCCAGAGGCTCACTCTCGCTCCGCAACAGCTGCGCGCGCACGAAGCGGAAGCCTTGCGCGTCGAGATCGGGGAGCTTGACCCCTGGTCCGATCGTCTGTGCGAGCTGGTAAGCGACTAGGTCGCGATTGGCCTGGATGTCGATACCGACTTCGAGGGTCGAGCGGCTGAGCAAAGCTTGTGCGCGCGCGGCCTCTTCCTGCCATGACGGCGTGAGGCTTCCAGTATATGGCGGATCGCCGACGCCTGAGGACCGGGGCGCGAACTCGGGCGCGCGGAGCGAACCGGAACCGCCGAGCGCGAGCAGGACGGCCGCGGCGATCCCCGCCCCGGCAAGCCCGACTGCCATCGCCATGCGCCAAGTCACGTAGAACCCAGCCGGCAGCGGCTCAGGCGCAGTGACTTCCAGCTCCTCGCCGGCGAGGATCGCCTCGAAGGCCGCCTCGAGCCGGCTGTGCGCATCCTTCAGCGCGACGACACGGCGGGCGATGATATCGTCCTGCTCGAGCACCTTCTCCACCGCGCTCGACTGCCGGCGCGCGAGCTGTCCGTCGACATAGGCCACCAGCAACCCGTCGCTGAGCTCGGTCATGACAACTCGCTGGCGCTTTGCTGATCGGGCACATCAATGCCGGCGCGTTGTTGTCCGTTCGCGCTTAACCGGTGGGCGAGCGTTACGCTGATGCGGATGAGCCGCGACGCGATCATGTCGGCCGACACATCGAGCACGCGACCAGCTTCCGCGTAGTCGAACTTTTCGACATAGACGAGCAGGAGCGTGAGGCGCTGCTGCGCCGGCAGGTTGGCGAGAAAGCTCGTGGTGAGTGCGTCGCCGTCATCGCCGAACAGCTCGGCGAAACTCGCATCGTCGATTTTGGCCTGTGCCGTCGGATCGGAACCGTCGCGGAGCTCGGCTAGCCACTGGCGATAAATCTCGGCGAAGGCAAAGTTATCGAGCGCCCTCCTCCTCTGATAGCGATGCTGCTCGGCGAGCATGACATTCAGCGCGCGGCTGAGCAGCGCGGTCGCCGCGCTGCGCTCGCCGACCAGGAGGTCGGCGAAGCGCTTCAGCCGCGGCAGCATGGCGATCAGGCCCGGCCGTATCGAGTCGTGAAAATCTTCTGCCTGCAACTAGCAGCCCCCCGCCGCGTTCTGGTGAGTGCTGTCTTTGCGTGCGAACATCCCACGCGAATCAAAAGGATAGCACAATTGCGGCGGACCTGAATCCGTGCGCTCATGGGGCGCGGCAAAAAGCTCTTGCTTTGGGCTGCAAGCTGCCCAATCTTTGCGCAAGCACGGGGATATTTTCGTACATGTCAGTCGTGCCCCATAAATCCTATCCAACGGAGTCCAAGTCCATCAAGTCGCAACGCGCGAGCATCAAGGAGCGCGTGGCGCAGGCGAAAGTCGGGACGAAGGACACGACGAACAATGCGCGCGCCGCTGGCGTTGGCGCTTGGTGGAAATCTATTGTCGGCGGCCGCGCGACAAAGAAGGCCCCAACGGCCGAGCGCATCGCACAGCTCGCTGACCGCAGCAAAGGGCAAACCTCCAGCGCCGTTGCCGCCCGCAAAATCAGTCTCGCGCGTGCCGCCAAGATCGGCCGCGAAAGCGTCCTCCCCGAACTCCAGCGTAGCGGCGCCAAGCTCAGAGAGCGCACTCGCTCCGATCGTCTGAAGAGCGACTATCGCGAATATCTCTTCAGTCTGCATGAGCGCGTGCTCGATCCGTCGACCGAGCAACTGTTCTTCAAGCAGACGCGCACGCCAGTGCCGCTAGAGGGGCTGACCATTCGCGGGCCGAACCGTATGCATGGCCACGACTACCGGCCGACGCCGTGCAGCATATTCGAATGGACCATCGGTGCCATCGACTACGACTTCTCGCGGCTGACCTTCGTCGATTACGGCGCGGGCAAGGGGCGCGTGCTGCTGCTCGCCTCCGAGCATCCCTTCGCCGCTGTCGGCGGCATCGAGTTCGCCGAAGAATTGCACGACGACGCGGTGATGAACATCGCGCAGTATCCGCGCTCGCGCATGAAATGCCGCAACGTCGAATGCGTGCTCGAGGACGCGAGCACGCTTGGGCCGCCCGACGGCGATTCGGTCAATTATTTCTTCAACCCGTTCTCGCGCGAAATGTTCGCCGAGGTCCTGAACAATCTCGTCGTGTCCTATCGCAAGCGCCCGCGCCGGCTCTATCTTATTCTGATCGAGCCGGTGGCGACCGATCTCGTCGATGCGAGTGGGGTGTTCGCGCGGATGGAGCTTCCCTTCCCCGAGAAGCTCAAGGTGAAGCTGTTCAGTCCCTACGAGATCGCTATCTACCGCTCTCTCGCGTAACGGCGATGCGCTCACAGCACTGTCGTTGCCCGGCTTCACCCGGCAATCTAGTGGCCGGCCGTCATGCCCATCGCGACCGGCGCTGATTTCTGGATGCCCGCTTTCACGGCGTGCTCCATCGCTTCGCCGCGTAATCTCGCGTGGGCATCAATCAGCGAGTCCCCCGACGCCGGTGACGCGCCGGAAGGCGCAAAACTCTTAGTGTCCGCAATCTTGCGGATTGCGGCGGGCGCCTGTCGACGCGCCAATCGCAGCGTCATAACGGCCGCGGGCCTCGGCTTTGGTCCGACCGCAAATCGTGGATGGCCGGGCCAGGGCCGACCTTAACGGCGGGGAATGGAGCGCGCCTCACCTACTTCACGCCGAGCTTCTTCTGCAGACTCGACGACGAGGTGGTGTATTGGAAGATCAGCTTCTTCTCGGGATGGACGTATTTGTGCGTCGCCTGAGCCATCAGCGCCGCCTCGTGGAAGCCCGACAGGATGAGCTTGAGCTTGCCCGGATAGGTGTTGATGTCGCCGATGGCGAAGATGCGCGGCTCGCTCGTTTCGAATCGCGCCGTGTCGACCGGGATCAAATTCTCCTCGAGATTGAGGCCCCAATCGGCGACCGGTCCGAGCTTCATGGTGAGCCCGAAGAACGGCATCATCACCTCGGCCTTCTGCTCGAAGACGGCGCCGTCGGCGCCCTTGACGGTGACCGAGGACAACTTGCCGCCCTCGCCGTTCAGCTCCGTAACCTGGCCAAGCTTAAAGGCGATGTCGCCCTTCTCGACGAGGTCGAACATCTTCTGCACCGAGGCGGGTGCGGCGCGGAACTCCGAGCGGCGATGCAACAGGGTCAGCGACTTGGCGACCGGCTGGAGGTTCAGCGTCCAGTCGAGCGCGGAATCGCCGCCGCCGACGATAAGCACGTCGCGGCTGCGGAAGTGATCCATCTTGCGCACCGAGTAGAACACCGAGGTGCCCTCATATTGCTCTATACCGGGAAGCGGCGGACGCTTGGGGGTGAATGATCCGCCGCCGGCGGCGATCACCAGCACCTTGCATTCGAGCACGGTGCCGATGTCGGTCGTGAGCCTGAAGGCGTTGTCGATCCGCTCCAGAGTCTCGACCCTCTGGCTGAGATGAAACTCGGCGCCGAACGGCTTGATCTGCTCCATTAGCCGGTCGGTCAGCTCCTGGCCGGTGACCACGACGATGCCGGGAATATCGTAGATCGGCTTCTCGGGATAGAGCTCGGCGCATTGGCCCCCGGGCCGGTCGAGAATGTCGACAACATGCGCCTTGATGTCGAGAAGGCCGAGCTCGAACACAGCGAAGAGGCCAACTGGCCCTCCGCCAACGATGACGGCGTCAGTCTTGATGGCGTCAGTCTTGATAATGTCTTCTGCCATTGGCTTTGCTCAGAACTGCTTGTCGGGAATGCGGACCACGAGCCCGTCGAGATCGTCGGTGACCTTGATCTGACAGGAGAGACGGCTCGACGGCCTAATGTCGAAGGCGAAGTCGAGCATGTCCTCCTCCATCTGCTCGGGCTGGCCGGTCTTCTCGCGCCAAGCGTCCTCGACATAAACGTGGCAGGTGGCGCAGGCACAGGCGCCGCCGCATTCGGCGGCGATGCCGGGGATCGAGTTCTTGACCGCGACCTCCATCACCGTCATTCCGGGCTCGGCCTGGACGACGCGTTCGGTCCCGTCTTTTTGGATAAAGGTAATCCTGGCCATGATTTGGCGCGCGGCGATCGTCCTAACATGGGGGCTCCGGACAGCGGCTAGCGTTCGCGCCCGAAAGATGAGCGCGAGAGGCGTGCCCGCTCGCGGCCCGTGCTCTATAGGCCAATTGACGGGGAGATTCCAGCGCCTTCGACAGCCGTCTACTTGGCGCAGGCTGGCTTACTGAGCGTCCTTCAGCAGTGACCTGATATAGGCGTCGGCCTCGCGCAACGAGGCGTCGATCTCGCCGATGCGCGCTGCGCGGGAGGGGGCAAGCGCATCGCCGGCCAGCGGCTCGGCCCGCTCCGCACGCTCGGCGGCATCGGCGACGCGCCAAGCGCCTACCGCTCGAGCCGAGCCTTTGAGCGAATGGGTCAGATCCTTCCAATCCTTGTCGGATGAGGATGCCTTCAGCCGCTCGAGATAGACGAAGGACTGGGTGCAGAAGAGTTCGAGCACCTCGCGCTCGAGATCGCGCTCGCCAAGCGTGTAGCGCGACAGATGCACGAGATCGACCGGTCGCGACGAGGCTTTCCGGCCGTCGAGCCGTTGCCCCGCTTCAGCCAGTACCGCCATTTCGCGCGCCATGGTCCTGGTTCTCCCTTGCAAGGTCGAGGCGCCTCACCTTTTCCCTGGCACGTGCTACTCGGCGCCGAATGCGACGCTTTTTTGTTGCACCGCGGAACGATAGAAGGCGATTATGTGGCCGGCAGTTGGGCTCGGAAGCTGTCACCTTCCTGCAACCTGCCCATTCCATTTGCGCAATTCTTCGGGTCGGCTCAGCCGGAATTCTCCAGTGTTACAAAAGGGTTAAGAGCCGTAAACCATACCGACCGATTAAACTTTTTTTAGCCCTAAAAATTCGTTAACGATGAAGGGAGAGGGGGAAATGCGTCGGGGGCCCTTCCGGATAGAGTTGGTCCGGAGGAAAAGGCGCCTCTGCTTTAGACGCTTCGCGCCTGCTGCGTGACGGGTTTGGGGTGACGAGGGCGCGCAAGTTCTCTCAATGAATCTAGTCGGTGCGAGGAACGCGTGATGGCGCAAGAGCAAGCGAAGACGCCGCCTGCGGGGGCAGCGCAAGAGGCCAAGGACCAAGGCCAATCGGGTCTGGAGGGCCTGTTCAGACCGGCAGAAGGAAAATCCGGCGATACGCCAAATCCTGAGCGCAGCACCGAACTACCGAGGCGATCAACCCTCGCCGAGCGGCTCAAGGCCGAGCAGCGCAAGCGCGAGGAGCCCAAGCGTGGCGACGCGCGGCGCGATGAGACCAGGCGTGAAGGCCTGCTGAATCGCGACGACACGCGAAACGCCGAGCTGGTCAAGCGTGACGATGCAGCCCGCGATGAGGCTAAGCGCGATGAGTTGTTGACGGCGCGCGACGATTTCCGCCGCGAACCGCCGGAACCCCGCGAAGGGCCTAAGCAGCAAGACGAAGGCAAGGCCCTGCTCGAATTCGCCGAGACGACGCCGCCGCCTTCAGCGGGGGCAGCGCCAAAGCAATTCACGCGCACGCGCCGTCCGGCCGGCCCTCCGCCCGCAGCGACGCCTTGCGCCTCCTGCCAACGACGATTTGCCCTCGATCGGCGGGTTGATATTCGCGCTGCAACAGCGTCCGTCTCGGACGCCCTTCCTGATCGCGCTCGCCGCGTCGGTGATTTGGTTCGTCATCGGCGGCTTCTTCGCCTTCGGGCTGATCTCGGCGCAGATGTCCACGGCCGGCGCAACTGGCCTGTTCGGCAGCGCCGCGGCGCTCACCGCCGCCGTCGCCATCCTGGTTCCGATCGCCATCTTCTGGTTCCTCGCGCTGCTCGTCTGGCGCGCGCAGGAACTCCGCCTAATGGCCTCGGCCATGACCGAGGTCGCGGTCAGGCTCGCCGAACCCGACAAGCTTGCCGAGCAGTCGGTTGCCTCGGTCGGCCAGACGATCCGCCGCCAGGTTGCCGCCATGAACGACGCCATCTCCCGCGCCATCGGCCGGGCGAGCGAGCTCGAAGCGATCGTGCACAGCGAGGTCGCAGCACTCGAGCGTTCCTATGGCGAGAACGAGCTTCGCGTCAGGACGCTGATCAGCGAGCTCGCCACCGAGCGCGAGGCGCTCGCCAATAACAGCGCCCGCGTCAGCGACGCGTTGAAGGGCGTGGGCGCGCAGGTTGCCCGCGACATCGCCGCGGCCTCAAGCACCATCGACAAGAAGCTCTCTGAGCGCGGTACGCAGCTGACTGAGCTCCTCGTCTCGCGTTCGAGCGAAGCCGCAGAACAGGTTCACAAGGCCCAGGCCAGGGTCACAGAGGCGGTTCCCGGCCTGCTCGATCGGCTGGGCAAGGAGCAAGGACGCCTGTCCCAGGTGATCGAGGGCGCCACGCAAAACCTCGCCGCGCTCGAAAGCGTGGTGGCGCAGCGAACGACCGCGCTCGACAAGACCATGAAGGAGCGCACCGAGGCGCTACAAGGCTCGCTTGCGGCCCGCATCAAGGGGCTGGAGACCTCGGTCGCGCAGGGCGCCATCCTGCTCGATAAGACCATGAAGGACCGCACCGAGGCGTTCACCGCCATGATCGGACAGGGCGCCGTCAACCTCGACAAGACCTTCAAGGATCGCACCGAGGTGTTCACTCAGTCGATCGTGCAGGGCGCCAATCTGTTCGAGAACACGCTCAAGGAGCGGAGCGAGACCCTGGTCGGGACCGTCGCTCAGGGCGCAGTCGCCCTCGACAGGGCTTTGAAGGAGCGGACCGACGCCCTCACCACCACCATCGGCCAGGGCGCCGTGGCGCTCGACAAGGCCTTGCGGGAACGGACCGACGCACTCACCAACACCATCGGTCAGGGTGCCGTGGTACTCGACAAGACGATGAAGGAGCGGACCGACGCGCTCACCAACACCATCGGCCAGGGCGCCGTGGTGCTCGACAAGTACGCTGAAGGAACGCACCGACGTCCTTACCAACACGATCGGCCAGGGCGCCGTCCTGCTCGACAAGACCTTCAAGGACCGCGCCGAGCAGTTCGTCGCATCGGTCAGCCAAGGGGCCGGCGGCCTCGACCGGATGATGCGCGAGCGCACCGATTCGCTCACCAACCTCGTGTCGCAGGGCGCCATTGCGCTCGACAAGACCCTGAGGGACCGCACGGACACGCTGACCAACACGATCGCGCAAGGCTCGGTGATGCTCGATAAGACGCTTGCCGACCGCACCGGCCATTTCAATGCCATGGTCGACCAGCGGGCGGCCCTCCTCGACAGACAGCTCGCGGACAGCACCGATACGTTGACGCAAGCGCTCGATCAGCGCGCCGCGCAATTCATCGGCGCGATCCAGCAGGGCACGATCGCCTTCGACAAGAGCCTGACCGAGCGGGCCGAGGGGTTTGCCAATTCCCTGCTCCAGCGCGTGCGGACGATCGAGACCACGCTCGTCCAGCAGACCGGCTCGCTCGACAAGACCATGACCGAGCGGACGCAGCAGGTCATCGCCGCACTCGCCGAGCGCCTCCAGGCGATCGACTCGACGTTCAGCCAGCGCACGGTCGAGACGGAGCGGATGCTCGGCGAGCATACGCGCTCGGCCGCGGACGCGTTCGGCAAGCAGACCTCGCAGCTCGGCGAGGTGCTGGCCAATAACTCGCAGATCCTCCAGCAGACCGCGAACCAGGTCGGCGCGCAGTCCAAGGAGGCGGTCGGCATCCTGACCAGCCAGACGCAGACGCTGCGTGAAGTGTCGCGCAACCTGCTCGACCAGATTCACGGTCTCACCCAGCGCTTCGAGAGCCAAGGCCAGGCGATCCTCACCGCTGCCAAGGCGCTCGATTCGTCCAACACCAAGATCAACTCGATCCTCGAGGGCCGTCACCAGGCGATCATCGCGCTCCTGCACACGGTCAACACCAAGGGGCAAGAGCTCGACAGGATGATGAAGTCCTATGCAGGCATGGTGGAGAACGCCATGGTGCATGCGGAAACAAGGGCCAAGCAGGCCGGCTCGGCGCTCGCCCGCGACACCGCGGGCCAGGCGCAAGCGGCGGTCGCCCAGATCGAGCGGCTGCGCGAGGAAGCCCAGACCCATACCGCCCGCGCGGTGGCCGACCTCAAGGGCACCTTCGAGCAGATCATCACCCAGATCGGGCGTCAGCTGGAGCAGATGCGCGGCCAGTTCGACACCACCTCGCGCGGCATGCACGAGGCGGCGCAGAAGACTGCGACCGACCTCGACGGCTTGCGCAAGGAAATGCAGAACCGCATGGAGACGCTGCCCGAGCAGACCGCTCAGACCACGGCTGCCATCCGAAAGGCGCTGTCGGAGCAGGTGAAGGAGATCGAAGCGATCACGCCGCAGCTGGCGCGGGCGGCGACGCAAGCCGCGCAGGCCGCATCCATTCAGGCTGTCCCCCCCAAGTCGATGCAGGCAGCGCCGATGCCGACGCAGGGCTCGCCAATTCCGCCCTACCAGCAATCGCCCCTGCCCCGCCCCGGCCAGCTGCCGATTCCGCCGGCCGGATATGGCGCCTTTGCGCCGCAGGAGGAGCCGAGACCGTCATCCGGCTACGACCTGTCGCCGCTACCGCGATTCGATGCGCGGGGCCGCCAGGTTCCAGGCCCGGAAGGCGCCGACATGGATCAAGCGGCCGGCAGCCTTGCGCAGCAGCTGACGGGGGCCGCACCAGCCTATCCGCAGCAAGGCGGTGGCCGCGGCGGCAATCTGGGAGCAAGCGATATCCTGGCCCGGGCGCAAGAGCTTCCCGGCGGCCAGGGCTTCGGCACCCGCAACGCGCCGCCTCAGGCGCCCGCGGTCACCAGCGGCAATCAGCTCAGGCTCGACGAGCTCGCGCGGGCCGTCGATCAGCGCACCGCTGCCGACGTCTGGCACCGCTTGCGAGCCGGTGACCGGGGCGCACTCGGACGCCATATCTACAGCCTCGACGGCCAGGTGACGTTCGATGAGATCGTGCGCCGCTACGACCGCGACGGCGACTTCCGCGTGACCGTCGACCGCTATATGGGCGACTTCGAGCGGCTGCTCGGAGAGGCGGAGCAGAGCGACCCGGACGGCCGCATGCTGCAGAACTATCTCGTCTCGGAGACGGGCCGCGTCTATCTCCTGCTCGCGCATGCGAGCGGACGGCTCCGCTAAGCTAAACAGTTAGGCTCCCCCAGCCTTGGCCCTCGCCCTCCCCTGAAAAGGAGGCGGGGGCCAAATGTTTTTGAGGGGTGCGAACCCCTTCTTCGAACGCCGATAGGCCTGGCGGAGACGGGAGGCGCTTCCGTCATACCGGCGAAGGCCAGTATCCCGCGACACTACTCACCGAGTCTCGCTCGGATGTTCGGCTTCAGCCGAAATGAGGCTCGTGGAGATTACGCACGGAACACCGCGAGCGTAGCCGGCGCCGATCCTGCCTCACGCATCCGCGGGAGGGGCGCTAATTATCTGACACTAAGCGTGGCGGGAGACGACCCAGGTAGTCGTATCTTGCAGGACCTCGGTGAAGCCCTGGTTCAGCGCGGCGATCGCATCGTTCGGAGAGTCGGTGCTCGCCGGCACCCGCGCACTGAAGCTCTTGGTGGCGAGCACCTTGCCCGAGCTCACGTTGATCAGCTTGGCGAAGATTTCTATCTCGGCGATGGCCTTGCCGCTTGATACGTCAATCTGGAAGGCGCGGAGATCGGTGATCAGCGCGTATTGGCCGTTGGTGGCGCTCACAGACCTTACCGCGCCGGAATTCTGGAAGGTCTCGATGATGCGCGCCTGCACCAACCGCGGCAGGCGGTCGCTCCAGGCGACGCCCTTGTAGTAGGAAACCTGATCGGAGCTCGGGCGCACCATGAGACGATCGGTCTCCAGCGCGTGGATCGCTGTCGGCTCGTAGACCACCAACTGCCAGGATGCCGGCTTGGGCGCGGCTGAAAACGACCGCGGCGCGACGAGGTCGTAGGTGTTGGGTGGCCGTGAACCTGCGGCGAGCGCGCAGCCGGCTAGGGCCAGGCAAACCAAGCCCGCAGCAAGCGTCGGCGCCGACCGTAACATTGCGATCGCCCCCCTCACAGGAGTCACCCTAATTGGCCCCCAGGGTGCGTTATTGTCCCCGCGGAGTATATTCCGGGACTTGGTTTCCACCAAGCAAAAAGCCTTTTGGATCAGCCTCTAGCTTCTCCAGAATCCGGTTCAACGTAACGGCAGTGCGGCGTCCTTCAGCCATGAAAGCGCTGAATTGCTGAAGGCTATCCTTGGCCTGGCGAGTGAGGCCGTCCATGTTGTCCCCCAACGAGACCTCGAGCTTGCTCGAAAGGGTCTTGAAATTGTTGGCGCCATCCTTCACGTCGCTGATGGCGAGCGCGATCTCGTCCTTCTTGGCGGCCAGCATCGAGGTAACCTGCTCCACATTGGTGACGGTCGTGTGGATCAATTCCTGATTTTCGGCGACGAGGTCGTTCAGCCGGGTGAGCAGCGCGTTGGCATTGTTCATCACCGCCGGCGCCGCGTCGAACAGCCCCTGCCCACCGCCCGGATCGGCCTTGATCGTGGGAACGGGATCTTCGGCGGTCGCGACCAGGAAGGGTGAATCCGGCGTGCCGGGAGTGATCTGGATGCCGCTGCCGCCGGTCAGACCCATCGACTGCAAACTGGCGCGTGAGTTCTGACGGACCGGCGTGCCGTCGCTCACGCTGATCATAACGTGGACTTTGCGGGCGTCCTCGGGGTCGAGCGAGAAGGATTGCACTTCGCCGACCTTCAGGCCCTGAAAGCCGACACTCGATCCCGTGGTCAGCCCAGCTACCGAGCTGTCGAACACAACGTAGTAGCGTTTGCCGCCGCCCGCGAAATTGCTCATCCAAAACACGAAGATGAAGGCAAAGGCGAGCACGCCCAGCACAAATCCCCCGATCATCAGATAGTTGGCTTTGGTTTCCATCCGACCGGTTCCTCAAATCGACTCTGGCAACAGCGGCTAGGCGGTAATCGGTATCTTCGGCCTTTCGCCTGGCGAGGCCGCGCGCGCCCGCTCGCCGCAGAAATACTCCTTGATCCAAGGGTGATTGGGCTGGCGTTGCAACTCCGTCGGCGAGCCGGTGCGGACGATCTTCTTGTCGGCAAGCACCGCCACCCTGTCGCACACGGTGAAGATCGTATCAAGGTCGTGGGTCACCATATAGACCGTTAGTCCAAGTGTCTGTTGTAATTTGCGAATCAGGTGGTCGAAGTCGGAGGCGCCGATCGGGTCAAGCCCCGCGGTCGGCTCATCGAGAAACACGATCTCAGGGTCGAGCGCGAGCGCGCGGGCCATGCCGGCGCGCTTGCGCATCCCGCCGGACAGCTCCGAGGGGAATTTATGCGCAGCAGTCGGCGGCAGGCCGACCATGGTGAGCTTGAGGAAGGCGAGATCGTCCATCATCGCCTGGGGCAGATCGAGATGCTCGCGCATCGGCACCTGGATGTTCTGGAGGACGGTCAGCGATGAAAACAGCGCGCCGTCCTGGAACAGGATGCCCCAGCGCTTCTCGATCTCGAGCCGCTCGGCCGGTGCCAGCGACTTGGCGTTCTGACCGAACAACACCACCTCGCCTTTCTCGGGCGTGATCAGGCCGGTGATGACGCGCATCAGCACCGACTTGCCTTGTCCGGAGCCGCCGACGATGGCGAGGATCTCGCCGCGATAGACGTCGAGGCTGAGCCCGTCCCAGATCTGCTGGGTGCCGAATTTCTTGGCGAGCCCGCGCACGCGGATGATGACTTCTCGGCCGTTCTCGACGATCACACCCCGATCCCCGACAAGAACATGGCGAATACCGCGTCCAAAATTATCACCAGGAAGATTGCCTTGACCACGGCGCTCGTCACATGAGTGCCGAGCGACTCGGCGCTGCCCTCGACCTTAAGCCCTTCGAGGCAGCCGACCAGGCCGATGATCACCGCAGCGAACGGGGCCTTGATCATGCCGGCCATGAAATGCTGGTAATCGATCGCCTCGTGCAACTTGTCGAGATAGTTCGAAGTGTCGAGGCCGAGCACGGCGAAGGCCATCAGCCCGCCGCCGGCAAGACCCATGATGTCGCCGAGAAAGGTGAGCAGCGGTAGCGCCACGACCAGCGCCAGCACCCGCGGCAGCACCAGCGTATCCATTGGGTCGATGCCAAGCGTGCGCATGGCGTCGATCTCCTCGCGCATCTTCATCGAGCCGATCTCGGCGGTGAATGCCGAGCCGGAGCGGCCCGCCACCATGATGGCGGTCAGCAGAATGCCGACCTCGCGGAGCGCGAGAATGGCGACCATGTTGACGGCGAACGGCTCGGCGCCGAACGGCTTGAGCTGCACCACGCCCTGCTGCATCACCACCGCGCCGATCAGGAAGCAAATCAGAGCGATAATCGGTACGGCCCTGAAGCCGGCATGATCGAGGTGGTGCACGAACGAGGTGCGGCGGAAGCGCCAGGGTTGGCGGATCATGCGGCCGAGCGCAGCGGTGACCTCGCCGAGAAACGCGGTGAGCTGGACCAAGTCCTGCCACACCCCAGTCACCGTCTTGGTCATGTCATCGAAGAACTGGGTAAATGGATTCGGCTTCTCGATCTTCGGGCGCTCGGCATTGCCACGCTTCTGGACCTCCTCGATCAGCACGCGGAAGCCTTCGGTCGCACCGGCGTAATGGGTGCGCAGCCCGCTCGCCTGCCAGGCGGCGGCAGTGCGCTGGAGCAGCCAGGCGCCGGCCGTGTCGATCTCGGCGATGCCGGCGATGTCCATCTCGCCGGTGAAGTCCGGCGTCGGCGGAATCGGCACCCGCAACCGCTTGAGCGCGGTGTCGAGGCGGACTGCCTCGGCCACAGTCCAGGCCCCGGTCGCGATCAGGCGGAAGGTCGTGCCCCTAAGCTCGACGCGGAAACCGGGCGCGCGGGCCTGCGTCGGGAGGACAAGCTGATGGTCGCGCTTGAGCATGGAAGGTCTTAGTTTGCCAGGTTGATGCGCTAAGTCTCGTCGCTTCTAGAAGCGTACTGTTTTTGAACGAAAATCCAGGAGAAAGAAAGACGTCATGGGGGTAGGCTTGCGGCTCGCCGTCAGCGTCGAGAGCTTTCCGATCAAAGGCGGATTCACCATCTCGCGCGGCTCGAAGCACGAGGCGGTCGTGGTGGTCGCCACGATCGACGACGGTTCGCACGCGGGGCGGGGCGAATGCGTGCCCTATGCGCGCTACGGCGAGAGCGTGGAGGGAGTTGTCGTGACGATCAAATCTTGCGCAAGCGCCGTCGCCGGCGGCGTGACCAGGGCCGAGCTCGCCTCGCTGCTGCCCGCGGGCGCGGCCCGCAATGCCCTCGACTGTGCGCTGTGGGATCTTGAGGCGAAACGCAGCGGCGTGCGCGTTGCCGAGCATCTGGGCCTTGCGCTTCTGCATGCCGTTCCGACCGCCCTCACTTTGTCGCTCGGGACACCCGAGGCGATGGCCGCCAAGGCGCGCGAGGCGGGCGCGCATCCGCTCCTCAAACTCAAGCTTGGCGGTGACGGCGATCGCGAGCGGCTCGCCGCGGTGCGTGGCGTGGTGCCGCAAGCGCGGCTCATCGCTGATGCGAACGAGGCTTGGCAACCGCGTGAAATTGAATCGCTTCTTGCCGCGGCGAAAGCGGTGGGTGTCGAGCTGGTCGAGCAGCCGCTTGCCGCCGGCAACGACGCGCTGCTTGCAGAGATCGACAGGACCGTACCGATCTGCGCCGATGAGTCGGTACATGGCCTCGCCTCGCTCGAGGCGCTGACCGCGCGCTACGACGCGGTCAACATCAAGCTCGACAAGACGGGAGGGCTCACCGAGGCTTGGCTCGTGGCGCGCCGCGCCCGCGCTCTCGGGTTGAGGATCATGGTCGGGAGCATGGTCGCCACCTCGCTGTCGATGGCCCCCGCCCTCATCCTGGCGCAAGATGCCGATTGGGTCGACCTCGACGGACCGCTCCTGCTCGCACGCGACCGCGAGCCCGGACTCCGTTACGAGGCCGGCGAAGTCTTCCCGCCGGAGCCCACGCTTTGGGGCTGAATGTCAAGCCTCACATCATGCGGCAGGCGCCGTCAAGCAACGCCTCATCCTTCTGCGCGTCGGTGAACACGCATAAAGAGCCGTCGTCGCAGGCTTGAGCGCTTTCAGGCTTTCGATCATGGCTTCCATGGCATTGATGCGCGTCTCCATGCGGTCCAAGGCGCTGCCGCTGCCCATGGTCTTCGCCATGCGGTCCAAGGCGCTGCCGCTCCCCATCGTCTTCGCCATCCGTCTCAAGGCGCGCCAAGGTGCTGTTCGGCTAGGGCGAAATTTTTTCTGCAAGCCGCATCAGCAGCTTAATTGGGATTTGGCTATTTTTTGCCGGCCGGGCTTGAAATCTAAATAGCCGCGGACCAACTCTAGGAGGACGCGAATTCCCCCAAAGCGTCCCCCAAACTGACGCATGAGAATTGTGACGGCCCGGTTCCCCCCCAACCGGGCCGTCTTCTTTTGCATGGTGCGTTTGCCCCGCCAGCGGCGAAAGCGGGCACGCCGCTCGGGCAGGCCGAGATTGTGGGCGATCAGCATGTTCTCGAGGAACTGTCGCGCCGAGTTTTCCCAGCTATAGTTCAGCGCGTGCGCCCTTGCGGCGCCGCGGTCGAGCTTGAGCGCGGCAAGCGCCGCAGCCCTGAGATCGGTGCCGAGCACGCCGGCGCACTGATCGGTGATGACATCGCGCGGGCCGCTCACGGGAAAGGCCGCGACCGGCACGCCCGAGGCCAGAGCTTCGAGCAGCACAAGGCCGAACGTATCGGTCAGGCTCGGGAACACGAACACGTCGGCAGAGGCGTAAGCCTGCGCGAGGTCCTCGCCATGCTTAGGCCCAGCGAACAGGACATCCGGATAGTGCCGCTCGAGCTCTCCGGTCTGCGGGCCGCTGCCGACCACGACTTTGCGTCCGGGAAGCCCCAGATCGAGAAACGCCTTGATGTTCTTCTCAACCGCGATACGGCCAACATAGAGGAACACCGGCTTATCGCCGAACAGCCGCACCTTGCGCGGCCTGAACAGCCCGATATCGACGCCGCGCGACCACGGCATTAGCCGCTCGAAGCCGCGCCCGGCAAGATCGGCGGCGACCGATTTGGTGGCGACGAAGGTGCCGGCGGCGGCGTTGTGGAAGCGGCGCTGGAGCGCGTAGCACCAGTCTTCCGGGATAGGAAGCCTCGCCGAGACATACTCGGGGAAGCGAGTGTGATAGCTCGTGGTGAACGGCCGATGCATCTTGCGGCAATAGCGCCTCGTCATGAGTCCGATCGGTCCCTCAGTGGCGATATGGATGAAATCCGGCCGCGCCGCATCGACATGGCGGGCGATCGCGCCGGGGTTAACCAGCGACAATCTGATCTCGGGATAGGTAGGGCACGGCAGCGTGTAGAAAAGCGTCGGCGCGAGGAAGCTCACTTCGCAGCCCTGCTTCGGCGCCTCGACAGCGAGCCGCTCATAGGTGCGCACCACCCCATTGACCTGAGGGTGCCAGGCATCGGTCGCGACCAGGACCCGCATCAAGCGGCTGCCTCGAGCTCCTCGACAAGGGCTTCGGGCGAACTCATTCCCTGGCGCGTATGCGTCCAGCGGATGATCTCGAAAGTTCCCTCCTCGGTCTCAGCCACCGCGGTGCAGCTTTCGACCCAGTCGCCGGTGTTGATGTAGATCACGTCGCCCACCTGGCGCATCGCAGCGTGATGGATATGGCCGCAGATCACGCCTTGGGCGCCGTGGCGGCGCGCCTCTTGCGCCAACGCCGTCTCGAACTCGCCGATATAGTTCACCGCGCGCTTGACCTTGTGCTTGAGATAAGCCGATAGCGACCAATAGGGCATGCCGAACCAGCGCCGCAGCACGTTGAAATGGGTGTTCGCCCACAGCGCGAGCTCGTAGCTCCAATCGCCGAGCAGAGCGAGCCATTTGGCATAGCGCACTACCACGTCAAATTCGTCGCCGTGAATGATGAGGTAGCGCCGGCCGTCCGCGCCGACATGCACAATGTTGCGCTCAATGGCCATACCGCCGAATTTCACGCCGCAATAATCGCGGAGCGCCTCGTCGTGATTGCCGGGGATGAGCACGAGCTCGGTGCCCTTGCGCCCCTTGCGCAGGATCTTCTGCAGCACGTCATTGTGGGATTGTGGCCAGTAAATGCCGCGCCTGATGCGCCAGAAGTCGACGATGTCGCCGATCAGGTAGATGCAATCGGCGTCGTGGCAGCGGAGGAAATCGAGGAAGGCATCTGCCTGGCAGGCCTTGGTGCCCAAATGCAGGTCCGAGACGAAAAGTGCGCGGTAGCGCCTCATCCCAGGCTCATGCTGCAGGTCATCATCATCCTGCGTTTTCAACACGATGAAGCGGGACTTAAAGTGATTTTGTATCAGCCATGTGACATGGACGGGCTCGGTGGTTAAGGACGGCGGCACGAGCGGCGACGATCTCGACAAGCGGCTTCACGATGCGTTCGGTTCACGCGTCGTCGAGGCGCGATCCCTTCCGGTCGGTTTCGGGCTGACCGGAGTAGAGGTCATCCTCGCCGATGGGCGCCACCTTGCGGTCAAAGCCCACGAGCGCGGCCCGAGTGCACGGACGGGGCTCGAGATCGAGGCCTTCATGCTAGGCGAGCTCGCGAGATTGTCCGAGCTTCCCGTGCCACGCGTGCACTATTTCGATAGCGACCTTCTCGTAATGGATTTCATTCCAAATGACGGCGGCAGAATCACCCCGAGCGTCGAGCATCACGCCGCCGAGCTGATCGCAAGCCTGCACGCCATGCGTCGCGAGCGGTACGGCTACGACCGCGACACGCTGATCGGGCCGCTCCTGCAGCCAAATCCGCAAGCGTCGCTCTGGGTGCCGTTCTTTCGCGACCACCGGCTCCTCTATATGGCGCGCGAAGCGCATCGCGAGGGCGCCCTCGCCGCCAAGTTGCTCGCGCGGATCGAGCGTCTGGCGGAGCGGATCGAAGACTATCTGATCGAGCCGCGCTTCCCGAGCCTGCTGCATGGCGATCTCTGGACGGGGAACGTGCTGGTGCGCGGGGACCGCATCGCCGGCTTTGTCGACCCGGCCATCTCTATAGGCAGCCCCGAGATCGAGCTTGCCTTCGGCACCATGTTCGGGACGTTCGGAACGGCTTTCTTCGAGGCTTATGAGAGCCTGCAACCGCTTGAGCCGGGGTTTCACGAGATTAGGGCAAGCCTCTACAGTCTCTATCCGAGCCTGGTTCATGTCAGGCTGTTCGGGTCGGGATATGTGCCGGGGATCGAGGGCGTTCTGGGGCGGCTTGGGCTATAAGCCCTAGACAAAAAAGAACCGGCCCGGATGGACCGGGCCGGTCTTCCCTGCGAAACGAGCCTAGCGCAAAGGCATGGCCTTAATAGCTGGCTCGCCCCCCCATCTTTTTCCTGAGCCGTAAGTCCGGAAGTGTTAGGTCCCTCGTAGTGCTCTGTCGTTCGTCAGGAAACTAGGCCCCCCAGCCCCGTCTCCTGTCCCCCGCTTTTAGTAACTAGGCCCCCCAGCCCCGTCCCCCACTTGATGAAGCAAGGCTAGCCTAGCCTCGTGGCGTGCTTCAACCTTGCTCAAGGGGTGGGATGCAAATCGAGCGGTGACTGTTGCGCAAATGCAAAAGGCCGGTCGGACAGCGTCGATCGAATATACCGCATGAAGATATTTATTATGATAAATCAAATATTTACTAGCGCCGACGTCAGCGGTTGAGGAGCACAACCGAGCGCCGCGGGCTGCCAATCCCGAAGGCAATTTGTGACACATTATGGCGAAAACATTGCTGGGATCTGTGGCAGTTCGGCAACGGCCCGGCGAACTAGCCACAGCGACCGCGAGACAATTGGAGGATCACGACAAAATCGGCGAATCGCCGGTGCGCGGGCGCGCGATACGCCCGTGCTGTGGGCGATTTCGGATCCAGCTGAACGATGCTGATCGAGCGGCTCGAGCCGGATACGTTAATGCTCATGCGGCCGGAGGACTTGGCACAATTGATGATCGAATGAACCGTGTTGCCGGCCGCTGTCCCGCTCACACTTCCCGACGCATCGTAAGTGGTCTCGCGCCAGGAGCCGGAGATCTTGCCGCGACATAAGTGAGCTTGGAGCTGGTATTGAATTTGTAGTCGGTGCCAGCGCAGCGCATGTTTTGGGAAACGGCGCTGCCCGCCACGTTGTAAGTGACCTTGCAGCTGACCTTCTCGGCCGCACCCTTGCCCGGCGCCACCGTGCCGCCGCCGCTCCAATAGCCGTTCAGGAGATCGAACGGGTTGTCCGTGCCCTTGCGGGGCGCCTTCTGGTCACCGATTCGGCCGGCAACGACACGAGCGCGACAAGTAGGAGCGCGAACATTGGGGCAATCTTACCGACCCACTTCAGAAGCAAGCGAGCTGCCAGTGAAGCATATCCCTCTCGAGTTTAATCGCTGAGATTCAGCCCCGGCGGAAAACCAGGTGCAAGGCGCCGTTGCCGCCCCCCGCGCCGGCGTGCATCATGCAAAAAATCGTGGTCGGGGGAAGAACGATGAAGCTGTTGCGTTATGGCGAAATTGGCCGGGAGAAACCGGCAATTCTTGGCACTGACGGCCGAATACGCGACCTGTCGGGGATGGTCGGCGACCTCTCCGGCGACGCGCTCGGGCACGGAAGCCTCAGTCAGATCAAAGCGCTCGACCTCAACACACTTCCCATCGTCGAAGGCAGCCCGCGCATCGGCGCGCCGGTCGGCGTCGTGCCCAAGTTCTTCGGCATCGGCCTCAACTATCGTGATCATGCGGCGGAGACCGGCCAGCCAATTCCCGAAGCGCCGATCGTATTCGCTAAGGCGAGCTCCTGTGTATCGGGGCCCTACGATCCCATCCTCCAGGCGAAAGGATTCGATCGCATCGATTTCGAGGTCGAGCTCGCGGTCGTGATCGGCACTCGCGCGAAGAACGTGTCTGAGGGAGACGCGCTCGATCATATCGCCGGCTACTGCATCTGCGACGATGTCTCGGAGCGCCGCTTGCAGAAGGGGGGGCCCGGCGAATGGATTAAGGCCAAGAGCTACGATTCTTTCGGACCGCTCGGGCCTTGGCTCGTCACCACCGACGAGATCCCCGACCCGCAGGCGCTTGACCTCACGCTCGATTTGAACGGCACGCGCATGCAGACGGGTAACACCTCCACCATGATTTTCACGGTGGCGAAACTCGTCAGCTATATCAGCAAATATATGAGCCTCGTCCCCGGCGACGTGATCACCACCGGTACGCCGCCAGGCGTCGGCATGGCGCGCAACCCGCACGTGTTCCTAAAACCGGGAGATGAGCTTCGCCTCACCGTCTCGGGTCTCGGCGAGCAGCGCCTGAAGGTCGTCGCCGAGGGCTAGCCGCGAGGCCACCATTTGTGGAAATGGTGGACGGGCCCCCTGCCCTTGCCGATGTGAAGCTGGTCGGCCGCCGCGATTGCGCCGGTCACATAGGCCTTGGCCGTTGTCACGGCCTCGCGCAGCGAAGCCCCCTTGGCAAGCTCGGCGGCCGTTGCCGAGGAGAGCGTGCATCCAGTGCCGTGGTCGTGTCTGGTCTTCACGCGCTGGACTTCGAGCCGCAGTTCACCCTCGCAGTCGAGGAGCAGATCGGTCGCCGTCACCCCCTTGGCGTGGCCGCCTTTGATCAATACGGCACTGGCGCCCAGCGCCATCAGCGCTTTTGCCTGGGCCCTCATCTCGCCTTCGCTCGATGCTTCCCGAGTTCCAAGAAGTTGTGCGGCCTCCGGCAGGTTCGGCGTGATGACCACGGCACGCGGCAGGAGAAGGCTCTTGAGCGTGGCGATGGCATCCTTGTCGAGCAAAATGTCGCCGCTCGCCGCGACCATAACGGGATCGAGCACCACCGAGATGCCGGGGAAGTCGTTCAAGCCTTCGGCGACGGCCTCGATCACTCCGCTCGTCGCCAGCATGCCGATCTTGATGGCGCCGATCTCGAGATCGCGCGCGACGGCCTGCATCTGCGCAAGCACAAAATCCGGCGGCACGACATGGACGCCGTCGACGCCGAGCGTGTTCTGGGCCGTCAGCGCGGTGAGCGCGCTTGCGCCGTGCACGCCAAGTGCGGCGAAGGTCTTGAGGTCGGCCTGAATGCCGGCACCGCCGGCCGAGTCCGAGCCGGCTACAGCGAGAGCGATTGAAGTCATGACGTTACTATCGGCTGAACTCGCGTCGGGAGAAAGCGCCCGATCAGCCGATCCTCGCAAGGCCCGGGAACAATTCGAGCATCCAGCTTGCAATCAAGGTCATGGAGTTGGTGAGGAACAGAATTCCGGTCAGCACGAGGAAGCCGCCGAGCAGCTTCTCGACGGTGGCGAGATGCTTCCGGAACCGCTGCAAGGTGCTCATGAACGGTTTGATGGCGATCGCGGCGACGATGAACGGGATACCGAGGCCGAGCGAATACACGAATAGCAGGGCGACCCCCTGGCGGACCGAGTCCTCGCCGGCCGCCATGGCGAGGATCGCCGCGAGCACTGGCCCGATGCACGGCGTCCAACCGAAGGCGAAGGCGAGGCCGATGACGTAGGCACCGATCAGCCCGGCGGGACGCGCGTCGGCGTGATAGCGCGCCTCGCGGTGGAGCATCGGGATGTGGAGGACGCCGAGGAAGTGCAGCCCGGCGATGATGATCACCACGCCGGCGATCTTGCCGAGCAGCGACAGATTGTCGACCAGGAGCTGGCCGGCGGCGGTGGCCGTGGCGCCGAGAATCACGAAGACGGTGGTGAAGCCGAGCACGAACGCGACCGAGGACATGATCACGGTCTTGTAGACGTGGGGCGGCGTCTCGTCCTCGCCGGTCAGCTGGTCGAAGGTCGTGCCGCCGAGGAAGCAGAGATAAGGCGGGACGAGCGGCAGCACGCAGGGGCTGAGGAAGCTCAGAAACCCGGCGAGCAGCGCGCCGAAATAAGTGACGTCCACGTCCGACCTCTCATGTCCGGCCCCGTCGAGCGCGGCACCCCATTAAACCCAATCGTGTCAGAATTATAGTGGATTGCCCGGTCGAGGGCGGCAAGGACAAGTCACGTTAGCGTTAAGCGCTAGCGCGCCCCCTCACTCCGCAGCGCTCACTTGAGGAAGTGCCACTGTCTCAATGACGGACAGGTCGAGCTTCTTGGAGGCATGATCGATGTCGAGCCCGACGACGTCCAGCTTCGCATCGAAGTCGACGACGAGGCCTTCCACAATCTCCCTTGCGACCATCGCTTTGTACTTCGCGCCGCAAAGGCGCTTCCAGCACCTCCGAACACCAACTGCGCTGAAGATAGGGCCGTTTCCGTAAGACCTGCTCCTCAAAATAGCGCGTGGTTTTCAATTGCGCCCTCAGGGAAGCTACGTCACGCCGCGGCGGCGCGGGCACGGAGCGCGGCGGCCCTGATGGCCGCAATGTTATCCTGATAGGCGCCGCCTTTGAACACGGCCGACCCGGCCACGATCGCATTCGCGCCCGCCTCGACCACGAGCGGCGCGGTCTCGGCATTCATGCCGCCGTCGACCTGGAGGTGGATCAGCCGCGCACCGATCGCCTTGCGGATCGCCCTGATCTTGTCGATCTGACTTGGGATGAAGGCCTGACCGCCGTAGCCTGGGTTCACCGTCATGACCAACACGAGATCGACTTTGTCGAGCACATAGTCGATCGCGCTCTCAGGAGTGGACGGCGTGATGCTGACGCCGGCCTTCTTGCCGAAGCTCCTGATCAGCTGAAGCGAGCGATCGAGATGCGGACCCGCCTCGGCGTGCACGGTGATGATGTCGGAGCCCACTTTGGCGAAGGCCTCGATGAAGGGGTCGCAGGGCGCGATCATCAGATGCACGTCAAACAGCTTCTTGGAATGCGGACGAAGCGCCCTCACTACGTCGGGGCCGATGGTGATGTTGGGCACGAAGTGCCCATCCATCACATCGACATGGATCCAGTCGCAGCCGGCCTGGTCGATGGCGTGCACCTCGTCGCCGAGTCGCGCAAAATCGGCCGAGAGGATCGACGGGGCAATGATGATATCGCGGGCCATGAGCCTTTAACCCGTTGTCATTGCCCGGCTTGACCGGGCAATCCAGGAGCCCCTGCGTTAGCAGATAACTCTCGCTAGATGATTACTGGATTCCCGCGTCCACGGGAATGACACGCTTAGAGAATCCTCAAGAACCGGTCCGTGCGCCGCTGCGGGCAAGGGCGACGACCCCCGGCAGCGCCGCCCCGCCGAGCCATTCGAGGAATGCCCCTCCGGCGGTCGAGACATAGGTCAGGTCGTCGGCAGCGCCGACGAAGTTGAGAGCGCGCACCGTATCGCCGCCGCCGGCGACGCTCACGAGCTTGTTTTCGCGCGTCAGCCTCGCCACCTCGCGGGCGAGCGCGAAGGTTCCCTCGCCGAACGGCGCCGTCTCGAAGGCGCCGAGCGGACCATTCCACAGCACTGTCTTGACCTCGCCGAGCCGCCGCTTGAGATCGGCGACGCTGTTGGGGCCGAAATCGAGGATCATGGTGTCGGCGGGTACGGCACGAACCGGGCAGATTTCAAACTCCACCCCCGGCCTAAACTCCTTCGCCACTATGACATCCGAGGGCAACACAACCTCGCAGCCGGTCTTGCGCGCCTCTGCCATGATCTCCTTGGCGGTCTCGATGAACTCCGGCTCGACCAGGGACGAGCCGGTGTCGACACCGCTCGCGGCAAGGAAAGTGTTGGCCATGCCGCCGCCGACCGCGAGCTGGTCCATGCACGCGACGAGATGGGTGAGGACCTCGATCTTGGTCGAGACCTTGGCGCCGCCGACAATCGCCATGACCGGCCGCGCCGGATTGTCGAGCGCGCGGCGCAGCGCGTCGATCTCGGCCATCAGCGAGAGCCCGGCATAAGCCGGCAGCAGGTTGGCGATTCCCTCAATCGAGGCATGCGCCCGGTGCGCGGCGGAGAAGGCGTCGCCGACATAGATGTCGGCGTGCGACGCGAGCCCCTTGGCGAAGGCAGGTTCGTTTTTCTCCTCGCCTTTGTGGTAGCGAACGTTCTCGAGCACCACGACTTCGCCGGGCTTGAGCGCGGCGACCGCCGCGTCGACTTCGTCACCCACGCAGTCGCCGACGAAGCTGATTGCAGTCCCCGGCATGAGCTCCCGCATCTTGGCGGCAACGGGCAGAAGCGAGGTGTCGGGCGTCGGCACGCCCTTCGGCCGGCCGAGATGCGACAACACCACGACCTTTGCCCCCCGTCCCACGAGGTCGCGAATGGTGGGCAGCACGCGCTCGAGCCTCGTCGCGTCGGCGACCACGCCGTTCTCGATCGGCACGTTAAAGTCGACGCGGATCAACACGCGCTTTCCCGCGACGTCGACGCTTTCCACCGACCTCACACTCGACAGATCGCCGACCCCGCCAACCGGCGGAGACGGCTCCGTCATATCAGCCGTCCCATGGCGACCGCGGTGTCACTCATGCGATTCGAGAAGCCCCATTCATTGTCGTACCAGGACACGACGCGGCAGAATGTGCCGTCGACGACGTGCGTGCCGGTCAAGTCGAAGATTGAGCTCAACGGATCGTGGTTGAAGTCGGTCGAGACAAGCGGCTTCGCGTTCACGCCGAGAATGCCCTTGAGCGGTCCGTTAGCGGCTTTGACCATGGCGTCGTTGAGCTCTTCGGGGCTCGTCGCGCGCGCGGCCTGGAAGGTTAGGTCGATCATGCTGACATTCGGCACCGGTACGCGGATCGAGGCGCCGTCGAGCTTGCCCTTGAGCTCAGGCAGAACGAGGCCGACGGCCTTCGCGGCGCCGGTCGAAGTCGGAATGAGGTTCACGGCGCTGGCGCGGGCGCGATACGGGTCCTTGTGCAGCGTGTCGACCGTGCGCTGGTCGCCGGTGTAGGCGTGGATCGTCGTCATGTAGCCGTGCTTGATGCCGACCGCCTCGTTCAGCACCTGGGCGACGGGCGCGAGGCAGTTGGTGGTGCATGATGCATTGGAGACGACGTGGTGCCCTTGCGTGAGCTTGTCGTCGTTGACGCCGAACACCACGGTGAGGTCGGCGCCGGTGCACGGCGCCGAGACCAGCACGCGCTTGGCACCCGCGGTCAGGTGCTTTGCCGCGCCTTCGCGCTCGGTGAAGCGGCCGGTGCATTCCATGACGATGTCAACGCCGAGATCGCGCCAGGGGAGTTTCTCAGGCGTCGCCTCAGACAGCACGGCGACGTCCTGGCCGTTGGTCTTGACGTGACCGTTGGTGACATTGATCTTGCCGCGGAAGCGCCCATGCACGCTGTCGAATTCGAGCAGGTGGGCGTTCATCTCGGCCGAACCGAGGTCGTTGATCGCCACGAAGTCGAGATCCTCACGGCCCGATTCCAGATAGGCCCTGAAAGTGAGCCTGCCGATCCGGCCAAATCCATTGATGGCGACGCGCTTTTTAGCCATGTCAGTCCCTTATTTCTTCCTTCCAATCACATCCTTAGCAGCCGACGCCACGGCCTCTGCCGTGATGCCGAAATGCTTATATAGGTGCTGCGCCGGCCCAGAGGCACCGAATCCGTGCATGCCGACGAACGCGCCCCCTGCCCCGAGCCATTTCTCCCAGCCGAACTCGACCGCCGCTTCGACGGCGACGCGCGGGGCGGAACCAAGGACATGGTTTCGATAGGTCTCGGGTTGCATCGCGAACAACTCGGAACAGGGCATCGATACGACGGCAGCCTTGATCCCTTCCTTGGCGAGCGTCTTGGCCGCCTCGACAGCGAGCCAAAGCTCCGAGCCCGTGCCGATCAGCGTCACGTCGCGCTTGCCGTCAGCCTCGATCAGCACATAGGCGCCTTTGGCTGACAGGTTCTCTTGGCTGTCCGCGTTGCGGAGCAGCGGCACGCCTTGGCGGGTCAGCGCGAGAATCGACGGCGTCTTGGCTGAGAGCAACGCGATCTCCCAGCACTCGGCGCATTCGACCGAGTCGGCCGGACGCATCACGTAGACATTGGGAATAGCGCGAAGCGCAGACAGCTGCTCGACCGGCTGGTGGGTGGGGCCGTCCTCGCCGAGCCCGATCGAGTCATGCGTCATGACATAGATCACCCGCTGTTCCATCAGCGCCGACAGCCTGATCGAGGGGCGGCAGTAATCGGAGAATACGAGGAAGGTGCCGCCATAGGGCACGATGCCGCCGTGCAGCGCCATCCCGTTCATGGCAGCCGCCATGCCATGCTCGCGCACGCCGTAATGGATGTAATTGCCGGCGAAGTCGCCCGGCCTGACCAGGCTGTGCAACTTGGTGAGCGTGCCGTTGGAGCCGGTGAGATCGGCGGAGCCCCCAACCAAGCCCGGAACGACCGGCACCAAAGCCTCGAGCACTTTCTGCGATGACTGGCGCGTGGCGAGCTTGGCGCTTTCCTTGACGATGGCTGCCTTGAAGGCGCCGATCGCAGCCGCGATCTTGCTCTTGACCGCGCCGTCAATCGGATCGGTCAGACCGGCGCGCGCCGAAGCATCGAGTCGGCTCGCGGCCTCGGTCCAAGCCTCATAAGCCGCGCGGTGGCCGGCGCCTGCCTCGCGCCAAGCCCTGAGGATCCGCTTCGGCACGTCGAACGGGGCATGGCGCCAACTGAGGCGCTCGCGCGCGCCCATGATCTCCTCATCGCCGAGCGGGGAGCCGTGGGTGGCGGCGGTGCCGGCCTTGCTCGGCGCGCCATAGCCGATGACTGTGCGGCAGGCGATCAGCGACGCACGATCGGAGACCGATTTGGCATTCTCGATGGCAAGAGCGACCGCTTCGGCGTCGTGGCCGTCGACTCGGGCAGTATGCCAGTTCGATGCCCTGAACCGCTCGAGCTGATCGTCGGAGACCGAAAGACTGGTCGGGCCGTCGATCGAGATCTGGTTGTCGTCGAACAGCACGATGAGACGGCCGAGCTTGAGATGCCCGGCGATCGAGATCGCTTCCTGGCTGATGCCCTCCATCAGGCAGCCGTCGCCGGCAATGCAATAGGTGAAATGATCGACCAGATCGTCGCCGTACCGGCGATTGAGCAGCCGCTCGGCGATCGCCATGCCGACGGCATTGCCGAGACCCTGGCCGAGCGGCCCGGTGGTGGTCTCGATGCCGGGCGCATGGCCATATTCCGGGTGGCCGGCAGTGCGCGAGCCGAGTTGGCGGAAGGCCTTGAGCTGCTCGACATCCATGCCGGGATAGCCGGTCAAATAGAGCAGCGCATAGAGCAGCATCGAGCCGTGGCCGGCCGACAGCACGAAGCGGTCGCGGTCGGGCCAGTCAGGCTCGCTCGCATCGAATTTCATGAAGCGGGTGAACAGCACGGTGGCGACATCGGCCATGCCCATGGGCATGCCGGGGTGTCCGGAATCGGCCTTCTGCACGGCATCCATGGCGAGGGCGCGGATGGCATTGGCCATCTCGGCGTGGGTCGCCTCGGCTGAAATCTGGTCCTGCATCGGGGTTCTTCGGATAGCTCTGGCGAATGCGCGCAATGCTTACTAGCAACGCGGGACTTTCACCAGTCCGGTGAAACGCGGAAGCTCAATAGGCGCGGGCGCCCATGGCCGCCTTGACCGCGTGGTAGCCGACCAGAAGCTGGCTCAACGTCAGCGGGTGGCTCTTGCGGGCGCCGTTGGCGACGTCGATCTGGCCGACCTGGTCGCGCAGATGCCCCGCCTCGGGGATCAGGTTCCAGAGCAAATCCTCGATCCGCTCAGCCCTCTGGTCGGAGATGCTGCCGTTGATCTCCAGCACGTCGACGGGCTTGCCGTCGCGGTCGCGGGCAAGCTCAAGATGCAGCCCGGCATTGCTCGTCCCGTCGAACAGCGGCGTGAAGTCGGGATGGGGCAGCGTCGGCCGCAGGATATGGCGCACGTCGAGCTGGGTATCCGAACCGTTAGCCCCCCTCGGCTTCCGGAAGCGGATGACGATATCGGCAAAGGTGCGCTGGGGATGGATGTAAGCCTGGCTCGGCGACTCGCGCCGCTCGATCTGAGCCATGACCTCTTTCAGGGTGTAGCCGCGCTTGGTGGTATCGCGGTGGATCTTCCACTTCACCCTGAGGTCCTCTTCGGGATCGAGGTAGATCTTCACATCGTAGCAGTCGCGCATGGCGCGCGTGGCGTAGCCGAGCAGGCCCTCGGCGATAACGAAGTCCTTGGGCCGGACGTATTCGGGCAATTCGAGCGTGCCTTGCGAATGATCGTAGACCGGTTTCAGGATCGGCTCGCCGATCCGCAACAGCCGCAAGTGCTGCTCGAGCACATCGACATAGTTCGAGCGGGGGTCGAGCGCCGACAACCCCGCGGCAGCGCGCTGCGAGCGGCTGTAGCGATGATAGTCGTCGGTGCAAATCACCGTGCAGTGCTCAGCGCCGAGAATCTGGGCGACGCCCGCTGACAGCGTCGTCTTACCCGAAGCTGAATCGCCCACGATGCCGAGAATGATCGGGTGATCAGCCCGTTTCGACATGAATAACTCCAGACATGTTTCCTCTCCTCCTTGTCGGCTTTTACGCCACGTCGCGCGCGGCGACGCTCGCAAGCCGATCGTTCGGGATATAGCTGGTCAAGATCTGCCTCTCGCCAGTCGATCCCGTTATCATCATGGTCTGCACCTTGTAGTGCGACCTCGATCGTTCCACACCTTCAAGCATCAGGCCAGTAGTGATGCCGGTCGCGCAGAAAAATACATTGTCCGAGGCGATGATCTCATCGCGGTCGTACCATTTGACGGTATCGATCCCGGCCTCCTTTACCGCCCTCGCCTCGGTGTGCAGCTGAGGATCAAGCCGGCCCAGAAACTCGCCGCCGATCGCCCTGATGGCGCATGCAGACATAACGCCTTCGGGCGTGCCGCCTGTTCCCATCAAGGCGTCGATTCCCGAGCCCGGGATGGCGGCCATCAGCGCACCGGCCACGTCGCCGGCCGGGTAGAGCGCGACGCGGGCGCCGGCGCCGATGATCGCGTTCACTAGTTCGCGGTGGCGCGGCTTCTCCAGCACGAACACGGTGAGTTCGGAGATGTCCTTGCCGAGCGCGTCCCCCAGCGTCGCGAGCTTCTTCTCCGGCGGCCAGCGCGGATCGACCTTGCCGCGTGCCGGCGCCGAGGCCACGAACTTCTCCATGTAGAAGGCAGGTCCGGGATTCATCATTGCGCCGCGCGGGGCGACGGCAAGCACGGCAAGAGCGTTAGTGAGTCCGCGCACGAGGTAGCTCGTGCCTTCGACCGGATCGATGGCGATGTCGGCCTTGAACGACGATATGAGACGGCCGAGCCGCTCGCCGCGCTGCGGCTGCGGCGTCTCACCCCTGGTCGGCTCGCCGATGACCACTACGGCATCGATGTCGATCTCGGCGAGTGCTCTGCGCATGGCGTCGAGCGCGGCGCGGCCGCCGTCACTGCCATCGCCACGTCCAATCCAATTGAACGCGGCACAAGCCGCGCGCTCGGTGACGCAGCGGAGCGAAAAGACGAGAGCCGGATTGACCGCACCCGCATTCTCCATGACGGCTCCTCACACGCGTCCCGGTTTGGGACGGCCAGGGACGTGCGCCTCGTGCGGAACACCGACGCAAGGCCAAGCTCTCGATCACTCTAGCTTATGGGTGTTCGGCAATCCAACTGGCAAGAATGCGCGAGTTATGATCAACCGCGCCGGAACCTTGGATCGAGCGCGTCGCGCAAGGCGTCGCCCAGCACATTGACCGAGATCAGAACGGCGATCAGCACCAGACCCGGAAGCACGGTCACCCACCAAGCGCCGGCGAAGATCAGGTCGTAGCCCGAGCGGATCAGGGTGCCGAGCGAGGGCTTGGTCACGGGCATGCCGAGCCCGAGGAAGGAAAGCGAAACCTCGGCCATGATGGCGCCGGCGATCTGGGTGGTCGCCATCACGATCAGCGGCGAGAGGATATTTGGCAGGATGTGCCGCCAGACGATGCCGAAGCCGCTTCCCCCGAGCGCCCTCCCCGCCCGCACATAGTCCTTGGCCGCCTCGACCTGGGTGGCCGCACGGGCGGTGCGGGCGAAATAGGCCCATTCGGCAAAGCCGATGACCACGACCAGCAGCGGAACGGCGTAGCGGCTCAAGGCATCGCCGCCGAGGCCAGCGCGAAACAGCGCAAGCGCGATGATCGCCATCATCATCGTCGACAGTGAGAGCTGGATGTCGGCCAGGCGGGTTACGAACGTGTCGGCAATGCCGCCCCTATAGCCTGCGAACAGTCCGAGCGGAATGCCGATCAAGGCCTGGATGGCGACGGCGAGCGCACCAACCGTCAGCGAGATGCGCGTGCCGTACAGAATGGCACTCAGGAGATCGCGGCCTTGCGCGTCGGTGCCGAGCAGAAAGCGCGGGTCCGCGCCCTCGCGCCACCACGGCGGGAGTTCGGCATCGAGCACGTCGAGGCTTGCCAGATCGAACGGATCGTAGGGCGCGATGAGCGGCGCGAGCAGGGCGGCCAAAGCGATCAGCGCAAGTAGAAGCGCCGCGATCATCGCGCCTGGATGCTCGGTAGCAAGGCTCCGCCATCGGCTGGTCGCTTCGGGCGCTGGGCTCGCAATCATCGCGCGCCGTCAAGGCTGATGCGGGGATCGAGCATGAGGCTCACGAGATCGACCATACTATTGACGATGACGAATAGGAGGCCGACGGCGACGAGATAGGTGGTGATCAGCGGGATGTCGGCGCGGGTCACCGCCTCGAGGAACAAAAAGCCCATGCCAGGCCACTGGAACACCGTCTCGGTCAGCAGCGCGTAGGCGACCAGCGTGCCGATTTGCAGCCCGCCGATAGCGACCAGAGGAATCAGAGCGTTGCGGAGCGCGTGGCTGAGCCAGACCCTCGGCGGCGACGCGCCCTTGGCGCGGGCGGTGCGCACATAGTCGTGGCCAAGCTCATCGAGCATGGCCCCGCGCACCAGCCTGATGAACAGCGGCAGCATGATCGAGGAGAGCGTGAGCGCCGGCAGAATTAGATGCTTGAGCCCATCGAGCGTGAGTAGCCCGCTTTCCCAGGGCCCAATCGAGACAGTCGCGCCGCGGCCGAAGGCGGGCAGCCAGCCGAGCCAGACCGAGAAGATGGTCATGAGCAGGATGCCGGTGAGGAAGACGGGGATCGAGATACCGAGCACGCTCAGCCCGAGAATGAGCCTCGCCGGAACCGCGCGCGGCCTTACGGCGCAATAGATGCCGAGCGGGACCGCGAGAAGCAGCACGATCAGGCTCGCGCCGAGCACGAGTTCGAAGCTTGCAGGGAACTTGGCGAGCACCACGTCGAGGGTCGGACGCTTGTAGATGGTCGAGGTGCCGAGATCGCCATGCAGCGCGCCGCCGAGATAGCTGGCGAGCTGCACCGGCCAGGGCGCGTCGAGGCCAAGCTGGTGGCGAAGCGCCTCGCGCTGCTGTTCCGGCACAGCCTCGCCGACGATCTCGCGCAACGGATCGCCGAGCGAAGCGCGCACGGCAAAGGCGATGACCAGGATCGACAGCATGACGAGCATGGCCTCGGCGAGGCGGCGCGCAATGAAGCCGAGCCCGGCGGCAATCGCTTTCATGGATGGTTCATAGCGTCCCCCTCTCCCTGATTGGGAGAGACGCGATCATCTAGGCCGGGCCAGAGCGTAAGCGATGCTGGCCAAGACCGCCGCCTGCCAGGGTACGAACAGCAGCATGACCAGATCGGCCAAGGCGGCGGGATAGAGTAGAAGCCCGCACACGATCCCGACGCCGACGATCAGTCCCCAGGCTTGCGGCCGCCGGATCGCTTCGCCGGGGACGCCGGCGCCGAAGGCAGTAAGGCCGGCACCGATGCCGCCGCCGATCAGCCCCGCCAACAGCCATCCGATTATCTCCCGGCTCGCCTTGGCGCCGTGCACGGTGCCGAATAGCTCGGAGCCGACCAGAGCTTGCATCACGTCGTTGGCCGTATTCACCGCCGCGAGCCAGCCCATCAGCGTCAGGGCCATGGCCAGCAGGCATTTGCCGGGATCGCGCTTGGCCCATAGCCAGAGAATCAGCGCCACCCCTGCCCCGAAGGCCACGCCAGCATGGAGCGGGATGCCCTCGGCGTTGATGAGGAGCTCGGGATCCTGGAGCCGAAGGTCTGGCAACGGCGAGGGCAGGCTCGAGATGAAGCCGGTCACGGCGCCGATCCCGGCGGCAATCGCGACCGCGCGCGGCCGCGGCGGCGGCCTCGGCACAATATCGGTTCGCAGGACGTCCCACTTCATGGCCGATAGCGGGCAAATCCGAACGTGCTTCCGCTCCCCCCGTCCCCTGACGCCTGCCGTCAGCTATCGTCGACTATAGCTTGAGCGAAGCAGCCTGACCAATGCGGAACGGCGGCCACGAGGTTAGCTCCTGGCTTGCTCGACCACGGATTTCAGCTTCGCCACCTGCCCCAACCGACGGCGGTCTTGTCGCCGTGGGGCTTGAAGGTAAAGGATGACGTCGAGGTCCCGACGAACGGCTCGATGAAGTTGATCCTGAAATTGACGAGGTCGTTGGGCTTGCTCTCGGTGATGGTCATCTTGCCGGCGCCCACCTCGTCGTTGCCGACCCAGTTCATCGAGGCGACCTCGCCCGAGTCGGGCCCCTCGAAGCCGACCTTGGCGTTGGGGCCGAGCTTCGCCCAAGGCGACCACGCGTCACATTTGTACAGGTCGTTGACGTGCGGGAACACGGCATCGGGTGACGCGGCGATGGTGATGGTCCGCTCGACGCGGAACTCCGACGGCTGCATGGCCACGACGACAAGGAACGCGGCCACGATCAGCACCGGGGCGATGAGGTTCTTCTTCAGCTCTGAGCTCTCCCGCGGGTTCGAAACGGAGGGGAGGCTACTCCATCACCAGATCGCCGAGATACGGCATCTCGAGACCATTCACCACCGCGCCGATGTTTACGCCTTTGCGCGCAGCCCAGGAGAGATGCGGCCAATGCAGCGGGATGAGCGCCGCATCGTCGTAGAGGATGCGCTCGATCTTCTTCAGCGTCTCGGCCCGGGCCCTGGGGTCGGTCATGGTCTGGCTCTCCAGCGTCAGCCTGTCGACCTCGGGGTTTGAATAGTTGCCGGCATTGTATTGACCGTAGCCGGTCTTCTGGTCAGGAGTCATCGTCAGGAACTCGTAGAAATTCGCCGAGTCCTGCGTATCCGACTGCCAGCCGAGCATCATGATGTCGGCGGCGCGCTCGTCGAAGCGCTGCCAGTATTGCGCCTTGGGCATGGTCTGGAGGTCGACCTTGATGTTGATCTTGGCGAGCATCGCGGCGACCGCCTCGGCGATGCGCGCGTCCTCGATATAGCGGTTGTTGGGCGCCATCATGGTCGCCGCGAAGCCTTTCTCGTAGCCGGCCTGCTGCATCAGCGCCTTCGCCTTGTCGAGATCGTAGCGGGGCAGGAGCGCGGGATCGTGTCCCGCATAGCCCTGAGGGCTGAGCTCGCCGGCCGAAGTGGCGAAGCCGCGCAGGATCTTCTGGGTGATGCCGTCGCGATTGATGGCGTAATTCATGGCAAGCCGAACGCGCGGGTCCTTGAAGGCAGGCAAACGCTCCTGATTGAGCTCGAAGGTCAGCACGCGCGTGCTCGGCATGGTGATGAGCGTGCAGCAGGAAGTGTCCTTGACGCGCGCGAGATCGGTCGGCGGCACCGGCGAGATGAAATCGACGTCGCCCGCGAGCAGCGCGGCGACGCGAGTCGCCGATTCCTTGATCGGCGCGAACACGATCTCATCGACATTGCCCGGCGAGGCCGTGTCCCAATAGTCGGCGAAGCGCTTCATCGTCAGCCGCACGCCCTGCTCGCGCTCGGTGACGATGAACGGCCCCGTGCCGCTCGCATGCGTCGAGGCGAAGGAGGAGCCGTTCTTGACGATCGCGTCCTTGGGCTGCCCCCGCTCGTCGGCGCCGCTGTAGAACGCGCGGTCCATCGGAAAAATGTAGGTCGCGAGGTTAAGCACCAAGGGGTAAGGCCTCTTGGTAATCAGATCGACGGTCAGATCGTCGACCGCCTTGGCGCCGACGAACGGCTCGAACAGCGCCTTGAAGTCCGGGCTCTGTTTCAGGCGGTCAACCGTCCACACCACGTCTTTCGCTGAAAGTGTGCGGCCTGACTGGAACTTCACGCTTTCGCGGAGATGAAACCGCGTGGTGCGGTCGTCGATCGTCTCGTAGCTTTTGGCGAGGCGTGGCTCGATGGTCAGGTCCTGCTTGAAGCGGATGAGAGGATCGAACAGAAGATGCGACATCTGAAGCGTCGCGCCGGAAAGCTGCTCATGCGGATCGAGCGAGGTGGGATCCGAATCGTAGGCCATGCGCAAAGTCTTGGCGGTTGCCGCGACGGGACAGGCAATCAGGAGGGCGACGATCGCGATAAGGAGATGCGCGCGCATGGGGTGGCTATGTCGCCTTAAACGTACGTGTTCGTCCACACCCTTTGCCTGGGATGGTGGTGGTCTATACAGTCGCCCGGGCTTGTTGGCGCTTAGACCGAGGACGCCGTGAACGGATTTTTTGTCACAGGCACTGACACCGATGTCGGCAAGACCCTCGTCTCGGCGTGGCTGCTGACCCATCTCGATGCGTGGTACTGGAAGCCGGTCCAGGCCGGGACCCTGCCCGAGACCGACTCGGCGACCGTGCGCCGTCTCGCCGAGGTTGCTCCCGAGCGCATCCTTCCCGAAGCTTATGTGCTGCCTGAGCCCACCGCCCCGCACGAGGCGGCTCGCCGCGCCGGCATCGAGATCAGCATGGCGAAGATCACGCCGCCCGTCACCGACCGGCTCTTGGTGGTCGAGGGCGCAGGTGGGGCTCTGGTGCCGCTGACCGACACGGCCTACGTCATCGACCTGGCCACCGAGCTGCATCTCCCGGTCATTCTCGTCGCCCGCTCGACGCTCGGCACCATCAACCACACGCTGCTGTCACTCGAGGCGATCCGCCGGCGCGGACTTCCGCTCGCCGGCGTGGTGATCAACGGTCCGGAGACGGCGCATAACCGCGCGGCGATCGAGCGTTACGGCCAGGTGGAAGTCATTGCCGAAATTCCCTGGCTCGACACGGTCAACCGGTCCACGCTGCTCGCCATGGAGCCTGAGCTCGATCTGATGAAGCTCGCGAGATCATGAACGACGATCCGAAACCAAGACCGATCGCCGCCGGCGCTTCGGCAAGCGACGTGCTCGCGCGCGACCTCCGCCATGTCTGGCACCCCTTTACCCAGCACGGCACCGAAGGCGACCCCATCGTGCTCACCGGCGCCAAGGCCGCGTCTTTGTTCGACGCAGAGGGCCGCGAGATCCTCGATCTCGTGTCGTCGTGGTGGACCTGCACGCACGGGCATGCGCATCCCAAGATCAACGCGGCCCTGGCCGAGCAGGCGGCCGCGTTCGAGCACGTGATGTTCGCCGGCTTCACCCATAGACCCGCCGTCGATCTCGCCACCAAGGTCGCGGCGCTCCTCCCGGACGATCTCGCCCGCGTGTTCTTCTCGGACGACGGCTCGACCTCGGTCGAGGTCGCGCTAAAGATCGCCTATCAATATTGGATCAATGTCGGCGAGCCGCGGCGGCGCGTGCTGGTCGGCTTCGACGGCGGCTATCACGGCGACACGCTCGGCGCGATGTCGCTCGGGCGCGGCTCGCAGATGTTCAGCCCGTTCCGCGACCTGATGTGCAAGGTCTATGTGCTGCCCTACCCCTCGACGTTCGAGGGCGACGATGCGACCGACGAGCGCGAGGCCGGCGCGCTCTCGGCCTTCGAGGCATTGTTGTCGGATCGCGGCCAGACGGTCGCCGCGCTGATCATAGAGCCGCTGCTGCAAGGCGCCGGCGGCATGCGCATCTGCCGGCCGAGTTTCCTGCAACGCCTGACCGCGCTCGCGCGCAAGGCCGGCGTGCTGGTCATCTTCGATGAGGTGGCGACCGGCTTCGGCCGAACCGGCACGATGTTCGCCATGAAGCAGGCCGACGTCGTGCCGGATTTGGTGTGCCTGTCGAAGGGCCTTACCGCGGGCTATATGCCGCTCGCGCTCACGGTCGCGCGCGAGGCGGTGTTCGAGGCGTTCTTGGGCGACAGCTTCGATCGCGCACTCCCGCACGGCCATTCCTTCACGGCCAACCCGCTCGCCTGCGCCGTCGGCCTCGCCTCGCTCGCCCTGTTCGAGGAGGAGAAGACGCTGCAGCGCATCGCTCATATCAACAAGCGCCATCGCCCAATGCTGAAGGAGCTTTCCGCGCGAGAGGACGTGACGCGGCCACGGCTGATCGGCTCGATCCTCGCTTTCGACGTGAAGGCTGCCGGCGGCTATCAATCGGCGCAGAGCCGGGCGCTTCGCGATTTCTACCTCGCCAACGGGCTCAATATCAGGCCGCTCGGCCAGACCGTCTATCTGATGCCGCCTTATTGCATCACCGACGATGAGCTGACCCGCGCCTATGCGGGGATGATCGAAGGTCTCGACACGCTCAGCGCTCTGGCATAGCGAGCCGCGAGTCCTCGCCTCTCCATTTCGGAGCCTCAGTCAACCGTGGCGGTGAGCCTGCCGTAGACGATGTGCCAGGTGATACCGCCGCCTTTTGCGTCTGCGGCGCGGATGGCGCGGCGAAGCGCGCCAGGCGACAGCGGCCGGTAGCCGTCGCGCGGGGTCAGGCCGCCGACCGATTTCATGCTGCGCAGAAACCAGAGCGCGCCCGCATCCGGGAAAAGCCGCTCCTCGGCGACAATGCCCGGCAGGGGCTGGATGGCGGGGAGCCCGCTCGACAACCCCTCGTCCGCCAATGCGGCGCGCCACTCGGCGAAGCTCGCAGGCCCAAGCGCCGCATAGATCAGCACACCTGACGGCGCCAGCAACTGGCGGAGCCGCTCGAGGCTCGCCGTCTGGTCGGCAAGCCAATGCAGCGTCATGCTCAATGCAATGACATCGTAGGGCCCCTCGCCGCCGGGCCGGCTCGCGTCCATGATTTCGAAACTGATCTTCGAGGCTCGCGCGGCGGCCAGGTTCTCCCGGCACTTCGCCACCATCGCCGGCGCCGCATCGGTCAGCACGAAGCTGCCGTCAGAATAGCGCGCGACCAGATGCCGGCTGAAGAGGCCGGTGCCGCAGCCGAGCTCCAGCACGCGTGGGCGTGTCGCATCAGGCAGAAGCCCCGCGAGCCGCGCGGCGATCGCGCGCTGCATTTCGGCATACAGCTCATAGGTTGCCGCCCGCGCGCCGAAGCTCGCTGTGACCGCGGCGCTATGACGGGAGAGTATCGGCGAATTCAATGACATGGCGCGCGCACCATTCAGCATGCTTCAACGGCAGAACATGACCGCCGTCCGGCGACCAGACGATGTTTTCCCCCCAAATCGCCTCGCTCATCGCGGGCGGCACGATTGGATCGTCGCGCGCGGCGAGCGCGAGCACCGGGCAGGTCAGCGCCTGCTTCGCTCGGCGCGCATCCCAATGCATCAGCCAGTCGAGCCCCTCGTCGAGCCTCGCCACGTTCAGCGCCTCGGGCCAGGCAAAGCCTGAGGCACCGCAAGACCGCCAAAACGCCTGCAGCGTGCTGCCAGGATCGCGCTCCAGGCCTCGCTTCAGGGCGGCAAGCCGCGACGGCGCCACATTGCAAGCGAAGCAATCGAAGCCTTGCACGCTGACCAGAGCCCTAAACCGGGACTGCCCGCGCTCAAGCAGCCACAATAGCCCGAGCGAGTGGCCGACGGCGATAGCGTCCGAAGGCCAGTCGCTCGCCCCCTTGGGTCCGCCCGAGACGAAGCCGAGATTGACCAGGGTGACTTCGGCACCCTGAAGATGGGAGACGAAATCGGCAAAGATGCCCGCGTGAAAGCCCCAACCGTGGACGAGGACGAAACGCATGGTTCAAGCGGGGCGCGCGCGCGCATAGACCTTGGCGGGGCCCGCCGTCTCGGCGAGCCCCTCGAGGATGAGGTCTATATCACGCTCCTGATGCGCCCGCGTGAAGGCGAGCCTGATCCGCGCCGTCCCAGCCGGTACGGTCGGCGGCCTGATCGCTGTCGCCCAGAAGCCGCGCTCGCGTAGCGCCTCGCTAAGCTGAAGAGCCGCTTCCGGCGCTCCTACGATCAACGGCACGATTTGCGTCGAGGAGTTGCCCGTATCTTGGCCCAACGCCGCAGCGCCGGTGCGAAAGCGCGCGGCAAGCCGCGCTACATAGGCGCGGTCCTCATCCATGCTCGGGATGAGATCGAGCGCGGCGTCGATAGCGCCGAGAACTTGCGGGGGAAGAGCGGTGGAATAGATCAGCCCGCCACAGCGATTGATCAGATAGTCGCGCATCGTGACCGAGCAGGCGACATAGGCGCCGAAGCTGCCGAGCGCCTTGGAGAAGGTGCCGATGACAATGTCCGCGCCATCGGAGAGCCCCCCGCCCGCTCGCCCCAGAATGCCGGTCGCATGCGCATCGTCGACGATGAGGCAGGCGTCATGCGCGCGGGCAAGCCGGACGATGTCATCGAGTGGCGCCACATCGCCGTCCATCGAGAATACGCTCTCGGTCAGGATGAAGCGCGGCCGGTTATCGCCTTGATACTGGCTCAGAAGCTCGGCGAGATGGGCGGCGTCGCCGTGCCGGTACCGGATTTCCCGCACGCCGGCGGCCTTGCAGCCGAAATGCATGCTCGCATGGTTGAGTCGGTCTGCGACCACGAGCGGCTCTGCACCGAGCACGGCCCTGTCGAACAGTGCGGCCAGCACCGCGGCATTGGCCTGGAAGCCCGAGGCCAGGACGAGCGCCGCAGGCTTTCCTTTGAGCTTGGCGACCTTGCCTTCGATGGCGGCAAACAGCTCGAGATTGCCGGTCACGAGGCGCGAGGCGCCCGAGCCCGCTCCGTAGCGCCGGACCCCCTCCGCCGCTCGCTCGACCAGGGCCGGGCGGAATCGCAAACCGAGATAGTCGTTGCTGGCGAGATTCACGTAGTCGCGCCCGGCGACACGGATCATCCGCGCATCTACCGGCTCCACGTCGACCAGGCTCCGCTGCAAGCGCTCGCGGCCAAGGCCCTCGAGGAACCCCTGGTACCTGCTTTCGCTTCTGACCATGATCCTGTATTAGCGAGGTAGCTAACGCGCAGCAAATCGGATTGCTCCAAAGCCGTGTCAGACATCCTCGAAACCCTGAACCCAATCAACGCCAAGGCCAAGCGGGCGGAGAGCCCGCGCGAGCCGAAACCCGCGCATCAGCTCCGCCACGATTGGACGAGTGGGGAGATCCTCAGCCTGCTTACCCTCCCGCTGCTCGACCTGATCGATCAGGCGCGAGTGGTGCATCGCCGTTACCATCGAGACGGCCAAGTGCAGCTCGCGAGCCTGCTTTCGATCAAGACCGGCGCGTGTCCCGAGGACTGCAAATATTGTCCGCAATCCGCCCATTACGCCAAGGAGACCGGCCTCAAGCGCGAGACCCTGCTCGACGTCGAGGGCGTGCTCGCTAAGGCACGGATCGCACGCGAGGCCGGCGCCACGCGCTTCTGCATGGGTGCCGCCTGGCGCGAGGTTAAGGACGGCCCCGCCTTCGATAGCGTGCTCGACATGGTGCGCGGGGTGCGCGCTCTCGACATGGAGGCCTGCGTCACGCTCGGCATGCTGAGCCGGTCTCAGGCGGACCGACTCGCCGAAGCTGGGCTCACCGCCTACAATCACAATCTCGACACCTCGCCCGAGTTCTACGGCGAGATCATCACCACGCGAACCTATCAAGACCGGCTCGATACGCTTGCGTGTGTTCGAGATGCAGGCCTGCAGGTGTGCTGCGGCGGCATCATCGGCATGGGCGAGAGCATCGAGGACCGCGCGCGGCTACTACAAATCCTCGCCAATCTCGACCCTCACCCGGAGAGCGTGCCGATCAACGCGCTGGTCGCCGTGCCGGGCACGCCGCTGCAAGACGCCCCGCCGGTCGATTCGCTCGATCTCGTGCGCATGGTCGCGACCGCGCGCATCCTCATGCCGCTGTCCTATGTGCGGCTGTCCGCCGGGCGACGCGCGCTCACCAAGGAAGCGCAGATCCTCTGCTTCCTCGCCGGCGCCAACTCGATCTTCTACGGCGACAGGCTGCTCACCACCGCCAACAACGATGTCTCCGACGACCTCGCTTTGATCGAGGAAGCCGGCCTTCGCGTTCAGGCTCCGTCCGGGGCGTAGCCGACCTCGCTACGAGCGAAGTTTCGGCGCCTGTCCGGGGTTGGTGTAGTAGGTGATCATCAGCATCGCCATGAGGATCGCCGAGAACAATCCGGCGAGCGTGCCGATCCAGACCGACGCCGACACCTCGCTCTGCTGCGCGACCTCCATGGCGGCCGAGCTGCCGGCGAGCGAGGCAACTGCGGAATAGATGAGAACCAGCGCCGGCATACGCGAGCTGTCGGGGCCCAAGCCCCCTCCGCGTCTCACGACGAAATCGCGAGCGATGCCGCCGACTATGGTGGCAATAAAGCCAGCCACGATCGCGAGATACCACTGGTTGGCAAAAAGGCCCCCGAGTCCAAGCCCCACCAGAGCTCCAACCACCGTCCCGACCAAGAGAACAATTAAAAGATGCGCCGAGGTCATGCGTTATCCCCCTTCTGGCAGCCCGGTTGAATCGCGCTGCTCTCCAAAGCGCGGCGAGTATGCCCTAAGCGCTGATTAGGCGGAAGCGAGGCGGGAAGCGAAGCTTGCTTGCGTTGGGCTTAAGGCGGCGCTAGGCAAAGCCCTCCTTCCGTTTCGGCCTCCCGTCATGTCCCGCATCGTCTACGTAAACGGCAGCTACCTGCCCGAAGAGCAGGCCAAAATATCGGTGTTCGACCGCGCCTTCCTGTTCGGCGACGGCGTCTACGAGGTGACGGCGGTGGTCGACCGCAAGCTGCTCGATTTCGATGCCCATCTCGCCCGGCTCGACCGTTCGCTGGCCGAGATCGCCCTCGCGGCGCCACTGAGCCACGACGCGCTCCGCGCACTCCATCGGGAACTGATCGCGCGGAACGAGGTGCACGAAGGCATCGTCTATATCGAGATCACCCGCGGCGTCGCCGACCGCGATTTCGCCTATCCCGAAAACACTGCGCCGACCGTGGTCGCCTTCACCCAGAGCCGGTCGCTGATCGCGAACCCCTATGCAGAGACCGGGGTGAAGATCATCACCATTCCCGACATCCGCTGGAAACGGCGCGACATCAAGTCCGTGGCCATGCTCGGCCAAACGATGGGCAAGCAGCAAGCCAAACTAAAAGGCGCCTACGAGGCGTGGATGGTCGAGAATGGCCAGGTTACCGAAGGCACTTCGTCAACCGCCTTCATCCTGGATGCCAACGGCGTGATCCGTACCCAACCGCTTGGGCACCATATTCTTCCCGGCGTGACACGCCGCGCGGTGCTCAGGTTGGCAGAGACCCAAGGCATCCGGCTCGAGGAGCGGCCGTTCAGCGTGGCAGAGGCGTTTGCCGCGCGCGAGGCGTTCATGTCGGCGGCGTCGGCCTTCGTGCTGCCGATCGTGGCGATCGACGGCATTGCGATCGGCGATGGGCGTCCCGGTCGGGTCGCCCGCGCCTTCCGTGCGCTCTATATCGATGAAGTGCAGAAGACCTGACGCGCTCCCCTTACCCGGCTTGCGCCAAGATTCACCCAAAAATTTGCCGCAACGTCATGCAACCCTTAGCGATTGCCGCTCGTTATCACGCCCATGACCCCGATGCTCTATTGGACCGTCTACCATCTCGAGCTCGGCCGGCTCGACCCCAAAGTGCTCGACCTGGCGATCAAGCGCTGGGTGAAGCGCGCTAATGAGGTTGGCGTCGAGCCGCGAGTGCGCCGACAGCCCTTAGGGTCGGTGACCGCGCTGCATCTCCAGCCGGACGCCGGCATCGACGAGCGGATGTGAAGCACAGCGCACCCCGCAAGCGCCCTTTCTGATATTTTTGCGAGATAGCGTGAGCCTGCAGGGCAGACTAAGAACGTCGCATGGCTGACGCGCCGACACTCGACCATCACGCCCCCCGGGCGGCCATCGCCGTATGGCGGGTCGTTGCTCTGATGAATGCCGGGGCCGGCTCCTTCAATCAGAGGCTCGCAGGCGAGATCGAGAGCCAGCTCGCCTCAGCCTTTGCCCATCGCGGCGTGGCGGTGACCATCAAATTCGTGGAAGGTGAAGATCTGCGGGCCGAAGCCGAGAAGGCGGTCAAGCAGGCCAAGCACGGCGAGATCGACGCAGTGGTGGTCGGCGGCGGCGACGGCAGCGTTCGCACCGCCGCCGGCGTGCTCGCCGGCACGGGAGTACCGCTAGGGGTCCTGCCGCTCGGCACGCTCAATCATTTCGCCAAGGATCTCGGAATTCCTTTGCAGGTCGAGGCGGCTGCCTGGACGATCGCCGCCGGACATGTCCGCGTCATCGATCTTGCCGAGGTCAACGGCGAGACGTTCATCAACAATTCCTCGATCGGCATCTATCCCTACATGGTCATCGACCGCGAGCGGCGGCGCGCCGCACACAAGCTCGCTAAATGGACGGCTATGGTGCCGGCGTTCTTCCGCATGCTGCGGCACTTCCCGCGCCGGCGATTGCGCATCAAGGCGCAGGGCTTTGCCATCCCCTACCGCACGCCTTGCCTGTTCGTCGGCAACAACGAATACGGCACCGAGCTGTTCACCTTCGGCAAGCGAAAGCACCTCGACCGCGGCGAGCTCTGGTTCTACGTGGTGAAGCCGCGCAATCCCGCTGAGTTCGCGCTGATGGTGTGGCGGCTTTGCTTCGGCCATCTGGAGCAGGCGCGCGACCTCGACACATTCCGGCTGAGCGAGGCCGAGATCGGCGCAAGGACGAGCCGCCTCCCGGTCGCGCTCGACGGCGAAGTGAGGATGCTGCACACGCCCCTCAAATACCGCGTGATGCCGGGCGCCCTCCAGGTCATCGCTCCCGAGCCGGCCAACGGCTAGTACGCAGCGGAGGCGCGAATCGGCTATGCTTGCCCGATGTTCGCCCCTCCGCGCCGCAGCGACGGCAAGCGCAAGCTAGTCGAGTTTAAGCCCGAGATCTGGCAGGCTCTCGTGCTGCTCGCCCGCGACAGCGGCATCAGCCTCGAAGCTCTGGCGGAAGAGGCCTTCACCGATCTCCTGCGCAAATATCGCCGCCCGCTGTCGCTGAAAGAGGCTCTGAGAGAGAGCGCGCGGCGGCTGCCGGCGAACGACGACGCGCCGCAAGACAAACGCGAGCGCTCCTGAATTTATCCGGCGCGCCCGGCTTCAGCGCCGTCATAGGATCGCGCTGTCGGCTCCCCTCTCACCGCTTCATCCGGCCCATCCGTGACTGCACCAGGCAAATCTCTCCTTATCCGCGATCCCCTGCCCGGCGATGAGGCGGCGTGGCGGCACCTGTGGGCTGGCTATTGCGACTTCTACGAGAAGACCGTGGCGGAAGCTGTGACGGCCGCGACCTGGAAGCGGATCGCGTCGCCCGGTGGGACCATGCTCGGACGCATTGCGCTGTTGGATGGCGAAGTCACGGCCTTCAGCATCTCGGTCCTGCATGAAGGGTCGTGGACGGTGCATCCGATCTGTTATCTGGAAGATCTGTTCGTCGATCCGAAGTCGAGAGGCCGTGGCGTCGGCCGCGCGCTGATCACCGATCTTCTGACCCTCGCCAATGAGCGCGGCTGGGGCCGGCTCTATTGGCACACGCGGGCTGACAACGCGACGGCGCGGCGCCTCTACGACGAGTTTGCGGCAGCGGACGATTTCGTCCGCTACCGCATCGCTCTCGATTAGGCACCCGCCTGATCAGCTCACTTCTTCAAGTGGCTGATCTTGTGGACTCGTGGATGAACTAGACGCACAAGCCGGCAGCGATCACGATTGATCGTCGCCAATATCGGACAGAGCAGGGCGGCACCTTGCTCATGGTCGTCAAAGTCCGCCTGCTTTGTAAGCAGGCATCGAGAGTAGCGCCCAGCTGTTCGGCGCTGCCGATCCGGCTCGCTTTTTTTATCCGCCCTTGCGTGCGAGGAGGCAATCGGCGATTTCCCGGGGCATGAACGACCGAGTTCCAGATCCGGTGGGTGCGGTTGCCGCCGCGTTCCATCTCGACGGTGCGGCGCTCAGCGCCGTCTGGTCGATCCCTTTCGCTGGGCTCCTGCTCTCGATCGCGCTCCTGCCGCTGTTCGCACCGCATTTCTGGGAGCATCATTTCGGCAAGGTCGCCGCATTCTGGGCGGTCGCGCTGCTCATACCCTGCACCATCGCATTCGGCGTGAGCACGATGACAGCCGAGGTTCTCCATACGCTGCTGCTCGACTATATCCCCTTCACCCTCCTGCTGTTCGCGCTGTTCGTCGTCGCCGGCGGCATCCATGTCGGCGGCAACCTGGTAGGCACACCGGCGACTAACACGGCAATCCTCGCCTTCGGCACACTGACAGCGAGCTTCCTCGGCACGACCAGCGCCTCCATGGTGCTGATCCGCCCCATGATCCGCGCCAATCAGCACCGCGCGCACAAGACCCATGTGTTCGTGTTCTTCATCTTCCTGGTAGCCAATATCGGCGGCTCGCTCACTCCGCTCGGCGACCCGCCGCTGTTTCTCGGCTTTCTCAAGGGCGTCGATTTCCTGTGGACTTTGCACGCGATGCTCGCGCCCATGCTGTTCACCGGCGGCATCCTGCTCGCTCTCTTCTATGTCATCGACCGCCGCGCATGGAGCCGCGAGACGGCGGAGATCAAGGGCAAGAATCGCATCGCACGCCGACTAAGAATCGAGGGAGCGCCCAACGTGCTCTATCTAGTGGCGGTCGCAGGCGCCGTGATCGCGAGCGGCATCTGGAACCGCGACGCCACGATCCCGATCGGCTTCGGCATCGCGCTTCCCGTCAACGGACTGATTCGCGATGCCATTCTGATCGCGGTGAGCTTGCTCTCATGGAAAACCACCAAGCAGTCGATCAGGGTGGAGAACGCGTTTACCTGGGCTCCGATGCAGGAGGTGGCGATACTGTTCGCCGCCATCTTCATCACCATGATCCCCATGCTCGCGATGCTGAAAGCCGGTTCGCAAGGACCGTTCGCGCCGCTGCTCAGCCTCGTCTCGACGCCCGACGGCAAACCGGTCGACGCCGCCTATTTCTGGCTGACTGGTTTGCTGTCGAGCTTCCTCGACAATGCACCGACCTATCTCGTGTTCTTCAATCTCGCTGGCGGCGATGCTGAGAAGCTGATGGGGTCGCTCGCCTCTACCCTGCTCGCCATCTCGACAGGCGCCGTGTTCATGGGCGCCAATACCTATATCGGCAACGCGCCGAACTTCATGGTGCAGTCGATCTGCGAAGAGCGCGGCGTCAAGATGCCAAGCTTCATCGGCTACATGGCGTGGTCCGGCGCGATCCTGTTGCCGCTGTTCGTCGCCGTGACGCTCATATGGTTTAGAGCCTAGCGCCGGCGAGGTAGCCGATGCGGACGTTGCCCTTGAAGACGTGCTTTGCCACAGTCGCGCCGATTAGCGCCGCGGCGATATTGTCGAGGAATGAGGAGATAACGAACACAAGGACCAGAAGCATGAAACCGCGGTCCAATCGTCCGGCAAAGCGGCCGGCATCCAGTCGGGAACGCGGCTCGCCTCAAAATGCCGGGCAAGGAGAGCAAAGCCGATGAGAAGCAGAAACAGGTTGGCGATGAGCACTCATTCATGGGCAAAATGCGCGAACAGGCCGGAGAGGCCTGCCCCTTCGACGAAGCCGGTGCCCAAAAGCTTCTTGATGATGATGATGCTCAGGCCGGTCAGAGCGGGCGCGAACGTATGCCGATGAAAAATTGCGACGCCGGCAAGCGTGGCGGCGAACAGCAGAAAATCGATCAGCACAGAACATCGTGAGCGCTGAGATAGCGAGCGACGCTAACGGTCCGGTCTCGTTGTTGGATCCAGTTCCCGTGAGGTGCGAGACCGCCTCAGCTTGAACCCTTCAGCCGCGCCACGATCGCCTCGAGCGCCTCGACGGCCTCGGCCCTGCCACGCTTCTTCAAATCGAGCAGGACCTTGAAGCCGTCCTTCTCCTCCCGGATGACGCTGCCTTCGCTGGCGAGATCGTCGTAGAGGCCGAGCACCTTGTAGCAGCGCACCGGCTCGGCGAAGCCCTTGACCCTGATCGGCGTCTGCTCCTCAACCGCGACGTCGTCCCTGACCAGGGAATAGGTCTCGTGGCCAAGCAAGATGCCGTCTATTTCCGAATGCGACTGGAGCCGCGAGGTCAGGTTCACCGAGCTGCCGATGATCGTGTAGTCCATGCGGTCGTCGCTGCCGAAATTGCCGACCGTGACGTAGCCGGTGTTGATGCCGACGCGGAGGTGGAACGGCTTTTCCGCGCCCAGCTCCTGCCACTCAGCTTGAAGCTCGCGCAGGCGGCGCAGCATGGCGATTGCCATGCGCACGCAAGCGCGGGCATCCTCCTTGACGCCCTTCGATTCCGGATCGCCGAAAAACACCATGATGGCGTCGCCGATATATTTGTCGATGGTGGCGCCGTGCGCGAGGGCGATGTCCGACATCTCGGTCAGATAGCGGTTAAGAACGTTGGTGAGGTCCTCGGATTCGAGCTTGTCGGTGGTTTCGGTGAAATTGACCACATCGGAGAAGAAGATGGTCAGCTTTTTGCGGTTCGAAGCAATCTCGACGTTCTGCGCGCCGGTGAAGATCGAGTGGTAGATCTGCGGCGACAGATATTTCGACAGCTTCTTGGAGAGAGCCTCGAGCTCCTTGTTCTTGATGGCGATGATCTCGTTAGCCTTGCGTTGGTCGGCGCCGAGTGCATTGAGCTGCTGCTCATTGCGATCGCTGAGCTTCATCAGCCGACGCGTGGTGCGAAACAGCTTCTGATAGTCCTTGAGCAGTTGCTCGAAGCGCTGCCGGTCGCCGCGTTCGACAAAGCTGCCGTTGGCAATCAGCTCCTGCGCCGCAGCGATGACGCCTTCTTCGGCCGTGAATAGGTCGTCGGTCGACATCAGCCGGGCATCTTTTCCAAGTGGAACTTGGCGTTCTCGAGGTCCTCGCCGAACTCTTCGCCGAGCTCCTGCATGGTGTCGTCTTCCTTGTCGTAATACCAATAGACATCGACCGAGGCGCCCTTGGCGGCGGCTGCGTCGAGCTTGTCCATCAGCATCATAACCGCTTTCGCGCTCGACGAGTTGAGGTAGATGAGCTCGAAATCGAAGCGGCAGCTCCCGCCGCCAAGCTCACCGAGATAGCCGTCGAGCGCGGCGAACACCGGCCCGTAGAACTCGGTCACATCCTCGGGGTAGGACTTCGCCGGCGATCTTGAGGCGGTTCTGGACGAAGTCGAAAACCACCGCCGGCGTGCGGGACGTGGCCTCAATGTCGAGCTTGTCGCGCATCGGTCCGGTGCCTCAGATGGTAGCCTTGAGCGCGAAGAACGCGTAGTCGCCGAAATCCTGGAAATCGAACTCGATCGGCTTCGACGCGCGGCGCGCAATTTCCATGAAGCCGAGGCCGGCACCCTTGCTGCCGGCTTCAGGCTCGGCTCTGAGCTGCTCCTTGTAGAGCACCTTGAGCTCGTCCTTGCTCATGTCCCTGATCTTGCTGAGCCTCCGGTCGAGACGGTCCATGTCGTTGCGATAGATGAGGTTGCCGGCGCAGACCACATAGTCGTTGCCCTCTTTACCGATGGTGAGGATGCCGTAGCGGATTTGCGACAGTGCCGTTTCATTGCCTTCCACCGCGCCGTCCGGCGACTTTTCGGCCGAGTAGCGGATGATGTTCTGCATCTGCTCGACGAACACGGCGAACACGCTGCGGAGCGTCTTGGTGTCGGCGTCGTCGATGGTCAGCTTCTGCTTAAGGGCCTCGCCGACGCCGCTCAAAACCGGCTCGGTGACGTAGCCGCTATAGGCGAAGATGATACCCTGCTTGTGCAGCGTCGCCCGCAGATCCATGAGTTGACTGGCGAGCATCCCCGTCTCCTATGAATGGGGCGTAAAGCCCAAGACGGTGAGATCGTCGCGGCGAATCTGCTCACCCTGATATTGGTCGATGGCGCGGCGCAACGTCTCCTCCTGCTCGCGCATCGGCACGCCGAGATTCTCCTTGAGCAGCTCCTGAAAGCGCCTCTTGCCGAAAGAGCGGCCGCGCGGTCCGCCGATCTGGTCGATCAGGCCGTCGGTGGTGAGGTAGAAAGAATCGCGGTCGTCGAACGAGAAGGTGTAATCGGTGTAGGACGTTTCGGGCGGATAACGGCGGTAGCCCAGTCCCTTGCGATCGCCCTTGATCTCGATGACGTTTTTCTGGTTGGCGCGCCACAGCGAGAACCGCGCGCCGGCAAAGCTGATCTCGCGCTTGTCGGGCTTGATGAAGCAAATGCCCGCCTCGAGGCCGTCGTCGGTCTCGCCGCCCTCCTCGTTTTGGCCGAGCAGGCTCTGCACGCCGCGGTGCAGGCCCTTCAGCACCTCGCTCGGCTTGTCGCTCGAGGCGGTGCGCAGCATGCGATCGAGCAGGCCCCAGGCGATCAAGGTCATGAATGCGCCCGGCACGCCGTGCCCGGTGCAGTCGCCGACCATGACGGCATAGCCGTCTTCGATCGGCTGGAACCAGAAGAAATCGCCGCCGACGATGTCGCGCGGCTCCCAGATCAGGAAATGATCGGCGGCGACCTCGTCGAGATCCCGGCGCGCGGGCAGGATGGCCGACTGGATGCGGCTCGCATAACGGAGACTCTGCACGATGAGTTGATTGGCGGCGGCGGCTCGCTGCTCGCTCTCCTTGACCGCGGTCAAGTCGCTATAGATGGCGACGGTACCGCCGGCCTCGGTGCGACGCTCGCTGATCTGAAGCCAGCGCCCATCCGAGCGGCGCTGAAGCAGCGGTTCTCCAGGGTGGCGATGTTCGTTGAGCCGCTGGCGAAGCCAGCCCTCACCCCTGCCCTTGGCGTCGGCGATCAGATCGTGGCCGACGGCGCCGCGGATGATCTCTTCGTAGGTCATGCCGGGCTGCGGCGGACCTTCGCCGTAGTCGAACAACTCGTGATATTTGTGATTGCTGAGCACCAGCCGGTCCTGCGCGTCGTACAGCGCGAAGCCTTCGGTGATCGAGCCGATGGCGTCGGTCAGCCGCTGCTCGCTCTGCTGGAGCGCCGCCTGCTCAGCCGTCTTGCGCGCGGTCACCTCGCTCCACGAGCCGATCACCTCGAGCGGACGGCCGTTCTGGTCCTTGACGAGATGCTGCTCGTCGCTCACCCAGCAATAGAAACTGTCGGCTTTGCGGAAGCGGTACTCGGCGACGTGGCGGCCATCCTCGAACAGTTTGTTCTGCGCCTTCTCGACCGCCGGCAGATCCTCCGGATGCACGCGCGACCGCCAGAACTCCGGGTCCTTCAGATATTCGTCGGGCTCGTAGCCTAGCACGCGCTTGATGTTCTCGCTGACGAAGGTCGGGGTGAAATCGCCTGTCGCAGCGAAAGTGTAGACCACGGCGGGCGCCGAATGCAGCATCAGCCCGAAACGCGCGTGGGCCGCGCTATTCTCCTGCTCGGCCTGCTTACGCGCAGTGATGTTGCTCCATGACCCCACGATCTCGGCCGGCTCGCCGTCATCGCCACGCAAGAGATATTGATCGTCGCTGACCCAGATATAGGTGCCGTTCTTCTTGCGGAAACGATACTCGGCGACGTGCCGGCCCTTCTCGAACAGCTTCGCCTGCTCGGCTTCGACCGCGGCGAGATCCTCGGGATGGACGTTGTTGCGCCAGAAGTCGGCATGTTCGAGATATTTCTCGGGGCAATAGCCGAGCAGCCGCTTGATGTTCTCGCTGACGAAGGTCGGGGCGTAATCATTCTTGGCCTTGAACGAGTAGATCACCGAGGGCGCGCTTTCGAGCAGCGATGAGAGCCTGGCGCGGGCGGCATCCTTGGCTGATTCCGCGTTCTTGCGGTCGGTCACGTCGCTCCACGAGCCGACAATCTCGAGCGGCTTGCCGTTGGCGTCGCGGATCAGATGCTGCTCGTCGCTCACCCAGCGATACTGGCCGTCTTTCTTGCGGAAGCGGTATTCGGACGTGTGCCGCTCCTGCTCGAACAGCAGGGCCTGCTCGGCCTCGACCTTCTCGATGTCGTCGGGATGGACGTGGCCCCGCCAGAACTCCGAGTTTTTCAGATATTCGTCGGGACAATAACCAAGCAGCCGCTTGACGTTCTCGCTGATGAAGGTCGGCGCGTAATCGCCCTTGGCCTTGAAGGAATAGATCACTGCCGGCGCGCTTTCGAGTAGGAGCGCGAGCCGCTGGCGCGCCTCCTCCTCCGCGGCCTCGGCGGCGATGCGCGCCGTGATATCGCTCCACGAGCCGACGATCTCGTCGGGCTCGCCGTTCGCGTCACGCACGAGGTGCTGGTCGTCGTTCACCCAGCAATAGGAGCCGTCCTTGCGGCGAAAGCGATACTCGACGGCGCGCCTGCCCTCCTTGAGCAGGCTTGCCATCTCGCCCTCGACCCGTGGCAGATCCTCGGGATGGACGTGCCGGCGCCAGAAGTCCGGATTTTCGAGATATTCGCTCGGCGCGTAGCCAAACAGGCGCTGGATATTGTCGCTGACGAAGGTCGGGGAGAAATTGCCCTTGGCGTCGAACGCATAGATCACCGCGGGGGAGGCATCGAGCAACCGCGCCAGCCGAATCTCGGCCGCGGCCGCGACCGCCGCTACTTGCTGGCGCTCCCCTTCTTCGTGCTCACGCGTCGCGTCGGCCAAAATACTCTCGACTATGTCTGCCACATCTTGGGAATCGGTGCCGGGCGGCAGCATTTTACCAAGCGCCGCGGCAGCAATCTCGGCGTATTTTCTGTTTGATGTCATTTAGATGACCAAGGCGTCAGATAAGTCCCGAGACTGAACTTACGGCCAGGCGCCGCAAGTTTTAGCCGTTTCGATGCGGCACGGAGCCGGTAACCCCGGACGAAAGCCGCCAGGCTTTGCGCTGAATTACGCCTATCAAGCGCCCAACGGGAGCCGGCGCGCCTGTCAAAGCGCGCCGATCCCATGAAGCCGTGAAGCGTTCGGACTATTGCGCCGGCGGAGCCGCCGGAGCCGGTGTCTCGGGCGCCGGAGCTGGAGCCGGCGTCTCGCCGCCTGCCGCCGGAGCTGGCGCCGGAGTTTCGCCTCTAGACTTGCCGAGCACGCAGTTGATCAAGGTGCCGTCGTATTTGCAGTGGTGCCTTTGGGCCTGCACCACGACCAGAACGGCAGCGATCACGATCAAGATCAGAAGAATCCGCATTCAGGCACCCTCCCTATTCCCGCCGGCGTACCGTATACGAACGGAAGCAAAACCAAAAGGGCCGGCGCGAGGCCGACCCCAATGGTTTGTTGCAGGGATCCTGAGACCAAATAGTGGATCGTCCGTGCTTTTCGCCCGCTCCGCTCGACGCCGGCGAGGTTAGCCCGGGGCGCCAAGCCCTTCTTCCCTAGTCGTAATAATGGCAAACGGTGTTTCCACCTCGGGCCGTAGCTATAGGCGTAGCGGCCGTAATAATACGGCCGATACCGGTACAAATAATTCCGGTAGCCATAGCCGTAGCGCGGGCCGACGTAAATTCCGACGCCCGGACCACCCCACCACCCAGAACGCCATCCAGCCTCGGCCGAGCCGGGCGTGATGGCGACGAGCCCAAGGGCAGGGTTGCCGCGGATGATTTCATCGCATTCCTCCTTGAAGGACGCCTGGTGCCGACGCGACATATAGGGTCAACGCGACGCGGGTCGTGTTCCCGCTGCCACAACTTCGCCCAAAGCATGACCCGGATGGCGATAGAGACAATGGAGACGATATCGAGATGTGCGGTCAGCAGCTCATCACGCGCAAGGATTTCCTGAGAGCGGCGCTCACGCTCGCCGCGGCTCCATTGTTGCGCGCGTTTCCCGCGCGTGCAAACGAGGCGGCAGAAGCGACCGAGATCGCGCCCGGCGTGTTTGTGCACCAGGGTCGCTACGAGTTGCAATCGCCGGACAATCGCGGCGACATGGCCAATGCAAGTTTCATCGTCGGCAAGGATGGCGTCGCCGTGATCGACACGCTCGGCAGCGCGGTCGCAGGGGCCGAGCTGCTCGTGGCGATCCGCGCCGCGACCAACAAGCCGATCCGATATGTGATCAATACCCACATGCATCCCGATCACGTGTTCGGCAACGCTGCGTTCAAGGGCGATGCGCCCACCTTCGTAGGGCATTACAAGCTCGCCCGGGGCCTTGCCACGCGCGCCGACCGCTACCTCGCGATCAACAAGGAGATGCTCGGCGCCGAGGCCTTCGAGGGAATCGAGGTCATCCTGCCGACGCTAAAGGTCGAGGACAAAGTCACGCTCGATCTCGGTGGCCGCGAGCTCGTGTTGGAGCCGCAGCGTACCGCCCACACCGATAACGATCTCACCATCATCGACACGGCGACCGGCACGCTGTTCCTCGGCGATCTCCTATTCTCGGTTCATGTGCCGACGCTCGACGGCTCGATCATAGGCTGGCTCGCGCTGATCGATGAGCTGAAGAGCCGTGAGGCGGCGCGCGTCGTGTCGGGGCACGGGCCGCACGCCATGGAGCTGCCGGGTGCGTTAGAGCCCGAGGAACGTTATCTTGCCGCGATCGCGAACGATGTCAGGCGGCTGATCAAGGAGGGCAAGACGTTGGAGGATGCGACCAAGACCGCGGGATTCGAGGAGCGCGACGCCTGGAAGCTGTTCGACCATTATCATGTCCGGAACGTCTCTGCGGCGTTCGCAGAGCTCGAATGGGAGTGATATACTGGCGCCAAGTATGCCCGAGGAGAAAGGCACAGTGAGACTTTCGATCAAGAGCTTGACTTGGGCGTGCGGCGCTGTCGCTCTCGCCATTTCATTTCAACCTTTGGTCGCCGCGACCGACGAGAGTGATTGGGCCACGCTGAAGCAGCAGGCCTTCGGCGACCGGCCGATCAGCGCCGAGGACGGGGTGGTGGTGCTCGATGCGCCCTACACCGCCGACGATCCCGCGCTGGTGCCACTGACCGTGCGCGTGCCGCCGGCGGTCAAGCAGCAGCTTAAGACGCTGACGCTGTTCATCGACAAGAATCCCGATCCCATCGTCGCCAAGATCAGCTTCGGTCCGGCGGCCGGCACGGGAGGCGAGCGGAGCTTCTCAACGCGCGTGCGCATCGACAATTTCTCGCATGTGCGCGCCGTACTCGAAACCGAGGACGGCCAACTGCACATGGCGACCAAGTTCGTAGCCGCCTCAGGGGGCTGCGGCGCCATGCAAGCCAAGGACCCGGACACCGAGTCCGTCGATCTAGGCAAAACCCTCGTGAAGGTGTTCCCGCCGGCGCTCGAGTCGGGTCCCATCTGGTCCGGCCTAGTGATGATCAAGCACCCGAACTCGAACGGCATGCAACTCGACATTCATACGGCCAATGTCATCCCGGCGCGCTTCGTCAAGGACGTGATCGTCAAGCGTGACGGCGAGCTCGTGTTCTCAATGGAGAGCACGTTCTCGATCTCCACCAATCCGAATTTCCGCTTCACCTTCGGGCGCGGACCAAAAAACAGCCTCGACGTCGCCGTGACCGACACCGCGGGCGCGATGTTCGCCGCGAAGTCCGAGCCGAGCGGGTCTTAGCCGCCTTTGGCGAGGGATCGTGCTTCGAATTGTCATTGGCTGGCTTGACCGGGGAATCCAGTAATTCCGTTGTCGAAAGATTGAGCTAGTTGGCTACTGAATTCCCGCTCTCGCTGGAACCACGACCGTGGGCGTTAGAAGCAAATCGCGTAACTACTGCGGCGGCTGCTTGCTGGAATAGAAGATCTGCGCCTGGGTGAGGAATTCCTCGGGCTTCTTGAGGAACAGCGACTTAGCGGTCTCGTTGCCGAAGCAATAGGTCTTGCCGTTATAGACGGTATTGACCGAGCAGTCGGTCTTGATGTCCTTGCCGAGAGCGAGCCCCATCACGCACTCGCCGCCGAACTCGCCGTCGGTCGCGCGCGCGACGCCGGCACCGAATTCCAGCGACAGCGCTATTGCCAATGCACCGGCGAGGTAAGTCCTTGCCATGGTCGTCTCCTGATGAAACCGCAATCGACGCTTTCTGCCGGGTATTTGATGACGGCAATCGCCAGATTAGCTGTCATCACGCGAGGGGCCGTTCTTGGCGAGGCGCTTGACCGCAGCTAGCTCGCGCGCCCAATCCTTGAAGGGCCGCGCCGGCGTCCCGCCCATGCGCGCGCCGGGCTCGACGTCGTCCTTCACATGCGCCATGCCGGCGATCAGCGCGCCGGACCCAACCTTGACATGTTCGACGATACCGGAGTGGGCGCCCATGATGACGAAGTCGCCGAGCTCGGCCGAACCCGCGATCCCCGACTGGGATACGATGATGCAATGGCGGCCGATGACGACGTTGTGGGCGATCTGCACCAGATTGTCGATCTTAGTGCCTTCGCCAATCATCGTGTCCATGAGAAAGCCGCGGTCGATGGTGGAGTTGGCGCCGATCTCGACATCGTTGCCGATAGTCACGCGGCCGATCTGCGGGATTTTGAGGTGGCCCTCGGCGCTCATGGCATAGCCGAATCCGTCCTGCCCGATCCGCGCGCCCGCATGCAACGTCACGCGGTCGCCGATCAACGCGTGGGTCACTGACGCGCCCGGGCCGATATAGCAGTTGCTGCCGATAAATACCCGATAGCCGACCACGGCACCGGCGGCGACAGTCGTGCCCATGCCGATTCGCGCCTCTCGTCCGACGATGGCCCCAGGCTCGAGCGTTACCCCTTCGGCGATTTCGGCGGTGGAGTGAACGAGCACGCCGTCGACAGCGGCGGCCGACGCCGCGGCCCTTGGCTGAAGCACCTCGGGATAGAGCAAGCCGACCGCAAGAGCGAAGGCGCGATGGGGTATCTCGGTGGTGACGGCTGCCGCGCCGTCGGGCACGAGCGAAGCGTCGCGCAGCTTGATGAGGCAAGCGCCGGCCTGCGTTGCCGCGAGGTCGCCGGCATATTTGCGGCTCGTGCAGAAGGTCAGATGACTGTCGCCGGCAAGGGTGAGTGGGCGCAAATCGTCGATCTCGATCCCGCCGTCGAGGGCATCAACGAGCTCGGCGCCAACCGTTTCGGCGATGAGCCGCAGGGGAAACGGGCCCCCGCGCTGGAAAAACCCGGGGTGCTGCATGTTGTCTCCGATATCGGGAAAGTGCCTGACGGCGTTCGCCAGCGGGACGCCGGATCAGCGAGGCATTCGCACCATAGCCCCTTCCGGCGATTTCAGATAACGGCATTTTCTTGGCGCGGTTGCGAACGACGCGGATCGCAGCGTCTTCGTCATACAGCTGTAATGCTGAGCGCCGCTGCAACTGACCGCGTTGATGATTGGTGCGCGCAGTAGGACTCGAACCTACGACCGATCACTTCGCGGGCGGCAGCTCAAGATGACTTTTCATCCGTCGCAGGCGCGACTCGCAACACTCTCCAACCTATAACGGACAGCAGAATGGTGAGTAACGGGTTCAAGATGTTGAAAAAGCAGAATCCGGCATACAGCATAGTTGGAACGCCAAGAGCGGCCGCCATATAGGCGCCGCAACTGTTCCACGGAATGAGGGGAGAGGTCACCGTTGCAGAATCTCCGACCACCCGCGATAGCATCGCCGGCTCCAGCCCGCGCCTAGAGAAGGCCGGCGCGAACAGTCGGCCCGGCAGAGCAATGGCTATGTATTGATCCGAGGCTAAGACATTTACGCCGATGGCCGTTGCGACCGTGGTTGCGACGAGGCCGGCGACCGAATTCACACGTTTGACCAGAGGATCGATGAGACGATTGAGCAATCCCGCATGCTCGAGCACGGCACCAAAGGAGAGCGCGGTTATGATTAGCCACACTGTGGTCATCATACTCGACATACCGCCGCGGGTCAGAATCTGGTCGAGTGCGGGAACACCGGTGTTCGCCACATAACCGGTAGCAAGCGCCGCCCAGGCGCCTTTGAGCAGGGCAAGCGCATAAGGCAGATCCGGCGCGGCCGCAAAGGCCACGACAGCCTCTGGGGCCTGCAAGATTGCCAGGACCGCTCCCGCCAGCGCGCCGGTGAAGATTGCAATGAAGGGCGGAAATCTCAGAACCGAAAGCACAAGGACAAGGAGCAAGGGCAAAAACGCCCAGACCGACACCGTCACCTTGCTTTCGATCCCCGAAAGCAGTGGGGTCGCATCAAATTCGCCGGCCGTGCCCATAAACGCGAAAAGAATAATGGCGATGGCAAGTGAGGGAACCGATGTCCACAGCAATTCACGGATGTGGTCGTAGATCTGTGAGCCTGCTGTGGCGGTGGCGAGGTTCACCGTATCCGACAGGGGCGAAGCCTTGTCGCCGAAATAGGCACCCGAAATGACCGCGCCGGCTGTAACGGCGGGCGAAAGGTTCATGCTTGCTGCCACCCCCATTAGTCCGATGCCGAGGGTTCCCGCAACTGTCCATGAACTGCCGATGCTGAAGGCAAGGACAGCGCAGACCAAAGCCGTTGTGGCGTAAAAGTAGGCCGGGCTGAGTAGCTTGAGCCCGTAGTAGACCATTGTGATTATGGTGCCGCTCAAAGCCCAGGTGCCGATCAGAGCGCCGACCGCGAGCAAGATCATGATGGCCGGAAGCCCAATATCAATGCCGTCCACTACGGCTTCGCGGATGCCGTTCCAGGGCATACCGTTCTTGTAAGCAATCCCCGCTGCAATGGCGCCACAGAACAGCAGAGCGATCTGATTGGGTCCCGAAGAGGCGCTGTTGCCAAAAAGAAAATAGGACAGGCCCAGGAGGACAATCAACGCAATACAGGGAACCGCAGCATCAAGGAGCGACGGCGTCCTGAATCCAGCGCTCGCGCTACGATTTGTCACTGCTCAGACCGATATTGGAAAGAGATGCCATGTCGTCTCATCACCGCGCATGGCGGTGAGCTGTTCTTCAAACGGTCTTCACGCAACGATGGACGAGGGGTCGACATAGGGATCCTTTGACGCCATTGCAGTCGCCGGCGACTTTGTGATGGTGTGAACTGCTAGTGGCATGAGCCGCGCCGGCGACGGCAAACAGTCCCTCCCTTCGTGTTATACTTCCGGTGCCTATCTTACGAGCGGGCGGCCTTTGGGACAAAGGGATTAAGCGTCGGCTTCGCCCTTCAAGGTGTAGGCTGCCAAGCTGAACTAGCGACCGAGTGCCGCTCTCCTACGATCCACTTCGGCTTGGGAGACCTGGTGCGCACCAACGCCGCGATGCATGAGTTGGTCAGCTTGTCGCCATGGGGGCGCATACAGTTTTGCAGGCCCTTTGTTTCAAGTTCCCACTGATGGCAGAACCTACGATAATCATGCGCAATGGCGCGCGTCACTCTGTTTGGCCTTGCGCTACAGACCGTGCCAACAATTGCGGCAAACGCAATGAGCGATACTGCGCGGTAGTCCTTCATCAACCGGGTGATGTAGAGTCTGCGCGGTGATCATCGACAGCCCGCGCAGGCGAGAGCAATTGGCCGCAGTGGCAGAGCGGCTGCCTGCGCATGTCTCGCGGCTCGCATGGTCAAAAGATCAGATCCAAGCTGAGCGGCAACGGGCTTTGCGCGAAACGCTTGCCTTCGCCAAAGCCAAGTCTACCTGGCATGCCAAGCGGCTCAGCGGACTCGACGCCGACTCCTTTACCGAGGCCGATCTCACGCGCTTGCCGGTAATGACTAAGTCGGACGTCATGTCGAACTGGGACGAGATGGTTACGGACCGTCGTCTGACGATCGCTGGATGCAACGCCGACATCACCGCCAAGCTGGAAGGCAGAATTAAGGACTACTACTACCTCAATGACTATCTCGTAATCGCCACCGGCGGCTCGTCGGGCGTGCGCGGCGTATTTCCGTGGAGTTGGGAGGAGTTCATCGAGATCGCCTGCGTAACTTTTCGCTATCAGCTGCGCGACGAGCCGCCGGAGCGCCTATCGGGGCGGACACTTCTGGCCGTGATCGAGGCCCGCGAAATTGTCCACGGCAGTCCGTTCCTCTTTTCCGTGTCGACCGATCCGGCAGCTCGGGTCCAATGGCTTCCGGCAGACACGCCGCTCGCGGAGCTTGTCACGGCGCTCAATGAGGCGCAACCGACCCAAATCAATTGCTATGGCTCGGTGATGGAGGAGCTCGGTGCGGAAGCGTTGTCGGGACGGCTCAAGATTAGCCCGCATCGTGTGACCACCAACTCCGAGCCGCTGCTGCCGGAGACGCGCGACGTTGTACGAAAAGGCTGGGGCGTCGAGATCAGCAATATGTGGGGCTGTGTAGAAGTCGGTCATATCGGCGTCGAATGCGACGCCCATCAAGGCATGCACCTGACCGACGATCTCATCATCACCGAGTTCGTCGATCAGAAAAATCAACCGACGCGCGATCCAAACGAAATCGACCGCATCCTAGTTACCTCGCTATTCGGCCGAACTTTACCGCTCATCCGCTATGAGTTGACGGACATACCGGTCCCTGACGAAGAGCCATGCTCGTGCGGCTCACATTTCCCGCTCGTCAGCGGCGTCAAGGGGCGCGCGGACGACATCTTTCTCTATCCTAATGGCATTCATATTCACCCGCTGATCTTTCGGACACCGCTGGGGCAGAACCCCGGCATTGCCGAATATCAGGTTCTCCAGACCCGTGGCGGCGCGAAGATCGCCGTGGTCGCCACCGGACCAATCGACATGGCAGCTCTTCGCCAGGAGTTAGTCGATGAGCTCACCAAATCTGGGCTTCCTAGCGCGCAAATCGAGATCGATCTCGTCGACAGCCTTAAGCGCCATAAAGAGACCGGGAAACTGAAGCGCTTCATCCCGATGAAGTAAGGATCACGCCACACCCAACTTGCACTAATACAGACGCCGAAATTCCCGTTTGCCTGGTGATGTCCGCTTTGGTCAAAAGCAGACGTGTCGCATTTCGATCGCGACGTCAGCTTAGTGCCAGAAGCAGACTAGCCGCCAATCCGACCTCCTGTTCGATTAGTACCTTTCCGGAGGTGGAGCGTGCGCGTAATTGCCGTCCGGAGGTGGAGCGTCCGCGTACTCCCCGTCCGGAGATGGAGCGCCCGCGTACTCCCCGTGCGGAGATGGAGCGTCGGCGTAGTTGCCGTCCGGAGGCGGATAATGGCCAATTGCGGGCGGATAGGCGTATGCGGACGGGGGACCATAGTAGCCATACGCTGGAGGGTAGTACGCATAGGGCACCGGATACCCATATCGCCGATAAAAACGTCGTCGGTACCCTACGTTCTCGACCGTAGTGGCCTGAATGTTTGTATTGCCCATCCCTGACACTGACGGGGGGGCTGCATTGGCGTTCCCTATGCCAATCCAGACAACAGCGGTAACCATTACGGTACTGAACAACACGGTCCGCATTGACTTGACCTCTCTCACGCTTTAGCCCCACCGCACTATACGCCGAGTTGATCTAGAAGGCACGACGCAATGGGTTATTCTGCCAAATGGCGAGCCATGCTTGATGTCCGAAAGAGGGACGAACCGGACATTTGAACCGCGCCGCGTCAATGTCGTTGAAGTGCCAGAACCCAGACATTGAAGCCGAAATTTATCTAGTTGCCTCACGCTCGATCATGAGCTGGGCCTGACGTTCATCAGCATCGTTGCCTGTCGTCAATCGTGGTCTGTTTCCGATATGTCACACCGAGGTGCAATCCATTCATCGCCCTTGTGAGATGGGAACCGCGTCGTGCAGCCATCGTTGCCTGCCCTATCTGAGCATCGATGGCTCGGGAGGGAAACATGCCAGGCAATCCCGATGAATGCCGCCTAAATGCAGAGCGGTATGCTGAGCTCGCAAGGACAGGAGTGCCAGCGGAGTGTCCAGCACTCCTTGCGTTAGCGGAGACCTGGAAGAGACTAGCAGCTGAATTTGAAGCCGATGAGATGCTGCTCCAGGCGTTAGCCGAACTGCAATTGGGCTCGAAGCCTTATGAAGCCCTGCTCTTGGCTTTGGACATTCGACCCATCGAGAAGTGAACATAATCTGCCTCGGGCGGTGCTCAGGTCGGAACTAGGGCCCCTGCGATACGTTATTCGATCCGAGGGACTTCCAATGTTGCACCTGTATCTCTCCGTTTTGGTGGCGATTATTGTCGCAAATGTTCCAGCAATAATCCTGGCTCTGGCTCTCGCAATCAAACCTGGGAAAGACGCTGCTAAACGCTGAGGTGGCGTGCATGCCGGCTACAATTGGCAGACCGGCCCCTGGGTGCTGAGTGTCGCGAAGGCGACGTCGACTTCGCCGGTCACATCAACAGTACAAAGTCGCTCCTCATTTGTGTCTTGGTGTGGAAGGCCTCTTCTACGATTTCGGTTCTGACGACACTCATCCCGGTGATAGCCATTTGTGCTGAAGGAGGACGAAGATTTCGCCGTGCTGCGAGCTCGCGTGAATTATCACTTCAATAGCGGTTATTGAGGATGACGGGGCTTCTTGCTAGGTAAAAGAAAAGCGGGCCTCACAAATTCGACACTCTTTGTGACGACACTTGGCAGTCAGGGCATAACGTCTCATTCACTTTGCCCTCTCGCATTGCGGCGACTAGGGTTATTGAAGGACTGTGCTCGCGAAGGCTACGGGGCTTAGATCGGAATGAGGCTCAGGAATGATGCTGGGACGCGCGGGTCTTGGCTTCCTCGTTGGAGCAATCTTGATGGCTCCTTCAGTCGCTTCTGCCGCTCCTGCACTCGTCTTCGAGCCCTATAACGGTACCGTCCTGTACGCCGAGGATCCCGATGCTCAGTGGTTCCCCGCATCGCTAACCAAGCTGATGACAGCCTACGTTACCTTCCAGGCGCTCAAGGCTGGCAGCGTCACGCCCGACACTAAGGTCACTTGCTCGCGAACCGCGGCGCTGCAAGCACCGTCGAAGCTCGGACTTCCAGTCGGCGGCTCGATCACGCTCGACGTCGCGCTAAAGGTCCTCATCGTCAAGTCCGCCAATGACGTCGCCGTTATGATCGCCGAGGCGGTCGCTGACAGTCAGGACACCTTTATTGCGCGCATGAACGAGGCAGCGCAGCAACTTGGCATGACCCAGACGCATTTTACCAATGTCAACGGCCTCCCAGATGAGCGCCAGGTCACCACAGCCCGCGATCTGGCCAAGCTCGCCCGCGCCATTATCGTCGAGTTTCCTGAACACGCCGATCTCTTCTCGTCGATCCAAGTGCAAGTGGGCAAGAAGACCATGCGTACCCATAACAGCCTCCTTGTTAGCTTTCCCGGCGCCGACGGCATGAAGACCGGCTTCATTTGTGAATCCGGCTTTAATGTCGTGGCGAGCGCCACGCGTGACGGCCGCAAGCTCGTCGCGGTTGTTCTCGGCGAGCCGTCCGTCGCATCGCGCAACGACCGCACCACCCAACTCCTCGAAAGCGGCTTTAGACGCTATTTCTGGAAATCATTGTTCGGCTCAAGCCTGGACGGGCTCGCGGTGGGAACTTCATTGAGCGAGGGTCCGACCCATCTCCGCGATAGCGTATGCGGCGTAGCCAGAGCCAAGTCGAAGATTAAACGATCGGCCACGCCGAAGTTACACGTACCCGATTCCCCAGGTAACGACGCTCCAGCCAACGCTGCAAGTGAGGTAAATTGAGCGCTTCACCTCAACCGAGACCAATGAGCAGAAAGGCCGAAGAGCGTCACTGTAAGAATGATGGTTGCAGCTATGTGGTGAGGCTACCAATTATCTACCGTTGGCCACCCGGATAAAGCGGCGCTTTCTGGCACCGCTCCACAAGATCTGCCACGTCTGACAATAGTCAGCCGGATCAGTTTTCGCAGCGCGGGGTAGTAGCCAGCTCATAGGTCGAGTTTTCGAACCGTTTTCTATCGCGACCTCCGATGGCATATTGGCGAGGGCGCGTAGGTCCTGTTCATCGAACGCTCGTTGTCGGCGGCAGCCCAAGAGATTGCACGTCAGACCGGCGAGTAAGCTCCCGGCTAACATGTTTGCTCAATCACGTCCGAATGACTTGAAAACAATTGCGTTGAAGCCGATATAGCTGCGGGGGCCGGAAGGAGACCGGCCATGAAGGGGTTCTTATTCTTATGTGTGGTGGGCGTTGGCCTTTATGCCGCTTTGGTCATCACACATGATCGCCTTTCGAGTGTCGCAATCAGCCAAAATCCGAGTAAGGGAACGGTTTGGCACTTACGTTCGTGGGGATCTGACCTTCCCGCGTTAGCTGCCAACCAACGGCAACCCCACCTCAATGCTGTCGCGGTACCCCGATCAGATGAGAGTGACCGCAGCCGGACTTTGGAGACGACCTCTGGCGTGTCACCGGAAAGTTCTCCGACGGGCCCGCCTTACCAGCCGGTTGAATGGGCCAAGGTGATACTCGCCGCCAGAATGCATAGCGAATCTTCCATTTCATCCTCGACCGCAAGATTTTATCGGCCTGGCACCGTATTGCAGGTCGTTGGAAGAGAAGACGGCTGGGTTGAGTTAATCGATCCGACTTCAAGAGAGAGCGGCTGGGTATTAGAGAAATACCTCGGCCCTGCTGACGGCCCGAACGTCACTCAAACTGCAATGCAGGTGAACACTGACGATGGCTTGTCGGAGCAAAAGCCTACAAAGAAAACTCTTATTGCAAAGAAAAGCCGAGCGTCTAAGCCCCGAGCTCAAATGGCAGACCGCCTCGCTCAATACAATGTACCGAATGACAATCGGCGTGCAGAGCGTCGGGGTCGAGGCTTATTTTTCTTTCGCCGCTTCGCAGGAACTGAGCAATAGTTGGAGCGAGTTCCGACGGTAACCGTGTCCTGTTCCATACGTATTTGCTTCTGTTGCTCGGTTTCTCTTTATTGCACTCCTTGCATAAGACCTGCATGACATTTTTCCTGCTCTTCCATTCTTGAGACTTCAAATCAGGTATCCGGTGAAGACCGACTATAGCGATTGGGCCATTGAATCGGACCGTTTCGATCCGAACGTTTCGCCTGCCTAGAACGCTGGGGCAGACTTCGCGCAGCTCTCCTCGTAATAGCGCTTCCTCCGCTTGGTGAGCGAAATCTGACCGCACAATCGTCGCCGCGCGGCGCAAAGCGACACTTATCAATCATCATCGCGTCAGCAATCGAAACGAAAAATCCGATCGCTCTCCGTCGCTGCGGAAACCCGAAGCGCCCTCAGACCGTCGATGGCATGAAAAACCTCCACCGCGCCATCGCCGCCTCAATTTCGTCCTGCCATGTCTTCGTCGATGTCATTCTCCACAGCGACGCGGATAGCATCATTCACATCTCGACGACGCGATAGACCGTGCTCGACCGAGAGCAAAATTTTGGCGTCGCCACGCCGGTGATTGATCACGACACTTTTATCGGACGTGTTGTTGAGGCGCTTGCCCTTAACCAGCACTGTATATTCAAAGTCATGGCTCTTTGGCTTGGCAGTTTTGCACATAACCACGCCGTTAAGAATTTCCTTGCTCCATGCGAATCTGACGGACTTGAAAATGCGCATTTGCAAATCCCCTTCATCTGGCCCGACGGTAGGAGATCATGAGCGTGCCCAAGCAAGCGGAAAAATGCGAGCCCGCTCCACCGCCAACTGACGACGAGCTTTGTGGAATTATTACAAACGTTATGGCACGCTTCGCGATCTTCACTTAGTGCAATAATGGGCATGAAAGGCGCCCACCTATGTGGCTCGTCCACCCAGAACCGTTTCCGAGGGCTTATCGCTCCGATATTTGAGCCCCACACGTCGCGAAATGCTTTCAAAGCGGGATTTCACCGGAGCGATCGGCGTAACGCCGTGCAGCACGCGTCGGTCGTCGAGAAAGACCGCGTCGAGTGGCTCGGTGAGCTTGAACGCTCCGAATAATCGGCCGGTACACAGTCACTGAGCCAAGGGCCGCGAGAGTAAAAGCACCGGTTGTTATGTGCGAGAGGGCTGCCATGGAATGGGTGTGCGTGTATCTAATGCTGGTCAAAAACTTACCGGTGCTCGGCGTCGGGAAGGCGGACTACAAAACGGAAGAAGCGTGCATAAACGCCAATGCGGGGACGAACAACACGTTCTGGTGCGTCACGCGCAACTGGTTAGATAAAGATCAGCGAAAACCCGTGCGTGCTTTCGTGACGGACTGAACATTGTCAGATGGGATGTCGCTTCAGTCGACTGTTACGCCAGGCGCGACGTCGGAGAGCACTGATAAACCGTACAAGCTACGAGATCACTCAGGCACGACCGATGTCGTGGTCTTTAGCCAGGTCCCGGCCTTTCGCGAGTCATTGAGTCAAGAATTGCAGCCGGGTCAGAAACGAAACAGGCCCCCGAAGGGAGCAAATGGGCGCTTCTGCTGCGGCGGCTGGCTCGGCGAATAGAAGCCGGGAGGATCATCCCCTCTGACCATGACAGTGGTTTTCCCCATGCCTTCCGCCGTAACGAGATCGTAGAGCGTGGTGGCGTTGGTCAGAGAGAGTCGGACGCAACCGTGGGAGACGGGCGTACCGAGGCCTGGATGGTCTGAGCCATGGATGCTGTGGCCACGTGTGGTGAAGAAGATCGCATGCGGCATGCCGGCATTGTCCCATTCCTGTGAGTAGTGCATGACCTCCATGCGGAAAGGCGTGTAGGAACCATCAGGAGTCGAGAAGCCGGTCGCACCGGTCGAGACCGGCCACCGGTAAACCGGTTGCCCATCGACCGAGACAGTCATGGTCTGGGAGGGCTTGTCGATCTGAATGAGGATATTGGCGAAGGCTGAAGTACTCGGGGCCCAAGCGAGGCCCACGATGAAGAGTGCAATCGCAACAAGCCGGACGCGGCCCATCCCCGATTTCCCTCGATGCGGCGAGTAACGGCCGCGTGTACTCAGTTTAATCTCGATTTCGCGCCGACTAAAGGGCCTCTTTGTGCGCTTCGGGTCAATAGCCGAGGTTTGAGCTAGGCTGGCGCGGGCAGTTCAGTCAACGACTTCGCTTGTGCCTTCCTCGTGGTCCGATTTCTACTGATCTTCAGAACTGAGTTCGGCCTCCCTGAGGTCAACCAGACCTTGCTCAGCGCGCCAGTGGAACCTGAACGGAATGCGGTGTTCTTCGCTGACGGCGTGACCTGTCCTCGCTATGTTGAGGGTTTGGTCTGCGCTGACTCGAAATAGAACGGTTGTTGTTAGTTTAGCGGTGGCGACCTCTTCGGGACAAATGACCCTTCCTTTGCGAATGTGGGCGCTCAAAAAGAAAGCCCGGCCAAAATGCCGGGCTTTCCTCTACACGTTCCGTTCCCCCGAACGCCTTCGCGCGAATGTCATAGCGAGAAGAACGGCGAAGCATGGCAGGAGTGCGGCGATGCGGGGGAGGCATTCGATTTCATTCGTGGCGTTGCTAAAAAGACACATAAGGACTAGCATGTCGAATGGTGGGTTTCCCTCCCCACCACAGGTTCCCCCCAATAGGAACCCGAAGAGGCCCCGACTCCCCCGTGTCTGGGGCCTCTTCCTTGCCGATCGCCAAAAGAGGCGCCGACCGAGCCGTAGCCTAACACCGCCGCAGACTGCGGCATTTCGTCAAAATCGGCTCATGAACCGACTGATAAAGCAGCGATCGAGACAAACGCGGTTCGCGCCCTTCGCCGCCGCGCGGGACATTAACAGAAAACCGGACGGTTAGTGTCGTGAGACCGTCAGGAACGGACCACTTCACACGATCCAGCCCAACTCTCTTGGCCTTGTCGGTGGCGACCCGAATCGGACGGCGCTGTCAAAACACTGATCGTTCCCGGTGAACACTTGGCTCGGGCTCTATTCACGACGAACGCTCAATCCGTGGGCTAGGGCCCGTCGAACAGCCAAGTAGGTCTCGACCTGCTCGATGCTATCGGCAACCCGCAGCCATTGCTCAGCAAGCTCCTCGAAAATTTCAGCGATGGCAGAGTTCGGAGCGGTCTTGGCCAAGCGCCGACATCTCTCCGCCCGCCATCTGTACTGAGACATCCCACCCGGCATGCGCGGAAGGGAAACTATCAGGCGCCGGTTATCAACCCCCAACCTGCTGTAGTAGTGAAGGCGAGAGTAACCGTAACTCTACCGTCAAAGAAGAAGCCCCGAGAGGTGTCGGCCCGGGGCCTCTTCACAGTCGCGCCTTTCGGGGTTTGCTCAGCTAAACCCAGCGGCAGCGTCGCTGCGATTTGTAACTATCGCGAACAGCCCTTTGGCGCTGTGGCAGAACGCACAACTGTTCTCGCTGATGGGCTAGGCGCTATAACGCAAACGCGACCGGTGCCCAAAACTGGCATCCAAAAACTCACGCAAAGATGGACTTCACGAGCTGTTCTGCGCGGGGATCGAGTTCAGCCTGCAGCTCTGCTTTCACGAGCACGCCTAACCGCCCAAAGAGCCGTTGCCCTCACCCTAACCCCGCGCCCCTGTGGCTTCCCAAGTGTGTCCGCCTGCCTCCACGGCTTGATCGATTAAAGCGGTCCGCCGCACTCAGCGCAACGCAGCCGTTGCGCGAGCTGGTCGACCGTGAGGCCCATCGAGAGATTTTGGGAAGCCCACTCATCAGCCGCAGTCCGATCACGCGACACCGCGGGTTACTCGGATTAGGGCCATTCAGGAGGCGCGAACGCAAGCAGCTTCAGGTCGGCTGAGGCCCCCGCACCGAGCAGCACGCACAGCGACGAGCGCGCATACGGAGCATCAAATAGCATACGGAGCCATCAATAGTAATTGGCGCAGGTGTAGTACCGGTCCCACCAATAGGGACTTCCGGTGATCAGAGCCTGATGCCGCAGCCTCCCGCAGCCACCGTATCCATATCCATAGCTATAGTAGCTCGGCCAGCCGAGTCCGACTGCAACGAAGCGGTGGTTGAAGCGATTGTGGAGATCGTGGTCTTGGACGAAATGATTGTGGTCATGCCAATCGTTGCCATGCCAAGTACTGTGGCCCTCGTTCCAGGCAACGTGACGACCGCCTTGCCAACCTCCATCCCTACTCGCGAATTGGCCGCCATGCCAATTTTCGCCACCATGAGCGCCCGCCATATGACCCCCAGAGAAGTGGGGGCCCCCCACGCCTCCACTAAAGTGCGCGCCGCTCATGCCGCCCCCGAAGTGGGCGCCGCCCATGCCTCCACCGAACCCACCGCCGTGGCCGGCCTTGGCTTGCTGCATTACGGCAGGAGCAAGAAGCATGCTGCCTGCCAAGGCAGCTACTGCAACTATATGCGTTCTCATAGTACGTCTCCTTGGGTTCGTCTCAGCGTGCTCCCGTCAGCCGCTTTGTTTGGACTTAGGTAGTGGTTTGCATTCTCGAATGGGTCAAAAGCTCGCATCCCACCGAGTCGAAACGACCTGAGTTCGTGTTGGCGCTAGAGCTATTTGGCGTCACCGGCGACCCGAATACGCTCCCGCTCTCGCTTAGTGGGCCGCCGCCGGAAATGCTAAACTCGGAGGCCCATACTGAGGAGGGAACGCGATGGCCCAAGAGCTTAGTATTGGTGACGTGGTCGAACTCAACTCTGGCGGACCTAAGATGACCGTGGCATCGATACAACGTGAAGATGTTCGTTGCGTATGGTTCGGTCGCGATGCCAAGTCAGAAAGCAGCGTCTTCCCGCTGGTCGCGCTACGGGCCAAAGGCAATAAGAAAAAGCCAGCCGGTTGAGCCCCGTGGTGGATTGGCTCAGATACAGGAAAGTGAGGGCTGCGGTCCTCACCGCTTCCTATCACCGCTCCACGAGTTCTGCCGCGTCTGACAACTGTCGCCGGATGCGCCTTTGCAGCGCGATGGATTCTCAGGGTGCAAAATAACCTCGAATGTCAGACGAATCTTCGCGAGCTGTCGGGTTGGATTAGCAGGCGTAGGAAGGGGGCACGGCAGCTCAATCGAGCGCTGCCTGAACGAACGGCCCTTTTATGCCTTGCAGTTTCAAGATCGCTGCGGCAATCGGCGCTGCGGCATATCGAGACTGTGACACGTCGCGCTACGACACATCCCAGCTACAAAATAGGTGTTGGCTTGGTGCGACGGGGGGTCACTCTATGGAGTATCCCCAATGCTAAAAACCACCTTCATAGGACTTGCAGTCGTCACGTCACTCTCGTTCGGCGCTCTCAGTCCCGCTCTTGCCGCCTACGGGCATTGCGTCGAGCAGCCCGACGCCGCCGATTGCCGGACCTACAACATGCCCGGCCTGCCCTCGGCTAAGACTGGAGGCCTACCCGCGCAGAAGCCTATCGTCCACGCCCATAACCATCACTACTACACACCCCAGAGGGGTTAGGTGGCGGTGATTTTATTTGCGTGCAGCCCACATCGTTTCCAGCGGTAGTCGTCCCCCTCTAGCCGGAGATGTGGTCTGTTCGTGCCGGTCTCTTCCCTCCCGGCACGCATGCGAAGAGGCGTCCCAGCCGCGTTACCGGTTGGGCGTCTTTCCTCGAAGGGAAAATATGGAGAAAACAATGATCAGATTGGTAGCAGTTACTGCCTTTGCCTTAGCCTTCGCAACGGCGGCGCAAGCCATGTCGCTCGTACCGCTTCATCAGTCAGACGGCATGATCACCCAAGTCCGAGAGGACTGCGGGACAGGCTATCACATGGTCAATGGTAGCTGCATTCGTACTGCCGCCCGCCGGAACGCTGCTAGGTGTGCGGTTGGAATGCACACAGTAGGTGGCCGTTGCGTCAACAACTAAAGCGCCTGAAAACAGGACCGAGCGAGTGACCAATGTCCTGATTTCAAGGGACCACCGCACAGAAATTTAGGAAGAAAAGTCGCACGCACATGTCTGGAAAATAAAAACCAATACGCCTACTGTAGGTGACGGGCGGTGTTCCCTCGTCGCCCTTAACCCGGTCCCCCAACCGGAATCCCTGAAGCCCCGGCGCCCCCCGTCCGGGGCTTTCTTTTTGGGACGGTCCAAAAAAGCCCGGCCATGTGAGATCGGGCTTTTAATTTCCGCCTATTTGAGGCCCTCACTTTTGGCGCTACCGGCGGAGATCACGACTTGCCCAAAGAAAAAGCCCCGCCTCAGGGTTGCGGGGCTAGTTCCACGCGAGAACCGAAAGGGGAAAAATCCCGCGCATGCCACCATCTAGCTCGATCCGGGCAAGAGGTAAAGGGTTTCTAGTGGACAGAACGTTTCCCCGATTGCTTGTTGCCTTTCGGTGACACTCAGCTAGTCAGAAAACTGTTAAAGTCGCAATTCTGAAGAAACGTGGGGGCTAATCCATGCGTGTCCTTCTTGCCTGCACCATCATCATCACGGCTGCAATCGGACTTGGAGGCTGCTGGTGGCACCACCAGGCGGCCGTGGTCACACAGCCACCACCGCCGCTCAAATAGCCGTATGCAGCAGTGCCAGCCCTGGTCGGTCTCCCGACCGGGGCTTAAGCGTGTCAGGCCTGGTGGGCAGCTCTTTGTCAAGCGCGCGTGATGCGGCGGCGCGAGACGGAAGTGATGTGAGAAGACACCAGATCAATGGTCGCCGCGAGAAGCGCAGCATCGTCCGCAAACCCAATCACCCGCAGCATGTCTGATGAAGTCGAAAGGCAGAATGAAATAAGCTACTGCAGCTAGCAACATTGCTCGCACGCGTGTCGGCGTTGCAGGTCAAGGGCACAATAATAGGCTAGAAGATCCTCCACAAACGTAGGTGCCTGCCCAGCGCCTTGAGCTTGGCCCAAAAATCTCGTCGTACCTCTCTCTCCCGCGGGGGCCCAGCCTTGGACGTGGACTATAGGCTCGCCGCCGCACGCACGCGGCTGGCCCGCGCTGTGAAACTCATAGAGCTAGAGCCGGGCCAATGCCGCTGGCTGTTGGAGCGCGACGACAACAACGTCCAGCTTTTCTGCGGCGTGCGGATCGCGCGCGATGGGGTTCCTTACTGCGCCGAACGCATGGGCGGGCCTATCTAAAGGCGAAGCCCATCAGCAAGCAGACCGTCCATTGGCTGACTACGCAGCACCAACATAGCTGGGGCTGGGACACTGCGGCCTGACGCGCGCTGCTCGCTATGAGAGCCACACTCCGCCAAGAAGAAGCCCCGCATCCCCCGTGGCTGCAGGGCTTCTCAGTTCCGCCATGGGGAACCTGTGTGACGGGCTCGCGTCACACAGGAAGTAGGCGACGAGAGCGCGGCAGAATCTAGGCGAAGGATGGGAGAGAAAGTGGAGAGCCCCAGCCACGGGGGAGAGCCAGGGCTCTCCGGTTCCATGGGGGAACCAGTGGCGCGGGAGGGAAGACCACGCCACCGCCTAATAAGTAATTCGGCACACGTTCATTTCAACTGAATAAAAAGAAGCCCGGCTGAGGGACCGGGCTCATGTATGCGGGTCGGCGTGGCTTGGGGATGCCTGGGGAGGGATGCGCCGACTGCAGAGGGTCAACACCTATCCCATCGTGAGGTTCCCTAAACTGCGCCTCGAAGCTCAGCCCGGCTGGAAGCCGCAGCCAAGCGATGCGGCTATTCTGGTTAGGCCCGGTGCCCCTTACCTGCAAATGCGAGCCTGAGGTGCCGGGCCGCCTCGCTCCACATCGCCCTAGCGCCTCACGTAAGACTCGACCATCTCGCTGCCGAGACCTTCGGCTTATGGATCTTGCAAATGGCTCCGGTCGAGGGATCCAAGTGGGGGAAAACACAACGCGGCCAAAAAGGGATGAGCGTGAAGTCATCACCATATCGAGTGCCAAAACGGTCGACAGCAGTCATACCGATAATAGGGGCGGTCGGCATAACGATACCGACGGTGCCGATACCCAACTGCCTCCATCTTGCCAGCAGTCTGACCCAGCGCCAAAGGCAGAACCCTCGGCTCAGCAACAGCGGGTTTAGGCGCGGCGACCATCAGCGGGGTCACACATGAGAGAGCCAACAGGCTCAAAAGCACCTGATGGTGGTGCAACATAACTGCCTTTGCACTCCCCTTCGATGAAAGGCCATTTGGAGGTCTAGGCACGGTGCTAGGGCGTTTCCTACCCCGCCGCGATAACTTCATCGAACAACGCAAGCGCCGCAGCATGGCCCCTTGCGTCGTTGACGTAAACGAGTGTCGAGCGGCCGTAGCGCGGGCGCAGAGCTTCGTGCCAAAGCCGATGTGCCGCATCGAAGTCATGGGTAAGTTCGTAAGCCGCCGCAATCGCTGCGCCTAGACCACACCGCTTAACTGCATTCACAGATGTTGGGGACACGGCGACGCCGCTCACGTCCTGGGCAAGATGGCCACGACACCAGTGCTGTTCATCTGCCATCAGCTCGAGCCCTTTCGACAATCTGGAGCTTGAATGGTCTCGACATGGGAAGACTCTCTATCTGAACTTTTTGGCACTCTCCTCAACTGGCTTAGACGTATCGCGTACCACGCCAATGCACATTTCACCGAGCTTCGCCAACTCGGCCATGTGCTTGTCGTAAACTCTCTTTGCGTATTGCGATTGGATTTCGATTGCCTGATCAAGCGACTTTACGCCGATTAGTTGCTCCCAAGTGCGGACGGCATCGTCGAAGGCTTCCTTCGAATAGTTCATCATTTCGGCAGCAAGGGCCTGAAAGCCCTTATTGGCTTCGCTGAATGACCTGCTTACGGCCTCAAATCCACCCTCGGCAGCCTTCTGGAACTCACGTCCCGCTCTCTCCGCCCCCTCCTGAGCTTGCTGGCCCATTCTCTTAGCCTCATCGGCCATCCTCGTGATTTCTGCCATAACGACCTCCTGCTCTCAAAGAACTCGCAAACGACGACCACGCGGTCGTCCTACAGAGGTAAACGCGGACCGCAACAAAGCGGTCTGCTTGGGCCAATATAATATTGGAGGATCTGGGCAGAGAGGGCCTAGGCTCAGTAAGCTGTGGGTCTCTAGCGAGAAGGTCTAATCTCAACTGCCACTCCCTTGCTATGATATGCAATCACCTCTGGGGGAGGGCTGTCACATGAACCGCACAAAGTTTGCGCTCCTTGTCGCTGCCGTTTTCGCTCTGACACTCACGGCGCAAGAGGCTAATTCGGCCTCGTTCAACTCCATCAGCACACTCAAGCAAAGCACCTTCGGGATCTCCGTGGTTCAAGAGGTCAATAGTTGTCATACCAACTGTCGGTGGGGTTTTTATCGAGCCGGGAATGGCAAGATCGATCTCGGGTGTCATCGCAATATCTGGTCGTGCGCTTTCGCTTCGCCGTGCGAGCCAAGAGCCTGCCGCTGGTGGCGCTGGTAAGACCGCCTCGCTCCGCAGCTTTCGCTAAACGCAACCACGATTGAGCGAGCTTCTCGAACTCCTCAGTGAGGATTGGATTACGCATAAGCGAGCACGCCGCGGCCTCTTCTCCCGCATCAACTAGCGCGCTCGTAAACGCATAGCCAAAATGCTGACTTGGATGTGCCGTCCAACGCCCATTATGGAGGGTAAAGCGGTCATGGCGCGGGCTTGTCAGCATCTCCGCTAATGACCCAAAGCGGACGGTTAGGAGGGTGGTTCGCGCTGCCGCTCTAAGCCAGACATCTAGGCTTCGGAGTTTGTTTCGTTAGAGCAGCTGCAGCACAGTTCCAATCAGCACCATAAACAGGAACAGGAGAATGGGCTCCAAAAAGGAGGGTCGATTGGCCTCCCCGAAGGGAGAGGCCAATCTGGCATGCAGCTTCATCGGTCTGGCATGCATCTTCATAGGGTTATCTGACGCCGCGATATGAGGTTGAAGGTGTCGGCCAAGAGGTCCGCTGCGCTTGCTGTTGGTTTGGACAGGGGGCGACCCCGCATCTGCCTGGGGTCTTACCCGCGTAGTCGGCGGTCGCGACCGTGGGTGCGAGGCTCAAGATTGCGCTGAACACCAACGCAATAGTTGCGATTGTGAGTGAGGTTTTCATAGCTGCGCTCCTTTCGTTGATGATCCCCGAAGGGTCGCAGAACGTGTCCTCTAGAACGAGTATGAAACAGTATGAAACTGACCCAATGGACCGCGCCCTTTAGACCTAGTATGAAACGGTATCAAACGCCGGTGCTGGCAGAATTGGCGGCCTCTCGCCGCGATTGGAGTTGGAACGTGACAACAGTTCCGCCCAATTCCTGGAACGAATCCGATCAAAAGGCGATTCGTCAGCAACTAGAGCGCATCCTACACAGCGGCCCATTCCACCAGTCACAGCGCCGGCAGCGGTTTCTGGAGTATCTCGTTACTGAAACTCTCGCCGGACGGAGTGACCGGCTGAAGGGGTACAATATCGCGTTAGAAGTCTTTGACCGTCCCGAGACGTTTGACCCCACGGTATATCCGCTTGTGCGGATCGAGGCCGCACGCCTGCGTGAGAAGCTTCGCGAGTACTATGACGCCGACGGCAAAGGCGATCCCATTCGCATTGACCTGCCGAAGGGCAAATACACGCCACAAATCGAGTTTCGGCACCAGGGTGCTCCGCGAATTACGCGTCAGGAGGCGCCTTCAACGCAAGAGGTCTCCTCCACTGTTCCCGCGGTAGCCGTCCTTCCGTTCGATGATCTGAGCGCCGACCAGAACCTTGGCTATTTTGGTGATGGCGTGGCCGAAGACATCATCACGGCGCTCTCGCGCTTCCCGGACTTGGTTGTTGTCGCCCGCAGTTCCTCACTTGCTTACAAGGGCAAGGGTGTTGATATCCGGCAGGTCGGCAGAGAACTGGGCGTCGGCTACGTGGTCGAAGGCAGCGTACGCAAGGACGGCGACAAGCTTCGAATTGTATCTCAGCTCATCGACACGAAGAATGGCGAGCATGTTTGGGCCGAGCGTTTTGACCGGACCGGCACGAACCCATGGGAACTCCAGGACGAGGTTACAGGAATGATCGTCAGTGCCATGACTGGGGAGACGGGCGCACTGAAGCAGGCGCAGTATCGTCAAACGTGGGGGAAGGGTGCGACGACACTCGAGGAGTATGACTATTATCTTCGAGGGCACGACCAGTACATGAGGTACACGAAGGAAGGGATCGAGCGGTCGGGCGAGATTTGGAGAGAAGGACTGGCGAAGTTTCCCAGTTCGACCCTGCTAAAGGCGAAGCTCGGCTGGCACCACGTGATGCGTGTGATGATCTTCGCCAGTGACGATCCACCCGCCGACATTCGAAAAGCAGGGGAACTCGCTCGGTATGTTCTTGCCAATGAGCATGTGTCTCCGCAGGTGGTGAGGCTCGCCCACTGGCTAATGAGTTTTGTGCTCGTTCAGGAGAAAGACTTTGATGGGGCGCTCGCCGCGGTGGACAAGACTGTCGCTTTAGCGCCCTATGACACGTTCATGCTATCTCGCTTGATAATGGTACTTGTGCAGGTTGGTCGACCGGATCAGGCCCTTCGGTGGGCTGACCAAGCTGCGGCGCGGGATCCGGCACTGGGTTGGTTTTACAACTACGGTAAGGGTTGGGCGCATTTGCTGCTGGGAAGATATGAAGAGGCGGTGGATGCTCTGTTACACACCGATTTCAACGACGCCCATCTGCTCCTGGCAATAGCCTACATACGCCTTCGCCGGTTGGACAACGCCAGCGCAGAAGTGGGGAAAATGATGAAGATAAATCCTGCGATCACGCTGCAAACGTGGCGGCTAGGATATTCCTTTCGAGACCCTGCTATTCTCGAGCGCTACTCCCTCGATCTCGTCCAGTCTGGGTTGCCGGAGAGATAGCGCCGTTCGTAGGTGAAACCGTGCTACTTCAAACCAGATTGGCCCTTCATCATCGCGAACGTTGTGACGACGTAGTGCCTCATGCCCAAGCTGGTGAGCGGCATCGAGGTCATGGGTAAGTCACTTTGGCGCTTTCAGCGGGTGTCGCATCGGCCGAGCAGGCGGTGTACCCCCGTCACGGATACGCACCTTTTGGCTACGGCTACGCATCGCAACCATCATCGCTACTACGGCTACTATCCTCGCTACCACTACCATCGCTACTAAAAGGAACTTGGGGCCGCCTCAACGCCTCATCGCACTCCCCCACGTCTGATGACGGCTTAGTAGCTCCGGCAGCTTCGCGACATTCGCCGAATTCGCCGTTCCTCGTCGCGCGTGAGCAGTTTGTTTGCCGAACACCGCTAATTATGGTGCCCCATATTTTGGATGGCCGATGCCCTGTGAGTGTGTCCAGGCTTCGGCAAACTCGTTGATTAAAGTATCGATGGTCGCTTCAATCCTGGCCGTTATCTGCTCGTGTGGTTCATAAATCGCCCGACCGCCCTCTCCGTACGTGTTCTGGTCTCTCGACCCACTTCAACATCTTAGTAATACCTTAATAAGAAACTGAAGCGGGTCGGCTGAAAGCGTTCCGACCTCATCAAGGGGGTTTTTCACATGCGTTCTCTAGCTTGGGGGCTTAGTGCCCTTGCCTGCACGGTCGCCTTAGTGGCGACCACAACCACGTCAGCTAGTGCCGAACCGCTTGGGCAGAGAAATTGGAATAAGGCGGAGGAAAGTGGATACCGAGATCGCCATCGCGGCTACGGCTATCGTCCATACGATGGACCATATGTTCACTACGGCGCGTACTACTACGACCCGTACTATTATCCTCCATATCCGTACTACTACGCTCCTGCTCCCTATTACGGGTCAAGTGTCAGCTTCTCGTTTGGGTTCTAAGTTCTGATCGACCCAGACAAACGCGTGCGCTTCGAGCTAATGGGGCTTCAACGGCTCCGCATTGCTCTGCTTCGAGGTTTCGATATTCCTGGAGGCCAGATGCGCGAAGACGCCGTGGATCGGGTTAAGGAGCAGGAAGATCGGCTGCGACGCGGCCAGCACGTTATTCTGGTGGCTCTACGATAGTCGCTGCAGTGGACTTGCGCCGTCCGTTGAGGAAATTCAATCAAATTGTACGAGAACGTACCAAACAGGCGGGCGTTAGGGAAGTGACGGAGGGCAGTGGAGCCCTTGATGACCGCACAGGAAATTTGTCGCTATCGCGGATACGAAATCGTACCGAGGCGGGAATGGTCAAAATGGTGTGTGAGCATATATCCATCCCGTCCCGATCTTCCGATTTTGTCGAAGTCCACGTTACGCACATTGGCGGAAGCTAGGGAGGATGCCCTAAGCGAGACCAAGCAAAGGATAGATAGGCTTTTGTCGAGTCTTGAGGATTGGCTCACCTAGCCAAGGCTTAAGCAGCCTCGTCCTCCGGCGCGGACATCTTCCCTTCGTCTTGTAGCCAAGCCTCCCTCGTCCACCAAGCGTGTTCAAGACCACACTCCGGGCCTTTTAAATGTGAGAGTACGTCGGGCAGCCTGGCTAAAGTCTCTGCCATACACCTCGATGCCAGTCGAGATCGGTCGATTTGGGTGTGGGCACTTGATCAGCAAGACAGCCATGGGACTCTCCTTGTTGACCTCCTTTGCTAAGGACATAGGCGGTCCAGAGGATGGTAGCGATTATGGAAAGATCAAGTGGGCTCGGCTGGAAGGTCTAGGCCCTGATAGCTCGTGGCCTCAGAGCCTCAGCAGGTGGCCGATAGCGTAGAAACTTAGAGGAGCCTCTAGCCCTGTGACCCTCGGAGGGACCCGATGGGCGACGTACACCGCGAAGAAGACGGTCATTGGCCGGTCTCCTAGAACAGGTGATCCTTGTAGGTCGTCTTGTCGGCGATCACCATCGCGTCGCCGATGATGAGTAGCCCCTTTCCGGGGCCCTGCTTGACCGACACCTTTTCGTATCCCTTGACGCCCAGGTTCATGCCATCGGTCAGCGGCTTCTTCTCCAGCAGAAGCTTCGCCACCGTATTCATGGCCATGCCTGCATCCCGCGGATCCCAGAAGCCGATTGCCGTGATGGCACCGGATTCAAGGTATTGAGCGGAGGGGTTGGGAAGACCTGTGCCCACCAGGCACACCTTGCCCTGCAGGCCCGCTTCTTCGATTGCCCGACCAATGCCGATGAGATCTTTGCCCGCCGACCCTTGGAAGCCACGGATGTCGGGGTGCTTGCGCAGGATTTCCTTTGCCATCTCGTAGCTTTTGTTCGCGTCGTCAAAGGACTCGTTCTTGTCGTCGACGAGTTCCATTTCCGGGTGTTTCTTGGCATTCTCGATGCCCGCATCGACCCACTGGATGTGCGTTCGGCTGCCGAGCGATCCCACGAAGTTCGTCCACTTGCCTTTGCCGCCCATGCACTTGGCGAGCCGCTCATTGAGGGCGGCGCCATACGCCGCATTATCGAAGGCTTCGATGTCGGCCTGAGTGTTCTTCTGGTTATCTGCTTCGTGGGTGACCACGACGATGCCCCGGTCCATCGCATGCTTGAGAGCGCCCTCGATCACGGCGGGATCCATGGGAACCACGGCCAAAGCGTTCACGCCGCGGGCGATCAAGTCCTCGACGATCTGGAGCTGCTGGGCGGCGTTGGCGGTGGCGGGTCCGCTTTCCGAGGCAACTACGTCCGGGTTCGCGTCCTGGAACGCCTTGACACCGACCTCCATCCGATTGAACCACGGGATGCCGCTGATCTTGACCACCGTGACAATGACTGGCTTGCCCTGCGCGGCCACGTAGCCGCTGACGCCAACAACCAATGCGCTGACAGCCGACGCAGCAAAGAGTAATTTTCTCATTTTTCCTTCCTCCTCCCACTTCAAAGTTCCCTCAGTGAGCTGGCCGCTACGGTCCTTGAGGGCGAGGCGGTAGTCCACGGTTCTCTGAAGAGCATCATGCTCAGTTCACGACTATCGGCGCGCGCGACTGTCAGATGAGCTTAAGTGATCTTGCCATCCCTTGCGTCACCTACCGAGGTTCGACATTTGGCTGTTTGCTCCCAGGCGTACCTGGTGGAGGGATTACCTCCTCCTTGGTCCCCGCGTTGGGGTCAGGGACCTGCGTAAAGATGTCTTCATCGCCGGTCTTAGGGGGCGTGATTACGCCCTTATGTGGAGTTGCAGGACTGGAGTGCTCTCCATTATCGGCTCCCGGTGCGTCATTACCCTGCGGAACAGTCTGTTCCGGTGCCTGCGTGGTGTCGGGCGAGGCCGCGACAGCTTGCCCCTCGTGAGGAGTGATGAGGGCAAGTGCCATAAATAGTGCAGCCGTCGCATAGAGCCTTTGCATGGCGGTTCTCCTGAAGGAAAACCAACGCCAGCGTCCTCTCGTTCCCGCTTTCAAGCCGGAGTATCGTAAGGTCACTGAGCATAGGACAGGCCACTAGGAATGTCGGGCAGGTTGGCGAAGGTGTCGGGATCGACTTCAAGGCCAGTGGAGATAGCGAATTGGGCGATGCGCGGCACGGACCATGGCCTCAAGAAGCACATGATCGGGAGCTAGACTCCAAGTTTAGCCAGCTTCCAGGTCCTCCCTGGCTGGTTAGGCCCGGTGCCCCCTCCCTGCGAAGTGAGAACCCGAGGTGCCGGGCCGCTATAACGCGCTGTGTGGCTACTCGCCAGGTGTGCCCTTCTCTCCACAGGAACGATACCTCCCACGGGTCCCATCGGGTGGGAAAGCACACTCGCACAGTAATCCTGGGAACAGCCCCGCTGGTTAAGCGTTTTCCCGAAAGCCCCCCAAAAGGCTTGGCGGGAGCGCGAATAGTTAGCAGTAGCGTGTACCGCGTCACGCTCCCGCTGCACTTTCTACCAGAAAGGAAAATTGACATGCCTTACCTGGCGGGTCTCCTAACTGGGGTGGTCCTGACAGTCCTTGTTGTCTTCCTTGTGGACAACTTCGCTGTCGTGAATGCGCCAGCAGGAACCGAACCACAGCAAATTGTGAACTGGGATTTAGCGGCTCAGAAGCTGCGTTCCTCCGTCACAACTATGAAAGAAGAAGTGCGTGAAGTGCGCCAAGACGTGCGTGAGGCGACACGTTGATAGGGCGCTATGACTGGTTCAAGCGTTTTCCCTTCAAAGGGCAAAGGCTGTGGATAAGTCACTCCTTCGCAGACGGCACCGCCTCCCTCTCCGACAGCTTGATGCTTGGTATAGAAGCTCAACGTGTAATCAGTCTTAGATTGGCTGCTATTGCGCGAGGCGGTCCCACAGTCGAGGCAGAGACCCAATTGATGGTGACTGAGAAAATGGTTGCTGCCCTACAGGCAGCTGGGATGCTCGCATTATGTCCACCGGCTTTTCAAATGGGCAGTGGGGCGCGGGATTATTGATGCCAACCCAGCTTCGGATCTGCCGAAGCCTGGAAGCGAGACCAAGCGCAGCCGTGTCCTGAGTGATGACGAGCTTGCAGCGGTTTGGGCTGCGGCCGAGAAGATGGGCTGGCCGTTTGGGTACGCCATCCGCCTCTTGATCTTGACGGGGGCCCGCCGCGAGGAGATTACCGCTCTCAAGTGGTCTGAGATCACGGGAGACATTATCGCTCTTGGCAGCGCTCGAACTAAAAATGCTGAGCCGCACACCATTCCGCTATCGCTGCCAGCAACTAGTTTGCTTCAGCGCGTTCCGTGCATCGCTGGCAGCAGTCTCGTCTTCACGACTAACGGCAACAGTTCGGTCTCCGGATGGTCTCGCGCTAAGCACAATCTCGATGAGCTATCAAAAGTCAAAGACTGGCGCATCCACGATCTGCGCCGCACGGTAGCCACCGGCCTCCAGAAGCTCGGCGTCAACCTGCAAACCATCGAGGCGGTGCTCGGCCACACGTCTGGCTCTCGTTCTGGCGTGGTTGGCGTCTATCAACGTCACAGCTTCGATGCTGAGAAGCGAGCGGCGCTCGATGCGTGGGGCGCGCATGTCGCATCTCTTGTTGAGTTGCGCTGATGACAAAGAAAAAGGCGCGATCGGATCTCAGGTATGATTGGGAAGAGGCGCTGCGGGGGGATTTGGAAGAAGCGTTGATTGAGTTCAAGCAGCTCCTGCTGGCGGGTCAGATTCTAACGCGCTCGGCCGCGTAGGGATCTGAACTCTTATCCATCAAGCTGCTGAAGATTCGAAGATTGGAAAACGCCGAACTTTGTCGAGAAAGGGAAAAGATAGATGGGTAAGTTTCAACCCGGGGTGAGCGGCAATCCTAATGGACGCCCCAAGGGTTCTTTATCCACTGAGTTAGGTAAACTTCCGAAGGACGCGCCGGCTTAGCTTCTGCCAAGCTCGTCCACTGGCATCTGTCTGCCGCCAAGGCTTGACCGACAGCAGGGGACCTCCGCACTCAGCGCAGCGCAGCGGGCGCGGGGCAGAGCTGGCCTCGGAGCTGACACCGTCAGTCGCATGAAATTGTCCCGGTGTAGCCAGGAAGGCTCATCGCGTCCTTCTGGGCCGCCAAATGTAAAGCGGCTTGAGTGGCTTTGTCGAAATTTGCGTCAATGTCCTTCGCTGCGATACCAGTCTGAGACCAGTGTGTTCGGAGATAGTCGGCCCACTGAAACTCTAAGTAGTCGTCACTGCTGGATTTCTTAGCGCTTTTTTCGAACCCGCAAGACTCCCGAACTGCTCCGGCGAGGCTGCGGAATGGATCGTTGCTCAGGTCTTTGATCGAGGTAGGGAGGTCGCTGGGCGTTATCACGTTGCCGTCTTGGTCTTTCAGGTAAGCCTCGTTGTTGTCTTCCATGCCTCTCCAAAAATCGTCTACGCTCTCGCCCGATAGATTGTCGATGATGATGCAGTATGTGTGCGACTCGCCGATGTCATAGAGTGCTCGTGCGAGATGGTGATGATCCGTGATATAAAAGACACCCCTCGGTCCGATGATGACCGGCTCTTCCTTGTCGTGCTTCAGCAGATACTTAAAAAATTTCCGTTCGCCTCGGCGATGAAGTTCATCTCTCAATTTCTCTGCCTTTATCCACACCTCCGTCATTCCGACAGACGCTTGGGTAGGATGCAGCTTGGATAGCTCGCATAGGCAGAGATCTCCCTTCGTTGACTGCGCGTCGCATGCCTCCTTTGCTAGAGCTGACTGGCTCATAAATAAAATGATTAGAGCCAGATGCAGCCAAGCTGCTCCAACGTTTCGCATTGCTAGCATACCGCCCCGAATCGCGAGGGACTGGAAATGGAGGGTGTGGGGTACTCTGAAACTAGTCTTCCATGTGCCCCATCTGCTCCTTGCCAGTCTTTTCCAATCCCGCTTCTGTTTGACCAAGGTCGCCTTCTGAGACAGGGAAGGCCTAGTGATCGGTCGATGGGTAAAATAGTTGACTGAGAACAGGTCAACGTTGGTCGAAACCGCCATTCCAGCGCGGCTCGACCGGCTCCGGTGGGGACGGTTCCACACACTTGTCGTCGTAGCGCTTGGCATCACCTGGATTCTCGATGGCCTGGAAGTCACGCTCGCAGGCGCTGTCGCCGGCGCGCTCAAGGAAAGCCCAAGCCTCAATCTCACCAACGCCGAGATCGGGCTTGCCAGCAGTTTATATCTTGCTGGCGCGGTGCTCGGCGCCCTCCTGTTCGGCTGGCTCACCGATCGGCTCGGACGTAAGCGTCTCTTCTTCACCACGCTTACGGTCTACTTACTCGCTACGGCAGCCACGGCCTTCTCATGGGATTTCCTTAGCTTCGCTTTGTTCCGCTTTCTCACGGGGGCTGGCATCGGTGGCGAGTATACGGCCATTGCCTCGACCATCCAGGAGTTTGTGCCCGCGCGTTATCGCGGTTGGACTGATCTCGTTATCAACGGCAGCTTCTGGATCGGGGCGGCACTCGGCGCCGGGGGATCTATCGTGCTACTCAACCCCGCGCTTTTGCCGCCCGACCTCGGCTGGCGCGCCGCCTTCTTTATCGGCTCGGTGCTGGGGCTCTTCATCCTAGTGATGCGCTCATGGATTCCGGAATCGCCGCGTTGGCTCATGACCCACGGTCGGACAGAGGAGGCGGATGAGATTCTCGATACGATCGAAGATGGGCATCGCCGCCGTGGGCATCACCTACCTGATGAGGAGTTGGCCACGTTCCGCTTGCTCCCGCGACACTTCACACCGTTGAAGGAGGTCTGCAGAACCCTATTTGGCACCCATCGAAAACGCACGTTTGTCGGCCTCAGCCTAATGGTGGCGCAGGCCTTCTTTTACAATGCCATCTTTTTCACTTACGCGCTCGTTCTCACCGACTTCTATGACATCGAGTCGAGCCAGGTAGGCTGGTATCTCCTGCCCTTCGCCATCGGCAACTTTCTTGGCCCCCTCGTGCTCGGGCGCCTCTTCGACACTGTTGGCCGACGTCCCATGATCGGCACGACCTATGCACTCTCCGGATTGTTGCTCGCCCTTACCGGCGCCCTGTTTGCGACTGGCGTTCTCTCGGCAACCTGGCAAACCGTCGCGTGGACGATCATTTTCTTCTTTGCTTCGGCGGCGGCGAGCTCTGCCTATCTCACCGTGAGCGAGACCTTTCCGCTCGAGATTCGCGCGTTGGCAATCGCGTTCTTTTATGCCGTGGGCACCGGCATAGGCGGTGTTGGGGCGCCTTGGTTGTTCGGCGCCCTTATCGACACCGGCTCGCGGGTGAGTCTATTCTTAGGGTATCTTTTAGGGTCGGTGCTAATGCTTGCCGCAGCACTGATCGCACTTCGCTTCGGGGTTGACGCGGAGCGCAAGCCGCTCGAAGCAGTGGCCACGCCGTTGTCAGCGACCGATTGAACGAAGTCTCGCGATGGAAAGCAAGTTTCTGCGGCAGGCCCACTTAGCTACCCAACAAGGGCCCTCTTAGTAGTTTTCTGGCCCGACAACTCGATGAACCAATTCGACTACATCTACCAGATCGAGGATGGGAACCGTGCCCTTGCTGGAATGACAATGCTCGTATGAAGATCATCTCCGGCGGTCAAACCGGCATCGACCGTGCAGCGCTCGATGCCGCCATCGAAATGGGCGTGGATTATGGCGGCTGGTGCCCGAAAGGCGGCTGGGCAGAAGACTTTCGCAAACCGCCCGGCCTGCTCGCGCGGTATCCGCTTTTGCGGGAGACGCCATCTGCCGAGCCGATACAACGCACTGAATGGAATGTGCGGGACGCCGACCGGTTGATGATCTTGATGGACGTGTCTGGCATAGGCGTATCGAAGGGCACAGTCGCCGCGCGCGATTTTGCCCTCGCGCTCGGCAAGCCGTATAGCATGATCGACCTCGATGCCGGAGATGCGCTCGCACAGGCGTTCGCCTGTGCCGGCGGGGACGCCAGCGCGTCGAGCATCGGCATCGCCGGACCGCGCGAAAGCGAAGTGCCCGGCATCTACGCCAAGGCGCAGCAATTTTTATGTGCGGTTCTTGCCGGCGTCAGGTAAATACGATCCACTAGCCCTGACGCCAAGGCAGACCGGCCGCCTTCCAGCCTCCAACGGAGCCGCGTTGCCTATTGTCGTCGAGCGGACCTTCAAAACCGCCGGCGACGTTATGACAGGCCCGATAGCCCAATTCCGCCATCGCCTTGGCCGCAGCTAGGCTCCGGCCTCCCGAACGGCAAATGAAGAAGAGATCGTCATTCAATTGAGCGCCAAGCGCCCTGAGCTCGCCGGCAAGACGCTCCACAAAGCGAGGATCCACGGCCTGATCAGGAAAGGTCTGCCATTCGACGAGGACAGCCCGCTTGCCTATGGCTTCGAGATCAGGAATCCCGACATAGGTCCATTCCGCGCGTGTGCGGACGTCAATCAGCTGCGCGCCCGGACGCGAAACGAGGCTTTGCCAAGTCGTGTCGACATCGACAGCGTCGACCGGTTTACCGGCGTTCTGCATGCTCAAATGATAATTCTCCCCTAGTTTCGGTTGATCTTTGTGCTCCAGCCGTGGGCCCACCAACTTACCCGTGAGCCGACGATGTGCTCAGGTCAGTTGGGCCCGCTAACATCGACATATGATACATAGCGGTAAGGACAATTCTGGGGCCGGGCTTAGGGAAATCAAATCTACTATCCGGGTTTCTGTCCCTGGGCGATAGCGTGCAGGCAAGATGACCAATGTTCAGCCCAAACGCGTGGTGTCCCTGATTGCGAGTGCGACGGAGATCATCTGTGCGCTCGACGCACGCGACCTCCTTGTCGGCCGTTCCCATGAATGCGACAGACTTCGTTGCGCGGGGTTAGGATGCCATGCCTAGCGCCTTGGAGATGTCGCGAAGTGTCGCCGTCTCAGCATCGCTTACTCGAGCACCACCAAAGCCAAGGAAAAGATCCCTCCACGGCAGCTTCTGCGACCCTCTGGCTGATCTTGCAGAGCCAGGTTTTGAAGGCCGCTGCCTTGGCATCGACGATGGCGGAAACTTCCCGAAGGATGTTTGTACTCGCCTTTAGCGGCCTTGTTTCAGCAGCCTAGCACCGTTTCATCGATACTTTTTGTGTGGAGCGCATGCCAATGGCGCGGGCAGCTCCGGCAGACAGATCCAGGGTCATGCCTTCGGTGAACGGTCCACGATCATTCACCAGCACAGTGACGGTTTTTCGAGTTCGCGGATTGCCGACTTCAAGACATGTGCCGAAGGGTAGAGACTTGTGTGCGGCGGTGAGCCCGTCCGGGTTGAAGACTTCGCCAGAGGCGGTGCGACTTCCTCGAAATTCGTCACCGTACCAGGTAGCTGTCACCACCTCTCCCTCGGCAGCATTAGGGGCTGCCAATGCGGATACACCTGCCTCTTGTCGCTGTTTCTTGATCGCGGGAGCTTGAGCAGAGAGGGTTGTGCCAAACAGCGCCGTCGTGAGCTTCTTGTCGAGCCCATACAGGTCCGCAAAGCTGGTGACTTTTCCCGTGTCATCCACCACGGCCGTAAAATACGTGAGATGAACGGGAATTTTGCGGTCGAGCAATACGGGACCATTGATGCTGTGGTCCCAAAGGTCACTGACTTCACTTGCTGACCAGCCCTTATCTTCGGCAAGGAGCACTTGGGCGAGGTGGTCGGGTTGTTCCATGCGCACGCATCCATAGCCGATCGCGCGCATTGATTGTTGAAACACTTTGCGACGAGCCGGGAAGGTATCGTGCAAGAGCACGTCATGCCGGTTGGGCAAAAGGAACTTCACCTTCCCGAGATTGCTCTTTGGTCCCGGTTTTTGGGTGAAGGTGAAATCGCGGATATTGACCCTGGTCCAATCGATCTTGGTGGGGTTCACCGGGTTGCCCTGATAGCTGACCGAGAACGCGTACTTCTCAAGGATTGAGTAGTTCTTCTTGCGCAATCGAGGGAGCAGGCTTTTCAGCAACACCGAGCTAGGTGCGATCCACTCCGGATTGAAGACGATCGTGGTCATATCGGCTGAGAAGACCGGTGTGGGATCATCGGCAGTGCCGACTTGTGTCTTGTCCGCAAAGAGGGTTTTTCCGTCCTTGACCACGTACAGCATGAACTCGGGTGTGTTGCTCCAGACATAGAGAGAACCTAGGTCTTCTGGCATCCACCGCCATCGCTCCATGTTGATGATGAGCCGCCTGATGTCGGCGGAGTTAGCTGCAGCTTCTTTGCGCATCCTTAGGAGTGCCTGCCGGAGGCGAATGAATTGCTCGTGCTTGGGGTGTAGAGACTGAAGGTAGGCGTCGGTCACCCTCGCGGCCGAGATCTCCATCAAGACAATCTTCGGATCGCGAAAAGGAGGCACTTGATCGAATAGCTCGCTGAGCTCACGCGGGTTCAGCCGTCCTCCGCGCGCGAAGCGGGCATATTTAAGAATGGCAAGATCGAGCTTAATCTCCGTGGTCGCTTCTTCATCCAAGCTCGCCGGCAGGTCGCCTGCAGGCGGAAGCTCGAAAGCAGCAGCATCAAGACCCCAGTCATTGGCCTTTTCAATCTCGAACAAAGCGCTTTGTGCTCTGCTGGAGAGGCCCATATCGGTGACCCACAGCGGCGCGGCACCGCTATGTCCATAAAAGGCCTCTAGCGCGGCGAGATCTGCTGGGTCGGCAGTGCTGTGGAGACCTGGATCCGCCAGCTTCGAGCGGATGCGATCGACAACAAGATCCGCGTGGGTTGGGCGCTCGTCAGCCGGTTTATCCATAGATGGGGTAGAGGCTGCCTTCTCAGCGGTCGCACCTGACGGACCTGCCCAAGCGAATGCTTGACAAGCGCCTAGAAGGAAGACGGCTACATACCCCCTATGCATCCCTAGTGCCCATCACCCGCGGGACGTCAGTGCCGAGCGAGGTGACAACTATTTTTGCGGTGGCTTCGTAATCTGGCGTCGCACGCTGCCTGCTTTCAGTTTGCCGGGCCAACGCTTCACTATATGAGCGGCGACTCTCGTTTTTGTCCAATCCGGATGCTCGGCCCATACCGCATCAGCCATATCCTGATGCCGGGATCGAGCGCGTCTGGCGCTTTCGATCCGCTCCTTGTTCTGGTGGTGCGCCCATGTCTGCCGGTCCGAGTAAAGATCGATTCCCCTGCCCCAATGATGTTCAACTTCCCATTCCATCAGCAGAGTTCCGAGATGAAGGGCATCATGCAAAATCTGGTCCTTGTCTTTCTCTGCGATGGCGCGGCGCACGTCTGCTACTTGCTCGATGACCTTAGCCGCGTACCAGACTTCGCTTCCCGGCTGGTGGCCGTGGCCGATTGCAAGCCGGCGAAGGCCGCGTGTGATGCCGGTCTCAGTTGGGACAAGGACATCAGGCTCAGCAGGGAGCCCGGCATCGATAAGTATCCTTCTCGCAAGCGCCTCAGCTTCCTCGATTAGATTCGGACCCCATCGACGATAATGTTGTTCCAGCGCTTCATGCAACGACTGGGTTTGCTGAACGTGATAATTACCTGCAAGAGTTGGAGTTCGACGAGCCATCACGCTTTCCGTATCGGCACGATCTTCGCCCCTCCCCGGCCGAGGGCGTCGATCCGCTGAGACCGGAGGTCGAGGGCTTCGGCCTTCTCCCCCACATAATCGTAGTGGGCGTAGACCGAGAGCGTGACGCCGGCCTTCGTGACGCTGCGGTGGTTGATGATATGGCCGAGCGCGATAGCCGCGATGCCGAGTTCAGCCATATTGGAGACGGCCGTGCGCCGTAAGTCGTGCGCCGTCCCAGTGGTCGAGCCCGAACCGCTCTTGGGCCTTGGTGATTGTCTTGTCCCCCGGGGGCTGCTGTGGGTAACGTGAGCGCCCTGCCCGAACATAAGCACTTGAGGCGCATCTATTTTTCTCGGGCGCAAACACAGGAGTGCGCTGAACCGATCAAATATACCGCAAAAAAGGGCGTTTCTACGCTATCGTGACCGCGAGTGATGGGCACTAGGGATGCATAGGGGGTATGTAGCCGCTTTCCTTCTAGGCGCTTGTCAAGCATTCGCTTGGGCAGGTCCGTCAGGTGCGACCGCTGAGAAAGCAGCCTCTACCCCATCTATGGATAAACCGGCTGACGAGCGCCCAGGCATAGTTCTGTGAGTTCGGCTTTGCTAGGGCTGGTCGCGGCGCTGTCCTGGGGCGTGACCGACTTCCTCGCCCAGTTTCCTTCCCGCACCGTTGGTCCGATCTCCACGGTTCTCGCCGTCACCTTCGCCGGCGTGTTGTTCCTCTCCGCCTGGCTTGTCATGAGCGGGGACATCATCCGCATCTGCTGGCCGCTGCTTTGGCTCCCAGCTGCAAGTGGCATCTTCCTCGCGCTTGCAACACTCTCGCTCTTCGCAGCGCTTGCCCTTGGTCCGATTTCGCTCGTCGCTCCGATCGCAGGAACATACCCAGCGCTCTCCATGATCTTTGCCGTGGCTCAGGGTACGCGCCCGAGCGTTATGCAATGGCTCGCGATCGCTGCCGTGATGGCGGGAGCCGCGATCGTTTCAAGGAGCGGCACCACCTACGAGGATTCGGGGCACATCCCGACGGGAAAGCTCAAAACCATTCTTGCACTAGCCTTTTGTGCAAGCCTCGGCTCTGCCGTGGCGCAGACCAGCGGACAGGCTGCGGTTCCCATATTTGGCGAGGTTACTGCCGTCTGGCTGTCCAGAATTTTCGGGCTGGTCACCATCGGCGCCATCTATCTCTTGAAGCGCCCCCGAGCGGAGCTTCCCGCCCGCTGGCTTCCCCTCCTTGCGCTGATCGGCGGACTTGATGTCGCCGCGCTCGGCTCGATATTCGCCGCCGGCAACCTGCCCGATCCAGCCTTCGCCGTAGTGGTTTCCTCAGGCTTTAGTGCGGTTAGCGTCATCTTGGCGCGGGCGATCCTCAAAGAACCCATCGCGCCGGTACAGCTTCTCGGAATGGCGTTGGTCTTCGGAGGGGTCGCGGGACTGGCCGGTCTTTAGGCTGGCTCGTGAGGACCCGGGCATCTTCGCCGTGGAGTTGACGCGTCGTTTTCCAGGCCTCTGGTTTCGAGCCGCCACACTGCAGAAGTGCGATAATGCTCAAGTTCCGGGCGTTGACTATAGCTCAAACGGCCCGCTGGATCTGAACGCGCGGCGGAAACCAGTCGTTGCTTACTCAGCTACCATAATCAATGGCGACAAAGTTCCGCACCTCCTCGACAAAAATCTCGGGTGTATCATGAGGTATCCAGTGGGACGCATTCTCAACACGCACAAGACGGGCGTTGGGGATCTCGCGCGACAGCCTTTCGCCGTCACGGATCGTCTGCCAAGGATCGTGAACGCCCCACAAACACAAGGTCGGTGACCCGATTTCGCCATGCCTCTCAACCAGCATGGTCGTATGATTGGTGTTGAGGGCGCTTGCATTGCGAATAATCGAAATCTTGCCTTCTTCGTCGCTGTACGGCTCGACGATGCCAGCCCTAAACTCCGGGGTCAGCCGATCCTTGTTGTAGATTCCATCGGGCAGACCTGAAGCTAGGAAATCGGCGACTTCTTTGGGAGTCTTGCTGCGCCACTTCGGGTTTCCGAGCGCGATCATGTCGTCGATCGGCCAGGAATCGTAAGCGACAACATTGGTGAGCACGAGATGCGCAACGCGTTCGGGGTGGTGAATAGCCATGATCAAGGCAACACCGCCACCCGTATCGTGTCCGACAAAGTGCGCCCGTTTCAATCCGAGATGATCCATCAGGCGCAGGATCATCTCCGTCTGCGCCAATAGCGAACGGTCAAAGAAATCGCGCTTGTCGGAATAGCCGTGGCCAAGGAAATCGGGTGCAATCACTCGGCAATGCCGCGCGAGCAGCGGGATCGCTTCATTGTAGAGAAACGACCAAGTGGGAATTCCGTGCAGCAGAATGACGGGTTCGCCATGGCCCAGATCGGTCCAAGCAACGTGCAGCGGCTTGTAGCTTAAGCCCTTGAGTTCTGTCCCCTTTTGTCGCTGCCGAAAAGCCTCATGCGTGAGAGGTGCCACGCGCGTCGTGAGCATGTTTTTCCGACCCATCCTTTCGGGTAGAGCCGAGAGCCTACCAAATCACCACTGCCGAGATTTCTCCGAGACCTCCTGATACCAGCGGCTGCGCGTTCCGATTTTCGATCGCATCTTCCAGCTCAACGTCTTCGGCACTGCCTCGATCGCCTCGAGGAGGTTGTTGATGCGACCCTGGATTAAATTGCGTTGATCATCGCGGATGGACGGAAACTCGCCGAGATAATCTGGCACTCGCTTTAGATTGGTAGTGAAAGTGTAATAAAAACCCCAATCCCGCCGCATGATGTCACTAATGTAGTCGACGTCGATCGACTTCTCTCCGGGCTGGTGATGCGTGAGGGGATGTTCCAGCATGAGCACAATGGTGTCCTTAAAGTCCTTTAGATTGATCTCTACGATCTGCATCTTTTCAAGCAATAGGTCGGTCGTGCATATGGTCGGACTGTCTAGATCCAGCCTGTCCTTAAACGGGATTCGGTGACAGAAGTAGAGCTCGTCCGCGAACACGTCGACATTGAGTCCTGTGTCGCGATGCAAGTAGGCGTGGCGAGATCCCTCCGAGGCCACGTAGACTCCGTCATCCGGCACATATCCGCGCGACATTAGAAATTCGCGGATGGCGCGGTTCTGCTTCTTTTCGGCTCCGAAATCTACGTCAGTGAGAACGCGTTTCGTGTCTTGAAAGAGATGCAAATTTCGCGGGCACTGGAGCCGATAGGCGACCGATCCCAATATCCTTAAACGAATGCCTTTGGCCTCAGCATCGCGAACGAGATTGAGTGCTTCGTCGACAAATTCCAGGTTAAGGCCTGGATCTACAGGCAACTCAGTGACACGTGAATTCTTGCTGGGTACGAAAGGTTCCATGTGCTTGGCCGTGGCCCTTGTGATGTCTTCATGCCGTAAGCGAAATGAAGGGGCAGGTAGCATCTTGGCCCGCCCGCTCCATGTGACATGCAGACGCGCGATCATTCGATCGGAATTTCCTTGAATGCCAGCGTCACGTCGATGCCTTGCGACCGCTTGATCAGCTTCATGATGTAATAGAACGCGAAACCAAGCACGAACACGCCGGCGACTATCATCACCTGGGTGGGATCGTGACCTGCCGCGTTCGGGTCGAAGAACAGCGTCCAGAAGTAGAACTGAGCAGCGATGAAGCCAAGGAAGCAAGCCACCGTCATGATTGGCAAACCCAGAATCCGTTTACCAGCGATGGGGGATTTTTCGTATAGCTGCGGCCGCAAGTAGGGGAAGAAGATTCCCGCGGCAAGCACCACCGACCAGGCAAGCACAGCCGCTTCAATTAGAATCACAATCTTGGAGAACCAGGGCGTGAACACGAACAGGGCCATGAAGATTAGGTTGACTACCGTCGTCACCGTGATGGCGACGATGGGCGTATGATATTTCTCCGAGATTGTTGCGATCGGCGCCGGTGCTACTTGGTCGAATGCCCATGCAACGATGGCGCGGACGCCGAACGTGTGCATCGCCGGAATCCACATCCACATCCACAATGCAAGACCGATCGATGTGAGAATAGTGATCAGCGCTGACTTCGTAAGAATTCCGGTGAGCAGGGAAATGGCCGGGTCGGTTGGCGTGGTCAGGCCGCCATTTGCGGAGAGCGAATTGAAGACGGCAGTGCCAAGGAACTCGAAGCCAAAGACCCTGTAAGCCAGCCAGATCGTGACAACAAATGCCAGCGTGGCGCAAAACACGGCGCCCAGCATGCCCACAGTCTGCGATTTTGTAACGGATTTGATCTCCCCGCCAATGGCAATTGAGAAGGCTGCACCTATCAGCGGTAGGAAAGGCCAGTTCGAGACCAACAATGTCTGCCACAAGTCGAAGCCGGCTTCGCCCCAGCCCTTCTCCTTGCCGCTCGCGATGATCGCGTTGTAGGCGTCGGGCACGCCAAGCGATGGCCCTACAAGTTCATTGAGATTGGTTACGAATTGCTCGCGGGTCGCGAGCGCGAGCACGGCAATGAGAAAAAACGTGCTCGCCATGGCAAGAATGAAGACCCACTTGTTGAGCGTCAGATAGAACCGCATGCCGTAGGAGAGAACCACCTGGGAGAGAAGTAGAATCACCGAGCCTATTAAGAATGTCGCCCATGGCTGCAGCATCGTTTGCGATATGGTGAGGAAGATTTGCTTGCCGGTAAGCAGGTTGAGTCCGGCAAACATCGGGGCCAACGCGAGGATGACGATCCAGTAAGCGGCGATGGCGCAATAGAAAAGCCAGGCGGTGATCTCAACCAGGCTCATGGTGAGCGCGAGTGCCGGCGGCAGGATGCGAGACCCGAACACGTAAATGCCGCCCGAGCGGGGCAGGGTGATGGTCCAGGTAATGAAGCCGAACGAGATCATGGCCATCGCAACGCCCGCGATAATGGAACCCCAAATGAGATTGCCTTGTGGGTAGAACGCAGGGCCGTAATACAGCATCGAGCCGACACCGAGACCGATACTGACGACGCCGAGATTGTAGATGAATGTATCCAGCAGACCTGCAGTCCGGATCAGGCCGGACGCCTTGCGCAAAAATATGCGTTTATCTCCTCCAACGTCGGTGACGGACATTCTGCCCTCCCTTTTCTGAATATGTTCTCGATCAGAAATCTCGGTCGTCACCCTTGCATCAAATTTGCCTGGGTGACCTCGCCATGCCTGAGCGTGATCAACGCGCCCTGTAGAATTCCTTCGGGGTAGACGCTCCCCGGATTGATGCAGATCGTCTTGCCGATATTGATCTTGGCTCGTCCTTCGTGGATATGACCATGCAGACCGAGCAGCGGCTGATGCTGCTTGATAATGTCCATCAGGGTCTGACAGCCGGCGTGAACTTGCGCAGGAAGCCCCATCTCGTAGACCACCCGCAGATCCTTATCGAGCTTGGGACAAGCATCGAGCGCCGTGCCAAATGGCGGGACGTGAACATTGAAGATGCAGCGGTTCATATCCGTGACTTGGGGAAGGAGCTCTGCGAAGCGCGAGACGTACTGCTCCTCAGTGTATTCGCGCTCGGTATTCCACGGCGTGGGCGTCGATCCTCCGCAGTAGAGCATCTGGTAGCCGCCTTTGAACTCGCAGACCTGCATTTCGTGGAAATCGAAATGCGGCGCCTGAGTCAGAATCTCGTCGATCTCGATGAAGTCATCGTTGCCAGGGACGGTCACGAGGGGAATCGCGGTTCCATTCAGTTTCTCGGTGGCAAATTGCGCCCATTCACGCACGCGCTCAAGCACAAGCTCTTTGAACAGCGCGGTTTGCGCCTCCGGATCCGTCTTCAAGCGCTGGTACTCCGACTCGGACATGACCGCCGGATAGAAACCGATATTACCCTGCCGCTTGATAAAGTCGTCGAGCTGAGCCTTGTCGCTGATCTGGGCCGCCTCCCCGTGCTGGAAGACGACGAAGGTGCCGTCCCTTTGTTCGGCGATCGGAATGACGGCTTTGCCGGTCAGATCGCCGCCGAGGACAAGAACGTCTGTTGCATAGAATTTGGCGCTGTTGATAAATTTCTTGAAGCAGACATTCGAGCCATGGAGATCGGAAGCGAAGAACATCTTCACCTCCGAGTTCGTGCCCTTGGCTTTCTTCCGCCAAAACAAAGCTATATCCCTCACCTTAGAATTTGGTCAGGTACTCGGCGATCTCCCACTGCGAGATTGAGTTGTGGTACGACCACCACTCTGACTTCTTCAGATCGATGTAGGATTGGTAGAGTTCATCACCCATTATGCGCCGGCCGAGATCGTCTTGTTCGAAGGCCGTGATGGCTTCTAATAGCGTTCGCGGGAGCTGCCTGATGCCGCGCATCTCGAGCTCCTGGTCGGACAGCTCGTACATGTTGACGAACTCGGGATCGCCTGGGTCGAGGTTCTGCTCGATGCCGTCAAGCCCGGCCCCTAAAAACATCGCGGCTGCAAGATAAGGATTCATCGAGGGATCGACGGCGCGGCATTCCCATCGTGTGCTAGAGAGGTTGATATGGCCATCGCCGTGCTCGTCGCCTTCGATCTGCGGCCTGAGCATGGGAACGCGGAACATATGCGTGCGATTGTTACCTCCGTAGGAGATGAAGATCGGCGCCCACGTGTACCCCGTCATCGAGCCCGTCTTGATTAGGCGCTTGTACGAATTGACCGTGGGGCAACTTACCGCAACGATGGCGGCCGCATGCTTCTTCAATCCCCCAAGGAATTGATAGCCTCGTTTCGAGAGACCGCAGCCGCGCTTATCGGCCGCATCGCCGGAAATATTTTCGCCCGTTTTGATGTCGGCGAGCGACATATTGAAGTGAGCTCCCGATCCAGTTCGGTCGGCATAGGGCTTCGGCATCATCGTCGACTCCCAGCCATATTTGCGGGACAGCTCCTTCATCATTATGCGCCAGACGACGAAGCGGTCGGCCATAGTGAGGACGTCGGCATAGGCGAAGTCGAACTCGAACTGGCCGTTCGCATCCTCATGATCGAAGGAATGCACCTTCCAGCCAAGCTTGTTCATGGACGAGACGATCTCGTTGAGGAAATCCAAGTTCAATAGGGTTAGCGTGGCATCGTAGGCGGCCTTGGCGATGGTGTCGCGGGGATCGTTCGGCGCGAAGCCGTTATGCGCCGTCGGATCGAGTCGGACGATATAGGTCTCGCATTCGATGCCGAGATTGAATTTCAATCCTAGTCTGGCGGCGCGTTCGACCTGCCTGGCCAGCACCGTGCGTGAGCACATAGGATAAGGCTGCTCGTGGTAGGTCAGCTGACCCGGGATTACCGCCACCTGCGGCCGCCAGGGAAGCTGCATCACGGCATCTGGATCTGGAACAACCGCGAGCTCGTCGTCATGAGGGCCTTGCCCGAGGCCGTCTAGGGCGGCACCGGTAAAAAGCTCGGAGCCCCGCAGCATCCGATCGAAATGGCTGACCGGCACCGTCTTAGTTTTGGGGATGCCGTGCACGTCGACGTAGAGGGGCATGCAATATTCGACGCCCTTCTCCGTCAAACTCTGCATCGTCTCGCGAGTGGTTTTAGAATTTGCCGCCGAGGCTTTGATCTGAGCTCCGGTCTTTATCTCGTTCATGAGCTCGTCTCCTTGAGGCTTACGCGAGCCGGACGTTTGATTTGGTTTTTTGCAAAGTTTGGCCGCCATTATGGGGCAGCGCGGTTCCCGCTCACTAATGCCATTCCCCCATGTCGACCCAGAATACGAAAGCGGTCGCGTCGTGGCAGATACTTAGTCTGCGCGTGTCTAATTAAACAGTCAATTAGATTTCTGACAGGGAACAGTCGTCATTACGCAGGGCATGAACAACCCTTGTCTGCGCCTAATTTTTGTCAGACACGACCGGGAGCGAGACGTTCAGCGTCGGCGAAGCTTGGGGTGAGTCTGGCCTGAATAGCCCAACATCTCGAGCGCGCGCCGGTGCAGCTCGCCGACAGCGCCTTTGAGGTCGAAATCGGGCAGGATAACTGACCGCACCATGCAACCATCGAGATGGGTGGAGATAAACTGCGCCATGCGATTGGGGTCGACCGACTTAAACAGCCCCTGCTTAATTCCCTCCCGGATGATCCTCGACAGCAGCTTGCGCTCCTCGACATAAAAGCTCTCGATCGTTTTCGCGATGTCGGGATCGCCTTCATGCGCGCCTCTGAAATCGAGGGCAATTTTCACGAAGCGATGGATCTCGGCGTATTTGTTGACGTGGTTTGAGAGCCAAGCCGCTATGATGGTGGGCGGATCGGCGCTCCTGTCGTCCAAGGCGCGCACGTTCTCGAAGGCGCGGCCGACCGCGTATTCGATCGTCGCGCGAAATAGGTCCGTTTTGCTATCGAAGTAGTAATAGATAAGCGCTGTATTGACGCCCAGCGCCTTGGCGATGTCCTTGATCGTCACCGAGGCGAAATTGCTCTCGGCGAAAAGATCAAGGGAAGTAGCAAGGAATTTATCAACGCGAGCCGCACTGTTCTCTCCACGCCGTGCCGCCCCCGCTTTTCGAAAATTCCGCGTGCCACGAGTGGTGCGATCGAAGTCCCTGTGTGGTTGGTGCGCCATCCTGCCCTTCTTAGATACCCTTCGCGGGCGGTTGACCCGCGAAACCCACGGTCCCAGTGCTTCCTGAACAATCTATCGCGTAACCCCCTGAGCCGCCCGCGCCTTTGCCGCGCTCGGTCGATGGAACTCCTGCTGAGGCCGACTGACCATGTGAGATAGGTCGCGGCGCGACGCGATTGCTTAACACGTACTTGCATTAGCGGGCCACTTAAGGCAACACTCTTTTTGCTGCTAATTAATCGACCAATTAGGAAACGGGGCGCTCTCAATGCAATACGCGGCCGACCGACGCCTCGAAGCCAACCAAGCGGCATTCGAACGCCTGACCAAGGCCGACCCGGTCCTGATCGATGTGCGTCCGGCCGGGAAATTCATTCCCGGCTTCACCGCTGAAACTATCCTCACCTCCGGCCCGCCGATGCCTTGGTCGGATTATGTCGGTGGCCAGCGCGAGGCGATTATTGGAGGGGCCTTATTCGAAAGCCTCGCCAGGGACAGAGACCAGGCGATTGCCAAGCTCGATGCCGGAGAAATCAAGTTGGGGGGCTGCCATGACTTCGGTTGCGTTGGGTCGCTCGCCGGAATCTATACCGCTTCGATGCCGGTCTTTGTGGTCGAAAACCGGACTTTCGGTAACGTCGCCTGTTGTAACATTTACGAAGGCAGCAATCCGCGCCGCTTGAACTATGGCGTGTATGATGACGGCGTCAAAGAGCGGTTGCTCGCGGTGCAGAATGAGATCGTCCCGGTTATCGCCGACGCGCTACATCAAACCAACGGCATTCCGCTGAAACCGATCATCAAGCGGGCCCTTGGCATGGGTGATGAGCTTCATTCGCGGAATGCCGCAGCAGCGTTGTTATTCTTGCGCGAGCTCGTGCCAAGCTTACTAAAGCTCGCAACCTCCGGCAGCGAAAGAATAGTTAATGCCGTCAAGGCCATGGTCGACGATCAATATTTTTTCCTTCGGCTATCTATGGCAGCGGGCAAAGCCACCGCCGACGCCGCGCGCGATATTGAGGCATCAAGCGTCGTGACCGCGATGGCCTTCAACTGCCGCGGTTTCGCCTTGCGTGTGAGCGGGCTTGGCGACACGTGGTTCAAAGGACCCCACGCCTCTGTTGAAGCGAAGCTCTTCGAAGGGCACAGTGAAGACGAGATCACCTGGATGGGCGGCGAGAGCATCATTGCCGAGACGATCGGGCTCGGCGGATTCGCGCAAGCATCTGCCCCTTCCCTACAAAGCTATCAGGGCGGCTCATATGAGACGATGATCGCCCGCAACAAAGAACTCTATGCGATCGCTGTCGGCGAAAACCCCGACTACCTTATCCCAGCGCTCGGCTTTCGCGGCACGCCCACCGGCATCGACATTTTTAAGGTAGTCGAAAGCAAAGTGCTTCCAGTCATGGACATTGGCATTGCCGGCCGCAACGGCGGTCAGATCGGCGCGGGTGTAGTGCGCCCGCCTCTTCCCTGTTTCGAAGCTGCGGCCGAGGCGTATCGTCAGCACTATTGTTGATGCTCCGCCGTTAAAGGAGCGGGTGGAGGTAGTCGTGCTGATGCAGAGCCACAGGATTTTCGAGCTGGGCGACGTGCGCCTCCAATCGGGCGCCGT
>CAWFLU010000033.1:0-61091 GCA_963816805.1 uncultured Alphaproteobacteria bacterium
AGACATTCGTGCATTTCAATTCGCGCAGTTCCTTGGACTGCGGCACGTCGCTGCACGGCGCTGCGGATTGCCCGAACGCGTGGTGAATAACGTCTCCCTAATCCCTATATTCTGGCGTAAGCGACGGGCGGCCTACCGAAATGGAAGGAACGTCCCAAATGAAAAAGTATCTCTTAGCCAGCGTACTCCTCGTCGGCTTTGCCGGTTCGGCCTATGCGGTGACTGGCCAATTCGACAACATGTGTTCTTGGGGACTCGCCAACCACAAGGACGTGCGTACAGATTGCTCCGTCAACGCGACGATAAAGGGTAGCACCTACTGCTTCAGCAGCCAGGACGCCAAGACCAACTTCATGAAAAGCCCCGACGCAAACCTGAAGAAGGCCGAGACTTTTTATAAGAGCGAGCACAAGGGTTAAGCCTTTGACGCCTGCCCAATAGTAAATGAAGGGCCCGTATCCTCGCGGGCCCTTCGCATGTGGCCGGGCCCCCATTTTTTAACGGACATTGAGACGGTGGGTTAGGGATGTGCGGTTTGTCCTCCAAAGTGGACATATTCAGGCGCGGCATCGCCTATGTCCGCATGGGTCAAAAGCTGACGTCTCGCGCTTCAATCAATTCGTCCGCTTTGTGCCATAAGCAGACAAGTCGCAGTCTTCACGACGTGCAGAAAAATTCCAAAATATAGGGTCATAGAAAGCGCCGCAGCGCTTCGCTTCCCGGATTCGCGGAGAGGAGGGGGCGCAGTTTTGCTGCGTTAGCTCGCGCGCGGTAAATTTGAACTCGTACCAAGCGGATCGACCCAATCAAGGGGGTAAACCTATGGACGATTTGGAGACTATGTTCAGTCTCAATAATTGGCCCGGTCATCTCTCCTACGTGCTTATTGCAGTTTCCTATTGGCTGACCAACATGTTTTGGTTGCGGGTGGTGGCCGTTATCGGGCTCTCGCTTGAGATCCTTTACTTCTGGCTGTCAGCTGGTGATCTGCGCACCGGTATCGGATGGGACCTGATCTTCATTGGCATCAATCTCTTTCAGATATATCAGCTTGTGAAGGATCGGCTATCGCTGCGCCTACCGGAGTTCTGACCGCCAACTGCTTCGCAGTGTTCTCGCCGGCCTCGACGATGCACAGATCGCGCGGCTTCTCGCGGCCGGTGAGTTTTGCGACATTCCCGATGGCACGATACTGGCCGAAGAGAATCAGTCGCTGGAAAGAATTTTCTTCATTTGCGCCGGCCGCCTTCGAGTAGCGATCGCCGGTCGTCAGATCTCGCACTTGGAACGGGGCAACTTCGTTGGTGAAGTCGCTTTCCTAACTGAAAGGCCTGCCACAGCCACGGTGACTGCTGAGGGCGCCGTACGAGCGCTCGTTTTTGACAGGCGAACGCTCAGTCATTTCTTCCACCATGAGGCAGAAGTTGCCGGGCTTATCTATCAGCTTTTGGGTCGCGAACTCGCCCATAAGATCAAGGTCAGCAACACCCTGCTTTCTACCGGCAAAGCTTAGCGGCGGCACCGATAAACCCGTTGGGTTAGGGTCAAAAGCTGACATCGCCGAGTTCTTTTGCGGTGTCCGCTCGTGGCCCGCCCGACTTTGGGCTAGCTAGAAGGAGCAAGAAGGAGCCCCCCGGTCTGAACCCGAGGGGCGTTTAATAAGGGTGACATACAGACCTCCTGATTGGGAGTGAGTTTACTGCGCAGCCCCGGCTGCAATAAACGCTTTAGGGTCGACGACCTTCAGCGTCGTGGCATGGTCTCCGCACTGGAGGCTCATTGTCTCGTTGTCACTGCTGTCGATATGAACTATCGCGAGTGGATCTAGGCTGACGCGAACGCGCGTCGCTGTGGTCAAGCCCGTTTCGGCGTCCGTCTTCTCATAGACCACCGCGTTGACGGCGCAGCGACCGTTGTCAGTCTCGTAAAACGCTATTGCCCGCTTGCTGCCAAACGTCATGAGGATCGTGTCGTTGGGCCCGACGGGCCCCAGATTTTGGACCAATTCGTCCGCGCGAGTAGATGTATTGGTTGCGGCTAGAGTGGCTATGGAAATTGCCGCAGCGAAGCTCAAGAATCGGATTCGAGTGAACGGGTACATGGTACGACCTCCCTTAGTTCGGTTGCTCAAGACTATCTTGAGCTAGGCGCATTATCGGACGGATCCCCAAATGGCGCTGTGGCATTTGCCACGACGAACACTTTTTAAGTGGAGGCGACGACATGTCCGCTTTGGGTCACAAGCAGACGTCGAATTTATCAGCGCAAATGTCCGCTTAGTGCCAATAGCGGACATTCGTCCGCTCGCGCGGCCCAAATTTAAGCCCGACGGAAGCCACACGCACATTTTCCATTACACCTTGTCGCATTTCATTTGAACTTGTATGCGCCGATCTGCATGGCTGCGGGTTTGGTGTTGCACCTTGTTATGAAGAACAAGGTAGTGGTCGAACGTTGGGTCTAGTCCTACTCGGCCTGGGGCTGCTGTTCTTCGGTCTGGACCTGATAAGGAACGCCATGGGCCATTTCGAACCCACGAGCCGTTCATCCAATTCATAGAGAGCTTGGCAAGTAGACCGCTCGCGATCGGCGCCTTTGCCACCAAATCCCGGTCGGGCTCGTACCCTTCGAGGAGTGGGTTAGGACCAAGCCGGAGCAGGGTCGTCTCAGGCCCGACGCTCACATTGCCGAACGGTATGTCCCTCGGGACTAGGTATCCGTTCCGACCGCTGTCGGTACGCCGCTTCGCAGCCCAAATCCGGCCGCCCCATTCCTATTCGCCGGTAGCGGAGTGAACCAACTCCGCCAAGCGTTCAACATCCTCAACCACCAGGGCCCCGCTTCTCCGCTCGATGATACCCATGCGCGCGAGTCTATTGAGTTCGCGGGTGACCGCCTCGCGATGAGTTGCGACGCGGCTTGCGATCTCTGTGTGGGTAGGAGGAGGGCTAATGCGTGCGCCCTTCCCCTCTCGCGGCCCCAATGTTGCCAATCTCAAGAGTTCGGCTTGGATGCGATTTTTGACCGCTAGAGTGCTGAACTCATACACGCGTGTTGTCAGGGCGCGTATCTTCTTCACCAACTCTGGTAAGAGTGCTTCGGCTACGCAGGGTTCGGTGTGAAGGAGTTCTCTAAATGCGACCGCGGGCAAAGATGCCACAAGGCAATCTGTCCGCGCCTCGACGCTCGCAGATCGCGGACCTCGGTCTATCGCAGGATATTCTCCAAAAGCATCCCCGGGGCCCATAACACTGAAGCTGACCGCCTTACCAGTGTGCGCGTAAATCGTGACCTTGACCTCACCTGATGCGATAAAGAACACATCATCTGAAGCATCTAGATAATCGACAATCGGCTCTCCCCGTCCGTAGCGCCGCCACGCACAGCGCCGCTCGAGCTTCTCGAGGGATGGCTTTGACAGGGCAGTCAGGATTGAGATCCGGCCGAGAGAGTAAATTGGCTGTTTGAGCTTTGATTGCGTCATTGCCGTGGGTTTGGTAGTCGAGCTAGGCAGCGGATAGCACTTGCCGCAGCGCCCCGCCGCCTTTCCAGGGTCGCCGCGTCAGGGGGTCGCAACCGTTCGCCCGAACGCCGGTATGTTTCGCGCCATCAAGCGTCCGAGTTCTTGGGCTTGTCCTGCACATGACTTCATTTGAGCGTGCACGTAAGCACTTTGTAACATCGGCATCTCCTGAACGTCATTCGCATGAGCGAATTCGCGTTCCAGGGTGAACAAGCGCTCCGCCTTCTCCCGCGCGAATTCTATTGCGCGCTCTTGAACTATCCTAGCGCCGCAAAATAACGGATTCATCACAGTCGACGAAGCGTTCAGGATCTGCGTGAGAATAGTCCATGAACCGACCGTACGCGGTGCGCGCCTGCTCCACACTCTCTAGTGTCAATGCGCGCAACTCAGGCGTGATCTCAAATGGATTCTTTTCTGCCATTTGTTCTCTCAGTTGATACGTATCGCGTCGCCCTATCGCTGATTTCTACGCTGCGGCTGACCATACAGCAGAATTAGCACCTTTTACACTGGCGTTCGCGGGATGGGCACCAATGACCATAATTGCGCGCTGCCACTCCTGCGTTCGGCGATGACCTCGGTCTCTGTCTGGGTGAATACTGGCGCAGCGGGCGCGACCGGCACTGCGCGATGTCTACCCCGACGTGCTCGGCGGCATGTACCTGGCTGACGAGCTCCAAGGAGAAATGAAGGACATCACCCCATCAGCGCCAGTGGCACTTTCCCTACCTCCCCATACAAACGCTACATCCGCTACGCCGGAGGACATAAAGTCAGCGTAATGCCCCAGTCCTTCGCCTATCGGTGCTTTAGGCCGTGTACTCATAAATTGAGATTGGTAACCAGCGGTTGGTCAAATTCCGGTTTGCTCCCCAAAAGCGGACATTCGTCAGCGCATTGAGCATGTCTGCTTGGTGCCAATAGCGGACCTCGCTAACTTAACCGTGCTGATAGTCGCGCCGGAAACCGATGAAGCCGGGGCCGCGAGTGGTTCGGAAGGCCATACTCCATGAGACAACATCTGCTCGCAATCGCCTCAGGAATGTCTTCATGAACCCATCACGAACCGTTCAGCAATCGAACACTTCTAGTCGGAGGTTGTCGCCGGACAATGCTCGCTCTGTTGCGCCCGCACTCGAAAAGTACACCCAAGAACGCCTCTACGGCGAAGTGTGGACGCGATCGGGACTCAGCCTCCGCGACCGCAGCCTCATCACCATCGCCGCATTAATCGCGTGCGGCCAAGCGCCAGCGCTAATGTATTATGCCGACCAGGCAGTCGAGAACGGAGTAAAGCCAAAGAGGTTGAGGCCGATCAGTTGGCTTCCCCGCATCTCGCTGGGCCTGACCATCGCGCAGCTATAGGCCCGACTGCGCTGTGCAGAAGGAGGAGCAGGTCCGTGACCCGAGCCTTGCCTTATCTTTATCTCGCTCTGGCAATCGCGTTCGAGGTCGTCGGAACCTCGGCCTTAAAAGCGTCAGAGACCTTAACGCGTCTCGTTCCGAGCCTCGTCACCCTGATCGCCTATACGGCGTCCTTCGTATTCCTTGCGCTCAGCCTGCGCACGATCCCCATCGGCATTGCCTATGCCATGTGGGCCGGTCTCGGCATCGTCTTGATCGCCTTGGTTGGATGGTTCTGGTTCCGGCAGACGCTGGACGTTCCGGCACTGATTGGGCTTGCCCTGATCGTTGGCGGCGTCGTCCTTGTGAACGCCTTCTCACAATCGCTCCCGCATTAAGCCGCTCTCAGCTCTCGATGGGATTCTCGATCTCGACCGTGAGCCGGTGCGATACCAGTTAGGTAGCTCCCGGATTCCCATGAAGACGCTCGTTTCAATCATCACGCTTGGTCTCGCGATCGCATTCCGTGCCCCTGCCTAACGCTAGTCTCTGCCGAAAAACTGGCAAAGCTCTTCTGCCGCCCGCAACCCGGAAATAATCGCGGCGTCGAGATACCCCGCATCTTTCGGTGAAATGTCGGAGGATGCGAAGGCAAGCGGGCCGGTCATTCGCCAGGTCGCAGGCGCCAATGCCTGTTCAGCGCCTAGCACCGGCGCGATCCAAGTGCCGCGCGCAAATGGGTCACGGACCCAATCATGCCAGTCAAATGCGACAAGCTTTGCTTCGGGGAAGAAGCGAGAGACCGCCGCATCGACCGCGCTGGGCCTTTCCGGGTCAAAATTTCGTGCAAGCCCAAAACCGACGATCAATGTCGTGCCATCCTTGGCTAGGCGCTCTGACAACATCCATTCAATGCCATTACCGCCGCCGGTTGCGAGCACACCAACCGGGACGCCCTGCGCTTTGGCCCAGATCTTAACCGATGCGCCGATATGACCGGTCGCCAGCGCAGCAGTTTGCGCCGGTAGCAATGGGGGACTAAAGGCGATAGCCGCGAGCGGATTGATGCCGGTCGCCAGCAAGGCGGCCTCGGCATGCCAGGAGCGTCCGTCGGCTGTCTCAGCCGTGACGCCGTCGGAACCGTGCGCGATCCTCATGACCGCTGCCCTCCTCACCAGGCTTGCGCCCGATCCAACGATCATGCGCTCCGCGAGCAGCGTCACGCCGCCGACTAGCGTATCGGCCGAAACGTCGATCATACTGTCGGGCGCGCCGCCGCCACGGGCGCAGCTCGACAGGAATTCCGTCGCGGGAACCCGCTCCGGATCACCATTGCCGCTGACCGTCCACCAGGCGCCGCACAGATCGCGCGTCGCCTGCGGTGCGCCGATGCGCGTCAAATAGGCCGTGAAGCTGATGTCCGTCAGTGACTGGCCTAACTCGTTGCGTTCTTCACCTTTTTTCAGCGACAAGGCATCAGCAGCGATACGGGCGACGCAACGTTCGTGCTGCACAAGGTCCTCAGGCGATGCCGGTCCATCCTTATGCAGCGCACCATCGCGGAACCAGCGGCGCTCGGTGACTGGTGCGCGCGGCCGCAAAGCCACTCCGTGGCGCGCGCAGGCATCGTGGATATGTACTTGCCACGGCCTGATCCAGGCCCCACCGAATTCCAGCAGTTCATCGCTACTGGCGAACGGCCTTGAAAAGCCGCGTCCGCCGACCCGATCACGCGCCTCGAGCACGGTCGCGGTGAAGCCACGCGCTGCCAGCGCTTCAGCCGCGCCGGCTCCGGCGAGGCCGGCACCGATGATGAGGATGTCCGGGTTAGATGCGACGCTCACCACCGCAATCCGCGATGCCAGGGGGACCCTGGGCTAGGGATGACCTCACGAGGCCTGACGCCGTGGACGCCACGGTCGTTGGCGTGAGCGAGTATAGTCCAGCCCGGCTTGAATGCGCAGTACCACATGGGGCCGGGGGCTACGATGGCCGCACTCGGCATTGCGTCGCGACCGCCCTCAAACTAGGATTCAAATTGGAATCCGGCGGGGCCGACCGCATGTAACCCGCAAAAAGTGCTCGGACTCGCCGATGACCCAACGCGTACCGCTCACGGCGTCCCAGTGGAGGGCCCAGACATGAAAGCAACAGTTCGTCTGTCAGTTTTGGTATTTCTTCTCGTGCTCGCCGTACTACCAGGTGCGTTGCGCGGAAGCGGTCCGGCAGTCGCAGGAGAGAGTGGCGAGCTTGTCGTCCTTGATTGGCCCGGTTATGACGCGGAGGTATTCTGGACAGACTTCAAGAGGAAGAATCCCGATGTCAAAGTAAACTTCGAGATCGGGGCGTCCGATGCCGATATCTACGGCAAGATCAAAGCCGGCAGCCAGGCCGATATTATTCATCCGTATACGGGTTGGCTACAGCTCTACGTCAACGAGGGGTTGGTCGAAGAGATCGACGTAACCAAGATCGCGAACTGGGACAAGGTCCCTGAGAACTTAAAGAAGATTGGCAATTTCAACGGCAAACAATATTTCATCCCCTGGGATTGGGGATTCTCGTCCATTCTGTATCGAACCGACAAGGTAAAAGGGACGATCGATTCTTGGTCGGCGTTGCTCGACCCAAAATACAATCGACACATCTCCATGTATGACGACGGGCCGTCGGCTGTGGCGGTCTCCGCTTACCTTCATAAGTACGACGAGCGCAACATCACCCCCGAACAACTCGCTGCCATAAAAGACGAGTGGAGCAAGCAGCGAGATTTGAACCTGGTCTACTGGGCTGGTGAGCCTGAATTGGTCGATGCGATGGCCGTCGGCGATGTGTGGCTGGCTTACGCCTGGCAAGGGGCTTACGCCACGCTAGTGAAAAAAGGCGTGCCGGTCGCGTACGCCAATCCGAAAGAGGGCCGCGCCTCCTGGGTCGGCGTTTATGGCATCCGCAAGGGGACAAAGAACAAGGAGCTTGCGTTGAAGTTCATTAACGAGAAGCTTTCCGAGGCAACGGCCAACAATGTGGTAACTGAGTTCAACTACGGGGTCGCCAACGGCGAGGTCATGAACAGCATTTCCGATCCCACGCTCAATCAAGCCTTTTCGCTCGATGATCCGAGCGTGTTGGAACGGAGCAATTTTACACCGGAGCTTACTGCCGAGCAGCGCGACGCGTGGACTTCCACGTGGACGGACGTTAAGGCAGCGCCTTAGATCGGCAAGCCAGCGCTGCCGATACGCAGCGGGGCGGAACGAGCGCGAAGCGGGACAAGCGGGTAGCACGGAGTGGAGCGACGGGCAACATTCTGGGCTCTGTCCTTGCCGCCTTTTCTATGGCTCGGCCTGTTTTTCATAGTTCCACTTATACTCATGTTCGCGCTCAGCTTCCGCGCCGACATGCAGGGCGAACTGTTTAGCATCTCGCCGACACTAAAGCAGTACCAGACGATCTTCGCGATCGGCAGTTACTGGCGACTTCTGGGCATCTCTATCGCTATTGCCTTCGGGGTGGCTGTGATGGCGACTGCCTTGGCGTATCCGGTCGCCTACTTTCTCGTATTCCGCGCCGGGCGCGCTGCAGGGCTTTGCCTGATGTTGCTGCTCATTCCGTTCTGGACCAGTTTCTTGCTCCGGGTGATGAGTTGGAAGTTTCTGCTAGGCTCCGAAGGAGCTATCAACAGTCTTCTCATATATTCGGGGATCATTGCCGAGCCCATAGGTGGTCTCCTCTACAGCCGCAGTGCCGTCGTCATTGCGCTTGTCTATGTATGGGTCCCCTTCGCAGCCTTGCCCATTAGCGCCGCTTTGCAACGCGTACAGCCCGAACTGGTTGAGGTGGCGGCCGATCTCGGCGCCACCTCCTGGCGGCGCTTTTGGACGATCATTTTCCCGCTGAGCTTTCCCGGTGTTCTGGCCGCCTTCTTCATGGTGTTCATCCCGACCGTGGGTGAGTACGTAACGCCGCTGCTGGTGGGCGGGAGCCGCGGTATCATGTTTGGGAATATCATCCAGGAATTCTTCACCAGGAATGCCAATTGGCCGCGGGGTGCGGCCCTTTCGGTGGTGATGTTGGCCGTAACGCTTTTACTGGTCGCCTTCGCACGGCGCTTCGTTAACGTGAAGGCCGCTAGGATGACAGCAACTCAGTCTACCATCAGTGAGAAAGGGCGCTTCTCTCTTCTAACTGGATACTTTGTTGGGTTGATCGTGCTGCTTTATCTGCCGCTCGCGGTCTTGTTCCTGTTTTCGTTGAATGAAGGGACCAGTTTGTCCTTTCCACTCCAGGGGCTGACCCTTCGCTGGTACGAAGAAGTATTCTCCTCCCCCGCACTGCTCCACAGCGCGCGTAACAGTATCCTTGTGGCGGTGGGGAGCAGCTGCTGCGCAACGGCCTTGGGCACCGCGGTTGCGCTGCTATTGATGCGCTTTAGCTTTCGTGGCGACCAATTGCTCTTTGCGCTGGCCATGCTTCCGCTGGTTGTGCCCGTCGTCATTCTAGCCGTGGCACTTTTGGTGTTGTTCCTTGCCGCCGGTATTGATCGTTCATTGTGGACGGTCGCGATTGCTCACACGGTGGTGGCTTTGCCTTACGTGATCTTGATTGTGGCCGCGGGACTGGCGGGCTTCGATTCCGATCTCGAAGAAGCCGCCATGGATCTCGGTGCGCCATATGGAAGGGTCATCCTCAACGTTGTGTTGCCGCTCATTGCCCCTTCAATCCTGTCCGCTTGGCTCGTGGCAGTCACGGTGTCGCTCGATGAATTCGCTCTAGCCCTGTTCCTCGCCGGAACTGAGCAGACGTTTCCCGTCTATCTCTTCGGCCAACTGCGTTATGCCAGTCGACTGCCGGTGATGATCGCATTCGCCGTCCTGATGATGATGGGTACGCTGCTCCTCGTCTTGATTGCAGAGTGGATCCGGCGCCGCGGTCAACCGGACACAGTCCGATAGACTTGCATGGGGGAGATAGGATGGTCCGCGTCCCCGACCTCATGAAATCTCTACGCGACCAACTCCACCCGCTCCTCAAGGCGCACCGGCGCAAACGCAGGCGTCGACCATGTAAATGGTCGATCTCGACACTGGCGAGATCATCTCACCGTAGCACAACGCAGCCGCTGATCCCGACGGGTACAAAAACGCGAAAGCGGCGCGGTCCGCTCACGCTGCGTTAGCCATTAAGAAGCTACAGCGGGTCAGGAAGCTGGCCGATATGGACTTGAGTCGGTCAGCGCTTCAAGAGTACGATCGGCTGTGACCCAATGTCACAATACGCATTCCCCGGTCGGGGGCTCTCATGTCCCGTACACCGTTGTTCGCCGCCGTAAAGCAGGGCGCTTGTCCTTGCTTCTCGCGATAACTCTATTGTTGGGCCGGGATCTTCCGGCACTGACTAGGCGGCGAATGATGGCGGTCTCCGCGGCGGCGGCCGGAGCAGCGGCGCTATCGCCGGTGTTGGACTGGAGCGCGTACGCCAGAGGGCAACCAAAAGGGCCGATAGCGATCGTCGGCGGCGGCGTTGCCGGGCTGACCGCCGCCTATCGCCTGCACCAAGCCGGCAAGACTCCGATTGTGTTTGAAGCGAGCAATCGTTGGGGCGGACGCATGTTCACCAATACGATTTCTACAAGGGCATGTTCTGCGAACGGGGCGGCGAGCTAGTGGACAGCAACCATCTGGATTTAAAGCACCTCCTCGACGAACTCGGCCTGAAAAGGCAGCAATTCGAAGATGAAGGCCAAGATAAAGGCGAGGACTCTTTATTTCTTCAAGGGCAAGTTCCGTACTGAGAAGGACATACTCGACCCGAACACGCAGTCTGGCGCCTATGTGCCGATCGCCAATCGAATCCGCGATGACCGCCCGGCGAAAATCTCGGAGGCCCTGACCAGTGGACGGCTCATGCGCGCGATCTCGACAATATAAGCTTGAAGAAATATCTGGACCAATTTCGCGGCAAGGTCATAGGCGGCAAGACCATAGACGACTGGGTAATCGATCTACTCGAATTGGCCTATGTCAATGAGAATGGGCTCGAAGCTGAAGATCAGTCCAGCCTCAATCTGGTGCACGTCATCGGCACCGCACTTGATGAGGATTTTGCAAATTAACGGCGACAGCGATGAAGCGTACCGCATCAAGGGCGGATCGAGCGTGCTTATCAAGGCTTTGGTGGACGCGCTCGAGAAGAACAAGACCGAGATGAAGCTGGGCTACGCGCTGACGGAGCTCGATTACCAGGGCGGGCAGATCGTGATGGGCTTTGATGCCCCGGGCGGAGTACAGACGCGAAACTTCGATGCCGTGATCCTCGCTCTGCCGTTCACCAAGCTGCGGCAGGTCAAGGGTTTGGACCGTCTCAACCTCAGTTGTGAAAAGCTGAAATGCATTAATGAGCTTGGCATGGGGAAGCACGCAAAGATCATGGTTGGCACCACGTCGCGGGTGTGGCGGAAGCCCGCCCCGAAGCGCGGCTTGCCTCTCTCCGATGGCAGCATCCTTTCCGACGTTGGGGTCCAGGATTTTTGGGAGACGAGCGCCGGTCGCAGCCGATCGGGGCAAGGCCGGCATTCTCACCGTCTTCCTAGGCGGCAACGCTGCTGACCGCACCAAGACCGACCAGAAGTCCGTGCTCGCCGCCTTCCACGACGGCCTCGCACAAGATCTGGCCGAAGATGGCGAAAAGTCTTGATATGGCGGCAGTCACGTCAATGTTCTGGAGCAACTATCCCTACACCCTCGGCAGCTACTGCGGCGCCAAAGTCGGGCAATACACCACGATGTTGGACGAGGCGGGGAAACCAGCTCTTGGCGGCCGCCTGCAATTTGCCGGCGAGCATACGGCCGGCGCAAAGTGTTTCGGCTTTATGAATGGCGGCGTGCTAAGTGGAAACCGCGCTGCCCACGAGCTCGTCAAACTCATGGCGCTTCACCGAAGGAAGCGGTGCGTCATCGACGTATCGATTCATCGTTCCTCCGCCGCCACGTGTCAGGAGAGCCCGGGCTTGTAGTTTTGTTCGCTGAACCGGCTCACCTCACGTCCGCTTTGGGGCTAATGCGGAACACCCGCGTCGTGGCTCAGCTGATGCCTTTATGAGTACACGGCCTAGGGCGTGAAGTCATAAACGGCAAGAAGGATCTCTATAAAACGCCACGATCATGCTGCCCACAACGAGAATGAACAATCGTAGCCACATAGAGTGTGATTCTTTTGAGTTTTAAGCGCCTCGGCCTGCTCGAAGTCTTGCTGCTGATGTAAATTGCTCATGGAGATGCGTGGTCAGGGTATTAAAACATTCGAAGTATTTTTCCTCACCGCCTTCACCTTCCAGCCAGAAACGTACTTCAGGATTGCTAACCGGACCGTCTGGGTCTTCATCATCCCCGATGGTCCAAAACTCATATATGTTGGCGGTCCCTAATTTTTAGCGCGTCCTCCTCCTCCCACAACTTACCCGCTTTGTTCTTCTTTATGATCTGATTCAGTTTCGCTGTGTTAGTCATGGTTGCTCTCCACACCACCAGCTCGGCACCAAGCTTAGGTTACAACTTTAGCGCACGGGGGGACACTGTTATACTCCCTCATCTCCGATGTGGGAGTATCGTGACGAAGGAGTCCTATTCTGTCGTCTTCTGTCGTCCCGTCAGACTAGACATGGTGCATCCCGATACCGAACTGCGATTTGTCAGCCCCGCCGTCGGCTGGGGCGTGTTCGCTACTCGTGAGATTCCCACCGGCACGATCATCTGGGCGCTAGACGTGCTGGACCAGCATTTTTCCGATGAGGACATTCGCCGACTGCCAGATTATGCCAGGGAGCTCGTCGAGGAATACGCCTACATTGACGGCCGCGGTGACCACATTCTGTGCTGGGACCACGCCCGCTTCTACAATCACTCGTGTGATGCGAATTGCCTGGGTGTCTGCGACGACTTTCAGATGGCGGTTCGCGACATCGCAGCCGGAGAGGAGCTGACCGACGACTATGGGACGCACAATCCGCGTGAGCGTGAGCCGTTCCACTGTTCGTGCGGCGCGGCGCAATGTCGTGGCGCGGTGCTGCCGGACGATTACCTACGGATTGGAGGCAAATGGATGAAGCTGGCGCGGGCCGCATTCTTTCTGATTCCCACGGTCCCACAGCCCCTGTGGCCCGTCTTGCGCGAACGACAGGCCGTCGAAGCAGCGCTGGCGGATCCTTCGCTGCTCCGCATCACTTTTTGCCCTCGACGACGTAAGGCAGGGTCCCGTATGGGCCGCTGACCAGAAATCACCTCGGAGGGCGAGTTCGTTAATGGCGGAGTGATACGACAGTGTCCCGCTTCACGCGTCGTTCGACCAAGCGTGCGTTGCTCACGATCGCAGCTGAGTACGCGATCGTTACAGGAGCAATCGCTATGGCCGCTGCCGTGCCGGACATAGGCTGGCCAGTAAAGGCGCTCGCCATCCTCGTTATCGGTACGCGTCAGTATGCGCTTGGTGAGGCGTTGTTGCACGAGGCGTCGCACTGGCACCTCTCCAACTCGAAGTCTGTCAACGACCTGCTTGGAGCGATTCTCGCCTGGCCGATGTTCACGTCCCTCAGTGCCTATCGCCGCTACCACAACAGGCTGCACCACGGACTTGACATTGCCGATTTGGAGAACAGCATCTGGCACGACTACGAGGATTGGGGCTTGCCGGCTCCAAGCCGGACGCTCGGCCTTGCTTGCGCGTTCTGGCTTCTCGTCCTCCGACCCATAATTGGCCTCACCGGCATCATGCATCTGTTCAAGACAGTACGGGATTTCGGTTACGATTTCGATTTGTGGGAGACGCGTCTGATGCTGACTGCCTGGGCAGTGGTCATAGCCGGCGCGGCCTACTTCTCCCTTTGGCGCGAGTTGATCCTCTACTGGCTGATCCCCTACACCTTCATCTTTTTAACATTACGCTACTGGGCCGAAGTCGAAGATCACTACCGCGTGAGCGGAGCGAAGACGCGCTCGGATTTGAACTGGTTCTACAATACCTTCATTGGGCATAACCTCGGCTACCATGCCTTACATCACAAATATTCCAGCATTCCCTGGTTCCGCCTGCCCGAGGCCTACCGCGCCCACAAGGCCGAAATCGTGGAGCAGGTTAGTCACGGATACTGGGAGACGTTCGCGCAGATCATCACCTACACCTCGGACCTGCAGGGCAGGCTCAAATCGCAAATGCCTCACGCCGGCAGGTCCGGAGCGGGGGTCGGGCCGTGAGGAGGCAGTCTGCATTTCCACGCGAACTCTGTCGAGACACCTGCGTTCATCGTGCGGCCGGCAGCCATTGCGGCGAGCCGGGATGAGTTGGTCCGGCTGTGCGGACTGGCAGGCTGCCGTGCGCTCTACTCGCTGAAGGCACTCGGACTTCCCGACGTGCTGCACCTTATGGTCCCTCAGCTGGCGGGCTTCTCGGCAAGCTCGCTTTTCGAGGCGCTGCTAGTACGCTGTGTCGTAGGGCCGCACGCCGAGGTGCAGGTGACCTCGCCTGGGCTGCGGGATCGGGATTGCGCAGAGCTTGCCCGGTATTGCGACGCCATATCCTTCAACTCCCTATCGCAGATTGCCCGTCTCGGCGGCTACTTCTCTCACAAGCGCACAGGTCTGCGCATCAACCCGCAGATCTCGCAGATCGACGACGAGCGCTTTGATCCATGCCGCAAGCACTCGAAGCTAGGTGAGCCTGCCAGCAACCTGAGACGGCTCAAGGCGCTTCCCACCGGCATTTCAGGAATACACTTGCACAACAACTGCGAGGCGGACGACTTCTCCGGCCTCAAACCGACGATTGAGCGGCTGCAATGTGAGATACCTCACATCTTGGCGCAGATCAGCTGGATCAATCTGGGCGGCGGGTACGGTTGGTGCGCCCCCCACGCAGTCGGGCAACTCATCGAGGCAACGGCATTGCTCAGGTCAACAGCAATCCAGGACATCTATATCGAGCCCGGCGCGGCCCTTGTGCGTGATGGCGGGACCTTTATGGCGAGCGTGGTTGACCTTATCGACACGGACGGCCGTACCGTGGCAGTGCTCGATACGTCGGTCAACCACATGCCTGAGGTGTTCGAGTATAGCGACCTGCCGGGCAGCGAGCCCGAAGTCCTAGGCCACCGCAACGATCTACCGGCGGGCGAAGGCTTCCGCTACGTCCTTGCCGGAAGCACTTGCCTCGCCGGCGATCTGTTCGGCACCTACCAGTTCATCGAGCCGCTAACGATCGGCTCGCGCGTCGTGTTCCCGGGTATGGGCGCCTACTCCCTGGTCAAGGCCCACATGTTCAATGGCCAGCCCTTACCGAACATCTATCTGGAAATGGGCGACGGTTCTGTCATGCTGCGTAGGGCTTCGAGCTTCAGGGACTTCGCCAGCATCAACCATCTGACCGGCATTTTGCCAAGTCGCGACAACGAGAAGGGATCAGTCAATGCAAGTCTATGAGCAGCAGATACGGATTCCTCTGCCAGCCCAAAGCGATCAGCTCCTGTCGCACCTCGCTGCCCATCTCGGCGAAAACCTCCCCGCCGATGCCATGCCGTTGCGCCTCGTCGCCACCCGAACGGGCGAAGCCCATATTGATTGCGAGATCGGTGTTCTCGTCGGCCTGGCGCACTATCACCCGGCGCGATCGCGCTCAGTATTGAATTTTCGTTCCCGCACGCATGAGAGCTGCGAGCGCTTCACGACCGTCTTGATTGTGCCGACCGGCATAGACGCCGATATCGGCGGGCATGCTGGCGATGCCGGACCTGTGGCGCGCCTGCTTGCGGCCGCGAGCGATCGGCTGATTACACACCCCAATGTCGTCAACGGCGCCGACATCAACGAGATGCCGGAGAACACGCTCTATGTGGAGGGCAGCGTATTGACGCGCCTGATGATGGGAACGGCCGGATTGGCACTGGTCCGCGCCAACCGCGTCCTGCCGCTGGTTCAGGAACACCCCGAGGCCGCGATCTGGCACACGCTCGTAAATGCCGTCTCCGCGGCCTATGGTACGGGCGGATTTCCTTGCCTTCCGGTCGTGCCCTTGCCTGTCGATCTCGTCATGACGGCGCACGTCTCCCCGGTCTCAGGGCGCGCGACGGGCGTGATCAAGGGCTTCGACGCCTTATGCGAGTTGATCGAGAAACGACTTGGCAGCTTCGAGGCGATTGCCATCTCGAGCGTCGTCGACGTGCCGGAGGAGATGCAGCGCGCCTACTTCATGGAGGAGAAGGGAATCAATCCGTACGGCGGGATCGAGGCGCTGCTGACCCACGCGGTTGCGCTTCTCTATGACATGCCCGCCGCGCATGCGCCGATGTACGACACCTTCGAGATCATGAATGCCGACGAGGGCATCTACGAGCCACGCAAGGCAGCCGAGGGCAGTTCGTGCGCCTGCATCCACAGCGTCTTCAAGGGCCTGTCGCGCAGCCCGCGCATCGTGACCGGAGCAGCGGCTCTCACCGGCAGAGGCGTCGTCTCGGCCGAGGACGTCTCGTGCCTCGTCATCCCCGATGGCTGCCTCGGCCTGCCCACGCTTGCCGCCCTGCATCAGGGCATTCACGTCATCGCCGTGCGCGAGAACCGAAATCTGATGCGCAATGACTTGGCGCGCCTCTTTGCCGGCACCGGCCGCTACCATTGCGTCGAAAACTATTGGGAGGCGGCCGGGCTCATTATGGCGCTCAAAGCCGGCATTGCGCCTGAGACCGTGCGGCGCGACGCCAACGGTGAGCTTGCCTCGATTGCCGAAGGGCTGTCGCGGCTTGAGCGCGGCGCGCCGGCGGCGGCGCTGAGGTTGGTAAAGAAGTTGTGAGCGGGGGCACAATGGCAGACTTCGATCCCAAAAATTCCCCCACGGATAAGTTGTTCTTGTTCTGGCTGGCCTATGAGAAAGAGGCCCAGCTGGACCACACGCGGTAGGCCGATTATGCCAGCGAGCCGCACATGGCATCAGCTCGCCGAAGCAGCACGCGCTCGGGTCGACGGATTACTCAGTCCCGGCGTCGACCTCGGTGAGGTCTGCGCTACGATCGATGGACTGATTGCGGCAAGTGAGGCCGACGCGGCTCCCAGCGACGACGGGATCGCCTGCTGCAGGGGCTGCTGCTTCTGCTGTCACATGCGTGTAGTCGTTACGGCACCCGAAATCCTACGTATCGCCGCTTTCTTCGAGCATACCTACTCGGTCGAAGAGCGCGAAGCGCTCGCCCGGCGGGTCGCGACTACCGACGAGCAGACGCGCGGCATGAGCGATGAGGAAAGGGGTGAAGCGCGCCTGCCTTGTCCGCTCCTGGTTGGGAACGAGTGCAGCGTCTATCCGGTGCGCCCGCTCGATTGCCGCGCCTACAATTCTCGTTCGGTGGCCGCCTGCCAGGACGCATTCGAGAGCTATGCCGATTGGGACGTCCCAGTCGATGCCGAACATCAGTCGTTCTACAAGAGCGTTCAGGCAGGGTTATTGCCGGCGCTGGCCCGAAGCGGAAGGCCGACATCGCTTCTCGAGCTGACCGCAGCCCTGCGCGTGATACTCGAGGATCCGGACGCCATTCTCCGCTGGTGCGCCGGAGAGAACGTCTTTGCAGCCGCCGAGCTTTCCCCTGACGATCCCGAGCAGCAGGCTTTTCTGCCGTGGACGCCCTCCGATTCCTTGCGCCGCGCAGCGGAGTGACGCTGTCAACCTCGAGGCGGCCCCGACTGGGTCTTCAATCGACCTTCATGGTAAACGACTTCGCTGCGTTTCTCAGGCAGGCGCCGATCGTGCAACAATCTCCCACTTCGCTTGGTACAAAATATCGGTCAGTCCAATCGCCCAAATCTAAACGAACAGCCGAGTATGCAATCGGGACAGGGCCGGTGTAGAGGAGGCATCAAATTGGCCAGAAATCCAAAATACAACATCTTGTTCGATCCAATCTCGTTCGGCCCAAAGACCATGCGAAACCGATTCTGGCAGTCAGCTCACTGCACCGGCTATGGGTCGGAGCGGCCGGGAACACAGGCCTATTTCCGTGGCATGAAGGCAGAAGGCGGTTGGGCGGCCGTTTGCACTGAAGCTTGCTCTGTTCATCCGGAGTCGGACGACTATCCGACGCACTTGGCGCGCCTCTGGGATGAGGGCGATGTGATCAACCTCGGTAAGATGTGCGAGGAGCTGCATAAGCATGGAAGCCTGGCCGGCGTACAGCTTTGGTATAATGGCTTACACGCTCCTGGGCTCGAGTTCGAGAGAGGTTCCCAGAGCGCCCAGTGGGTTGCCTTCGAACGTTTTTCCCGAGCGCAACGTCTATGCCGCCGTTGCCGATGAGAGCGATATTAAGACGTTCATCGGGATGTATGTGTTGGCCGCCAAGCGCGCCGAGCAAGCGGGTTTCGATTTCGTTGAGATTTCCGGCGGGGACAGCTGCTTACCAATGCAATTCCTCGAAAAGCGCTACAACCGTCGCGATGATAAGTACGGCGGTTCTCTGGAAAATCGAGCGCGTTTCTTCGTCGAGCTCATGACGGCCTTGAAAAAGGCCGTCGGTGACCGGCTTGGCGTAACCATCCGTTTCGAGACCGATACGGTGAACGGAGACCACCGCGTAGAGCACTTCGAGGACGGCATCGGCTTCGTAGAGCTTATGCACAAGGAAGGAGTGGTGGATCTCTGGGCGTTGAAGATCGGCGACTACGAAGAGTGGGGCGAAGACGCCGGCAGTTCCCGCTTCCGTAAGACGAACTGGATGCGCCCCTTTGTTCAAGATGTAAAGGGTATCGTCGGCAGCGCGATTCCAGTCGTTAGCAACGGCCGGTTCACCAATCCCGATGACATGATCGAAGCCATCAACGGCGGCCAGTGCGACATTATCGGCGCAGCCCGTCCTTCCATTTCCGATCCTTTTCTGCCGACCAAGATCTCTGAGGGTCGAATCGAAGACATCCGCGAATGTATCGGCTGCAACATGTGCGCATCTCGAGTGCAGGAACTAGGTTTGCTCTACTGCACTCAGAACGCGACGTCTGGAGAGGAGTATCGCCGGGGCTGGCATCCCGAGAAGTTCGAAAGAGCAAAAAATCCGTGTTCGGTGTTGGTCGTCGGGGGGGGAGCCGCTGGCATGGAATGCGCCATCGTTCTCGGCAAAAGGGGCTACGACGTTCATCTGCGCGAAGCAGAGGCCGAACTCGGCGGGCATTGGCGCGACGTAGCCCGTTACCCGCGTTGCTCCGAGTTCGGACGCGTTATTACTTACCGGCAAATCCAATTGGATAAGCTGAAGAACGTCGAAACCCATCTCGGTGTGGGGAAAATGTCGGCCAACGATGTTTTGGAATACGGCGCCGACAAGGTCGTGATTGCCACCGGCGCCCACTGGTCGATCGACGGCACGGGGGCAGAGATTCACCGTCCAATCCCCGGAGCCGATGCGTCTTTGCCGAACGTGTTAACGCCAGAGCAAATCATGGCGGGCAAGCCCATCCCCGGCCAAAAAGTCGTGGTGTTGGACGGCGACGGCCACTTTACCGGCATTGCGATGGCCGAATTGGCGGCGGACCTCGGCAAGCAGGTGACCTTGGTCACCAACATGCACGACGTCGTACAGTTCTCGCTCTACACCATGGAAATGGCGAACAACAAACGCCTCATGTACCAGAAAAAAATCAAAACCATCACTAACCATTGGGGACATGAGTACGTCGGCAACAAACTTTCGCTGTTCTACCTCTATCGCGATACCCCCGAACTCTACGAAGTGGAGGAGGGCAAATGGGGTCGTCGCTTGTCGAGCGACACAGTGCATCTGGATTGCGACGCGCTAATCCTCGTGACGATGCGCGTATCGAACGCCGCGCTCTTCCACGAGCTCTTGCGCCGACGGTCCGACTGGGAAGAGAATAAGGTACAGGCCGTCTACCGGATCGGCGACTGCTATGCGCCGCGGCATCTCATGAACGCAATTTTCGACGGCCACCGGCTGGCACGAGAGTTTGAATCGCCGCATCCGCAGTATCCCCTTCCCTTCATTCGCGAGCGGCAAATCTGGGGTCGGGAAACCTACCCGAAGCTCGGTGATGCAAGGCCAAGTTTAGAGTTTTCGTAGTTTGCTTCCGCGGTTTATTGGCGAGCGAAGTGATGGGCGAGGCATCGCTACTTTTTGGGAAAGACGCAGCCACTTGCGGGTGTCGTACTCTGTTGCCCGTTACTGGTGGGACGGGCCGACAAGCTCGGAATCTAGTCGCTCACGAGAAATCAGACAAAGGAGCAAAATCGATGAAAAAGTTGTTTGCGTCCATCGCAATTGCTGTGGCCGTCTGCGCCACGGCAGCGGCGGAAGAGAACACCGTCAACGTCTACAATTGGTCGGATTATATCGCCCCGGACACGGTCGCCAAATTCCAGGACGACAGCGGCATCAAGGTGCATTACGACATGTACGCTGACAATGAAACATTGGAAGCCAAGCTGCTGGCCGGCTCCTCCGGCTTCGACGTCGTAGTGCCGAGCATCCAATTCATGGCCCGCCAGGTCAAGGCCGGTGTGTACCAGAAAATCGACAAGAAGGCGCTGGCCAACTACGGAAATCTCGATAAGAGCATTCTCGATTTAGTAGCAATCAATGATCCCGACAACACGTACGGTGTGCCCTACATGATGTATACCAATGGGCTCGGCTATAACGTTGACAAGATCGCCAAGCGCATCCCTGCCGACAAGATCGGCAGCTGGGATATGTTCTTCGACAAAGATACGGTGGCCAAGCTGGCAGATTGCGGCGTTGTCGCTATAGACTCGCCGTCAGAGGTGATGGCCGCCGCGCTGCATTACTTGAATCTAAAGCCGACCAGCGAGGATTTGGGCGATCTTGCCAAGGCCACCGCGCTACTGCAGTCGATTCGTCCTTCCATTCGCTACTTCAATACGTCGCAATACATCAACGATCTTGCAAACGGCGACATCTGCCTTGTGCTCGGCTATTCGGGCGACGTCTTGCAGGCCAAGAGGCGTGCAGCGGAGGCCGGTCAAGGCGTCAATATTGCCTATGCCATTCCGCGTGAGGGCGCAGAGGTGGGCTTCGACATGATGGCCATCCCGGCTGATGCGCCAAACCCTAAAGCGGCCCTCAAATTTATCGACTACATATTGCGTCCGGAAACGGCTGCGGCGATCTCCAACAGCGTGTTCTACAAGAACCCCAACAAGGCAGCGACTCCGCTCGTCGACGAGGAGGTTCGCAACGACCCGGGTATCTATCCACCGGATGAGGTGCTCACCAAGCTCTATAGCGCTACACCGCACTCTCCGCAGTTCGACCGAAGCCTGACCCGTGCCTGGACGACAATCAAGACGGGTCAATAACATAAAGTAGAGTCGCGCCGTGCCGATTGGTGTGCGCCGCATCACTGATGGCAGAGGAGGATACTGATGGCCGAGCTAGTGCCTGGCGCCCAGACGTTGCCGATATGGAAAGACCCAAACGCCACGCCGTTCATCAAAATCAAGAACGTTACCAAGAAATTCGGTGATTTTGTCGCCGTGAATGACGTCTCTCTCGACATTTATAGAGGCGAACTGTTCTGCCTGTTGGGCGGTTCGGGAAGCGGCAAATCGACTTTGCTGCGTATGCTGGCGGGCTTTGAGAAGCCGACCAGCGGGACGATCGAAATCGATGGCCAGGATCAGGCGGGTTCTCCGCCTTACCGGCGGCCCACCAACATGATGTTCCAGTCCTATGCGCTCTTTCCGCATATGACGGTGGAGAAGAACGTCGGATATGGACTACGCCGCGACGGCGTACCGGCCAGCGAGATTGACAAGCGCGTCGCTCAAATCATGGACCTCGTCAAATTGGGTGGATTCGAGAAGCGCAAGCCCGATCAGCTCTCGGGCGGCCAATGCCAACGCGTGGCCTTGGCGCGTGCCCTCATCAAACGCCCCAAACTTCTGCTGCTGGACGAGCCGCTCGCTGCACTCGACAAGAAATTGCGCGAGGAGACGCAGTTCGAGTTGAAGAAGATTCAAGAGACGCTTGGTGTAACCTTCATCGTCGTCACGCACGACCAGGAAGAGGCCATGACCCTGTCGACGCGCATGGGCGTGATGACGGGCGGGAAGATCGTCCAGGTCGGCGAGCCCCACGAGATCTATGAGTTCCCCAATTGCAAGTTCGTGGCCGAGTTCATCGGCTCGGTGAACATGTTCAATGGCCGGGTAATCGAGGACGCGGCGGACCACGTCAGACTTCGCTCCGACGATGCCGGCTGCGATATCCAAGTTGCCCATGGCATCAGCTGCTCGCCCGATGAGCAACTGTGGTTCGCAGTGCGACCGGAAAAAATCCACATCAATCGGACGCGCCCGGCGGGTGATGCAAACATTACCGAAGGCGTGGTCAAAGAGGTCGCGTACATGGGCAACCACTCCATCTACTGGATCAAACTGGCGAGCGGCAAGGAGGTCCGTGTGTTGCAATCGAACTTGGAACGACACGACTCAGGCGCAACGCACTGGTCTGAGCGCGTTTTCCTGACCTGGAGCGGCGCATCTGGCGTCGTAGTGCGGCCATGACAGCGCCCGCCAGAACTTGAGCCGCCTGGAGCAGATAAACTACTATGCGCCGCTGCGGGCTACCGCCACGCTGTTTGGTCGTCTCGGCCTCTCGGGTCGGAGTCTCGTAATCGCAGTTCCAACACTTTGGCTTTTCGTTTTCTTTCTCATCCCCTTCTTCGTTGTCGCCAAGATTTCCCTCTCCAAGGCGGCCATCAGCCAACCGCCCTTCCTCCCGCTTTACGAGTGGACGAGCGATGGTTCGCTGAAGTTCAACGTTTTCTTCTCAAATTACCAGTTCCTTTTCAGCGACCCGCTGTACGTGAACGCCTATCTCAACTCGATCAAAATCGCCCTGATATCGACCATCATTGCGCTTTTGATCGGCTACCCAATTGCCTACTACATCGCGCGCAGCTCGGAATCGCGGCGCAACATCTTGCTAATGCTGATCATCCTGCCGTTTTGGACATCATTCCTGCTGCGTGTCTACGCTTGGATCGGCTTCCTGAAGAGCAACGGGCTGGTTAACACCTTCCTGCTCCGAACCGGCCTCATCTCGGAGCCGCTCGTGATGCTACAGACCGATTTCGCCGTCTACATCGGCATCGTTTACAACTACCTACCGTTCATGATCCTGCCGCTCTATGCCAACCTGGTCAAACTTGACAATACACTGCTCGAGGCATCGTCGGATCTCGGTGCCAGACCCATCGTGACATTCTTCACGGTGACACTTCCGCTTTCATTTCCAGGCATAATCGCCGGCTCTATGTTGGTTCTGATTCCCGCTATTGGAGAATTCGTTATTCCTTCACTTCTCGGTGGGCCCGACACGCTGATGATTGGTCGCGTCTTGTGGGATGAGTTTTTCTCCAACCGAGACTGGCCGGTGGCGTCCGCTGTAGCCATAGCCATGCTGGTTGTGCTGGTCATTCCGATCATGATTCTGCGAAAAGCGCGGGACGCGCAGATGGAGGTGCACTGATGCGTAGGAACGGTTACTTTCTCCCCATCGTCGCGGGGCTGGGCTACGCCTTCCTCTACGCGCCAATCATCAGCCTGATTGTCTACAGCTTCAACGAATCTCAACTGGTAACTGTTTGGAGCGGCTTCTCGACCAAATGGTATGGGAAGCTGCTCCAAGACTCCCAGATCCTGCAGGCCGCGTGGCTGAGCTTGAGAATCGCCTTTACCAGCGCGACGCTAGCCCTATGCCTTGGGACCCTGGCGGCTCTTGTTCTCACCCGCTTCGGCAAATTTAGAATCAAGTCCCTGCTTGGCGGCATGGTGACAGCACCGCTTGTGATGCCCGAGGTCATCACTGGTTTGTCGCTACTCCTCCTATTCATTGCAATGGAGAGCCTTTTCGGTTGGCCAAAGGGGCGCGGCATTACTACGCTTATTCTGGCACACACGACATTTTGTATGGCCTTCGTGGCCGTGGTGGTTCAGTCGCGGCTTGTAAGTATGGACGAGTCATTGGAGGAGGCGGCACAAGATCTTGGAGCGACTCCCTGGCGGGTTTTCATCGACGTCACTCTGCCGGTGATATCGCCTGCGCTTCTGTCAGGCTGGCTTCTGGCCTTTACCCTGTCAGTGGATGATCTCGTCATCTCGAGTTTCGTCTCGGGTCCAGGTTCGACCACTCTTCCTATGGTGATCTTTTCAAAAGTCCGCCTTGGCGTGAGTCCCGAGGTCAATGCGCTTGCAACAATAATCATTTCGATCGTTGCTTTGGCCGTCTTCGTCGGGGGGTGGCGAGCATTCAGTGTTGCGCAGGCGAAGGGCAAGGCGATCTGGCCTGGCGCAAGGCCCGGCGCGTCAAATGATTTCGCCACCACCCCGTAATGGTGGGCCAGGTTTGTTGCATTAAGAAGGAAGCCCCGCACGGAGGGACGAGACGGGGCTTCATGAAGCCCGAATCGTCGTAAATGTGGACCTTTGCAGTGAACTTCAAGGACATGGAGGACCTGCTCTTCGCGTTTCTTTGCTCAAGACCATCGAGCAAAGGAATCCTGTAGGAGTCTCAGTAAAGTGAGCTCTCTTCAGACCGCCTTCCAGACGACTCGCGGTGCACGAATTACAAATTCGGAATTGGCGTGGCACAACGTGTCCGCGTTGGCGGGCGCGTCGCGTACCGCCGTCCGAGGCGCTTTCAAGTGTACCCGTGATACAGTCTCCGGTGCCCGCAGGAGAACGAGACCTGCAGGAGACGCCGCGCAAGGGCAGTGATCAAAGAGCGCATTCTCGACCTGGCCGAGGCCGCCGTGCTCGAGAGAGCTTCGCGGCCACTATCATCGGAGTTGCGACGGGCTGGCTGTCTTAGCCCAGTTAGCTAACCCGAGCCGACTGCCAACATGTTACCGGCTAAGGATTGCCGAATATACTCCCGAACAGCCCTGGCGCAGGCGGTGGTGACATGGTGTGGTTTCTCCGCGGGCTGCTTGGGTACAATGACCGCCGGGGGTTTTTTGGATACCGTGGACGGGGATGTTGGGGGTTCTGCCGTGGACTGGGACACATCGGACCCACAAAAACCAGCGAACTGAAAACGACAAGCAACGGTGCCGGTTCGTGTCGTAACCAACCGATTGCACTCCCGTCGGAACAGATCAGCTTAGCCAGGCCCGGCGGTTACGACCGGTAAGGACCAAGTCCAGAAGTCGATCATTCCGGCAACCCCGCCTTGATGAGGTTCTCCCGCAAATGGTCCCGATCGGATGCATTTTTGTAGGGAGCCAGAACAGTTGGCGCCAGCCGCTCAAGCGTGGCCAGCGGATCGAGCCTAATGACCCTTCCCATAGTTGCCCGGGCCTGGTCCGTATGCTCTAGGGCAGCGTGACTTGCGGCGAGGTACAGCGGAACAGCAATCGGGTCGTTTGAATGCAATTTCTCTAGTGTGGAGATGGCATCTTCATAGCGGCGAGCATCGAAGTAGATAGGCCCCAACTGCATGACCCAGTAATCAGGATAGTGTGGGTTGAGCCGCATGGCCTTGTGCACGACCTCAACGCCTTCCGTTGCACGCCCCGCATAAGCTGAGACACTGGCCGAAGTCATTGAGCACGTCCGCATCATTGGGATTGAGCTCCAGAGCCCTCTGATATGCGGATATGGCGCGATCATGCTGTCCGCCAAACATATGATAACCTGCCATGGCCCAATAACCCCAGGCCTCATCATCATCATGCTGGATAGCGGCGGTCGCAAATTTCAAGGCCTCTGCCATCGAGAATGAGGGATCTTCGCTCCATCCCAGCCAGACATCGACTAGGTGCGCCCACGCAATCTTGGCATACGGCTTTCCATAGGAGGGATCGCGTTCGATAGCTTTTTCAAACCACTGTATGGCTGTGGCGGTGCAGCCTTTGGTGAAAAGATTGAAGGCGTCCACACCTTGCTGAAAATAATCATAGGCCTGGAAATTCTGCGGGCTCGTTCGTTCCGTCCGTCCTCGCCACGCCTTGCTCAGGCGCCCGCCATAGGTCGTCGCCAAACGGGCCACGATTATTTCGGTGAGGTCGTCAAGGACGGTGACAATATCCTCGACACCCCGATCAAAGCGCTCAGCCCACAGGTGTGCGCCGGTGAGACCATCGATCAGCTGAGCCGTTATCGTGACCCGGGTGCTTGATTTTTGGACGCTGCCTTCGAGCACGAATCTCACGCGGAGCTCGCTCGCCACATCCTGTATTCTCAGCGCCTTCCCCTTGTAAGCAAACGTCGATTGACTGGCGATAACTGACAAATCGCGAAAGCGGGAAAGGCCAGTGATTATGTTTTCGGTTATGCCGTCACTCAGATAGTCGTGCGCGTGATCGCCAGCTCATGTTGACGAAGGGAAGGACGGCAATAGACGGCTTGTCGGCTAGCGACGGACTGGACACAGAACGCTGCGAAATTGGCTTGGGATCGTAGCGCACGCGGTAGGCGCGGAGCGGCTTCGAAATGTTCTTGACCCGCTGCTCGCCCAGAAAATCGAACCCGTAGGAAAGCTTGCCTTCGACGGCGTCATAGACGATGGAGGAGATGCAGACGCCGCCACCTTCGGCGAGGTCCTCCATGCGTGCGGCGATATTGACGCCGTCTCCATAGATCGTGCCGTCCGCCTCCTCGATCACATCGCCGAGGTTGAGCCCAATGCGGAACTGCATGCGCCGTTCCGAGTCGAGTCCGATGTTGTGCCCTTCCAGGGATTTTTGGACCTCGACCGCGGTCTGGACAGCCTCGACCGCACTCGGGAACTCGGCCAGGAGTGCATCACCGGGCGCGTTGACCACACGTCCGCCGTGGCGCACGACCAGGCAACAGATGATGTCGCGATAAGACTTGAGGGTCTCAACGGTTGCGGCCTCGTTGGCCGCCATCAGTTGGGAATAGCCGACCACATCCGCGCTCAAGATCGCGGCGAGCTTGCGTCGGCTGCTTCGGTCGGCCATCGCCCCTCCACGAGGGAACAGGTGGTAAACGTACGCTTCCCAGTGACCGCGAGCAACCGCTCGGACAACGGACACGAGCACGCGGCTAACCGACCAAACAAGCCCGGCGGCCACGGTATCCTTGTGCTATTTTGGTACTCACAGCTTGCCACGTCCCGCTTCCCGACTCGACGAACCGGCACATCGCCCGCGAGTTCGAGGCGCGGCTGCCGTTGTTCTGGGAGGCGTCGGCCAAGATCCCTGAGTACTGCATCGTCGCTCCGCGTGCCGTATCCTCGAAGTTCCGCCATCTGGTTGGCAAGGTTTCGAAAAGCTGACGAGCAGGAAGCAACACCGCTCGGTCGAAATGGCGACAGATGAAAAATCCAAAAAATGTGGCATCGGCCACAGCGCAAATCCGAAGAATGATCCAGAATCTCTTCACGCTCGGAATGGTTCTGAGCACAGACCATAGAGGAGATTCCCTATGTTCACTCTCAGCAAAGGCGCAATATACGCCACATTTGGCACCCTCGTCGTTCTCGGCGGATTTAATCTGTCTGCGCGTGCGGAGGAGCCCATCCAGAATTTGGGCCCCGTCCCAGCTCACGTGCCTATTGTGACGACCTTCGGCAACAAGGGCGTAATTGCCTTTTACGAGCCGGATGGAACTCACTGTGGCCTTTACGCCGTCGTGTACAATCTCGCTGACGAGAGCGGCACCTCAGCGACGCGAGTCCGGCTGCGCCTAAACGCCGGACAGGTTGTCAACATCGACAGCCCCGACAGTAAGTCCCTTAGTCTCAAATGCGGGGATTCGGCAGAGGCACTGAACATCGTTGATTCCGATAACATAGCGGCCAACTGGCCTCAGCGCTAAGTCCGGGGTGGACAAATCATGTCACAACACCAAAACCCCTCAGGGCCAGACCTGAGGGTTTTTTTGCCTTAGCCGGTGCGAACCAGTCTCCTCAAGTGCAAGTGACGATTGCGTCTCAGCGGTGCTCGCCAGACGAACGGTCGGTGCGCCTTTGCTGTACGTTTGCCTGAGCAAGCGCGAAGGGCGAACACGCTACCGTTGATCGGCCAAATCGGTTGCTGGCGCAGTGCGACTTCTGCGTTGGGACTCAAGATGCGCGATGATCTGTAAGATCCATCCCGCTGTATTGGCGATGGTTTCGATTGACCGCCCCTGGCCCCGACACTGCGTGATGAGCTCTGCTGCTAGATGCCTTGCCTCCACGTCATTCTCCATGGCCCGCTCCCTCTGTGGTGCCAGACGAATGATGCGCCAAACGCTGATTCGTAAAGAGTGCTAAGTTCGCAATTCCACTGTTTTAAAATCAAGATTCGCAATTCTAATGCGCAGCATTGGTCATTGTCCAAGCGTTCGATAAATGCTCGCTTTGCTGAGACCGGTCCGACGTTTATCTCGGGCACGGGTGCTTCCAGCCTCACGAAGTGATTTGATCTCGGCAGCTCGCTCTGGCGTAACCTCTCGCTTCCGCCCAAACTTCACGCCTTGAGCTTTCGCTTTGGCAATCCGTCCATTTGTCGCTCTCGCCTTATGTCGTTCTCGACTTATGTCGTTCTCGAACTCGGCAATGAACGCGAGGATGCCCCATGACAAGCTTACCCGTGCGAGAGGTGGTGTCGATTGACGGATCATCCGTCACTTTGAAGGCCCGACATGACCTAGAATTCGACTTGTTCAAAATTCTGGAACAACGGCCTGACGAGGCAACGAATCGCGAAAAAACCTAGGTCAAGCGATATGGGGACTTATTTTTATTAGCGGGTACTTGGTGCGATGCCATCAACTCATTGTTGCAACGGCGTAGTCAGCTTCTTGGTAGCTTCCCCACAGTCGCACAAGATCGCCATCCCAAATCTCAATCTTCACTCTGGATTGAAGCAACTCTGAAGCCAGGGCTTTTGACGAGGGCGTCCATGTCTTGCAGAGGCATTCGATTTCAGATGCCTCCCAATGCAACACCGGATTATCCAGCCAACCTCTGCCCTCAGATCGCAAGCCCGGAGGGGGCGTCACTTGGATGCGTAGCGGGACATTCGGATCGCGGGTGGATTGAGGTAGGCCGGGAGCTCGCACCAACCAAGCTTTTTTGATGGCTCGTTCCAGCCGCTCGCGTGCCTTCTGCATGTCGTGGTCGATTATGACCGTTGCTTCGCTAAGCCGAAGCCAAGTCACCGGCCCGCTCGTTTCGTAATTTCGACCAACGGTCGAACATCCGTGGGCATTTTGGGCCCCTCCTTTTTGGAAGTCGCCCTCGCTTCCTTGATTTCCGCTATTCGAGTACGCAAACGAAACCATTCTGACTTTCGGGCAAATGCCGCTCGCTGCGGTGATGGTGTCATCGGGTCCGCTGCCGCTTTGTCGTAGATCGTTGAGATCAGTAAGTGCTGTGCTGCCGTCAGTGCCATGTCGGCAGAATGAGTTCGCAGGGGTTAACTGTTCGATAAATCGCGTTAACCGCTTAGCGTGGTGCATCCACCGGCGCTTGCATTGGTCCTTATGCTGAGTAGGTGCGAATAAGCCTGCGGTATCGCTCAACCTTGCGTCTGTCGCCACAGGCAAATATGAGCAAGGCGTCGGCCGCGGAGCATCAACCCGGCCGAGAAGAAATCCCGGGTCTGTTGTAATAGGGTGACAGTTAGTTTCCCGAGATAGTGCTTAGGATTTGTTTGAGGGTCTTGGCCGGGGGACAACCATGCACAAGCATGCTCGATTGGGTCTTTACCTCGCCGGCTTGGCGATTTTGGCGCTCCCGACGACCGCCGATGCCACCCCCTTCACATGGACGGGATTTTACATCGGCGGCAATGCCGGCGCAGGGTGGGGTGGTGACTCTACTTCCGTAGATCTCGAAGGCTTCAATTATTTTAAGGCCAACCCTGTTCCTGGCGAAGTCACCAAAGTTGGGGACGACACCGCTTTCATTGGCGGGGGTCAGATCGGGTACAACTATACCTTCAATAAACTCGTGGCAGGTATTGAAGCCGATTTTTCAGGGTTCGATATTCGCGCGGCTAAAATCCCGGCCAGTTCAAAGGCAGACTGGGGATCCGACACCCGCATCAGTGTTGAGATGAACTGGCTGGCGACCGTGCGGGGCCGCCTAGGCGTCACCATGGATCGATGGCTTATATACGGGACCGGCGGCGCAGCATTCAGCGATGGTGAATATCGAAATCACGATTTTTGCAATAGGGTGCCCCACTGCGGCGGCGGGCTGATCGACGCTACAGGCGATATGGATGCTGGATGGACGGTCGGCGGGGGCGCAGAATTTGCTTGGAGGCCGAATTGGACGGTCAAGGCGGAGTACCTGTTCGTCCGCTTCGACGGCGAGGACTATTCCGGAACAGCCCATTACCTCCCACCCAGAGACCCCGTAGTCTATCGATTCTCCGCTAGCCCGGCAGAGTTCAACATCGTCCGGGTTGGTCTCAACTACAAATTCGGCGGGGGCTACGAGCCGCCCCTCAAATAACCACTGTGTTTTTTTGAGCCTTGCAGAACGCTGCGCCCCCGAGAAGCCCCCGAATGGCTTGCATGATCCCAGGCCAGCACGAGAAAGATGGGGCACTATGGGACGCAGCTGATGCGAAAGCGTGTTTTAGGGTTGGGTGCTCTAGGAACATCAGGAGACCCCGCGCGTTGAAAAAACCGCTGGCGCTATCGCATTCCCGCCCCGGGGCGCCAGTTTACGGCTCGGTTTAGTGGAAGCCCGGTCCCTTCAGGCCGGGCTTCTCTTATCCCCTTCATGCACTTGCGGATTGTCTTCCAGCGATATTCCTCTACCGAGAGGCCCGCGTAACGCCTCCGGCCGTTCTCGCGAGTGGCGGGGAGAGAGGCAGACTCTCAAGGGTAAGTCTCCGAAGTTGAGCCGGATCAGTGATACCAGCAGTGGGCAAGCTCGACGAGCTTCCGACTGATTTCGATACTAAGCGCCTGGCTTTATCCGCATCAAGAACGGCCCATGCGCTCGCATTACCAACCAGATAGAGTCCAAGTCTTCGCTAATCCAAAGATGGCTGCGCACTACACGCGCACCGCAAACAGGAAGAGACTTGCCGATCAGGCAATGGAGGAGCTGAACGCCAGCTGAAAATCTATTTCCGCACCTGGGGCCTGGTGCGGGCGGGAAGGCAAAAAAAGCCAATCAAAATCGGTATTATCTTAAAAAATGGTGGGCCCGGGAGGGCTGTTATCATTCTGACAAATAAACGTTTTTTCTGGAAACCCCTTGTAAATGGCTCGTTGCGGCGCAACGGGTAATCGGATGAGTGGAAACCCTGTGGAGGCGAGCCGAGGTTAGCTTCGATTGCTCGATGACAATAGCCTCGGGCAAGCGGCACAGTGTGCCTACGCAGATGCGCCACCGTGTGAACATCGTCTCTTGGTTCGAGTTCAGGCGGTGTGGTTCATGATCTTGAATTGAGAGCGGTCTTTCCGCGAGGCGACGTCACAGCCTCTTCGAGTAGATCACGTCACGATCTCGCTTCTGCGTAGACCAGCGATACCGGGTCTCGCTTCGATCTGGTCCTCCGTAAGAGGGCTCGCCTGTCATCGCGCGTATCGATGTCTGCGTTCGCGCTCCCGTAAAGAGTGCCGCCGTATCTCGGCGTAAAGAGAGCTAAGTGAAGCCGGGAATTCCATCGCTCACGCACGGTTTCTAAGTTGTCAGCTGATCAATGTACTCACAGCTCATTAGGATTAGGGGAGACGGAAGATGACTAGGGACATCGAAGCCGATTTTAAACCTCGGCGCTATCATGTGCAAAAGAGTAGCCGCCCGTATGAACCAAAGTTCGCAAGATGGACCAGAAAATCAGTGCTTATCGGTGCCCAGCTTTCAGAGCTGGAGGACTTCTTTGCAGTTGACCATCTTACGATGGAGGCATGGGCACGAGAGCATCCTGAGTTCGCTCACGCGCTAGACACGCAGCCCACAGCCCTTGGCGTCGCCAGCGAGGACATTGGGCTGTTCAGCTGGCTGAAGGATCACAGGCGTGGGAGGTTGAGAATATGAGCCCGCCAAAGAGCAACGCGAAGCCTAAAGCTAAAACGCGCAACGCTGATGTTACTGCGTCAAAAAGAGCGTCAGCTCGCTCCTCTGCGTGAGCACGCCTTCAAGGCCGGGCAAAGCGGGAACCCGAATGGCAGACCCAAGGGCGCGCGCAGCAAGCTCACGACGCAGTTCTTCGACGACTTCTACGCGGCGTGGCAGAAGCACGGCGCGCAGGGCTCTGAAGGACGTGGCTGAAAAAAGCCCGCGTGATTTTGTGCGCGCCGCCGCGATGCTGATGCCCAAGGAGTTCGAGATCAAGACGCCTCTGATGACATGACCGATGCTGAACTCGCAGACCTCATCGCCGCCGTTCAATCCCTCATCGCTTCCAGCTCTGCTGGCGCGATTGGAGGCGGAAAGCGCGCGACGTCAAAGCCGCACTAGGCTCTCTCGGTACGCGCCCTACCCGAAGCAGTCTGCCTTCCACGCAGCTGGAGCGACACACAGAGAGCGACTTCTGATGGCGGCGAACCAAGTGGGGAAGACCTACTGCGGTGCGGCTGAGGCTGCGCTTCACCTGACCGGCAGATTACCCCGACTGGTGGGCTGGCAGGCGCTGGGACCGGCCTGTGAGGGCGTGGGCTGGCTCTGAGACTGGAGAGGTGACGCGCGATGGCGTTCAGCGTCTGCTCATTGGAGAGCCCAAGGACGAGAGCAGTTGGGGCACCGGCCTGATCCCAGGCGACGACCTCGTGGAGTGGAAGCGCAGACAGGGCGTTCCCGATGCGCTTGACGGCGCGCTGATCAGGCACGTCTCTGGCGGCAATTCGATGCTTGCCTTCAAGACCTACGATCAGGGACGTACAAAATGGCAGGGCGAGACGCTCGATTTCGTGTGGTTCGACGAGGAACCGCCGCAGGATGTTTACTTCGAGGGGCTCACGCGCACCAACGCAACAGGCGGCATGGTCTATCTTGACCTTCACACCGTTAAAGGGAATGAGCGACGTTGTTCATAGCTTCATCAGCGAGTGCGGACAGTTATGACGATGTGACATGCCTACCAGACGCCCTAAGGAGACTCACCCAGGGCTGAAGGAGGCGACTGGGGGGACCGCCGGTAGCGGCAGCGTAAAATTGACTTACTGACGCAACCTACATGCCTTCGGGAATGGAAGTTATCGGAAGTAGAGGGATTGGGTCGTGACAAAAACATCACCCGGATGGAGATCGACGACGCGGAGCATTACACGCCTGAGCAGCGTCAAACGATCATCGACAGCTACCCTGAACATGAGCGCGAAGCTCGTACCAAAGGCATTCCTTCTCTTGGCTCAGGTCGTGTGTTTCCCATCGCAGAAGATATGATCCTCTGCGATCCGATCCAAATTCCCGAACACTGGTATCAGATTATTGGCGTGGACTTCGGCATGGATCATCCATTCGCAGCAACGCGCAACGCTTGGGACAAAGACACTGACTGCTGGTACGTAACTGCCTCTTATCGCGAGAAGGGGGCCACACCTCCCATCCATGCTGCTGCGATCCGACCGTGGGGCAAATGGATCAGATGTGCTTGGCCGCATGATGGGTTGCAGCGTGACAAGGGTTCTGGAGATCAGCTCGCAACACAATACCGCACACACGATCTGCGGATGCTCGACGAGCATGCAACGCACACTAGCGGAGGTTTCGGTATCGAGGCCGGGATCGCTGAAATGTTGGAGCGCATGCAGACCGGGCGGTTCAAAGTCTTTCGCGGTCAGGATCACTGGATCGAGGAGTTCCGCTACTACCGACGCGAGGAGGGGTTGATCGTGAAGGAGCGCGACGACCTCCTGTCGGCGACGCGCTACGCCATCATGATGCGCCGCTTCGCCAAGCAGCCGCCCTCAGTCGAGCGATGGAAGCCGAAGCCTAGGTGCTCAGGATGGGCGGTCTGATCGAAAGCCCCATTGCCGGTTGAAGTTACATTGGTTGTCCCCACTTACCTTGCACCATGTGTGGCCGTGTCATTCAAAGCTCTGGTCCTCTGCGCCTCGCTATTGTTGAGGGCCTAAATGTTAGCGACAGTCGGTTGGCAAATGTGCCGCGTCGCTACAATGCTGCGCCGAGCCAAGAGCTTTTCGTCATCCGACAGAACCACAAGACCAGTGAACGCTCACTCGACCTCCTCAAGTGGGGCCTGATCCCGTACTGGTGCCAAGACCCCAAGGGTGGACGTAGGCCCATCAATGCCAAGGCTGAGAGCGTTGCAATGCTCCCCATGTTCAAGGAAGCCTATGCGCGACGGCGATGTATCGTGCCGGTCGATGGCTTCTTCGAGTGGCGTGCCATCAGGGGAGTGCGGGCAAGCAGCCTTATGCCATCGCCATGAAGGATGGGTCGCCTTTCGGTCTTGCGGGACTGTGGGAGAACTGGAAGAACCCGAATACAGGAGAGTGGGAGCGAACCTTCGCCATCATCACAGTGCCATCGAATCAGTTGTTGGCTAAAATCCATAACCGCATGCCCGCAATCCTCGAACCTCGAAGCTACGAGCGGTGGCTCGGTCTAGTACCCAATCCGCATGATCTTCTCATCACCTATCCACCAGACCCGATGACGATGTGGCCTATCTCCACGCGCGTGAACAAGCCGGAGAATGATGATCCCTCCTTGCTAGATCGAGTTAAGGAGCCTGTGGATTGGCAAGCTCCTCTTGCCGGAATGCACCAGGTGGCAGGCCAGCCACATAAGCTAGGTTGAGACGGCCAGCGTGCTCCGGCGTTCGGGCCTCACTGCTGTCACCGCGCACTATGACTGATCACCGCTCGGTGACACAACGGGCACCGGTGGCTGAGAGAGTAGGTCGCGCTCCCGCCTGCAAACACAGGGAGGGAGTCCTTATGACCTTTCAAAATCCCCTGAAAATATACGATCCAATAACGCTTGCAGCGATGGATAAGGCGTTCCACGCTTGCGGCGGGTGAAGCAATAATGAAAATGCCCATGGAAGGTCCCCCATCTGCGCTTCGCAAGACAGCATGTCTGCCGCCCGTGGTCATCCAAACGTAGAATCGAAAGGACACGCACTTATGTCAGATACCCAACAGAGCGATTGGACCAAACCGGCGGCAATGGCGATCCCGAAAGGGGGGGTGTTCAAAGATAAGGTGGAACAGGGCAGATACGGCCCAATCTTTCCCAAGACTCCGGCGTGCTACGGCTTCTCCATCATCGCAAAGCTGATCCCCGGTGGTGAGGAAGCCTGCTACAAACATGCAAAGACGATTGAGGAAGCGGTTGCCAAGGACCCGAACTGCCTTGCTGTGCTCAAGCTGCACTATCTGCGCTGGCAGGTCTTCCAGATCAACGGGGAGTCCTACTTCCAGTATCAGGGCATCTTCGACACAGACTTCGACAAGTACACCGAGGATGCCGTGGCTCTCTTCTCCGCCACCGGTATTCTGACTGTCTTCGAAAATCTCGAAGGCTTCCCCAAAGATTGGAAAACCAACCCAGAGGCATTCGTCAAGTTCGTCCGCGATCACCACCGCCCGAGCTTCCTCGAATACGGCGAATATCCCTATGTGAGCGCCGACGAGATTAAGAAGGCGCTCAAGCTCAAGGCCGCCTTCTCGAATATGCTCGACCAGATGCAATGATCTAACGCAAACACGCCATGCTTGAATTAGAGGATATCCAGCACATCCTGCTGGCCCGCACGCCCGCGCTGACTGGTCGATACGAATTTCTTTCGTTTCGCAATGCCGCAGGTGGCCGAGCTTGGCTATCGGCGATTCTTGAAAAGGTACAGTCGGCCGCGGAAGTCCTGGCTTCGGTCGATGAGGACAAGCGCTGGGTGACGGTAGCCTTTACCCGGAATGGCCTACGCGCCCTGGGCGTGGATGAGAGTTCGCTCGCCACGTTCCCGGAGGAATTCAAGCAAGGCATGCCCGCGCGCGCGGAGATCCTCGGTGACACTGGCGCGAATCATCCTGACAACTGGGTGGGTGGCATCGCTAGCCCGGACCTTCACGCCATCGCCATCCTGTTCGCCCGCGATGCTGCGGAGCGTGGTCGCGTGCCAGATAGAGCACGACAAACTTCGTTGCGCAGTGCCAAGGCGTGGAGGTGCTCTCCACCCTGGACCTGGAGGCGACGCCGCCGTTCGACTATGCGCACGACCACTTCGGCTATCGCGACCGGCTCTCGCAGCTGGTCATCGAAGGCACCAGCGAGGTGCCGACGCCCGGTTCTGGCGCGCCGCTTAAGCCGGGCGAATTCATCCTCGGGTACCCAGACGAAGACGGACCGCCGGGCAATCTGCCGCAACCAGAAATCTTGTCTCGAAACGGCAGCTATATGGCCTATCGCCGCCTCCAGGAGCATGTGGGCAGGTTTCGCGATTTCCTGCGCGAGCACGGCAATACACATGAAGAACAGGAGCTGATCGCAGCGAAGCTCATGGGACGCTGGCGCAGCGGCGCACCGCTCACACTGGCGCCCGATAAAGACGATCCGGTATTAGGCGCCGACCCGCAGCGGACCAACGATTTCAACTATAAGGAGATGGATCCGCATGGCTATGCGGTACCACTGGGTGCGCACATTCGGCGAATGAATCCCCGCGACACGGCAGCGAACATGAACCGACGGCGCATGATCCGTCGCGGCGCCACCTACGGGCCGCACTTGCCGGAGGGAACGCCAGAGGATGGCATCGACCGCGGCATAGCGGCTTTCGTGCTCTGCGCGAGCTTGATACGTCAGTTCGAGTTCGCGCAAAACGTTTGGACAAACGACAGAAACTTTCACGAACTCGGTAACGAACGCGACCCGATCATCGGCGCTCAGGACGGCACGCTCGAATTCAAAATACCAAAACGTCCGATCCGCAAAACGATTAAAGGCCTACCAGCTTTCACCACTGTGAAAGGAGGTGCCTATTTCTTCCTTCCTGGCATCAAAGCGCTTCGATACCTCGCGACATTGAAACCCATCGAGCGGAAGCAGCCATGACCACACTAACGCCTGCACGCACTTACAATCAAAATCATATCCCGCGCAAATACACGGGCAAGCGGCGCCTGAGCATCTACTGGACGTGGAGCTACCCGTGGGAATCCCAGCGCGACCCCGCGGAAATGGAAAACCGCTTCTCCACTATGACCGAGGTTCGCAACGTATTGTGGCCGGACTACGAAACGCCGGAGTGGGCCGCCGCGCAATTCCTTCAGGGAATCGCGGGTACGTTGGAGCTCTTTCACCGCTCTGCGCTCGAGTTTCCAGCAAATAGCTGGCGAAGCTACGGGTCATCCAGTGGCGGTGTTCCAGCGGATCGACCAGGCCGGATATAAGCTTCCGATTGACGAACGGATTTTAGCTGACACCGATACGCTCCTGGTGTTCGGTCTGGACCACATTCTTTCCGAACAGGAAGCCTCGCCCGAGGAAATCGCCGCCATTCGCGAGTGGCTCAAGCGCGAAGGGACATGTTTGCTGCTCGCGCCGCATCACGATGTTGGTTTCACTAACGACCTCGAGCAGCGTCAGGTGGAATACCTCCATCACGGTGACAGACTCGTGCCGCGCCAGCAGCGCTTTGGGCAATATACTCGTTCGTTGATGAAGGCGCTTGATGTCCCAGTACACAACACCTACGGACTGCGCCCAGCACTCGTGAAAGGCACGGAGGAAATTGCTCCACTGAGTGCCTTCCGGGACATCGACGAGCTTGGTCTTCTCAACAACGTCCCTACGCTGAATTTTCATCCACACCTACCGCACTACGAGGTCACACGTGAAGACAAGTCGGTGCACGTGCTCGCTCGCCAACCCATTGATCTCGATCGTCCGCACCCTTTCACGGCGACCGGCAACACTGAGTTCAATTGTCTACTCTGGATGTCGCCAAATCAGCAGCGCGCTGGACATATCGTGCTCCTCGACTTAACGCATTTCACCACGTTGTTCGGCGGCACGGACAGCCTGAGAAACCTCTGGCGTAATTTCGCGGTGATGCAATGAGCGTGAACCTGACGAGCAAAGCCAATCGCGCGCCGCTTTTTCAATTTCGCTATGGGATACATCAATGCTGATGGAGCTTTTGAGCAAGGCGGTGCCAGTTGCCATGCTGAGCTTCGTCGTATCAAGCATGCTTGCGATGGGTACGGGCCTAACGATTCCTCAGATCATGGAGCCGTTGCGCAACACTCAACTGGTCGTCCTCGCCTTGGTGGCCAATTTCGTCGTGATGCCACTCGGCGCCCTTGCCCTGGCGAAGCTGCTGTGGCTAGACGAACCTTTTCGCGTCGGACTGCTTCTGCTCGGTTGCGCGGCGGGAGCGCCGTTCTTACCGAAGCTCGCCGAATTGGCAAAGGGCAATCTCGCCTTTGCGGTTGGCGCGATGGTGCTGCTGATGGTTGTTACGGTTGGCTATTTGCCCATCGTCCTGCCTCTGCTGCTCCCAGGCGTCACCGTCGATCCGTGGCAAATCGCTCGCTCCCTTCTCCTGCTAATGCTGTTCCCACTTGTAATGGGTCTTGCCTTGAAGGCGTATTATGGAGACTTGGCCGCTCGGGTGAAACCCGCGCTCGACTGGATTTCGAACGTCAGCTTCATTTTGCTGGTGTGCATTATCACGGCAGCAAATATCGACAAGGTTTTACAAGTGTTCGGCACCCGAGGAATTTTGGCGGGGCTTTTGTTTATCGCACTAGGCCTGGGGACTGGTTGGTTGCTAGGTGGACGTGACACGAACACAAAACGTGTCATGGCCCTCGGCACCGGACAGCGCAACATTGCGGCTGCACTGGTAGTTGCGAGTCAAAGCTTCAGCGACCCGAAGGTGGTTGTTATGGTGATCGTCGTCGCCATTGTCGGATTGGTTGTCCTCATGCCGCTTTCTCGGGCGATGGCCAATCTGAAGTCATGAACCTAATCTAAGCGCATCCACACACGATAAAGGTGGGGCCATGACCACGGGGGGTTCGCCGAACAGGTTCGCGAAGCAGGCCCTGGTTGCTTCCGCGGCGGTTGTCGGACTGTTTTGGGGATCCACGGTCGCATTTGCGCAGGATGACAGCCGAGCTCTGGCCGAGGAGCTCGCCAACCCGCTCACCGTCCTCATCAGTGTCCCGTTCTTCGGTAACTACAATGGCGATGTCGGCCCGGACAGAGAAGGTTCGCAATGGTTTATGAATATCCAGCCGGTAGTGCCGATTGAGCTCAATCCAGACTGGCATGTCATCTCGCGAACGATCCTTCCCGTTATGTTCAGTCAGAACGACATCTTTCCTGGATCCGGCTCGCAGTCAGGTCTGCGCGACACGACAGAAGGCCTATATTTTTCGCCAAGCCAAACATTCAACGGCTTCACCGTGGGACTGGGGCCAATCTTTCTTTTGCCGACCGGAACCGATGAGCTACTGGGCGCTGGGAAGTGGGGCACGGGTCCTACCGGGGTTCTCGCCTGGCAGGGCAGCGGCTGGACGGTCGGCATTCTCGCCAACCACATCTGGTCCTTCGCAGGCGACACTGACCGCGCCGATTTCGACCAAACATACTTGCAGCCCTTCATCGCGTATACGACACCGAAGGCGTGGACGTTCACGCTGCAGGGCGAAGATACCTACGATTGGAAGGCTGGCGAATGGATGGCACCGATCAACTTCCTGGTTGCAAAGATTGTCAAGATAGAAGGGCAGCCGGTTAGCATCGTTGGCGGCGTGCGCTATTGGATGGACTCTCCTGACGCCGGTCCTCATGGTTTCGGCGGTCGGCTCGGAATGACCTTCCTGTTTCCGACGCGATGACGCTCGAGGCCCAAGAATCGCAATACGTTGGCCAGCACTATGTGCAGCATTTGGCAATGGCCATCTCATAATAGAGCCAAGCCCGAGACTTAAGGATGCGAGAGCGTGAAGGCTCTCGGACAGGAGATGGTGACTATGGCTGGAAATCCCCCCGCAGAAATAAAGTCGCTAATCGATAAGCACATCGACGGTTTCAACTCTCAGAATGTCGAGCTTTTCCTCAGCATTTTTGGCGACACCGCCATCATCATTGATGGGATCGCACCTTATCGCTGGTTGAACCCGAATGCCCCCGCCAATTGGCTTGCTGACGTAGAAAAGTGGCGTAAGGGCCTTGGGGTCACGTACGAGCACTTGTCGTACGAGATGGGGTTCTGGAACGTAGAGGAATCCCATGCATACGCCGTCATAGCGGGGACACTCACGGTAACCATTAAGGGTCAAACCGCCACTCGGACGGGCACGCTCGCATATACGTTTTCAAAGCACGGCGAGGAGTGGAAGATCGACGCACAGGCGTGGGGGCGCACGTCTTAAGCGCGCTACGGTCCGGTCCTTCTTACTTATTGCCGAATGCGCGGGCCGCTCATTGTGATCGGCACACGCCATTCGTCGTATTCGTACCGCGTCAAGGTCGGTTCCCCAGCAATCGCCAATGTCTGCTATTGGCACTTTTCGGACATCCAACCCGCACTCACGAATGTCAGCTTGTGGCACAAAGCGGACATGGATCAACCCGCTGCCAATCTCGATTTATGAGTACGAGGCCTAGTTGCTATCGGTAGGGCCAATCAATGGCCCTTCGAGCGAGGCTTGAGCTTTTCGCTGGCGGCTTCAACTCGGCTCGTGGCTACCTGATCGAGGTGACGCCTCACCTGTTCTTTGGTGCAGCCGAGCTTCCGCAAGCGTCGCTCGATCTCCTCAATGGTCGGCCAGCTCTCTACGTTCTCGAATGTGTCTAACTCGTCGTACTGTTCCATGGCGATGCGTGTAGCGACATTTACTGATCATTGGATTATGTGGGCAGACCAAATGCGAATTAAAAGTTCTGAGCATTTGATACGAATGAGGTGCGAGAGGTGTCAGCGGGAAGTTGAATTTCAACGCTCCTGTGCCGGCACGATAAGACCCTTTACGGGACATAGAAAAAGATATAGATTTCGGCACATGTCTAGGCCCCGAAAAGCTCAGAAGCAGCATCGTCACATAAACGGCCGTTTGCGGCACAAGCCACTCGCCCCTGATCGGCTACATGCGAGTGTCGAAGGCCGATGGGTCGCAGGTGCTCGACCTGCAGAAGGATGCGCTGCTTGCCGCAGGCGTCAGCGAGCGGCACCTCTACAGTGACACAGCATCTGGCAAGAAGGACGACCGGCCTGGGCTTGCTTCGTGCCTGCAGGCGCTCAGAGAAGGCGATACGCTCGTCGTCTGGAAGCTGGATCGCCTAGGCCGCAGTCTTCGGCACCTTGTCAACGTGGTGCATGATCTCACGAGCCGAGGCATCGGTCTGAAGGTGCTGACCGGTCAGGGTGCTGCAATCGACACGACCACGCCTGCGGGCAAGTTGGTCTTCGGCATCTTTGCTTCACTCGCCGAGTTTGAGCGCGACCTCATTTCCGAGCGCACTCGCGCCGGGCTTGCTTCAGCACGCGCTCGTGGTCGAAAGGGAGGCCGCAGACCGAAGATGACGCCAGCTAAGCTACGGCTCGCGATGGCTTCCATGGGCAAGCCCGAGACAAATGTCGGTGCTCTATGCCGAGAGCTGGGTATTACTCGATCCACCCTCTATCGACATGTCTCGCCTACTGGCGAGGCCCGTGCAAAAGTAGCGCGACGCCCGAATGGCCGCAGTGTGTGAGCCAGAGCCATCCTTGGAGATGGGAGCAATCCCGCCCATGTCAAATCGAGCTCGGTCCAATCCTTATCCGCCACTTGCGGAACGCCAGAAACTAGACGTATCGATGCTCCGGGTAACCACAAACAATTCGCCGCGCAGCCTCTTTGCTTGATTTCCCGCCTCACCGAGCGCTAATCGGATGTCATTCTCAATGACCCACCCAAGGTGGCTCGTAAATGAGTGCCGATGTCTTCCATGCATTCAGTGCCGATCAGGTTACCAAGCTGACAGGTCTTTCGAAGGCCCAGCTTCACTATTGGGACGAGACCGGGTTTTTTAGTCCGCGCTACGCATTCGAGAATTGGCGCAGTCCTTATAGTCGCATTTATTCATTAAAGGATGTCGTGGGTCTCCGAACGCTTTCGGTTCTCCGCAAAGAGTAGGGCATCTCGCTACAGCACCTTCGAAAAGTGGCGGACGAGCTGAGCACGTACATGGACGCTCCGTGGTCTGAAGCTAAGCTCTACGTCCTTGGTAAGGAAGTTGTTTTTCGGGAACCCGAGACACAGCAACTTCGGGGAGTTGTCAGTCGGCAGTTCGTGACCATCCCGCTTCGAAGCATCGAGGACGACGTCGAGACGAAAGTTCGCCAGCTCAAGGAGCGTTCGGTGCCGATCAGGTCGGGCAAGTCGAGCGGCGACGATACGTTGTTCACAACGCGTGGTGGTCGCAGGCACGCGTATCCCCACGAAGGCTATTTTGCGATTTCACAAAGCTGGCTTCTTGCCAGAGGTGATTATTCGGGAATACCCGAGCCTTACTAAGGCAGACGTTGAAGCGGCATTGGCGCACGAGGAAAAGCTGGCAAGACGGGCCTAACGATGCCTGTCCCGACGCTTGTTGCTGGACCACAATGTCCCGGACTTGGTAGCTGCTGTTTTCAAAGAATATGGTCATGAAGTCCACCTGCTTCGCGATGCGCTCTTGCCGGATTCGCCAGACCCAATCGTGGCGGCTGTGAGCGAAGAGAATGGCTGGATTCTCGTTAGCTGCGACAAAGACTTCAAATCCATTGCACCCCGCGTCCCGAAAGGGATGCGAATGCGGTTCAGGCGGCTTAGCCGAATTTCGCTTGACTGCAACGAACCGCAGGCTGCTCAGCGAGTGCTTGCCGCTATGTCACTTGTTGAAAAGAGAGTATGAAATTGCAATGGAGAGCGAAGACCGACGTCTGTTCGTCACTATCAAAAACAGCGGTATTAAGACGCATCGTTGATCATACCGGCCCGCGGACGGCGCCTTTGCGTCTATCGCATGTTATTGGAGTCCCGTGAAACATTATCCTTGCGGGGACCATCGGGGCACTTATGCGCACCTTCGAAGACATTAAGGCCGGGAGCTCGCTTGCGCGGTCTTGATCCGGCAGGGATCGCGGAGGTCGTTCAAGTCGCGGATTCGGTCGGACGCTCTGAACCTCGTGTTTCGGTGGACGGTCGGGTTGGTGAACGCCTCGTTTATCGGGGCGACGAGAGCGGCTTTGAGTTCTTGGAGGCCGGACGCAGCTATCGTTCGACGCTGACGGTGGCCTGTTAAGGCTTGCGTCCGAGGCGTATCGCATCCGCTTCGCATATTTGTTTGATCCTTACCTCGCCGTCAGCGCGTCTCAGCTCGAGGCGTTGCCCTCACCAAATCACCGCCGTTTATGGGAACGCTCCTCGTCAGCCACTGCGTTTCCACGCGTTCGCTGAAACTGATTTTCTCGGATGGGAAATTGGACGAGGCCGACCTCGCTGTCCTGGTCCCACTTGTCTACGACGTGGTCTGCCGTGAGAATGCCGTGCAGCTTGCCAAAGCGGAGACACGTTCCCGACCCCATTCCCTGAATTTGATCATTCGGCAGGAAACGCACGAAGCCGATCGCGTGCAGTCCGAGTTTAATCTCTACCGCCATCGTTCTCTTGCTGCGGTCTCGATTTTAGCCACACCGTCGCGGGCATCCATACGCTTAGCTAAACTCACTCCTTTGATTTCAGGGCGACCCCCGAAGGGTTTCCGCACGGGCACCTAGCGAGACTAGCCTCTCGATGCCGACGCAAAACAATCTCCCTAAAGGTCGTTTTTTGAGAAATAAAATCTTTCGACTCCAAAAAATGGCCGATTTAGTGGACTTAATGCATATCAGTATAGGGCAACATGCCGTAAGAAAGAGGGCAATCTGCCTGCGTAATAAAGAGGGCGATATGCCCTAGAAGTAGGGCGAGATGCCCTACCTAAAGTTTTGAATTAAAAACATTTTTACCTCTTCGAAAACTTGAAGCGAAATCATGCGTTCCAGCATAATAGTGCAAGATCAGCTAGGGGGTTGGACATGGCTAGTGAACTCACTTCTTCAACTCAGGGCAACCCTGCCAGGGTCCGTGGATCAGGCTTCAGCAGCGGGATTCGACGCGGGCACTGCGCGCAACGAGGGCAGCTGGTGTGGATGTACAGAGGATCGAAATCGAGAAGACCGGCAAAATCGTCGTGTTTCCTATTGAGGCGAAATCGGAGACCCCCGATAGGAGGTTGGACGAATGGGACAGCGTCTGATGCGCCGAGCGCCTAAATACGTTCATAGCTTCATCGATCGACACGGGCAACCCCTGTTCCACTTCGGCGTCGTGGCTTCAAAAAAATACCGCTACCAGGTCTGCCGTGGTCGCCAAATTTCATGGGGGCTTACGAGGCGGCGTTAGCTGGCCAGCCTTTGGAGATCTGCAACCCGCGTGTGAAGCCCGGAACTGTTCGTGCACTCGCACTGAGCTACTTCAATTCGGGCGACTTCCGATCACTGGCTTCCAGTACGAAATCAACCTACCGGAACATCATAGAGCGCTTCTGCAATCAAACTGACAAGCAAGGTAGCGAATATGGTGACAAAGGTGCTGCGACATTGCGGCGTGAGCACATTGTGAAGCTAATGGCGTCCCGCGCTGATAAACCTGAGTCAGCCAATGGCCTACGAAAAGCGCTGCGCGCACTAATGAAGCATGCAGTAGAACTAGGCATGTGTATGGATTATCGCTACAAAAGACGTGCAGGCCATTCGCGTTAAGTCGAGCGGCTATCATAGTTGGACGGATGCCGAGATTGTTCAGTTTGAGAGAAAACATTCGGTCGGCACGCGGCTCGCTTGGCCTTAGCGTTCTTGCTCTACACAGGCCAACGACGGTCCGACGTAGTGCTCATGGGCCGCCAGCATATTCGAGGTGGCATGCTGCATATCCGTCAAGTGAAGACGGGCACGGAACTGGCCATCCCGATCCATCCGGTGCTCGAAGCGATAATCGCCAATACGCCGAACGAGCATTTGACGTTCCTAACGACGGCCTTCGGAAAGCCGTTCACAGCGGCTGGCTTCGGCAACTGGTTCCGCGAGATGTGCGATGCTGCCAAACTGTCTCACTGCAGTGCGCACGGGCTTCGCAAGGCGGCGGCGCGCAGGCTCGCCGAAGCCGGGTGCAGTGAGCACGAGATCGGAGCAATTACCGGGCACGCCACCCTGCGCGAGATTGTCCGCTACACCAAAGCGGCGGATCAGAGGCGATTGGCAAGTTGCGGCGATGGAAAAGGTGAAAGCGAGAACATCAAGTGGCTAACCGAGCAGATCGTTAGCCAAATAGGAGAGAAACACGTGACAAATCAGACCTCCAAAGAGGGATTGGCTCCCCGGGCCGGACTTCTAACCAGCGACCCAGCGGTTAACAGCCGCTTGCTCTACCAACTGAGCTACCGGGGAACATGCGCACTCGTTGCAAGCGGGCATTGCACGCTAGATAGCAAAAGGGCAGGGGTCTTTCCAGGGCTTTGCGCGCCCCGAAGCATAAAGCCCCTCGGCTGAGCACCGTTGCGTCTTAAGGCGCCGTTGCAGCGGCCTGGAGCAGCCCTTATGTCCCCTCTCGATCACCTTTAGAAGGACCGCATGGCCCACAAAGTCCGCCTGTTCGACCGCCATTGGCATCTGCCGAAATCGCGACCGATCCGCATAGGGCTCGGCATCGTCTTGATCGCCTGCGGACTGCTTGGCTTCCTGCCCGTGCTCGGCTTCTGGATGTTGCCGCTCGGCTTCCTCGTGCTGTCGGTCGACATCCCGATCGTGCGGCGCTGGCGCCGCCAGATCACGGTCTGGTGGCACCGCCGGAAAGTCGAGGCTGTGCCGGTCGCTTCCGCTGGCTCGGCATCCAAGCAAGAGACAAGGTAACGACATGTCGGCGGATCGTCGCTCCCGATCAGGAGCGCAATGAAGCTTCTCCTGACGACTTCTCATTCTTCTGATGATTGTCAGCTTCCGCTCTGGCTGAGCGGAATAACGGTCATTGGCACGGCATCTGATCGCGGTTGGCCCTGGGTCGCTTATCGCGAGCCGCCGTGGCGGAGCTGGTGCAGAGCCCGGAGGTCTTCCTCGTTGAGCCTCGTCCACCGCGCGCTGCCGTCGGCCGCCCAGAGATTGCACGTCAGGCAGCCGATGAGGTGCTCTTCGCGATTGTCGATCTCGATGAGCTCCTGCCCACACTGATTGCAGCGCTGTTCGTTGCCGACATCGGACATGGGCTCAATTGTAGCACGATGGGGATGCCAGGGGCGCCGGCGATAAGTCGACGCCCCCGTTGGCCTCAGAACCCCCGCAACAGATTTCCCGGCGGCCAACACCAAGAAGCCGATCAAGAGAATGACGAAGCCGCTGTGCACGTGCGGGATCGCGACATTTGCATAGTGGATGACAACGGCCGCAAGCGCGATCAGGACAGCGATTGCAAAGGTGATAACTTTCGGTGCCGTCAGTTCCATGGTTGTTTGCCCTCCCTTTTGAGAAGGGCATTATAGCTCAGCCTGCGCAAACAGGGTTGGGTCATCTCCGCGCGAGCTAGGATGCAAGGACTGGGCCCGAACTACTTCGGCCGCTTGCCAGTCGAACTGCAAACGCAAATACGAGGACTCGTGGCCTCCAATCGCACATACGCGCCCGGAATCGAACCGGGGTGCGCGGATTTGCAGTCTTAACGTGACGTTGATCTTCCACAGCTTTTATACCGCATGTCGCCAACATGCTGCCAACACGGCGGCCACAGCTCACGCGTGGCGGCAGGAAGGCGGGTGGCCCGCGTGCTTGATCGATAGCAGCGGACCACCGCACTCAGCGCAGCGTAATCCTCTCGTCGCGACGTCGCGACGGCCGCCGCCTCAGCTTTCTCTTGCTCGCGAAGCCACTCGGTGGCCCACGCGGTGTGTCGAGGGCGCCAATAAAACCCGCCGCCTGCTTTGCGCCACACCTCGGTCTTTCCCTCGGCCTCAAGCCGATCGCGAAATTTTTGCTTTTCCTGCTTCTCGGGTGTCGGCATCTAACAATCCTACAGCAAGAAGGGCGCCGGCCGAAGCCGACGCCCCTGGCCACAAAATGGGTTGTCACCTGCTGACAAGACTTTGGCACGTTTAACGCTTGTCGAGGATCGCACTAGGTTCCTAGCTGCGCGAACCAACTCGGTGGCTGCGCTTGTGGGGGGCCTAACGCTGCCATGTTGGGAAGGGGCCATCAGTACTGCTCTGGTCCCGATCCTCGCGAGGATGGAGATCATGGTCACGAGGCATCGGCACCAACAGTCGCGAGACGAACGACTCGCTCGTTATGAACGCGGCGTGTGGACTTAATTCTTGGCCGTTCTCGGCTTCGCGCTGTTTGGAAGAGTCGTCTGGATAGGAGTGTTGGTTCTGTAACTGGGCTGTCCACAGTAGGGGACGACCGCTTTTTTCGGAGTTTGGCATGACGATCGGAGCCCGATCCAAACGTCGCGCCGGTCGCCGATCCGTGGCCGCCGATCTCCTCGATCGCCTGATCGAGCGTTATGGTGCGGTGGGCTCGATTCTTCGTGAACCACAGCGAGCGACCCCACGAGTACAGGGTGCCGAATCGGTTGCCCCATCCGATGAGATACAGCACGTGGATGAACGCCCACATCAGGTAGGCGATGATTCCGGTGAAGCTCATTCCACCAGAGTGGGCCACCGCGTGTGTTCGACCGATCGTGGCCATGCTGCCTTTGTCGAAGTACTTGAACGGCGCGACGCTGGTGTCGCCATCGAGGCGGGCCCGGGTCATTTCCGGTATTTTCCTTCTTGAAGCGCCGGTTGGGCGATGCCGGGTAGTCCGTTCAGCGACACCATGTCGCCGATGGCGAAAACTTCTGGATGGCCGGCGATGGTGCAGTCGGGTTCGACCATGATTCGGCCGGCTCGATCGGTCTGCGCACCTGTCGCCGACGCGAGTATTTTCGCCAGCGGCGAAGCCTGCACACCTGCGGCCCAAACTTTCGTCTTGGCTACGATCCGCTCCTCACCGTCGTCCTTCCTCACGGTGATCCCGTCCGCGTCGATCTCGGTGGCCATCGTGGCACACCGCACCTCGACGCCCATCCGCTCCAGAGTCCGCGTGGTGTACCGCTGAAGGCGCTCGTCGAAGGGACCAAGAACCGCGGGCGCGGCCTCTATGAGCACGATTCGTGCCTTTCGGGTGTCGATCCGGCGGTAATCGCCGGGCAGCACGCGATGTGCGAGCTCGGCAATCTGGCCGACGACTTCGACACCGGTCGGGCCCGCACCCACCACGACGAAGGAGAGATAGGCTTCGCGCTCGCTTTCGTCGGTTGCCATATCCGCCATTTCGAACGCGCCCAGAATGTGATTCCGCAGGTGGCGAGCATCCTCGAGCGTCTTGATTTCGGCGCGAACTCCGACCACTCGTCGTGCCCGAAATACGCGTGGGTCGCGCCGGCCGCCACCACCAACGTGTCGTAGGGCAGCGCTATCCGTGTTCCGTCCGGCGCGACCGCGCAAACGGTTTGCGCCGCCAAGTCGATATCCACGACCTCGCCGAGGACGACATTGGTGTTCTTTTGCTTGTGCACAACGCGACGCAGCGCAGGAGCAATCAAGCCCTCGGGCAGGATGCCGGTGGCGACTTGATAGAGCAACGGCTGGAAAAGGTGATGGTTCGTCCGGTCGATCAGCGTCACGTCGACCTCGGCCTTCGCCAGAACTCTGCTCACGTTGACGCCGCCGAAACCTCCGCCGACCACAACGACTTTGGGGCGTTTTCGGATAGTCGGGCTGTCTTCCAATTCCGGCACCTCCACTCTCGGCCGGCCGGCGCGGGCAATTACTTCAAGCGATCTTTGACTGCGCCGAGGTATGCCTGCGACGTCTCGCGCATGAGGTCGGCTTGCGTTGACACGAGCGTCTCGACCCAGTCGGGACCCAGCTCCTTGGCGGTGTCCTCTTCGAGCTTGAGCACGCCGTTCAACATCTTCTCGTACGCCTCCAGCCAGACGAGACCGTTCTCTTTGCTCAATGCCAGCACGCGCTCACTCGTCTGCTTGATTCGCTCGACGGCCGCATCGACATCCGGTGTGACTTTCGACGTCTGAGCCATTGCGTCCTCCTCGATTACGTTCCGGACAACCACTCGAGCGGAGTGTTGCATGCGGCTGGGAGACGACGGTAGGGCTCGTCGCGGAAGTTCCACCCAGCAAGAAGGCTTGGCTCCGGCTCTGCGCCGGAGTGGGCCAACATGGATGTCGACACGACAGGACGCGGAGGATGTAGATGGACGCGAACGAGTCCAACGACAGCCAGTCGGCTGCTGACGCGACCGACGTACGCACCAGAGCGATCGACGTGCACAACCATGCGATGCCTCTCGGCTTACTTGAATCGCTCGAGCGCGACGGCCTGTCGGACCTGTCGGGGATTGACAACGGCGTCGTGCGGCTTGATCCGGCGGTCAGTGGAGTCGGCAAAGACACGCCGCTCCCGCTCGCGCGTTCCCAGTACGACCCACACACCCGGCTGGCCGAGATGGACGACATGGTGTTTGGAGCCATGCGGTGTCGATGCCGCCCTTCCTTTACTGCTCCAACTCAGAAGACAGACGGCTGGCGACCTCCACCATCACCCGCGGCAACGACGAACTCGCCCGCTACGTCGCAGAAGGCGCCGGGCGGTTGTACGGTCTCGGGTCGATCCCGCTCGGATTCCCCGACGCCGCGAAGGAGGCGCAACGCTGTCTCGAAGACCTGGGTTTCCCAGGTGTTGCCATCGGCACCCGCGGCGGCGGCAAAGAACTCGATGACCCTGTCAACGACGACCTTTGGGCCCTTCTCGCCGAGCGCAACGTGTTTGTCTTCGTCCACCCGAGCGGAGTTCCGGACGCTCACCGCCAGCGCGATTACTGGCTCCCCCAGCTGGTTGGCTACCCGATGGAAACGGCACTGAGCATCGCCCGGATGATCTACGGGCGGGTCTTCGAGCGCTTCGACCTGAACATGTGCCTGGCACACGGCGGTGGCTGCCTTGGCTGCGCGGTCGTCTTGACCTTGGCTGGGAGCGCAAGGAGGTGGCGCACACCACCAAGATTCCGCCGAGCCAATTCTGCAAGCGGTTGTACTACGACACCGCCGTTTTCGATGCTTCGTTGCTGTCTCATCTCGTCTCGGACATGGGCGCCGACCGCATCCTGCTCGGCACTGACCATCCCTTCGAACTGCGCCGACCCGGTGGCGACGGTGCTTTCACTCGGTCTCGGCGCTGCGGCCACCGAGGCGATCCTTTGGCGCACGGCCGATTCCCTGCTCGCGTCTCCGTCCTCGGCGCCGCCCGCGGTCCGTTCCGCGAAACATCGCCGGTGACGGCGATGGACGGTCTGCTCTTCGCCCGACTGCAATTCGGATTGACGACGCTTTACCACTTCTTCGTGCCGGTGTCGATCAGCCTGGCCCTGTATCTCGCGATCATGCAGACGGCGTGGTACCGCACCGGCAAGCCGAAATACCTCAAGATGGTGAAGTTCTGGAGCAAACCGTTTCTGATCTGCTTCGCGGTGGGTGTCGTGACAGGCATCGTCCTGGAGTTCGAGTTCGGGATGAATTGGAGTGAGTACTCGAAGTTTGTCGGCGACGTCTTCGGCGCGCCGCTCGCCATGGAGGCATTGCTTGCCTTCTTCCTGGAGGCAACGTTCATCGGATTGTGGATCTTCGGCTGGGATCGGCTGCCCAAAGGCCTTCACCTGGTGTGCATTTGGTGTGTAGCCATCGGCACCAATCTCTCCGCCTATTTCATTCTGACGGCAAACTCGTGGATGCAGAACCCCGTCGGGTTCACCTACAACGCGGATTCCGGGCGAGCGGAACTCACGGACATCTGGGCGGTGTTGACCAATCCTGTTGCCGTGGTTGCTTATCCGCACATACTCATGGGCGCTTTGCTCGCGGGCGCCGCCGTCATCATCGGGATCGCGGCGTGGCACTTGGCGCGGCATCAGCACATCGAGGTCATGCGCGCTTCGCTGCGGTTCGGCTTGTTCATGGCAGTCGCGGCCGGTATCGGAACGACCATCACCGGCGACATGCAGGGCAAGGTGATGACCGAGTTGAACCGATGAAGATGGCGGCGGCGGAAGCCCTGTGGGACTCGAAGTCGGACGCGTCGTTCTCGGTCTTCACCATCGGAACCCGAGACGGAGCGGGAAGTGTTCTCTCTTGTCCGCCTCCCGTACCTGCTTTCCTATCTTGCCGACGGCGACATTGACGCGAAGTCGAAGGCATCAACGACCTACAGGCCGAGTACGAGCAGCGGTTCGGACCCGGTGACTACACCCCGCATGTTCCGACGACCTATTGGAGCTTCCGGTACATGATCGGGCTGGGCGGCGTGACTACGGCGTTGGCGGTTCTCGGCCTCTGGCTCACCCGACGTGGCAGGCTTCCGGAGAATCGCTGGGTCTGGCGTGCTTTCGTGTGGACCACACCGCTTGCCATCCTGGCGAACAGCTTCGGCTGGATCTTCACCGAGATGGGCCGTCAGCCGTGGGCGGTGTTCGGTGAGATGCTGACGCGCGAAGCATTGTCGCCGTCGGTTCCCGCGTGGCTTGTGATCACCTCCCTCGTCGCGTTCGCAGTGTTGTACCTCGTCATCGCCACCATCGCGGTGGGCCTCATTTTTCGATATGCGAAGGCCGGACCTCCGCCTGACGCCCCCGCTGAAACCCCGGAAGCCGAAACACAAACCCAGCAACTGACGTTCGCGTATTAGGACCTCCCCGTGACATTGCCTGAGTTCTGGTTCCTGCTGATCGGCTTCATGTTCGCCTCGTATTTCCTGCTCGAGGGATTCGATTTCGGGGTTCGAGCTCTCCTACCGATCCTCGGCAAGGACGACATCGGCAGGCGGGTCATGATCAACACGATCGGCCCGGTTTGGGATGCCAACGAGACGTGGCTGGTGCTTGCCGCGGGGGCACTGTTCGCGGCATTTCCGGCCTGGTACGCGACCGCGTTCAGCGCCGCCTACCTGCCGCTGCTCATCATCCTGGGGGCGTTGATCGTGCGGGGTCTCGCATTCGAGTTCCGTGGAAAGAAAGACGATGCGCAGTGGCGGCGCCAATGGGATCGCTGCATCGTCGTCGGTTCAACCGTCGTCCCCTTTCTCTGGGGCGTGTTCTTCGCAAACCTGGTCCGGGGCCTGCCGATCGATGCCCGGGGTGACTATGCCGGCGGCGTCCTCGACCTCTTCTCTCCGTACACGATGCTTGGCGGGCTGGTCGTGCTGGCAATGTTCGTCACCCACGAGCGATCTTCCTCACGCTGAAGACCAGCGGCGGCATTCGGCACGACGCGCAGGAATTAGGGACCCGACTCGCCGCCGTGACAGCAATTCTCTTGGCGGTATTTCTGAGCTGGACCATCGCCTCGGACGGCGATGCGCGGTCGGCGGTACTCGCGATCGCGGTCGTGGCAGGCGTGGCAGGCGCCGCTCTTGCGAATGCGCGCGGCCGCGATGGAATTGCATTCCTTCTCACGGCCGGCGCTGTCGTACTGCTGGTCGCGACCTACTTTTCGGTGCTGTACCCGAACGTGATGCCCTCGACATTGGACCCCGCCGACAATCTCACGATTGCGAATGCAAGTTCGTCGCCGTACACGCTGACGCTGATGAGCTGGGTCGCAGGTCTGGTCGTCCCGTTTGTCCTGGCTTATCAGGCGTGGAGTTACTGGGTATTCCGCAAACGGTTGAGTCGAGACCACATTCCGCTGATCCCGCAGCACGGCGCCGCCGCGGGCGGCAACCGATTGACATAATGGGTGCGATCGACCCACGCCTGCTGCGGCGCGCGCGCTCCAGTTCAGGACTCTTGCTGGTGTGCGTTGCAATCGGGCTCGCCATCGCAGCATGTGTGCTGGCACAAGCCGTAACGCTCGCCGTGGCTATCACCCGAGTCTTCCTGGACGGCGCGGACTTTCACGGCATCAGCAAGCTGCTGATGTTGCTGGCCGCTCTGACGGTGACTCGAGCCGCACTGGCATATCTGCAGGAGACCGCAGCGGCGCGGGCATCTGCAGTTGTGAAATCGCAACTGCGGCAACGCCTGATGCACCGCGTCGTAGCAGCGGGCCCATCGTGGCTGTCCGACCACAGGACCGGAGAGATCACGCAATTGGCCACCCGCGGGGTGGATGCGCTCGACCCGTACTTTTCGGCGCTACCTGCCACAAGTGGTGCTGACCGCGATCATCTCGCCACTGTTCGTCGTGGTGGTCTGGGCGACAGACTGGATCTCAGGGGTCGTGCTTGTGCTGACCCTGCCCATTGTCGTGCTCTTCATGGTGCTTGCCGGAACGTCGTCACAGCGCCGCGCCGATGACCAGTGGCGAACTCTGGCGCGCATGTCCAATCATTTCCTCGACGTCGTGGACGGTCTCACTACTCTGCGGGTGTTCGGCCGGGCGCGCGCTCAGTGCCTGGCTGTGCAATCGGTGACGCATGAGTACCGCCGAACCACCATGGGGGTGCTGCGGCTGTCGTTCCTCTCGTCGTTCGTGCTCGATCTCTTTGCGAGTCTGTCGGTGGCGGTCGTGGCCGTGCAGGTCGGGCTGCGACTCATCGGCGGCAGCATCGAGTTGGAGGTCGCGCTGATCGTCCTGCTGCTCGCGCCCGAAGCCTTCCAGCCACTGCGCACCCTTGGCGCCAGCTATCACGCCGCCGCCGAGGGTAAGTCGGTCAGCGGCAAAATCCTGGACCTCCTCGAGGATCCCGCCCCGAAACCAGCCGGCCGCACTGTGTGCGCACCTGCCGTGTTCGTCGCCGTGGACCACGTCAGTGTCCGGCGTGCCGACAGTGCGCTCTGTGCGCCTGAGCCAACCTCTTTCGGGCTGAGCAAGAGCGAACTCGTCGCGCTCGTCGGCCCCAGCGGCTGCGGCAAGTCCACATTGGTGGGCGTGATGCTCGGCTTCGTGCCCCCCAGCGCGGGCGGGGTCTGGATGGACGACGTCTCGGTAGCGGAAGCCGAGCAGCAGAGCTGGCTCGACCACATTGCGTGGATGCCGCAACGGCCCACACTGGTGGCGGACACAGTCGCGGACAACGTCCGCCTCGGCGCACCCGACGCCACCGACGACGAAGTTGCATCAGCTATGGCGGCGGCTTGCTGCGAAGGGCTCGCCCCTCGCAGGCGCATCGCACAGAACGGTGCCGACCTCTCCGCTGGAGAGCGCCAGCGCATCGCGCTCGCCCGTTGCTTCCTGCGCACCGAGCGCGGCGCGAGTCTCCTCCTGCTTGACGAGCCCACTGCGCATCTCGACGCGCCGACCGAGCAGCGCGTTCTTGCTGCGATACGCCAATTCGGTGTCGGCCGTTTCGTGCTGATGGTTGCGCACCGACCCGCTGCGATCGATTTCGCCGATCGGATCGTCGAGATAGGTGCGGGCATCCCCGAGGAGCTGCCCGTGCCCAGTGTGGCGCTGTCATGAGGAGACTGCTGGCACTGGCTGCCCCGGGGCGGAGACGGTTCTTCGTCGCATGTGGCATCGGGGTGCTTGCCGCCGGCTGCGGTATCGGTCTAATCGCCTGCGCCGCCTGGCTCATCAGCGCTGCGTCGTTGCAGCCGCACATCGCCGCGCTCACGGTGGCGATCGTGGGTGTTCGGTTCTTCGCCCTCGGTAAGTCGGCACTGCGCTATCTGGAGCGGCTCGTTTCTCACGACATTGCCTTCCGAATGCTTGCCGACATCCGGACCCGTTTCGTCGCTGCGTTGGAGCCGCTGTCGCCGGGTGCTCTGCCCGTGTACCACCGTGGTGATCTCCTTTCGCGGATGGTGTCCGACGTCGACGGACTGCAAGACCTGCCGCTGCGGGTGCTGCAACCGGTCGCTGTGGTGGCTGGAGCTGCCGCATTGGCTGTTGGTGTCGTCGCGACCTTGCTCCCCTCCTCGGCTGCTGTCCTGGCTGTGTCGCTCGCCATCGCAGCGGTGGCGGCACCGGCCGCGACTTCGTGGGCCAATCGGCGCGCCGAGACACGGCAGGCCAAAGCTCGGGCAGAACTGTCCTCGGGTGTCGTCACGCTGCTGAATGCGAGGGCCGACCTCGTCGCCTACGGTGCCGCTCCGCAGCACCTTGCCGAGCTGACGGCGCGCGACGCCTGTTTGACACGCATCGCACGATCGTCGGCGCTGGCCACCGGTGTCGGATCGGGTCTCGCGGTCGTCTGTGCCGGCGGTGCCGTGTGGGCCGCGCTGTCTCTTGGCACGTCGGCGGTACGCGATGGCGCGATGAGCGGTGTGATGCTTGCGGTCGTCGTATTGATTCCGCTGGCGGCCTTCGAGGCCGTACTGGTCCTTCCAGCCTCGGCGCTCGCGTACCGCCAATCCCGACAGAGTGGTGAGCGCGTTCTCGAACTGATGGAAACGCCCGTACCGGTGATCGAGCCCATCGGCGTTCGACAGTCGAATTGTGCGAACATCTGGCCGATTTCGTTGCGGGGTGCCAGCGCAAGCTGGCCGAACGCGGATTCGTCGGCGCCCGCCGCGGTTACCGAGGTCGACCTCGAACTCATGCCAGGACGAACGGTGGCGGTGGTCGGCGCGAGCGGCTCGGGAAAGACCACGATGTCGGCCATGCTGTTGCGTTTCATCGACCTGAGCGCGGGTTCGTATCACCTTGGCGGCGTGGATGTCCGGGATATTCCGGGCGACGAGATCCGTCGCACGGTCGGCCTCTGCGCGCAGGATGCCCACATATTCGATTCGACCATCCGGGAGAACCTTCGTCTGGCCCGCCCAGACTGTGACGACGATGAGCTGCGCGACGCGCTCCGGCGCGCCTGCCTGCTCGACTGGGTGGAGCGCCTGCCCGACGGCTTGGAGACCCACGTCGGGGAGGGCGGCCATCGATTGTCTGCGGGTGAACGTCGGCGCATATCTGTGGCGCGCGCCCTGTTGGCCGACTTCCCCGCGATCGTCTTCGACGAACCCACCGCCAATCTCGACCAACCCACCGCCGACGCCCTCGTGCGGGACATCCTCGCGGCGACGGCCGATCGCGCGACGGTGTTGATAACGCACAGGCTGTCCGCCCTCGAACCCGTCGACGAGATAATCGTTCTGAGGAACGGCGTCGTTGCGGAACGGGGCAGGCACGATGAGTTAATTCTCGCCGGCGGCCCCTACGCACGGGCCTGGGAGTCCGAGCGGGCCGGCCGACTCTGACGCCGATTATTGACGTTGTCGGAGGTAGGCTGCTTTCCAGGGCGCTCTCAGACAGCGGGAGCGATTGCGAGGTATTCCCACTTTCGATTGCGAACCTCGTCTCGGCGAAACGAGGTTCGCATGGCGGGAAATTCGACCGACCCCGGGCGGTCGGTGACCAGCAAAGTGACCGCGATCCTGATGGCTTTCGCCGATGACGGCGTGCACACGTTGACCGAGGTCGCGAGCTGCGCCAACCTGCCGACGTCCACCGCGCACCGCCTGGTATCAGAACTCGTCGCGTGGCGTCTCCTCGAACGGACCGAGGAACGCAGCTACCGAATCGGTCTGCCGTTGCGGATGATCGCGAGTGAATACTCCGAGGCGGAGGTCGGCACGTACACCCAAACGGTGATGCGCGCCCTGCCGGTGCTGCACGAACTGTCGAGGGCAACCCGCAACGAGGTGCGCCTCGGCGTTCTGCGCGGATCCGATGTCCTGACCTTGCAGCCGCATACCAACGGGGCCGCCGATCACGTTCGCGCCGAAGGACTCCTTCATGCCGTCGTACCTGCGCATGCGACCGCAGCGGGCAAGGCGGTGCTCGCCTTCTCCCCACCTGACGTCGTCGACCGCGTCATTGCCACCGGTTTACCTGCGTTCACACCGCACACCATCACCTCACCCGAGGTACTACGCCAGAAACTCTCGGTCATCAGATTGACGCAGATGGCCACATCGCGAAATGAATTCGAACGCGGCAAGGCGGCCATCGCAATGCCGATCTTCTATCGCGGAGGTCGGGTGGCCGCGTCCATCGAACTCGCCGTAGGTGATCTCAGCCGCGAGTTGAAACCGACCGCGGGCGCTCTGTCGGTTGCGTGTCACAGTCTCTCCCGACAACTCGCCACCGAGTTCCGCCCGCACGACTGACCAACCGAGTGGCCGCGAAGGCGTCAGGGGTAGATCTGCCAGTCCTGGGCCAATCGCCGATCCTCAACCGAACTCGGGGCCGCTTCGACCCGGACCAGCCGAAGAATCGCCTCACGCGCCACCGCCGAAGTCGAAAGGCCGCGACGGGCCGCGACGCGTTCCAACTCATCGAGCTCCTCGACGCTGAGCAGCACCTGCAACGTCTCGCTGTGGGCTGGAAGTTCCGACATCTCGTTTTCCTTCCTTCGTATCGCGTTCCTTCTTTCGAAAGCGTATGCCCGTGCTGGATCGCATCCTCGAGCCAGACAAAATTCGCGGGGCTGTCCCACTGAGCGGAACAACTTCCTGGCTCAACGCGACCCTTGGCTGCGAACCTCGTCCTACACAGACGAGGAGTGGGCATGGCGGGCAATTCGACGGATCCAGGGCGGTCGGTGACCAGCAAGGTGACCGCGATCCTGATGGTATTCGCCGACGGTGGCGTGCACACGTTGACCGAGATCGCCTGCTGCGCAAAACTGCCGACGTCCACCGCGCACCGCCTGGTATCAGAACTCGTCGCGTGGCGTCTCCTCGAACGGACCGAGGAACGCAGCTACCGAATCGGTCTGCCGTTGCGAATGATCGCCAGCGAATACTCCGAATCCGAAGTATGGACCTATACGCAGACGGTGATGCGCGCCCTGCCGGTGCTGCACGAACTGTCCAAGGCAACCCGCAACGAGGTACGCCTCGGCGTTCTGCGCGGATCCGATGTCCTGACCTTGCAGCCGCATACCAACCGGTTCTCCGAACGCGTGAACGCAGAAGGCCTGACGCACGCCGTCGTACCGGCGCATGCGACCGCGGCGGGCAAAGCGCTGCTTGCCTTCGCAAGTCCGGCAGCCGTCAACCTGGTCATCGACGCCGGGCTGCCCGCGTTCACAGCGCACACCATCACCTCACCCGAGGTACTACGCCAGAAACTCTCGGTCATCAGATTGACGCAGATCGCCACCTCGCGAAACGAGTTCGAGAGCGGCAAGGCGGCGATCGCTATGCCGATCTTCTACGGGAGGGGTCGCGTTGCGGGTGCCATCGAACTCACCTCAAGCGACGTCAGCGGTGAGTTGAAGCCGGCCGCCAGCGCACTGTCGGTTGCATGTCGCAGTCTGTCGCGGCAACTCGCGACCGAGTTCGGCATGGGACGATCAGGCGCCACCTTCTGAGTAGGCCCGCACTCGTTCGGCAATCGGCTTCCAGTGCTCGGCGAGTGCGGCGCGACCCATGAACAAGCCGAGGTGACCGGCATCGACCAGCTCCCGCGCTACGTGCCGGCTCGGAGTCGATACAAAGTCGGCGAGTGCCCAGACCTGCTCGGGCGGCGTGATGTGGTCCTTGGTGCCCGCGAGCAGGTAGATCGGACAATTGATCGCTGACAGATTCACCCGTTCGCCGCCGACGACCAGTACGCCGCGAGCCAATTCATTGTGGACGAACAGGTGCTCGATGATCCAGAGGTAGAACGCCCCTGGCAGATCCTGTGTCCATTCGAACCAGTTGGTGAAGTCGATGTGCCGGGTCACGTAGTCGGGATCGCGGATGTTGGCGAGCAGGCCCATCAGGCGTTCGATCTCGGCACCCGGCTCAAGCAGCTTGAATCCCGTCAGTTGGTGCTCCCCTCGTTGCACGCCGCCGCCGGCCCGAACAAGCGCCCGGTAGAGCCCGAGTTCGTTGCGCCGGGCAAGCATTCGCGTCCACTCCTGGATTGCCGACTGCCCGACATGCGTGTCGATCGGGGCCCCACCGATGGTGAGCGTGTTCACCTGATCGGGGTGTAGGGCGGCGTACACCACCGCCAGCCAGCCGCCCTGGCAATCGCCGACGAGGTTCACCCGCCCCCCGAGCAGATCCACGACCTCTTCGAGCACAGCGACATACTCCTCGATGGACCAATCGGCGGTCTGCGCCGTCGCAGGCACCCAGTCGATGGCGAAAAGGCGGTCCAGTCCCGCATCGCGAAGCGTCATCATCTGGCTCTGGTCGCGGCCGTAGTCGACGATCGACGAGGCATGGCCGGCCTGCGGTGGCAGCACGAGGGTCGGGACTGTCGCGGTGACTGCCGGCTCCGAGTAATCCAGTAGCCGCGCGATGGGCCAGGCCCGAACTTCGGGTGCGTCGTGTGCCCACGTCGGCGTCTCGCGAAGCGTCGCCACACGGGCGAACTCCGCCAAGTCCTCCACCATGTCCAACGGCGTGCTGTTCCTAGCGACGACCCGAGCGGCGTAGTCGGCGACACTGGCGGTGCTCGACGCCCATGCTTCGATTGGGGCCCAGGCGAACTGGGCGACGATTTTGGTTGGCAGACTCTGGGGCACGTGACGTCCTTCCGTGGTGGACGCAGACGAACACCGGCACTCCGGGGGCCTGTGGAACTAGGTGCTCCTCAAGACCGTCCGAAGTGCCGGTGGGTGTCAGATGGGATTACTTCAGCAGGTCGCGCACGGCCTTGGTGTAGGCATTCGTCGCCTCGGTGATGATGGACGCCTGCGACTTGGTGAGCGCCGAAACCCAGTCCACCTTGGTGGAATCGGCGGCCTTCTGGCTGAAATCCAGCATGTTGTTCACGGCCTGCTCATAGGTGTCGACCGACGTGGTTCCGGTCTGCTTCGCCGCCGCGAGAACCTTCTCGTTCAGTCCCCGGATCCGCTCGGCGGCAGCCTCGAAGTCAACGTCGAACGGGTTGGTTTTCGATGATGTGGTTGTAGCCATTATGATTCCTCCTGTAGGTCGTACCGGGGTCGTCTGTGACCCGGCTGTTAGCAACGTTAGCACAAGTCCTGCTAACTTGGCTATTTGTGACCAGGCTCACGTAAAGCCGACGGTGACCCACGCAGCGTTGACCGGATCGGTTGATCACGAGATGCGTTGGACGCGTTCGATTCTCATCAATCCGACCCACAATCGGGGGCGGTCTGGCTAGTCGGCGCTGTGATTCCCAGACGCCCGACGCACCCGGTTCGCGTCGATGAAACTTCGGTGGATCTCCGCCATCGCGCGCCGTTGGGCCGCCGTGAGTTCGGGAGCCGCCGCGATAGCCTCCGCGAGGTCCGATTGCGGTTCATCCTCTGGTGACGTCTCGGGCTCCACATAGCCTGCGCGCCGGTACAGCTCGTCGACCGGCAGGTCCAGCGAAGCGGCCAGTGCCTCGATAACCGCCTCGGAGGGCGCCCGCAGTCCCCGTTCGATCTGCGAGAGGTACGGATTGGAGATCCCAACAGACTTGGCCAGCTGGCGCATGGGCAGCGCGGCAAGCTCGCGCTGTTCGCGGATGATCGCACCGAGCACACTCTGTGGTCTGTCTTGATCCACGCCGTGAGACTAGCCGATTGCTAGAACCAGCCCTTGCGCTTCGCCCACACCAGGAGCGTCGTCGACATGGCCAGCATGACGGCGAGTGTGACAGCCAGCGGCAGCCACTGAGTTTCACCGTTGACGATCAGGTTCATCCCGAGAACCGACGACAAGGCCGTGATCGGCAACGTGACCGCCGCGATCACCGCGAGCCGTTCGGCCGCGATGGTCATTTTCGTATTGGTCCGCGCCTGGTAGAACTCGATCGTTCCGTGCAGATATGACTTCTGGGTATCCGCCATCACCGAAAGATGGTGGAACTGATCGACAGCGTCCAGAAGCAGCGACTGCCCGTGGCCAGGCCCGCAAGCAGTGATAGTCGCCATCCGGCTGTACACCTCGCGGCTCAGCGCGGACATGGTGCTGACGGTGAGCAGACCGTGCCGCGCCCGGAACATTTCGTCGAGAAACGATTCCGGATCGCCGAGGTGGTCGCCGGTGACGCGTTGCTCGAGCATCCAGACGTCCTTGGTCAGCTCAGCGGTGTAGGTGCGCAGGCGGCCAGTCAGTGCGGTGAGAAAGGCATAGGAGAGCTCGAATCCTTTGTCCACCTTGAGCTTTCCACTATTGAGCCTATTGAGCACCGCGTCCACCTCGACCATCGCCGCTGCCTGGTCGACCGCGGGGTTGAGCGGGCCGTGGACCGTGACCAGGTAGCGATCGCCGATGAACTGGTCGAGCTCGACGTAGTGCACGTGGCCACCGGCACCGGGCTGCGGGGC
>CAWFLU010000034.1:0-11670 GCA_963816805.1 uncultured Alphaproteobacteria bacterium
GCGACCTCGGCGCACTTCCTGCGGTAGCCGCCGACGCCCTCCGGGCCGAGGTAGGGTAAGAATTGACGCGGCTTACCTTCTATGTTGGCGCCCATGTACCAGGAATTGGTACCGGGCATCAGGGTCGAATTCACGACCTCGGCGACGTGGGCACCCCATGCGTCCTGCGCCTGCGGGCTCGCCTCAATCATTGTGAGCTTGTTTCTTCGCATGTGGGCGATGCATTCGGTGATCCACTCGACATGCTGCTCTATTGAGACCGGCATGTTCGACAGCACCGAGGGGCTCTGCGGGCCGGTGATTGTGAACAGGTTGGGGTAGCCGGCGATCGCCAGGCCGAGATAGGTTTGTGGGCCATCCCCCCATTCCTGCGCCAGCGCCCTGCCGCCGCGCCCCCTGATACCGAGGTTCTTCAGCGGGCCGGTCATCGCGTCGAAGCCGGTGGCAATGACGATGATGTCGAGCGGATACTCCTTGCCACCCGCGCGAATGCCGTTCGGCGTGATCTCCTCGATTGGGCCATCGGTGCCCGCATCCACCAGCGCCACGTTCTTCTTGTTGAACGTCTCAAAATAGTTGGTGTCCAGCGGCTGGCGCTTGGTGCCGTACGGGTAAGTCTTGGGGGTCAACTTCTCTGCGATGGCCGGGTCGTTGACGATCGAGCGGATCTTGCGCTTGAGGTATTCGGCGATGACATCGTTCGCCTCCTTGGAGAAGAACATGTCCTGATAGTTCGCCAGCCAGAAGGCGAAGCCACCGGCGTCCCACATCTTGTCGAACTCCTGCTCGCGCTCCTCGGGCGTCGTTTCAAGCACCGCCTTCGGTATGAAACTCAGCTCGAAGCCGAAGAAGGAATCCTTGATGCGCTGGCGGATGCCGTCGTAATCGGCCTTGCGCGCCTTGGTCACTTCGGGATCGACACGACCGTTGCGCGCAGGCACGCAAAAGTTTGGCGTACGCTGAAAAACCGTGAGGTGCTTCGCCTGCTGTGCGATCTCCGGGATCGCCTGCACCGCCGTTGCACCCGTGCCGATGATGCCGACACGCTTGGCGGTGAAGTCGACGCCGTCGTGCGGCCATTGGCTCGTATGATAGCACTTACCCGTAAAGGAGCGTAACCCCTTGATAGGCGGCATGTTGGCGGTCGAGAGGGCCCCCACGGCCGGTATAACGAAGCGCGCCGTGACGGCGTCGCCTTTGTCGGTGCGCACAGTCCACAGCTCGGTGTCGTCATTGAAGACGACTTCGACGACGCGCTTGCCGAATTGGATATCGGGTTTCAGGTCGAAGCGCTCGGCGCAGTGCTCGAGGTAGCGCAGGATTTCGTCCTGTTCCGGATAGCGCTCGGACCAATTCCATTCCTGCAACAGGTTCTTGTCGAACGTGTAACAGTAGATGTAGCTATCCGAGTTGCAGCGTGCGCCGGGATAGCGATTCCAATACCACGTGCCGCCGACGCCGCCGCCGGCCTCGAGCACCGTGACGTTCAAGTCGAGCTTGTCGCGCAGCGAATGGAGCATGTACATGCCGGAGAAGCCGGCACCGATAATTACCGCATCAAAGTCGGCTTTCGCGCCAGTCCTTTGAGACTCGCCTTGCACATTTGTCATGACGTACCTCCAATTGTGAGCCTTCTCCTGGCATTTTCGGTTCAGTTGTCTTTTCGCTATGCGCTAGCCGCGGCCAGCCTGCGCGAATGGCAGGCAGACCGACGTCTGCCGGCAATATCGCAAACTACGCGCTCGCGACGCCCCTCGACCTGTTCAATTTCGAAAGCCGGGAGGCGCCGTGGCGCAAAAGGCGCTCCCGGCATTACGCTGCCGCGCGCGCCTGACCGGCCGCATAGGCGGCCGTCTCGAAATCCATGTAGGCGCCGAACGAAATCGGATCGCCGAACGGCAGGATCTGCGTCGCCCAATATCCGCCGAACCCGTTCTTGCGATCGATCCAGTAGAACAGGTTGGGGAGCCCGGCCCAGCCGAGCGCCCCGGCCGGACGGCCGGTCGGCGCGTCCTCGTCGTTCACCATGAAGGTGTAGGACCAGGATTTCTTGAGGCCAGGGAAGAACTCGGCATCGTTCGATATGCTCGGAATGACACCGGGCAGCACCGTGACCGTCTGATGCGCTTGCAGGCCGTTGCGGACAGCAGCCTCGACCGTCTCTGTGTTGAGCACGCGGCCGTGCGGCCCCGCTCCGTCGTTCAGCCACATGCGGATGAATTTCATGTACTCGCCGATGGAGCCGTGGAGTCCGTGGCCGCCCATATCGACTTCCGGATCAGCCGGCAATTGCATGTCGGGAAGGGGAGTCAGTGATCCGTCGGCCTCGCGTTGGTGCATGGTAGCGAGGCGCTCGCGCATTGAAGGGCTCAGCGAAAAGGCCATGTCCGCGATGCCGAGCGGTGCAAAGACCCGCTCAGCCAGAACCTCGCCAAGCCGCTTGCCGCGGATGCCCTCGACAACCTGCCCGCACCAATCGATGTTGCTGCCGTATTCCCATTTGTCGCCAGGATCGAACAGCAGCGGCGTCATAATTGATGCCCTCGAGCAGGTAATCACGCTGGGTTGGCCGCGCTCCTGCGCCAGGCGCAAGTAAGTGGTATTGAAGAAGTCGTAGCCAAAACCAGCGGTGTGCAGCATCAGCATGCGGGTGGTGATGTCGCGCTTCGGCGCCCGCAGCCTTGGCGTTCCGTCGGCGTCGAATCCATCGAGCACTTCGAGCTTGCCGATGTCGGGGGCGTAGTTTTTGGCCGGAGCATCAAGGTCGAGCTTGCCTTCCTCGACGCATTGCAGGACCGCTGTGCCAGTGATCGCTTTTGTAGTGGAGTAGATGGCGAAGACGGTATCCGTCGTCATTGCCTGACCGGCGCCAAGGATACGCTCGCCGGCGGCGCCTTCGTAGATGTTGGCCGAGCGGTCGGTGATCATCGCCACCACGCCCGGAACACGATCCTTGACAGTCACGACCTTTTGCAAAATCTCGTCACATGCGCTTCTCAAGTTGTTACCCATCGACGTTCCTCCCGTTCAAGTTCGCCAAGTTTGATCCTGTTTCTCGACAGGCCGCCGGCGTCCGCTTGCAACGATGTCAACCTTCGTCAACCTATTGAAGTCGGGCTCTTCTGATTGTCCCAACGCCGGTCAGGCAAACGCAAATCCCACCGTGGCTGTAGCGGCAAGCGATTGGCGTTTTGGTCATGAGGTGGCTCCAGGTCAGTATCGAATTTCGACCGAGCTAAGGGAGAGTAGACCGATTTCTTACAGTCGGCTACGCATTTGCTCTCGGAATCGCGGAGGACTTTTTTATCGAGGCACGTCAGCGATGCTGACGCTAGATCCACTCTCGGAGGCGCAGGGGCACCGCAGATTGTCGCTGGGGAGAAGTCGTGCCTCGCGTTTGCATCGTCGACAGAACCAGTTGGATGTCAGAAAGCACCAACGGCGCCTCTCGTAACCTCTCGCCGACGCCGCGCCGCGGTGCTAAAATAGATCAACCGCACGGTGCGGTGATCTACCGGGAGGTGGACATGACCGTATACATGGTAGAACGTGACTTGAAGGGCATCACCATGGAGCAGCTTGCAGCCGCTCAGCGGCGTGCGATCGACACATCGACCGATTTCTCGACGCGTGGAAAGCCGGTTCGGTATATTCGTTCGACCTTTGTGCCGGGCGAAGAACGTTCAATGTGCCTTTTTGAGGCTTCGGATCCGGACCTCGTGCGTGAGGTGAACGACGAGGCAAAAATACCGTACGTTCGTGTCATCGAAGCTCTCGACCTGACACCCTGACGGGTTGTCGAGAAACTGAAGCGTCCGTGGTCGCGCCAGTAGTCGAGCAAGTTTGTGCCTCCTGCGGAGCGAAGAACCCTTCCTGCGCCCGATTTTGTATGGAATGCGGGGCAGGTCTGCCGCGAACTTGCGCTGCCTGCGGTGCTGAGGCACCCAGCCAAGCCAAGTTCTGCATGGCCTGCGGCACTTCGTTCGATGCACGGACAGAAAAGACGAGTGTGAGCGCGCAACGAACTGCCTCCTCGGATCGGCCTTCAATCGTTACGCCGAAACACATAGCTGAGCGGGTTCTTCGTGACCGCGATGCGATGCAGGGGGAGCGGAAGGCGGTGACGGTTTTGTTCGCCGACATCAAGGGCTCAACCGGTCTGATCCAGCATGAAGATCCCGAGGAAGCGGGCCTGATCTTGCAAACTGTGCTGCGCAGCATGATCGAGGCTGTTCACCGGTTTGACGGCGTGGTGAGCAAGATCATGGGCGATGGCTTGATGGCGCTCTTTGGTGCGCCACTCGCTCTCGAGGACCACGCCGTCCGAGGTTCATACGCGGCGCTGGCGATGCGGCAAGCGGTTCGGGACAAGGCAGCGGAGCTGCGCAGAGCCCGCGGAATTGAGGTGCAGGTCCGAATTGGCTTGAACTCTGGCGAGGTGGTCGTGCTGGGGATCGGAACAGATCTCCACATGGATTACGATGCGGTTGGAGCAACCGTCCACCTAGCTGCCCGAATGGAGCAGACCGCCCCGCCAGATCGCATCAGAATAACATCCAACACAGCGGATTTGGTCGGAAACAGTATGCAGCTTGATCCGCTCGGCCCGATACCAGTTTCCGGGTTCAGCGAAGCCGTTCCTGTTTTCGAGTTGCTAGACAGCGTGCAACCTGAGCTTCGCGCCGAGCCCTCTGCGCCTTCCCCGCTAGTGAATCGCGCCCGCGAAATGGAAATTCTCGGGGACGCAGCGCGGCGGGTGAGTAACGGTAGAGGTCAGACCGTCGCCCTCATGGGTGCAGCCGGGATTGGCAAGAGCCGATTATGTTTCGAGTTGACGCGAAAGCTGCGAGCTGAAGGTTGGCTCTGTTTGATTGCCCGGCCAGCTCCTCATGAGGCGGACGAGCCGTGGCTCGCGATCCGGCACATGCTTCGCTCCTTCTTTGGACGGGTGACGGATGCCGACGCCTCCGAGCGCGTCCTGGAGCAGATCTCCACGTGCGACCCGATCCTTTCGGCCGCAGCTCCGGCACTCTTTGAACTCATGGGGGCTGAGGTTCGAGAGCCCTCATGGCGTGCTCTGAAGCCCGTCGAGCGACGCCAGCGGATGATAGATGCCTGTGGAGGCTGGCTCGTCGCCGAGAGCCGAGCGCGCCCGATTCTTATTGTCGCTGACGATTTTCAATGGATCGACAGCGAGTCCGAGAGCGTGCTTCGCTCTGTTGCTGATCTCCTTACCGGTGCACCGATTCTGCTCGTCATCTCCTCTCGCATCGAAGCAGCGGGTCGGGCGCTTTTCGGATCAGCAACCCACATCCGACTTCAGCCGCTCGAGCCTGAAGATAGCGAGCAGCTCCTAAGCCACCTGATGGGTGAGCGTGCTCCTGTCGGCGGCGCACTCAACGAGCTGATCGCACGAGCGGCAGGTAATCCTCTCTACCTGAGCGAAATCGCCCGGGCGCTACTGGAAACGGGTGAGCTGTCACCCGACACACTTCCTCCAACGGTACAAGCAATCATTGCGGCCCGCCTTGACGCGCTCGCTGGTCCTGAAAAGGTGCTTCTGCAAGCTGCATCCGTGCTTGGTCATGAGTTTGAGCTTGCGCATCTTTCTGAGACCGTAGGACGGGCACAGGAAGAGGTTCGGACATCGCTTGGAGTGCTTCAGGCACGCGGCTTCGTCCAGGAAAGGCGCGTCTTTCCAGAGCTTTCCTTCGGATTCGACCAACCTCTCGTCCGAGAAGTCGCTTATCGCAGCCTTCTGAAGGAGCGACGGCGCGACCTACATCGAAGTGCCTTCCTCAGCCTGCGAAAGACCAAGGGCGAGGCCTGTGCCTTGTCGGCCGGTAGTTTAGCCCATCACTCGTTTGAAGCAGCACTGTGGGATGACGCCGCGCACTTTTGTCGTTTGGCTGGATGTCGGGCGGCTACGCTGTCGGCCTACAAGGAGGCGGCATCACTATTTCGGAATGCGCTCGCTGCATTGGCGAACACTGCAGAGTCCGCGGAGCGGCAGCGCCAAAAAATCGACCTCCAAATAGAACTACGTCACGCTCTCTTTCCTACCGGCGGATTCGCTGAAATTGGCAGCGTGTTAGCGAAGGCACACGAGGAAGCCGAGGCCTTGGGAGACAAGGCACGGCTCGGCTTAGTGCTAATGCACGAGACTACCCATCATCTCGGAGCAGGCCGTCACCAGGAGGCAGTTCAAGCAGGGATCCGTGCTCTCGCAATCGCAGATGAGCTAGAGGATAACAGCACGCGGCGGGACATCCTTTTCCATCTGGTTCAAGCGAACGCGAGCAGCGGCGACTATAGCGCCGCAATCGATTTTGGAGAGCGCCTCGTTGAAGGCTCGCCTGACGGTCCGGCAGAAGTAACCACCTCTTGTCTGGCCCGGATGTGGCTCGCGTGGTGCTCTGCTGAGTTGGGGCGGTTTGACGAGGCGCACGCGCACGCCTCGGCCGCGATTTCCGCGTCGCGAGACTCTGAGCAACCGCTACCGATCCTATTAGCGCACCTCGGGCGCGGTCTCGTGCATCTGCGCGAGGAACGGTTCGCCGATGCAGCCGCTTGGCTAGAACCAGCCCTCTCTTTCAGCCATAAGCCTAGCCTTCGGGGCTGGTGGGGAGCACTCGGGTCGCCGCTCGGGCGTGCTTGGTTGGGCTTGGGTCGGGTTACAGAAGCCATGTCGCTGCTCGAGAAAGTCGTCGCCCACAGCGCCTCGCCGCGGGGTAGCGGCCATGTGCTTCGCTCGATTCACCTCGCGGAAGCTTATCTTGCTGCCGAGCGAATTCCGGCCGCGGCCACGCTGGCCAATGAGGCCCACGCACTCGCACGCGCGCACGGTGAGCGGGGGCATGAGGCATACGCTCTCCTGCTCCTCGCTGAACTAGCGCGAGCGGGAGGGCAGATTGACGAGGCGATTAACTACGCCCATGAAGCTCGGCAGCTTTGTGCTGAACTCCAGATGCAGCCACTCGTTCGGCGAGTTACCAAATCGTTAGCGGAGTGGGAGGCGCATGGCTTCAGTGCAGTCGAGAAAGGCTCTGCCGAGCGCCCCCCTCATGCCGATCCAATGGAATCCGGCGCTATACGACAGGAGGGAGTGTCGATCGCCAAGATGCGCTAAGCGGTGACGAAGTGTCAGTCAGCAGCGTGGGCTCTGCGCCGGCACCACGGTTGCCCGCAAAGAAACGGGGTGGCAGCAAGCTCACCAGGCACGGAAGGTCGGCTTCTCGCACTTTTGAGACATGCAGAGGCGATCTCACTATGTCCGATGTTCGGGGAAGATCGGAGGTGACTGGCAACCGACCAAAGCCGCCGTCAACATCTATGCGTTTGCTCCCCCTCGGCGCCCCTCAACAATTTGAATGATTGTATCGCGCAAGGCTGCAGGAATTATCTGCTGGGATCGAATTTCACAGGGTAGAGCCCGGGCCGAAACAAAGGGTGCTCGGGGCGGCAGAACGCTAAAGATCTTACCCCTCAGCTCCCCTGAAGCAGCTTTGGAGTTGCAGAGCCAGTTCTTACTGCGCTAACTCAAGTCAGAGCCGACCCCTGCGCAGGTTGAGCTCCGAATACCTGGTGTTCAGGAAGAGCCGGAATTCAGCGAGTTCGCATTTTTCTGGCCGCCGGGTCGTATTCCGCCTGAAATCAGGGCCGCTGCTCCGACGTTTTCCTCGGAAAAACGTGGTATTGGCCGGACGCCGGCGAACGCCGCGTTGCTGCGGGTCATCCTGAGCGCCTCCGGCGTGGAGGCGGAAAAGGTCGCGGAAACGCAATTTGGCACGGACCAAATCGAGGAGCTGGCGCGCGACCCGACCCTCGATGCATTCATGGCGGTCGGTCCGCTCGACAGCAAAATCACCTCGGACGCCATCGCCGCGACGGTCCGGTCGCGAGGCGAGCCGAAGTTTCTCGCGATCGAGGCATCGGAAGCCATCGCCCTGAAGCACCCGCGTTATGAATCCGAGGAAATTCCACCCAGCGTCTTCAATGCGAATCCGGCCTGGCCGGATGACAAGGTCGAGACGGTCAGCGTCAGCCACCTGATCATGGCGCGAAAGGCTTTGTCTGAAACGACGGCGGCGGCATTTTTCCGGCAACTATTCGCCGTCCGTCAGGCGATTGCCAGGCAAGTGCCTGGCGCTGCGCATATCACCAAGCCGGACACCGAGAAAGACGCCGAGCTGCCGGTGCATCGGGGAGCGGCGGCCGTCATCGACGGCACCGAACGCACCTTCCTCGACAGGTACGGCGATTACTTCTGGTTTGCGCTCCTGCTTGTCTCCGGGATCGGTTCAGCCGGCGCCTGGTTGCGTCACTATTTGAATCGGGATGAAAGGGGCGAAAACACCAGCCATCGCAACAAAATCCTGGCCATGGTTTCCAGGGTACGCACCGCGGAATCCAACCAGAAACTGCTGGCGATGCAACGCGAGGTCGACGCCATCATAGGTGAAACGCTCGAATGCTACGATGACGGCGCCATCGAGGAAGAGGAACTGGCGGCCTTTGGTCTGGTGCTCGAACTGTTCAATCACGCCATCGTCGAGAGGCGCGCGGCATTGCAAGCGGGCACGCTCGATCCGGCTCACGGCGCGGCGGGAGGCCACGGCTTCACGTCTCGACGATGACGTAGTCACGTGAAACATGTCACTGCGATTGACGCCGACAGCGTGCGGGTAACCCGCGGAGGAATTTCTGCTGTTGGCACCTTTGAGACGTGCCCGCCTATCCTGAGAATGTCCGTTCACCGGGGTAGACCGGAAGTCGCCGTGATCCGGTCAAACCGACGCGAATGACCCATCGCCGACATCACCCCTCTAGCATCCCGGCCATGCGCATGCCCTCACAGAAGCGCTCGCGTCCAGCGAGGTAAGTCGGATTGTCGCTCGGCACGTTGGCGCGGAAGCGGGAGATGGTGAAAGTCGGGTCGAGCGCAAGCCCCACTTGGGCCGCGGATCGCGCCTCATCAAGCCGACCGAGGTGCGCCAGCGCGGTGGCAAGATAGATATGCGCGCGTGGATGATTTCGGTTGATCTCGACCGAACGACGGAACCGCGCGACCGCCTCCTCGTCGGCACCGAGCTGCAGCTTGGCGAAGCCCGCGAACATCATCCAAACAAAAGCCTCCGTATCACGAGGACTGAGGCGGAGTGCCTCTTGGACATGGGCCTCGGTCTCCTCGCCGCGACCGAGAAGATACTTGGCGCGACCGATATAGGCGTGCGCATTAGCTAGGTTTCGATCCAGCACCAATGCCTGCTCGCATTCAGCAATACCTTGGGCCGCGCGGTTGGTGAACATTTTGACGTTTCCTAGAAGCCAGTGGGCGCGTGCGTGCTGGGGGGCCAGGGACAGAGCCTTGATCAAGGCGGTCTCAGCCGCTGCGAGACGCGCGGCTCGGTCAACGGTCAAAGCCATGCCAACAGCTGCCGCATCAACAACTGCCAATCCGACCAGCGCTTCGACATTTTTGGGATCGAGCGCCAAGGCGCGTTCAAAAAAGCTGCGCGATTGCGCAAGATACTCGGAAGTCCTTCCCTTGTTTAAGCAAGCCATGCCCTGGAAAATCAAATCCATCGCATCGGGATGCAGCGAACGCTCCGCCCGCCGCGCCTCAGCCTCAATGAGTTGGGCATTTAGGGTGTTGGCGAGCCGCGATACAATTTCGTCCTGCATGTCGAAGAGGTCGGCGACTGGTTTGTCGAAGCGCTCGGCCCACAAATGATTTCCAGTCTCAGCGTCGATCAGCTGTACGTTCACCCGAAGCCGGTTGCCGCCGCGTTGCACGGAACCTTCGAGGACATAACGGACGTTTAGCTCGCGCCCGATTTGCTTCACGTCAACGGCCTTGTGCTTGAACGTGAGCGCCGTGTTGTGAGCGATGACGAACGAGCCGCTGATGCGCGACAAGTCCGTAGTCAGGCTCTCGGTCACGCCATCCACGAAGTACTCTTGCTCGGGATCGCCGCTGATGTTCGCGAATGGTAGAACCACGATGGACAAGCGTGGTGCTGAAGGCGGGCTGGGTGTCGTGCTGCCGCCCTTTGTCGCCAGGCTGGGTTTATCACGGACCAAGGCATAGGCCCGCACCGGGCGGTCGATGTTCTTGAGGTTCTGCTCGCCAAGATCAGCGAACTCGATCCCGACCTTGCCTCGGACTTGATCGTAGGTCGAAGACGAGATGCAGATGCCGCCGGGGTCTGCGATGCCCTCAAGCCTCGCCGCGATGTTGACGCCATCGCCAAAGATGTCATGGGGCTCGACAATTACGTCGCCGATATTGACGCCCGCGCGCAAAGCGATGCGTCTGTCTTCCGCGTCACCAATTGTAAGTTCCTTGATGCGGGTTTGAAACTGCACAGCGGCCCGAACCGCTTGGACCGCGCTCGGAAACACAGCTAAGAACCCGTCGCCGGTGTTCTTCACGATGCGGCCGCCGTGTTCGGCAATGGCCGGGGCGACGGCGTCCGTCAGAAGCGCTGTCAGCCTAGCATGCGTAGCTTCTTCCTCCGTGTGCATGAGCCGTGAGTAGCCAGCCACGTCGGCGGCCAATATCGCCGACAACCTGCGCTCGACCCGCTCTGGTCGCTTTTGCACCATGGCCTGCAATCCAACCCACGAGATATTGTACGACGGATCGGGTGACCGGGCCACACGGCTAATGTCGCCTGTTGGCACTTTTGAGACATGCCGACCGGCCCTGACGATGTCCGTTTCCAGGGGAAGACCGGAAGTAGTCGGCCGAAATCCAATCTCCCTGCCCGGCGGGCAATCAGCTCGCCATCCTGGAAGACGCCGCGCGGTTGATCCAAAGGCTACCGAAGGCCGAACAGCGCAGAAATTCGCCGGCTTCGGCATTAACCATTCCTTAACGATTTTGCGCAGCACGGTTGCAGCTCTGTTCTCGCACTCCTATCGTCCGCCATAGGGAATTGCGGCGTTTTTGCCGGATGACCGAGGTAGTCGCGGCAGCGGGGGTCATTTTCAGCATCAGCATTTTCGTGGTTCATGCTTTCGACGCGTATCGGACGCGCTGATGGGTATTTTTGTATGGGCTGTACAGTACCGAGTGCCGATCCCAGCACCGTTTGGCTGGCGGATTTGATTGAAGCGGCGGAAGTGTTGGCCGCTTCCGCTGAACCATGTGACGCTGCCATAGTGAGGGCATTCAGCCATCGTTTGGAGATGCCGGGGCTGCCCTTACTGCCGTCAGATGTGCCCTTCATAGGCTCGTCGCCCAAGTTACGATGAACCACCCGGCAGCGCCGTTTCGATTCGCATTTTCCATGCCCTCGCCCCAAGGGACCGCTGGATTTTCGCAAGAACTCGTGTAGATCTGCCAAAGAAGAAGTAATCTGATGGAAGGAAAAATATTCAATAGCGACGGACAGTACGTCGCCGACATCAGGGCAAACGCAATTTATGACCTAGCCGGCAAAAGGCTGTACCACCTCCGAGGCCAGAAAATTTACAAGCCCACGGGCGAACTCGTAGGTCATCTAAACTCGGTAGGTGGGGACAGACGGTTGGATAAATCGACCGACAGATTGTTCTCGAAAGTATAGATTCGCCGGCTTGTAGCAACGGTTTTTTCGCTCCCCCTCCGCTCCCCTTGCGCAGCTTCCACGGCAATGCCGCCGGAGCTGCAGCAACTACTGCACT